>NZ_JARXRM010000002.1 GCF_029887875.1 Luteimonas endophytica
CAGGCCATGGACGGCCTGCGGCGGCGGATCGGGCCATGGATGGCCCGACTCCGCCGGGGAGCCTCCCCCGGCCCGGGCGCCGCCGGCTCCGAAGCTCACGCACCGGCTCCGAAGCCCACGCACCGGCTTCTCGATCGAGCACTGGTTGGCCGCGTGGGGCGTGAGCCACGCCCGGCGCTCAGCCGACCTTGTCCAGCGCCGCCAGTACCGCCTCGGCGGCCTGCTGCTCGGCAGCGCGGCGCGAGGCGCCCTCGCCCTCGGCCGAGACCTGGGGTTCGGACACGCTGCAGCGCACCCCGAAGGTCTTGGCATGATCGTCGCCGGACTCGCCCAGCAGTTCGTACAGCGGCAGCGGCCGCTGCCTGGCCTGCAGCCATTCCTGCAGCCTGGTCTTGGCGTCCTTGCCCACCTTGGCGATCTCCAGTCCGTCCAGATCGGCGCGGAACCAGGCCAGCACCGCCTGGCGGCAGGCGTCGAAGCCGGCGTCGAGGTGGATCGCGGCGATCACCGCCTCCAGCGCGTCGGAAAGGATCGAGTCGCGCCGGTGCCCACCGGATTTCATTTCCCCGGGGCCGAGCATCAGCCGCGGGCCGAGTTCCAGCCCACGGGCGATGCGCGCCAGGGTCGACTCTCGCACCAGCTCGGCGCGGGCGCGGGTCATCGCGCCCTCGTCGGCGCGCGGCCAGCGCTGGTAGAGCGCTTCTGCGATGATCAGGTCGAGCAGCGCATCGCCGAGGAATTCGAGGCGCTCGTTGTGCGGCGCCCCCGCGCTGCGGTGGGTCAGCGCCTGCGCCAGCAGGCCCTGGTCACCGAAGCGATGACCGAACGGGTCAGTTGGCTTCGCCGCCGCCACGCGTGAGCATTTGCGTTGTCTGGAACTTGCCCACCACGTCGAGGTTGCCCACCAGCGGCTTGCGGACCTCGTACTGCACGTCCATCTGCCAGCCCTCGTCGACGCGCTTGAGCTTGACGTGTTCCTTCTTCACGTTCTCCGAGTAGTTGATGTACAAGCGCCGAAAGAAGAGGTCCTGGATCCGGGCCGGATCCTGCTGGGCGATCCCGGCCTCGTCGGACAGCCCCTTCAGCGCCGCACGCACGCTGTAGTACTCGGAATACATCGGAAACAGCTTCATCGCCACGTAGGCGAAGAACCCCACCACCGCCAGCACGATCACGAAGCTCAGCAGGGTCATGCCCTTCTGTGTGCGTTTCATTGCCCTTCTCCCCAAGGAATGCGCGTGGCCCGGATACTACCGGATGCTGCCGCCGATCCGGTCGAACCCTACCCCACCGGCGCTGCCGTCCCAGTGCATCCAGACCAGGAAGGCCTTTCCGCGCAGCTGGCTCTCCGGCAGCGAACCCCAGAACCTGCTGTCGTCGCTTCTATCACGATTGTCGCCCATCACGAAATACTGGCCCTCGGGAACTGTCCACTCGCCCTGGCCGGGGTCGGTGTAGGGCAGGTTCGGGATCTCCAGCACCTGGTGCTCGCGGTCCGGCATGCCCTCGACCAGCAACCGGGCGCCGGTCATCTCCCGGCCGCGGCCCTTGCCGACGTAGTTGCCGTCGCCCACCGGCCGGTAGTCGAAGGCCTCGCCGTTCACGTAGACGGTATTGTCGCGGTACTCGACCACGTCTCCGGGCAGGCCCACCACGCGCTTGATCCAGTCCTGGTCGGGCTGGTGTGGAGGCCGGAACACCACCACGTCGCCGCGCTCGGGCGCGCCGATCTCGATGAACTTGCGGTTGCTGATCGGCAGGCGCAGCCCGTAGGCGAACTTGTTGACCAGGATGAAGTCGCCGATCAGCAGGGTCGGCATCATCGAACTGGAGGGAATGCGGAACGGCTCGGCGACGAAGCTGCGCAGGATCAGCACCACCGCCAGTACCGGGAAGAAGGCCTTGGCGTAGTCGACCACCACCGGCTCCTTCTCCTCCAGCAACCCGGCGCGCTCGGCGCGGCGCCTGGCGAAGAACAGCCGGTCGAGCAGCCAGATGATCCCGGTGGCCAGGGTCAGCACCACCAGGGCGATTTCGAACCACTTCATGCTTGCTCCTCTGGAGCGGGAATCACCGCCTCGAAATCACGAATCACGGCTGCTGCTCAACACCGCCAGGAAGGCTTCCTGCGGAATCTCCACGCGACCGACCTGCTTCATCCGCTTCTTGCCTTCCTTCTGCTTCTCCAGCAGCTTCTTCTTGCGGGAGATGTCGCCACCATAGCACTTGGCAAGCACGTTCTTGCGCAGCGCCTTGACCGTGGTGCGGGCGATGATCTGCGAGCCGATCGCGGCCTGGATGGCGACGTCGAACTGCTGCCGCGGGATCAGCTCTTTCATTTTCTCGGTGAGTTCGCGCCCGCGGCGGTCGGCGTGGCTGCGGTGGACGATGATCGACAGCGCGTCGACCTTGTCGCCGTTGATCAGGGTGTCCACGCGCACGAACGGGCCGGCCTCGAAGCGCACGAAATGGTAGTCCAGCGAGGCGTAGCCGCGGCTGACCGATTTCAGCTTGTCGAAGAAGTCCAGCACCACCTCGGCCATCGGCAGCTCGTAGCTGATCTGCACCTGGCTGCCCAGGTACTGGATGCCGATCTGGCGCCCGCGCTTCTCCTCGCACAGGGTGATCACGTTGCCCACGTAGTCCGGCGGGGTGAGGACATTGGCGCGGATGATCGGCTCGCGCACCTCCTCCACCTTGTTGACCGGCGGCAGGCTGGCCGGATTGTCCAGCGGCATCACGCTGCCGTCGGTCAGCAGCACCTCGTAGACCACGGTGGGGGCCGTGCTGATGAGATTGAGGTCGTATTCGCGCTCCAGCCGCTCCTGCACGATCTCCATGTGCAGCATGCCGAGGAACCCGCAGCGGAATCCGAACCCCATGGCCTCCGAACTCTCCGGCTCGAAGCGCAGCGCGGCGTCGTTCAGGCGCAGCTTGTCCAGCGCCTCGCGCAGGTCCGGGAAGTCGTCGGCGTCGACCGGGAACAGCCCGGCGAACACCCGCGGCTGCATCTCCTGGAAGCCCGGCAGCGGTTTGGGCGCCGGATCGGCGGCCAGCGTGAGGGTGTCGCCGACCGGCGCGCCGTGCACGTCCTTGATACTGGCGTTGATCCAGCCCACTTCGCCGGCGCGCAGCGCATCCAGGGCCTTGCGCTTCGGCGTGAACACGCCGACGCCGTCGACCTGGTGGGTGCGCCCGGTCGACATCACCAGGATCTTGCCGCCCGGCCTGATCTCGCCCTGCATCACCCGCACCAGCGAGACCACCCCCAGGTAGTTGTCGAACCAGGAATCGATGATCAGCGCCTGCAGCTTGTCGGTGTCGCGCGGTACCGGCGCCGGGATGCGGGTGACGATGGCCTCCAGCACGTCGCCGACGTTCAACCCGGTCTTGGCGCTGACCGCGATCGCGTCGGTGGCGTCGATGCCGATCACCGCCTCGATCTCCGCCTTCACCTTGTCGACGTCGGCGGTGGGCAGGTCGATCTTGTTCAGCACCGGCACCACTTCCAGGCCCTGCTCCACCGCGGTGTAGCAGTTGGCCACCGACTGCGCCTCCACCCCCTGGGCGGCGTCCACCACCAGCAGCGCGCCCTCGCAGGCGGCCAGCGAGCGGCTGACCTCGTAGCTGAAGTCGACGTGGCCGGGGGTGTCGATGAAATTGAGCTGGTAGGTCTGGCCGTCCTTCGCCGTATACGGCAGCGACACCGACTGCGCCTTGATGGTGATCCCCCGCTCGCGCTCGATCGGGTTGTTGTCGAGCACCTGGGCCTCCATCTCGCGCTCGGTCAGCCCCCCGCACAGCTGGATGATGCGGTCGGCCAGGGTCGACTTGCCGTGGTCGACGTGGGCGATGATGGAGAAGTTGCGGATGTTCCGCATCGGATCGGCGCTCATGGGGTCAGGCGGGCCGTCCCTGCGGCCTGGTTCGCGTGGCAAAGCGCGGGATTATCGCACAGGCGCGCCCCGCGCCCGGGTGGGCGCGGGGGCGATGGAGCGGGGCGATGGAGCGGGTGCCGGCGCCGGCCCCGTGACCGCAGCGTCGGCAGGCCCGGACCGGGCGCCCGCGGGGCGAACGCGCCGTGGCCGCCGGGAGGCGCGGCCCTAGTCCTCGCCGTCCTCGCGCGGGGTCACGGCGATGAACTGGCTGGTGCCGCCGCGGTTGACCAGCAGCATCACCGTCTGTCCGGCCGTGACCGCGCGTAGCTGCCGGTCCAGGGCGGCGGCGCTGGCCACCGGGGTGCGGCCCACGCGCAGCACCACGTCGCCGGGCTGGAGCCCGGCCTCGCGCGCGGCCAGTCCCTCGACCCGGGCGATGCGCACGCCCTCGTCCTCGTCCAGTCCGAGCTGGCGGCGCTGGGCGTCGGTGAGATCCTGTCCCACCAGGCCGAGCGGGTTGGTCGAACCGGCGCCGGGGGCGCGGCCGCCGCCCGGTGCGCCCGTTGCGGCGGCGACCGCATCCTCGTCGAGCTGGCTGAGGGTCACCTCGATGTCGCGGGAACGGCCCTCGCGGAACACCTCCAGCCGCACCCGGGTGCCCGGCGCCTTGTTGCCGATGATCGGCGGCAGGTCGCTGGACTGGTTGACCGGGGTGTCGTCCACGGCGCGGATCACGTCTCCGACCTCGATGCCCGCCTTCTCCGCCGGGCTGCCGGGCAGGACGTTGTTGACCAGGGCGCCAAGCGTGTCCGGCAGACCCAGCCCGGCGGCCTTCTCGGCGTCGACGCCCTCGACGGTCACCCCGACCTGGCCGCGCCGCACCGAGCCGGTGCTCTTGATCTGCTCGGCGACGTTCATCGCCATGTCGATCGGGATCGCGAAGCTGACGCCCATGTAGCCGCCCGAATTGCTGAAGATCTGCGAGTTGATGCCGATCGCCTCGCCCCGGGTGTTGAGCAGCGGGCCGCCGGAATTGCCGCGGTTGATCGCCACGTCGGTCTGGATGAAGGGCACGTAGCGCTGGTTGGCGTAGGGATTGGAGCGGCCTACCGCGCTGACGATGCCCGCGGTCACCGACTGGTCGAGCCCGAACGGCGAACCGATCGCCACCGCCCACTGCCCCGGCTTGACCTGGCGCGAGTCGCCGGTGCGCAGCACCGGCAGGCCGCTGGCGTCGATCTTCAGCAACGCCACGTCCGACTGCTCGTCGCTGCCGACCACCTCGGCGTCGAACTCGCGGCGGTCGTGCAGGCGGACCCGCACCTGGTCGGCATCGGCGACCACGTGGTGGTTGGTGAGCAGGTAGCCGTCGGCGGAAATCAGGAAGCCTGTTCCCATCGAGGTACCGCGCGGGCCGCCGGGAGCCTGCGGGCCTTGCGGGCCCTGGGGGCCACCGGGGAATGGAAAGCCGGGGCCGAAGAAGCGGCGGAAGATCTCCGGCATCATGTCCTCGTCCGGCACCCCGCCGTTGCCGCGCTGCGCCACGCGGGTGCCGATGGTCGCCTCGATGTTGACCACGGCCGGGCCGACCTGCTCCACCAGGCGGGTGAAATCGGGCAGGCCGGTGACCAGCGGCTCGGCCGGGACCCGGCGCGCCTCCGCGGCGGTGGCCTGGGCGGCCACCGCCGGTGCGGCGCCGCCGGCCGCCGCGGCGGCCGGTGCCGGGACATCCGGCACCACGACCGAAGCGGTGGCGGCGGCGGTGACCAGGATCAGGGTGATCGCGGTGAACGGTGCTCTCATCGGGGAACCATCCTCGACAGGTCGTTGAAGGGAAATCCGGGGCGGCCCGCCATGGCGCGACAGTGGCCAGGCGGCGCCGCGCTCAGCGCGGATCCGGCGGCGCCTCGGCCCATCCGGCAGCGGTGCCCGGCAGCGCGGCGGCGTCGATCGCGGTGGCCGGGGCCAGACCGCTCCAGGCCGGCTCCGGCGCCAGCCGCGGCTGGAACGGGTGGAACGCGGCGCTCTGCGCCCCGGTCGTGCCATAGCCGACCGCGAGGCCAGCGCCGGCGGCTCCAGGCAACACCGCCCGCGGCCAGGGCCTGCTGGGCACCGCCGCGGCCGGGACGAAGGGATCGGCCACACCGGAGCCCGCCGCTGCCAGCGCCACCGTCTGTGGCGCCGCGCTGGCGAGCGCCGGCGGCCGCGCCACCGCTGCCACTGCGGTGCGCTCGGCGGCCGCACGCGGGGCCTGGGCGACGCGGCGCTGGGCCCGGGTGGCTGCCGCGCGCTGGGCCTGGCCGCGTGAACGCCGCTCTTCGCCGCGGCGCGGAGCCTCGGCCACTGCCAGCGCGGCCCCGGCCGCGGCGAGCGCGATCTCGGGAACCGGGGTGTCTGCAGGCGCGGGCTGCGGAACGTTGGCCGGCGCCGGTGCGGACGCCCCGCCGCTTTCGAGGGCGAGCGCGGGCATCTCGGCGGCCGGGAGCGCGGCGGGCGCCTGCAGCTGGCCGCGGCCGACGAACAGCGCGGCCATCGCCACCGACGCCGCCAGCGCGGCGCCGCCGCCCCAGCGCCACAGGCGCGGTCGCGCCGAGCCCGCCGCCGCGGCCGGCTCGAGCCGGCGCCCGCCGCCGGCGATCGCCCGTGCCACGCCCTCGGCGAAGTCCGCAGGCAGCAGTGCGTTGCGCTGCCCGCGCATCACGTCGCCACAGATCTGCCAGCGCTCCCAGCAGCTGGCCAGCTCGACGTCGTGCTGCAGCCGCCGCAGCATGAAGCGGGCCTGGTCCGGCGACAGCTCGCCGTCCAGCATCGCCGAGAGCTGCTGGCGGTGATAGAGGTAGAGCTTGTCGGGATCGGGCCCGATCTGCAGGGCTTCGCTGTCTTCGGATTGGATCATCGGATGGCACGCTCGGCTGTGGTTTCGTGGTCCATGAGGGGCTGGAGTTCCTGGTCGATCGCCTCGCGGGCCCGGAAGATGCGCGAACGCACCGTTCCGATCGGGCAGTCCATGCGCGTTGCGATCTCTTCGTAGCTGAGCCCGTCGACCTCGCGGAGCGTGATCGCCACGCGCAGCTCCTCGGGCAGGGCTTCGACCGCACGCATCACCGTTTGTTCCAGCTGCTGGCGCATCAGTTCACGCTCCGGCGTATCGGTGTCGCGCAGGCGCACGCCGGAATCGAACTGTTCGGCGTCTCCCACGTCGATGTCCTCGGTGGGGGGGCGGCGGTTGCCTGCGACGAGGTGATTCTTGGCGGTATTCACGGCGATCCGGTGCAGCCAGGTGTAGAACTGGGCGTCGCCGCGGAAATTTCCGATCGCGCGGTAGGCACGGATGAAGGTCTCCTGGGCCACGTCCTGACATTCGCTCCAGTCGGACACGTAGCGCCCGATCAGCGCCGCGATCCTGTGCTGGTACTTGCGCACCAACAGGTCGAAGGCCGCGCCGTCTCCGCGCTGCACACGCTTGACCAGTTCCTGGTCCAACTGATGGGTATCGTTTTCGGCCATTGGGCCGGCGCTCCTGTCGCCCGGCCATCGGCTGGGCTGTGTGACCTGCTGCGGGGGAGGAAGTTCCATCGCCAGGGTCGACGGATCTGGGGCCGCGACGCCACTGCCACAAGCCATGGCGCCGCCCCGCGGCGCGACCGCGCCGCTGACGGGGCCGCGGCGCCGATTTGACGCCGGCCGAACGACCTCTGGATCATAAGGGACTTCCCGTACCCTAACGGATGGTGCCCGATGATTGCAGGCCTCGACGGACTGCGCTTCAGCCACTGGCAGGCCGAACCGCGCGAGGACGGCGTGCTGGTGCTGTCTTTCGACCGCGCCGGCGAGTCGGTGAACACGTTCGCCCAGGACGTGCTGATCGAGCTGGACGCGCTGCTCGAGCGGCTGTCACTGGACCCGCCGAAGGCGGTGCTGCTGCGCTCGGCCAAGGAAAAGGGCTTCATCGCCGGTGCCGACATTCGCGAGTTCCGCGAGTTCGATGCCAAGGGCACGATCGGCGATTCGATCCGCCGCGGCCAGCAGGCGTTCCAGCGCCTGGCCGACCTGCCCTGCCCCACGGTGGCCGCGATCCACGGCTTCTGCATGGGCGGCGGCACCGAGATCGCGCTGGCCTGCGACTACCGCGTGGCCAGTTCCGACCCGTCCACCCGGATCGGCCTGCCGGAAGTGAAACTCGGCATCTACCCGGGCTGGGGCGGCAGCGTGCGGCTGCCGCGGCTGGTCGGCGCACCGGCGGCGTTCGACATGATGTTGACCGGGCGCGCGCTGTCGGCGAAGGCGGCACGCGGCATCGGGCTGGTCGACAAGGTCGCCGAGCCGGCGCTGCTGGTCGACGCCGCCGCCGCCCTGGCGCTGAAGGGCACGCAGCGGCCCCCGAAGCAGCGCTTCCTGGGTTGGATCACCAACACCTGGCCGGCACGCCAGTTGCTGGCGCCGGTGCTGGCGAAGCAGGTCGGGCGCAAGGCGCGTCGCGACCACTATCCGGCGCCGTACGCGATGATCGAGACCTGGCGCCGCAGCGGCGGCGGCATCCAGGCGCTGCTGGCGGCCGAGCGCCGCTCGGTGGTGAAACTGGCCGGCACCCCGACCGCGCGCAACCTCACCCGGGTGTTCTTCCTGCAGGAGCGCCTGAAGGGTCTTGGCGGCAAGGAGCATGGCGTGGGCCGCCTGCACGTGGTCGGCGCCGGGGTGATGGGCGGCGACATCGCCGCCTGGTCCGCCTACAAGGGCTTCGAGGTGACCCTGCAGGACCGGGAGCAGCCATACATCGACAAGGCGCTGGCGCGCGCCCAGGACCTGTTCGCGAAGAAGGTGAAGGACGACGCCAGGCGCCCGGAAGTCGCCGCGCGACTGAAATCCGACCTCGCCGGCGAAGGCGCCGCGCAGGCCGACCTGGTGATCGAGGCGATCGTCGAGGACGCCGATGCCAAGCGCGGCCTGTACGGGCAACTGGAGCCGAAGCTGAAGTCAGACGCGCTGCTCACCACCAATACCTCGTCGATCCCGCTGGCCGAACTGGCCGCCGGGATCCGCCGTCCCGCCCAGTTCGCGGGACTGCACTATTTCAATCCGGTGGCGCAGATGCCGCTGGTCGAGATCGTCCGCCACGACGCGATGGCGCCGGAGACGGAGAAGCGGCTGGCCGCGTTCTGCCGCGCGCTCGGCAAGCTGCCGGTCCCGGTCGCCGGCACCCCGGGATTCCTGGTCAACCGGCTGCTGTTCCCGTACATGCTCGAGGCCGCGACCGCCTACTCCGAAGGCGTGCCTGGCGCGGCCATCGACCGGGCCGCGGTGAAGTTCGGCATGCCGATGGGGCCGATCGAGCTGATCGACACCGTGGGCCTGGATGTCGCCTCCGGTGTCGGCAGGGAACTGGCGCCGTTCCTCGGCCTGCAGATCCCGCCCGCCCTGGCCACTCCGCCCGAGCAGGGAAAGCGCGGCAAGAAGGACGGCCAGGGGCTGTACGCCTGGGAAAACGGCAAGCCGAAGAAGCCGGAGCTGCCGAAGGACTACAAGGCACCGGAGGACCTCGAGGACCGGCTGGTCCTGGCCCTGCTCAACGAAGCGGTGGCGGCGCTGCACGAGGGCGTGGTGGAGGATGCGGACCTGCTCGACGCCGGAGTGATCTTCGGCACCGGCTTCGCGCCGTTCCGCGGCGGCCCGATCCAGTACATCCGCGACACGGGGACCGCCGCGCTGCTGGAACGACTGAAGGCGCTGCAGGCCGCACACGGCGACCGCTTCGCGCCGCGGCCCGGCTGGGACGACCCGGCGCTGCGGCCTGAGGCCGCGGACCGCGCGGCCTGACCGCCTTGGGGCCCGGCAGGCGGACCGCCTGCATCGGCGGTGCGGCGTCGGCACCGCCGGCGCTCCCACGAGGCCGGCCGCCAGTCCGAGGAGCGGCGGCTTCACGGAAAGCATCCACACCGCATCCGGGGCCGGTGCGGTGTCCCGGTGCGGGACCATCGACGCCATGGATGGCGTCGATGAGCCTCCATGGATGGATTCACGGCGTGTCCCGCACCGGGGCGCCGCGCCGGCCTGCCCGCGAACCCAACGAACCCGTTCGTACTGCACATCGCACACCGACCAAGGCGCATCAGGAGCATGCGCGCAGGATCCGGGCCGGCGCGGGGCCGGCGGCTACATGGTGTGGGTGGGCTTCTCGGAGGCCAGCGAACCGGCCAGCAGGGTCTCGATCTTGCCCTTGACGGCTTCGCCTTCGCCGGTATCGGCGAACTGCACGCCGATGCCGGCGGTGCGGTTGCCCTGCGCGCCCGGAGGGGTGACCCACACCACCTTGCCGGCCACCGGCAGGCGCTCGTTGGATTCGGGCAGTACCAGCAGCAGGAAGACCTCGTCGCCGATGAAATAGCGTTTCGGCGTCGGCACGAAGATGCCGCCGTACTTCAGGTAGGGCATGTAGGCGTTGTAGAGCGCCGCCTTGTCCTTCACCGTCAGCGACAGGATGCCCTGCCTCGCGCCCGCTCCGGTTGCACCCATGCTCATCTCCTCGTTGCGGGCCCGCCGCGCCGGCCCCCGGCGTCACGCCAGCCCAGCAGCAGCTCCGTGACCGCGAGGTCGGCGCGCACCGTGGTGCGCAACAGCTCGCGGGTCCGGTTGGCGGCGTCGAACCACGCCGCAAGCCTGCGGGTTCGCATGGGGTCGGTCAAGTCGGCCGCCAGCCCGGCGGCCACGTCCGCGGCATGGCGCAGCCGCTCCGTCGCGACCTCGTCCGCGGTCCAGCGGCGCGCCGCCTCCGGGGGCGCCAGCTCGCCGCGCGCGAGCGCGGCCAGGTCGGCGCTCACCTCGCGGCGAAGCTCCATGCCGCCGTCGCGCAGCCAGGCGCCGGCGAGGCCCGGGTGGCCGCGGGCCGCGTCGAGCGCTTCTTCGGCGAGATCCCGGGCATGCCCCTGGGCAAGCAGCCAGTCCAGCGCCTCGGCGCGCGGCGGCAGCCGGAACTCGAGGCGCTGGCAGCGGCTGCGGATGGTCGCCGGCAGGCGCATCGGATTGGCGGCGACCAGCCACAGGTAACGGCCCTGCTGCGGCTCCTCGAGGGTCTTGAGCAGGGCGTTGCAGGCCGCGTGGTTGATCGCGTCCGCCGGATCGACCACGGCGACCCTGGCGTCGCCGTACTGCGGCGTCAGGGTCAGCTTCGCGGAGAGTTCGCGAATCTGCTCGATCACGATCTCGGTCCGCATGCGGCTGCCGTCGCGGGTGGGGATGAAGCCGATCTCGAGATGGTCCGGATGGGTGCCCGCGGCGAACAGCTGGCGCGCGCGCGCGTCGTTATGGCAGCGCAGCACGTGCTGCGCCAGCCGACCGGCCACGGCGCGCTTGCCGAGCAGCGCGGGACCGCAGAACAGCAGCGCATGCCCCATCCGCCCGCCGTCGATCGCCTCCACGGCCCGGTCGTAGGCGCGCTGCTGCCAGGGCGCGAACGCGCTCATGCGCGCGCCTCCTCGGCGCGGTCCCGCCACTGCCGCAGGTGCCGCACCGCCTCGCCGGCCACCGCCGCCACCGGCTGCGCGGCGTCGAGCAGCCGGAAGCGCGCCGGCTCGGCGGCCGCGCGCGCGCGGTAGGCGGCGCGGACCCGCTCGAAGAACTCGTCGCGCTCGCGCTCGATGCGGTCCGGATACGGGTCGCGCCCGCGGGTTCGCGCGCGCCCGCCCTGCACGTCGATGTCGAGCAGCAGGGTCAGGCCCGGCTGCAGGCCCACCGCATCGCGCTCGAGCACGGCGATGAATGCGGGATCGAGGCCGCGGCCGCCGCCCTGGTAGGCGTAGCTCGAATCGGTGAAGCGGTCGCTGAGCACCCAGGCCCCGCGCGCCAGCGCCGGCCGGATCGTCTCGCGCACGTGCTGGGCGCGCGCGGCGAACATCAGCAGCAGCTCGGTCTCCGCCGCGGGCGGCTCGTGCCCCGGCTCGAGCAGCAGCGTGCGGATCCTCTCCGCCAGCGGGGTGCCGCCGGGCTCGCGGGTGCACACCACTTCATCGCCGCAGCCGAGCAGCGCGTCGCGCAGCGCCGCCAGCACGGTGGTCTTGCCGGCGCCCTCGCCGCCTTCCAGCGAAACGAAGCGCGGATGCGACGGCAGGCCGGTCATTGCGACGAGGCGCCGTGGCGGTCGCGATAGCGGCGCAGGTATTCGCGCACGGCCGCGCTGTGCTCGGCATAGGTGCGCGTGAAAACGTGCCGCCCGCTGCCGTCGCCGATGGCGACGAAATACAGCGAATCGCCTGGCTCCGGCCTGGTGGCGGCGCGCAGCGCCTCGGTGCCGGGCATCGCGATCGGCGTGGGCGGCAGCCCGTCGCGGGTGTAGGTGTTGTAGGGCGTGTCGGTGAGCAGGTCGCGGCGGCGGATGTTGCCGTCGTAGGCGCTGCCGATGCCGTAGATCACCGTCGGATCGGTCTGCAGGCGCATGCCCGCACGCAGCCTGCGCACGAATACGCCGGCGATCCGCCCGCGCTCGGCCGGGACGCCGGTTTCCTTCTCGACGATCGACGCAAGGATCAATGCCTCCTCGGCCGACTGCAGCGGGAGGTCCGGCGCGCGCGCTTCCCACGCCGCCTCCAGCGCGCGGTCGAGCGCCTCGCCGGCCCGCCGCAGCAGGTCCAGGTCGCTGTCGCCGCGGGTGTAGAGATAGGTCTCCGGCAGGAACCGCCCTTCCGGATGTACGCCGGGGCGGTCCAGCGCCTCCATCAGTGCCGCGTCGTCCATCTCCGACGACGCCTGCAGCAGCGGTTCGGCACGGGCCAGCGCGGCGCGCAGCTCGCGGATGTTCCAGCCTTCCACGATCGTGAAGCGATGGTGGATCACCTTGCCGTCGCGCATCCGCACCAGCAACTCGCTGGCGCTGATCCCCGGCTCCATGGCGTACTCGCCGACCTGCAGGCGTCCGGCCGCGCCTAGCCGGCGCGCCAGCAGCCGCCACTCCAGCGCATGGCCGTCGCGGATTCCGGCCTGGCGCAGCTTCTCCAGCACCCGCGGGAAGGAATCGCCCGCCTCGACGAAGACGCTGTCGCCGGCCTCGACGCCCGACAGCGGGCCGTCGACGAATGCCTGGTAGCGGGCGTATCCCCAGGCCGCCAGCGCCCCGGCCGCCAGCGCCGAGACCACGAACAGCGCGAACAGCACCCCGAGGCCGCGGCGGCGGCGCGGCGCCTCGCTCATCGCCGGCTCCGAATGGTGTTGGGGAGGGATGACATGCCCATCAGGATACCCTGCCCGGCGCCCGGCCGAGGCGCGCCGGGAGCGGCGCTGCGCTCATTCCGCCAGCGCCCGCAGCATGCCGCGCGCCTTCGCCCGGGTCTCGTCGAGCTCGCGGGCCGGATCGGAATCGGCGACGATGCCGGCGCCGGTGCGGAAACGGACCGTGTCCCCCTCGACCTCGGCGCTGCGGATCAGGATGTTCAGGTCCAGATCGCCATCGCGGTTCAGCCAGCCCATCGCGCCGGTGTAGGCGCCGCGCCCGGCGCCTTCGAGTTCGGCGATGATCTGCATGCAGCGCACCTTGGGGCAGCCGGTGATGGTGCCGCCCGGAAACACCGCGGCGACGACCGCCCCCGGAGTCACCCCGGCGCGCAGGCGCCCGCGCACGTTGCTGACGATGTGGTGCACCTGGGCGTAGCTTTCCACCGTCATCAGTTCGTCGACCTCGACGCTGCCGGGCGCGCAGATGCGGCCGAGGTCGTTGCGCTCCAGATCGACCAGCATCACGTGCTCGGCGCGCTCCTTGGGGTGGCCGGCCAGCTCGCGCACGCGCTCGGCGTCGTCGTCGCCCGGAACGCGCGCGCGGGTGCCGGCGATCGGCCGCGTCTCCACCAGCTCGCCGCGGGTGCAGACCAGCCGCTCGGGCGATGCGCTGACCACGGTGGCGCCCGGACCCGCGAACAGGCCGGAGAACGGCGCCGGACTGATCCGGCGCAGCCGTGCGTAGAGCGCCGCGGGATCCGGACGTGCAGCGAACTGCGCCCGCCAGGCCCGCGACAGGTTTACCTGGAACACGTCCCCGGCGGCGAGGTAATCGCGGATCCGGCCGACACCGGCGAGAAAGGCCCCGGGCTCGTCCTCGCGCAAGTCGCTCGGCGCGCGCCATCGCCGCGGCGGTGCGTCGCGCCCCGCCGCGGCCGCGTCGGCGACCAGCGTCTGGAGCAGGCCGTCGCAGCCGGGCTCGGCGAGGGCCACGCACTCGCCGGTGGCGTGGTCGCGCAGGAGCGCCGCGGGACAGCGAAGCGCACAGGCCACCGGCAGCGCGCCGGGCGCCGCGGGAAGGCGCAGCACCGGCTCCACCTGGGCCGCCAGCTCGTAGCCCAGGAACAGCGCCCAGCCGCCGCGAAACGGCCAGCGCGGTTCCTGCCGGGGCAGCCGCAGCGCGCGCCAGCGCTGGTCGAGCGCATCCAGGAACGCGCCCGCCGCCGCCGTCCCGGCATGATCGCGGGTGGTGCCGTCCGGATCGAGCCGAAGCGCCTCCCCTTCCGCCGCCAGCAGCATGTCCCAGCGCGCCTGCGCGGTCCCGTGGGCGACCGATTGCAGCAGCATCGGATACCGGGCCGGCGCGCGCCGGTGGACCGCCAGCAGATCGGTCTCCGGCGGCAGCGGGCGGGTGATCAGCATGCGGCGCTCGAGCGCGGGAAGGAAGGATGCGGGCGGGCGGGGCGGCCGGCCCGGGCGCCGCCGGATGCCGCGGCACCCCGGCCGATGGCGCTCAGATCCGCGCGAACACCAGCGTGCCGTTGGTGCCGCCGAACCCGAACGAGTTCGACAGCGCCACGTCCACCTTCGCCTCGCGCGCGGTATGCGGCACGTAGTCGAGGTCGCAGCCCTCGGAGGGTTCGTCGAGGTTGATGGTCGGGGGCAGCACGCCGGTGTGCAGGGCCATGGCCGAGAACACCGCCTCGACCCCACCGGCCGCGCCCAGCAGGTGGCCGGTCATCGACTTGGTGGAACTGACCGCGGTGCGGCTGGCGTGCCCGCCCAGGGCCGCCTTGACCGCCATCGTCTCGGCCAGGTCGCCGGCCGGCGTGGAGGTGCCGTGGGCGTTGATGTAGCCGATCCGCGCGACATCCACGCCGGCATCGTCGATGGCGTGGCGCATGCAGCGCGCAGCGCCGTCGCCATTCTCGCTCGGTGCGGTCATGTGGTAGGCATCGCCGCTCATTCCGAAGCCGATGAGCTCGGCGTAGACGCGCGCGCCGCGCGCCCTGGCGCGCTCGTACTCCTCGAGCACCAGGATGCCGGCGCCATCGCCCATGACGAAGCCGTCGCGGCCGGCATCCCAGGGGCGCGAGGCGCGCTGCGGGTCGTCGTTGCGGGTCGAAAGCGCCTTCATCGCGCAGAACCCGCCGAGCGAGGTCGGGGTGGTGGCGTACTCGGCGCCGCCGGCGATCATCGCATCGGCATCGCCGTACTGGATCATCCGCATCGCCAGGCCGATGTTGTGAGTGGCCGTGGTGCAGGCGGTGACCGCGGCGATGTTCGGCCCCTTGGCGCCGGTCATGATCGAAACCTGGCCCGCGATCATGTTGATGATCGTGCTGGGCACGTAGAACGGCGACACCTTGCGCGGGCCGCCTTCGTGGTACTTGATGGTGGTTTCCTCGATGCCCTTCAGCCCGCCGATGCCGGCGCCGATCGCCACGCCGATGCGGTCGGCATCGGATTCGCGGATCTCCAGTCCGGCATCGGCGATCGCCATCAGCGAGGCGGCGACGCCGTAGTGGACGAAGGGGTCCATCTTCTTGACGTCCTTCGGCGCGATCCACGCGCCTGGGTCGAACCCCCTGACCTCGCCGGCGATGCGGGTAGCGAAGCCCGACGCGTCGAAATGGGTGATCGGCCCGATGCCGGAACGGCCGTTGACGATCCCGTCCCAGCTCGAGGCCAGGTCGTTGCCGAGCGGCGACAGGATGCCCAGACCGGTGATGACCACGCGTCGCTTGGACATGGAACACTCCTCATTCGGTTCGTTGCGCGCCGCACGCCAGGCGCCGCGCCGGAAACGCACGAGGCCGCGTGCGCGGCCCCGGGGTCTGTCGCCACCGCGCGTCCGCCGCGAGCGGCGGGCGCGCAGCCGGAACGATGGCAGCGCCGTCGCGGCGCCCACCATCGTCGCCGGACGCCATTACGATTTGACGTGGGCCTTGATGTAGTCGATGGCCTGCTGCACCGAGGTGATCTTCTCGGCTTCCTCGTCGGGGATCTCGCACTCGAACTCCTCCTCGAGCGCCATCACCAGCTCGACGGTATCGAGCGAGTCCGCACCGAGGTCGTCGACGAAGGAAGCGCTGGGGCTGACCTCCTCTTCCTTGACGCCCAGTTGCTCGATGACGATTTTCTTGACGCGTTCTTCGATGCTGCTCATACGGGTTTCGCTCCGGGGAAGGCCCTGACGGCCGACTAGTTTAAGGGAAAGGCGGGCGCTCGGCGATGGACGCCAAACCCCGTTTTGGTTCAAGGGCTTGCGGCCCTGGAATTGCGCTACGGCATGTACATGCCGCCGTTGACGTGCAGGGTCTCGCCGGTGATGTAGGCGGCGGCGGGACCGGCGAGGAAGGCCACCGCGCGGGCGATGTCCGCCGGTTCGCCGAGCCGGCCCAGCGCGATCTGCCCGAGCATGGCCTGCTTGGCGTCCTCGGGCAGGTCGCGGGTCATGTCGGTGGCGACGAAGCCGGGCGCGACCACGTTGACGGTGACCCCGCGCGAGCCGATCTCCCGCGCCAGCGACTTGCTGAAACCGATGATGCCGGCCTTGGCAGCGGCGTAGTTGGCCTGCCCGGCATTGCCGGTCACGCCGATCACCGAGGCGATGTTGACGATCCGGCCCTTGCGCGCCTTCATCATCCCGCGCATCGCCGCCTTGCAGGTGCGGTAGACGCTGCTGAGGTTGGTGTCGATGATCGCCTGCCAGTCCTCCTCCTTCATCCGCATCAGCAGGTTGTCGCGGGTGATGCCGGCGTTGTTGACCAGGATGCCGATCGCGCCGAGGTCCTTGCCGACCGTCTCGATCAGCGTCTCGACCGCGGCGCCGTCGGTGACGTCCAGCACCCGGCCGAGACCGCCGCTCCCGGCCAGGCGTTCGCCGATGGCGCGCGCGCCGGCCTCGGTGGTGGCGGTGCCGACCACGGTGGCGCCCTGCGCGGCCAGTTCGTCGGCGATGGCGGCGCCGATGCCGCGGCTGGCGCCGGTGACCAGGGCGATCTCGCCTTGCAGTGTCTGCGTCATGGCTTGCTCCGTGCTGCTGAGGCAGCGCCCCCGTCGGTCCGGGGAATGCCGCCGTCGATGGAAGTCCGCGTGCGCGCCGGCACGCGATCGGTCAGGACGCCCATGCCGCCAGCGCGGCCTCGAACTCGGCCACCGTGCCCAGCGGCCGCGCGTCGAGCGACCTGTCGATGCGCTTCACCAGCCCGGCGAGCACCTTGCCGGGGCCGCATTCGGCGACGCGGGTGGCGCCGCGGGCCGCGACGGCCTGCACGCAGGCCGTCCACTGCACCGGCAGGTAGAGCTGGCGCACCAGTGCGTCGCGAATCGCCTGCACGCCCTGATGCACCTCGGCGTCGACGTTCTGTACAACCGGCAGCGCCGGCTCGCTCCATTCCAGCCCGGCCATCGCTTCGGACAGCCGATTGGCGGCATCGCGCATCAGCGGGGTGTGCGAGGGCACGCTCACCGCCAGCTTGACCGTCTTGCGCACCCCGCGCTCCGAGAGCATGCCCAGCGCGCGGTCCACCGCCCCGGCGTGGCCGCCGATGACGATCTGTCCCGGCGAGTTGAAGTTGGCCGGAACCACCACCTCGTCGCCGGAGGCCGCCGCGCAGACTTCCGCCACCAGCGCTTCCTCGGCGCCCAGCACCGCCGCCATGGCACCGGTGCCGGCCGGCGCCGCCGCCTGCATCAGCTGCCCGCGCAGGCGCACCAGCCGCGCGGCATCGGTCAGCGAAAGCGCCCCGGCCGCGACCAGGGCGCTGTACTCGCCCAGGCTGTGCCCGGCAAGTACCGCCGGGGCCGCGCCGCCCTGCGCGCGCCACAGCCGCCACAGTGCGACCCCGGCCGCGAGCAGGGCGGGCTGGGTGAACTCGGTGACATCGAGCCGGTCGCCGGCGTCGGGCCGTGCGAGCTCCCACAGGTCCACGCCGGCACCCTCCGAGGCCTCGGCGAAATCAGCGCGGATCGAAGGGTGGCGTTCGGCGAGATCGGCCAGCATGCCGGCGGCCTGGGAGCCCTGGCCGGGGAACACGAAGGAAAGCTGGGGATCGGTCACGCATGCATCCGGGGGAAAGCGAGCGCACGATGATACGTGGCCCGGCGTCGGGCTGTCTGTACCACGGCGTATGTCGCACGCCGGAACCGACGGCGGAACGGCGCGCGCAAACGCTCAGTAGCGAAGCAGCGCCGAGCCCCAGGTGAAACCGCCCCCGAACGCCTCCAGCAGCACCAGCTGGCCGCGCTGCACCTTGCCGGAGCGGACCGCCTCGTCGAGCGCCAGCGGCACCGAGCCGGACGAGGTGTTGCCGTGGCGATCGACGGTCACGATCACCCGCTCCATGGGCATGTCCAGGCGCTTGGCGGTGGCTTCGATGATGCGCAGATTGGCCTGGTGCGGGATCAGCCAGTCGAGATCGTGGCGGTCCAGGCCATTGGCCGCCAGCGTCTCCTCGACCACCGAGTCGAGCGCCTTGACCGCGTACTTGAACACGTCGCTGCCGGCCATGCGGATGCGCACCCCGGCGTTCTTCTCGTCCTCCCTGAAGCCGACCGAGACCCCGACCGGATTCCACAGCAGCTCCTTCTTGCCGCCGTCGGCGTGCAGGTGGGTGCTGAGGATGCCGGTCTCGGTGTCGGCCTTGAGGACCACCGCCCCGGCGCCGTCGCCGAACAGCACGCAGGTGGTGCGCTCGGTCCAGTCGACCATGCGGGTCAGGGTTTCCGAGCCCACCACCAGCACGGTCCTGGCATCGCCGCTGCGGATGAACTTGTCCGCCACCGACAGCGCGTACAGGAAGCCCGAACAGGCGGCGTTGACGTCGAACGCGCCGCAGCCGTTGGCGCCGAGCCGGTGCTGCAGCAGGCACGCGGTGGACGGGAAGATCAGGTCCGGCGTGGTGGTACCGAGCACGATCAGGTCGAGTTCGTCGGCCTCGACCCCGGCGGACTGCAGCGCGCGCACCGCGGCGTGGTACGCGAGGTCGCCGGTGGTCTCGCCGTCGGCGGCGATGTGGCGCTGGCGGATACCGGTGCGCGCGGCGATCCACTCGTCGCTGGTATCGACGATCTTGGACAGGTCGTCGTTGGTCAGCACCTTGGCTGGCAGGTAGCTGCCGGTACCGGCGATGCGCGAATAGACGCGCGGAGTCGAACCCGATTCGCTCATCTGGGAGGGTGTCCTCGGCCGGAATGCCCGGCGCCTGAGGCGCGGGCGGTTGCGAAGGGACCGGGCCGCGGCCGCGGCGCCAGTGGGCGCGCCGGACCGCCGCAGCGGCCGGCGTGCAGGGCGATCAGTCTTCTTCGGCGATCTTCGAGCGGACCTGGATCACCTGCTTGCCGCGGTAGTAGCCGTCGGCGGTGACGTGATGCCGGACGTGGATCTCGCCGGTGGTCGGATCGGTCGACAGCTGCTTGGCCGACAGCTTGTCGTGGGCGCGGCGCTGGCCACGGCGGGAGGGGGAAACGCGGGATTTCTGCACAGCCATGGGAAAAACTCCAGCAACAGATTCGTGATGTTCAGTGTTTCTTCAATGCCGCCAACGCCGCGAACGGATTGGCACGCGCTTCCTCTTCCGCCGGCGCCGGCCACTCGCGCTCGACCGTTTCCGAGCCCGGTGCCACCGGCACCAGCGGCACGGCGAGGATCAGCTCGTCCTCGACCAGTTCCGCCGGACGCATGCGGCCGTCCTCCGGCAGCAACAGCGCCTCGTAGCCCGGCGGCAGCGCGGCCTCGTCCGCCTCGTCGCGGATCAGGCCGAACCGCTGCTCGATCCGCACCGGCTGCAGGAACCGCTGCAGGGTGCGCTGGCACAGCAGCGGCAACTCGGCCTCGACCCGCAACTCGGCATACGGCACCCGCAACTCGTCGCGGCCGAACCCGAGCGAGTACGCCGCCTCGCCGGTGGCGTCGAGCAGCACCCCGTCCAGCCGCGCCAGCCCGGACAACGGCAGGCGCCCCTCGAACACCCGATCCGCGGCGACCATGCGCCACGCGTCGAGGACCTCGGGCACTTCCACGGACATAAGAGGCGGAATGTTAGGCGCGGCCCCGGCGGCTGTCAAACCGGCCGGCCGGCCGCCTCGCGCCGCAAGCCCTTGTCCACCGGGGCGATTTGCCCCGCCCCGGGCGGCGCGGCAGACTGGCCGTCCGCTCCTGGGAGGCCGCGTCTTGCTGCCGATCATCGTCCTGCTCTCGACGGTCGCCCTGCTGACCGCCTGCTGGTTTCTGGTCAGTCGGCGCCGCAGCGGTCGCCGCCAGCAGGTGCTCGCCGGACTGCTCGACGCCGCCGATGCGCTCGAGGACCGGCTCCGCGCCGCGCGCGCCGAGATCGAGGCGGTGGCCGGCGACGAGCAGAACCCGGTGCGCGACGCGATGCAGGAGATGCTGCGCCAGCGCCTGTGGCTGCAGCAATACGGCGCCGGCGCGAGCGTGGAACAGCTGGAGACGGTGCGCCGGTCGATCGACGCCGCGCGCCAGCGCATCGACCAGCAGCTGCTGCAGATCGAGCGCGCGCGGGCGCCGCTGCACTGAGCGCGCGCCGTGCGGCTGCTCCTCGCCTCCACGTCGCGCTATCGCCGCTCGCTGCTGCAGCGGCTGGGGCTGGCGTTCGATGTGGTGCGGCCGGAGGTGGACGAATCGCCGTGCCCCGGCGAGACCCCGGACGCGCTGGTGCGGCGGCTGGCGCGCGCCAAGGCGGCCGCGGCAGCCGCCCCGGGGACCTGGTCGATCGGTTCCGACCAGCTCGCCGAGCTCGGCGGCCGCCCGATCGGCAAACCCGGCAGTCGCGAGGCCGCGTGCGGCCAGCTGGCGCTGATGTCCGCGGCGCGGGTGCGGTTCCTGACCGCGGTGGCGCTGCGTCACGGCGACGGCCGCTGCCTGGAGGCGCTCGACGTGACCGAAGTGCGATTCCGGGCCCTGACCGGCGCGGAGATCGAACGCTACGTCGACACCGAACGGCCGTTCGACTGCGCCGGCAGCTTCAAGGCCGAAGGCCTGGGCATCGCGCTGTTCGAGGCGATCCGCAGCGAGGATCCCACGGCGCTGGTCGGCCTGCCGCTGATCGCTACCGCCCGGCTGTTGCGCGAAGCGGGCTTCGCCGTTCCCTGATCGGCCCTATTCGATCTCCAGCGGCTGCTCGCTCCAGTCCTCGACGCTGCGGTCGCGGCCATGCAGGCGCAGGCCCAGCCAGTGGCGGCCCGGTGGCAGCGGCGCATCGGCGCCCAGCGTGGCGCGAAAGCCGACATCGGGATGCGAAGGATCGGTCGAACCGCCCCAGAACCCGGCCACGCCCGGTGCCGGCAGCCCGTACTCGGCCTCGGCGACCACCTCACCGTCGAGCGTCACTTCCACCCGGTACAGGCCGATGCCGTCCTTGAACGCCCATCCGGACACCTCGAACGGCGCCTGCACCGTGCTGCCCGCAACCGGCACGTCGATCCAAGCCAGCGCCGGGGTCACGCAGGCCGGCCCATCGCGCTGCGCGGCGCCGCTCAGGGCGAACAGCAGGAAACGCTGGCGGCCATGGTCGATATTGAGCACCCGCGGCGGCGGCAGCGGCCCGACCCGCTCGCACAGCGCCTGGTAGCGCCGGAGCAGGTCGCGATAGGGCACGTCGGTGGCCCCGACCACCAGCAGCACCGGGTCGTCGCCCCAGTCGGACCGGCCGGCGGTGTGCAGGCCCCAGAGCTGCAGTTGCGGGGCGCGCCCGTGGGCGCGGTTGAGCGGATGGTCGAGCACCGCGATCCGCGGATCCTCCAGCGCGAATCCGAGTTCCGCGCCGATCTTGAAGTTGCCTGCCACGATCCGGGTCTCCGGGGGCATCCCGGCGCGCACTTCCGCGACCGTCTCCGCCAGCGTGTCCCAGCCGGCGAAGTTGGACGGGTACCATTTCAGCGCCGCGCTCTGCGCGCGCACCGCGGGGATCGAGACCGCGACGTAGTACCCGAGAATCGAGACGAGCCCGGCCGCCGCCAACCCCCAGGTGGCCCGGCGCAGCCAGCGCGGCCATGCGTCGAGCAGCGCCGGCAGCAGCGCCAGCAACGCCAGGTATCCGGGCAGCGGCCAATGGAAACTCACCCGCTCGGTGTCGGCGAAGAAGCCCAGCCCGAAGAAGCCGGCGACCACCAGACCGCCGAGCAGCGCGAACAGCCGCTGCACCTCGGTGCCTTCGCGCAGGGTGCGCCATGCCGCCCACAGCAGCGCGACGAACAACAGCGGGGAGACCAGCAGCACCTGCAGCGGCAGGAACAGGATCCCCTCGGGATGCAGCGCCCACGGGTGGCGGTCGATCAGCTGGAAGCGCAGGCCGGCCTCGGCGTTGTCCAGGTTCCAGGCCAGCAGGGGCACCCAGGCCGCGGCGCCGAACGCCACCGCGACCCACACCCGCGGATCGCGCAGCGCGCGCCGGCCCGCCGGCAGCAGCAGCAGCGCGACGATGCCCACGCCGATCACGGCGATGAAGCGGTAGTGGCTCAGTGCGCCGATGGCCAGCCCCAGCGCCAGCACCAGCGGGCCGTTGTAATCGACCCTGCGCAGCAGCCGCGCGCCGGCGTCGATGCACAACAACGTGGCCAGGGCCATCGGCACGTCCGGCAGTGCCAGCAGGCCGAGGCTGCCGGCCAGCGGCAGCAGCACCGTGGCGCTGCCGGCCAGCCATGCGCTGCGCTCGTCGAACTCCCGCGCCACGATCCGGACCATCAGCCACGGCAGCGCCGCGGCGATCAGCAGGAACGGCAGCCGCACCCCGAGGTGGGTGTTGCCGGCGACTTCCACCCCGATGCGGATCAGCCAGGCGGTCAGCCCAGGAAGATCCGAATAGGCCCAGGCGGGGTGCTGCCCCTCCTGCCAGTAGAAGGCCTCGTCCACGAACAGCGGCAGCTGCGCGGCCAGCACCAGCTTGACCAGGCAAACCGCTCCCCACAGCCACAGGAACGCGCGCCGCGCCTGGAGGGCGCGTGCGTCGTCCCCACGCATGTCGATGGCATTCGGCATCCGCATGCGACCTCGTTACACTCGCGGGTGTGTGTTGCGATGGACCGGCCTGGGCGTCCGGGACGTGGTGGCGCGCGCAGCAGTCCGGACCCACCCTTCTACGCCGGAGATCGCCGATGTCCGTATCCCCCGCGCATGCCGACATGCTAACCGACGATCTGGCGGCCGCGCTCAGGGCCGCGCAACAGCAGGTGAACACCCTGGTCCTGGGCAAGGCGCAGGAAGTCCGGCTGGCGTTCGTCGCGCTGCTGTCCGACGGGCACCTATTGATCGAGGACCTGCCGGGGCTGGGCAAGACCACGCTGGCGCATTCGCTGGCCGCCACCCTGGGGCTGGGCTTCCAGCGCGTGCAGTTCACCTCCGACCTGCTGCCGTCGGACATCGTGGGGGTGTCGGTCTACGACGCGCAGAGCCGCAAGTTCGAGTTCCATCCCGGCCCGGTGTTCGCGCACGTGCTGCTGGCCGACGAGATCAACCGCGCGCCGCCGCGCACCCAGAGCGCGCTGCTGGAAGCCATGGCCGAGCACCAGGTCAGCATCGACGGCAGTACCCACCGCCTGCCCGAGCCGTTCTTCGTGATCGCCACCCAGAACCCGCTGGATCTGGCCGGCACCTATCCCCTGCCCGACTCGCAGCTGGACCGCTTCCTGCTGCGCCTGAGCCTGGGCTATCCGGGCCGCGACGCCGAGCGCGCACTGCTCGCCGGCAGCGACCGCCGCGGCCTGATCGCACAGGCGCGGCCGGTGCTCGATGCGGCCCAGGTGGTGCAGCTGCGGCAGGCCGCGCGCGCGGTGCATGTCAGCGACGCGCTGGTCGACTACGTGCAGGCGCTGGTCGAGCGCAGCCGGCACCATGGCGGCGTGCGCGTGGGCCTGTCGCCGCGCGCCGGCATCGCCCTGCTCCATGCCGCCCGCGCCTATGCGCTGCTGCTCGGCCGTCGCCACGTGCTGCCCGAGGACGTGCAGGCCCTGTTCGCGGCGGTGGCGGCGCACCGGCTGGTGCCGGAGTCGGAGGCGGGCGACAGCGCAGCACTGGCCAAGGCGATCCTGCATGCGGTCCCGGTGGACTGACCGCGCGGCGCGGCCGGGCGCCGGCCCGGGGGCGCGGGCGTGAGCGCGGCGGCCGTCGGGGACGGCGGCGGGAGACTGGCCGGCGCCGCACGCCGGCTGCTGCTGCTGGCGCGGCCGCGCGCGCCCGAAGCGCTGCCGGTGGTGTTCGACCGCCGCCGCGTCTACGTGCTCCCCACGGGATTCGGCCTGTTCTTCTTCGTGCTGCTGGCGACCATGGGCGTGGGCGCGCTGAACTACAACAACAATCCGGCGCTGCTGCTGTGCATGCTGCTGGCCGGCACCGCGCTGGCCAGCCTGATCGGCGCGCACCTCCAACTGAGCGCGCTGGCGGTGCATGCCGTCGGCGCAGAGCCGGTCGCCGCGGGCTGCGGGTCGAGACCGGACCTGCAGCCGCCACCGTAACGCTCGAGCAGGGCGCCGGCGAGGCGGTCCTGGAGCTGCCGACGGAGCGCCGCGGCTGGTACGAACTGGAGCGCATCCGGATCTCCACGACCCGCCCGCTGGGGCTCGCCCGCGCCTGGGCCTGGGCCTGGCCGGAAGCGCCGGCGCTGGTCTACCCGGCCCCGGAACCGCATGGGCCACCGCTGCCCGAGGGCGCCGGCGACAACGTCCAGGCGCGCCTGCATCCCTCCGGCGACGACGTCCACCACCTGCGCGGCTGGCGCCGCGGAGACTCCCGCCGGGCCATCGCCTGGAAGCCCTCGGCGCGCCGCGACACTCTGCTGGTGCGCGAATACGAGCAGCCGCAGGGGACGGACGTGGTGCTGGACTGGCGCCAGCTGGGGGCGCTGCCCTGGGAGGACCGCATCCGGCGCCTGGCGCGCTGGGTCGACGAGGCCGAGCGCGACCAGCGCCGTTATCGCCTGCTGCTGCCGGGGCAGCCGCCGCTCGGCCCGGCCGGCGGCACCCAGCACCGCCACGCCTGCCTGCGCGCGTTGGCGCTGCTGCCCGAGACCCCGGCACATGGCTGAGCGCCCGTCGCCGCCGCTCGACGCCGGCAGCCGCGCCTGGTCCCTGGCCGCCTCCGCGGTCTGCCTGGTTCCGCTGCTGCTGCAGCTGCCGGGCCGGGCGGGCATCGGAATCGGGACCCTGGCGCTGCTGGTGGCCGCGGTCTCGTGGCGCTTCCGCGTGCCCGGCTGGCTGCGCCTGCTGCTGGCGCTGGCGCTGATCGGCCTGGTGCTGTCGACCTCGCGTTTCGCATTCGGTCGCGATACCGGCTGCGCGATGCTGGCGGCGATGCTGGCGCTCAAGCCGGTCGAGCTGTTCACCCTCCGTGACGGGCGCAGCCTGTTGGGATTCGCGCTGTTCGCGCCGTTCGCCACGTTCCTGCTCGACCAGGGCCCGCTGTCCCTGCTGCTGGGGCTCGGCGGGGCGGCGCTGGTGCTCGCGGCGCTGCTGCGGCTCGCGGAACTGGAATCCGCATCCCCCGCGGCCACCGCGCCTGGGCCCTGGCGCCGGCTGGCCACGGTGGCCCGGCTGATGGCGGTCGGCCTGCCGTTGGCGCTGGCGGCATTCTGGCTGTTCCCGCGCATCGGCACGCCGCTGTGGGGCGTCCCCGAACGCGCGGTGGCGCGCCCAGGCTTGTCCGACACCATGACGCCCGGCGAATGGATCGACCTGCTCGGCGACGATTCGCCGGCGCTGCGGGTGCAGTTCCTCGGCGCGGCGCCGCCGCGCGAGCAGATGTACTGGCGCGGGCCGGTGCTGGTGCACTACGACGGGCGGAGCTGGACGCGCGCCGACTGGCTCGACGGCCTGCCCCCGGCCGAGGCGACGCACGGCACCCCGGTCTGGGAATACGAGGTCGAGGCCGAGCCGACCGACCGCCGCCACGTGGTCGCGCTGGAACTGCCGCTGGCCGCCCCCGAGGGCGTGCGGATGGCGCACGACTACAGCATGAGCGCGGAGCGGCCGCTCAGCTCGCTGCGGCGCTGGCGCATGCGCTCGGCGCCGCCGCGGACCCTGGAACCCGAGCTCGCGCCGATGCACCGCGGCCTGGCACTGCGCCTGCCCGAGGGTTTCAACCCCCGCGCGGTGGCGCTGGCGCGGCAATGGCGCCAGGAGGCGGGCGCCGACGACGCGGCCATCGTCCGGCGGATGCTCGAGTGGATCCGCGGCGAGTTCGTCTACACCCTGGCCACCCCGCTGGCGGGGCGCCACGCGGTGGACGAATTCCTGTTCGAGCAGCAGCAGGGCTACTGCGAGCACTACAGTTCCGCATTCGTGGTGATGATGCGGGCGGCCGGGATCCCGGCGCGGGTCGTCACCGGCTACGTCGGCGGGTACTACAACCGTTTCGGCGACTACTGGGTGGTGCGGCGGATGGATGCGCACGCCTGGGCGGAAGTGTGGCTCGCGGGGCGCGGCTGGGTCCGGGTGGACCCCACCGCGGCGGTGGCGCCGGAACGGATCTACGACACCGTCGACGACCTGCCGCAGGGCGGGTTCGACTCACTGGTGCGGATGCGCCCGGTGACAGACTTCGGCGACTGGATGCGGCGCGGCTGGAACGACTTCGTGCTGGGCTTCGACGCCGCCCGCCAGCAGCGCCTGCTGCAGCCGCTGGGCATCGACCGGCTCTCGCCGTCGCAGCTGATCGTGCTGTTCTCGGCGCTCGGCGGCGCGGCCCTGGCGTGGATGCTGTGGCTGGTGGCGCGTGGCGAACGCGAACGCGACCCGGTGCTGCGCGCCTGGCGTCGCCTGGGTACACGCTACGCGCGGCTCGGCCTGGGACGCGAGCCGCACGAACCGGCCGGCCGCTGGGTCTCCCGGGTGCTGGCCGCCCGACCCGGCGCGACCCGGCTGGCGGCGCTCAGCGCACGTTTCGAACGGTGGCGCTACGCTGCCGGGGGTGGCGATGCCGGCTCGGCCCGGGCGCTGGCCCGCGAGCTGCTCGCGCACCGTCCCGATCGCATGCAGGCCCCGGAGAAATCACGATGAAGGAAGTCCCGATGAAGTTCCGCGCTTCCGCTGCTGCGCTCCTGGCCGGTGCGCTGCTGGCGGGCTGCGTCACCCAGCCGGCCCCGCTGCGCGGCGACTACCCGGCGATCACCCCCGAGGACGCGGCCGCCGGCGACCGCACCGGCGCCAGCGTACGTTGGGGCGGACGCGTGATCGAGGTCGAACCGCAGGCCGCGCGGACCTGCTTCACCATGCTGTCGACCCGGCTCGACGCCAGCGGCCGTCCGGACCGCGGCAGCGAGGCCACCGGCGGGCGTTTCCTGGCCTGCCGCGAGGGCTTCTACGATCCGGCGGTGTTCGCGGCCGATCGCGAGGTCACCTTCACCGGCCGCATCGACGGCTACGAGAACCGCCGCATCGGCGAGTACGATTACCGGTTCCCCCGGGTGGCCGCGGACGTGGTGTATCTGTGGCCCGAACGCGAGGACGTGCGGGTGATCGTGCACCAGGATCCGTATCCCTGGCACCACGGCTGGTGGTGGTGGTGATCGGCTGACGGCGCGGCTGGCGGGCCGGGACCGCGGCGGTGCCGTTCAGGCGGCGCCGAAATGCCCGAGCTGCGCGCCGGCCAGCAGATGCAGGTGCAGCTGGTACACCGTCTGCCCGCCGTGCCCGTTGCAGTTCATGACCACGCGGTAGCCGGCCTCGGCGAACCCCTCCCTGCGCGCGTACTCCGCCGCCGCCAGCGCCAGCCGGCCGATCAGTTCGGCATGCTCCGGCCCGGCCGCGTCCAGGGTCGGGATGGTCTGTTTCGGCACGAACAGCACGTGCACTGGCGCCTGCGGGCCGATGTCGCGGAATGCGACCAGGTGCTCGTCCTCGTAGACGATCTCGGCCGGGATCTCGCGGCGGATGATCTTGTGGAAGATGGTGTCCATGGGTGGCCGTGATTCGTGATTCCGATGCGTGATTTGCAGCATAGCGGATGGCGTTCGATACCGGCGCATGGCGCTCTTGCGAATCACCAATCAGCAATCACCGAACCCGCCTTCAAGGCACCTCGCTCCGACTCCCGAAGGCGTGCGACAGGGTGCCGCGGTCGACGTACTCGAGTTCCCCGCCCAGCGGCAGGCCGTGGGCGGGCCGGCTCGGGCGCACGCCGTGCTGGCGCGCCAGCTGCGCCAGGTAGTGGGCGGTGGCCTCGCCCTCGACCGTGGGATTGGTGGCGACGATCAGTTCCTGCACCTCGCCCTCGCCCAGCCGCGCCGCCAGGCGGTCCAGGCCGAGCTCGCGCGGGCCGATGCCGTCGAGCGGGCTGAGCCGGCCCTGCAGCACGTAGTACAGCCCGCGGTAGTCGGTGGCCTGCTCGATCGCCAGCCGGTCGGCAGGCGACTCCACCACGCACAGTTGGTGGATGTCGCGCGAGGCGCTCGCGCACACCGCGCAGATCGGCGACTCGCTGAAATCGCGGCAGCGTTCGCAGTGGCCGATCCGCTCGATCGCCTCGGCCAGCGCCGCCGACAGGCGCGCGCCGCCCTCGCGCTGCCGCTCAAGGACGTGATAGGCCATGCGTTGCGCGGTCTTCTGGCCGACCCCGGGCAACACCCGGAAGGCCTCGACCAGCTGCTCGAGCAGGGCGCTCATGCGCGGGCGACGTCCCGACCCGCGGCGTTCAGAACGGCATCTTCATGCCCGGGGGCATGGCCATGCCCGCCGTGGCCGCCGCCATCCGCTCCTGCGACTCGGCGTTGACCTTGTTCACCGCGTCGTTGAACGCGGCCGCGACGAGGTCCTCGGCCATTTCCGGGTCGGCAAGCACGCTCGGATCGATGCGCACCTTGCGGCACTCCATGCGGCCGGACAGGGTGACGTTGACCATGCCGCCGCCGGCGCCGCCGGTGACCTCGATGTTGGCCAGCTCCTCCTGGGCGCGCTGCATGTTTTCCTGCATCTTCTGCGCCTGCTGCATCAACTGGGCGATGTTTCCACGCATGGGGCTACCTCGGGGCCGGTGGGAAGGCTGGGATGCCGGCAGGCCCGCACTGGCCGCCACCCCTTCGTTCTATTGGCGCTCGTCCAGCGGACGGATCGAATCGGGCACCAGCTGCGCGCCGTGCTGCGCCATCAGCCGCTGCACGTCCGGGTCGGCCAGGAACGCGCTCTCGGCGGCATTCTGGCGGGCATCGCGCTGGCGCGCATGGCGCGCGTGGAGGGTCTCGGCCCCATCCTCCGGCGCCGCCTCGAAACGGATCTGCGGAGGGGCGCCGAATCTCGCCGCGAGGGCCTGGGCGAACTGGTCGACCAGCAACGGCGTCTTCAGATGGTCGTCGCTGGCCGGCAGCGCCAGCCGCAGCACTCCATCGGCATGAGCGACGAATGCGGTATGCGCGGCCAGCTCCCGGACCGGACCGCGCAACGCCAGCCCGGCGAGCAGGTCGGGCCAGCCCGCGGCGTCCGTTGCCACCTCGGCGGAAGGCGGCGACGCGAGCGGGGCGACAGGAGGCGCCTGCGCCGGCCCCAACTGCTGCGGCGCGGCGGTTTCGCGAGGCTGCCCAGGGCCCGGCCCGGG
>NZ_JARXRM010000003.1 GCF_029887875.1 Luteimonas endophytica
CTCGCCGCCGTGGCCGGCGTGGCCCGCAACTACGACAATGCCGGCAATACCCTCGCCATCGGCACGGCCAGGGAGTTCGTCTACAACGCCGCCAATCGCATGAGCCAGGCGAAGCAGGGCGGCGCGGTGGCGATGCACTACGTCTACAACGGCAAGGGCGAGCAGGTCCGCAGGCACCTGGGCGCCAGCGACACGACCACGGTGTTCGACGAGGCTGGCCGCTGGCTCGGGGACTACGACGCCGCGGGGACTCCGTTGCAGCAGGCGGTCTGGCTGGATGACTTCCCGGTCGGCCTGCTGGTCGGCAGCTCAGGCGTCAATCGGCTCCACTACGTGCAGCCCGACCACCTCGGCACGCCACGGGCGGTGATTGATCCGGTGCGAAACCTCGCCGTGTGGAATTGGGATCTCGCCAGCGAGGCTTTCGGGAACAGTCCGCCGAACGAGGATCCGGATGGGGACGCCACTGCATTCGCTTTCGATATGCGTTTTCCGGGGCAGCGGTACGATGCGACGAGCGGGCTCAGCTATAATTACTTCAGAGATTATGAATTAACTACCGGACGATATTCTCAAAGCGATCCGCTTGGATTGATGGCGGGAGTTAATACATATACTTATGTAAGCGGTTCGCCTTTAGTGTGGGCTGACATGTATGGTTTGCTGCAGTGGACGACGAACCCAATTGTTTGGAGTCCAACGCTAGCGCCAGGTCTCCAGACACGCACCTTTCCAGGAGATGGCTTGTCGACCGTTACTGAGGCCAGCGCTGCTAGAACCACTCTTGACTGGTCAATTTCCGCGATCTGTGATTGTAGTAATGGTAGTTACTCATTGAATGAGTACTCAGTCGCATTTACCCCGATCGTTTTTCTCAGGCAGAGCTACAACAGCATGAGTGAAAGGCGGGCTTCTCGCCGAGCCGAATTGGATCATGTTCGTGATTTAAGAAGTTGGATCGGTAGCGCGAGAAGCGGAGCGCAATCTCTGGAGGATTCAATGAAGGGTCAAGGATTCTTTGATTCTGCTGAGTGCGAAGCCGCTACGCGGCAAGCTATGCAGCAATTCCTGCAAGCTGGTGCGAGACAGGCCGCTATTGATTCACACAATAGATGGGATGCAAGCGGACGCCACACCCAGGTTATTCCGGGACCGGCAAGATGAGCAAGCTTGCGTTACTGATGTTGGTACTATTTCCGGCGCTCTATGCTCTTGGGGCGGATAACCTCCGATGTGAGGGGCAGGTTGCCATTGAGTATAAAGGAATTCAACGATTGAGCGTTTGGGGTAGAGATAATCCATTTGGGTCCTTTGTTATATCGAATAAATCTTCCAGTCAGGTTCGATTGCCATTGGATAATACGTTGCTACCAACAATAATCCATGGCCAATATATTGAGCTGCAAAGTCGGCATATATCTGATGTTACATGGGAGATGGATGCGGTTGTTCTTGAAGAATTCTTTCCGCCGCAGAAATGGATGACCCTTGGGTCTGGCAGCGGCGTGGCATTCTTCTTGGACATGATTGGTCCGGTGAGTGATCCGGGGCGGAGTGAATCCAGGGAGTACCGAGTCTCTTTGAAGGACATGGCTGGGTGCCATTATTTTTCAGAACCATTTCGTCTGGCAGAGGTTGAATAGTTGTCGGTAATATGGGTAGAATAGGGGGGTACGACGCGGCGGCAGCACCCGCTACTGCTACGACCGCTTCGGCCAGATGACGCGCAAGCTCCAGGTCACCAACGGGCAGACGTTCGCGCTGCGCTACAGCTAC
>NZ_JARXRM010000004.1 GCF_029887875.1 Luteimonas endophytica
TTGCCGGTGGCGTCGTAGCCGTAGCTCTCGATGGCTGCGCCTGCTGCGCCGTCGCGGAAGGCGGTGAGGCGGCCGAGCGGGTCGTAGTCGAAGCTGGCTCGCGGCGGCTCGGCCAGGTCGGCGGTGTGCAGCGCCGTGAGATTGCCGACCGGGTCGTAGCTGTAGCCGAAATCCAGCCCGCCAGCGGCCGGGTCGCTGATGGACGTGGGCCGGTAGTCCAGGTCATGCACCCGATCGAGGCGACGGCCGTTGCCGTACGTCCACCCGGCGGCGGGGCCGAAGGGGTAGTAGTCGGCGCCAGTCAGCAGGACCTCGCGGGCGCCGCCCGGTGAGGTCACGCCCACCTCCGTCACCCTGCCCTGGGCATCGCGCACGTAGTCCGCCACGGTCCCGTCCGGGTAGGTCAGGCTGCTGAGGTGCCCGCCCTTGGTGTAGCTGTAGCGCAGCGCGAACATGATAGCTCTCTACTACCAGGCAGTCGCTCCGACTTGGGATTGGTTTCGACGCTCGTCAACTGTCTGGGTCTAGATCCTTGCATTCGTCAAAACTCATCGTTGGGCGATCTTCCCATCTATGGGCAGCGGGCGGATTAAAGCAAATATGGGAACAGCCCCCTCCCCGCTTATAGCCATCGGGACTACTTATACAAGTAACCAAACAATCTGCCGCAGGCGTGCAGTCCCTGGAAAGGACATTAATCTCACATCTCTCCAGATTAGTTAGTGGGCGTCGCGCAGCCGCCCTACATCCTTGATACTTCTCAATATCTCCATAGTCTCTTTGCGGCGATCCAGAGGCGACCGGAGCAGCGCTATTCGTCGGGACTTGAGTGTCAGTGCACCCGAGCAGGGCAGATGCTAGCGCAACACTTGAGAGGCATCTTCGCATCGCACTCTTTAAGTTTCGCATTGAGAAGTCGCTCCGAATTATGTCAATGGTAGGCTGTGCTGCAGCCAAAACACTCCTGTTGAATGTATCGAGCCTTGCCTTCGTCTACCATTCGCTGATCTAGGTAGAGAGGACTGCCGAATACGAGATGGGCAGCTTCATGCGCCAGAACGGACGCGATCGGACAACAGCCAGCGGAAAGAATCCTTCCACCAATTTTGATTAAATTGCTGTCTATGTTTGGCTCAGTCGCGCCGCAAGCGGATTCACTGTAATCCAACTTTATCTCTGCGCTAATTAGTTTATTAATTATCATTGATCTCTCGGATTCACTTATCGCGTAGGGGTTTTGATGTCCCTCGCAATCGCCCAGATTGCACCTCTGCATTTTTTCAATAGCTTCAGCGCGAGCCAGTTCCTTGTGATTTCCAAAGCTGTACCCAGGGCCTGGCCGGGCCGAATTTCCGTGCGTGTCCAGCAAAGAAAACGGGTTCTGTTTCACGTACCCAAATGTTGAGGGCCCATCGGCTACCCCTACAGGATCACTCTGCGAATATCGCCCTACCGCGGCTTCATATTCACGCGAGTAGTTGTAGTTCAAGCCGCTCGTCGCATCGTAACGCTGCCCTGGGAAGCGCATATCGAACGCGAAACTGGTGCCGTCCCCATCCGAGTCCTCATTCGGCGGGCTATTGCCGAAGGCTTCGCTAGCCAAGTCCCAGTTCCATACGGCCACGTTGCGCACCGGATCGATCACAGCGCGCGGCGTTCCCAGGTGATCCGGCTGCACGTAGTGGAGCCGGTTGACGCCTGAGGTGCCGACCAGCAGGCCGACCGGGAAGTCGTCCAGCCAGACCGCCTGCTGCAGCGGGGTACCCGCAGCGTCGTAATCGCCGAGCCAGCGGCCCGCCTCGTCGAAGACCGTGGTCGTGTCGCTGGCGCCCTGGTGCCTGCGCACCTGCTCGCCCTTGCCGTTGTAGACGTAGTGCATCGCTACTGCGCCGCCCTGCTTCGCCTGGCTCATGCGATTGGCGGCGTTGTAGACGAATTCCCTGGCCATGCCGATGGCCAGGGTATTGCCGGCGTTGTCGTAGCTGCGGGCCACGCCGGCCACGGCCGCGAGGCGGTGGCTGTCGGCCGGGTAGCTATAGGCCTGGCTGCCGCCGGCATTGGTGAAGCTGGTGCGGTTGCCGGTGGCGTCGTAGCCGTAGCTCTCGATGGCTGCGCCTGCTGCGCCGTCGCG
>NZ_JARXRM010000005.1 GCF_029887875.1 Luteimonas endophytica
CCTGGCCGACCTCACCGTGTACGAGAACAGCGCCAGCGGCCCCGGCCGCGACCTGGCCCTGGCCGGGCGCGACGACGACATCCTCAGCGACGGGCGCCTGGCGTTCTACGGCAAGGGCAAGTTCAAGGGCAAGTACCTGGTGACCGCCCAGGCCGACACCCAGGACCGGCCGCTGGAGGACCTGTTCGACGGCTTCACCCAGGCCGACCCGCAGGACGTGTTCCGGCGCCTGGACCCGGACCTGTACTACCCGACCTACGGCGACGACTCGACCACCTACCGCGACGTCGACACCATGGGGCGCTTCTACCTGCGCGCCGACTGGGACAAGAACGAGGCGCTGTGGGGCAACTTCCACACCGGCATCACCGGTACCGAGTACGGCCAGTACGTGCGCTCGCTGTACGGCGCCGCGCTGAACTGGCGCTCGCGCGCCGCCAACCCGTGGGGCGATGCAAGCACCGAGCTGCGCGTGTTCGCTTCCGAGGCGCAGACCGCACCGGGCCACAGCGAGTTCATCGGCACCAGCGGCAGCCTGTACTACCTGCGCCACACCGACGTGCTGCCGGGCTCGGACCACGTGGTGATCGAGGTGCGCGACCTGACCACCGGGCGCGTGGAGCAGCGCATCGAGCTGCAGCGCGGTGCCGACTACGAGATCGACGAGCTGCAGGGGCGCGTGCTGCTGACCCGGCCGCTGTCGCAGATCACCCGCCAGAACCTGCCCTCGATCACCCGCGACACGCCGCTGGACGGCTTCGAACAGCGCCTGATCGTGGACTACGAGTGGGTGCCGTCGAGCTTCGACGCGGACGAGATCGCCATGGGCGTGCGCGGCAAGCACTGGTTCGGCGACCACCTCGGCGTCGGGCTGACCTACGTGGACGAGAACCGCGCCGGCGAGGACTACACCTTGATGGCGGCCGACCTGACCCTGCAGGCGGGCAAGGGCACCTACCTGAAGCTGGAGCACAGCCGCACCGAGGCGACCAGCGCGCCGG
>NZ_JARXRM010000006.1 GCF_029887875.1 Luteimonas endophytica
GACCAGCGCCGAGCCGTCGCCGACCTTGCCCACCGAGTCCTCGATCAGGCCCTTGATCTCCTTGGCCGCACCGGCCGAGCGCTGCGCCAGCGAGCGCACCTCGGAGGCCACCACCGCGAAGCCGCGGCCCTGTTCGCCGGCACGCGCGGCCTCGACCGCGGCGTTCAGCGCCAGGATGTTGGTCTGGAACGCGATGCCGTCGATCACCGAGATGATGTCGGCGATGCGGCGCGAGGACTGCTCGATGTCGCGCATGGTGGTGACCACCTGGCCGACGATCTCTCCACCCTGCGAGGCGACCGAGGCGGCGCCGTTGGCCAGCTGGTTGGCCTGGCGGGCGTGCTCGGCGTTCTGCTTGACGGTGGAGGTCAGCTCCTCCATCGAGGCGGCGGTCTCCTCCAGGTTCGCCGCCTGCTGCTCGGTGCGGCGCGACAGGTCGGAGTTGCCGGCGCTGATTTCGCTGGCCGCGCCGCTGATGGCGGCGGAGGCGCGCTTGATCCGCGACATGATCCCGGTGAGCTGGGCGACGGTGGCGTTGGCATCGTCGCGCATCCGCGCGAACACGCCGTGGAACTCCCCCTCCATGCGGACCGTCAGGTCGCCCTCGGCCAGGCCGGCCAGCAGCCGAGAGACCTCTTCCAGGCTGACCGCGTTGGCGTCGAGGAGCTGGTTGAGCTGTCCGGCCAGTTGCAGGAAGAAGCCCGACTTGTCGGCGGTGGAGATCCGCTGCGACATGTCGCCCGCCGCGGCCGCCGCGACGATCCGCGCCACTTCCTGCTCCACCCGCGCCTCGCCGGTGCGGTCGCGCCACTCGCACACGGTGCCTACGCTTTCGCCGGCCTCGTTGCGGATCACCGAGACGGCCTGGGCGAAGCTGGCCTGTCCGTAGCGCATCTCGCGGCCGGCGCTGCCGTCGCGCTCGAGCCGCGCGATGAACTCGGCATCGGGCACGCCCCCATGCTCGAGCACGCTGACCGGCTGACCCACCAGCGGCTGCGATGGATCGACCGCCGGCAGCGCCTTCACGATGTCGTCGGCATAGCCGTCCAGCATGCGGCGAAGCGCCGGGTTGGTGTAGACGATGTTGAGTTCCGGGTCGGTGATGAACAACCCCGTCGAAGAGGCCTCCAGCGCGGTGCGGATGCGCAGGTTCTCGCTCGCGACCGCCTGGTCCCGCTCGGTACGCGCGCGCAGGTCGTGCTGCATCCGCTGCATGGCCTTGAGCAGGTCGCCGATCTCGTCGGCGCGGTCGCTGTCGATCCGGCTGTCGAGATTGCCGGCGGCGACGTCGTTGGCCACCGCCACCGCGCCGCGCACCGAGCCGGCCAGCGCCCTGGCGAACAGCCATGCGATCGCGACGCCGCCGGCGATCCCGGCCGCCAGCATCACCAGGATCACGGACATCGCCGCGCGATAGGTCCCCTGTGCCGCGTTCGAGGCGGCGGCGGCCTGGGCGTCGCTGATCGCGATCAGCGCGTTCGCCGCCGCGGCGGCCTGGTTGTGGAGCTGGGAGGTTTCGCCGAGGAAGGTATCCAGGGCGTCTTCCGGGAGGTCCAGATCGACCATTTCCTCGACCGACCGGTACGACTCCAGCGCGGCCGCCCAGCCGGCGTCGAACTGCGCCAGCGCCTCGGCGGCCTCCGCGCCGTTGCCGAGCTTCGCGTAGGCGGCCGAGGTCTGCGCGATCTCCGCTTCCAGTGCGCCGGCGCGGGTGCGCGCGTCCTGCTTGACCGCCTCGCTGGCCCGCAGCAGCCCGCGATAGGAGGTGCTGCGGAACTCGCCGAGCAGGGCGCGCAGCTCGGCCGCCGTCGCCACGCTGCGGACGGTCTGGCCGGCCAGGCGGGTGGTCTCGCCGTGCAGCGAGTTCATGCCCGAGTAGGCGGCGATCCCCTGGCCCAGCATCAGTGCGATCAGCACGCCGAAGGCGAGCATCAGCCTGGGAGCCAGGCGAAGGTTGTTGATCCGGTTCATGCGCGTGCTGTCCTTTTTCGTGCTGTCCCGCTCGGCCGCCGGCCCGCGCGGCGGGCCGGCGAAGAGCATGGGAACCGGTTTCAGTTGATGGTCGCCAGCTTGATGTCGGAAGGCGAGGTCACGCTGATCTCGGCGCGGCTGCTGTCGCGCTTGATCGCACCGATCACGCAGACGTCGCGCCCCTCGAGTTCCTCGGGAGAGGGGCGGAAGCTGTCGCGCTGGCTGCCCGGGATGCGGGCGGAAAAGGTATGCCGCGGGAACGCGCCGCCCATGTACAGGAAGGTGGGTTCGCCTTCGGAGTTCTGTGCGAAGCGGGTCTTCTCCACCTTGCCGCAGACCATGCCGGTCCTGCCGATGAAGCGGGTGGCGTGCTCGGCCGGGATCATTTCCTCGGCCGCGAGGTCGGCCGGGGCGGCATAAGCGGCGACCGCGAGGGTGGTGGCCAGCAGCAGGGTCGCAGGGATCTTCATCGGGTTGGTTCTCCATGGGTTGATGGTTGGCGATGGCCCGCACCGCGGGTCCATCCGGTTCGGCGTTCGATGGTTGTGGCACTCGGTTGCGCGCGCCGGGCGCCGCGGGTCAGGCGGCCGCCTCGAGCTCCTCGGCGACGAGGTCCGCGCTGTCGAGCAGGGTCTCGATGTCGAGCAGGATCAGCATCCGCTCGTCGACGGTGCCGATGCCGGAGATGAAGCGCGTGTCCACCGCCGCCCCGAACTCCGGCGTCGGCCGGACCTGGTCGTGGGAGAGCGGAATCACGTCGGACACCCCGTCGACGACGATGCCGACCACGCGCTCCTCGACGTTGAGCACGATCATCACGGTGAAGCTGTCGTAGCGGGCTTCGGCCAGGTGCAGCTTGAGGCGCAGGTCGATCACCGGCACGATGGTTCCGCGCAGGTTGATCACGCCCTTGATGTAGTCGGGAGCGTCCGGCACCCGCGTGACCGAATCGTAGCCGCGGATTTCCTGGACCTTGAGGATGTCCACGCCGTAGTGCTCGTCGCCGAGGGTGAAGCTCAGGAACTCTCCGGCGAAGGCATCGGGCGTACCGCTCTTGTTCTCGTTCATCGTGTCTCCTCGGCCGGAACGGGCCGCCGCAATGGGTGAATGGATGGTGTGCTTGCTTGATCGGCCGCGACCTTCGCAACTTTAGGGCTGTCGCCACGCGATTCGCGTGCGCTCAGAGCAGCCCGTTGCGCCGGGCGATGCGCTGGCGCTCGACCTGCAGGATGTAGCGCTGGATGGCCACGTCGGCGCCGCGGGGCAGGGTGGTGAACGCCATCCCGATGCGCCGGACCGCCGCCCCGTTGGCCTGGGTCTGCATCGACACGCTGCGGACCTCGACCTGGATCGCCGTGGGCGCCATGCCCGGCAGGCGCAGTTCGCAGTCGCGATGGCGCTGGCGAAGCTCGAATTCGATCGCCTCTTCCAGCACGGTGATGGCGATGCCCCCCACCGAGATGTCGCTGACCCGGTACTCGGCCTCGAGCACGGCGCCCTCGTCCTGTCGGCAACGGATCAGGCAGGAGGGCGGATCGGCGGCGGGCGTTTCCAGCCTGAACAGTTCCCGGCGCTGCAGGTAGACCACGGCGTCCGGTAGCGGGGTGCGGAACGCGACCCTGCCGTCGACCTCGATCTGCCGCTGGCCGCAGAGACGGAAACGCACCCCGACCCGGTCGATCTGGCCGGCGCAGCTGAGGTGCGGGGCCTCGCGGAGACTGCGGTTGATGGCGCCCTGGGCGCTGCCGTCGAGCAGCAGCCAGTCGCCTTCGGTGCCCAGCTCGATGATCGCGGTCGGGAAGGCATGGCTCCTGCCCGGAACGTGGGCGCTGATCAGCGCACGTCCGTCGATCAGCGACTGCAGCACCTGGCGGACCCGCAGCGGGTCGCTGAGCGCGAAGCGCTCGTCTGGGTCGACACCGGCATCGGCGCCGGTGGAGGGTGACTCGCTGCAACCTTGCATGTTTGTTTTCCGCTGGCCGGCACGGCGATTCAGGTTCCGTATCGGCGGGCGCGCCCGGCTCTTGAGTCGAAGCGGGGGCGGCGCCCGGATCCGACTCAGAATTCGGCCCAGTCCGGTTCGGCCGCGGCCGCCCTGGGCGTTGTCTTCCGGACGGCGGCGGCGGGCTGGGGCTGGTGGGCGCGGCCTGGCCCGGGGCGGCTCGCCGTGCCCGTGGCCGGCCGCGGGCGCGGCGCGGCGGCAGCGTGCTCCTCCAGGCGGAACGTCGCGATCGCCTCGGCGAGCTGGCCCGCCTGTTCCTCCATCGCCCGCGCCGCGGCCGAGGCTTCCTCGACCAGCGCGGCGTTCTGCTGGGTAGTCTCGTCCATCTGGGTCACGGTGCGTCCGACCTGTTCGATGCCCGAGGCCTGCTCCTGCGAGGCCGCCGAGATCTCGCCCATGATCCCGGCCACCCGCTGCACCGAGGCGACGACCTCCTCCATGGTCTTACCGGCCCGGTCGACCAGCGCCGAGCCGTCGCCGACCTTGCCCACCGAGTCCTCGATCAGGCCCTTGATCTCCTTGGCCGCACCGGCCGAGCGCTGCGCCAGCGAGCGCACCTCGGAGGCCACCACCGCGAAGCCGCGGCCCTGTTCGCCGGCACGCGCGGCCTCGACCGCGGCGTTCAGCGCCAGGATGTTGGTCTGGAACGCGATGCCGTCGATCACCGAGATGATGTCGGCGATGCGGCGCGAGGACTGCTCGATGTCGCGCATGGTGGTGACCACCTGGCCGACGATCTCTCCACCCTGCGAGGCGACCGAGGCGGCGCCGTTGGCCAGCTGGTTGGCCTGGCGGGCGTGCTCGGCGTTCTGCTTGACGGTGGAGGTCAGCTCCTCCATCGAGGCGGCGGTCTCCTCCAGGTTCGCCGCCTGCTGCTCGGTGCGGCGCGACAGGTCGGAGTTGCC
>NZ_JARXRM010000007.1 GCF_029887875.1 Luteimonas endophytica
GACCAGCGCCGAGCCGTCGCCGACCTTGCCCACCGAGTCCTCGATCAGGCCCTTGATCTCCTTGGCCGCACCGGCCGAGCGCTGCGCCAGCGAGCGCACCTCGGAGGCCACCACCGCGAAGCCGCGGCCCTGTTCGCCGGCACGCGCGGCCTCGACCGCGGCGTTCAGCGCCAGGATGTTGGTCTGGAACGCGATGCCGTCGATCACCGAGATGATGTCGGCGATGCGGCGCGAGGACTGCTCGATGTCGCGCATGGTGGTGACCACCTGGCCGACGATCTCTCCACCCTGCGAGGCGACCGAGGCGGCGCCGTTGGCCAGCTGGTTGGCCTGGCGGGCGTGCTCGGCGTTCTGCTTGACGGTGGAGGTCAGCTCCTCCATCGAGGCGGCGGTCTCCTCCAGGTTCGCCGCCTGCTGCTCGGTGCGGCGCGACAGGTCGGAGTTGCCCGAGGCGATCTCGGTGGAGGCGGTGTTGATCGCCGAGGAAGCCTGGCGGATGCGGCCGACGATCTCGGCCAGCTGCTCGGCGGTGCGGTTCGCGTCGGCCTTCATCTCGCCGTACACCCCGCTCAGCTCGACCTCGATGCGATGCCCCAGGTCGCCCTCCGCCAACGCCCGCAGCATCCGCTGGACGTGACCGAGGCCATCGGTAGCGTTGCCGAGCAGCGCATTGATCCGCTCGGCCAGCTGGCCGAAGAACCCTTCCTTGCCCTCCAGCCGCACGCGCCCGCTCAGGTCGCCGGTGGCGGCGGCACCGACGATCGCTGCGATCTCTTCTTCGATCTCCACCTCGATGGTGCGATCGGCCCATTCGACCACGAAGCCCTGTCGGTCGCCGTCGTCGTCGACCACGGGATTGATCACGAATCGCATGGTCCGGCCGCCCACCCGGATCTGGGCGCGATGGGTTCCGTGGAGCCCGTCGAGAATCCGCGCCTGATGTTCGGGGTGCCTGTGGAAGAGGTCGATGCTGCCGCCGATCAGCTCGTTCGCGCGGAAATGCGGCAAGTCGCGCCGCAGGTCGGTCTCGACCCCCGATAGCATCGACAGCAGCGACCGGTTGACGAAGACGATGCGGCGGTCGCTGTCGGCGATCATGACGTTGGCAGTGACGTTGTCCAGCGCGGTGCGGACGCGGAGGTTCTCAGCGGCGACCCTGCGATCGCGTTCCAGGCGGCTACGCAGGTCGTCGCGCATCCGCCGCATCGCGCCGAGCAGGCGGCCCACCTCGTCGGCGGGGCCGATCTCGATCGTGCCTTCGAGCCGGCCTTCGGCCACGTCCAGCGCGACGCGTTCGGCGCGGGCGAGCGGGCGCGAGACCATTCGCCGCACCGCGAGCAGCATCAGGCCGACGCCCAGCGCCAGCGCGAGCAGGGAGATCGCGCCGATGCCTCGCAGGAGCGCCGCCAACGAGGATTCGATCGCCTCCACCGGCTCCGCACCGAGCACCACCCAGCCACGCGGCGCGTAGGCGAGGGCGGAGACCTGGTGGGCAGCGCCATCGAGCGCGACCCGGACGCTGGACGCCTCTCCGGAAAGCAGCGTGCCCAGCGCAGCCATGTCGTCGGCGGGCAACAGGCTGGCAAGGGCGGCGCCTTCGTGGCGGTTGTGAACCAGCACCTGACCGGGCTGGCCGTCGGCGCCCAGTTCGACGAGGTAGAAGGAGCCGCCGCCTGCGGTAGCCGAGCTGCGCACCCGTTCGCGCAGCGCCGAGAGGCCGTCGGTGGCGTCCTGACCGACGAAGAGCACCCCGACGATCGCGCCCGCGGCATCGCGCATCGGCGCGTAGTGGGTCATGTAGTCGTTGCCGAACAGGTGCGCAGGCCCGGTGTAGGCCTGGCCCTCCTGCAGGAGCCGGTAGGCCGGATGGGCGTGGTCCAGCCGGGTGCCGACGACGCGTTCGCCGGCGGCATCGCGCAACGAGGTGGTGATGCGCACGAAATCCACGCCGTCTCGCGCGAACAGCGTCGCGACGCCGCCGGTGGCCTCGGCGAACCGGTCCACCGCGGTGAAATCGAGATTGAGCGCAGACTCGCCCAGCGACAGGGACGGCGCGCTGGTCGGACCCAGCTCGACCGCCTGCGAAGGGTCCAGCACCAGCTCGCCTTGCGGCAGCAGCGCCTCGAAAAGTCCGGCCATGTGCCGGGTGCTCGTCACCAGCGCCTCGTCGTACATCGCCACCGATTCCTGCACCAACCCCGTCGCCGCGGCTAGGTCGCCGTCGGCCCGTGCCTGCAGACCTTGGGCGGATTGCCGGTAGGCGAGCAGCGCCAGCAGCAACAGCGCACCGGCCAGGATCGCGGCGACCACGGTGGCGAGCTTGGCGCCGAGGGAGAACCGTCTGAAAGCGGGCATGGGGAGTACCGGGTGATGGATGCCGGTCGCGTTCGGCCCGCGCGGGGCAAAGTCCGCAGCGGAGCTCACCCGGGCGCTTCCGGCAGCGCGCCCGGTCGAACGCTCCAGTTATCGGCTGCGGCAGGGGATCCTTGAGATCACCCCAGGCTCGGATGGCGATTCAGCCTGTCCGGTTCGATGCCCGGATCCTCGCCCCAGGGGCCCGGCGCCCGAAGCGGACGCCAGGCCCGGTTGGTCGGGGGGCGGCACCCGGGGGTGCCGTCCACCGCGTTCCGGTTGCTCAGAACTCGGCCCAGTCGTCCTCGGCAGCGACGGCCAGCGCCGGTGCGGCCTTGCCTGGCGCGCGCTTGGCGACGGGCGCCGGCCGCGATGCAGCAGGCCGCGGGCCCGTCGGTGCGGCGGGCCGGGCGGCCTGAGCGCGGCGCTGCGGGGCTACCGCTGCGCCGGAGCCGCCGCCATCGAGCCGGAACGAGGCGATCGCCTGCGCCAGCTGCGCGGCCTGTTCCTCCATGGAGTGGGCGGAGGCCGAGGCCTCTTCGACCAGCGCGGCGTTCTGCTGGGTAGTCTCGTCCATGCTCACGATGGTCTGGTTGACCTGCTCGATCCCCGAGGCCTGTTCCTGCGAGGCGGCCGAGATCTCGCCCATGATGTCGGTCAC
>NZ_JARXRM010000008.1:0-34734 GCF_029887875.1 Luteimonas endophytica
GTGACCGACATCATGGGCGAGATCTCGGCCGCCTCGCAGGAACAGGCCTCGGGGATCGAGCAGGTCAACCAGACCATCGTGAGCATGGACGAGACCACCCAGCAGAACGCCGCGCTGGTCGAAGAGGCCTCGGCCTCCGCCCACTCCATGGAGGAACAGGCCGCGCAGCTCTCGGAAGTGGTGGCGGTGTTCCGGATCCAGGACGGCGCGCCGGCGCCGGCGCGCGCCGGGACCGGCGCGGGCGCCCCGCGGATCCGCTCGGCCGCGCGGCACCCCGAGCCCGTGGAGGCCTAGCGCGGAGTCCCACGGCCGTACACCGCGGCGGCAATCCCGCCGCCGCGGCCCCCTGACGCAGCGTGCGCGAATCGTGTCCAGCCATCCCCCAGCCACCACCCTGCCGCGCGCCGCGGCCGACGACCGTGAATTCGAGTTCGCCGATCGCGATTTCCGCCGCGTCTGCGAGCTGATCCACGACCGGGCCGGCATCGCGCTGGTCCCGGCCAAGCGCGACATGGTGTACGGACGCCTGTCGCGACGGTTGCGGGCGCTGGGACTCTCCAGCTTCCGCGACTACCTCGACCGCCTCGAGCGCGACGGCGGCGACGAGTGGGAAGCATTCACCAATGCCCTGACCACCAACCTGACCTCGTTCTTCCGCGAACCGCATCACTTCGAACGCCTCCGCGACCAGCTCGGGGAGCTGCGCGACGCGGGCCGGGCGGCGCGCCTGTGGACCTGTGCGGCCTCCACCGGCGAGGAGCCGTACTCGATGGCGATCGTCGCCTGCGAGACCCATGGTTCGCTGGCCCCACCGGTCCGGATCCTGGCGACCGACATCGACACCCAGGTGCTGGCCACCGCCGACCGGGGGGTGTATCCCATCGAGCGGGTCGCCGCGCTCGACGCGGAACTGCGCCGCCGCTACTTCCAGCGCGGCACCGGCGCCAGCAGCGGCCTGTGCCGGGTGCGCCCGGCGCTGCGCAAGCTGATCGAATTCCGCCCGCTCAACCTGCTGGCGCCGCGCTACGACGTCGGCGAACCGGTCGCCGCGCTGTTCTGCCGCAACGTCATGATCTATTTCGACAAGCCGACCCAGCGCGCGATCCTCGGCCGGCTGGTCCAGCACATGGACCGCGACGGCCTGCTCTACACCGGACACTCGGAGAACTACCTGCACGCCGCCGACCTCATCACCCCCTGCGGCCGCACCCTCTATCGCCGCACCCAGGCGGGCGCCCCATGAGCAGCGTGGCGGCGCGCACCGACGACGTGATGCGCTATCACGACCCGCGCTTCAAGGTGCCGGCGGCCAAGCTGCTGCCCACCCAGTACCTGGTGGTCGACGACCCGACCGCGCTGGTCACGGTGCTGGGCTCGTGCGTGGCGGCGTGCGTGCGCGACCCGGTGCTCCGGATCGGCGGGATGAACCACTTCATGCTGCCCGAAGGCACCGTCAGCGACGGCGCGCCGGCGCGCTACGGCAGCTATGCCATGGAGCTGCTGATCAACGAGCTGCTCAAGCGCGGCGCCAGCCGCTCGCGCCTGGAGGCGAAGGTGTTCGGTGGAGCCAACGTGCTGCAGGGCTTCGTCAACAATCCGGTCGGCACCCGCAACGCCGAGTTCGTGCGCGAGTACCTACAGGCCGAGCGCATTCCGGTGCTAGCCTCCGACCTGCAGGGGATCCATCCGCGCAAGGTCTGGTTCTTCCCGCATACCGGCAAGGTGATGGTGCAGCGCCTGCCGCACGCCCACCAGGCCGAAGTGGCCGCTACCGAGTCCGCGGTGCGGGCGCGGCTGTCGCGCGCGCCGGTCTGCGGCGAAGTGGAGCTGTTCGGATGAGCGCAGGTCCACGCTGCCGGGTGTTGATCGTCGACGACTCCGCGGTGGTCCGCCAGCTGCTCACCGAGATCCTCGACGGCGATCCGGACATCGAGGTGGTGGGGACCGCCAACGACCCGGTGATCGCGCGCGAGAAGATCAAGCGCCTGGATCCGGACGTGATCACGCTCGACGTCGAAATGCCGCGGATGGACGGCCTGGTGTTCCTCGAGAATCTGATGCGGCTGCGGCCGACCCCGGTGGTGATGGTTTCCTCGCTCACCGGTCCGGGCGCGGCGATCACCCTGCAGGCGCTTTCTCTCGGTGCCGTGGACTTCGTGACCAAGCCGACCGTCGGCATCGCCCAGGGGCTGGAGCGGTACGCCGAGGAGATCCGCGCCAAGGTCCGCGGCGCGGCCCGCGCACGGGTGCAGCCGCTCGCGCGCCCGGCCGCACGCCAGGCGATGCCGGCGCCGGCGGCGCTGCGCTTCCGGGTCACCGACCGGTTGATCGCCATCGGCGCCTCGGCGGGCGGCACCGAGGCGATCCGGGTGGTGCTCGAGCAGATGCCCGCCGATGCGCCGGCGATCGTGGTCACCCAGCACATCCCCGCCGGGTTCAGCCGCTCGTTCTGCGAACGGCTGGACCGGCTCTCGGCGATGTCGGTACGCCAGGCGATCGAGGGCGAGGCGGTCCTGCCGGGCCATGTCTACCTTCCCCCGGGCGACCGCCATCTGGCCGTGGTGCGCGACGGCGCCCGCTGGCGCTGCCGGGTGGAGGACGGGCCGCCTGTCAACCGCCACCGGCCCGCGGTCGACGTGTTGTTCCGCTCGGTGGCGCGCAGCGCCGGCGCCAACGCCGTCGGCGTGATCCTGACCGGCATGGGCGACGACGGTGCGCGCGGTCTGCTGGAGATGCGCGAGGCGGGCGCGGCCACCCTGGTGCAGGACGAGGCGAGCAGCGTGGTCTGGGGCATGCCGGGCAGCGCGGTGAAGCTCGGCGCCGCGCAGCAGGTCCTGCCGCTGGACCGGATTGCCGCACGGGTGCTGGAGCTGGCGACGGCGGTGCCGGCCAATCCCTGACCCTGGCCGCGGCTCAGATCGAGGGCACGATCAGCTTCAGGCCCTTGAAGTAGTCGCGGAAGAAGCGGTCGTCGCGGGTGATCAGGCCGTTGCACTGCAGCAGCGCGTGCGCGCCGATCAGGAAATCCGGTACCGCGCGGGTGCGGGTTCCGCCGCGCTGGCGGTAGCGGCGCTGCATCTCGCCGGCGCGCAGCGCGGACTTGGCTTCCAGCGGGTGGAAGCGGATGCTCATCTCCTCCAGCACCGACAGCGCCTCGGCACCGTCCTTGAGCGCGCTGCAGACCTCTGCCAGCACCACGTCGCACACCGCTACCGGTCCGTTGGCCAGGCATTGCCGCAGGCAGAGCTCGGCGGCATCGGCGTGGGGCCCGTCGGCGAGCAGGTCGACCAGGACCGGGGTGTCGATGGCGATCATCGGCGGCGCCGGTCAGGGATCGAGCGGGTCGCCGGGAGCGCGCCCGCGGATCGTCTTCAGGGCCTCGTCGGTATCGGCGAAACCGTCCAGCCGGAACCGACCGCGGGCGCGCGAGATCGCGTCGTCGACGCTCTTGCGCAGGATGATGCGGCCACCGTCGAGTTCGACCTTGAGGATGGTGCCCTTGCTCAGGCCCAGGGCGTCGCGCACCGCCTTGGGAAGGGTGATCTGGCCACGTTCGGCAACGGTCGCTTCCATCGGCGGTCTCCGCCACGGTCCGGGTATGCCGTGAGTCTACATACTTTCCTTGTCATACTCAATCAGGCATACTTTGCCGTCACGAGCGCCCGGCGAGAATGCCGCGGCGCCCCCGCACCCAGCCACAGGAGTCTTCGCCCCATGAGCGATTCCTTCGCCACGCGCAGCCAGTTGAACGTCAACGGCCGGACCTACGCCTACGCCAGCCTGCCGAAGCTCGGCGAGCGTTTCGACATCGCGCACCTGCCCTACTCGATGAAGATCCTGCTGGAGAACCTGCTGCGCCACGAGGACGGGGTCAGCGTCACGCCTGCGCACATCGAGGCGGTGGCGAAGTGGGACGCCAGGGCCGTTCCCGACACCGAGATCGCCTTCATGCCGGCGCGGGTGGTGCTGCAGGACTTCACCGGCGTGCCGTGCGTGGTGGACCTGGCGGCGATGCGCGACGCCGTCACCCGCCTCGGCGGCCGGCCCGAGCAGATCAACCCGCAGATCCCGTCCGAGCTGGTCATCGACCACTCGATCCAGGTCGACGTGTTCGGCCGCCGCGACGCGCTGGACCTCAACGGCAAGATCGAGTTCGAGCGCAACAAGGAGCGCTACGGCTTCCTGCGCTGGGGCCAGAAGGCGTTCGAGAACTTCAAGGTGGTGCCGCCCAACACCGGTATCGTCCACCAGGTGAACCTGGAGAACCTGGCGCGGGTGGTGATGGAGCGCGAGCTGGACGGCGAGGCCTGGGCCTTCCCCGACACCGTGTTCGGCACCGATTCGCACACCACCATGATCAACGGCATCGGCGTGCTCGGTTGGGGCGTGGGCGGCATCGAGGCCGAGGCGGCGATGCTCGGCCAGCCTTCGTCGATGCTGATCCCGCAGGTGGTCGGCTTCAAGCTCACCGGGCGCCTGCCCGAGGGCGCCACCGCCACCGACCTGGTACTCACCGTCACCCAGCAGCTGCGCGCGCACGGCGTGGTCGGCAAGTTCGTCGAGTTCTACGGCGACGGCCTGGCCCACCTGCCGCTGGCGGATCGCGCCACCATCGGCAACATGGCCCCGGAATACGGCGCCACCTGCGGCATCTTCCCGATCGACGCCGAAGCGCTGACCTACCTGCGCCTGTCGGGGCGCAGCGAGGAGCAGATCGCGCTGGTCGAGGCCTACGCGCGTGCGCAGGGCCTCTGGCACGAGCCGGGCCTGCCGGAGGCCACCTACTCCGCCACGCTCGAGCTCGACCTCGGCCAGGTGCGTCCCTCGCTGGCCGGGCCGAAGCGCCCGCAGGACCGGGTGCTGCTGGAGGAGGTCAAGCAGAACTTCCACGACAACGTCGGTCCGCTGGTGGCCAACCGCAACGGCGCGGTGGCCGAGCAGGTCGAGCGCTTCGAGAAGGAAGGCGGCGGCCAGCCGCAGGCCGAGCACCTGGCGGCCAGGCCGGTTTCGAAGATCACGATCGACGATTCCGAGCACGAGCTGACCGACGGCTCGGTGGTGATCGCCGCGATCACCTCGTGCACCAACACCTCCAATCCGGCGGTGATGCTGGGCGCCGGCCTGCTCGCCCGCAACGCGGTGGCGCGTGGCCTGAAGGCGGCGCCGTGGGTCAAGACCTCGCTCGGGCCGGGCTCGCTGGTGGTCACCGACTACCTGAAGAAGGCCGGGGTACTCGACGACCTCGAGAAGCTCGGATTCTTCGTGGTCGGCTACGGCTGCACCACCTGCATCGGCAATTCCGGGCCGCTGCCCGAGGCGGTGTCCAAGGGCATCGCCCAGAACGACCTGGCGGTGGCGTCGGTGTTGTCGGGCAACCGCAATTTCGAGGGACGGATCCACGCCGAGGTGAAGATGAACTATCTCGCCTCGCCGCCGCTGGTGGTCGCCTACGCGATCGCCGGCACCGTGGACATCGACCTGACCCGCGAGCCGCTCGGCCAGGACGCCGACGGCAAGCCGGTGTTCCTGCGCGACATCTGGCCCAGCAACAAGGAGATCGGCGACACCATCGCCGCGACGGTGGGCCCGGAGCTGTTCGCCCAGAACTACGCCGACGTGTTCAAGGGCGACAGCCGCTGGAACGCCATCGCCTCGCCCGACGGCGACCTGTACGCATGGGATGCGTCGTCGACCTACATCAAGAACCCACCCTACTTCGACGGCATGACCATGGATGTCGGCAGCATCTCCGACATCCAGGGCGCGCGGGTGATGGGTCTGTTCGGCGATTCGATCACCACCGACCACATCTCGCCCGCGGGAAACATCAAGAAGGACTCGCCGGCGGGGCGCTTCCTGCAGGAGCGCGGCGTGCAGCCGGCCGATTTCAACAGCTACGGTTCGCGCCGGGGCAACGACGACGTGATGGTCCGCGGCACCTTCGCCAACATCCGAATCAAGAACCTGTTCTTCGGCGGAGAGGAAGGCGGCAACACCCTGTACTTCGGCAGCGAGCCGCCGGAGAAGATGCCGATCTACGACGCGGCGATGCGCTACAAGGCCGACGGCGTTCCGCTGGTGGTATTTGCCGGCAAGGAATACGGCACCGGCTCGTCGCGCGACTGGGCGGCCAAGGGCACCAACCTGCTGGGCGTCAAGGCGGTGGTGGCCGAGAGCTTCGAGCGCATCCACCGCTCCAACCTGGTGGGCATGGGGGTGCTGCCGCTTCAGTTCCGCGAGGGTGAGAGCGCCAAGGGCCACGGCCTGGACGGTTCGGAGACCATCGACATCGTCGGGCTCGACGACGGCAACGCGAAGACGGCCACGATCGTCGCACGCAAGGCCGATGGCGCGGAGACCCGCTTCGAGGCCCACGTGCTGCTGTTGACGCCGAAGGAGGTGGAGTACTTCCGCCACGGCGGCCTGCTCCACTACGTGCTGCGCCAGCTCGCCGCCAAGGACGCCTGACCGGCGGCCTGCCCAGAGGCGGGGGTCCGGCCGGCGGCAGCGCCGCCGGCGCGTCAACGGACCAGAGGCGACCAGTTCGCGCTGGTCATGCGCCAGTCGCCGTCGCGCGCGCGCCAGCCGGTTTCCACCTGGTACAACCGTGTCGAATCCGGAAGCAGGCGGCCAGTACCGCCCGAAAGCGCCACCGTGAACCGGACGGTGCCGCGATCCTCGCCCTGCAGCTCCACATCCAGCGGCCCCAGGGTCGCCCCCACCGACTGGTACCGCATCATGTAGAGCGTGGCCGCGCGGCGTGCCTGGTCGCGGTCCATCGCGTCCGGGCCGATGAAATCCTCGGCCAGCCAGCGCTCCAGCGCGCCGGCATCCCGCGCCTCGATCGCGGCGCCGACCCCCTCCACCGCCTCGCGCAGCGCCTGCTCGGGCGCCGGCCGCGCGCAAGCCGCCAGCGCCCCCAGCACGGCCAGCGCGCAGATCCACCGGTGCAGCCCTGTCCACAGCGTGGCCGATATCGGGGCATGGAGGGCGCGAGCGGGCCGGACAGTCCCCGCGCGCCCGGACGCCACCGCCTCCGGAGGCCCAGAACCGCCTCCCCCATCGCTGCTTCGCGCTTCCGCCTGCATCGTCCGCTCCGTTCGGTTTGCGCGCCCAGCCTAGCGCCTGGCAGGGTCCGGCGCAGCCGCCTTGCCAGCCTCTAGAGCCTATGCTCCAATCCGGAGACAACGCACGACGGCGCCCCCAGAGCGCCGCTGGCCATCAGGGAGGGGAACGCATGACCATCGAACGTCCGTGGCTGCAGCACTACCAGGCAGGAGTTCCCGAACAGATCGATGTCGACCAGTTCCGCTCGATCCCGGCGGTACTGCAGGGCGCGATCGACAGCTTCCGCGATCGCCCGGCGTTCTCCAACCTGGGGCGGACCCTCACCTACGGCGAGGTCGATGAACTCAGCCGGCAGTTCGCCGCCTATCTGCTGGGCGACCTGAAGCTCAAGAAGGGCGACCGGGTGGCGATCATGATGCCCAACTGCCTGCAGTACCCGATCGCCACCTTCGGCGTGCTGCGCGCGGGCCTGACGGTGGTGAACGTCAACCCGATGTACACCGTGCGCGAACTCAAGCACCAGCTGGTCGATTCCGGCGCCAGCGTCATCCTGGTGCTCGACAACTTCGGCGACACCGTGCAGAAGGCGCTGCCCGACACCCAGGTGCGGCAGGTCCTGACCACCGGGCTGGGCGACATGCTGGGGTTTCCGAAGGGTGCGATCGTCAATTTCGTGCTCAAGTTCGTCAAGAAGATGGTCCCGGACTTCAGCATTCGCGGCGCGGTCCGATTCCGCGACGCGCTCAAGGCAGGCAGTGCCCATGCGCTGGTCGAGGTCGACATCGATCCAGACGACATCGCCTTCCTTCAGTACACCGGCGGCACCACCGGGGTCGCGAAGGGTGCGATGCTGACCCACCGCAACATGGTGGCCAACATGCAACAGGCCGCGGCGTGGATCGGCACCGGACTCGAGCCGGGGCGCGAGGTGATCATCACCGCGCTGCCGCTGTATCACATCTTCGCATTGACCGCGAACGGGCTGGTCTTCATGAAGATCGGCGGTCTCAACCATCTGATCACCAACCCGCGCGACATGCCGGGCTTCGTCAAGGAGCTCAAGGGGGTCCGGTTCTCCGCAATTACCGGCGTCAACACCCTCTTCAACGGGCTGCTCAATACGCCCGGCTTCGACGAGGTGGATTTTTCCCATCTCAAGCTCACCCTCGGCGGCGGCATGGCCGTGCAGCGCGCCGTCGCCGAACGCTGGAAGAAGGTCACCGGAGTACCGCTGATCGAGGCTTACGGATTGACCGAGACCTCGCCGGCGGCCTGCATCAACCCGATGGACCTGGCCGATTACAACGGCGCGATCGGCCTGCCGATCCCCTCGACCGATGCCTGCGTCAAGGACGAGGCCGGCAACATGCTGCCGGTGGACGAGGTCGGCGAACTGTGCATCAAGGGTCCGCAGGTGATGAAGGGCTACTGGCAGCGCGCGGAAGAGACGGCTCGCGCCATCGACGCCGACGGGTGGCTGCATACCGGCGACATGGCGAAGATGGACGAGCACGGTTTCTTCTACATCGTCGACCGCAAGAAGGACATGATCCTGGTCTCCGGATTCAACGTGTATCCCAACGAGGTCGAGGACGTGATCGCGATGATGCCGGGCGTGCTGGAGGTCGCGGCCGTCGGCGTCCCCGACGACAAATCGGGTGAAGTTGTCAAGGTAGTCATCGTCAAGAAGGACCAGAGCCTCACCGCCGACCAGGTCAAGGCCCACGCCCGCGAGAATCTCACCGGCTACAAGCAGCCGCGCATCGTGGAGTTCCGCAAGGAGCTGCCGAAGACCAACGTCGGCAAGATCCTGCGACGCGAACTGCGCGACGCATCGGCGGGCTGATCGGGCCGAAAAATCGCGGTATTTCCCTGTGGAAACGCCGAGATCGCTTGCAGTTTGGCGATTTTCGGCGCATAGAAGGGGCCAATCGGGCAACCGTCACACTCTGGCCACCGGCCGGGCGCCCGACTGGCCGGCCCCCACCCTTCCACCACCCTCAGGGGAAATACCATGAACAACGTCGAGACCCTCCAGCTTGCCCCGCGTTTCAACACCCTGCGTGTCGCAGAAGACGCGGAGCGCGGCGTCCACTGGTGCTACATGCACGGCGACGCGACGTCCAATCCCGGGCGTGCCTGCTTCAAGCCCGCGCTCGTGGACGAGATCCTGGTCTACCAGCAGGGCCTTGCCGACAAGCTGCGCCGCGACCACGATGCCGGCAAGGGACTGGCCCATGTGGTCCTCGCCTCCGATTCCGACGTGTTCAACCTCGGCGGCGACCTCGAACTCTTCTGCCGTGCCATCCGCAACGGCGACCGCAACGCGCTGCTGTCGTACGCGCGGCAGTGCGTGCGCGGGGTGCACGCGTTCAACGTCGGCCTCGGTGTCGGCGCGCACAGCATCGCCCTGGTCCAGGGCGACGCGCTCGGGGGCGGTTTCGAGGCGGCCCTGAGCTGCCACACCATCGTCGCCGAGGAAGGCGCCACCATGGGCCTGCCCGAGGTGCTGTTCGACCTGTTCCCAGGGATGGGCGCCTATTCGTTCCTGTGCAAGCGGATCTCCTCGCACCAGGCCGAAAAACTGATGCTCGAGGGCAATGTCTTCGAAGCGGACGAGCTGTACCGGATGGGCCTGGTGGACGTGCTGGTGCCGCGCGGCGAGGGCGTCAAGGCGGTGGAGGACGTGATCCGCGCCAACCGCCGCATCCCGCATGCGCGCGCGGCGATGCACCGGGTCCGGGCCCTGTCGCAGCCGGTGACGCTCGAGGAGCTGATGACGATCACCGAGATCTGGGTCGACACCGCCCTGCAGCTCGGCGAGAAGTCGTTGCGGACCATGGAGCGACTGGTGCGGGCGCAGTACCGCCGCCAAGGCGAGGCCAGCGCCGTCACCGCCTGACGGTCAGCCGAACCGCTGGATTCCGATGAGAGGGCCCGGGCTTATGCCCGGGCCTTCGCGCTGGTGCGCTAACCCGCGTCGCCGTCGCTTTCCCGCGTCTCCGCACCCAGGTGTCCACGGGCGGCCAGCGCGGTCCGGCCCTGCCCCAGCGCGTCGCGCAAGCCTTCGAGCCTCGGCTTCCACTCGCGACCCATCTGCCAGTTCGCCAGGCGCATGATTTCCCCGGCGGCCGCGGCCACCTTGACCAGGCCGAGATTGCTGGCCACGCCCTTCAATGCGTGCGCATGGTCGCGTACCTGGTCCCACTGCTCAGCGCGGGCCTGCTGCTCGAATCGTGCGATCGCTTCCTTCGCGTCGGCCAGGCACTGGGCGATGAACTTGGTCTCGAACGCCTTGCCCATGCCCAAGGCGCTGAGCTCTTCCAGCACGTGGGGATCGAGCACGCTGTTGTCCCGCCCGGGTTCCGCCCGCGACGAAGCCGAGAGGTGGCCCTCCGGCTGCTCGCCGCTGGCGATCGAGGCCAGCGTGTCCAGCAGCCTGGAAGCGACCACCGGCTTGGCGATGAACGCCCTGGCGCCGGCGCGCTCGCAGGCCTGGATCGATTCCGGGGTGACGTCGGCGCTGAGGATGATCACCGGTGTGCGGACCTCGGCGCCGGCCTGCATCACCCGCAACTGCCGCAACAGGTCGAGGCCGGTCACTCCCGGCATGTGCAGGTCGACGATGACCACCTCGTAATCGGCGGCCTCGAGCGCATCGAGGGCCTGCTCGCCGTCGTCGACCGCGACCACCCTGTGTCCGGCCTTCTGCAGCAGGCTCTGCAACACCATCCGGTTGGCGGCGTGATCGTCCGCGATCAGGATCCGCATCGGGGCGACGCGGACGCGGTGGCGGACGAACGGATCCGAGAACGGGATGACGTTCTCCCGCTGCTGCGCGCCGCCCGAAGAGCGGGCGCCGATCCGGTCGAGTTCCTCCTGGAGCGGGGAATCGGTCCGGACCTCGAACGGAAGCTCCACCCAGAACCTGCTGCCGGCGTGCTCCTGGCTCTCGAAGCCGATCGTGCCGCCCATCGCCTCGGTCAGGCCCTTGGCGATGGTGGTGCCCAGGCCGGTCCCGCCGTGACGGCGCGCCAGGCTGGTGTCGGCCTGCTCGAACGCCTCGAACAGCTTCGAACGCGCGGACATCGGGATCCCGATCCCCGAGTCCGAGACGGTGAAGCGGATCCGCGCCGAGCCGCTGCGGCGCGGCTGCGCCAGTGCCACCCCGATGCGGACGTAGCCCTGGTCGGTGAACTTGATCGCGTTGTTGACCAGGTTGACCAGCACCTGGCGCAGCTGCGAGGGATCGCCGAGCAGCTGGTCCGGGACGTCCGAGTCGATCTGCACCTGGTAGTCGAGGCGTTTGGCGCGCGCCGCCGGCGAGAGGATGTAGCCGATGTTCTCCACCAGTTCCTGCAGCGAGAAGTTCTCGGATGCCAGCTTGAGCTTGCCGGCCTCGATCGCGGAGATGTCCAGCACGTCCTCGACCAACGCCAGCAGCGAGCGCGTGGACGCCTGGATGGTGGTGACGTACTCGCGCTGCTCCCCGTCCAGGCGGGTGGTCGCCAGCAGTTCCGACATCCCGGCCAGGCCATTCAGCGGGGTCCTGAACTCGTGGCTCATGTTGGCCAGGAAGCGGCTCTTGGCCTCGTTGGCGCGTCGCGCGTCCTCGATCGCGGCGGTCAACCGGTTGAGCAGGGAAGCGAAGTACAGCGGCACCGCCGCCGCCCCCACCAGCAGGCCCCACGAAAGGAACGGATTGCCGATCCAGTACGGAGTCAGCTGGATGACGGCAAGGAACGACACCGATGCCAGCGCGGTCGCAGCGTACAGGTACTTGGGCCCGTAGCGCAGGCCGTTGCCGATCGTGACCCAGAGGTAGACCGCGTAGAGCGGCGAGGCGGTCTCGCCCTGCAGGTACATCACCGCGCCGAGCGCGCAGTAGTCGGCCAGCATGCCGCACCAGCGCCGCGCGTGGGAAACGCCTGGCCGGACCAGGATCGCGCCGATCAGGACGAACGAGAGACCGAGTTCGCCGAGGAGGATCAGCCAGGTGACGAACAGGGCGCCGTCGCTGTTGCCGCCGGTGACCTGCCACCCCAGATACGCGCAGAACAGCGAGGTGATGACGATCCGGACGATGACCTGGAGATGCTCGCTGTCGGGCCGCCCGCCGAGGCGCGCGCGGATCCAGTGCAGGAGCCCGCCCAGGCCGCTCATTGCAGGTGCTGGCGGACCAGCGGTTGGCCGAAGCGCCGCGAAAGCTCCTCGAGCCGATCGCGGTTGCGCAGCAGCGCGTCGACGCAGCGCGGGTCGAACAGCTTGCCGCTGTTGTCGGAAATGTAGGCGAGCGCCTCGTCGACGGTCCAGGCGCGCTTGTAGGGCCGCAGCGAGATCAGCGCGTCGAAGACGTCGGCGACCGCCACGATCCTGGCTTCCACCGGGATTTCCTCGCCGACCAGGCCGTCCGGATAGCCGCTGCCGTCGTAGCGCTCCTGGTGGCGCAGCGCGATGGTGGCGCTGAGCTGGATGAAACGGTTCTGGCTGCCGCTGAGCAGGTCGTAGCCGATCTGCGGATGCTTGCGCATCAGCGCCGTCTCTTCGGCGTTGAGCGGGCCGGGCTTCATCAGCAGGGCGTCGGGAATGGCGATCTTGCCGATGTCGTGCAGCGGCGCCGCCAGCTCGATCATCCGCACCTCGTCCTCGAAGAGTCCCATCTCGTCGGCGACCAGGCCGGCGATGTGGGCGACGCGCTCGAGGTTGGCGCTGGTCCCGGCGTCGCGGTAGGCGATCGCCCGCGCCAGCCGGGTCAGGGTCTCGCGCTCGCGCTCCTCGACCTCGTGCATGCTCGAGAGCAGCCGCTGCTCCAGCGACAGCGCCCGCTGCTTGACCGATTCGGAGTGCTGGCGCAGCTGCAGCAGGTTGCGGCAGCGCGCCCGCAGTTCGCGCGGACGGATCGGCTTGACCAGGAAGTCGATGACCCCGGCGTCCAGGGCCGCCTGCCGGACCGGCTCGTCGCCGACCACGGTCACCAGCACGATCGGCACGTCGCGGTGCAGCAGCGGGCGTCGGAAGCGACGCGCGAATTCCAGGCCGTCGATCCCGGGCATCCGGTAGTCGAGCAGCAGCAGGTCCGGGCGGTTGTCGTGGCACCACTGCAGGGCGACCTGCGGATCGCCGAAGTCGAGCACGTCCAGCTCGGGACTGATGTCCTCGAGAATGTGCCGCAGCATGGTGCGCGCGGACGTCTGGTCGTCGACGATGACGATATTCACATCGCAGTTCCGTTGGCTGAATCGGCCCCCCCCCGGACAGTACGGGATAGTGGCCGGACTGGGGTAGGCAAGCAAGTCCCGTGCCCCGGACCCGCGGCACGGAGCGGGATGCTCCTCCATTCAGCAACGCGATTCGTGCGGCCGTCAGGACAGCAACTGCCCGCCAGGGTCACTCCCTGCCGTGTTCCGCCGCTTCCGGACGCATGTAGGGAAACAACAGTACGTCACGGATCGATGCCGAATCCGTGAACAACATCACCAGTCGGTCGATCCCCACGCCCAGGCCCCCGGTCGGCGGCAACCCCACCTCGAGCGCGCGGATGTAGTCGGCGTCGTAGTGCATCGCCTCGTCGTCGCCCCCCGCCTTCGCCTCCACCTGGGCCAGGAACCGCGCCGTCTGGTCCTCGGGGTCGTTGAGTTCGGAGAAGCCGTTGGCCATCTCCTTGCCGCCGATGAACAGCTCGAAGCGGTCGGTGATCCCGGGGTCGGCGTCGGACTCGCGCGCCAGCGGTGACACCTCCACCGGGTAGTGGGTGATGAAGGTGGGCTGCACCAGGCCATCCTCGACGGTGCGCTCGAAGATCTCCAGCAGCAGCTTGCCCCAGCCCCATGCAGGCTTGAGGGGGATCCGCAGCCGTTCGCAATGGCGCGCCAGGGCATCGCGGTCGCGGCAGTCCGCGGTGGAGATCTCCGGGTTGAGCTCGCGCACGGCCTCTTCCAGCTTCCAGCGCCGGAACGGCGGTCCCAGGTCGATCGCCCTGCCCTCCCATTGCAGCGACGTGGAGGCGAGGGTCTGCTGGGCGACGTCGCGGATCATGCCCTCGGTCAGGTCCATGACCTCGCCGTAGCCGACGTAGGCCTGGTAGAGCTCGAGCATCGTGAACTCGGGATTGTGCCGGGTCGACACGCCCTCGTTGCGGAAATTGCGGTTGATCTCGTAGACCCGCTCGAAGCCGCCGACGACCAGCCGCTTGAGGTACAGCTCCGGCGCCACCCGCAGGTACAGCTCGAGGTCGAGGGCGTTGTGGTGGGTGACGAAGGGCCGCGCCGCGGCTCCGCCGGCGATGTAGTGCATCATCGGCGTCTCGACCTCGAGGAAGCCGCGCGCATCCAGCCAGGCGCGCATCGCCGCGATGATCCGCGAGCGCCGCACGAACACCTCGCGGGCCTGCGGGTTGACGATCAGGTCGACGTAGCGCTGGCGGTAGCGCTGCTCCACGTCGGCCAGGCCATGCCACTTGTCCGGCAGCGGCCGCAGCGCCTTGGTCAGCAGGCGCAGCGCGTCGGCCTTGACCGAGAGCTCGCCGGTGCGGGTACGCATCAGCGTGCCCTCCACGCCGACGATGTCGCCGACGTCCCAGCCCTTGAAGGCCTCGTAGCGCTCGCCGAGCGCGGACGACTGCAGGAACAGCTGGATGCGCCCGCCGGCGTCCTGGATCTGGGCGAAGGCGGCCTTGCCCATCACCCGCTTGGCCAGCAGGCGCCCGGCCAGCGCCACGCGACGCCCGTTCGCCTCCAGCGCCTCGCCGCTCCAGCGTTCCGCGTCGGCGTATTCGGCCTGCAGTGCGCCGGCCTCGTCGCTGCGGCGGAAATCGTTTGGAAACGCCACTCCCTGCGCGCGCAGCGCCCTGAGCTTGCCGCGGCGCTCGGCGACCAGGGCGTTCTCGTCGGATGGGGATGGCTGGCTGCGGTCGGACATGGGCGCGGATCTGTGGGAGCGACGGCAGTCGCGATGGGGTCGAGGCATCCGGGTCGCGACTGCCGTCGCTCCCCAGGAGCCTAAAACGGAGGGCTACACGGCGTCGGCGCGTTTCGAGCCAGCCTCGAGCCCGGCCTTGAGGCTGGCGGCGACGAACTCGTCGAGATCGCCGTCGAGCACCTTCTGGGTATCGGAGCGCTCGATCCCGGTGCGCAGGTCCTTGATCCGCGACTGGTCCAGCACGTAATTGCGGATCTGGCTGCCCCAGCCGATGTCGGACTTGGTGGCCTCCACCGCATCGCGCTCGGCGTTGCGCTTCTGGATCTCCAGCTCATAGAGCTTCGCCGCCAGCATCTTCATCGCGGTGTCGCGATTGGCATGCTGGCTGCGCCCGGTCTGGCAGGCCACCACGATGCCGGTGGGCACGTGGGTGATGCGCACCGCGGACTCGGTCTTGTTGACGTGCTGGCCGCCGGCGCCAGAGGAGCGGTACACGTCGGTCTTCAGGTCGGCCGGATTGATCTCGATGTCGATGTTGTCGTCCACCTCGGGCGAGACGAACACCGAGGTGAAGCTGGTGTGGCGGCGGTTGTCGGAATCGAACGGCGACTTGCGCACCAGCCGGTGCACGCCGGTCTCGGTCTTCAGCCAGCCGTAGGCGTAGTCGCCCTCCACCCGCACGGTGGCCGACTTGATGCCCGCCACCTCGCCGCCACTGACCTCCATCAGCTCGGTCTTCCAGCCGCGCGACTCGGCCCAGCGCAGGTACATGCGCAGCAGCATCTCGGCCCAGTCCTGCGCCTCCGTGCCGCCGGCGCCGGCCTGGATGTCGACGAAGGCCGGCGCGGCATCCATCTCCCCGGAGAACATCCGCTGGAATTCGAGCTGATCCACCTCGGCGGCGTAGCGCTCGACGTCGGCCGTCACGGCCCCGGCGGTGTCCGCATCGCCCTCGGCCTCGGCCAGCTCGAGCAGCTCGGCGGCGCCGGACAGGCCCGCGGTCAGCGAGCCGATGCCGTTGACGGTGCGATCTAGCAGCGAGCGTTCGCGGCCGAGGGCCTGGGCACGCGCCGGGTCGTCCCAGATCTTCGGGTCCTCGAGCTCGCGCTCGACCTCTTCCAGCCGCTCGCGCCTGGCATCGTAGTCAAAGATACCCCCTCAGCGCTTCCAGCCGGCCCTGCAGGTCGGCGATGCGCTGGCGGACGGGATTGAGTTCCATCATGTCTGGCGAACCTGGTCGGGCAAGCGGGCGATTCTAGCAAGCCCGTCCAGCGCCGTGCGCCGCCCCCCGGCGCGGCCGGATGGCGGGCCGGATCGCGTCGGTACAATGCGACGATGCACGCATCCCGCTCCCGCCGCCTGCTGCCTCCCGCGCTCGCAGCCGCCGCCTGCGCGGCGCTGCTCTGCCTGCAGCCGGCGGCGACGGCACCGCGGCCGGCGCCGGACCCACCGGGCACCGACGTCGAGGCGGCGGTGGCGCGCTGCCTGGCCATGCGCCGCACCGAGCCGCGGACCGCGATCGCCGCGGCCGAGGCGATCCTCGCCGTTCCCGGCCTGCAGCCGGAAGCGGAGATCAAGGCGCTGGCCTGCCTGGGGATGGCTGCGGCGATCGCCGGGGACGCGGAGCGTGCCAACGACGCGGCCGCGCGCATCGGCCACCAGCTGGACGCCTATGCGACCACCCCGGAGTTCGCGCTGCGGGCGCTGTCCAATGCCGGCGCGATCCTGCACATGACCGGCGAGGTGCACGGCGCGCTGGAGTACTACGTGCGGGCCTGGGAAGCGGCCCGCGACGACGAGGCCGGAGTGGCGCAGGTCGTGGCGCTGACCAACATCGGCACGATCCACAGCGGCGAACTGGGCGCGTACGAGGCCGCGGACGGCTATTTCCGCCAGGCCTTGGCGCTTTCCGCCCAGGCCGGGCGCGAGGATCCGATCCTCGACTACAACCACGCCCTCAACCTGATCCGGATGGGGCGCGACGGCGAGGCGCTGGAAGCGCTGGAGCTGGCCGCCGAACGCGGCCGCAGGCTGGACCAGGGCATGGTCGCCCTGCGCGCCGATGCCGAACGCCTGGCGCTGCTGGCGCTGCTGGCGCGCCGGGAGCCGGGCGCGGGCGCGCTGGCGCGATTGGAAGCGATCGCAGCCGAACAGGCGGCCCTCCCCGACCCTGCCGGCGAAGCCCTGACCCGGATACGCCTGGCGGAACTCGCCCTGCGCGCCGGCGATGCCGAGGCCGCGCTGCGCCAGGCCGGTGCAGCCGAGGCGCTCGCGGCCGGCCCCGGGTTCCGCGCCGAACGGATCGCCGCCCTGGAGACGCTGATCGCGGCGCATCGGGCGCTGCAGCGCCCCGAACGGGCGCTGGAGGCGGCCGAGCGCCTGCGCCTGCTCGAGGTGTCGACCCTCAAGTCGCAGAATCTGGCCGCGCTGGCCGGACTGCAGGCGCGGCTGCAGGATGCCGGGCGCGACCGCGAGCTCGAAGCCCTGCGCGAGCACGACCAGCAGCAGGCGCAGGCGCTCGACCAGAGCCGCACGCTGCGCAACTGGGCGGTGGCGAGCCTGGCGCTGCTGGCCCTGGCGATGGTGGCGTTCGCGCTCTACCAGCGCCGCGTCAACCGCAGGTTGCGCCATCTGGGCGCGGTCGATGCCCTGACCGGCCTGCTCAACCGCGGCGCGGCGTCGCGGCGCCTGGACCAGGCGCTCGGCGATGCCAACGCCCCCCAGGCGGAAGCCGGCGCCGACATCCGCCGCGGTACCGTGTTCCTGATCGACGTGGACCGCTTCAAGCAGATCAACGACCGCCACGGCCACAGCGCCGGCGACGCCGCGCTGGTCGAGGTGGCGGCGCGGCTGGAACGGGCCTGCCGCCCCAACGACCTGGTGGCGCGCTGGGGCGGCGAGGAGTTCCTGGTCGCCTGTTTCGGGCTGGACCAGCGCGGCGCCGATGCGGTCGCCGAACGGCTGCGGGCCGCGGTCGCCGAGACGCCGCTGCAGCTCGCCGACGGGGCGGCGGCGCGGCTCACGGTGTCGATCGGGTTCGCCTGCTGGCCGTTCTTCCCGGTGCGCGGCGCCTCGGGCAGCGACTGGCAGCAGGCGGTGAGCCTGGCCGATCGCGCCCTGTACGCGGCCAAGCGCAGCGGACGCGACGCCTGGGTCGGTCTCTGCGGCCGTCCCGGGCGCGACGCGGCGATCCCGGCCGTGGCCGCCGACCCGGAGCGCTTCATCGCGCTGGGCGATGTCGCGGCCGTCTCCAGTCGTCCCGAGGTGCGCTGGGCCGACGAGGCGGTCGAACCGCCGGCGACCGCCCCTGCGACCCCGCAGCGCGCCTAGGTCCCGGGGCCCGCTCAGGCGGGCTCGCGGTGCTCGACCACCAGCTGGATCGCGTCGCCGCCGCGGTAGTCGTCGGGCACAAGCCGGTAGGCCAGGCGCATCCGCGGCGCGGGCTCGCCCGCCTCGGCCCCGCCGAACTGGATCGCGTCGAGCGGCGCACCGCGTCCGTCCGCGCGCAGCCGCAGCCGAAGATGGCGCTGGCCGAAAGGCCGGCACTCGAGCAGCGAGAACTCGCCGTCGAACAGCGGTTCGGGGAAGCCCTGTCCCCAGGGGCCGCCATCGCGCAGCGCCTCGGCATGGAAGCGGTCGAACTCCCCGGGCTGCAGCTCGCCGTCGCTGTCGATCAGCGCCTGCAGCAGCGCCGGGTCCAGAGTCCCCGCGGCATGCGCGCAGAAGGCGCGCTCGAACGCCGGGAAGCGTGCCGCCTCCAGGCTCAGCCCGGCGGCCATGGCATGGCCGCCGAAGCGCTCGATCAGGCCGGGTTCGGCGGCGTCCACGGCGGCGAGCGCATCGCGGATGTGGAAGCCGGGAATCGAGCGTGCCGATCCGCGCAGGACGGCGCTGCCGGGCTCGGCGGGCGCGAACGCCACCACCGGCCGGTGCAGCCGCTCCTTCAGTTTCGACGCCACCAACCCGATCACGCCCGGGTGCCAGTCGGGGTCGAACAGGCACAGCGCCGGCGCTGCACCGGCCCCGGAGGCGATCCGCACCCGCCCGGCGATGGCGGCCTCGGCCTCGTCCAGCATCGTCTGCTGCACCCCGCGGCGCTCGGCGTTGATGCCGTCCAGCAGGCGCGCCAGTTCCCGCGCCCGGGCGGGCTCGTCGCACAGCAGGCACTCGATGCCGATGGCCATGTCTTCCAGACGCCCCGCGGCGTTGAGCCGCGGCGCCAGCGCGTAGCCGATGTCGGCGGCGGTCAGCCGCGCGGCGTGACGCCCGGCGACCTCGATCAGCGCGGACAGCCCCGGGCAGCCGCGGCCGGCGCGCAGGCGCCGCAACCCCGCTGCGACCAGGGCCCGGTTGTTGGCGTCCAGCGGCACCAGATCGGCGACGGTGCCGACTGCCACCAGATCCAGCAGCGCGGCGAGGTCCGGCCCGGGCCCGGCGAACGCGCCGCGGCCGCGCAGCACGCCGCGCAGCGCCAGCAGTACGTAGAAGATCACCCCCACCCCGGCCAGCGCCTTGCTGGGAAAGCCGTCGCCGGCGAGGTTGGGATCGACGATCACGTCGGCCGGCGGCAGCCGTTCGCCGGGCAGGTGGTGGTCGGTGACCAGCACCCGCCAGCCCCGCGCCTTGGCCGCGGCGACCCCCTGGTGACAGGCGATGCCGTGGTCGACGGTGACCAGCAAGTCCGGCTCGAGCGCGGCCAGTTCCTCCACCAGTCCGGGCGACAGCCCGTAGCCGTGGACCATGCGATTGGGCACCGCATGGGCGACGTCGCGGGCACCGAGCATGCGCAGCCCGCGCACCGCCACCGCGCAGGCGGTGGCGCCATCGCAGTCGAAATCGCCGACCACCAGGATCCGGCGACCGCCGGCGATGGCATCGGCCAGCAGGATCGCGGCGTCGGCGATGCCGGTCATGGCGTCGGGGGGCAGCAGGCGGTCCAGCCGCGGCTGCGCCAGCCCGGGGTTCACGATCCCGCGCGCCGCGTAGATCCGGCGCAGCAGCGGCGGCACGTGGGCCGGCCAGGCGGCGTCATCGTCGGCGGCGCGTACGCGGCGGCGGATCCGGCGCAGCGGGGCGATCATTCCAGCGCGGCCTGCGGCCGTCGCCAGAACCGCCAGCGCTGCCCGCGCGCCAGGCGATAGCCACGGCCATCGGCCAGATCGAGCTCCAGCGTCGCCAGTTGCTTGCGGTCCAGCGCGGCGAGCGCAGGCGCCAGCCATGCCTCGCCGAACAGCCGCAGGTCACGCAGCGGACGCAGGTCGAACAGCGCGTCGGCGGCGGGGGCCTCGAACTGCGGCGCGGCCGCGACGGCGCGGATCCCGGCGGCCGTCGCCAGCGCCCGCAACGCTTCGTCGTCGCCGGACACCTCCGCGAACTCCGAGGCCACCCGGTCCGGCAGCACGCCGGCGCCCCAGAACCACAGCGAGTTGACCGTCCCCAGGCCCCGGGCGGCGCGCCCTTCGTTCCATGGATGGTTGTGCAGCACGATCTGCGCCTCGTTGAGCAGCGCCCGCCAGCGCCGCCCCTCCACGCCCTCGGCGATGTGCTCGAACAGGTCCGCGCCCAGCGCTTCGGATGGCGGGGCGAACTCGGGCAACCGCGCCTGCAGCGGCAGGCGCAGGTACCAGCGCGACGGAACGGGTGCGTCGATCGGAAAGCCGGCGTCACCGAACAGCGGCTTCAGCGGCCGCAGCAGCTGCGCGGCGTCGTCGGCGCCCAGCCCCAGCGTTTCGCCGCAGGCCAACAGCCGTGCGCCGTTGATATCGGGCCGGATGTGGGCCGGATCCGCGCGCAGCCAGGCGTGTCCGGCGGCATCGCCGGCGTCGGCCTGGCGGGTCAGCGCCGCGACCGGAATCCGCCGCGGCAGCACCTCGAACCGGCGCAGCAGCTGGGCCCGGGGACCGGGTTCGCGCGACGGCAGCCGGTCGCCCCGCCCGAGCGCACGGGCGCGGATCGGATCGAGACGCTGCGCGCCGAAGGCCTCGGCCGCCGGCAACAGGAAGACGGCGCGGGGAGCCACCGCTCAGCCGTAGCTGACCGAGACGATGTCGTACTCGCGGGTGCCGCCAGGCGCCTCGATGGTGACGGTGTCGCCTTCGTGCTTGCCGATCAGGGCGCGCGCCACCGGCGAGGAGATCGCGATCAGCCCTTGCTTGATGTCGGCCTCGAGGTCGCCGACGATCTGGTAGCGGCGGATGTGATCGGCGTCGCCGGGCGCGGATTCGACGTCCTCCAGCTCGACCCGCGCGCCGAACACGATCTTCGAACCGGCGTTGAGGGTGGCCACGTCGATGATCTGGGCGTGCGACAGCTCGCCCTCCAGCTGCTTGATCCGGCCTTCGATGAAACCCTGCTGCTCGCGCGCGGCGTGGTACTCGGCGTTCTCCTTGAGATCGCCGTGGGCGCGCGCCTCGGCGATCGCCGCGATCACCGCCGGCCGCTTCACCGATTTCAGCTCCTCCAGTTCGGCGCGCAGGCGCTGCGCCCCCTGGACCGTCAATGGTGCTCTCATGCCCGCCTCAGTTCCTCATGCAGTTCCTGCAGCGCCAGCACCGGGCCGCCGCCGCGGTATTCCAGAGAATGCAGCAACGCCCGGGCGCCGGCAATGGTGGTGGAATAGGTGACCCGGTGCTGCAGCGCCTCCCGGCGGATCGAGAACGAGTCGGCGATCGCCTGCTTGCCCTCGGTGGTGTTGACGATGTAGGCGATCTCGCCGTTCTTGATCAGGTCGACCACGTGGGGGCGGCCCTCGATCACCTTGTTGATGCGCTCGCAGGCGATCCCGTGCTCGTTCAGCCAGCGCGCGGTGCCCACCGTGGCCACCAGGGCGTAGCCGCGCGCCAGCAGGTCCCGGGCCACCGGCAGCACCCGCGGCTTGTCGGGGTCGCGGACCGAGACGAATACCTTGCCGGAGGTCGGCGGGGTGCGGATCCCGGCCGCCTCCTGGGCACGCGCGAAGGCGGCGCCGAAGCTGCGGCCGACGCCCATCACCTCGCCGGTGGAGCGCATCTCCGGGCCGAGGATCGGATCCACCCCCTGGAACTTGGCGAACGGGAAGATCGCCTCCTTCACCGAGTAGTACCCCGGCACGACCTCCTCGGTGACGCCCTGCTCGGCCAGGCTGCGCCCGGCCATGCAGCGCGCCGCGATCTTGGCCAGCGGCAGGCCGGTGGCCTTGGACACGAACGGCACCGTGCGCGAGGCGCGCGGGTTGACCTCCAGCAGGAAGATCAGGTCCTCGCCGTCGCCGTTGGTCTGGACCGCGAACTGCGTGTTCATCAGCCCGACCACGTTCAGCCCGCGCGCCAGCGCCACCACCTGCTCGCGCAGCCGCGCCTGGGTGGCGGGCGACAGCGAGTAAGGCGGCAGCGAACACGAGGAATCGCCCGAGTGCACCCCGGCCTCCTCGATGTGCTCCATCACCCCGCCGATCAGCACCTGCCCCGAGGCATCGGCGATCACGTCGACGTCGACCTCCACGGCGTTGTCGAGGAAGCGGTCGAGCAGCACCGGCGACTCGTTGGAGACCTTCACCGCCTCGCGCATGTAGCGGTCGAGGTCGACGTCGGCGTGCACCACCTCCATGGCGCGGCCGCCGAGCACATAGCTCGGCCGCACCACCAGCGGATAGCCGATCTCGCGCGCCAGCAGCAGCGCCTCCTCGGGATTGCGGGCGGTGCGGTTCGGCGGCTGCTCGAGGCCGAGCCTGGTCACCAGCTGCTGGAAGCGCTCGCGGTCCTCGGCCAGGTCGATCGAATCGGGCGAGGTGCCGATGATCGGGACGCCCGCCGCTTCCAGCGCCCGCGCCAGCTTCAGCGGCGTCTGCCCGCCGTACTGCACGATCACCCCCTTCGGCTTCTCGATCTCGACGATCTCCAGCACGTCCTCGAGGGTCAGCGGCTCGAAGTACAGGCGGTCGGAGGTGTCGTAGTCGGTCGACACGGTCTCCGGGTTGCAGTTGACCATGATGGTCTCGAACCCGTCCTCGCGCAGGGCCAGCGCCGCGTGCACGCAGCAGTAGTCGAATTCGATGCCCTGCCCGATCCGGTTGGGGCCGCCGCCCAGCACCATGATCTTGTCGCGGTCGGTCGGCTGCGCCTCGCATTCCTGCTCGTAGGTCGAGTACAGGTAGGCGGTGCTGGTGGCGAACTCGGCGGCGCAGGAATCGACCCGCTTGTAGACCGGGCGGATGCCGAAGGCACGGCGCAGCGCCCGGACCGCGTGCTCGTCGCTGCCGGTCAGCTGCGCCAGCCGCGCGTCGGAGAACCCCATGCGCTTGAGCCGTCGCAGCCGTGGCGCGTCGAGCGCCTGCAGACCGGCCGCGGCCACCGCGCCCTCCTCCGCCACCAGCTCTTCGATCTGGTCGAGGAACCATGGGTCGACGAACGACAGCGCGTGCACGTCCTCGACCGACATGCCGCTGCGAAAGGCGTCGGCCAGGTAGAAGATGCGGTCGGGGCCGGGTTCCTTGACCTCGCGCCGCAGCGCGGTCAGCCCCTCTTCGGCGTCCAGCGCCAGCCCGGTCGGGTCGAGCCCGACCTTGCCGGTCTCGAGCCCGCGCAGCGCCTTCTGCAGCGATTCCTGGAAGCTGCGGCCGATCGCCATGACCTCGCCCACAGATTTCATCTGCGTGGTCAGGCGCGCGTCGGCCTGAGGGAACTTCTCGAAGGCGAAGCGCGGGATCTTGGTCACCACGTAGTCGATGGCCGGCTCGAACGAGGCCGGGGTGAGCCCGCCGGTGATCTCGTTGCGCAGTTCGTCGAGCGTATAGCCGACCGCGAGCTTGGCCGCGATCTTGGCGATCGGAAAGCCTGTGGCCTTCGAGGCCAGCGCCGAGGAGCGCGAGACCCGCGGATTCATCTCGATCACCACCACGCGCCCGGTCCTGGCGTCGATGCCGAACTGGACGTTGCTGCCGCCGGTGTCGACGCCGATCTTGCGCAACACCGCGATCGAGGCATCGCGCAGGCGCTGGTACTCCTTGTCGGTCAAGGTCTGGGCCGGCGCCACGGTGACCGAGTCGCCGGTGTGCACGCCCATCGGGTCGAAGTTCTCGATCGAGCAGACGATGATGCAGTTGTCCGCGGTGTCGCGGACCACTTCCATCTCGAATTCCTTCCAGCCCAGCACCGACTCCTCGATCAGGACCTCGTGGCTCGGCGACAGCTCGAGTCCGCGCTTGACGATGTCCTCGAATTCCTCGCGGTTGTAGGCGATGCCGCCCCCGCTTCCGCCGAGGGTGAAGCTGGGGCGGATGATCGTCGGGTAGCCGACCGTGGCCTGGATCTCCACCGCCTGTTCGAACGACCTCGCCACCGCCGCCTTCGGGCACTCCAGGCCGATCTCGGCCATCGCCACCCGGAACAGCTCGCGATCCTCGGCCATGCGGATGGCTTCGCGCCTGGCGCCGATCAGCTCCACGCCGTACTTCTCGAGCACGCCGTGGTCGGCCAGGTCCAGCGCGCAGTTGAGCGCGGTCTGTCCGCCCATCGTCGGCAGCAGCGCGTCGGGCTTCTCCTTGGCGATGATCTTCTCGACCATCTGCCAGGTGATCGGTTCGATGTAGACCGCGTCGGCCATCTCCGGATCGGTCATGATCGTGGCCGGGTTGGAGTTGACCAGCACCACGCGGAATCCCTCCTCGCGCAGCGCCTTGCAGGCCTGCGCCCCCGAGTAGTCGAACTCGCAGGCCTGGCCGATGACGATCGGCCCGGCGCCGATGATCAGGACGGTCTTGATGTCGGTGCGCCTGGGCATGTCAGTCGTTCCCGGATTGGTGTTTCTGCATCAGCGCGACGAAACGGTCGAACAGCGGCGCCACGTCGTGGGGACCCGGCGAGGCCTCCGGGTGGCCCTGGAAGCCGAAGGCCGGCGCGTCGGTCAATTCGATGCCCTGGTTGCTGCCGTCGAACAGCGAGCGGTGGGTGACGCGCACGTTGGCCGGCAGGCTGGCTTCGTCGATCGCGAAGCCGTGGTTCTGCGAGGTGATCATGACCCGGCCGCTGGCGAGGTCCTGGACCGGGTGGTTGGCGCCGTGATGGCCGAACTTCATCTTCAGGGTGCGCGCGCCCGCGGCCAGGCCGAGCAGCTGGTGGCCCAGGCAGATGCCGAACACCGGGAGGCGCCGCTCGATGCAGCTGCGGATGGCCGCGATGGCGTAGTCGCAGGGCTCGGGATCGCCCGGGCCGTTGGCCAGGAACACCCCGTCCGGGGCCATCGCCAGCACCTCGCTGGCGGGCGTCTGCGCCGGCACCACGGTGATCTCGCAGCCGCGCGCGGCCAGCATCCGCAGGATGTTGCGCTTGACCCCGTAGTCCCAGGCGACCACCCGGAAGCGCGGTTCGGCGCGGCCGAACGCGCCGCTGTCGAGGTCCAGCTCGCCCTCCGACCAGGCGTAGCGCTCGCGCGTGCTGACTTCCTTCGCCAGGTCCATGCCCTTCAGGCCCGGGAACTTGCGGGCCGCCTCGACGGCGTGGTCGGCGTCGATCTCGCCGGCCATCAGCGCACCGTTCTGGGCGCCGCGGTCGCGCAGCAGCCTGGTCAGCCGGCGGGTGTCGATCCCGGAGATCGCCACCACCCCGCGTTCCTGCAGCCACTGCGGCAGCGGCGTCCGGCTGCGCCAGCTGCTCGGGCGCCGCGGTACGTCGCGCACGATCAGGCCGGCGGCCCAGGCCCGCGACGCCTCGTCGTCCTCAAGGTTGCAGCCGGTGTTGCCGATATGCGGATAGGTCAGGGTGACCAGCTGCCGGGCATAGGAGGGATCGGTGAGGATCTCCTGGTAGCCGGTCATCGCGGTGTTGAACACCACCTCGCCCACCGAAAGGCCGGGCGCGCCTGCGGAGATGCCCTCGAAGACGCTGCCGTCCTCGAGTGCCAGGATTGCGGGTTGGGTCACGGACGCTCGCCTTGTGTGGGGAAACCCTGTTCCGCCGATCTGCGGCTGCAGAAAACCGCGGACATGGTGGCTACCAGTCCGGGCGGCGGTGATCAGGCGAGCGGGAATTGTACCGGCGAGCCGGGCAAAAGGGAACGGTGCGCGGGCCGCCGCGGGCGGCGGAAAGCTCCGTACCTGGTCAGCGTCGAGGGCCTCGGGCCCCGGGGAGGAAACATGAAGCCGAATGCCATCCACGCCAAGACCGCCGCTGGCCAGCATGAGATCGCGCACCGATCCAGCGCCATCGACGCGCGTCACCGCACCCTGCTGATCATGGTCGACGGCCACCGCAGCTTCGCCGACCTGGCGCCGCTGATGGGCGGCGCCGGGGCGCTGGAGCCGATGCTGGCGCGGCTGGTGGCGCTGGGGATGATCGCGGCCGCGGGCTGACCCGCCTTCCGCGGCCGGGCATGCCGGCGTCGCCGTTCAGCCCGGCCGGGCAGGGTCGCCGAACAGCAGCTCGCGCAGCCCGTAGCGCCCCGCCTCCCGCCGCCGCAGGCGTACCGCCGCGGCCAGCGCGCCGATCGCGAAGACGTCGCGGCTGGTGGCGCGGTGCACCAGCTCGATGCGCTCGCCGATGCCGCAGAACTGCACCGTGTGCTCGCCGACGATGTCGCCGGCGCGGAGGCTGGCGTAGCGCGGCTCGGCGCCGGACCTGCGCGCGCTTTCCCCAAGCGCCAGGGCCGTTCCCGATGGCGCGTCCTGCTTGTGCGCGTGGTGGGCCTCGACGATGTCGCAGTCCCAGTCGCGGAGGGCACCGGCGGCGCGTTCCACGAGCTCGTCGAGAACCGCCACGCCGAGGCTGTAGTTGGCCGCCCACAGCACCGGGACCCGCCCGGCGGCTTCGGTCAGCGCCCGCTGCTGCGCGTCCGACAGACCGGTGGTGCCCGAGACCAGCGCAGCGCCGCGCTGCACGCACAGCGCCAGTAGCGGGTCGAGGCCATCGGGCAGGCTGAAATCGATCGCCACGTCGAACGCGGGAACGCCGTGCAGCTCGGCCGCGGAGAAGTGCGGCACCCCGTCGATCACCCGCTGCTCCACCCGCCGCGCCACCGCCGCCGCGGCGCAGCAGTCCTCGCGGCCCGCGCACAGGCGCAGCAGCGCCCGGCCCATCCGGCCGGAGGCGCCGTGGATCAGGAGGCGGACGGGAGCGTCTGACATCGCCGCAGGCTACCGGCGGCGGCGCGATGCGACAAGCCGCGGTCCGGCGCTCAGGAGGTCATCCGCTCCCAGAAGCCGCGCACGCCGTCGACGAAGGTGCTCGACTTGGGCGAGTGGCGGCGGGCGGCACCGTCGCCGCTGAAGGTCGCCTCGAACCGCTCCAGCAGTTCGCGCTGGTCGGCGGTCAGGTTGACCGGCGTCTCCACCACCACCTTGCAGTAGAGGTCGCCCGGCTTGCGGCTGCGCACCGAACGCACGCCCTTGTCGCGCAGGCGGAACACGCGCCCGGTCTGGGTTTCCACCGGAATCCGGATCTCGGCCTCGCCGCCCAGGGTCGGCACCCGCACCACGTCGCCCAGCGCCGCCTGGGAGATGCGGATCGGCACCTCGCAGTGCAGATCGTCGCCGTCGCGCACGAAGATCGCGTGCGGGCGCACCCGCACCTCGACGTACAGGTCGCCGGGTGGCGAGCCGGCGGGACCGGCCTCGCCCTCGCCGGCCAGGCGGATCCGGTCGCCGGTATCGACCCCCGGGGGGATCTTCACCGACAGCACCTTTTCCTCCTCGACCCGGCCGGCGCCGTGGCAGGTCCGGCATGGGTTGGCGATCACCTGGCCACGGCCCCCGCAGTGCGGGCAGCTCTGCTGCATGGTGAAGATGCCCCGCTGCATGCGCACCTGGCCGCGCCCGTGGCAGGTGCCACAGGTGCCGACCCTGCCGTCCTCCGAGCCGGAGCCGGTGCAGCTTTCGCACGTGGCCAGGGTGGGCAGCTCGATGCGCTTCTCGATGCCGGCCACCGCCTCCTCGAGGTCGAGCTCGAGCACGTAGCCGACGTCGGCGCCGCGGCGCGCCGCGCCGCGCGCGGCACCGCCACCGAAGATATTGCCGAAGATGTCGCCGAAGATGTCGCCCATGTCGGCGAATCCGGGGCCGCCGGGGCCGGCGTTGCCGCCGCCCATGCCGTGTTCGAAGGCGGCATGCCCGTGCTGGTCGTACAGGCGGCGCTTGCCGCCGTCCGACAGCACCTCGTAGGCCTCCTTGCATTCCTTGAAGGCGGCCTCGGCCTCCTGGTTGCCCGGGTTGCGGTCCGGGTGGTGCTTCATCGCGCAGCGGCGGTAGGCCTTCTTCAGCTCCTCTTCGCCGGCGCTGCGGGACACGCCCAGGACTTCGTAGTAATCGCGTTTGCTCATGGAGCCGTCATTCGTGATTCGTGATTGGTGATTCGCAGAAGCAGGAGCCGGGACGGCGACCGGGATCCGGGTGACGGCAAAAGCGGAGCCGAAGCCCCGCTATTGCCGATCACCAATCCCGAATCACGAATCACTGCTTCTTCTCGTCGTCCTTGACCTCGGTGAACTCCGCATCGACCACGTCGTCGGCGGCCTGGCGGGTGCCTCCATCGCCGCCGTCGGCGCCCCCGGGCTGCTCCTGGCCGGCTGCCGCGGCGGCCGCGAACAGCGCCTGGGCAGCCTCCTCGAGCGCCTTGGTCTTGGCCTCGATCTGGCCCTTGTCGTCGCCCTTCATCGCGGTCTCGAGCTCGGCGATGGCGGACTCGGCGCGGCCGATGACATCGCCGGGCACCTTGTCGCCGTTGTCCTTGATCGCACTGCGGGCGCCATGGATCAGGGCATCGGCCTGATTGCGGGCCTGCACCAGCTCCTGGAACTTCTTGTCCTCCTCGCGGTGGGCCTCGGCGTCCGCCACCATCCGCTGGATCTCGTCGTCCGACAGGCCCGAGCCGGCCTTGATCTCGACCTTCTGCTCCTTGTTGGTCTTCTTGTCCTTGGCCGACACGTGGAGGATGCCGTTGGCGTCGATGTCGAAGGACACCTCGACCTGCGGCATGCCGCGTGGTGCCGCATCGATGCCGGTCAGGTCGAACTTGGCCAGCGACTTGTTGAAGCGGGCCTGCTCGCGCTCGCCCTGCAGCACGTGCACGGTGACCGCGGACTGGTTGTCCTCGGCGGTGCTGAAGGTCTGCGAGGCCTTGGTCGGCACCGTGGTGTTCTTCTCGATGATCTTGGTGAACACGCCGCCCAGGGTCTCGATGCCCAGCGACAGCGGGGTCACGTCGAGCAGCAGCACGTCCTTGACGTCGCCGGCCAGCACGCCGCCCTGGATCGCGGCACCCACCGCCACGGCCTCATCGGGGTTGACGTCCTTGCGCGGCTCCTTGCCGAAGAACTCGGCCACCGCCGCCTGCACCCTGGGCATGCGGGTCTGGCCGCCGACCAGGATCACCTCGTCGATGTCGCTGCCGCGCAGCCCGGCGTCGTTGAGCGCGGTGCGGCAGGGCTCGATGGTCTTCTTCACCAGGTCGTCGACCAGCGACTCCAGCTTGGCGCGGGTCAGCTTGATGTTCAGGTGCTTGGGCCCGGAGGCGTCCGCGGTCACGTACGGCAGGTTGACCTCGGTCTGCTGCGAGGAGGACAGCTCGATCTTGGCGCGTTCTGCCGCGTCCTTCAGCCGCTGCAGCGCGAGAGGATCCTTGCGCAGGTCGATGCCCTGGTCCTTGTTGAACTCGTCGACCAGATAGTCGATGACGCGCTTGTCGAAGTCCTCGCCGCCGAGGAAGGTGTCGCCGTTGGTGGCCAGCACCTCGAACTGCTTCTCGCCGTCGACTTCGGCGATCTCGATGATCGACACGTCGAAGGTGCCGCCGCCCAGGTCGTACACCGCCACCTTGCGGTCGCCGCCCTTCTTGTCCAGTCCATAGGCCAGTGCGGCCGCAGTCGGCTCGTTGATGATGCGCTTGACCTCCAGCCCGGCGATGCGGCCGGCGTCCTTGGTGGCCTGGCGCTGGGAATCGTTGAAGTAGGCCGGCACCGTGATCACGGCCTCGGTGACCTTCTCGCCCAGGTAGTCCTCGGCGGTCTTCTTCATCTTTTCCAGGATGCGCGCGGAGACCTCCTGCGCGGAGAGCTTCTTGCCGTCGCTGGTGGCCACCCAGGCGTCGCCGTTGTCGTGCTCGACGATCTTGTAGGGGACCAGCCCGATGTCCTTCTGCACCTCGGCGTCGCCGAACTTGCGGCCGATCAGGCGCTTGACGGCGTAGAAGGTGTTGTTCGGATTGGTGACGGCCTGGCGCTTGGCGGACGCGCCGACCAGGACCTCGCCGTCCTTGCTGTAGGCGACGATCGACGGCGTGGTGCGATCACCCTCGCTGTTCTCGATGACGCGGGTCTTGCCGCCTTCCATGATCGCCACGCACGAGTTGGTCGTGCCGAGGTCGATGCCGATGATCTTAGCCATGGTGGTTCCTCTGGATCGTTGTTTCGGTCTGATTGGGGAGGCGGGCTGGCCGCCGCTGGGCTCTATCTGGGGGCTGCGGGGCCGGCTTCAAGCGCCGGCGGGCGGCCCCGGCCGCGCTCAGTCGCTCCTCGCGACCACCACCAGCGCCGGGCGCAGCAGCCGATCGTTCAGCACGTAGCCCTTCTGGAACAGCTGCGCGACCGCACCCGGGGCGACCGCGTCGGAATCGGCCACGCTCATCGCCTGGTGACGCTCGGGGTCGAAGGCGTCGCCGGGCGCCGGCGCCACCGGGACCAGGCCGTTGGATTCGGCCACCTTGAGCAACTGGCGGAGGGTGAGTTCGACGCCTGCGCGCAGCGGCTCGCCTTCGGAGGCATTGGCCAGCCCGGCTTCCAGGCTGTCGAGAACCGGCAGCAGGTCGGCCAGCAGGCGCTCGTTGGCGAAGCGGCGCGCGTTGTCCAGGTCGCGCGCCAGGCGCTTGCGCTGGTTGTCGAGGTCGGCGCGCTCGATCAGCGACTGCGCGCGCATCTGCTCCAGTTCGCCCTCAAGGGCCTCGATCCGGTCGTGCAGCGAGTCCTCCCCCTGCTCCGCCGAATGCGCGGAATGGGCCTGGTCGCTGGCCGGCGGCTCGCCGGGCTGGTGTTCGTTGCCTTCGTTGCTCATGTCCTGTCCACCGGCGGTCGATCGGCCGCCGCAGTGCGCAGCAATGGGGGCCGGGGGCCGTGATTCAAGGGGCGGCGGAAGGCACGCGTCGCCGTTCGGTCCGCCGATTCCGCTCCGGGGTCTGGAAAACAGCCAGGACTCCCCTCTTGGTAGCCGGGCGCGTCGGCGATGGCCCATCGATGCGAAAGCGGGAGCCGTGCCGGGGGTGTTGCGCAGAGCAGACCATGGATGGTCTGCGGCCCTGACTCCGGCCATGGATGGCCGGACGGAAGGGCGGAGCAATACCCCCGGCGCGGCTCACGCCCCCGCGATGCTTCCGAAGCGGCTCTTCATTTTCGCTGCCCCGTGGCGACGGTGCGAAATCCCCGCGGCGGATGGAGCTGCCTGGCGCGGCGGGACGGAATCGACGCGCTAGCCCGTCATTCCCATTCGATGGTGGCGGGCGGCTTCCCACTGATGTCATAAACAACGCGAGAAATGCCACGCAACTCATTGATAATTCGATTGGAAACCTTGCCGAGGAAGTCGTACGGCAGATGCGCCCAGTGCGCAGTCATGAAGTCCACCGTCTCCACCGCGCGCAAGGCGATCACCCACTCGTAGGCGCGCGCGTCGCCCACCACCCCGACCGACTTGACCGGCAGGAACACCGCGAACGCCTGGCTGGTCTTCTCGTAGAGCCCGCAGCGCATCAGCTCCTCGATGAAGATCGCATCGGCCCGTGCCAGCAGCTCCGCGTACTCGCGACGCACCTCGCCGAGGATCCGCACGCCCAGCCCGGGGCCCGGGAAGGGATGCCGGTAGACCATCTTCTCGGGCAGCCCCAGCGCCACGCCGAGCCGCCGCACCTCGTCCTTGAACAACTCGCGCAGCGGCTCCACCAGGCCCAGCTTCATGTGCTCGGGCAGGCCGCCGACGTTATGGTGGCTCTTGATCACGTGGGCCTTGCCGGTCCGGCTGCCGGCCGACTCGATCACGTCCGGATAGATCGTGCCCTGCGCCAGCCAGCGCGCGTTCTTCAGCTTCGCCGCCTCCGCGTCGAAGATCTCCACGAACAGGTTGCCGATGATCTTGCGCTTGGCCTCCGGGTCGGCCACACCCGCCAGCGCCCGGAAATAGCGGTCGGCGGCATCGACCCGGATCACCTTGACCCCGAGGTGCTCGGCGAAGGTCGACATCACCTGGTCGCCCTCCTGCCAGCGCATCAGCCCGGTGTCGACGAACACGCAGGTCAGCTGGTCGCCGATCGCCTGGTGCAGCAGCGCCGCCACCACCGACGAGTCCACGCCGCCCGACAGCGCCAGGATCACCTCGTCCTGGCCCACCTGGGTGCGCACCCGTGCGATCTGGTCCTCGATGATGTTGGCCGGCGTCCACAGCGTGCGGCAGCCGCAGATGTCGGTCACGAAGCGCGTCAGCAGGGTCAACCCCTGCTTGGTGTGGGTGACCTCGGGATGGAACTGCACGCCGTACCAGCGCCGCTCGTCGTTCGCGAACGCGGCCACCGGCACCCGGTCGGTGCTGGCGGTGACGGTGAATCCCGGGGGCGCCACCGAGACGTGGTCGCCGTGGCTCATCCACACGTCCAGGCGCGGCGGCGAGCCCGGATGATCGGCCAACCCGGCGAGCAGCCGGTCCTGCGCGATCCGCGCCACCTCGGCATGGCCATACTCGCGCTGGTCGGCGGCCTCGGTCTGCCCGCCCAGCTGCTTCGCCATGGTCTGCATGCCGTAGCAGATGCCCAGCAGCGGCAGGCCGCTGTCGAACACCGCCTGCGGCGCCCGCGGCGAATCTTCGACGGTGGTCGATTCGGGACCGCCGGAGAGCACGATGCCCTTGGCGCCGAACTCGGCGATCTCGGCCGGATCGTGGTCCCAGGCCCAGACTTCGCAATAGACGCCGATCTCGCGGATGCGGCGGGCGATCAGCTGGGTGTATTGCGCGCCGAAATCGAGGATGAGGATCTTGTCGGCGTGGAGCCGGGATTCGTGATTCGTGATTCGTGATTCGGGGACGCCCGACATACTTCCTCGCTGATGGCCTGCTGCTTTTCCAATCACCAATCACCCATCGCGCCGCACGGGTCTCAGCCCATGCGGTAGTTCGGCGGTTCCTTGGTGATCTGCACGTCGTGGACGTGACTCTCGCGCTGCCCGGCTCCGGTGATCTTGACGAACTGCGGGCGGGTGCGCATGTCCTCGATGGTGGCGCAGCCGACATAGCCCATGGTCGCGCGCAGCCCGCCAGCGAGCTGGTGGACCACGCCGCTGAGCGGGCCGCGGTACGGGACCCGGCCCTCGATGCCCTCGGGCACGAGCTTGTCGGCGTCGCTCGAATCCTGGAAGTAGCGGTCCTTGGACCCCTTCTCCATCGCGCCCAGGCTGCCCATGCCGCGGTAGCTCTTGTAGCTGCGGCCCTGGAACAGCTCGGTCTCTCCGGGCGATTCCTCGGTTCCGGCGAACAGGCCGCCGATCATCACCGTGGAGGCGCCGGCGGCCAGCGCCTTGCCGATATCCCCCGAGTAGCGGATGCCGCCGTCGGCGATCAGCGGGATGCGGTCCTGCAGCGCTTCGGCCACCAAGTCGATCGCGGTGACCTGCGGTACGCCGACGCCGGCGACCACGCGGGTGGTGCAGATCGAACCGGGCCCGACGCCGACCTTGACCGCGTCCGCGCCGGCGTCCATCAGCGCCAGGGCGGCATCGCCGCTGACGATGTTGCCGCCGACCACCTGCACCTGCGGGAACGCCTTCTTGGTCCAGGCGACCCGATCGATGACGCCCTGGGCGTGGCCGTGGGCGGTGTCGACGATGAGCACATCCACGCCGGCGGCCACCAGCGCCTCGATGCGCCGCTCGGTATCGCCGCCGGCGCCGACCGCGGCGCCGACCAGCAGCTGCTCGTCGGCGTCCTTGGCGGCGTTGGGGTTGTCGCGGGCCTTCTGGATGTCCTTGACGGTGATCAGCCCGCGCAGTTCGAAACCGTCGTTGACCACCAGCACCTTCTCGATGCGGTGCTTGTGCAGCAGGCCGAGGACCTCGTCGTCGCTGGCGCCTTCCCGCACGGTGACCAGCTTGTCCTTGCGGGTCATGATGTTGCGCACCGGATCCTCGAGGCGGGTCTCGAAGCGCATGTCGCGGCCGGTGACGATGCCGACCAGCTGGCCACCTTCGACCACGGGGACGCCGGAGATGTTGCGGGCGCGGGTGAGCTTGAGGACTTCGCCGATGGTGGTGCCGGGGCCGACGGTGAACGGTTCGCGGATCACGCCGGCCTCGAAGTTCTTGACCCGGGCGACCTCGGCGGCCTGGCGTTCGGCCGACATGTTCTTGTGGAGGATGCCGATGCCGCCGAGCTGGGCCATGGCGATGGCCAGGCGGGCCTCGGTGACGGTGTCCATGGCGGCCGAGACGATCGGCAGGTTGAGCCGCAGTTCGCGGGTCAGGCGGCAGGCCAGCGAGACGTCCTTGGGCAGGACCTTGGAATGGGCGGGGACGAGGGAAACGTCGTCGTAGGTGAGCGCTTCGGCCAGGATGCGCAGCATGGGCGGTCCGGTGAGGGGAAGCGCGTCATTGTAACGTGAATGCCGGAGGGCGACGTGGAATCAAGCCCGCCGGGACGGGGACCCGGGGTTCGGTCAGTGGGTTCGCCCAAAAGGAATGCGTGCCGGCGACCGAGCGAGCGCAGGGGGTTGCGGCGCCTCCCGCGGGGGGAGCTGGCGGGTGATGGCGCAGGGGCGG
>NZ_JARXRM010000008.1:34781-218317 GCF_029887875.1 Luteimonas endophytica
CCGCCCGGCAGGCCGCCTGGACGGTTCGCGGGCCGCGGCCCCCGGGGTCTCCGACTCAACCCTGGCTGGCGCGTCGTCCGATTCTGCGAAAATAGTGGCCGCGCTCGCGAAGGCTCACCTACCCCTGCAGGCCGTCCGCGGCCTCGGCGGCCTCGAAGGTGTTCTGCATCAGGGTGGCCACCGTCATCGGGCCGACGCCGCCGGGCACCGGGGTGATCCAGCTGGCCCGCTGCGCGGCCGCGGCGAAACCGACATCGCCCACCAGGCGGCCGTCGTCGAGGCGGTTGATGCCGACGTCGATCACCACCGCGCCGGGCTTGACCCATTCGCCCGGGATCAGTGCCGGCCGGCCGGCCGCCACCACCAGGATGTCGGCCTCGCCGACGTGGCGCCGCAGCACCTCGGCAGGCGTGAACTTGTGGCAGCTGGTCACGGTGCACCCGGCGATCAGCAGTTCCAGCGCCATCGGCCGGCCGACGTGATTGCTGACGCCCACGATGGTCGCGCTCTGGCCGCGCACCGGACGGTCGGTCCACGCCAGCAGCGTGGTGATGCCACGCGGGGTGCACGGGCGCAGGCCGAACTGGCGCAGCGCCAGGTGACCGACGTTCTCGGGGTGGAACCCATCGACGTCCTTGCGCGGGTCGATGCGGTGGATCAGGCGGGTCGCGTCGGGGATGCCCGGCAGGGGCAGCTGCACCAGGATCCCATGCACCGCCGGGTCGGCGTTGAGACGGTCGATCAGCGCCAGCAGCTGGTCCTCGCCGGTGCCGGCGGGCAGGTCGAAGTCGAGGGCGCGGATGCCGACCTTCTCCGCCGCGCGGCGCTTGTTGCGCACGTAGGACTGCGAGGCGGGGTCCTGGCCCACCAGCACCACCGCCAGGCCGGGGCGCGAGCGGCCGCCGGCCACGCGCGCGTCGACCCGCACCCGCAGTTCGTCCAGCAGCGCATCGGCGATGCGCCTGCCATCGAGGATGCGGGCCGGTTGCGGAGCGGGATCGGTCATGGTGCGGCGACGGGTTGCGGGAGATGCATTGTCCCCGATTCCGCTCCGGCCTTGCAGCGTTGCGCTTCGCGCGCGATGCTCGCGGCTCGTTCGAAGGGAGACACGGGGCGGCCGTCGCCCCGGCGCGCAGATGACCAGCACCCCGCAGACCACCGAAATCGAAGCCGCGACATTCCGCCGCCTGCTCGCCCACCTGATGCGGGAGCGGCCGGACGTGCAGAACATCGACCTGATGATCCTGGCCGGGTTCTGCCGCAACTGCCTGGCCGACTGGTATCGCGACGCCGCCGCCGGGCTGGGGGTGGAGATGAGCCGAGACGAGGCCCGCGCCGCGGTCTACGGCAGGCCCTTCGCCGAGTGGAAGGCCGAGCACCAGAGACCGGCCTCGGCGGAACAGCTGGCGGCATTCGAGGCGGCGCGGCGCGCGCACCCGCAGGACGGCTGAGGTGGCGAAGACGGCGCTGGCGCTGCTGGGCATCGCCGCCCTCGCCTACGCGGCCGTCTGTGCGCTGCTGTACCTGCAGCAGCGCAGCCTGGTGTACTACCCGCAGTTCACCCGCAGCGATGCGGCGGGCACCGACTTCGCGATCGACCGCGGCGACGCCGTGCTGCGCGGCTGGATCGCCAACCCCGGGCACGCCGATGCGGTGCTGTATTTCGGCGGCAACGCCGAACGCGTCGAGGACAACCGCGAGGATCTGGCGCGCTGGCTGCCGGCGCGCACCGGCTACCTGCCCGCCTACCGCGGCTATGGCGCCAGTGACGGCACGCCTGGCGAGACGGCATTGCTGGGCGACGCGCTGGCGCTCTTCGATCTGGTGCGCGCGCGCCATCCCGACGGGCGCATCGCGGTGATCGGCCGCAGCCTCGGCAGCGCCGTCGCCGCCCACGTGGCCGCGCACCGCGAGGTCGAGCGGCTGGTGCTGGTGACGCCGTTCGACAGCATGGTGGAGGTGGCGCGGGGCCACTACCCGTGGCTGCCGGTGCGCTGGCTGCTGCGCGAGCGCTACGAGGCGATCCCGCCGCTGCGTCGCCACGACGGGCCGCTGCTGGTGCTGCGCGCCGGCGCCGACACGGTGGTGCCGCCGCGGCACGCGGACCGGCTGGTCGCCGCCCTGCCGCGCCGGCCCGAGGTGCGCGACTTCCCGAACGCCGGGCACAACGACATCCACCTTCAGCCGGGCTACGGCGAGGCGATCTCGGATTTCCTGCGCTGAGGGAGGAGCGCGCCGGCGCCGGAATCAATCGCCGGCGCAAAAGGCCGCGTAGTCGATGTAGCCGGGAAACGCGCGCCCCGGCGCGCACAGCGGGCAGTCGGGATCCGGGCCGAGCCGGGTCTCGCGGAAACGCATCGCCAGCGCGTCGAAGTGCAGCAGGCGGCCGCTGAGAGAGGTGCCGAGGCCGAGCAGCAGCTTGATCGCCTCGGTGGCCTGGATCAGCCCGATCACCCCCGGCAGCACGCCGAGCACGCCGGCCTCCGCGCAGCTGGGCGCCGCCTCCGGCGGCGGCGGTTCGGGGAACAGGCAGCGGTAGCACGGCGCCCCGCCGCGCCGGCGGCCGGCGTCGAACACGCTGGCCTGGCCCTCGAAGCGGTGCACCGCGCCGTACACCAGCGGCTTGCCGAGCTTCACGCAGGCGTCGTTGAGCAGATAGCGCGCCGGCAGGTTGTCGGCGCCGTCGACGACCAGGTCGACGCCCTCGAGCAGCCGTTCCACGTTCGCGCTGGTGACCCGCTCGGCCACCGCCTCGATGGTGGTGCGCGGATTGAGCGCGGACAGGGTCGCGGCGGCGGAGATCACCTTGGGGGTGCCGATGCGAGCATCGGTGTGCAGGATCTGGCGCTGCAGATTGCTGCGCTCGACGCGGTCGTCGTCGGCGAGCCGCAGGGTGCCGACCCCGGCCGCGGCTAGATAGTAGGCCGCTGGCGAGCCCAGGCCGCCGGCGCCGATCAGCAGCACCCGCGCCCGCTGCAGGCGCCGCTGGCCCTCGAGCCCCACTTCGGGCAGGCGCAGATGGCGCGAGTAGCGCTCGTGCAGGTCCGCGTCGTGGTCGGCCCGGGGCGGCGTCATCGGCAGCCCCTGCGCCTGCCAGGCGCCGGTGCCGCCGGCCACCGAGGCGACATCGGAGTAGCCCTGCGCGGCCAGCGCGCGGGCCGCCCGCAGCGAGCGTCCGCCCGCCTGGCAGATCAGCATCAGCGGCGCGTCGAGAGCGGAAACGTGGCGGCCGGGATCGCGCTCGAGGGCGCCGCGATCCACGCCCACGGCGCCCTCGGCCATGCCCGCGGCGCGCTCGTGGTCCTCGCGCACGTCGATCAGGCGCACGCCGGCGGCCACGCGCCGCAGGGCTTCGTGCGGGGGGATCTCGGGGATGTCCATACGGCGAATTATCGCGCGTTCCGGCGGCGCCCCAACGCAACGCTGCGGTCCATCCGGCGACCCGGCCGGGCGGAACCCGCCGACCCCGCGCGATTCGGCAGGCCGGGCAGGCGCCGCGCTACCGCTCAGTAGGGGAAGACCTCGACCACGCTCTCGGCCGGATAGTCGCGGGCGCCCTCGCCCAGCACGATCAGCGCATCCGAATCGGCCGCGGCGCGCATGCGGTGCGAGCCGTCGGCGGGGTTCGGCAATACCCGCAGCACACCGTCCTCGCCGCCCTGCAGCCGCCCGCGCAGGAATTCGAGGCGCTCGTGCCGCTTGTGCCAGGGGGCGGCCAGCCGTGCATGCAGCCGCGGCCGTGGGCCGCGCCCCTGCAGGCCCTCGACCAGCCGCCGCCCGAGCGCCAGCCAGGTCGCCAGCACCGAGACCGGGTTGCCGGGCAGGCACAGGAACAGCGCGTCGCCGAGGCGCCCGCCTTCGGCCAGCAGCACCGGCATCCCGGGCTTCATCCGCACCTTCCAGAACACGATTCGCCCCTGTTCGCCCAGCAGCGCCGGCAGGTGGTCCTTCTCCCCCGCCGAGACGCCGCCGCAGGTGACCACCAGGTCGAAGGCGTGGCCGGCGTGGCGTAGCGCCGATTCGACCTGCTGGGGCGTGTCCGGCAGCGTCGGCCAGGCGACCGGGTCGAGCCCGGCGCCGCGCATCAGGCCGATCAGCTGCTCGCGGTTGGAGTTGTAGATCTGCCCCGGGCGCAGCGGCAGTCCCGGCTCGACCAGCTCGTCGCCGGTGGTGAACACCGCCACGGTCGGCGCCCGCCGCACCGGCAGTTCGGCCAGCCCCTGCGCCGCGCACAGTGCGATCCGCGACGGGGTCAGGACGTCGCCGGCCCGGGCCAGGAGGTCTCCGGGCCGGGCGTCCTCGCCGGCACGGCGCACGTGGCGGCCGCGGGCGGGGACTTCGAGCAGGCGGATCCTGTCGCCTTCCTCGATGCCGGTGTGCTCCTTCATCGCCACGGTGTCGGCGCCGCCCGGCAGCGGCGCCCCGGTGGTGATCCGCGCGCACTCCCCCGGGCCGATCCGGAGCTCCGTGCCCGCGCCTGCGAAGCGCTCCCCGGCCAGGCGCAGCAGCGCTGCGCCACCGCCCGCCAGGTCGGCATGGCGCAGCGCGAATCCATCCATCGCGGCGTTGTCGAAGGGGGGCTGCGCGAGCGTCGCCAGCACCGGTTCGGCCAGGACCCGGCCGTGGGCGCGCTGCAGGGCGATGCACTCGGCCGGGAGCAGCCGCGCCGCCGCCACGGCGTCGACGAGGGCGCAGGCCTCGGCCCAGGCGATCCGGGTGGGGTAGTCGCTCACGGCAGCCGCACCCCGGCCGCGGCCAGGTCGGCGGGGGTGTTGAGATTGCCCAGCCGCGCGCCGGGCAGGCGCAGCGGCGTCATGCCGATGCGCCGCTGCAGCGCATGCACGGCACGCTCGTGGGAGCGCAAGGCCGCGCCGAGCGCGGGGCGCAGCCGGGCCAGCGGCCACAGCGCGACCAGCGGCTGCGGGCCGTCGTCGTCGACCACCCAGGCGCCGCGCTCGCCGCAGGCGAACAGGCGTTCCGCCAGCCGCTCGGGCAACCGCACCGCGTCCACCGGTACGGTCAGCAGCCAGTCGACCGCGCAGGCGCCGGCCAGCGCCTCCAGGCCGCCGAGCGGACCGGCGTCGGCGAAGCGGTCGGGCACCACCGGCAGACCGAGGCCGGCATAGCGCTGCGGCTCGCGGTTGGCGCTCACCAGCACCCTGCCCGCCCCGGAGAACGCCGCCGCCAGGCGCTCCACCTGGGCGACCCCATCGCGCCGCAGCCAGGCCTTGTCGGCGCCGCCCAGGCGCGAGCCGCGCCCGCCGGCGAGGATGCCGACATCGAACGCGCGCACGATCGGGGCTGCGACCATCGCTGCATCGTAGCCGCCGGCGCGCGGCGGCGCGAACGGCGCGCTCGCCGGGTTCACTTGCCGCGCTTGACGTGCCGGATGAGCCTGCGGCGCTTCTCGACCTGGCGCTCGGTGAGCACGTTCTTGCGGTCCTTGTACGGGTTCTCGGTCTCCTTGAACACGAACCGCACCGGCGTGCCCACCAGCTTGAAGCGCTTGCGGAAGAAGTTCTCGAGGTAGCGGCGGTAGCTCTCGGACAGGGTGCGCAGGCGCGAGCCGAAGACCACGAAGGTCGGCGGGTTGCTGCCGCCGGGGTGGGCGAAGCGCAGCTTGGGGACGTGGCCGCGCACCGCCGGCGGCGGGCTGGCGGTGTACGCGGCCTCCAGCGCGCGGGTGACCTCGGAGGTACCGAATTCGCGGGTCGCCGAGCCGTGGGCGCGGTGGATCGCGCGGAACAGCTCGCGCAGGCCGGACCCGTGCAGGGCGCTGATCCGCACCGCTTCGGCCCACTGCACGAACACCATCTTGCGCGACAGCAGGGCCTCGGTCTGCTCGCGCTGGTAGCCGCTCAGCCCGTCCCACTTGTTGACCGCGAGCACCAGCGCGCGGCCGGCGTCGAGTACCGCGCCGAGCACGCTGGCGTCCTGGTCGGTGACGCCCTCGCTGGCGTCGAGCAACACCACCGCGACCTGACACTGCTCGATCGCCTGCAGGGTCTTGATCACCGAGAACTTCTCCACCGCTTCCTCGACCCTGGCGCGGCGGCGGATGCCGGCGGTATCGATCAGCCGGTAGCGGCGGCCGTCGCGGTCCAGGTCCACCGCGATCGCGTCGCGGGTGGTCCCCGGCACCTCGGAAGCGATCATCCGCTCCTCGCCGAGCAGGCGATTGACCAGGGTCGACTTGCCGACGTTGGGACGGCCGATGAAGGCGACCCGGATCCGGTCGGGATCCTCTTCGGGTTCGTCGGTCGCGCGGCCGCCCGGCAGGCGCTCGAGAACGTCGTCGAGCAGCACGTCCAGGCCCTGCCGGTGCGCCGAGGACACCGGCAGCGCCTCGTCGAACCCGAAGCGGGCGAACTCCGCCATCGCCGCCCGGCTGTCGATGCCGTCGGTCTTGTTGACCACCAGCAGCACCGGGCGGTCGCGCTTGCGCAGCCAGCGCATCAGCTCGTCGTCCACCGCCGAGGGACCTTCGCGGCCGTCGACCACGAACAGCACCAGATCGGCCTCCTCGGCCGCGGCGCGCGCCTGCCGCGCCGTGGCGCCGGCCAGGCCGCCGGTCTCCAGATGGGTGTGCTCGCCGGCGATGCCGCCGGTGTCGACCAGCACGAACGGGCGCTCCGGCTGCAGCCGGCACACCCCGTAGTGCCGGTCGCGGGTCACGCCGGGCTGGTCGTGCACCAGCGCGTCGCGGCCGCGGGTCAGCGCGTTGAACAGCGTGGACTTGCCGACGTTCGGGCGGCCCACCAGGGCGACGATTGGGAGCATCGGAGGTCGCCGGCCGCCGCAGCGGGAGCTACTGCCCCACGCGGTAGGCGCTGAGATCGCCCTCGACCGTCTGCACGACCAGGACCCCATCGGCCACCACCGGCGCGCCCTTGATCGCGGCGCGGCCGGCGCGGGTGCGCGCGGCCAGTTCGCCGTTCTCGAGGCGCAGCCAGTGCAGGTAGCCGTCGAAGTCGCCGACCACGGCGTATCCGTCGTGTACGGCCGCCGAGCTCAGGTCGCGGCGGGCGAGCGCGTCCTGCTGCCACAGCACGGTGCCGCCGTTCTTGTCCAGCGCCCATACCGTACCGGCCGGATCGGCCACCACCAAGCGATCCGTGGCGACGCCGACGCGTCCGGAGCCGCCGTGGTCGCTGCTCCACAGCGGGCGTCCGCTGGGCGCCTCGATCGCCATCGTCTGCCCCTTGTAGCTGCTGGCGTAAAGCACCACGTCGTCCAGCACCGGGCTGCCGTCCACGTCGGCCATGCGCTCGAGGTCGGTGCGCCCGTCCGGCTGGCCGACGGCCTGCTCCCAGATCGGCCTGCCGTCGTTCAGGCCCAGCGCGATCACCGTGCCGTCGTCGTTGCCGACGAATACGTAGCCAGGTCCGAGTACCGGCGCATCGTTGCCGCGCACGGTCAGCGCCGGCAGATCGCGCACCCAGAACCACAGGCGCTCGCCGTTGGTGGCGTCGAAGGCGCTGACCCGGCCGTCGTTGGAGCGCACGACCACCACGCCCTGGCCGATCGCGGGGGCAGCGATCACCTCGTTGCCCACCTCGGCCCGCCAGCGCTCGGCACCGCTCTGGGCATCCAGCGCCAGCACGTCGCCCTCCAGGCTGCCGGCCACCACCAGCCCCTCGCCGACGCCGGGGCCGCCCGACAGCGGCAGCTCGGATTCGTGGTGCCACACCGCGGCGCCGCTCTGCAGGTCGAAGGCGTGCACGCCCCCGGTCAGCGCTGCCGCGTAGACCCGCCCCCCGGCCACGGCCGGCGACTGCCTGGCGCCGATGCGCCGCTCGCCCTTGCCGACCCCGGCGGTCCAGAGGCGGTCGACGCTCGCCGAGGGCGCGAAATCGGTCAGTTCGGCCGGCTCGGTGGTGTTGACCTCGTCGTCGTCGCCGTCGAACCAGCCGCGGACGGTGCTGCAGCCGGAGACGGCGAGCACGCACGACAGCGCGATGACGGCGCGCAGCATCGGGGAACGCGACGGGGTGTTGGCTGGCTTCATCAAATGGTCTCGGGCTGGGGCGGCGTGCCGCCGGCTTGGGTGAGCTTGAGTTCGAGCAGGCGGCGCTGCGGGGCATTGGCGTCGAGCTGGCGCAGCGCCCCGAGATAGGCTTCGCGCGCCTCCTCGCGGCGGTCCATGGCGAAGCTGGCGTCGCCGAGGACCTCCAGGCCGGCGACGTCTTCGGTACCGGCCAGCAGCTCCACCGCCTCCCCGGCGCGGTCGGCATCGATCAGCAGCCGCGCCAGACGCTGGCGGCGCACCGCCTCGAAGACCGGGTCGGCGCCCGCGCCCTGCTCCAGGGTCGCGATCGCGGCATCGCGGTCGCCGGCCTCGAGCTGGGCCTTCGCCAGGTCCAGCACGACCAGCGTTGCGTAGGGGCCATCGCGCAGCGCGGCGGCCTGGCTGGCGCCCTGCTCCAGGTCGCCCGCGCGCAGGCTCGCCAGTGCCGCCTGGTAGCGCTCGCCGGCCTGCATCCGTTCGGCCAGCTGCTGGCGTTGCCACCACTGCCACCCGCCGATGATCGCCAGGCCCACCGCCACGCCCGCCACCAGGCCCAGGCCATTGCGGCGCAGCCAGTCGCGGACCCGTTCGCCCTGTTCGTGTTCGTCCAGAAGTTCGATCGCCATACCGTCTCTCGCCCGCCGCCGGGCGCGGGCCTGTCATGTGAACGGGCCCTGGCGGGCCCGTGTCTGCGTATCGCTACCCGCGTGGCGGGTGGTGCCGGGCGGTCACTCGGACGCCGGTGCGAGCGAACCGTCAGAGGATACCGTAAAGCGCGCGACGTTCGCTCGCTGATAGGGGGCCATATCCTGAACGCGCCCGTACTGGCGCACTTCGACCGCGTCGGCATTGCCGAGCAGGATCCGCCCGACTTCCCCCGGGGCGTAGCTGCGACGCTCGCCGGCCTTGACCAGCGCCTGTTCCACGGAACTGCCGTCGGCGGCCTGGATCTCGATCCAGCTGTCGCCGCTGAAGCGCAGCGACAGCGCCGGTTCCCCGACGGGGGGCTGCGGCGCGGGCTTGCGGTTCTGGATCGGCGTCATCGACGCCACGAACGGGCGCTGGTGCCGCTGCCGCGCCTGTTCGGCAGCCGCCGGCGCCGCCGTCAGATCGCTTTCCGCCCCGGGGACGATGTCGAGCGAGGCCGATTCTGGCTGCGCGACCTCGACATGCTGGCGGGTCACCATCCATACCGGCACCGCGATCGCCGCGGTGATCACCACGTAGACCAGCCGCCGCGCAGCCTGCTCGGCGAACCGCTGCAGTGGCGAAACGAAGGTCCGCGGCGCCAGTTGCGGCGGCTCGATCGGTGCCGATGCCGGCACCCCCGCCAGCGCGTCGGCCGGCAGCCCGAGCGCCCGGGCATAGCTGCGCAGTTGCCCGCGCACGAACACCGGCGCCCCGAGCCGGCTCCAGTCCTCGGCCTCGAGCGATTCGACGACGCGGACCGGCACCCGCATCCGGGCCGCCACCTCGACGACGCTCAGGCCGGCATCGGCGCGCGCCTGTCTCAGGCGATCGCCGCTCCCCTGTTCGGGCATGCCTGCGTTCGCTGCAGATGTCATGGTCGACTGCTTTCCCCAGGTTGTGCTGACAACGCCTGCGGGAACTCCCTCCCCAGGCGCTGACGGTAGCGTTCGGCGGCGGCCGTGTCGCCGAGTCTGTCCTCGATCTGTGACGCGATTAGAAGAACCTCCGCGGTAGCGGGCGCCGCGGCGAGGCGGCGCTGCGAGAACGCGCGTGCTTCCAGGAACCTGCCCCTACGGTACTGGTATTGCGCCATTGCTGACAACGCGGTCGGGTTGGCCGGCTGCAGCTGCAGGGCGGCGCGCAGGTCGCGCTCGACCCGCTCCGGCTGGCCTGCCGCCTCCGCGCAGGCGCCGGCATGGGCCAGGGCCGAGGCCCGGTCCTGGTAGCCCGGGGCCGCGATCGCGCGGTCCAAGTGCGCCATACCTTCGGCCGGGCGGCCGTTGGCGCACAACCAGGCGCCGTAGTTTTCCAGCGCGCCGCCCAGATGCGGGGCGAGTCCGGCGACGCGTGCATAGAGTTCGCCGGCCTGCTGCCGGCGGCCACGCGAGGATTCGATCACAGCCAGCATGGTCAGCGCATCGATGTTGTCGGGGTCGTCGCCCAGGGCCGCACGCAGCTCGCGTTCCGCGGCGTCCACCTCGCCCCCGCGCAGGGCGCGGGCCGCCCGCGCCACCTGCAGGCGGGTCTCCGAACGCTGGCGGCTCTCCGGGGTCCCGCGGAACTCGTAGCGGGGCGCGATCTGCTCCGAATCGCCGCGCTTGGCGCTGGGCTTGACGAACGACAGCCGCGAACAGGCGGCGCTGGACAGCGCCAGCACGAGCGCCGCGGCGACGAGGCTATGCCGCTGCATCGACCCCGCCCCGCCCTGCCGGGTGCTCGGCCTGGTGTTCCGCCAGGTGCCTGCGGAACTCGGCCTGGCGGCGGGTCCGGTCGGCGACCTGCCCCTTGAGCTGCCCACAGGCGGCATCGATGTCGTCGCCGCGGGTGCGGCGGACCATGGTCAGCACCCCGGCGTCGAGCAGCAGCCGCTGGAAGGCGCGGATGTCGGCCTCCGCCGAGCGCTCGAAGCGCGTGCCCGGAAACGGGTTGAACGGGATCAGATTGACCTTGGCGGCGTCCTTGGCCTGCAGCGCGTTGCCGAACGCGCGCATCAGCCGCGCCAGCTGCCGGGCGTGGACGGGCTGGTCGTTGACGCCCTTCATCAGCGTGTACTCGAAGGTGATCGAGCTGCCGCGGCGCCGGCGCGCGTAGCGCTCGCAAGCCGCCATCAGCTCGGCCACCGGGTACTTGCGGTTCAGCGGGACCAGCCGGCTGCGCAATTCGTCGTCGGCGGCGTGCAGCGACACCGCCAGCGACACGTCGCTCTCCTCGCCGAGGCGGTCGATCATCGGCACCATGCCGGCGGTCGACAGGGTGACGCGCTTGTTGGCCAGGCCGTAGCCGAGGTCGTCGCGCATCACGCTCATCGCCGCGACCACGTTGTCGAAGTTCATCAGCGGCTCGCCCATTCCCATCATCACCACATTGGTGAGCCTGCGCTCGCGATGCGGAACGTTGCCCAGGTGCCTGGCCGCGACCCACACCTGGCCGACGATCTCGGCCACCGAGAGGTTGCGGTTGAAGCCCTGGGTGGCGGTCGAGCAGAACTGGCAGTTCAGCGCGCAGCCGACCTGCGAGGACACGCACAGCGTGCCGCGCCCCTTGTCGGGAATGAACACCGTCTCCACGGCGTTGCTGCCGTCCATCGCCAGCAGCCACTTGTGGGTGCCGTCGGCCGAGGGCTTCTCGAACTGCACCTGCGGCACCCGCACCTCGGCATGGGTCTCGAGCTTGGCGCGCAGCGCCTTGCCGAGGTCGGTCATGTCGTCGAACGAGGTGACGTGGCGGTGGTGGATCCACTTCATCACCTGGTGGGCGCGGAAGCGCTTCTCGCCGAGGGTTTCGACGAAGAAGCGCTCCAGCCCCGCGCGATCGAGCTCGAGCAGGTTGCGACGCGAAGCGCCCGCTGGGTCGCGCCCGGGGCGTTCATCCGGGGTCGACGGTCGCGGCTGCTGGCCGGGGCTGCTCATGATCGCGGTTCCGCGCTCAGCGCGCGCAGATCTCGTCGTCGGCGAAGAAGTAGGCGATCTCCTGCGCGGCGGTTTCGGCGCCGTCGGAGCCGTGCACGGCATTGGCGTCGATGGACTCGGCGAAATCGGCGCGAATGGTACCGGCCGCGGCCTCCTTCGGGTTGGTGGCGCCCATCAGGTCTCGGTTCCTGGCGATCGCGCCCTCGCCTTCCAGCGCCTGGATCATCACCGGACCACTGCTCATGAATTCCACCAGCGCGCCGAAGAACGGTCGCTCGCGATGCACGGCATAGAAGCCCTCGGCCTCCTCGCGCGACAGGTGCTTCATCTTGGCCGCGACGATGCGCAGGCCCGCCTTCTCGAAACGGGAATAGATCTCGCCGATGACGTTCTTGGCAACGGCATCGGGCTTGATGATCGACAGGGTGCGCTCCAGCGCCATGGGATGTCTCCGGTCAGGCGGGCCGCAATGGAGCGACCCAGATTAACATGGAAAAACCCGCGATGTGGCGCGGGTTTAGCCGAACTGGCTGGGACGGATTCTAACTGATTCCCGGGACTCCTTGAAACCGGGTCCGGCCTCGCTCCGGGTTTGACCGCGGCCGGGATTCGGCCTAGCATCAAACAAGCGTTTGATTCAGCCGACCCGGAGCGACATGCCCGCCACCCAGTTCTCCACCAAGGAGCGGATCCTCGGCGCCGCCGAGGAGCTGTTCGCCCAGCAGGGCTTCAGCGGCACCTCGCTGCGCCAGGTCACCACCCGTGCCGACGTCAACATCGCCGCGGTGAACTACCACTTCGGCAGCAAGGAGAATCTGGTCAACGAGGTGTTCCGCCGGCGCATGGACGAAATGAGCACCCAGCGGCTGTCGATGCTGCGCAGCGCGCGGGAGCGCCAGCCCGGCGAACTGGAACCGGTGCTCGCGGCGTTCGTCGAGCCCGCCCTGGCGCTGGCCGGCGACCGCCACGGCGGCGGCGCCTTCATCCGGGTGATCGCGAGAGCCTATGCCGAGAAGAACGACGGCCTGCGCGCCTTCCTGTCCGAGCGCTACGGCCACGTGCAGCGCGAATTCGCCCGCGCCCTCGGTGCCTGCCTGCCCGGGCTGTCGAAGGAGGAGCTGTACTGGCGGCTCGATTTCCTGGCCGGGGCACTGACCTATGCGATGGCCGATTTCGGCCTGATCAAGCGCCCACACGGCACCGACGAGGATGCCCATCGCCGCCGCGCCGCCAGCGAGCTGATCCGCTTCGCTGCCGCCGGCCTCCGGGCCTGATCCGAATATTTGTTCTTAAATCAAGGAGTTCCAGCGCATGTCTGAGAAACTGCTCGTCCGGCGCGCCGCCGTTCTCGGTGCCGGCGTGATGGGAGCGCAGATCGCCGCCCATCTCACCAATGCCGGGATCGACACCGTGCTGTTCGACCTCCCGGCGAAGGAAGGCGATCCCAACGGCGTGGTGACCCGCGCGATCGCCAACCTGGCGAAGCTGAGCCCGGCCCCGCTGGCCGACAGGTCGCTGGCCGAGGCGATCGTGCCGGCCAACTACGACACCGGCCTGGAACTGCTCGGCGACTGCGACCTGATCATCGAGGCGATCGCCGAGCGGATGGACTGGAAGCAGGACCTGTACCGCAGAATCGCCCCGTTCGTGCCTGAGCACGCGGTGCTTGCCAGCAATACCTCTGGCCTGGGAATCAATGCCTTGGCGGACGTTCTTCCCGAAGAACTTCGCCACCGGTACTGCGGTGTGCACTTCTTCAACCCGCCCCGCTACATGCACCTGGCCGAGCTGATCCCGGCAGCGGCCACCGACCAGGCCGTACTGCAAGGCCTGGAAACCTTCCTCACCACCACCCTGGGCAAGGGCGTGGTCTACGCCAGGGACACGCCGAACTTCATCGGCAACCGCATCGGCGTGTTCTCGATCCTCGCCACCGCGCACCACACCGCCGAGTCCGGGCTGGGCTTCGACGAGGTGGACGCCCTGACCGGGCCGCTGATCGGCCGGCCGAAGTCGGCCACCTATCGCACCGCCGACGTGGTCGGCCTCGACACCATGGCCCATGTCATCAAGACCATGGCCGATACCCTGCCGGGCGATCCGTGGCACGCGCACTTCCGGTCGCCGAAATGGCTCGAGGCGCTGGTGGCCAAGGGCGCGCTGGGCCAGAAGACCGGTGCCGGCGTGTTCCGCAAGGTCGGCAAGGACATCTTGGTCCTGGATACCGAGAAGCAGGACTATCGCCCGGCCGATCGCAAGGCCGCCGACGAGGTGGTCGACATCCTCAGGACCAGGGATCCCGCTGAGAAGTTCGCGAAGCTGCGTGCGAGCGAGCATCCGCAGGCGCGGTTCCTCTGGGCGGTGTTCCGCGACCTGTTCCACTACAGCGCCTACCACCTGGCCGACATCGCCGAGACCGCGCGCGACGTCGACCTCGCCATCCGCTGGGGCTACGGCTGGTCGCTCGGCCCGTTCGAGACCTGGCAGGCGGCCGGCTGGAGGCAGGTAGCGGGCTGGATCACCGAGGACATCGCCGCCGGCAAGGCCATGAGCGACGCGCCCCTGCCCGCCTGGGTGCTCGACGGCCGCGACGGCGTGCACGGTCCGGATGGCAGCTACAGCCCCACGCGCGATGCGCGGGTCCCGCGCTCCGACCTGCCGGTCTACGCGCGCCAGCGCTTCCCCGATCCGCTGCTCGGCGAATCGTTCGCCGAGGGCGAGACGCTGTTCGAGAACGACGGCGTGCGCCTGTGGACCGACGGCGACGGCGTCGGCGTGGTCTCGTTCAAGACCAAGATGCACACCGTCAGCGACCAGGTGCTGGACGGCGTGCAGGAAGCGGTCGGAATCGCCGAACGCGACCTGCGCGCCCTGGTGATCTGGCAGCCGAAGGAGCCCTTCTCCGCCGGCGCCGACCTGGCCGGTGCACTCGGCCTGCTGCAGGCCGGCAAGGTGGACGCGTTCGAGGCGATGGTCGCCAACTTCCAGGCCACCAGCCAGCGCATCAAGTACGCGCTGGTGCCGGTGGTCGCGGCCGTGCGGGGCATGGCGCTCGGCGGCGGCTGCGAATTCCAGATGCACGCGGCGCGCACGGTGGCGGGCCTGGAAAGCTACATCGGCCTGGTCGAGGCCGGGGTCGGGCTGCTGCCCGCGGGCGGCGGCCTGAAGGAGCTGGCGGTGCGCGCGGCACGGGCCGCGGGGCCCGGCGGCGACGTGTTCGCCGAACTCAAGACCGCGTTCGAGACGGTGGCCATGGGCAAGGTGTCGAAGTCGGCGATCGAGGCCAGGGAACTTGGCCTGCTGCGCGCCGGCGATCCGGTGGTCCTCCATCCGCACGAGCTGCTGCACATCGCCCGGCGGCAGGCGCTGGCGCTGGCCGAGACGGGCTACCGGCCGCCGCTGCCGGCGCGCGCCATCCCGGTGGCCGGTGACGTGGGCATCGCCACGTTCAAGATGATGCTGGTCAACATGCTGGAGGGCCGCTTCGTGTCCCCGCACGACTACGAGATCGCCACCCGCATCGCGACGGTGCTCTGCGGCGGCGAGGTCGACCGCGGCGCCACGGTCGACGAGGAGTGGCTGCTGCGGCTCGAGCGCGAGCACTTCGTCGCCCTGGCGCAGATGCCCAAGACCCAGGAGCGCATCGCCCACATGCTGAAGACGGGCAAGCCGCTGCGCAACTGACAAGGTGGCAATTGGTGATTCGTGGCTGGTGATTGGTCGCACGACCGCCACTCCACGGACCGCGCTTCTGCGATCACCAATCACCAATCACGAATCACCGCTTTCGGAGAAAGCAATGAAGCAGATCCAGGACGCCTACATCGTCGCCGCCACCCGCACCCCGGTCGGCAAGGCGCCGCGCGGCGTGTTCCGCAATACCCGCCCCGACGACATGCTCGCGCATGTCCTCAAGTCCGTGGTCGCGCAGGCGCCGGGCATCGAACTCGACCGCATCGAGGACGCGGTGATCGGCTGCGCCATGCCCGAGGGCGAGCAAGGCATGAACGTGGCCCGCATCGGCGTGCTGCTGGCTGGCCTGCCCGACACCGTGGCCGCGCAGACCATCAACCGCTTCTGCTCGTCGGGTCTGCAGGCGGTGGCGCTGGCCGCCGACCAGATCCGCCTGGGCAACGCCGACCTGGTGCTGGCCGGCGGCACCGAGAGCATGAGCATGGTGCCGATGATGGGCAACAAGGTGGCGCTCAGCCCCAGGGTGTTCGATGGCGACGAGAACGTCGCCATCGCCTACGGCATGGGCATCACCGCGGAAAAGGTCGCCGAGGAGTGGAAGGTGTCGCGCGAGGACCAGGACGCGTTCGCGCTGGCCTCGCACCGCAAGGCCATCGCCGCCATCCAGGCCGGGGAGTTCGCCGACGAGATCAGCCCCTACGAGGTGATGTCGCGGGTCCCGGACCTGGCCGGCAATACCGTGCAGCTGCGGCGCCGGCTGGTCGACACCGACGAGGGCCCCCGCGAGGACTCCACGCTCGAGGGCCTGGCGCGGCTGCGCCCGGTGTTCCGCAACGGCCAGTTCGGCGGCACCGTGACCGCCGGCAACTCCTCGCAGATGAGCGACGGCGCCGGTGCGGTGCTGCTGGCCTCGGAGCAGGCGCTGAAGGACTACGGCCTGACCCCGCTCGCGCGCTTCGTCAGCTTCTCGGTGGCGGGGGTGCGGCCGGAGGTGATGGGCATCGGCCCGATCGCGGCGATCCCGAAGGCGCTCAGGCAGGCCGGGCTGAGCAAGGACCAGATCGACTGGATCGAGCTCAACGAGGCCTTCGCCGCGCAGGCGCTGGCGGTGATCCGCGACTCGGAGCTGGACCCGGACAAGGTGAACCCGCTCGGCGGCGCGATCGCGCTGGGGCACCCGCTGGGGGCGACCGGAGCGGTGCGCACCGCCACCATCGTCCACGGGCTGCGCCGCCGCAGGCGGAAGTACGGTCTGGTGACGATGTGCATCGGCACCGGCATGGGCGCCGCCGGCGTGTTCGAGGCGCTGTAGGCCGGAACGACGCGCCGCGCCGCGCCCACCCGGTGGTGGACGCGGCGCGGCGCTCACCGCACCCGCGCGGCGAACTCGGAACGGTTCCCGTCCCAGATGATCCGGATGCCGCTGACCTGGCCGTTCTCGCCGCGGACGAACTCGAAGTCGGTCGCGCTCTCGCGCATGAAGAAGCGGGTCGGCGAGGCCGGATGGAACTCGGTGGCCGGCGTGCCTTCGGCGGTGGCGACCAGCCGCCCGTCCGACACGGCGATCGAGATCAGCAGCGAGTTGGACGGCACCAGGTAGTTCCCCGCGTACTCGCGCAGGATCCGTTCCGGCACCTCCACCGTGGTGCGCAACCCGCCATCCGCGGCCGCCGCGGCCGTGCCGCCACCGCGCAGCGCCGCCAGCCATGCCCGCGCCTGGCCCTCGTCGAAGGCGGTGCGCAGCGCGCGATCCCCCTCCCCGGCTGGATCGAGCAGCAAGGCGCAGAGCCGTGCGGCGTCCGCCGCGGTCACGGTGCCGTCGAGCATTCCGAGCGCGAACGGCTCGATCGCCGCCGCCGCCGCGCGCCTGTCCTGCGGGTCGAGCGGCGACCCTTGCACCAGCGCGGTATCGGCGGCGTGCAGCAGGGCGGCCATGAACGATGGCGAACGCGACACCATCTGCAGCAGCTGCTCCAGGCGCGGACCGGAGACCGATCGCAGATAGCGCCACATCTCCGCGTCGCGGGCCCGCAGCCATCCGGCGCCGTCCGGTACGGCGGCCTCGATGATCGCGCGCATCGGCAATTCGCCGTTGGAGCCGTTGCTGAGGATCACCAGGCCGTCCCGCGCGGCAGGACGGGCGAGTACGAAACTGCGCACGCCGGGTTCGCGGCCATCGTGCCAGAGCGTTTCCGCCCCGTCGGCCCGCAGCAGCTTCCAGCCGAGGCCGAAGCGCTCCACGGGGTCGTCGTGGGCCGCCTGGGGCCGCTGCATGTCCGCGAACAGGTCGCGCGGAAGGCCCGCGCCCTCGACCACCCAGGCGACGAAGCGGCCATAGTCGCCGACGGTGCTGAACATGTTCGCGGCGGCATTGGCGCGGCGGCTGCGCGCCTGGGCGGTGTCCAGCGGCTCGGCGGATTCGTCGTGGCCGGTTGCCAGTCGGCCTTCCCAGCGGCCGTCCCAGCCGAACGAACTGGCTTGCATGCCCGCTGGGGCCAGTACGCTCGTTTCCATCAACGCGGCCATCGGCTGCCCGGTGGCGTGCTCGAGCGCGCGCCGGAGGTATTCGTAGCCTTCGCCCGAGTACTCGTGTCGCGCGCCGGGCGCGAAGGCGAACTCCAGCTTGCCACCGCCCCGCCAGTTCTGGAAGCCGGTCTGGTGGCTGAGCGCGATGCGCGGCGTCAGCGCGTGCCGGCGCGGGTCCGCGGCGATGTCGGGATCGACCCAGAACGACGACAGGTCCGCATCGAGGTCGAGCCGGCCTTCGGCGGCCAGTCGTACCGCCAGCATCGCGAACACGGGCTTGGTCAGGGAGGCCACGTTGAACACCGTGTCCTCCGTCGCGGCGCTGCCGGGGCTGCGTTCGCCATAGACGCGGGTCCAGGCCACGCCGCCGTCTTCGATCCGCGCGACCGCCACGGCGGGCACCCGGGCACGGTGGATGAGCTCGGGCACGGTCTCGTCGAGCGCGGCCGCGGCCGGCGGTTGCGCCGCGTTCGCGGAGCCATGCAGGCCGGCCACGGCCAGTGCCGCGGCCAGGGCGGGTGCGATGCCGTACTTCATGTCTCGTTCTCCTCTGTCGGAAAGGTGGTGCGGACTGCGGGCAGGCGCGCCCGCGGCGGGACGGATCCGCCGTGCTGCGGTAAATCCGGGAGGCTCCGCGGATGCGGAGCGGCGATCAGGCCGGTGGCCGGCGTCTGGCGAAGTGATAGGCGAGCGACCCGACACCCGCCGCGGCGAACAGCAGCCCGAAGGCGGCCGGGTCCTTCGCGTCCAGGCCGAACAGGTCGATGGCGCCGAAACCCAGGCCCATCGCCACCAGCACCAGACCCCAGCGCAGCGAGGATTGGCGCCGGAACTCGTGGTCGGCCGCGGCCAGCGAATGCACCAGGTCCTCGGTGGCGTGGGTCTCCGCCAGGCGGCGGCGCAGCCGCGCCTCCACTACGATGCGGACCACCACGACGATGCAGGCGGCCAGGAAGAACGGGATCAGGATGGCCAGGATGTCGAACATGCAAAGGCTCCGGGAAGATGGCGCAGTGCTGCCGTTGCAGGGATTGAGTCCACCGCGGGGCCTGCGGTTGCAGGCGGCATCGCGAGGGCGCGGCGGGCGCGGCGGCGACGGCTGCAACCGCCGCGCCCCCGGTGGCGTCTGTCCCGGGCATGGATGAGGACAGGCAGGTCGTTGCCGCCGTGCTGGCCGGACGGCCCAGGGCGTTCGAGGCGCTGGTCAGGCGCCACGAGCGGCTCGTCTGGCATCTCGTCTTCCGGATGGTGCAGCATCCCGAGGAAACCCGCGAGCTCTGCCAGGAGGTCTATCTGCGGGTTCACCAGCGACTGCACCAGTTCCGCTTCGAGAGCGCGCTGTCCACCTGGATCGGCCGCATCGCGTTCGGCGTGGCCTCCCGCCACCTGCGGAAGCGGCGGATCCCGCTGCAGGAGCCGGGCGAGGACGATGCGCGTGGGGGCCTGGAGGGCATCGCCGACGGCTGCGACCTCCAGGAACGGCACGAGCGCGAGGACATGGCGGCGCATCTGGCTCGCGCCGTCGCCCGGCTGCCGCCGCTGCAGCGGACCGTCGTGACCCTCTACCATCTCGACGAACTGGGCATCGCCGAGATCGCACTGATCACCGGGATGCCCGCGGGAACGATCAAGAGCCACCTGTTCCGGGCCAGGGTCCGGTTGCGCCATGAGCTGCCGGAATCGGCGGGAGAACGCGAATGAACCATATCACCGCGGAACGGCATGCCCGGCTGCAGGCCGCGGCCGAACGGGAGCCCGCGACGGACCAAGCGGGCCTGGACCTGGAGGGCATGGAGATCGAGGCCTACCGGAGGCTGTACCGGGGCCTCCGCGAGGTCCCGCTGCCGGAGCCGCCGGAGTCCTTCGCCGCCGACATGGCCCGGCTCGTCGCCGACCACGAGGAGCGTGCAGGGCTGGAGATCTGGGCGCTGCGGGCCACGGTGGCGGTGGCCGCCGCGGGTGTGGCCGCCCTCGCGCCGGCACTGGCGCCCGCCGTTTCGGCATTCGCCGACGCCGCCGGAGCGCTGCCGTGGCCGCTGCTCCTGGCAGCGCTCGCCGCCGCGCTGGCAGGAGGGACGCTGGACCGCGCCGCGGGCCGTCGTTGAGCCTGCCGGGCGGGACGCGGCACCGCGCCCGTGCGTTCCCGGCGGGCGAGTCCGCAGTTCGCGGAACTCGGCTCAGTCGATCTCGCGCACGCCGAGTTCGTCGAGGGCGCTCTGCATCATCGTCGCGGCGGCCTCGCTCAGCTTTTCGTGGTCGAGCGCGTAGCGAATGGTCGCCTCGATCAGGCCGATATGGGTTCCGCAATCGAAACGCGTGCCGCGGAACCGGTACGCGCTGACGGGGTGGTCCTGCAGCAGCCGCGCGATCGCGTCGGTCAGCTGGATCTCGCCGCCGGCCCCGGCGTCGGTGGATTCGAGCAGATCGAAGATCCGCGGATCCAGCACGTAACGGCCCACCACCGCCAGGGTGCTGGGCGCATCGTCGGGACTGGGCTTTTCGACCATCCCGCGGATGCGGCCTTCCCGCCCGGTGAAGTCGTCGGTGGCGACGATGCCGTAGCTGCCGGTCTGGTCTCGGGGCACGTCCTGCACCGCGATCATGCTGGAACCGGAAGCCTCGGCCGCATCGGCCATCTGCTTGAGCGCACCGTCGCCGCGGTTCCAGATGAGGTCGTCCGGCAGCATCACCGCGAACGGCTCGTCGCCGACCACCGGCCTGGCGCAGAGCACCGCGTGCCCGAGGCCGAGCGCCTCGGCCTGGGTGACGAACACCGCGCGCACGTTGCGCGGCAACGGGTTGCGCACCATCTCGAGCTGTTCCAGCTTGCCGGCCCTGGCCAGCTTGTCCTCGAGCTCGTAGGCCTTGTCGAAATAGTCCGCGACCGCGTGCTTGTAGCGGTTGGTGACGAAGATCAGGGTGTCGCAGCCGGCTTCGATCGCCTCGTCGACCGCGTACTGGATCAGCGGCCGGTCGACGATCGGCAGCATCTCCTTGGGGACGGTCTTGGTGGCGGGAAGAAAGCGGGTGCCGAGCCCCGCCACGGGGAAAACAGCCTTCCTGATACGTCGCTTCATGGGTCTCCGTCAGGTCCTTCGTGCATGTCTGGCCGGGAAGGACACCACGGTCGCCGCGTACTGTTCGCCGCTGTCCATCTGCGGGAGGAACTCCGGCACGGTCTCGCGCAATACCCTGGCCATGGTGTCCAGATCGTAGATGCCGATCGCCTCGCGGAGCGCGGCCGTGGCACCGAATACCTGCTCCGCAACGATCTCCCGGGCCTCGGCCTGGAGGATCTTGGGGTGGGCGGTCGGGCGGTAGCGCTCCTCGGCATGAAACAGGGTCTCGTGCAGCTTCTCGCCGGGCCGCAACCCGGTGTAGACGATGGCGACATCGCGTTCGGGGTGTTTGCCGGCCAGGCGGATCATCTGCTCGGCCAGCAGCCGGATCGAGACCGGTTCTCCCATGTCCAGCGTGTAGATCGCGTGTCGGGAACCGATCGCCGCGGCCTGCAGGATCAGCTGGCAGGACTCGGGAATGGTCATGAAGTAGCGCGTGACCTCCGGATCGGTCACCGTGACCGGGCCACCGCTTCGGATCTGCTCGCGGAACAGCGGCACCACGCTGCCTGCCGAGTCGAGCACGTTGCCGAACCGCACGGTGACGAAACGCGTCGACTGCGGATCCGACTTCGCCTGGCAGACCATCTCCGCCAGGCGCTTGGTGGCGCCGAGCACGTTGACCGGATCCACCGCCTTGTCGGTCGAGATCAGCACGAACGTCGCCACGCCCGCGGCCTGGGTCTGGGCGGCCACGGTCTCGGTGGCGAGCACGTTGTTGCGCACCGCCTCGCGCATCTGCGTTTCCAGCACCGGCACCTGCTTGTAGGCGGCGGCATGGAAGACCGCCTCGGGCGAGGACAGCGCCAGCGCGTGACGGATCACCGCGGGATCTCCGCAATCGCCGAGCACGGGCACGCACTGGATCTGCGGGAAGTCGCGGCGCAACTGCGCCTCGATGGTGCTCAACGCCAGCTCGTCCATCTCGACCACGGCGATCTGGCGCGCGCCGTGACGCGCGCACTGGCGGCAGAGCTCAGAGCCGATCGAGCCGCCGCCGCCGGTGACCAGGACGCTGCGACCCCCGAGCCAGCCCCGGATCGATTTCCAGTCCGGCGTCACCGGCTGGCGCCCGAGCAGGTCCTCGATCGCGACTTCCTTCAGCTCGCCGGGCAGCGAACGCCCCTCGAGCAGATCGTCGAGTCTGGGCACGGTGCGGAACGGCAGCCCGGTCTCCTCGCACGCGGCGACCACGTGGCGCATCGCCGCCGCGTCCAGCGAGGGCATGGCGATGATCAGCAGCCTGGCGGCGGTTTCCGGCGCGATCCGCGCCACGTCCTTCACCCGGCCCAACACCGGCACGCCCTGCAGATGGCTGCCGTGCAGCTTGGCGGCGTCGTCCAGGAAGCCGACCACCTGGTAGGCGCCGGCCCTGCGCAGGTCCCGCAGCAGCGCCTCGCCTGCCTGGCCCGCGCCGAGGATCAGCACCCGCACCGCGGTCTGGTCGGTGCGGCTGAGGCTGTAGTCCTTCCAGCTGCGATAGAGCAGCCGCGGCATCCCCAGCAGCGCCGTCAGCACCACCGGGTACAGCACCAGCACGGTGCGCGGCACCTGGTCCAGGCGGTTGTACAGGAACAACGCGAGCACGATCGCGAACAGCCCGAACAGGCTGGCCTTCAGGATGTTCACCAGGTCGGGCATGCTCGCGAAGCGCCATACCCCGCGATACAGGCCGACCCGCCACAGCACCAGCCCCTGGGCGGCCAGGATCAGGGCGATCTCGACCGACCACCACGGCAGCGGGGCCGCGAACGGCTGCATCGAGAGCCTGAACTGGTGCAGGCCGATCCAGCACAGCCAGACCATGAACAGATCGTGCCCGACGATGGCCGCACGGGGCATCGTGATGGCGGCGCGGTCCTTCCAGCGCTTCATTCGTGTGCTTGTTCCTTGCCTGGAGGTGAGGCGCCGGCCCGCAGGATCGCCCATGCCCAGCCCCCCGCCAGGCACCACGCCGCCGCGGCTGCAATGATATATCGCGCATCGAGACCGCGGGTGGCCAGCATCGTCAGCACCGCCGCCCCGCTCCAGGCCGCGTACGCCAGGGTGACGGGCGGGTGCCGGCCGATGCGGCGGGCCCAGCACTGATAGGCGTGCTGCACATGCGGTCTCCACCAGGCTTCACGGCGAAGCATGCGCGTACCCAGCGTGAGTGCGGCATCAACGAGGAACGCCGACAGCGGCAACAGCAGCAGCGCCCAGTGCGCAGGACCCTGCTCCAGCCGCGGCGCGAGCAGCACCAGCAGCCATGCCAGCGCCAACCCCAGGGCGCCGCTGCCGACATCGCCCAGGAAGATCGCCGCACGCGGAAAATTGAATGGCAGGAATCCCAGGCAGGCGGCGCCCAGACTGAATGCCAACACAACCGCGGCGCCGCCCTCGGGACCGGCGGACGCCAGCACCCCGTAGCCGATCGCGGCGATCGCCCCCTGGCTGGCGGCCAGGCCGTCGATGCCGTCCATGAAGTTCCAGACGTTGACCAGCACCAGCGTGGCCAGGACGCCGCTCGCCGCGAGCAGCGGGCCGTGGCCGGCGTGCAGCACGGCGGCGCCCAGCAGCAGCCCGGCCACCGCGTGCATTGCCAGGCGCAGCCCGGCCGACAGCGCGCGGTGGTCGTCGATCCAGCCTACCGCGGCCACCAGCAGCAACCCGGCACCGCCCGCCAGCAGCAGCATGCGCTCGCCGGGATACCACCAGGACAGCGCCAGCGCCGTCACCAGCAGGCAGGCGACGATGGCCACCCCGCCCCCGCGCGGGGTGGCCACGCGATGGCTGCGACGCTCGCCCGGATGGTCGAGCAGGCGGCGACGCAGCGCGTAGCGGCGCGCCAGGCAGGTCCCGGCCGCTGCCAGCGCCACCTGCGCGCAGCTCCAGGCCAGCAGCGGCATCGGCGACGCCGCGATCGGCGCCACCGTCATCCGGCAGCCACCCGCTGGCGGCCGGAACAGCGGCGCCGCGCCCTACACCACCGCATAGTTGAGCAGCGGCTTGATCGAGCCCCATTCCTTGCAGCTCGGGCACTGCCAGTGGTGGCTGCGCGCGCCGAACCCGCAGCGGCCGCACCGGTAGCTGGGATTGCGCACGAGCAGCTGGTCGGTGATGTGCTTGAGGTCGTGGAGGGTTCGCGTCGGATCCGCGTTGGCTTCCGCCAGGGTCAGCTCGATCAGCGCGGCCTCGCCCCGCACCGACGGCCGGTCCTTGAGTTGCTCCGCCAGGTAGGCGCGGGCCTCGCCGACCCCCTGCTCGGTCTCGATCAGCCGGGCCAGCGCGAGCACCGGCGCGATCCCGCGGTAGTGCTCGGTCATCTCGGCGAGGAAGGCCCGGGCGCCGGGACCGTCGCCGATGCGGGCATGGGCCGCGAGCAGCGCCGGCAGGATCTCGGGCAGGAAGTCGGTGTCGTGGCGGGCGGCGCGCTCGAACGCACGGATCGCGGCGGCGTCGTTGCCCGCCTCGCGCTCGATCCGGCCCTCGAGGATGCCGGCGCGGACCGATTTCGAGTCCGCGGCGTAGGCGCGCGCCACCGCGGCGCGCGCGCCGTCGATATCGCCGGTCGAGAGCAGGCGCTCGGCGAGCTCGCACTCGAAATGCCCGACCAGCTTGCCCATCGGCTCGCCCGTGGCTTCCTCGAAGCGGGTCGCGTTCTCGATCGCCTTGGGCCAGTCGCGCTCGGCCTGGTAGATGCTGATCAGGTGGCGCAGGGCCTGCGGCGCGCGCTGGTCGAGCGCCGCCAGCTCGGTGAACACGGTCTCCGCCCGGTCCAGCAGCCCCGAGCGCATGTAGTCCTCGCCCAGCGCGAGCAGCGCCTGCACCTTCTGCTGGTCGCTCAGGTCCGGGCGCTGGACCAGCCCCTGGTGCAGGCGGATCGCCCGGTCGACCTCGCCGCGCCGGCGGAACAGGTGCCCGAGCGCGACCTGGGTCTCGAAGGTTTCCTTGTCGAGTTCGGCGATGTGCAGGAACAGCTCGATCGCCTTGTCCGGCTGTTCGTTGAGCAGATAGTTGAGGCCGCGGAAGTAGGTGGTCGACAGCCGGCTGACCTGGGTGTCGCTGTGCCGCTCGCCGCCGCGGCGGCCGATCACCCAGCCGCTGAGCGCGGCGATCGGCAACAGCAGGAAGAACCAGAACCACTCGGTGACGAAGGCCATCGCTCAGACTCCATGCCCGGGATCCGCGCCGGGCGGCGCAACGGTCCGGGGCGGCGGCGCCTGCGCGCGCCGTAGCCGCTGGCGCAGCGGCAGCACCACCGAGACCGTCAGAATCATCCCGCCCACCAGCACCCCGCAGAGCAGCGCGACCAGCAGGGCGACGCCGAGCGTGGCGTGCAGGACCACGAATCCGAGATCCAGGGCGATCGCCTGCGGGTTCAGCGCCCCGATCAGCACGCCGGCGGCGATGCAGAGCAGGGCCACGAGGAAACGGAGGGGTCGCATGATCGACGCAGCTTAACCCGGACGGCGGCCGGAACGGCGTTCAGTCGTCCGCCGGCAGCGGGACCACGTCGCTGACCCGCTCGCGCAACTCCTTGCCGGGCTTGAAATGGGGAACGTGCTTGCCCGGCAGCGCCACCGCGTCGCCGGTCTTCGGATTGCGGCCGGTCCGCGGCGGGCGGTAGTGCAGTGAAAAACTGCCGAAACCGCGGATCTCGATGCGCTCGCCGTGGGCCAGCGAACCGCCCATCATCTCCAGCAGCGACTTCACCGCCAGATCGACGTCGTCGGCCTTGAGGTGGGCCTGCCGCTCGGCGAGGATCTCGATCAGTTCCGACTTGGTCATGGCCACCGATTTCCGCATCAGGAAGGCGGCCGACGGCCCGGTCCGTACCGGGCCGCCGACGCGCGCACTCACTCGGACTTGTTGCCTTCCAGCTGCTCTCGCAGCAGCGCGCCGAGCTTGGTGGTACCGCTGGAGGCCTCCGCCGCGACCTTGTTGTACTCGGCCAGGGTCTGGGCGCTCTCGGCCTCGTCCTTGGCCTTGATCGACAGCTGCAGGGTACGGCCCTTGCGGTCCATGCCCACGAACTTGGCCTCGATGGTGTCGCCGACCTTCAGGTGCTGGGTGGCGTCGTCGACGCGCTGGTCGCTGATGTCGCGGGCGGCCACGTAGCCTTCCACGCCCTCGGCGATGTCGACCATGGCGCCCTTGGCGTCGACCTCGCGGACGGTGCCGCTGACCTTCGAGCCCTTCGGGTTGGACGCCATGAACTGGCCGAACGGGTCCTGCTCCATCTGCTTGACGCCGAGGCTGATGCGCTCGCGCTCCGGATCGACCGCCAGCACCACCGCCTGCAGGGTGTCGCCCTTCTTGAGGTTGCGGGCGACGTCGTCGCCGCTGGTGTTCCAGCTCATGTCGGAGAGGTGGATCAGGCCGTCGATGCCGCCGTCCAGGCCGATGAACACGCCGAAGTCGGTGATCGACTTGATCTGGCCCTCGACCTTGTCGCCCTTCTTGTGGATCGCGGCGAAGGTCTCCCAGGGGTTCGAGGTGACCTGCTTCATGCCCAGCGAGATGCGGCGGCGCTCCTCGTCCACGTCGAGCACCATGACCTCGACCTCGTCGCCGACCTGCACGACCTTCTGCGGGTTGACGTTCTTGTTGGTCCAGTCCATCTCCGACACGTGCACCAGGCCTTCGACGCCGGGCTCGATCTCGACGAACGCGCCGTAGTCGGTGACGTTGGAGACCTTGCCGAACACCCGGGTGTTGGACGGGTAGCGGCGGGCGATGTTGTCCCACGGATCCTCGCCCAGCTGCTTCAGGCCGAGGCTGACGCGATTGCGCTCGCGGTCGTACTTGAGCACCCGCACTTCCAGCTCGTCGCCCACGTTCACCACTTCGGACGGATGGCGCACGCGCTTCCAGGCCATGTCGGTGATGTGCAGCAGCCCGTCGATGCCGCCCAGGTCCACGAACGCGCCGTAGTCGGTGAGGTTCTTGACCACGCCCTTGAGCACCGCGCCCTCGACCAGCTTCTCGAGCAGCTGCTCGCGCTCTTCGGAATGCTCGCTCTCGACCACCGCGCGGCGCGAGACCACCACGTTGTTGCGCTTGCGATCCAGCTTGATGAGCTTGAACTCGAGTTCCTTGCCCTCGAGGTACACCGGGTCGCGGACCGGGCGCACGTCGACCAGCGAGCCCGGCAGGAACGCGCGGACGTCCTTGATGTCGACGGTGAAGCCGCCCTTGACCTTGCCGCTGATGCGGCCGGTGACGGTTTCGTTCTTCTCGAGCGCCTCCTCGAGTTCGTCCCACACCATCGCGCGCTTGGCCTTCTCGCGCGACAGCACGGTCTCGCCGAAGCCGTTCTCCAGCGCATCCAGCGCCACCTTGACGGTGTCGCCCACGGCGATGTCGATCTCGCCGTCGTCGTTACGGAACTGCTCGATCGGGACGATACCCTCGGACTTGAGGCCGGCGTTGATCACCACCACGTCGGTGCGCACCTGCACCACGACGCCGCTGACGATGGCGCCCGGCTTCAGCTTGGCCAGGTTGCCCTGGCTCTGTTCGAACAGTTCTGCGAATGATTCGGTCATTGTCTGATTACTCGGTTGATGACACAGACCGCGGCGGCGCGAATCGGAACTTCGGCTGCGCGCGGCGGTCCACCCGTTGGTCGGCCTTGCGGAATGCGTATGGCCGTGAGTGTTGAAGGTGAAACGGGATCCGCCGGCGGACCGGCGGGGCGGTTCTGCCGGAGGGCCGGCCCTGGCCGCCTGCGGCGGTTACGGCTGGACCAGTGCGAGCACTCGCTCGACGACCGCTTCGATCCCCAGGCCGGTGGTGTCGATGCGGACGGCGTCGTCGGCCGGCCGCAGCGGCGCCACCGCGCGATGGGCGTCACGGGCGTCGCGGGCGAGAATCTCGCGCAGCAGACCGTCCAATGTAACCGAAACCCCCTTGTCCTTCAACTGCTTATAGCGCCTTTCGGCGCGCTCGTCCGCGCTCGCGGTCAGGAACACCTTGTGGCCGGCATCGGGAAAGATCACCGTCCCCATGTCGCGCCCGTCCGCGACCAGCCCCGGCGCCCGACGGAACGCCCGCTGCCGGTCGCGCAGCGCCGAGCGCACCTCCGGGATGGCGGCGATCGCGGAGGCGGCGGCGCCGGCGGTCTCGGTACGCAGCTCGTCGGTGGCGTCCACACCGTTGATGATCACCCGCGGCTCCCCGGCCGGATCGGCGCGGAAGCCGATGTCGGTATCGAACGCGCAGCGGACCAGGGCGGCGGGATCGGCCAGGTCCAGGTCGGCCCAGCCCGCCGCCACCCCGACCGCGCGGTACAGCGCACCGGAGTCGAGATAGTGCCAACCCAGGCGCGCAGCGACGGCCCGGCTGATGGTGCCCTTGCCGGAGCCCGACGGGCCATCGATGGTCAGCACGGGAATCTCGGAGGTCTCTGGCATGGCGGCTCGCCCTGGGAAGATCGGGCCATTATCCGGGCTGGGCGGCCGTCGCGCGCGCGGGGCGGGGCCCGGCAGGACCGCGCTTGCCGGCAGGGCGAGCGCCCCTGTATCATCGCCGGTTTGATTCCGCCATAACCGTCCCGAGGTTCCATCATGAAGGTCCTGTCCTCTCTGAAGTCGGCGAAGGCCCGTCACCGCGATTGCAAGGTCGTTCGTCGTCGCGGCAAGGTCTTCGTGATCTGCAAGTCCAACCCCCGTTTCAAGGCTCGCCAGCGCTGAGTCGCGGGCGATGCCGCGGCCGGTTTCACCGGCTGCCGCAGACCGGACGGGGCCGCAGCGATGCGGCCCCGTTTCTCGTTCCGGAATCCCGTTTTGCGACGCCGCACCCCTTCCCGCCCCGCCCCGCCGGCTGCGGCCGCGCGGATTCTGCTTACAATCGGCCGTCCACACGAGGAGCCGCGCCATGAACCGTCCTGTCCTTGCCCTGCCCCTGCTGGCCCTGCTGGCGGTCGCCGGCGCAGCATCGGCCGATGTCCTGCTGGTCGACCGTGCCCAGGCGCAGCCCGAAGGCGCGCTGCCCGCGCGCGGCATGCGCATGGCCGACGTCGAGGCCCGGTTCGGCGCCCCCACCCAGAAGCTGGACCCGCGCGGCGGCCAGAAGCGCCAGTGGCCGACCATCAACCGCTGGGTCTATCCGGCCTTCACCGTGTACTTCGAGCGCGATCGCGTGGTCGACGCGGTGCTGAACCGCGCGGCCAGCAACGAGGTCGGTCCGAAGCCGGCGATCCGCTGATCCGCATGCCAGCGCTCGCCGCCGTTCCCTCCGTTCCCGCGGTACCGCCGACCGGCCGATGACCGCAACCGCAGCGCGCTTCCCCGCGGAATGGGAGCCCCAGGCCGCGATCCTGCTGGCCTGGCCGCATGCCGGCACCGACTGGGCCGAGCGCCTCGCCGAGGTCGAGGAGACCTATATCGCCCTGGTCGGAGCGATCGCCCGCTTCCAGCCCGCCCTGGTCTGCGTGGCCGACGCCGACGTCGAGGCCTATGCCCGCGCACGGCTGGCCTCTGCGCGGATCGACATGGCCCGGGTCCGGTTTCTGCCGCTCGACTACGACGACACCTGGCTGCGCGATACCGGCCCGGTCACTCTGCGCGACGGTGCCGGCTTCCGGATGCTGGACTTCCGCTTCACCGGCTGGGGCGGCAAGTTCGCGGCCGATCGCGACGACCGTCTCGCCGGGCGCCTGCACCAGCTTCCGGAGTTCTCGGGAAACGGGCTGCAGGCCATCGACTTCGCGCTGGAAGGCGGCGCCATCGAAACCGACGGCCAGGGCAGCCTGCTGACCACCTGGCGTTGCCTGCACGAGCGCCACCCGGACGTGGGCCGCGAACAGCTGGAAACGCGGCTGCGCGGGTGGCTGGCACAGGAACGGGTGCTGTGGCTGGAGCACGGCTATCTGGAAGGCGACGACACCGACGCCCATATCGACACCCTGGCCCGCTTCGCCGCCGCCGACGCCATCGTCCACCAGGCCTGCGACGATCCGGACGACGCCCATCACGCGGAACTGGCGGCGATGGCGGAGGAACTGGCGGCGCTGCGCGACCGGCAGGGCCGGCCCTACCGCCTGTTCGCGCTGCCGTGGCCGCGGCCGATCCACGATGGCGGGCGCCGGCTGGCCGCCTCCTACGCCAATTTCCTCATCGTCAACGGCGCGGTGCTGATGCCGGCCTATGGCGACCCGGCCGATGGCGCGGCCCAGGCGCTGCTGCAGCGCGCCTTCCCGGACCGCGAGATCGTGCCGGTGCCGTGCCGGGCACTGATCTGGCAGAACGGCAGCCTGCATTGCCTGACCATGCAGCTCCCCGCCGGGAGCGTCGCGCTCTGAGCCGCCGCGGACCGGTCCCGGGCGACGTTCCCGCAGCCCACACGTCGCCGGCCGTACACTTGCGTCCCAGTCCCAGAGCCGTTTCCGCATGAAGCACAAGCGCCTTCCCGTCGCCCTGGTCCAGGAACGCAACCATGGTTCCGCCGAAGCCAACCTCGCGGTGATCGGCGAGCGCGTGGCCTCCGCCGCCGCCGGCGGCGCGCGCCTGGTGCTGCTGCAGGAACTGCACAACGGCGCCTATTTCTGCCAGCACGAAAGCGTCGACGAGTTCGACCTGGCCGAGCCGATCCCCGGGCCCAGCACCGAACGGCTCTCGGCGCTGGCGCGCGAGCACGGGGTGGTGCTGGTCGGCTCGCTGTTCGAGCGCCGCGCCGCGGGCCTGTACCACAACACCGCGGTGGTGTTCGAGTCCGACGGCTCGATCGCCGGGCGCTACCGCAAGATGCACATCCCGGACGATCCGGGGTTCTACGAGAAGTTCTATTTCACCCCGGGCGACCTCGGCTTCAACCCGATCGACACCTCGGTCGGCCGGCTCGGCGTGCTGGTGTGCTGGGACCAGTGGTACCCGGAGGGTGCCCGGCTGATGGCGCTGGCCGGCGCCGAACTGCTGCTCTACCCCACCGCGATCGGCTGGGACCCCGGCGACGACGACGCCGAGAAGCAGCGCCAGCGCGACGCCTGGATCCTCAGCCACCGCGGCCATGCCGTTGCCAACGGCCTGCCAGTGCTGTCCTGCAACCGCGTCGGCCACGAGCCGTCGCCGCTGGGGGCGGCCGGCATCGATTTCTGGGGCAACAGCCACGTGCTCGGCCCGCAGGGGGAATTCCTCGCCGAGGCCGGCGGCGCTTCGGACGTGTTGCTGGCCGAGGTCGACCTGGCGCGCAGCGAGCACGTGCGCCGGATCTGGCCGTTCCTGCGCGATCGCCGGATCGACGCCTACGCGGACCTGCAGCGCCGCTACATCGACTGAGCGGGGTCGCCGGGCGGGCCGGGCCGGCCGGAGTCGCCGGCGGCAGTGACGAACCGGCGACGGACGGCCATTGACCGGAACGAACGGTCGTGCTTTTATCCCCGGCATGGTCGCCACTGCCGCCACTCCCACCAAGGGCGCCGCCACGCGCGAGGTCATCCTCGCGCGCGCCTTCGAACTCGCCTCGGCCAATGGCCTCGAGGGCCTCACCATCGGCAGCCTCGCCGATCAGGTCGGGATGTCGAAGAGCGGGGTCTTCGCCCATTTCGGCTCCCGCGAGGATCTGCAGCTGGCGGTGCTGGAGCTGGCGGGCAGGCGCTTCGTCGACGCGGTGCTGATGCCGGCGCTCAAGACCCGGCGCGGCCTGCCGCGGCTGCGCGCGATCATGCGCAACTGGCTCGAATGGGGCAGGACGACCGTGGGCGGCTGCGTGCTGCTGGGCGCCGTGGGCGAGTACGACGACCGTCCCGGGCCGCTGCGCGACCACGTGGTGGCGCAGCAACGCCAGTGGCGCGCCGAGATCGCGCATGCGGTGCAGCTGGCGATCGACAGCGGCGAACTCGAGCCGCGGACCGACCCCGAACAGATGTCGTTCGAGCTGTACTCGATCGCCCTGATCGTGCATTTCGACTCCGGGCTGTTCGGCTACGCACCCGCCCTGGCGCGGGGCCAGGAGGCGCTGCGGCGCCTGCTGCGCGCCTACGGGGTCGCCGACTCGGGCGAAGCCGCCGCGCCGGATCGTCGCGATTCCTGAAACGGCCGGCCCCCTGCCGACGCTATCCCTTTCCCCAAAAAAAGCACGATCGTTCGAGCTATCAGGAGCATCGAGATGAACAGCGTTTCGCCCCCGGCCGTCGTCGCGGACACCCGTGCGCCCACGAACATCCCGTGGATTCCGGACGACTGGCGCACCGCCACGCTGCGCGGCGCGATCCGCGCGCTCTGCCTGGTGTCGCCGCGCGCGGCGGAGCGCCTGGTCATGCGGATCTGGTTCACCCCGCCGCGGCTGCCGCTGCGGTCCGAGGCCGCGGCGTTCCTTGCCGGCGGCGAGCGGTTGCCGCTGCGCGTTCACGGGCGTCGGGTGGCGGCATGGACCTGGGGCGCGCAGCACGCGCCAGCGGTCCTGCTGATGCACGGCTGGGGCGGGCGCGCCGCCCAGTTGCGCGCCTTCGTTCCGCCGCTGCTGGCGCGGGGCATGCGGGTGGTGGCGTTCGACGCTCCCGCCCATGGCGAGTCCGAACCCAGCCGGCTCGGCGGCGGGCGGGTGAGTTTCATCGAGTTCGCCGCGGCGCTGCGCGAGGCCGAGGCCGCTGCCGGCCCGTTCGCGGGGCTGGTGGCGCACTCCAGCGGCTGTACCGCGGCCGCGCTGGCGATCCGCGACGGGTGGAGGCCGCCGCCACGGATCGCGTTCATCGCTCCGTTCGTGCATCCGCACCGCTACATGGCTCCGTTCGCCGCCACGCTCGGGATCAGCGCGACGGTGATGGACCGGTTCCGCGACCGGGTCGAACGCGAGTTCGGGCGCCCCTGGAGCGACTTCGAGATCGCGCGGCTGCCGCCCGCGCCCTCGCTCCCGCCGCTGCTGGTGGTGCACGATCGCGAGGACGCCGAGGTCCCGATCGGCGACAGCGAGCGCCTGGCCGCGCAGTGGCCGCGGGCGCGGCTGCACCCTACCACCGGACTCGGCCATCGCCGCCTGCTCGGGGATCCGGCGGTGATCGCGACGGTCGTGGGAACCGTCGCCGCTCCCGCCGCCGCTGCCGCACCGGCCACGCCGGCGGACGGCCGCGACGAACTCGACCGCTGGTTCGCAGCGCTCGAGCGTGTGTGCTGATCCTCCGGGCCGCCGGTTTGCCGACGCCCTCGCCAGCCTCTATGCTGCGGCGCCGTTGACGCCGCGCATGCGGCCGTCCCGCCCGCCAGGGCGGGCCCTCCGCTCCCGGCCCCCGACCCATGACCGAACCCCGGAACGACGGCCTGCACGGCCAGCCGCACGCGATCGTCGAACGCGATGGCGTGCGCTATACCCTGCTCGGCACCGCCCACGTCTCCCGCGCCAGCGTCGAAGCGGTGCGTGCCGCGATCGCCAGCGAGCGCTTCCATGCGGTCGCGATCGAACTCGACCCGGCGCGGATGCAGGCGCTCACCCAGCCCGACGCGCTGGCGAGGATGGACCTGGTCAAGGTGCTGCGCGAAGGCAAGGCGGCGCTGTTCGCCGCACATCTGGCGCTGGCGGCCTACCAGCGGCGGCTGGCCGAGCAGCTGGGCATCGAGCCGGGCGCCGAGTTGAAGGCGGCGGCACAGGACGCGCAGGCACGCGCGCTGCCGCTGCACCTGATCGATCGCGATGTCGGCCTCACCTTCAAGCGCGCCTCGCAGCGCCTGGGCTGGTGGGGACGGGCGAAGCTCGGCGGCGGGCTGTTGGCCGGGATGTTCGTCGACGAGGAGCTCGGCGAGCAGGAGATCGAGAAGCTCAAGGAGGGCGACATGCTCGAGGCCGCGTTCGGCGAGTTCGCGGCCGACACGCCGGCGTTGTACGACACCGTGATCGCCGAGCGCGACCGCTACATGGGCGCTCGCCTGCGCGAGAGCGCGCCGGCGCCGGTGGACCGCGGCGCGAACCCTTACGAGGTCCTGGCCGTGGTCGGTGCCGGGCACCTGCAGGGGCTGGCGCGGCATCTGCGCGAGGACCACGATCCGCCCGCCGACGTGCGCGCCGCGCTCGAATCGGTGAAGCCGAAGTCGTCGATCCCGTGGTTCACCCTGTTCCTCGCGGTGTTCGTGCTCGGCGGGTTCGCGTGGGGCTTCTGGCGCGGCGGTTTCGAGGTCGGGACCGAGCTGATGCTGCAGTGGGTACTGGTCACCGGGGGCCTCGGCGCGCTCGGCTGCGCGATCGCAGGCGGGCATCCGCTGAGCATCCTCGCCGCGTTCGTCGCCTCGCCGCTCACGCCGCTGCACCCGGCGCTCGCGTCCGGCACGGTGAGCGCGCTGGTCGAGGCTTCGTTGCGCAAGCCCACCTACGCCGACTTCATGGCGCTGCGCGACGACGTACAGAGCTATCGCGGCTGGTGGCGCAACCGGGTCTCGCGGGTACTGCTGAACTTCTTCCTCACCAGCCTCGGCACCGCGATCGGGGTCTGGACCGGCGGCCTGCGGATGCTCGGCGAGCTGGTCGGCTGAGCCGCCGGCGGGCCGTCACCGGGCCGGCAGCCCATCGCTTTCAGGCGCGCGCGCGGCGCCCTGCCCCGGCGCGCCGCGCGCGCGCCGCAGCAGCCGCGAGGTGCCGTTGCTCAGGTCGTCGAGAATGGCGTAGATGGTCGGCAGGAACAGCAGGCTGACCACGGTCGAGAACGCCAGCCCGCCGGCCACGGCGCGCGCCATCGGCGAGTACGCCAGGCCGCCGAGCACCACGGTGTCGCTCAGCGAGATCGGGATCATCGCCAGGATCGCCGTGCCCATGGTCATCAGGATCGGGCGCAGCCGTTCGCGGCTGCCCTCCACCAGCGCATCGGTCCGGCTCATGCCGCGGCGGCGCAGGTTGTTGATGTGCTCGACCATGACGATGCCGTTGTTCACCACCACCCCCATCAGCACCAGGATGCCGATGAAGGCCATGATGGTGAACGAGGTGCCGCTGAGCCAGAACAGCCAGAACACCCCGAAGATCGAGAACAGCACGCAGCTCATGATCGCCGCGGGGAACAGCAGCGACTCGAACACGGCCGCCATCACCACGTAGATCATCACCAGCGCCAGCACCAGGTTGAACAGCATCTGCTGCATCGCCTGCTGGTCGTCCTCGAAACCGCTGCCCGAGAAGCTGTAGCCGTAGCCCGGCGGGAACGCGATGGTGTCGAGCGTCGCCTCCAACGCCGTGCGCGCATCGGGCATGGTGGTCTCGCCTTCCAGGTTGGCCTCGACGGTGAGCGTGGTCTGGCGGTCGGTGCGGCTGATCTGGTTGGCCGCGCCGATCACGGCGATGTCTACCATCGCCAGCAGCGGCACGCTGCGGCCGTCGGGAGTGCGGATCATGAAGGTGGCGATGTCCTCGGCCCCGTAGCTCTCCGCGCCCTCGAAACGGGCCCAGACCGGCACCTCGCTCTCGCCGCGCCGGAACTCGCGCAGCTGGCTGCCGCGCAGCGCCAGGCCGACGAAGCTGGCGACCTGTTCGGCGTTGAATCCGAACGCCGCCGCGCGCTCGCGGTCGACGCGCACGGTCAGTTCGTCGTTGCGGTCGCCGATGTCCAGGCGCACGTCGCGCAGCTCGGGACGGCGCTCGAGGATCGGGACGATGTCGTCGCCGAGTTCACGCAGCTGCTGGGCGCTGTCGCCGACCAGCTGCACCTGGACGTTCTGGCCCATGCCGCCGCCCCCGCCTCCCTGGTTGCCGTCCTCGATCCCGATCACGGCACGGGCGGACTTCGGCAGCGCCTCGCTGATCGCCTCCCCCAGCGGTCCGGTGTCCTTCACCCCGTCGGCGAAGGTCAGCATGGTTCCGGCGCCACCCTGCTCCGAGTACCAGGAATAGATCTGGGTGATGCGGTACTCGTCGCGGCGGGCATCGAGGAAGTCCTCGACCCGCGCCACCTCCTCGGACATCTGCGCCTTGGTGTAGCTGCCCTTCCACTGGTAGTAGACCTGCAGTTCTCCGCTGCTGCCGCCGCCGAACATGTCGAACTTGGTGCGCGTCATCGGTACCACGCTCACCGCCACGATCAGCAAGATACCGACCACGCTCCAGCCGCGGTTCTCCAGGGTCCAGCGCAGCAGGCGTGCATAGCGCGCCTGCATGCGCGGGATCAGGCCGTCCGGCCTGCTGACCGCCGGCGGAGTCTTCATCCGCGACGACAGCATCGGGATCAGGCTCACCGCCACCAGCCACGACGCCAGCAGCGACACCGAGATGGTGATCGCGATCTGCGCCATGAAGATGCTGACGTTGTTGGTCTCGCCCAGCAGGTTGGGCAGGAACACGATGCAGTGGCATACGGTGCCGGCCGAGAGCGCGATCGCGACGTGCCTGGTGCCGACGATCGACGCGTACCAGGGCCGGTCCGGGTAGCGCTCGCGCTCCTGGTAGATGCTCTCGACCACCACCACCGCGTTGTCCACCAGCATGCCGACCGCCAGCAGCAACCCCATCAGGGTCAGCACGTTGAGGGTCACGCCGAAGAAATGCATGAACCCCAGGGTCATGATGAAGCAGATCGGGATCGCCAGCGTCACCATCAGCGTCGACGGCCAGTGGCGCAGGAAGAAGAACAGCACCGCGATCGACAGCAGCAGGCCGATGGCGCCGGCCTCGGCCAGTTCCAGCAGCGAGCCGGTGACCTCGTCGCCGAGGTTCTGGATGATCTTGATCTCGATGCCGCCGAGCCCGGGCCCCTCGCGGGCGGCATCGATCTCGCGCAGCGCCGCCTTCGACACCTCGACCAGGTTGGCGTCGCGCTCCTTGAAGATGTCCAACCCCACCGCCGAGCGCCCGTCGAGGCGCCGGCCGTAGTCCATCCGCGCCGGGCGCAGGCGCACGTCGGCGACGTCGCCCAGCCGCAGCCCGCGCTCGTTCAGCGAAAGCTCGCGCAGCTGCTCCAGGTCCTCGATCTCGCCCACCGGCTGCACCCGCAGGCGCCGGCCGCCGTCCTCGATCAGCCCGGCCGAGACCGAGAAGTTGGTTGCCTGCAGGCGCTCGGCCAGGGCGTTGAGCTCCAGGCCGTGCGCGCTCAGCCGGTCCGGATCGATCGCGATCTCGACCTCGTTCGGCGGCGCGCCGCTGATCTCGACCCTGGCCACGCCGGGGACCCGCTCGACCCGCCGCTTGAGCTGGCGGTCGATCAGGTCGTAGGCGCCGGTCAGGTCGGTGTCGCCGGCCAGCCGCACCCGCAGCACGGGCTCGTCGCTGGTCGAGAACTTGCGGACGAAGTAGCGGCGGAAGTCGTCGGGCAGTTCGTCGCGGATCGCGTCGATGCGCTCGCGCGCATCCGACGCGGTGACCGAGATGTCGCGGTCCCAGTCCGAGAACTCGATGAACACGAACGCGCCGTCGGCGTTGGCGTTGGCGCGCATGCGCTTGATGCCGCTCATCGTCGCCAGCGCCTCCTCGACCGGACGCAGGACGTTGCGCTCCACCTCCTCCGGCGAGGACCCCTCGTATGGCAGCTGCACGAACAGGAACGGCGCCGACACGTCGGGCAGCGCTTCCAGCGGCAGCCGGAACGACGCGATCAGGCCCACCACGCACAGCGACACGAACAGCATCACCGTGGTGACCGGTCGCTTCAGGCTGAGCTCGGCGATGCTCATGCGTAGCCCGCTCCGGGGTCGTCGGCGCCGGCCGCGGCCAGCCGCGCGCGGTTGCGGCGGCCTCGTTCGAGGTAGTGCGCGTCGCCGCGGCGGTCGAGCAGGTCGTACACCACCGGGATCACCAGCAGGGTCAGCAGGGTGGAAACCAGCAGTCCGCCGATCACCGTGATCGCCATCGGCGAGCGCACCTCCGCGCCCTCGCCGAACGCCAGCGCCAGCGGCAGGAACCCGAACAGGGTGCACAGCGTGGTCATCACGATCGGGCGCAGGCGCGAACGCGCGCCCTCGACCAGCGCGTCGCGCTTGGCCACGCCGGACTCGCGCAGCTGGTTGACCTTGTCGATCAGGATGATCGCGTTCTTCACCACCAGGCCGACCATCAGGATCAGGCCGATGAACACCACCACCGAGATCGTGTTGCCGGTCACCAGCAGCGCCAGCACCGCGCCCACCAGCGCCAGCGGCACGGTGAACAGGATCACGAACGGATGCAGCAGCGATTCGAACTGCGAGGCCATCACCAGGTAGACCAGGAAGATCGCCAGTGCGAAGGCGAACAGCAGCGAGCCGATCGACTCGGCCAGCTCCTCGCCCTGGCCGCCGATGTGCAGGCCGATGCCGGCGCCGAGCGGGTCCTCGGCCACCATCTGCCGCACCTCGGCCACGGCGGCGCCCAGGTCGATGCCGCGCAGGTTGGCAGAGACCACCGCCACCCGCACCTGGTCGGCCCGGTGGATCTCGCTCGGGCCGGTGGTGGCGATCACGTCCGCCACCGACGACAGCCGCACCGGCCGCGCCGCGCCCGGGTTGACGATCAGGTTGCGGATGCTCTCCACCGAATCGCGCTCGCCCTCGCGGGCGCGTACCAGCACGTCGATCTTGCGATCGCGGAAGTTGTAGCGGGTCGCCACCTCGCCGCGCACCGAGCGCACCACCGCGTCGGCGATGGCGCGCGTGGTCAGGCCGAGGGCACCGGCACGCGCCTGATCGAACACGATCTGGATCTCCGGCGCGCCCTGCTCCACCGTCGACTTCACGTCGGCGTAGTGCGGATTGGCGCGCAGCATCGCCGCCATGCGCTGGCCGGCGGTGGCCAGCGCATCCAGATCCTGGCCGCGCAGCTCGATCTCCAGCGGGGTCGAGAAGCTGAACAGCGCCGGGCGGCTGAAGTCCACCTGCGCCTCCGGATAGCGCGCCATCGTGGCGCGCAGCCTTTCGGTCAGCACCGCCTCCAGTTCGCGGCTGCCGCCGCCGGCCATGACCACCGTGAGCTTGCCGATGTTCTCGCCGCTCTCGGTGGGGTTGGCGTCCAGCCGGGTCCCGCTGCCGCTGACCCCGAACAGAGCCTCGATGCCGTCCTCGCCGGCATGCGTGGCCTGCACCTCGCGCACCACCCGGTCGGTCTCGCGCAGCGGCGTGCCGGGCGGCAGCTTGACCGTCATCTCGAAGCGGTCCTGGGCCAGCTGCGGGATCAGGTCGGTGCCGAGCAGCGGCAGCACCAGCAGGCTCGCCGCGAAGGCGGCCGCCGAGACCCCGAGCACCAGCCCGGGCCGCCGCAGCGCGCCCGGCAGCGCCCGCAGGTAATGGCGCTCCGCGCGCCCGTAGGGCGCCATCGCGAGATCGCTGGCCTTGCCCATCACCGGCGAGACCACCGCCACCAGCCCGCGCCACAGCCGCACCAGCAGCCAGGCGAGGGCGAAGAACGCCCCACGGATGCCGGCGCCGATGCCGCGGCCGGTCGCCGCCACCGGCTTCTGCCAGGTCCGCCGCGGCCGCCAGTCGGGGTGCGGCGGTTCGTCCGGGAATGCCATCGGCGCGCGATCCTTGAGCGCGCTGAGCATCGGGATCAGGGTCATCGACACCACCAGCGAGATGCCCACCGCCAGCGCCACGGTCATCGCCTGGTCGCGGAACAGCTGCCCGGCGATGCCGTCGACGAACACCAGCGGCAGGAACACCGCGATGATGGTCAGGGTGGAGGCGACCACCGCCATGCTCACCTCGCGCGCCCCCTCGATCGCGGCGGCGAGAATGCCCAGGCCGCGCTCGCGCGCCTTGGCGATGCTCTCCAGCACCACGATCGAGTCGTCGACCACCAGGCCGGTGGCCAGTGCCAGGCCGCTGAGCGACATCACGTTGAGGCTCAGCCCGAGCCGGTCCATGAAGAAGAACGTGGTGACGATCGAGACCGGCAGCGACAGGCCGACCACGAACGTGCTCCAGCCGCTGCGCAGGAACAGGAAGATGATCAGGATCGCCAGCGAGCCGCCCAACAGCGCGTCGAACTTGACGTCGGCGATCGCCGCGCGGATGAACTTGGACTGGTCGTCGACGACCGTCAGCTCCATGTCGGGCGGAACCTGCTCGCGGATCCGATCGAGCCTCTGGTGGACCGCGTCGGCGGTGGAGACCGTATTGGCGTCGCCTTCCTTGTAGATCGCCAGCTCCACCGCCTCGCGTCCGGCCAGGCGGATGATCGCCTCGCGCTCCTTGTAGCCCTGGCGCACCTCGGCCACGTCGCGCAGCCGCACCGGGCGGCCATCGGCGACGGCGCGGCTGTCGGCGGCGGCCGCGTTCTGCGCCGCCATCGCCGCGGCGAGCACGGAAGCGTCTCCCGACGCCGCGGCGATGCGCGCCACCTCGTCGGTACCGCCGCCGCTGCTGCCACCGCCCTGGGTGGCCACCAGCATGCCGCGGATCTCCTCGACGCTGGCGAACTGGTTCACAGTGCGCACCAGGTAGCGCTGGGTGCCCTGCTCCAGGCGGCCGCCGGAGAGATTCACGTTCTCCTGCTGCAGGCGCTGGATCACGTTTTCGATCGGCAGGCCGATGCGCGCCAACTGCTGCATGTCCAGCTCGACCTGGATCTCGTCCTCCAGGCCGCCGCCGACCTTGACCGCCGCCACCCCCTCGACCGGTTCGAGCTTCTTCTTCAGGTCGTCGTCGGCATAGCGGCGCAGCTCGGTGAGCTGGCGGACGCCGTCGCCGGCCTCGCCCTTCGCGCTCAGCGCCACCCGCAGGATCGGCTCGGTGGAGGGGTTGAAGCGCAGCAGCACCGGGGGTTGCACCTCGAATGGCAGCTGCAGCGATTCCAGCTTGTCGCGCACGTCAAGGCTGGCCTGGTCCATGTCGGTGCCCCAGGCGAACTCCAGCACCACGTCGGACTGCCCTGTGCGGGAAATCGACTTCAGCTTGCGCAGCCCCTTGACCACGCCCAGAGCTTCCTCGACCGGCTCGCTGATCAGGGTCTCGATCTCGGCCGGCGCGGCCCCGGTATATTCGGTGCGCACCGTGAGCGTGGGGTAGCTCAGGTCCGGCAGCAGGTTGACCCGCAGGTCGCCGAGCGCGATCAGGCCGAACAGCAGGAAGCTGATCGTCACCATCGCCACGGTGACGCGGCGGCGGGTCGAGAACTCGATCACTCCGCCGCGCGCAGCGGCGCCGCCGTCCTGGGGGCCGGCGCTGTCGTCGTGCGGGGCGCTCATCGGCTGTCGCCGTCGGCCCTGGCGGCCGCCGTCGCGGTCGCGGCCGGGGCGCCCCCGATCACCTGCACCTCGGTGCCGTCGCGCAACGCGACCTTGCCGGCGGTGACCACCTGGTCGCCGGGCTCCAGGCCCTCCCGGATCTCGACGAAGGCGCCGTCCTCGTAACCGGTCGTGACCGTGGTGCGCACCGCCTTGTCTTCCCGGATCACGTAGACGGCGGCATCGCCTTCGTCGTCGAGCAGCGCCACCCGGGGCACCGCGAGCGCGTCCTTGCGCTGGTCGTAGTCGATGCTGATCCGGCCGAACATGCCCGGCTGCAGCGACTCCCCGCCCTCGAAGGCGCAGATCACGCGGAAGGTCCCGCTACCGGCGTCGACCACCGGCGCGACGCGGTCGACCCGCCCCTCGAAGGTGGTACCCGGCAGCGCGTCCACCCGCATCGAGACCGGCTGCCCGGCCTTCAGCGTGGCCAGCTCGCGCTCGGGCACGTTGAGCGTCGCCTCCAGGCGCGAGTTGTCGACGATGCGCAGGATCGGCGTGTTGATCTGGACGAAGTTGCCGGTCTTGATCGAGCGCGAGGCGATCACGCCGGAAATCGGCGCGGTGACGTTGGTATAGGACAGTTCGAGCGCGGCCAGGCGATAGGCGGCACGCGCGTTCTCGAGGTCGTAGCGGAGCTGATCGTGTTCCCCGGCGCTGACCAGCTGCTGCGAGGCGAGCTGTTCCGAGCGGCGGAAGTTGTTCTCGAGCTTGCGCATCTGCGCTTCTATCTGAGCCAGATTGAGGCGCGCCCGGTCCGGATCCAGCCGCACCAGGGTCTGGCCGGCGCGAACCGTCTGCCCTTCCTCCACCAGTACCTCCAGCGCGACGCCGGAGGTCTTGGCCACCACCTGCGATTCGGCCAGCGGCTCGAGCGAGGCGGTTCCGGTATAGCTCGCGGCCACGGTACGGCGCGCGGCCGCCACGGTTTCCACCGGGACCGCCTGGGTCTCCTCTTCCGGCCCGGCCGCGGCTTCCCCGCCCTCGCGATCGCACCCCGCCAGCGCCACCACGCCGGCCAGCAGCAGCAAGGCCGGCCATCGCCGACGGCCGGAAATCCCTGGATTGGAAAGCATTTCGGAAAGCCCCGTTTGGTGTTGTAGTCATGTATATCACCCAAGCCTGCGCGGCCCATGCGCCGAAGGTCATGGTGACTGCCGTCGGTCCCGCTGCCGGAGCGGCGGAGCGGCAGGCTGGGTTGCGAATGGGCGGCAGGCTATACTGTCGGGATCGCGTGCAGGGGACGATCCGCGCGCGGCCCTGCGCCACAGCCAAGCACCATTCAGCCAACAGGATTGCGGAAACCCACATGACGCGACCGCTGCAACTCGCTGCCTGCCTTCTTGCCGCGTTCGGTTTCGCGGCCGCCGCCCAGCAGGCCCCGGCCCAGCAGCCCCCCGCCCAGGAGCCGGAACCGGCGCCCGCGACGGTCGAGCCGGCGGGTGCCGGGTCGGTCGACAACGGCCGGATGCTCACCTACACCTGCCAGGGCTGCCACGGCATCCCCAACTACAAGAACGCGTATCCGAACTACCGCGTGCCCAAGATCGGCGGCCAGTCCCAGGAGTACCTGGTCAACGCGCTGAACGAATACAAGCGGGGCACCCGCCTGCATCCGACCATGGAGGCCCAGGCCCAGAGCTTCTCCGACCAGGACATCGCCGACATCGCGGCGTTTCTGTCCAGCCTGAACCAGTGAGCCGCGCCGCCATGACCAACCGCGATACCCGCAAGCACCTCCTGCTGCTTTCCCTGCTCGCCGCGTGTGCGGCCCTGTCCGCCTGCGGCGGCGGCGGCCACGACGAGGGCGCCGAGCAGCGCTCCTCTTCGGCCGGCCTGCCCGAGGGCCGGATCGAGGCCGGCGAGCGGCAGGCCAACGCCAAGGGCGAGGCCACCGGCCAGTCGTGCATCGACTGCCACGGTGCCGACGGCAACGCGCCGCTGGACCCGACCTATCCCAAGCTCGGCGGGCAGTACGCCGACTATCTCGGCCATGCCCTGCAGCAGTATCGCAACGGCAACCGCGAACACGCGCTGATGTCGAATCAGGCGCAGGGACTCACCGACCAGCAGATCGCCGATCTGGCCGCCTACTTCGGTTCGCGGCCGGCCCAGATCGTCGACCTGCAGGGCGCGCACTGACCGCCGGCAGACCGGCCTGGTCGTTCGGAAGGGGCGCCCAGGCGCCCCTTCGCCGTTTTCCGGGGCCGGCCGCGGATCACCGCGGCTGCACCGGCCCGGCCGCCCGCGCGACGCCTCCCGAGGATCGCGGCGCGGTCAATCGCCGAGACTGTCCTGGTCCTCGAACAGTTCGCGCTTGAACGGGACGTCCGGCGGCGGCCGCGCCTCGGCCTCGACATCCTGCATGTTCGGATCGCTGATGCTGCAGCCACCGGCCAGCGCCAGGGTGACGACGTCGCAGCGGATGGTCTTGCCGGTGCCCGGGATGGGGATCAGCACGGTGCGGACGCTGCGACGCACCCACTCCTCCAACAGGGTCTCGTGCGGCACCCAGAAGCGATCGAAGCTGGTCGGTTCGTAGTCGCCCGGCGGACGCTTCAGCCAGGTGCCCATGCGGTCGATCTTCTCGTAGTCCTCGGTGATGGTGCCGGGCGGCAGCCCTCCGCCGACCGGTGCCGTGCCCTCGGCCAGGCGCGGGCTGCCGTCCGCATTGAACAGGCTGGAGCTGCCCTGCTGGCCGCCGACGCGTTGGCGGGCGGAATCGCCCCAGTCGTCGCCGCGGCGCGGTGTTTCCCAGGCGCCGGGATCCGGGGTCTCCGGCTCGCCGCTGCCGGTGGCCAGCGCATCGGGCCGGGCACCGCCGGCCGCGGCGGCCTCGGGCGCGGCGGCGGGCGCCGCGGCTTCGCCCGGCACGATCGCGGCACCGGAGTCGGCGGTGCGCTCGGTCCGTTCGCCGGCCCGGGCCGACGCCGGCAGCCGCAGCGGGATCTCCCGGGTACGCACCGCCGGCGCGGTCGCCTGGAGTTCCGGGGCGGCGATCGCCGGTACCTGCACCGGTGCGGTCCGCGGCTGCGGCAGGGGAGCCGCAATCTCGCGCTCCACCAACGCCACCTCGGGCTGCTGCAGTTCCGGCACTTCCACCACCGCTTCGGGCAACGGCCGGACCTGCGGCAGCGGCGGCTCGCGGATCTCCACCACCTCGATATCGCGGCTGCGCACCGGCACCTCGGGCATCTCCACGCGCGGTTGCGCCAGCTCCACTGGCCGCGGCGGCGGCACCACGAAGCGGGTGTCGGGCCGGGGGGTCTCGGTGACCTGCAGCGGCTGTTCCCGCGGCTGCGGCGCCGGCTCCGGTTCGGGTTGCGCTTCGCGCGGCGCCGACGGCGGCGGCACCGCCTGGCGCGCGGCTTGTGGCAGTTCCGGCGCAGCGGCGGCCGGCGCGGCCTGCGCCGCATCCTGCGCGGTGCGTTGCGGCGCCCCAGCGCCTGCCGCCTCCGGCGTGCCGTCGCCGATGTACTCCACCTCGATCACCGTGTCCTCGCCGCGCTGGCTGGGCGCCGCGACCTGCAGGAAGCGCGCATACATCAGCCACAGCAGCAGCGCCGAGAACAGCAGATGCAGCACTAGGCTCAGGGTGGTCGCGGAGACCCGCATCCAGCGTTCGTCCTCGCTGGCCGGATGCCACTGCTGACGCCACAACGCGCCGAACGCCTGCCAGCGGTTGAGCTGCACCCACGCAACCGGCACCGGTGGCGCCCGCCCCAGCATCACCGCCACGATCGCCGCGGCGCTGGCACCGGTGACCGCACCCGCCCTGCCCCGCATGCCGTCGAACCAGGCCTGCCAGCCCGGCGGGAACTGCCCCGGCTGCGGCGGCCGGATCGAGCGCCGCAGGCGCCGGCGCAGGGCCTCGATCAGCTCGGCGGAGGTGAACACTCGCGCCGGGTTCCGCTCAGGCCGCGCCGCGGGGCACGTACGGCGCGGTGCCGGTCTCGTGGTCGGTGGCGTCGCGCACCGCGGTCACCCCCGGCACCTTCTCCTTGAGGGTCTTCTCGATGCCCTGCTTGAGGGTGATGTCGGCCATGCCGCAGCCATGGCAGCCGCCGCCGAAGCGCAGCACCACCACGCCCTCGCCGGTGACCTCGACCACCGCGACGTGGCCGCGGTGCTGGGCCAGCTGCGGGTTGATCTCGAACTCGACCAGCCAGCGCACCCGCTCGACCAGCGACGCCGACTCGTCGGGCGTCTCGCCCTTGATCTTCGGGGCGCGGATCTGCAGCTGACCGCCGGTGGCCTGGGTCGCATAGTCGATGCTGGCGCCGTCGAGGTAGCGCACGCTGTCGGCATCGAGCCACAGGGTGAAGCCCTCGCAGTCGATCGCCCACTCGTCGCCCTGCAGCTCCGCCGGCCCGGCGAACTCCAGCCGCACGTCGGCGCGGACCGTGCCCGGGTCCACGGCCGCCAGGCGCACGCCCAGGCCCGGCGAGCCCTCGCGCTCGATCAGCTTGCGGAAGTGCGTCTGCGCGGTGTCGGAAATCTCGATCATGTCGCCTATTCTATCCGTCCCGCCTCACGTTTTTCGAACGCCGGTAGACCGAGAATCCCGGCGTTTCACCGTGGTTCCGCCAGGAGTGCAAGCGATGTCCGACCTGATCCCGCTCGTCCAGGCCCGTTGCGTCCCGCGCAAGGGCCGCGAACACAGGCTCACCGAGGCGCGTATCCGCGAGCTGCTGCCGGAGGTTCCGGGCTGGGACCTGGCCGAGGACGGCCACGCCCTGACCCGCAGCTTCGGCTTCGAGGACTACCACCGCACCATGGCGTTCGTGAACGCGCTGGCGTGGATCGCGCACCGCGAGGACCATCACCCCGACCTGTCGGTGCACTACGATCGCTGCGTGGTGCGCTATTCGACCCACGACGTCGGCGGCCTGTCCGAGAACGACTTCATCTGCGCCGCCAAGGCCGATGCCCTGATCGAGTAGCCGCGCCGCGCTCAGTCGAGGCGGCCCAGCGCGTCCTTCAATTCGGCGGGCAGCGGCGCGTGCAGCACGTAGGGCGCGGCACCGTCATCGAGCGCGAACTCCAGCGAGGCAGCATGCAGGCACATGCGCCTCAGCCCGGTGCGCTCGCGCAGCCGCCGATTGGCCTCGGGATCTCCGTACTTGTCGTCGCCGGCGACCGGATGGCCGATGTGCCGGGCATGCACGCGGATCTGGTGGGTGCGGCCGGTGGCGATGCGCACCTCGCACCAGGAGTGCCCGCCGCGGCGCTCCAGCACCCGGAAATGACTGAGCGACGGCTTGCCCTCGTCGCGGACCTGGACATGGCGCTCGCCGCCCTGGCGCAGGCCCACGTGCAGTGGAGCGTCCACGCTCATCACCCCGTCCGGCATGCGCCCGACCAGCAGCGCCAGGTAGCGCTTGGCGATGCCGCCGTCGGTGCGCATCAGCGCCTGCAGCTGGGCCAGCGCGGAGCGCTTCTTCGCCACCACCAGCAGCCCGGAGGTGTCGCGGTCGAGGCGATGCACCAGTTCCAGGGTGGCGCCGGGACGCAGCGCACGCAGGGTCTCGATCGCGCCGAAGCCGATCCCGCTGCCGCCGTGGCTGGCCAGTCCGGCAGGCTTGTTCAGCGCCAGCAGGCGCTCGTCCTCGAACGCGATCGCGCCCTCCACCGCCGCCAGCAGGCCCTTGGCCGGCGCGGCGCGCTCGCCCGGCGGGTCCAGACGCACCGGCGGGATCCTCACCTCGTCGCCGTCCTCGAGCTTGCGCTCGGCCTTGGCGCGGCCGCCGTTGACCCGCACCTGGCCCGAGCGCACCAGCTTGTAGACCAGGCTGCGCGGCACCCCCTTGAGCTGCCCCAGCAGGAAGTTGTCCAGCCGCTGGCCGGCGCGGTCCTCCGGCACCCGCACGGTGCGGGCGCCCCCCTGGCGCTGCGGCGGCGGAACTGAATGGGTCATGGGCGGTTCTGATCTGCTACACTCGCCGCGCGAGATAAGGGTCTGATTTCGCAGGGAGTTGCCCCGCGTGCCGCCTGGCGGCGCGCAACCGGACAAACCGGGCCGAAAGCCCATCTCCCGCGATCCCGATGCAGTGCGCGGCCACCGCCCCCGGGGCGGACATGTTAGCGGCTCGACGGCAGGCCCGGCCATCGCCCGGTCCCCACGGGGACTGGAGCTGAACATGTCCCGTGCGGCGCCGAGGCCCGATGCCGAAAGCCGCCGCCGGCCCTGCAACAGATCGAAAATGAGAAACGACAAGCGCTCCCGCGGCCTGCCGTGGTGTCGTAGCGCTGGAAAACCCGAAGCCGCGCCGCGGCACTGGGCAGTGCAACGCCCTGCCAGGCCCCGAAAGGGCCGCCGGCGCAGCTCGCAGTCTCCAGAGGCGAAACGCCCACGGCGTTCCGCGCGGTAGCAGCGCGCGAGGAACGCAACCATGAAACGCATGCTGATCAACGCGACGCAGGCAGAAGAACTGCGCGTCGCCATCGTCGACGGCCAGACGCTCTACGACATCGACATCGAACAACCGTCGCAGGAACAGAAGAAATCCAACATCTACAAGGGCCGCATCACCCGCCTCGAGCCTTCGCTGGAAGCGGCCTTCGTCGAATACGGCGCCGACCGGCACGGCTTCCTGCCGCTGAAGGAGATCTCCCGCGACTACTACCAGTCCGGGGTCGATCACCGCAACGCCAACCTCAAGGAACTGCTGCGCGAGGGCCAGGAGGTGGTGGTCCAGGTCGAGAAGGAGGAGCGCGGCAACAAGGGCGCCGCCCTGACCACCTTCATCTCGCTGGCCGGCCGGTACATGGTGCTGATGCCGAACTCGCCCACCGCCGGCGGCGTCTCGCGCCGGATCGAGGGCGACGACCGCGCCGCGCTCAAGGAGGCGATGGACAAGCTGGAGATCCCCGAGGAAATGGGGGTGATCATCCGCACCGCCGGCGTCGGCCGCGACGCCGAGGAACTGCAGTGGGACCTGGACTACCTGCTCAGCATCTGGCGGGCGATCTGCGATGCCGCGCTGAGCAAGCCGGCGCCGTTCCTGATCTACCAGGAATCTCGCCTGATCACCCGCGCCCTGCGCGATTACATGCGCGCCGACATCGGCGAGATCCTGGTCGATGCCGACGAGATGTACGCCGAGGCCCGCGAATTCGTCGAACAGGTGATGCCGCACAACCTGCGCAAGCTGAAGCACTACACCGACGACGTACCGCTGTTCAACCGCTTCCAGATCGAGTCCCAGATCGAGAACGCCTATGAGCGCACCATCCGCCTGCCATCCGGCGGCGCGCTGGTGATCGACCAGACCGAAGCGCTGACCGCGGTCGACGTCAACTCGGCGCGCGCCACCAAGGGCGGCGACATCGAGGAAACCGCGTTCCACACCAACCTCGAGGCCGCCGACGAGGTGGCCCGCCAGTTGCGGCTGCGCGACCTCGGCGGCCTGGTGGTGATCGATTTCATCGACATGTCCTCGAGCAAGCACCAGCGCGAGGTGGAGAACCGGCTGCAGGGTGCGCTCAAGCACGACCGCGCGCGGGTGCAGCTGGGCCGGATTTCCAAGTTCGGGCTGCTGGAGATGTCGCGCCAGCGGCTGCGCGCCAGCCTCGGCGAATCCAGCCAGATCGTCTGCCCGCGCTGCGAGGGCCATGGCCGCATGCGCAGCGTCGAATCGCTGTCGCTGTCGATCCTGCGGGTCGCCGAGGAGCACGCGATGAAGGACAACACCGGCCAGGTGCTGGTGCAGGCGCCGACCGAGATCGCCAACTACCTGCTCAACGAGAAGCGCCGGGCGCTGGCCGAGATCGAGGGCCGCCACGACGCGCCGATCGTGATCGTCGCCGACGACCAGCTGCAGACCCCGCACTACGAGGTCACCCGCATCCGCGAGAACGAACTCGGCGAGGAAACCAGCAAGCCCAGCTACCAGCGCGGGACCCCGCGCCGGCTGGCCACCATCGCGCTGAGCAAGTCGAACCTCAACGTGCCGCCGCCGCCCGCGGTCACCGCGGTGCGGCCGGCGCAGCCGGCGCCGCTGCGCGAGCCGCGCGAGGAACCGGCCGCCGAGCAGGCGCCACCGCCGGCACCGGTGGCGGCGCCGGCCGGCGGCGGTTTCATGTCGTGGCTGAAGACGCTGTTCGCGGGCGAACCCGGCGGCGAACGCCAGGTCGCCGCGGGCAGCCGCGCGCCCAGCGCAACCGCAACGGGCGAACGCGCCGACGGCGATCGGGGCGATCGCGGCCAGCGCCGCGGAGGCGGCCGCCAGGGCCGCGACGGCAAGCGCCGCGACGAGCCGCGCCGCGCCCAGAAGGGCCCCGCGCGGCCGCCGCGCGAAGAGCGGCCGCAGCAGGCCACGGCGGCCCAACAGCAGCCGCAAGCCCCCAGGCCGAAGCAGGATGCTGCGCAGGAAGACGCTGCGCCGCGGCCGCCGCGCCAGCCGCGCAAGGGCCGCTCGCGCGGGGAAGGCGCGCGTCGCGACCCGGCATCGGGCGCCGACGCCGCTGCCGAGGCGACGAACGAACGCCGCACGACCCCGCCGGTCGCCTCCGCGGTGGCGGCACCGGTGAACGCCGAAGCGGCTGCTGCGGTGCCGGCATCCGCCGGCGCTGCGGCACCGGAGGCCGGTACCGCCGCCACCGCCCCGACCGCGCAGCCCGAGCAGGACCCCGGTGCCCAGGGCGCCGGCGACGACGGCAACCAGGCCAGCGGGGACACCGGCCGGCGCCGGCGCGGCCGTCGCGGCGGCCGCCGGCGCCGGCGCGGCACCGGCGAAACCGGCAGCGCCGAGTCGATCGACGACGCCGGCGCCGGCGGCGAAACCGTGGCGGCGGCCGACGACAGTCAGCCCGAGTTCGATTTCGACGACGTGCCGAAGAGCACACCGGCGAAACGTCCCGCCGCCGCGGAATCCGGAGGCTCGGCGCCTTCCTCCACCGGCGAAGCCGCGCAGCCCGGCCCGCGCGCAGGCGGCGGAGCTGCACCTGCCCCCGTGGCGCCCAAGGTCGAGCCGGAACGCGCCATCGCGACCCCGGTGGTGGCCGCGCCCACCGCGGGAGCGGGTGGTGCCGGCAACGCTGCCGAACCGGAGCCCGAGCCGGCAACGGTAAGCGCGCCGGACGAGCTTGCGGCGCCCGCCCCGGCCGCGATTGCCGACGCAGCGCCCCCCGCGCCCCCCGCGCCGCAACCGCGCGAGCGACGGCCCGAGCCCTCCACCGAGAACGCGCCGGTGCCCACGGCGGAAGCCGACCCCAGCGCCGCGCCGGCGCACGGCCCGGCGCCCACGGCTGTTGCCTCCGCCGCTCCAGCCGCGCCCATGGCGACGGCATCGGCCGCACCGGGCAATGCGCCTGCCGCTGCTCCGTCCGCGGGGGATGCGGCCGATCCGCCGGTCTCCACGCCGGTGCCCCGCGCCCCGGGCCTGTTCGACACCATGCCTGCGCCCCACTCGCCCGCGGAGGCCGCGGCCGCGGCGCTGCCGGGCGACGAGCAAAGCGGCGAGGGCGAGGAGGAAGAGGCAGACCGCCCCGACCGGCAGGCCGACGACGAGCGCGACCAGCGCCCCGCCGGCGCCTGACCGGCGGCAACCCGCGCAGGCGCTACAGCGTCTGCGCGGGATCGCTGAGCCCGTACTGGCTCGCCAGGCGGGCCAGCGCGATGGTGTCCTGGATCTGCAGCTTGTCGAACATGCGGGTCTTGTGGGTATTGACGGTCTTGGCGCTCACGCTCAGCCGCTTGGCGATCTGTTCCTGGCGCAGCCCCTGGATCAGCAGCATGGCGATCTCCAGCTCGCGCATCGACAGCGCGTCGAACGGGCTGTCGTGACCGTCGAGCCCGGACAGCGCCAGGTTCTGCGCGATGCTGCTTGACAGGTAGCGCTTGCCGGCGGAGACCGCGCGCACCGCGCGCAGCAGCTCGCCGGCGTCGCCGCCCTTGCCGACGTAGCCCGAAGCACCGGCCTCGATCAGGCGCTTGGGCATCGGCCCGTCTTCCAGCACCGACACCACGACCACGCGCGGGCCGTAGTCGCCCTTGACGATGCGCTCGGTCACCTCTAGCCCGCTGACCCCAGGCAGATGCAGGTCGCACAGCACCACGTCGGGCTTGAGATTGCGGATCTCGGGCAGCGCCCGTTCGCCGCTCTCGGCCTCGCCGACGACCTCGATATCGGCCTCGCCGGCCAGGATCATGCGCATTCCAGTGCGCACCAATGCATGGTCGTCGACCATGTAAACACGGATGGTCATCCCTGCCCCCTCCAGATCGCGAATTCCCCTGGAGTGAGGCTAGCGCCGGCGGCACCCGCGGGCAAGCGGAATGCCGCACGAATCCCGCAGCCCGCGCGGATCGGCGTTTCGCGCGTTCAGGCGAGCGCGGTGTCGAGCAGCAGCATCAATACGAAGCCCAGCATCAGCCCGCCGGTGGCGGCGGCTTCGTGGCCCTTGCGGTGCGACTCGGGAATGATCTCGTGGCTGACCACGAACAGCATCGCGCCGGCGGCGAAGGCCAGGCCCCAGGGCAGCAGCGCCTGCGAGACCCCCACCACCGCCGCCGCCAGCGCCGCGGCGGCGGGCTCGACCAGGCCGGACAGCATCCCCACGACGATCGCGAAGCCGCGACGATAGCCCGCGGCGATCAGCGCCACCGCCACCACCATGCCTTCGGGAATGTCCTGGATCGCGATCCCGGTGGCGAGCGCCTCGGCGTTCGCGGCGCCGTCCCCCGCGTAGGCCACGCCGATCGCCAGACCCTCGGGAACGTTGTGCAGGACGATCGCGAACACGAACAGCCAGCTTCGGCGCAGGGTCTGCGCGCGCTCCCTTTCGACGCCCTTGATGAAGTGCTCGTGCGGCACCAGACGCTCGGCCAGCAGCAGCACCGCCGCCCCGAGCAGCACTCCGACGCCGACGATGGTGCCCGCCTCCCAGCGCCCGGCGCCGTCGGCGGCCGCCGCGGCGAGCCCCGGGCCGATCAGCGAGAACGACACCGCGGCCAGCATCACCCCGGCGCCGAAGCCGAACAGGCCATCGAGCACCCGATCGGTCAGCCGCGGCGAGAGCCAGACCGGCAGGGTGCCGAGCGCGGTCGCCGCCGCCGCCATCGCACCGGCGAGGAAAGCATCGAAGACCGGTTGAGGAGAGTCGGCCTGCAGCATCCGCCACAGCGACTGCAGCATCGCGAACAGGCCGAGCACCACGATCGCGTAGCCGAGCAGGCGTCGCAGTGTGGCCGGCGGCGGCAAGTGCGGGGCGTGCATGCGCGGATGATCGCACCGATCCGCTGCCGCGGCGCAGGCTCAGGGGGCGGCGGTCGTTCCGGCCGGCCCGCGCTGCGAGGCGATGATCTCCGCCAGCAGCCCATGCAGGCGGTCGCGATGGCCGCCGCTGCCCGAAGGCTGGCGTTCGTCGGAAGTCATCGCCACGGTCAGCCCCAGCGAGGGCACCACGTACAGCATCTGGCCGCCATAGCCCCAGGCGTAGCGCACGTCCTCACCGCCGATGCGACGAATGAACCAGCCGTAGCCGTAGCCGTAGCCGTCGCCGCTGTAGCGCGAACGGGTGCGCGGCCGCCAGGAGGCCTCGACCCAGCGGCGCGGGACGACCCGACGCCCGTCGCTGCTGCGGCCGCCGTTGCGGTACAGCTCGCCGAACGCCAGCAGCGAGCGCGGCGTCATCGCCATCTGGTTGCCGCCGAAGCGGATGCCCCGCGGGTCGCGGTCCCAGGCGCTGATCGCGAAGCCGGGCTGCGCGCCGAGCCACTCGCGCGCCAGATCGAGCGCATCGCGGCCGCTCACCCGGGTCAGGATCGCGGACAGCAGATGGGTGGAGCCGGTCGAATACAGCATCTCCCCGCCCGGGTCGTCCTCGAACGGCCGCGCCAGCGCCGCGCGCACCCAGTCGTCGCTGGCCACCCAGCGGCCATAGTGCGGGCCTGAAGTTCGCCCTAGGCCGGCCTGCATGCTCAGCAGGTGCGCGAGCGTGATCTCGTGCAGGCGCGGGTCCGGGTCCTCGGGCAGCGCGTCCTCGAGCAGCGGCGCGATCTTCTGAGCCTCGCCGGCGAGCAGCCCGCGTTCGATGGCGATGCCGACCAGCGCGGTCACGACCGGCTTCGACGCCGACTTGATATTGGCCGGGCGCGCCGGGGAGTGGCCGCGGTAGCCGCGTTCGGCCAGGACCTCGCCGTTGCGGGCGACGATCACAGTGCGCAGCGGGGCGAGGGCCGCCGCGTCGTCCAGCACCTCGTCCAGGGACGGCGTGGCCGATGCGGGGGGCGATGCCAGCAGCAGGAGCAGCCCCAGGACAAGGAGCGGGGGTGGCGGAGAGAGTGGGATTCGAACCCACGGTGGCATCGCTGCCACGGCGGTTTTCAAGACCGCTGCCTTAAACCGCTCGGCCATCTCTCCGTAGTACTTGCCCATCGTCGCGGCGCCGGTCCGAGCATCGGCTTGGCCGATGTTCGCTGCGGCCTGCGGGCTTCGCGTCAAGACCGCTGCCTTGAACCACCCGGCCATCGCTCCGGATCGCTCGCTCAGCGGATTGTCGCATGCGTGGCGGCGGCGGGCGCCGTTGCGCGCTGCATCGCGGCCAGCCTGCTCTGCTCGACCTCGGGGGTCTTGCCGCAGTGCTTGCAGTTCAGGCTGGACTCCTCGATCAGCGGCGGCAGGGTCTCGGCCAGATGGTCGATGAAGACCCGCACCGCCGGCAGCAGACCGCGGCGCGAGGCGAACACGGCGTGGGCGATGCCCTGCGGCAGGCGCCAGTCGGGCAGCACCACCTCCAGTTCGCCGCTGCGCACCGCGTCGGCGCACAGGGTTTCGGGAAGCATCGTGATGCCCAGGCCCTGGCGGGCCAGCGCCATCAGCATCGGGAAGTCGAATCCGGCGACCCGCGGCTTGAGCTCGACGCGGCGGGTGTTGCCGTCGGTGCCCTGCAGGTCCCAGCGCTGGCTGACCTCGTCCTCGCCCATGGTCATGGTGGTGTGGTGCTTGAGCTCCTCCGGGTCGCCGGGGCGCCCGGCGCGGTCGAGATACTTGGGGCTGGCCACCAGCAGTTCCTGGATCTGGCCGAAGCTGCGCATGATCAGGCTGCCGTCGTCGTCGAGCTTGGCGCGCACCCGGATCGCGACGTCGAAACCCTCGTTGATGACGTCGACGCGGCGGTTGCTCACGTGCAGCTGCACCCGCACCTGCGGGTACCTGGCAAGGAAATCCGGCAGCAGCTTCGGCATCGACTGCTGCGCGATCCCGACCGGCACGCTGACGCGCACCGTCCCCCGCGGCTCGGCGCTCAAGCGGTCGACGACCTCGCGTGCCGCCGACGCCTCGGCGAGCATCGACTGCGCATGGCGATAGACGCTCTGGCCGACGTCGGTGACCGCGAAGCGGCGGGTGGAGCGCTGCAGCAGGCGCACGCCGAGCTCGGTTTCGAGCTGGCTGATGCGCCGGCTGAGCCGCGACTTCGGAATGCCCAGGGCACGCTCGGCGGCGGCGAAACCGCCGTGCTCGACCACCACGGCGAAGTAATAGAGGTCGTTCAGGTCCTGCATCGCGTTGCTCACGTTTGGAACGATGCGTGGCATTAGATCACCTTTATCCCACTCGGGCAACGACCTATCGTCTGTCCATCGGCGGCCGATCCGCGCCGCCCCCCGCAGGAGGATTCCCATGAAGCTGCTGCACATCGACTCGAGCGTGACCGGGCCGGGCTCGGTCACCCGCGCCCTCACGGCCGCCATCGTCGCGCCCTGGCACCAGTGCCCCGAGGCCACCCAGGTCGTCTACCGGGACCTGAATGCGACGCCGGTCGCCCATCTGGGAGGGCGCCCCGACCCCGAGCGCGATGCGGAAGGGGCGCGGCTGCTGCAGGAGTTCCTCGACGCCGACGTGGTGGTGATCGGCGCGCCGATGTACAACTTCGCGATTCCCTCCACCCTCAAGGCCTGGATCGACCGGGTCGCGGTGGCCGGGCGCACCTTCCGCTACACCGCGCACGGGCCCGAGGGCCTGGCCGGCGACAAGCGCGTGATCGTCGCCATCGGCAGCGGCGGGCTGCATGCCGGCCGGCCGGAGGATTTCGTCGAGCCGTACCTGCGCCAGGTCTTCGGCTTCCTGGGCGTCTCCGACCTGGAAGTCGTGCGGGCCGAAGGGGTCGCCCTATCCGAGCGGCACCGCGAAACGGCGCTCGCCGAAGCGCTGCGCCGGGTGCCGCCGCCGCGGGCGCTGCGTGCGGCCGCCTGAGCGCGGCGCTCAGGCGATCCGCTCGGCGCCGCCCATATAGGGGCGCAGCGCCGCGGGCACCTCGATGCCGCCGTCGGCCTGCTGGTAGTTCTCCATCACCGCGATCAACGCACGGCCCACCGCGACGCCCGAGCCGTTGAGGGTATGCACCAGCTCGGGCCTGCCGGTGTCGGGATTGCGCCAGCGCGCCTGCATGCGCCGGGCCTGGAAATCGCCGCAGTTGGACACCGAGGAGATCTCGCGGTAGGTCCGCTGCGACGGCAGCCAGACCTCCAGGTCCCAGGTCTTGCGCGCGGCGAAGCCCATGTCCCCGCTGCACAGCAGCATCCGGCGGTACGGCAGGCCAAGCTTCTCCAGCACCACCTCGGCGCAGCGCGTCATGCGCTCATGCTCGGCATCGCTGTCGCCGGGGCGGGTGATCGCCACCAGTTCCACCTTCTCGAACTGGTGCTGGCGGATCATCCCGCGGGTGTCGCGGCCGTGGCTGCCGGCCTCGGCACGAAAGCACATCGAGTGCGCTGTCATCCGCAGCGGCAGCCGCGCGGCCTCGACGATCTCCTCGCGCACCAGGTTGGTCAGCGGAACTTCTGCCGTCGGAATCAGGTAGCGGCCGCCCGTGGCGTCCTTCACGGCGTCGACCAGGGCCGAATAGCCGTGGAAATCGCCCTCGACGAGTTCGGCCGGAGCCGGCCGACCCGATGCCTCGACGACCGCTCGCGCCGCTTCGCACAGCCTCTGCCGCGCCTCGTCGCCGAGGATGCACGTGTCGCCGAAGGTCCGGAACAGGTCCTCCTCGAACTTCGGAAGCTGCCCGGTGCCCAGCATCGGCGGCGGATTGACCAGCAGCGGCACGCTGGTCTCCTCGTAGCCATGCTCGCCGGTGTGCAGGTCGAGCATGAACTGCGCCAGCGCCCGGTGCAGGCGCGCCAGCTGGCCGCGCAGCACGGTGAAGCGCGCGCCGGACAGCTTCGCCCCGGCGTCGCCGTCGAGCCAGCCGTGCCTGGCGCCGAGCTCGACGTGGTCGCGCACCTCGAACGCGAAGCTGCGCGGCGCGCCCCAGCGCCCCTGCTCGACGTTCTGGGTTTCATCGGTGCCCGCGGGCACCGCGTCGTCCGGCAGGTTGGGGATTCCCAGCGCCAGCGCCTCGAGTTCGATCTGCAGCGCATCCAGACGTGCTTCGCCGGCCTTCAGCTCCTCGCCGAACCCGGCGACCTCGTCCAGCAGCGGCGCGATGTCCTCGCCCCGCGCCTTGGCCTGGCCGATCGCCTTGCTGCGGGTATTGCGCAGGTTCTGCAGTTCCTGGGTGCGTATCTGCAGCTGCTTGCGCTCGGCCTCGAGCGCCTTCAGCGCGTCGACATCGAGTTCGAAGCCGCGCGTCTGGCGCAGGCGCCGGGCGAGTTCATCGGGATCGTTGCGCAGCAGGGCGGAATCGAGCATCTGGATTCGCACGGTGTGGAGGGCCGTCGATTATCGCCCGGGAGCGCCCACCCTGCCCGGCCGCACCGCGACCGCTATGCCAGAATGCCGGCGATCCCCATCGGAGCAGCGCATGCCGACCCCGGAATCCAGCCGACGCCGCCACGGTTCCCCGCGCTTCCTGTTGTCGGGACGGGCGTGGTTGATCGTCGCCGCGGCCTTCGCCGCGGGCCTGCTGGTGTCGGCACTGCTTTGGTTCGGCCGCGGCGACGACCGGTCCGCGGCACCGCTCGTCGGTCCGGCCACGCAGGAAGGATCCGGTCGGCCACGCGCCCTGCCCGCTCCGCAGCCGGCAGACGTCGAGAGCGCCAGCGGCATGGCCGAGGCCGATCCGGGCGCACCTCGCCGGCAGCCGGTCGCGCCGCCGGCCCGGGCGCCGCGGCCCGCGCCCGGTGCCACACCGGATCCGGCCCCGCTGCCGGATCCAGCCGCCCGCGCGCCGGTGGCGGTGGACACGCCGGCGCCGCGCTATCCCACCGCGGCACTGCGGCGGGGCGAATCCGGGGAAGTGCTGTTGCGGGTCGAGGTGGACGAGAACGGCCGCGCCGCGGCTGTCGAGGTCATGCGCAGCAGCAACTCGCGGTCGCTCGATCGCGCGGCGGTCACTGCAGTGCGGCGCTGGCGGTTCCAGCCGGCGCTACGCGACGGCCAGCCCGTGCCGGGCACCGTGCAGGTTCCGATCGATTTCAGTCCCGGCGGCTGAGCCGGCCCGCCCGGCGTGTTAAACCGGTCTAGACACCGCCGTGACGCGGCACCCACGAACGCTGTGGAACGCTCGTCCCCGTCATCCTGAACAGGGGTACCCGTCATGTCCGATCCGATGAACCGCCCCGCCGAACCGCGCCCCGCCCCGCCGCCGTCCGACCGGCCACCGTCCGACCAGCCGCCGCCGGGCGAGCGCAAGAGCGCCAGTCCGCTGCTTTGGCTGCTGCTGCTGATCGCGCTGCTGGCGGTGGGCTGGTATTTCTACAGCCAGCGCGGCGCGGTCGATCCGCCGGCCGAGCCGGCCGACCCCGTCGGCGAGCCCGCCGACATCGGTGACGGCACCCCGCCACCGCCGGCGAGCGAGCGCGAGCAGGCGGCCCGTCCGGCCGACCCGGCGCCGGCGCCGGCGCCGGCGATCACCCGGCCCGCCGACCCGCTGGAGCGGGTCGAACCCGAGTATCCGGCCGCGGCGCTGCGCGCCCAGGAGGAAGGCACCGTGCTGCTGCGCGTGCAGGTCGATGCCGGGGGCAACCCCGGCGCCATCGAGATCGCCCGCAGCAGCCGCTCGCGCGAGCTCGATCGCGCCGCGCGCACCGCGGTGGGCCAATGGCGCTTCAGCCCCGCGATGGAGAACGGCCAGCCGGTGGCGTCGACGGTCGAGGTGCCGATCGATTTCCGCATGGACACGCAGTAGGGGGCGCCTCAGGCCGGCGTCGCGGCGAGGCCGAAGCCCGCCTCGCCGGCCAGCGCCTCGAATCCCGGAAACGAGGTCGCGACGTTCGCCACGTCGCCGATCCGCACCTCGCCGGCCACGCGCTGCGCGGCCACCGCGAACGCCATCGCGACGCGGTGGTCGCCGAGGCTGTCGACCGATCCGCCTTGCAACGCGCCGCCGTGGATCACCGCGCCGTCCGGCGTTTCATCGACCCGCGCGCCCAGCGCGCGCAGGCCGGTCGCCATCGCCGCGATCCGGTCCGATTCCTTGACCCGCAACTCCGCGGCGCCCTGCACCCGGGTGCTTCCTTCGGCCAGGGCGGCCGCCACGAACAGCACCGGGAACTCGTCGATCATGTCGGCAACGTGCGCGCGCGGCACCTCGATGCCGTGCAGCGGGGCGTGGCGGACCCGCAGGTCGGCGACCGGCTCGCCGCCCTGCTCGCCGGGATTCTCCTCGGCGATATCGGCGCCCATCGCCCGCAGCACCGGCAGCAGGCCGGTGCGGCGCGGATTCATTCCCACCCGGCGCAGCACCAGGTCCGAACCGGGTACCAGGCTCGCCGCGACCAGGAAGAACGCCGCCGACGAGAAATCGGCGGGCACCGCCACGTCGGCGGCGTGCAGCCGGTGGCCGCCGCGCAGGCGCGCATGCCCGGGCGCGAACTCGATCGGCCAGCCGAACGCCGCCAGCATCCGCTCGGTGTAGTCGCGGGTCGGCTGCGGCTCGTGCACCACGGTCTCGCCCTGCGCGTAGAGACCGGCGAGCAGGATCGCGGACTTCACCTGGGCGCTGGCGATATCCGCAGTGAATTCAATGGCTTGAAGTTCGTTGCTCGGGTGGATTCGCAACGGCGGCAGGCCGCCGCCAGCGCTGTGGATGTGCGCTCCCATCCGCGCCAGCGGCTCGATCACCCGGCCCATCGGCCGCTTCGACAGCGAAACGTCCCCGCACAGTTCGGATTCGAATGCCTGGCCGCTGAGCAACCCCGCGAGCAGGCGCATCGCGGTCCCGGCGTTGCCGCAGTCCAGCGCGCCCGGCGCGGCGCGCAGCCCATCGATGCCGACCCCGCGGACGATCCGCACGCCCTCGGCGGGCGCCTCGATGCGGACCCCGAGCCGGCGGAAGATCGCCTCGGTGGCGCGCGCATCCTGCCCCTCCAGGAAGCCTTCGATCCGCGACACGCCGTCGGCCAGCGAAGCCAGCATGACCGCCCGGTGCGAGACCGACTTGTCGCCGGGGACCCGGAGTTCGCCGCGCAGCGGCGCGCCGCCGCGGGCGCGCCAGTCCAGCCGGGCCTCGCCGCTCATGGACCGGCCCCGTCGAGCGCCTGCAGCAGGCGGACGTTCTCGGCCGCGGTCCCCACGCTGATGCGCAGGCAATCGGGTAGCCCGTAACCGGCCATCGGCCGCACCACCACGCCCTGCCGCAGCAGCGCCGCCTCGGTCGCGGCGGTGGCGCTGCCGAATTCCACCAGCAGGAAATTGGTCTGCGAAGGATGCACGAAGCGGCCGCGCTCGCGCAGGCCTTCGGTGAGCCGCGCGCGCTCGCGCGCATTCGCGGCCACGCCTTCCCGCAGGTGTGCCTGGTCGCCGAGCGCCGCGGTCGCCGCTGCCAGCGCCACGCAATTGACGTTGAAGCTCTCGCGCAACCGCTCCATCACCGCCACCAGCGCGGCGTCGCCCACCGCGTAGCCCACACGCAGCCCGGCCAGCGCATGCGCCTTGCTGAAAGTACGCGTGACCACCAGGTTGCGGTAGCGCGGCAGCAGCGCCAGCGCGCTGGCGTAGCCGGGTGCGTCGACGAATTCCGCGTAGGCCTCGTCCACCACCACCAGCACCTCCGGTGGCAGGCCGTCGAGCAGCCGCGCCAGCGCATCGGCGTCGATCCAGGTGCCGGTGGGGTTGTTCGGATTGGCCAGGTACAGCAGGCGCACGTCTTCGCCGCGCGCCGCGGCCAGCAGCGCTTCGGGGTCGTGGCCGCGCGCCATCGCGTGGCCGGCCGGCAGCGCCGGGGCGATCCGCAGCGGTGCGCCGGCCGCCTGCGCCGCCAGCGCGTAGACCGCGAACCCGTACTGCGACATCGCCACCCCGGCTGCGGGGCCGGCGAAGGCCTGCGCGAACTGCATCAGCAGCTCGTGCGAGCCGTTGCCGAGCAGCAGCTGCGCCGGCGCGACGCCGAGCCGCGCGGCGAGCGCCTGCTTGAGCCCGCCGCCGAGCGGATCCGGGTAGCGATGCGCGGTGCCCAGGGCGTCGCGCGCCGCGGCGACCGCCAGCGGGCTGGGACCATACGGGTTCTCGTTGGCGCCAAGCTCGACCAGCCGCCCGGCGCCGTGGCGCGCGCGCAGCGCCACCAGGTCATGGCCCGGATCGTAGGCCTTCAGCGCGCGGAGGCCCGGCTGCGCGAGGGCAGCGAAGCATGGGGCGGCGCTGTTTCCGATTCCCGGATCCGAAGTCACCGTTCCCGGCCTCACGGCACCGCCACCGGGTACGAGCCCAGCACCCGCACGTCGCCGGCGAACTCGTCGATCTCGCCCAGCGCGTCCTTCAACGGCGACTCGTCGACATGCCCGGCCACGTCGATGAAGAACGCGTACTGCCACAGCGCGCCGTGCGCGGGCCGCGACTCGATCCGGTTCATGCTGATGTCCCGCCGCGCCAGCGGCTCGAGGATCTTGTAGAGCGCGCCGGGCTGGTCGCGGATGAACACCATCAGCGAAGTGCGGTCGTGCCCCGACGGCGGGAACGAGGCGCGCCCGATCACCAGGAACCGGGTGGTGTTGTCGTCGCGGTCCTCGATCGGCCCGGCGACCACCTTCAGCCCGTAGACGTGGGCCGCGTTCTCGCCGGCGATCGCCGCGGCGTCGTCGGCGTTGCGGGCGCGGCGCGCCGCCTCGGCGTTGCTCGCCACCGCCTGCTTCTCGGCCCCCGGCAGGTGCTGGCGCAACCACGACCTGCACTGGGCCAGCGACAGCCCGTGCGAATACACCCGTTCCACGTCCTCGATGCGGCCGGTACGCGAGAGCAGGTACTGGTGCACGCGCAGCTCGACCTCGCCGCAGATCTTCAGCGGCGAGGTCAGGAACAGGTCGAGGGTGGACTGGATGGTCCCCTGCCCCGAATTCTCCACCGGGACCACCCCGAAGTCTGCGGTGCCCGAGGCGACCTCGTCGAAGACCTCCTCGACGCTGGCCAGCGGCAGCCCGCGCGCGGAATGGCCGAAATGCTTGTGCACGGCCTGCTGCGAGAACGTGCCCTCCGGCCCGAGATAGCCGACCTTCAACGGCTCCTGTTGCGCCAGGCAGGCCGACATGATTTCGCGGAACAGCCGCACCAGCACCTCGTCCGAGAGCGGCCCGTCGTTGCGGTCGACCACCCGCCGCAGCACCTGCGCCTCGCGCTCGGGACGGTAATAGTCGACCGCGGCGGCGAGCTTGCCCTTGGCCTTGCCGACCTGGTGGGCCCACAGCGCGCGCTCGGCGATCAGCGCCTGGATCTCGCGGTCGATGCCGTCGATCTGCTCGCGGACCGCGGACAGGTCGGCGACGGCGGGCTTCGGCTGCTTGCTGGTGCGTTTCTTCGGTTCGGTGGCCATCAACTCGCTCGCTGGTGGGGCCTGCGGGAACGACGCGGGCGGTCTTCGAGGCATCGCCCATGACGGGAGGACACGGGCTTCGGGCCGGCCCGCCCGGCCATCCATGGCCGGGCGTTCGCGGCCATGGCCGGTGCCGACAGGGCATCGGCCAAGCGTGGCCGCTCACCCATGGCGCTGCCTGAAGTCGCGCATGAAGCCGGCCAGTGCCTGCACGCCCTCGACCGGCATCGCGTTGTAGAGCGAGGCGCGCATGCCGCCGAGCACGCGATGGCCCTTGAGCCCGATCAGTCCCGCCGCGCGGGCCTCGGCCAGGAAACCGGCGTCCAGCGCGGCATCGTGGAGGAAGAACGGCACGTTCATCCGCGAACGCGCGGCCGCGGCCACGTCGTTGCGGTAGAAACCGCCGGAGTCGTCGATCTCGCGGTACAGCAGCCCGGACTTGGCGGCGCTGCGGCGCGCGAACTCCTCCACCCCACCCTCGGCCAGCATCCATTTCACGGTCAGCCCCAGCATGTACCAGTTCCAGCTCGGCGGGGTGTTGAGCATCGAGTCGGCGGCCAGCTGCAGGCGATAGTCGAAGATGTCCGCGCGCGGCTGTCCGGGGCGCTCGAGCAGCTCGCGGCGCACGATCACCACCCCGATGCCGACCGGCCCGAGGTTCTTCTGCGCGCCGGCGTAGATCAGGCCGTAGCGGGCGATGTCGAGCGGCTCGGAGGCGATGCTGGAACTGAAATCGGCGAACAGCGGCACCCCGCCCACCTCCGGCGTGTCGCGGAATTCCACCCCGTGAATGGTCTCGTTGGCGGTGATGTGCACGTAGGCGGCATCGTCCGACAGGCGCCAGTCCGCTCGCGCGGGGATCTCGCGGAAGCCGCCGGTCTCGCCGCTGGCGGCGATGCGCAGGTCCACGTACGGGGCGGCCTGGCGCAGCGCAGTTCGCCCCCAGTGCCCGGTGACGACGTAGTCCGCCGGCTGCCCCGGGGCGGCGAAGTTCAGCGCGATCAACGCCTGCTGGGTGGTGGCGCCGCCGCCGCCGAACAGCACCGCGTAGTCGTCCGGCACGCCGAGCAGTCGGCGCAGGTCGGCCTCCGCTTCGGCCGCCACCGCCATGAACTCGGGACCGCGATGGCTGAGCTCCACGATCGAGGCGCCGGCGTCGCGCCATTCGAGCATCTCCTGCTGCGCCTGGCGCAGGACCGGTTCCGGCAATGCCGCGGGGCCGGCGCTGAAGTTGTACGCTCGCGACATCGGTGGCCTTTCGCTCGGATCACGACGGGCCCGTAGTATGCCGCAGCGCATCATCGGGTGCGGCGCAACCTTCTTCCCGTTGCGATGTCCAATCCAACTGCCGCCCAGCCCGGAGCCAACCGATGAACCTGCGCGATGCCCTGCGGATCTCCGCCGCGGAGGTTACCGATGAAACCGTCTATCGATCGCGGCGTCGGCTGCTGGCGGCCCTCGCCGGGGCCCCGGCCCTGGGCCTGGCCGGCTGCGCCGACGCCGAGCCGCCGCCACCGGCACGTCCGGTGCCCGGCGCCGCCGAGGTCGCCGCCGGCTTCGACACCGAGGAGCCGCTGACCCGCTTCCAGGACGCCAGCACCTACAACAACTTCTACGAGTTCGGCACCGGCAAGGCGGACCCGTCGCGCGCGGCGCGCACGCTGCGGCTCGAGCCCTGGAACGTGGCCGTCGGCGGCGAGTGCGAGCGCCCCGGAACCCTGCTGCTCGACGAGCTGCTTCGCGGCCTGCTGCCCGAGGAGCGCACCTACCGGCTGCGCTGCGTGGAGGGCTGGTCGATGGTGATCCCGTGGCTGGGGGTTCCGCTGGGCGCGGTGCTGCGGCGCTTCGCCCCGACCTCGAAGGCGAAGTACGTCGCCTTCGCCACCCTCGCCGATCGCGAGCAGATGCCGGGCATCCGCTACCGCTCGATCGACTGGCCCTACCGGGAGGGCCTGCGCATCGACGAGGCCATGCACCCGCTGGCCCTGCTCGCCACCGGCATGTACGGACGGCCGCTGCCGCAGCAGAACGGCGCGCCGCTGCGGCTGGTGGTGCCGTGGAAGTACGGCTTCAAGAGCATCAAGTCGATCGTCGCGATCGACTTCGTCGAAAGAATGCCGCCGACCGCCTGGAACGACCTGCAGCCGTCGGAGTACGGGTTCTTCTCCAACGTCAATCCGCAGGTGGACCACCCGCGCTGGAGCCAGAAGACCGAGCGCCGGATCGCCGGCAGCGCCGGCAAGCTGTTCGCCAACCGCATCGAAACCCGGATGTTCAACGGCTACGCCGACCAGGTCGGTTCGATGTACGCAGGCATGGACCTGGAAAAGTGGTTCTGAGCCCGAAGGGGTTCCTGGCGTCTGGGCGCGGCACGGCGACGCCGACCGGCAATCCCCTCCTCGTCGCCAAGGCCGCTGTCCACGCCCTCGCGCTGGCGCCGCTGGCGCTGCTCGCCTGGCAGTTCTGGCAGGTGTTCAGCGAGGCCGACATCGATGCGCTCGGCGCCGATCCCGTGGCCGAGATCGAGCACCGGCTCGGCATCTGGGCGCTGCGGCTGCTGCTGATCACCCTGGCGATCACCCCGCTGCGCCAGCTGAGCGGCCAGCCGCTGCTGCTGCGCTTCAGGCGCATGCTCGGCCTCTACGCGTTCGCCTATGCCAGCCTGCACTTCTCCGCCTGGCTGGTGCTGGACCTGCGCGGTTACTGGCTCACGCTGTTCGAGGAGATCGTCGAGCGGCCGTACATCACGGTGGGTTTCGCCGCCTGGCTGCTGCTGGTGCCGCTGGCGATCACCTCAACCCGCGGCTGGATGCGGCGGCTGGGGCGCAACTGGGGCCGCCTTCACAGGCTGGTGTATGCAGTCGCGGCGCTGGCGGTGCTGCACTTCTGGTGGATCGTGAAATCCGACGTCCGCGAACCGCTGCTGTACGCCTCGATCCTGGGCTTGCTGCTCGGCTGGCGGCTGTGGCGCAGGCTGCGTCGGACCAGGCGTCAGCCGCTGCCGTAGAGCAGCAGCAGGCTCAGCAGCGCCGCCAGCGCCAGCGCCGCCAGCAGCAGCCAGGGCAGGCGCCAGGCACGGCGAGCTTCGCTCCCGGCGCGTACCGGCGCCGGCGCGGCGGCGTCCGATCGCGCGACCGCATCGGCAATCGGCTCCTGTCCGGCGAAGGCGCGCACCGGCGCCTCCACCACGAAGCGGTGGTGCGAATCGAACACCACCTGGTCGCCCGGCAGCAGCACCGCGTCGCGCACCGATTCTCCGTTCACCACGCTGCCCTCGTCCGAACCGAGATCGCGCAGGAGCACGCAGCCCTCGCCCAGTTCGAGCCGCGCATGCCGCTCGGCGAAGGCGGCGTCGTCGATGCGGATGTCCGACTCGGCGGCGCGCCCCACGGTGCGGGGCCGCTCCAGGGTGAAACTGCGGCCGTGGTGCTGACCACCGACACCGCGCAACACCACCCTGGGATCCGGGTCCGGCTCGGGCGCCGGCGCGCCCGCCGGGGCCGCCTGCCGCCGCTCGCCGACCAGGCGCATCTCGATCCCGTCGACGTACACCGTGTCGCCGATGCGCAGCATCGCGAGCCTGCGGATCTCGCGGCCGTTGACGTGCACGCCGCGTTCTCCCTCGGCCACCGTCAGCCACACCCCGCGCCGGTCGACGCAGAAGCGCACCACCGCCGGCTGGCCGTTGCCGACCACGTCCAGTTCGCCGCGGCTACGCGCCCGTCCGATGCCGTGCATGCCCACGCCGAGCGGCAGGTCGGGCCGGGCGGCCGAGGTGAATCGCAGCTTCAGGACTTCCATCCGGCGGGAATCTAGCACGTCGACCCACTTGGACAGGCGCCCGCGCAGCGCCAGAATGGTCGTCCACACCCAGCGAGAACGCGCCATGGCCGGTATCGACATCCACCACCCCCACTCCCTGCCGATGCCGGAGGCGCGCGCACGGATCGAGGAGGTGGCCCGGAAGCTGTCGGAGCGCTTCGGGATGGAATACGCATGGGATGGCGACCAGCTCCGCTTCGAGCGCTCCGGAGTGAACGGCCGAATCGAGCTGGCGCCGGACGCGTTGCACGTCACCGCCAAGCTGGGGTTCCTGCTTTCGGCGATGCACGGTCCGATCGAGGGGGAGATCCGTCGGGTGCTGGAGGAAAAGTTCGCGGCCTGAGCGCTCAGGCCTGGCCGAACGGCTGCGGGTGCTCCTCGAACAGCCGCTGCATCGCGGCGCGCTCCTCCGCGCCGATCTCCCCCACGAAACCCTCGACCTCGCCCAGCTGATCGAACGCGGCGTATCCGCGCTCCAGAAAGCCCTGCAGTTCGTTCAATCCGGCCAGCCGCGCCGGGCCGCGCGAGAACGCCAGCAGCGCCGCCACCCCGCGCTGCCTCAGGGCGCGGCCGAAACCGCTGCCGACTTCCTCGATCATCGCGATCTGGTGCGCGCGCAGCCGCGGCAGGCCGACTTCGCGATAGGCGCGTCCATACAGGTCCTGGGTGAGGCGCCGGCCGCGCGGCGCCAGGTGCTGCAGGGCCGCGGCCATGCGCAGGTCCAGGGCCTGGCTGAGCGCCCCCAGCTCGATCGCCGAGGCGATGGTGTCGAGCAGCCGCGGTGGCAGCAGTTTCTGCATCATCGGGATCACCCGCACGATGTCGGCGTCGCGGCGGGCGAAGTCGTGGTCGCCGTAGACGTCCTGCAGGAAGAACCGGGCCGCGGCGCGGCGCCGTGGATCCTCGAGGAACCGCGCGAAGCTGCGCTCCAGCCGCTGCGCCTGCCAGCGCCGCAGCTCCGGCAGCCAGCGCAGCGCGTTGCGCGGGTCGGCCGGGTCATGCAAAGCCTGGTGCCAGCCGACCCGGCGCGACAGCCGCGCAATGACGTCGTGGTGGCGGGACATGACGCCATGATCGGCGCTGGCGCGGCGGCGGGGCAAGTCCGGCGCCGCGGTTACACTGGCCCGGTCCCACCGGATCCGACCGCATGCTCTCACTGCATCCCGCCCGGCGCAGGCCGAGCCGCCGCCGCCCGCCGCGCATCGGCCTGGCCGTCGCCGGCGGCGGCCCGCTCGGGGGCATGTACGAGCTGGGCGCGCTGCGCGCCCTCGACGAGGCGCTGGAAGGCTTCGATCCCACCGCGCTCGACTGCTACGTCGGCATCAGCAGCGGCGCGTTCCTCGCCGCGGGCCTGGCCAACCGCATCGACACCGGATCGATGTGCCGGATCCTCATCACCGGCGACAGCGACGACGTTCGCTTCCGCCCCGGTGTGTTCATGCGACCGGCGCTGCCGGAATACCTGCGCCGCGCCGCCGGCCTTCCGCGGCTGACCCTGCGATGGTGGCAGCGGCGGCTCGGCCTGGCCGCTGCGCGCCGCGGCAGCGACGCGGGGCTGGGCGGGATGCTGCCCACCGGGCTGTTCGACAACCGCGAACTGGAGCGTTTCCTGCGGGGGGTGCTGACCCGGCGCGGCCGCAGCAACGACTTCCGCCGGCTCGACGGCCGCCTGCACGTGGTCGCGGTGGACCTGGACAGCGGCGAATCGGTGCTGTTCGGCGGCGAGGGCTGGGACGACGTGCCGATCTCGGTGGCCGTGCAGGCCAGCGCGGCCCTGCCGGGACTCTACCCGCCGGTCGAGATCCGCGGCCGACACTTCGTCGACGGCGCACTGCGCCGCACCCTGCACGCCTCGGTGCTGCTGGAGCGCGGCGTCGACCTGCTGATCGGGATCAATCCGCTGGTGCCGTTCAACAGCGCGGCGGGCGGCGGCACCCGGGGCCGGCCCGACGACCCGCGGCGCCTCGCCGAACGCGGCCTGCCGGCGGTGCTGTCCCAGACCTTCCGCACCCTGCTGCAGTCGCGCATGGAGGTGGGGCTGGCGCGCTATGCGCGCCAATACCCTGCGGTGGACCAGATGGTGTTCGAGCCCGGCCCTGCGGATGGCGACCTGTTCTTCGCCAATGCCTTCAGCTTCTCGGCGCGGCAGCGGATCTGCGAACTGGCCTACCGCAACACCCTGGACGACCTGCGCCGGCGCGCCGGCGAGCTGGTACCGCTTCTGGCTGCGCACCGGCTCCGGCTGCGCATGGACGTGCTCGACGATCCCGGCCGCACCCTGCTCCACGGGCTGCAGGCGCCCGGCCCGCGCAGCACCGACACCACCGCACGCCTGCGCCACGCCCTGGACGATACCGAGCGCCTCCTCGCCGCGCGCGGTCCGGCTCGACGCCGTTCGCCGGTGGTGTGAATGCTCTAGACGCCGCCGTGATGCTCTGCTGCGTACCTTTCGCGGCAAACGGAGGCAACATGGCCAAGTTCAAGAAGACAGCGAAGAAGACCGGCGCCCGGCGCAGCAGCGCGTCGGCCGGCGCCGAACGGCAGGGCGAAGGCCTGTCGCGCAGCCTGAGCGAATCGGCGCAGCAGATCTGGCTGGCCGGGGTCGGTGCGTTCGGACGCGCCCAGGCCGAGGGCACCCGCCTGTTCGAGGCGCTGGTGCGCGAGGGTCAGACCGTCGAGGAGCACGCGCGCAGGTTCGCCGGTGGCCAGGCCGACGTGGTCCGCGATGCGGTCGAATCCCGGGTCGGCCAGGCTCGCCATCGTGCCACCGACACCTGGGACCGCCTGGAAAAGGTGTTCGAGGAACGCGTGCAGCGCGCATTGCTCGGCCTGGGCGTGCCCAACCGGGAGGACCTGACCGAACTGACCCGGCGCGTCGACGCGCTGACCGCGGAGCTGCGGCGACAGTCCAGCACCCCGGCCGCGCGCAAGGTAGCGGCCGCCCGGCCGGTGGCCAAGAAGGCCACGCGCAAGGCGGCCAAGCGGCCCGCCGCGACCACCCGCCCGCGCAAGCCCGCAGCCGGCTGATCCGCTCGGCCGTCCAGGCGACCCGGCCCCGCGGCGGGCATCACCGGCCGCCCCGCGCGCATCGCGGGAGCTGCCGGCGCGGATGGTCGTCGGGCCGCCCGGTGCTCGCGCGCTTAACCCGCCGCGCGATTCCGACTATCCTTCCTGCCCACCCGCGCCGGCGGGCATCGCAACAGGACAGGGGTGCTTGGCGTGAGTGCAGGTCTGCAATGGGCGGTGGTCGTGGCGGTCGTGCTGCTGCTGGGCGGTGCCGCCACGCTGTACATCCGCAAGGTGCTGCTGCGCCGCGACGAGACCGAGTCGGGCATCAGCGCCCTTTCCGGCACCTCCTGGCGCGAATTCATCCACCTGGTGCTGGAAGCTCTCGCGCGGCGCGGCTTCAACCGGGTGTTCGACCACGAGGTCGCCGCCGGAGACAAGGACTACACCCTCGAACGCGACGGCCGGCGCTGGCTGCTCTCGTGCAAGCACGGCAGCGCGTTCGTGCTCGGCAACGCCACGGTCAAGGAGCTCGCCAACGACGTGCGCCTGGCGAACGCCAGCGGCGGGTTCCTGTTCACCCAGGGGAAGATCTCCGACGAGGCGCGCCGGACCGCAGCGATGCACAACATCGAGCTGCTCGACGGCGCCACCCTGTGGCCGGAGTTGCGCGACCTGGTGCGCCCGGAGCAGCTGGCCGGCATCCGCGCCGCCGCCGCGCGTCGCGCCCGCCAGCGCACCATCCTGGCCTGGCTGCTGGCGGTGCTGGCCGGGATCGCCGTCTACCTGCTGCTGCCGCCCCGCGCGACCGGGCCGGCCGAGGCCGCCCCCGCAGCGGCACCCGCCGCGGCCAGGCCCGCGCCCGGCCAGGCCCCGGACCAGGTGGCCGCCCCCGCCGCGGATGCTACCGGGGCGCCCCAGGCTGGCCCGGCGCTGACAGCGGCGCAGCAGCGCGAGGCCGTGGTCAGCGCCATCGCCACCCTGCCGATGGTGGACCGGGCGTTCTGGGCCACCCAGTCCACCCTCGAGGTGGTGCTGCTGGACACACAGAGCGACGCGATGGCGGCGATCTGCCCGCTCGTCGAGCGTTATCCGGAGCTGGCGGCCTCGCGCGTCCAGCTCACCCCGCCGGCCGAGAGCGACGTGCCGGTCCGCTTCAGGCAGTGCCGCACGTACTGAGCGCGGCGCCGGCTGGGTCCGGCCCGGCCGGCGTGGGGGCCGCGGCTACCAGTGCACCCCGCGCATCAGCGCGGCGAACGCGATCTGTTCCTGGCTCGGCGCGACCTCCCTGGTGGACGGCTTGTCGCCGCGCGCGGCGGCCGAATCCGGGAACAGTTCGAAGGCCGTGTTCATGATCACCTCGTAGGCCTTCGGCGCCACCGCGTTGACCAGCGCCGCGAACACGCCCAGGCGGGTGGTGATGCGGCTGGGCCGTTCGATGATCGCCCTGACCAGCAGGTCGGCCGCCTCCTCCGGCGCCAGCGTCGGCACGCTCTCGTACATCCTGGTCGGCGCGATCATCGGCGTCCTCACCAGCGGCATGTTGACGGTGGTGAAGCTGATGCCCTTGCCGGACAGCTCGCCCTGGGCGCAGCGGCTGAACGCGTCCAGCGCGGCCTTGGAGGCCACGTAGGCCGAGAACCGCGGGGAGTTGGCCAGTACCCCGATCGAGCTGATGTTGATGATGTGGCCCTTGCGGCGCTTCGTCATCGACGGCATGAACCCCATGATCAGGCGCAGGCTGCCGAAATAGTTGAGCTGCATGGTGCGCTCGAAGTCGTGGAAGCGGTCGTAGCTGAGCTCGATCGAGCGCCGGATCGAGCGTCCGGCGTTGTTGACCAGGATGTCGACGTGGCCGTGCGCCTGCAGGATCTCCGCCACCAGCCGGTCGCAGTCGGCCAGGTCCGCCAGGTCCGCGGTATAGGCGTGCACCTTGCCGCCGGCGGCGCGCATCTCGTCGCGGGCGCGGTACAGCTCGTCCTTGCCGCGCGCGACGATCACCGTGACCGCGCCGGCCTCGGCGACCCGGCGCGCGGTCGACAGGCCGATGCCGGAGGAGCCGCCGGTGATCACCACCACCTTGTTGCGGACCTTGCCCTTGAGGGTGCGATCGACGAACAGGTCGGGATCCAGGTGGCGCTCCCAGTAGTCCCACAGCCGCCAGGCGTAGTCCTCCAGGCGCGGCACCGCGATGCCGCTGCCCTTGAGGGCGCGCTCGGCCTCGCGGCTGTCGAAGCGGGTGGGATAGGTGATGAACTTGAGCACGTCCTTCGGGATCCGGAAGTCGCGCAGCAGCATGCCCAGCATCCGCCGCACCGGCGGCAGGTTGCCGACCGCGGTGCGGATGCTCCCGGGGACGAACGCGAACATCCGCGCGTCGATGCGCATGGTCATCTCCGGCGCGTGCCCGGCGCGGCAGAAGGTGTTGAGCACCTCGCCCACACGCAGCGGCTCCGGGTCGGTGAGGTGGAAGGTGTGGCCGTCCAGGCGCGGCCGGTGGGCGATGTGGTCCATGGCGTCGGCCACGAAGTCCACCGGCACCAGGTTGATGCGCCCGCCTTCCAGCCCGAGCGTGGGCATCCACGGCGGCAGCGCCTGGCGCAGCTTCTTGATCATGGTGAAGAAGTAGTAGGGCCCGTCGATCTTGTCGATCTCGCCGGTCTGCGAGTGCCCGACCACCATGCCGGGGCGGTAGACCCGCCATTTCAGCCGGGTCTCCCCGCGCACGAGCCGCTCCGATTCGTGCTTGGTGCGCAGGTAGGGATCGTCCAGGCCTTCCGCCTCGTCGAACATGTCCTCGCGGAAGATCCCGGGATAGAGACCGGCGACGGCGATCGAGCTGGCATGGTGGAAGCATCCCGCCTCGAGCGCGGCCGCCAGTTCCAGCGCGTTGCGGGTGCCGTCGACGTTGGCTGCCTGCTGCGCCTCGAGGCCGGCGGTCAGGTCGTAGATCGCGGCCAGGTGGAAGAAGTGCTTCACCTTGCCGTTCAGGGCGCGTACCTGCGCGGCGGTCAGGCCGCAGCGCGGGCGGGTCATGTCGCCGTCGACGGGAACGACCCGTTTGGGGTCCCAGCCCATCTTCCCGGCGATCGCGTCGAACTTCTTGCGCGAATCCCTACGCACCAGCACGTGGATCGTGCCCTTGCGCCGCAGCAGGTTGGCGACCAGGAACCGGCCGATGAAGCCGGTCGCGCCGGTGACGAAGTAGCCCATGTCTTCCCTCCACGAACGTGCGTCCGCCCCGGCCCGGGGCCTCCCCGGTCCAGCATAGCCACCGTCGCCGGTGATGCCTAGGCGAGGCCGCGGACCGGCCCGGCGCTCCACCCAATCCCCCGCCGGCGACACGCGCCTGCAATACCCGCCGACTAGCGTGCCGTCGGGGGGCCGGTCTTCGTCCATCCAGACCAGCGAGGCAGCCAGGCAATGACCGAGCAGGACCGATCCGTCGCGTACGGTGACCGCGATTTCGACCACGAAGACAGCAACCGGTCCGGAAACACGCACTTCGCCGACGTGCTGCGCACCCGCATGGCGCGGCGCCGGCTGCTCCAGGGCGGGCTTGGCCTGGCCATGGGCGCCGGCCTGTTCGGTGCGGCGGCCGCGGCCGTACCGGACCCCACCCACGCCCGCAAGCCGCCACGGCGGCCGCGCGGGGAACCGTTGGGGTTCAGCGCGGTGCCGGTCGGCCGCGGCGCCGAGGTCGTGGTCCCGCCCGAGTACGCGGTCTCGGTGATCCTGCCCTGGGGCGAACCGATCACCGGGTCCTATCCACGCTACCTGGACGGCGGCCTCAACAGCGGCGCCGACCAGGAACAGCAGGTCGGCATGCACCACGACGGTATGCACTTCTTCCCGCTGCAGAAGGCGCCGCCGTTCAAGCAGGGCATGGGCCTGCTGGTGATGAACCACGAATACATCGACCAGGCCGCCCTGCATGCGGATGGCCCGGTCGACTCCGGCGGTAGGCGCGATCCCGGGCAGGTGCGCAAGGAGATCGCCGCCCATGGCGTGAGCGTGGTCGAGATCCGACGCCGTCGCGACACCTGGGAAACCGTGCGCGGGCGCTACAACCGCCGCATCACCGGCGCCACGCCGATGGAGATCGCGGGGCCGGCGCGCGGCCATCGCCTGCTGCGCACCGCCTACAGCCCGGAGGGCACCCGCACCCGCGGCACGCTCAACAACTGCGCCCACGGCCACACTCCGTGGCGGACCTACCTGACCTGCGAGGAGAACTGGGCCGGGTACTTCGTCAACCGCGGCGAGCGGCCGCGCGAGCACGCGCGCTACGGGGTGGCCACCAGCGCCGGCCGCTACGGCTGGGAAACCGTGGAGCCGCGCTTCGATGCCACCGCCCTGGGCGACGACCCGGCGCTGGACTACCGCAACGAGCCCAATCACTTCGGCTGGATCGTCGAAATCGACCCGTTCGATCCCGACAGCACCCCGGTCAAGCGCACCGCGTTGGGGCGGTTCGCCCACGAGGGACTGGTATTCGCACAGCCGCGCCCGGGTCAGCGGCTGGTCGCCTACATGGGCGACGACGCCCAGAACGAGTACGTCTACCGCTTCGTCAGCCGGGACAGCTACGTGCCGGGCAGCGCCAGCGGCGCACTGCTCGACCACGGCACGCTGTACGTCGCGCGCTTCGCCGACGACGGCAGCGGCGAATGGCGGCCGCTCGACATCGGCGACCCCGGCTTCGCCGCAGCCGCCGCGGCTGCGGGCGTGCGGTTCGAGGACCAGGCCGACGTGCTGGTCAACACCCGCCTGGCCGCCGACGTCGCCGGCGCCACGCCGATGGACCGGGCCGAATGGGGTGCGGTCGATCCGCGCACCGGCGAGGTCTACTTCACCCTCACCAACAATTCCAGCCGCTCCGCCGGCGATGTCGACGGCCCCAACCCGCGCGGCCCCAACGCCTACGGCCATGTCATCCGGTTCATGGAGCGCGGCGACTGGCTGCGCTTCGACTGGGACGTGTTCCTGCTCAGCGGTCCGGAACACGACAGCCTCGGTCCGGACGGCGCTCCGCTCGGCGTCGATGCCATCCACGCCAGCCCGGACGGGCTGTGGTTCGATGCCCATGGCCTGCTCTGGATCCAGACCGACATGAGCGGCAGCCAGCTCGGCAGCGGTCCGTTCGGCAACAACCAGATGCTGGTCGCCGACCCGGCCAGCGGCGCGATCAAGCGCTTCCTGGTGGGCCCGCCGGGTTGCGAGGTGACCGGTGTGGTCACCACCCCCGACAGCCGCACGATGTTCGTCAACATCCAGCACCCCGCCGAGTCCGGCGGCGGCGGCTGGCCCGGCGGCATGCTGAAGCCGCGCTCGGCGACCCTGGTGGTGACGCGCCGCGACGGCGGCGTGGTCGGCACCTGACACCCTTGGGGGGAGCGCCCGCGCATGGAGCGCGCGGGCGTTCCGGTGCCGTTGACCCCCCCGAACCCCCGTGCTATCACCTGCGCTCCCCGCCAGGAGCACACGCATGTCGGACCTCAAGCGCGATTTCGAGCAGGCCGCCAGGGACGTCAAGGGACTGACAGAACGCCCCGACAACGACACGCTGCTGCGGCTCTATGCGCTGTACAAGCAGGGTGCCGAAGGCGACGTCAGCGGCCCGAAACCGGGGTTCTTCGACTTCGTCGGCACCGCCAAGTACGAGGCCTGGGCGAAGCTGCAGGGCACCCCGCGGGACGAGGCGATGCGCAGATACGTGGAACTGGTGGCCAAGCTCACCGCCTGAGCCCGCGACCGTCCCGCAGATGGCGCGCGATACCCGCCAGCGCATCCTCGACCGCGCCCTCGCGATGTTCAACGCGCAGGGCGAACCGACGGTGACCACCAACCACATCGCCGACGAGCTGGAGATCAGCCCCGGCAACCTGTACTACCACTTCCGCAACAAGGACGACATCATCGAGCAGCTGTTCGCGCGCTTCGAGCAGCGCATGGACGACGCCCTGCCCGGGCCCGAGGACCGCCTGCCCGGACTCGAGGACATCTGGCTGCGGCTGCACCTGGTGTTCGAGTGCATCTGGGACTACCGCTTCCTCTACCGCGACCTGCTCGAGATCCTCAGCCGCAACCGCCGCCTGCGGATCCGCTTCGCCCGGATCCTGCGCCGCGCCGACCAGCGCGCACGCGAGGTGATGCGCGGCCTGGCGCGGGCCGGAGTGATCCGGGGTTCGGCCGCCGAACTGGACGCGGCGAGCACCAACATCCTGGTGGTGGCGACGTTCTGGCTCGACTACGCCGCGGTGCGCGGCGGCAAGGACGAGCAGGCGGCGATCCGCGACGGCATCGTCCAGGTGCTGATGCTGATCGCGCCGTTCCTGCGCGACGCCGAACGCGTGCACCTGGACACCCTGACCCGCGCCTACCGCCGCTGAGCGGTTCGGCTGCGGGCGCCGCTGTCATCGGGACGTCACAGCATTGACACGCCGCCAACACGCCCGAGCGCTGCAATGGCGGTGCCGGATGCGCGTTTGCGCGCATCGAGCTCGTCGGGTCTCTCTCCCCCTGTCGAATTCCCCCCTTGCGCGGGCCTGCGGGCCCGCTTTTTTTTCCCGCCCCATGGCCCCCGAGTCAAACGGTCGGGCGCGCTGCCGGGCTCGGGAGCAAGGGTCGTCCGGCCCGGGGCATGCCCCCGGCTCGGTCGGCCATCCATCGCTGATCCGCCGCCGCGGGCCCGTGCCGCTATGCGCCCCGGTCCGGCCCGAGGCAAAAGCGGCCCCCGGCCGGCCGGGGCGCGGCGTCCTGCCGGAGCCATGCGCGCAAGCCCGTGCGCCCGGATGGGAGAAGAACTTCCCCCGGGGCTGGCCGGAAAACCGCGCCACCACGCGACATCGGCAGATCGCCCCGCTTCTGTCATCGTGATGTAACAAAAACATCATTTTATGGCGGCATTCCGCAGGCCACCCGGCCGCTTCCTCCCGGAGTTCCGTCAATGCAGATCAAGCGCACTCCCGCCCTCGTGTTGTCCACCGTCCTCGCGCTCGGCCTGGCCGCCTGCGGCGGCGACGGCGACGGTGCCCAGTCGGTGGGGCCCACCGCCGCGAGCGCGACCGGCGCCGATAGCGACGACCGCGTCGACGTGCAGATCACCGGCGCCGGCGCCACCTTCATCTATCCGCTGCTTTCGCGCTGGTCCGACGACTACTCGCGCGCCACCGGTGCGCGCATCAACTACCAGTCGATCGGCTCCGGCGGCGGCATCGCCCAGATCAAGGCCGGCACGGTCGACTTCGGCTCTTCCGACAAGCCGCTGACTCCCGAGGAACTGGCCGAGGCCGGCCTGGCCCAGTTCCCGTCCGCGATCGGCGGCGTGGTGCCGGTGGTCAACCTCGAGGGCGTCGAGCCCGGCCAGCTGCGCCTGACCGGTCCGCTGATCGCCGACATCTACCTCGGCAAGGTCACGGTCTGGAACGACCCGACGATCGCCGGGCTCAACCCGGATGTCGAGCTGCCCTCGACCAAGATCAACGTGGTGCACCGCTCGGACGGCTCCGGCACCACCTTCAACTGGGTCAACTACCTGTCCAAGGTCAGCCCGCAGTGGCAGGAGCAGGTGGGCGAAGGCACCTCGGTCAGCTGGCCGACCGGCGTGGGCGGCAAGGGCAACGAGGGCGTGGCCGCCTACGTCAAGCAGATCAAGGGCTCGATCGGCTACGTCGAGCTGGCGTACGCCACCCAGAACGGCATGTCCTACGCCTCGATGCAGAACGCCGACGGCCAGTGGGTACAGCCGAGCGCCGAGAGCTTCCAGGCGGCGGCTGCGAGCGCCGACTGGGCCAATTCGGAGGACTTCAGCCTGGTCATCACCAACGCGCCCGGCGCGGAATCGTGGCCGGTGGCCGCCACCAACTTCATCCTGATGTACAAGCAGCCGAAAAACCCCGAGCGCTCGCAGCAGACCCTCGATTTCTTCAAGTGGGCCCTGGAGAACGGCCAGGCCCAGGCCGACGAGCTGCACTTCGTGCCGCTGCCCGCACCGCTGGTGGAGCAGGTCGAGGCCTACTGGGCGGCCGAGATCCAGGGCTGAGCAAGGCTTGACGGCCCGCGCCGCGGTCGCCCCGGCGCGGACACCGCGTTCCACTTCCTGAGGTCCGCAGCGCACCGATGAACGCGACCACGCTCCCGCTCGACACGGCCACCCGCCGCGATGCCGCCGACAGCCGCGCCGACCGGGGCTTCCGCTGGCTGGTCACCGCCGCCGGCGTGTTCGTGCTGGTCTCGCTGGGCGCGGCGGCGCTGTCGATGCTGTGGGGCGGGCGTCTGGCGTTCGACAAGTTCGGCATCGGGTTCCTCTGGCGCGACGCCTGGAACCCCGTGCTGCAGGACTTCGGCGCGCTGGTGCCGATCTACGGCACCCTGGTCACCGCGCTGATCGCGATGGTGATCGCGGTGCCGATCAGCTTCGGCATCGCCATGTTCCTGACCGAGATCGCGCCGCGCTGGCTGCGCGGACCGGTAGGAGCGGCGATCGAACTGCTGGCAGGCATTCCGTCGATCATCTATGGCATGTGGGGCCTGTTCGTGCTGGTGCCGTTTCTTGGCCAGCACGTCTACCCCTGGGTCGACGCCAACTTCGGCGGGATCCCGCTGGTCGGCGCGCTGTTTTCCGGCCCACCGCTAGGCCTGGGCATGGGCACCGCCGGCCTGGTGCTGGCGATCATGGTGATCCCGTTCATCTCCTCGGTGATGCGCGAGGTGTTCCTCACCGTCCCCACCCGACTCAAGGAATCGGCCTACGCGCTCGGCGCCACCACCACCGAGGTGGTCTGGGACGTGGTGCTGCCCTACACCCGCTCGGCGGTCGTCGGCGGCGTGTTCCTGGGCCTGGGCCGCGCGCTGGGCGAGACCATGGCGGTGACCTTCGTGCTAGGCAATGCCCACCGGCTGACCGTATCGCTGCTGGAGCCGGGCAACTCGATCGCCGCGACCATCGCCAACGAGTTCGCCGAGGCCGATTCGCCGATGTACCTGTCCTCGCTGATCGCGCTCGGGTTCGTGCTGTTCCTGGTCACCTTCGTGGTGCTGGCCATCGCCCGGCTGATGCTGCGCCGGCTCAGCCGCCGGGAGGGCAACCTGTGAGCGCGGTCGCCCTCTACCGCAACCGCCGGATCAAGAACATCGCGGTGCAGATGCTGGCGGTGCTGGCCACGCTGTTCGGCCTGTTCTGGCTGGTGTGGATCATGTGGACCACGTTGAGCCGCGGCATCGCCTCGCTCAACCTCGCCCTGTTCACCGAGATGACCCCGCCGCCCGGCGCCAGCGGCGGCATGCTCAACGCGTTCTTCGGCAGCGCCGTGCTGAGCCTGCTGGGGGTCGCGTTCGGCGCGCCGATCGGCGTGCTGGCCGGCACCTTCCTGGCCGAGTACTCGCAGAAGAGCTGGATCGGCGAGACCGTGCGCTTCGTCAACGACATCCTGCTGTCGGCGCCCTCGATCGTGCTCGGGCTGTTCGTCTACACCATGGTGGTGGCGCAGATGGGGCACTTCTCCGCCCTCGCCGGCGGCATCGCCCTGGCCTTCATCGTGCTGCCGGTGGTGGTGCGCACCACCGACGAGATGTTGCGGCTGGTGCCGGCGCAGATGCGCGAGGCGGCGCTCTCGCTGGGGGTGCCGCAGTGGAAGGTGACCGTGCAGGTCCTGTACCGCGCCTCGTTGCCGGGCATCGTCACCGGCATCCTGCTGGCGCTGGCGCGGATCAGCGGCGAGACCGCACCGCTGCTGTTCACCGCGCTCAACAACCAGTACTGGAGCAGCAACCTGCTGGCGCCGATCGCCAACGTACCGGTGGTGATCTTCCAGTACGCCATGAGCCCGTACGAGAACTGGCATACGCTGGCGTGGGCCGGCGCCTTCATCCTGACCATGTTCGTGCTGCTGGTGAGCCTGGTGGCCCGCGCCATCGTCATGCGCAACCGCATCGTCCAGGACTGAACGCCGATGGACGCCACGGCCGAACATCGCACCCAGGCCCCCGCCCTTGCCGGCGCCCGCGCCCCGGCCGCCGCGAAGATCTCCATTCCTCCCGTTTCCCGGACCCCGGTCATGAACGACGCCCGTATCGATCCAGTCACGCCGGAGCGGGACTCCGCGAAGGCGCCGCCGCCGGCCAAGCTGTCGGCGCGCGGCCTGGACTTCTACTACGGCGATTTCCACGCCGTGAAGAACATCAACTTCGACATGCCCGAAAGGCGCGTGACCGCGTTGATCGGCCCGTCCGGCTGCGGCAAGTCCACCCTGCTGCGGGTCTTCAACCGGATCTACGCGCTGTACCCGAAGCAGGAGGCGCGCGGCGAGGTGCTGCTGGACGGCGAGAACGTCCTGGCGCCGAAGTACCCGATGAACCGCCTGCGCAGCAAGGTCGGCATGGTGTTCCAGAAGCCGGTGCCGTTCCCGATGACGATCTTCGAGAACGTGGCCTATGCCATCCGCCACCACGAGAAGCTGGCGAAGGCGCGGATGACCGAACGGGTGGAGCAGGCGCTGGTCCAGGCGGCGCTGTGGGACGAGGTGAAGGACAAGCTCGGCCAAAGCGCGCTGGGCCTGTCCGGCGGGCAGCAGCAGCGGTTGTGCATCGCCCGGGCCATCGCCCTGCGCCCGGAAGTGCTGCTGCTCGACGAGCCGACCTCGGCATTGGACCCGATCTCCACCAGCCGGATCGAACAGCTGATCGCGGAACTCAAGCAGGACTACACGATCGTCATCGTCACCCACAACATGCAGCAGGCCGCCCGCGTCTCCGACTACACCGCGTTCATGTACCTGGGCGACATGATCGAGCACGATGCCACCGAAACGATCTTCTCGAACCCCTCGAAACAGCAGACCGAGGACTACATCACGGGACGCTTCGGATGAAGCCGTGACTCGTGATTCGTGATTCGCACGAGCAGTATCGCGGCCCTCGAAGCACCCAGTTGCCAACCACAAATCACCGATCACCAATCACGGCCCTCCCATGACCCAGCCCCACGACCACATCGTCAAGAGCTACGACGAGGAACGCCAGCGGCTGCTGGGCGAGATCCTGCGCATGGGGGGGATGGCCGCCGCCCAGCTGCAGGCCGCGCTCGACGTGGTGGAGCGCCGCGACGACGCCGCCGCGGCGCGCATCATCGCAAACGACGAGGCGATCGACGCGCTCGAGAAGGAAGTCAGCCACGATGTGATGAAGCTGGCCCTGCGCGGGCCGATGGCGCGCGACTTGCGCGAGATCCTCGCCGCGCTGCGGATCGCCTCGGACATCGAGCGGATCGGCGACTACGCCGCCAACGTCGCCAAGCGCTCCACCGCGCTCAACCAGGCCCCGCCGTTGCCCCACACCCGCGGCCTCAACGTGCTCGGGCAGCTGGCGCTGGGGCTGGTACGCGACGTGCTGGACGCCTACCGCGGCAACGACGCCACCGCCGCGCAACGGGTCCGCGAACGCGATGCCGAACTGGATGCCCAGTACACCGGCCTGTTCCGCGAACTGCTGACCTACATGATGGAGGACGCACGGGTCATCACCCCCTGCACCCACCTCCTGTTCATGGCCAAGAACATCGAGCGGATCGGCGACCACGCCACCAACATCGCCGAGAACGTGTGGTTCCTGGTGCACGGCGACGACGCCCTGCCGCCGCGCGAGAAGCGCGACGAGACCAACACCGTGGCCCGCCCCGACCTGAACGAAAACTGACCGAAAACTCCAGCGGACAACGCGCGCACACCCGTAGGCGCGCGGCGGCGCGCCGGCCGCGGGTATGGTGCAGGCTGCCGCCCGAGCGGCCGCCGGCACCGGCCGCGGCGCGCGGGCGGAGCCGGTCCCCAGGTCGCCATCCCGGCGGGGTCGCCCGCCGCCACACCAGGAGTCACACGCCAATGTCCGAGTCCAACCGCAAGCCCGTGTCCCTCGCCGTCGGCGCCGCCCTGATCGGCGGTCTCGGCCTGTGCGCCCCGACGTTCGCCATGGACGACCTCGCCCAGGGTTATCTGGTCTCCGCGCAGGAAACCGGCGAAGCGGCGCAGGCCGCCGAAGCGGAGGCTTCCGCCGACAAGGCCGCAGAAGGCAACTGCGGAGCCGACGCCGAGAAGGCCGCCGAAGGCAGCTGCGGCGGCCATGCCGATGCCGCGGCCGAAGCCGACGATGCTGCCACCGACACCGGCGACAAGGCCGAGGCCGAAGGCAAGTGCGGCGAGGGCAAGTGCGGCGGCGCCGCCTGATCCGGGCAGCATGCGGGGCCTGTCCGCGCTGAAACCGGATGCGGCGGGCCTGGGCCTGCGGCGGGCCCTGCTGGGCCCGCTGCGGGACGCCGGACCGCACGACTTCGATTTCCTCGAGTGCGCGCCGGAGAACTGGATCGGCGTCGGCGGCGCCGCCGGCGAGGCGCTCGCCGAACTGTCGGACAGGCATCCGCTGCTGTGCCACGGGCTGTCGCTTTCGCTGGGCGGCACCGAACCGTTGGACGAGACCTTCCTGGGCCGGGTGCGGCGGTTCCTCGACCGCCATGGCGCGCTCTGCTACAGCGAGCACCTCAGCTACTGCAGCGACGACGGCCAGCTCTACGACCTCTTGCCGATTCCCTTCACCGAAGAGGCGGTGCATCACGTCGCCGCGCGCATCCGCCAGGCGCAGGACCTCCTCGGCCACAGGATCGCGGTCGAGAACGCCTCGTACTACGCCGCCCCGCATCGGGAAATGGGCGAGCTGGAGTTCACCCTTGCGGTGCTCGGCGAGGCGGATTGCGACCTGCTGCTGGACGTCAACAACGTCCACGTCAACGCCATCAACCACGGCTACGATGCCGAGGCCTACCTGGCGGCCCTGCCCGGCGAGCGCATCGCCTACGTCCACGTGGCCGGGCACTACGACGAGGCGGAAGACCTGAAGATCGACACCCACGGCGCGCCGGTCGTGGATGCGGTGTGGTCGCTGCTGGGCAGCGCGTACCGGCGCTTCGGGCCGCGCCCGACGCTGCTGGAGCGCGACTTCAATTTCCCGCCCTACGGCGAACTGCTCGAGGAGCTGGGAACGTTGCGGCGCATCCTGCGCGAACACGCCGCGGACCCCGGTTCGCGCCAGGCGCATGGCTGAGGCGCCGCCGCGGCTGCGCGCGCAGCAGTACGCGCTGACCCGGCACCTGCGCGATCCCGATGGAGCGTCCCCGCCGCCCGGCATCGAGGAGCGTCGCCTCGCGGTCTACCGGGAACTGCTGTTCAACAACCTCCGCGGGCTGCTCGCCTCGAATTTCCCGGTGATCGCGCGCACCCTCGGTGGCGAACGCTGGATCGCACTGGTCCGGGCGTTCCTGCGCGACCACCGCTGCCGCACCCCGCTGTTCCCGGAGCTCGGCCGCGAGTTCCTGCGCTACCTCGAGGGGGCGGACGGGCTGCCCGCGTTCCTTCCGGAACTGGCGCACTACGAATGGGCGGAGCTGGCCCTGCAGATCTCGGAAGCGTCGCTGGCCGACGCCGGCGCCGAGCCGCTGGACCGTGCCGATCCGCGCCCCGCCCTGCTCGATCGGGCGCCGGTTCTTTCACCGCTGGCCTGGCCGCTGGCCTACCGCTGGCCGGTGCACACGATCGGCCCGGAGTACCAGCCGCACGCGCCGCCTGAGGCGCCGACTCTGCTGATGCTGCGCCGCGAAGCCGATGGCCGGGTGCGCTTCTCGCGGCTCAGCCCGCTGGCCTGGCGCCTGGTCGAGCGCCTCCGGCGCTGCCCCGGCGCGAGCGGCCGCGCACAGCTGCTGGCGCTGGCGGCCGAGGCCGGCGCGTCCGATCCCGGTCCGTTCCTTGACGGCGGCGGCGCACTGCTGGCGCAGATGGCCGCGACCGGCGTGATCGCCGGCACCAGGGCGCCGCAGCCGGCGGCATGAACGCAGGCGGCGCGGTCGCTAGCGCGCGTCGGCGCCGAGCCACTTCCCGACCATGCGCCGCAGCGACCGGTCCAGCGACGGATCGTTGGCGACCTCCTGGATGTCCCGCCAGGCCAGCGCGTGCGATTCGTCGCTGACGGCGAACTGCTCGTGCGCGCCGGCACGGACCAGGTAGCGGACGTCGTAGTGCCAGTGCTCCGGCACGCCGCGGTGTTCCGGGATCCGGTGGCGGTCCAGATCGAGGATGCCGCCCTCCAGGCGCAGCTCGCGCAATCCGGTCTCCTCCTTCGCCTCGCGCAGCGCCACCCGGGCCAGATCGCGGTCGCCGTCGGCATGTCCACCGGGCTGCAGCCACAGCCCGAGCTTCCGGTGATGGGTCAACAGGGTGCGTCGGCCGTCGCCGCTGACCACCAGCGCCGAGGCGGTGAAGTGGCCGGCCGACCGTTCGCGTACGAACGGATCCGGGGCCTCGCCCGCGAGCGCGACGAATCGCGCAACCGCGGTGGCCTCCGCGGGCCAGCGCTCGGCATAGCGGGCGAAATCCTCGCGCAGGGCGGCGATGGCGTCGGTCTGGGTCATGCTGCGTTGCGTCATGAGCGGGAAGCGCAGCAGTCTAGCGCCCGGCGGCCCGGTGCGGCTTGTGATCCCCTGCGCGCTTTGGCAAGGTACGCCAGCCGCATCGCGCGGACATGCCAGACCAGGGGAACCACCACGTGCGCATCAGCCGTTCCGAGCCCGCCCACTGCCGGGGTCCGTTGACCCGCCCCTCCGCGCCCGCCGCGACGTGCGCATGACGGCAGCAGGCCGCGTGCTCGCGGCGCTCCTGGCGCTGGCCCCCGCCGCGGTGTCCGCGGCCCCGTCCTCCGCCCCCGGTCTCGACGAAACCATCAACAACGCGTTCGCCCCGGTCGCCGCCGCGGTGTCCTGGGTGGTGTTCCATCCGGTGCCGATCGGCTTCGGCGCCAGCCTGCCGTTCGTGGTGCTGTGGCTGCTGGTCGCCGCGCTCGGCTTCACCCTGTACTTCCGTTTCATCAACCTGCGCGGGTTCGCGCAGGGCTTTCGGCTGATCCGGGGCGATTTCTCGCGCCCGGACGACCCCGGCGAGGTCACCCACTTCCAGGCCCTGGCCACGGCGCTGTCGGGCACGGTCGGCCTGGGCAACATCGCCGGCGTCGCCATCGCCATCAGCATCGGCGGGCCGGGCGCCACCTTCTGGATGATCGTCGCCGGCCTGCTGGGCATGAGCTCCAAGTTCGCCGAGTGCACGCTCGGGGTGAAGTACCGCCGCATCAATGCCGACGGCACCGTCTCCGGCGGACCGATGTACTACCTCAGCCGCGGTCTGGCCGAACAGCGTCCCTCGCTGGCCGGGTTGGGCAAGGTCCTGGCGGTGGTGTTCTCGATCTGCTGCATCGGCGGCTCGCTCGGCGCCGGCAACATGTTCCAGTCCAACCAGAGCTTCCAGCAGATACTGCAGGTCAGCGGCGGCGCCGACAGCTGGCTGGCGGGCAAGGGATGGCTGTTCGGCCTGATCATGGCCGTGCTGGTGGCGGTCGTGATCATCGGCGGATTGAAGTCCATCGCCCGGGTGACCGGCAAGCTGGTGCCGGTGATGGCGATCTTCTACTTCGCCTGCGGCCTGTACATCATCGGCGCCGACATCGGCAATGTCGGGCCCGCCTTTCGCGCCATTTTCGACGGCGCGTTCACTCCCGAAGCGGGCTACGGCGGCTTCATCGGCGTGCTGATCCAGGGCTTCCGCCGCGCCGCGTTCTCCAACGAGGCCGGCGTCGGCTCGGCGGCGATCGCGCATTCGGCCTCGCGCACCAGCGAGCCGGCCTCGGAGGGGCTGGTGGCGCTGTGGGAGCCGTTCATCGACACCGTGGTGATCTGCACCATGACCGCCCTGGTGATCGTGATCACCGGCATGTACCAGGTCGAGGGCGTCGGCGACGGCGTGCAGCTGACCTCGATGGCCTACGCCTCGGTGCTGTCCTGGTTCCCGTACCTGCTGGCCGTGTCGGTACTGCTGTTCGCGTTCTCGACCATGCTGGCCTGGTCGTATTACGGCGAGAAGGCGGCCTGCTACCTGTTCGGCGAGTCGCGCGCCGTGGCGCTCGCCTACAAGCTGCTGTTCTGCGTGTTCGTGGTGATCGGCGCCTCCGCCAACCTGGGCGTGGTGATGGACTTCTCCGACGCGATGATCCTGGTGATGTCGGTGCCGAACCTGATCGGCGTGTACCTGCTGGCGCCGGTGGTGCGGCGCGAGGTGGAACACTACCTGCAACGGGTCCGCAGCGGAGAGATCCGCAACTACCGGCGCCAGCCGGTGGCGGGCTGACGCGTGGCCGCCGTCCCCTCGCGCGAACCCAGCCTGCTGCAGGCGCTGGCGCCGCTGCTGTTCCTGATCGCGGCGCTCGCCTGCGCGGTCTACCTGTACGCCGACAACGCCTCTTATGGCGCCAACCAGATCTCGCTGCTGCTGGCCGCCGGCATCGCGGCCCTGGTCGGCATCCGCAACGGCCAGCGCTGGCAGGAGATCCAGGACGCGCTTGTGCACGGCATCTCGGTGGCGGTGGTCCCGATCTTCATCCTGCTCGCGGTCGGTGCGCTGATCGGCACCTGGATCCTCAGCGGCACGGTACCGACGCTGATCGTGTACGGCGTGCAACTGCTGCACCCGGCCTATTTCTATCCCGCCGCCTGCCTGATCTGCGCGGTCGTGGCCCTGGCGATCGGCAGCTCCTGGACCGTGGCCGGCACCCTCGGCGTGGCGCTCATCGGCGTGGCGCAGGGGCTGGACATGTCGCTGCCGATCACCGCCGGCGCGATCATCTCCGGGGCCTATTTCGGCGACAAGATGTCGCCGCTGTCGGACACCACCAACATCGCCCCGGCCGCAGCCGGCAGCGAGCTGTTCGCGCACATCCGCCACATGACCTGGACCACCGGGCCGAGCATCCTGATCGCGCTGGTGCTGTTCGGGTTGGTCGGCCTGGGCGGCGGCGGCCGCGGCGACGGCAGCGTGGCGCTGGGCGACCTGCCGGTGGTGCTGGGCGCGCAGTTCGACCTCGGCTGGCATCTGCTGATCCCGATGGCGGTGGTGTTCGCGCTGGCGATCCTGCGGTTCCCGGCATACCCGACCATTCTGATCGGCGCCCTGCTCGGCGCGCTGTTCGCGGTGGCGTTCCAGCCGGCCCTGGTGATCGCGCTGGCCGACGATGCCGACCTGTCGCGGCCGATGGCGCTGCTGTCGGGCGCCTGGATCGCGCTGTTCGACGGCTACCGGGCCGAGACCGGCAATGCAGCGGTCGACGACCTGCTCAGCCGCGGCGGCATGAGCAGCATGCTCAATACGGTGTGGCTGATCGTCTGCGCGATGGGCTTCGGCGCGGTGATGGAGAAGACCGGGCTGCTGGAGCGGATGATCCGCAGCGTGCTCAAGGCCGCCAGGTCGACCGGCTCGCTGATCGCGGCGACCCTGGCCACCGCGATGGGCGCGAATGCGGTCGCCGCCGACCAGTACATGGCGATCGTGCTGACCGGCCGGCTGTTCCAGCCCGAGTACCGCCGCCGCGGGCTGGCGCCGGTGAACCTCTCCCGCGCGCTCGAGGACGCCGGCACGATCACCTCGCCGCTGGTGCCCTGGAACACCTGCGGCGCCTACATGGCCGCGACCCTGGGCGTGGCCACGTTCGACTACCTGCCCTACGCGTTCTTCAACCTGGCCAGCCCGCTGGTGGCGCTGGTGCTGGCCTACGCGGGATACAAGATCCTGCGGCTGCCGCCGCAGGACGATGCCGCCGGCGCGGCCCCGGCCCCGGCCGTCGCGGCGACCACGCGCGACTGACCCTTTCCGATCCACGCAAGCACTCCGGATTTCCTATGGACAAGACCTCGATCCACGGCATGTGGTCCTCGCGCCTGATGTTCATCCTCGCCGCGACCGGCTCGGCGGTCGGGCTGGGCAACATCTGGCGCTTCCCGTACATGACCTCGGACAACGGCGGCGGTGCCTTCGTGCTGGTCTACCTGGGCTGCATCCTGCTGGTCGGCCTGCCGATCCTGATGGCCGAGATCCTGATCGGCCGCCACGGCCGGGTCAGCCCGATCAACACCCTGCGCGGCCTGGCGCGCGACAGCGGGGTGAGCCGCCACTGGGTGGCGATCGGCTGGATCGGCATCGTCGCCGGCATCCTGATCCTGAGCTTCTACAGCGTGGTCGCCGGCTGGACCCTGCACTACACCTTCCTCTACCTCAAGCAGCTGGCCGGCGGCGCGGCCATTACCGACCCCGGCGCGACCTTCGCGGCGCTGCTCGGCGATCCGCTGGAACTGACCTTCTGGCATGCGCTGTTCATGCTGCTCACCGTGGCCGTGGTGGCGCTCGGCGTGGAGAAGGGGCTGGAGCGCGCGGTCCGGTTCCTGATGCCGGCGCTGTTCGTGCTGCTGCTGATGCTGGTGGTGTACGGGATGACCACCGGCTTCATGGGCCAGGCGGCGGCATTCCTGTTCAAGCCCGACTGGTCGGTGATCAGCGGCGGCACGTTTCTCAGCGCCATGGGCCAGGCGTTCTTCACCCTCAGCCTGGGCATGTGCACGATGATGACCTACGGCGCCTACCTGCCCCGCGAGGGGGTCTCGATCGGGCGCGTCGGCATCGCGGTGGCGCTCACCGACACCAGCGTCGCGCTGCTGGCCGGGCTGGCGATCTTCCCGGTGGTGCTCTCGTTCGGGATCGATCCGGCCGGGGGCGGGCCCGGGCTGATCTTCACCTCGCTGCCGCTGGCGTTCGAGTCGATGCCGTTCGGGATCGTCTACGGGCTGGCGTTCTTCGGCCTGCTGGCTGTGGCCGCGTGGACCTCGTCGATCTCGCTGCTGGAGCCGGCTACCGCGTTCCTGGTCGAGAAGTACGGCGTCGCCAGCCGGAAACGGGCCGCGCTCGGCATCGCCGGACTGTCGTGGTTGCTGGGCCTGCTGTCGGTGCTGTCGCTGAACCTGTGGTCCGAGGCGCGCATCCTCGACCGCGACATCATGACCTTCATCGAGTTCATCGCCAACGATCTGATGCTGCCGCTGGGCGGCCTGCTGATCGCGCTGTTCGCCGGCTGGGCGCTCAACCGCACGATCCTGCGCGAGCAGCTTTCGGACATGCCGGAGGCCCTGTTCACCGCGTGGCGCTGGCTGATGCGGGTGGTCGCGCCGGCGCTGGTGTTGATCGTGCTGGCGCGGGCGGTGCTCTGAGAGGAGCTAGACTGAGCGCATGAGCGCCCTGCCCTACGACTCCCACCGGCTCTGCGAGCTCGCGGGCGAGCTGATCGTCAACGTCCGCGAACTCGCCGCGCGCGGCTGGACCCCGGCGACCAGCAGCAACTTCTCGCAGCGCCTGGACGACCGCCACGCCGCGATCACCATCTCCGGACGCGACAAGGGCCGGTTGCGCGAGTCCGACATCATGGTGGTGGACCTGGACGGCGCCGCCGTGGGCAGCGACCACCGGCCCTCGGCCGAAACCCTGCTGCATACGCAGCTGTACCGCCGTTCGGCGGACATCGGCTGCATCCTCCACACCCATTCGCAGCACCAGACCGTCGCCTCGCGGCTGTTCGCGGGAGCCGGCCACGTGCGTCTGGAGGGCTACGAGCTGCTCAAGGCCTTCGCCGGCAACACCACCCACGAGGCCGCGGTCGACGTGCCGGTGCTGCCCAACAGCCAGCACATGCCGACCCTGGCGGCGCAGGTCGACGCGCTCCTGGACCGGGGCCCGCTCTGGGGCTACCTGATCGACGGCCACGGCCTGTACGCCTGGGGCCGCGACATGGCCGAGGCCCGCCGCCACCTGGAGGCGTTCGACTTCCTGCTCGGCTGCGAGCTGGAGCTGTTCCGGTTGACGGGGCCGCGCTAGCGGCGCGGCACACTTCTCCTCCGATCCTGCATTCGCCGTTGTTCCGGCTCCGGAGAGCCGGGCCGTTGGCCGTCCCCAGCTACCGGATTCCGATGCCGCGTCCTCTCCGGTGCGGGTTGGCGCGCGGGCTTCGGCGGCAGCGGCGCCCGGGCCGGGGGTGTTGCGCAGAGCAGGCCATGGATGGCCTGCGGCCCTGACTCCGGCCATGGATGGCCGGACCGAAAGGCGGAGCGACACCCCCGGCGCGGCTTCCGCCCCGCACGCCAGACCGAAGTCGCTCTAGAGGAACCCAACCGCAGGAGCGGCTAGTCGCTGTCGCCGCGCCCTGGCGACGATGATGGATCGCGCTATCGAGTCGGGCTGCCTGGCGCTCCGTGACGCGACTTGCGTTCCGGCCTCGACAGCCCCATTTTTAGCGCTTGCCTCGCCAGGAGACACCGCCATGAGCCGGCTGCGCATTTTTGCCGAAGACGCCCCCGATACGCCCGCCTTCGTCAGCCACGACGGCGACGAGATCGCCCGCGAGCTGGAGAAGATCGGCGTGACCTTCGAGCGCTGGAACGCGGCCCAACCGCTCGCCTCGGGCGCCAGCCAGGAAGCCGTGATCGCCGCCTACCGCCACGACATCGACCGCCTGGTCGCCGAGCGCGGCTTCACCAGCGTCGACGTGATCAGCATCGCCCCCGACAACCCCAAGAAGGACGAGCTGCGCGCCAAGTTTCTCGAAGAGCACTACCACAACGAGGACGAGGTTCGCTTCTTCGTCGCCGGCTCCGGGCTCTTCACCCTCCACGTCGACGGCAGGGTCTACGAGATCGAATGCGTCAAGGACGACCTGATCGGCGTGCCGGACGGCACCACCCACTGGTTCGACATGGGCCCGGAGCCGGACTTCGTGGCGATCCGCTTCTTCCAGCAGCCGGACGGCTGGATCGGCCATTTCACCGGCTCCGACATCGCCCGCCGGTTCCCGCGCTACGAGCGCGGCTGAGCGCGACATGGCCGACATCATCCTGACCGACGTCGAGGGCACCACCAGCAGCATCTCCTTCGTCAAGGAGGTGCTGTTCCCGTACGCGCGCCGCGAACTGCCGCGCTTCGTGCACCTGCACGGCAGCGATCCGGAGGTCCGCCACTGGCTCGACGCCGCCGCGCTCGACCTAGGCGGCGCCTGCCAGGACGAGGTGGTGGTGGAGGCGCTGCAGGGGTGGATAGACGCCGACCGCAAGCACACCGCGCTCAAGGCGCTGCAGGGCATGCTGTGGGCCGAGGGCTATCGCAACGGCGATTTCACCGCCCACGTCTACCCGGACGCGGCCGCCGCGCTGCGGCGCTGGCACGCGGCGGGCCATCGCCTGGCGGTGTACTCCTCCGGCTCGGTGGAGGCGCAGCAGCTGTTCTTCGCCCACTCCGACGCCGGCGACCTCGCACCGCTGTTCGAGGCGCACTTCGATACCCGCTGCGGCGGCAAGCGCGAAGCGCGCAGCTATGCCGGCATCGCCGCGGCGCTGGACTGCCCGCCGGGCTCGGTCGTGTTCCTGTCCGACGTGGTCGAGGAACTCGACGCCGCCCGCGAGGCGGGAATGCGGACGGTCCTGGTCGACCGGCTCGAGGACTATCCGCAGCCGCGCACCGGCGAGGCCGCCAACGGCCACCCGCGCGTGGAGCGCTTCGACCAGATCGCTCCGCGGTGACGGCGCCCGCCATGATCCGCGCCGCGATCCTCTCCCTCGCGCTGGCACTGCCCGCGGCCAGCGGCTACGCTCCCGCCACAGCCGCCGGCCCCGCCGGCACCGACGGGAGCACGAACATGCCTGCCAACGGCCAGACGGCGAGATTCGGCCTCACCGGGACCATGCGCACCACGCCTGGCAACCGTGCCGCGGTGGTGGAACTGCTGCTGCGCGACGTCGAGGCGCTGAGGCCGGCCGGCTGCCACCTGTACGTGGTCGGCCTCGACCCCGACGACCCCGATCTGATCCGCGTCACCGAGGTCTGGGATTCGCGCCAGGCGCACCGCGATTCGCTGCAGCTGCCGAGCGTGCGCGCCGCCATCGCCGAAGCGATGCCGATGCTGACTGGAGAGTTCACCCAGGTCGAATTCTCCGCGGTCGGCGGCCTCGGCCTGCCGCAATGAACCCCGCTGCGCGGGCGGTCGCGATCGCGGCGCTAGGCCTGGGGCTGTTGGGCGCCGGCCCGGGACCGGCTGCCGCGCGCGACGATGCCGAGGGTTACCCGGCGCGCGACCGCCGCCTGATCGACGCCATGCTCGAGCGGATGCCGCCGCAGCGCGCCGGCCATCCCGACCTGTACGTGGTCGGTTTCGCCGGCGACGGCGCCGAGGACGTGTTCCGCAACGAGGTCCGGTACCTCGAGACCATGGCGGGCGAGCGGCTCGATGCGCGCCGGCGGGTGATCCCGCTGGTCAACCACCCGGACAGCCTGGAGGAAGGCGGTGCGCCCTTGGCCACCCTGGCCAACCTGCGTCTCGCGCTAGCGGGCGTCGCCGGCCGGATGGATCCCGAGGAGGATCTGCTGCTGCTGTTCCTCACCACCCACGGCACGCCGGAGCACGAGCTGGTCGCAAGCCTGGCGCCCGTGGTCGAGGAGGCCTTGCGCCCGCAAGACCTGCGCGCGGCGCTGGACGACGCCGGCATCCGCAACCGCGTCGTGGTCGTGTCGGCGTGCTTCTCGGGCGGGTTCCTGCCCAAGCTCCAGGGCCCCGACACGCTGGTGATCACCGCCGCGCGCCGCGACCGGACCTCGTTCGGCTGCGGCGCGGCATCCACGGTCACCTGGTTCGGGCACGCCTGGCTGGTCGAGGGCCTCAACCGGCACGCCAGCTTCGTCGCCGCCTACGACGACGCCACGCGCCAGATCGCGCGGCGCGAGATCAAGGAGGGCTATGCGCCTTCGCTGCCGCAGATCGCGGTCGGCAAGCGCGTTGCGGGAGTGCTGCAGGCATGGCAATCGACCCTGCCGCCGGGGCCGGAGGTGCCCTACCCGTTCCCGGTCGAATCCACGGCCGCGGAGGCCGACGGCCGACTTCCGGGGCCGCGATCCAAGTGAGGCCACGGGCGGAGCCGTTCCCTCGCCGACACCGCTTTCGCTGAAAAGCGTTAGGGGATGCGAGGTTCCGGTTCCGGCTCCAGCTCCACCAGTCGATAGGTCGTGGCGGCGCGACGCTCGCCCCGCCAGCGGTCGAACGCGCGCACCTCCACCCCGTGTTCCCCGGCTTCCAGCGAGGTCGGCAACGCGCCGCGCCACAGGTGCGTGGACGGCGCCGCCTCCGGCGAGCGGTCGAAGCCGCGCGGCTGCGCCGCCAGGTCGTCGCGCGCGTTCTCGGTCGACAGCCACGGATCCGGCGCGGACACCTTGCGCATCGGCCGCCACTCGCCTTCGTCGACGCGGAACTCCACCCGGGTGTCCTCCAGTCCCATGAAGACGTTGGCGTACACCCCCCAGGCCGGGTAGGCGCCGCGGCGCAGCGTGCGCGGCGCGTGCAGCCGCATCGCCGCGGTGAAGGCCGGATCGCCCACCGGCACGCGCGCCGGGACCCATTCCAGCGCGTACTCGCCATCGACACCGATGCGCAACAGCGCGTGGCCGTTCGGCGTGCCGTCGGCCATGCTGGCGTCGGGGATCCCGGCCGCATCGGCCACGCCCGACCAGAATGCGCCGCTGGCGGCACCGACGTTGAACTCGTGCAGGGGGCGCTTCCCGCGCCACCCTTCCCCGCCAGCGTGGAAGCGATGCTGCAACACGTGCCGGTGCCCGCTCAGCACCAGCACCTGCGGAAAAGGTTCGAGCAGGCGGAACAGCCGCTGGCGATCCTCCGGCCGGAACGTGGCGGCGTCGGCGGAGGTGTCGAACAGCGGGATGTGCAGCATCAGCACCAGCAGCCGATCGCGCGGCACCGAAGGCAGGTAGGCCTGGAGAAACGCGAACTGGTCCTCGCGCAGTCCGCCGATGTAGGCGGGGCGCCGCCCCGGCGTGGCGACCACGTCGTCGAGGCCGATGAAAACCGCCTGCGGCGCCTCCCAGGCGAAGCTGTCGGGGCCGTAGACGCCGCGGTAGGTCTGCAGCGACCCCGCGTCGGCGGCGCCCGCGTCGAGATCGTGGTTGCCGGCCACGTGCAGCCAGGGCACGCCCAGGCGAGTAGTCCAGGCGTTGATCGCCGGATACAACGAAAGGTCGTCGTTGGCGATATCGCCGAGGGTGATGCCCAGCCGTGCCGGATGCCCGGCCTGCAGCGGTGCCACCACATCCGCGCCGTAGTAGCCCACTTCGCGCGCGCTTCCGGCCTGCGGGTCGGCGAACACCAGCACGTCGAGCGGCGCTTCCGCGGCATCCGCGGCGGGCACCAGCGTGAAGTCGCAGTCCGCCGCACCGGCCGGCCGCCAGAAGTCCGGCAGCCCGCCGGCGCGGGCCGGCACGGCATGGCCGGGTGGCTTGATCACGAACACCGGTCCTCGCACCGGCCCGGGCAGGCGCCACCGGCCCCCGGCATCGGTGACGGCCAGCCGTTGACCGTCCGACACCCTGACGCCGGCCAGCCCGCGCCCTGCACCGCCATCGGACCCGCGCTCGAGCACCGATCCGGCGGTACAGGCCAGCGCATGGCCCGACACCGTGCACAGCAGCACCACCGCGATCCACCACGCCTTGCGCATTGCGATTCCTTCGACTGGTATGTCCCCGATTATGCCCGGCGGCGACAGGGTCCCGCCCCAGGCATGGCAACCCACCATCCCGTAGGCGCGCGCCATGCGCGCGAAGGCCGACGCGGCGGGAAAACCCCTCGAACCACCGCCGATCCAACCGGAGCCTCCCGCGGCCTTCGCGGCCTTGGGCTGCGTTTACCGGGATTCGGCGCCGCCGCGGCGCGCCGCCAGGCGGCGCTCGAGGTCGGCCAGGCCCAGGCCGCGCGCGCGCAGCAGCACCAGCAGGTGGTAGGCCAGGTCGGCGGCCTCGCCGAGCAGCGCGTCGTCGTCCTCGGCCACCGCCGCCAGCGCGGTTTCCACGCCCTCCTCGCCGACCTTCTGGGCGATCCGGCGGATGCCGGACTCGAACAGCCGCGTGGTGTAGCTGCCCGGCGGGCGCTCGCGCTCGCGCCCTGCGAGCACGGCGTCGAGTTCCGCCAGTTCCGCACCGGGCGCGTCCGCGAAGCAGCTCGGGCGCTGCAGGTGACAGGTCGGCCCCCGCGGCCGCGCCATCACCAGCAGCGTATCGCGGTCGCAGTCGGCGCGCAGCGACACCAGTTCCAGCGCATTGCCCGAGGTCTCGCCCTTGGTCCACAGGCGCCCGCGGCTGCGGCTGAAGAACGTCACCAGGCCCTGCTCGAAGGTCGCGGCCAGCGCGGCACGGTCCATCCATCCCAGCATCAGCACGCGCAGGTTCGCGGCGTCCTGGACCACCGCCGGCAGCAGGCCACCGCCCTTGCTCCAGTCGAGCGCGTCCGGATCGAACGGATCCGGCGCGGAGATCCCCCGCTGTGCTGCGCGCGCAGCGGCGCCGTCAGGGGCAGCCACGCTGCCGCCCGCCCGCTTCTCATTCATCACGCACCTCGATGCCCTGCGCGCGCAGTCCGCGCTTGAGTGCGGCGATGGCGATCGCGCCACTGTGGAACACGCTGGCGGCCAGCGCGCCGTCGACGTCGGCGACGCGGAACGCCTCGGCGAAATGGCGGACCTCGCCGGCCCCACCCGAGGCCACCAGCGGCACCGCGCACAGCGCCCGCGCCGCCGAGAGCTGGGCGATGTCGTAACCGCGGCGCACGCCGTCGCTGTCCATGCAGTTGAGCACGATCTCGCCGGCGCCGAGCCGCTGCGCTTCGACGATCCAGTCCAGGGTGCGAAGCGCCAGCGCACGCGTCTTGTCCGGGTCGCCGGTGTGGCTGCGCACCCGCCATTCGCCGTCCGCCTCGGCCACCGAATCGATGCCGACCACCACGCACTGCACCCCGAATGCGTCGGCCAGCTCCGAGACCAGCGCCGGGCGCTCCAGCGCCGGCGTGTTGACCGAGATCTTGTCGGCGCCGGCGTGCAGCACCGCGCGCGCGGTGGCGACGTCGCGGATGCCGCCGGCCACGCAGAAGGGAATGTCGAGCAGGCTGGAGACCCGCTCCACCCAGGCATAGTCGACCGACCTGCCCTCGGGGCTGGCGCCGATGTCGTAGAACACCAGCTCGTCGGCGCCGGCGTCGCGGTAGCGCAGGGAGAGTTCCACGATGTCGCCCATGTCGACGTGGTCGCGAAAGCGCACGCCCTTGACCACGCGCCCGCCGCGCACGTCGAGGCAGGGGATCACGCGGCGGCTCAGCATCTCGCCTCCCGCAGCGCATCGGCCAGCCCCAGCCGGCCTTCCAGCAGCGCGCGTCCCAGCACGATGCCGGCGCAGCCGCGGGCACGCGCGGCGGCGACGTCGGCGGCGTCGCGCACGCCGCCGGAGGCCTGCACGCGCAGCCCCGGCGCCAGCACGCGCAAGCGGTCGTAGAGCGCGCCGTTCGGTCCCGAAAGCATGCCGTCGCGGTCGATGTCGGTGGACAGCAGGTGCCGCAACCCGGCAGCCGCGTAGCCGGCGACGAGCGCGTCGAGCGGGGCGCCATCCTCGGTCCAGCCGTGCACCGGTACCCGCCACGCGCCGCCGGCTGGATCGAGGCGCGCATCCAGCGCCACGGTGATCCGCTCCGCGCCGAACTCGGCGATCCACGCCGCCACCGTCTCCGCTTCTCGCACCGCCAGCGAACCGACCACCACCCGCGCCGCTCCCGCGTCGAGCAGGCGCTGCACGTCGTCGCGGCCGCGGACGCCGCCGCCGGTCTGCACCTGCAGCCCGGTGGTGTCGACGATCGTCCGCAGCAGCGGCCGCAGCGTGTAGCCGCCCTCGCGCGCGGCATCCAGGTCGACCAGGTGCAGCCAGGTGGCGCCCTGCCCGGCATAGGCGCCGGCCACCTCCAGCGGCTCCGGCCCGTAGCGGGTCTCGCGCGCGTAGTCGCCCTGCGCCAGGCGCACCACGCGGCCGCCGCGCACGTCGATCGCGGGATAGATGGTGAACCCGCCGCTCATGCCATGCCCGCGCCGAGGAAATTGGCCAGCAGCCGCGCGCCGGCGGGGCCCGAGCGTTCCGGATGAAACTGCGCGCCGGCGACCGCGCCGCGGCGCACCACCGCGGCGAAGGAAACACCATGTTCGCTTGCCAGCAGGCAGTCCTGGCCCGGGGCAGCGGCGTAGCTGTGCACGAAATAGGCCCAGGCGCCCGGCGCGATGCCCTCGGTCAGCGGGTCCCGGCGCAGCGGCTGCAGCCGGTTCCAGCCCATGTGCGGGATGCGCAGGCCCGGCGCCTGCCGCAATCGCGCCACCCGCCCGGGCAGCAGCCCCAGGCACGGCGTGTCGTCCTCCTCCGAATGTTCGAACAGCAGCTGCATGCCCACGCAGACCCCGAGCAGCGGCGCCTGCAGGGAACGCAGCACCTCGACCAGGCCGAGCTCGGCAAGCCGCCGCATCACCGTGGCCGCGGTGCTCACGCCGGGCAGGATCACCCGGTCCGCGGCGCGGATCGCGGCCGCGTCGCGGCTTACTTCGGCCTCCACGCCGAGCCGGCGCAGCGCATAGCGCACCGAGCCGAGGTTGGCGCCGCCGGCATCCACCAGCACCACGCGCATCGCCGCGGCGGTGGTCACAGCAGACCCTTGGTGCTGGGGAGCTCCGCGCCCTCGCGGCGGATCGCCTGGCGCAGCGCCCGCGCGAACGCCTTGAAGCAGGCCTCGACCCGGTGGTGGTCGTTCTCGCCCTGCACCGTCATGTGCAGGTTGAGCGCGGCCGCATCGCAAAGCGAGCGGAAGAAATGCGGCACCAGTTCGGTCGGCAGGTCGCCAACGCGCTCGCGGCGGAAACCGCCCTCGAACACAAGGTACGGCCGGCCGCCGAAATCCAGCGCCGCCGAGGCCAGGGTCTCGTCCATCGGCAGGGTGAAGCCGTAGCGGGCGATGCCGCGCTTGTCGCCCAGCGCCTGGCGCAGCGCCTGGCCCAGGGCGATGCCGGTGTCCTCCACGGTGTGGTGCTCGTCGATGTGCAGGTCGCCCTCGGCGCGGACGGCGAGCTCGAAGCCGCCGTGCTTGCCGATCTGCTCGAGCATGTGGTCGAAGAACGGCAGCCCGGTGGAGATCGCAGGCTCGGCGGCCCGGTCGAGATCGACTTCCACCTCGATGGCGGTCTCGCGTGTCACCCGCCGCACCCGCGCCCGGCGCGGAGCATCGGCCAGCGCGTGGGCGATCCCGGGCCAGTCCCATTCTCCGCCGAACTGCGCGGTCCGCAGCTGGAACCCGCGAATGCCGAGGTTGGCGGCGAACTGCAGGTCGGTGTCGCGGTCGCCGACCATCGCCGAGCGCTCCAGATCGATCGAGCGATCGCGCAGGTAGTGCAGCGCAAGCCCGATTCCGGGCTTGCGGGTGGACAGTCCGTCGCCGGGCAGGCTGGTATCGATCAGCTGCTCGCGGAAACGGATGCCCTGGCTTTCGAACACCTGCAGCATCAGCGCGTGCGGGCCGTCGAAGGACGCCTGCGGATAGGCCTCGCTGCCGAGCCCGTCCTGGTTGCTGACGATGACGAACTCGTAGCCGGCATCGCGCAGCTTGAGCAGCGCCGGGATCGCGTCGCGCACGAAGCGCAGCTTCGCGTACGCATCGATCTGGAAGTCCTCGGGTTCCTCGATCAGGGTGCCGTCGCGGTCGACGAACAGGATCGGCGTGCTCACGTCCGCACCCCCGCAGCCGCTGCGCCGCCCGCGCTCGCGGCCGGACGCGCTGGCCGCAGTGCCGCCAGCACCGCGTCGTTCTGCCCGGGACTGCCGATGGTGATGCGCAGCGCATCGGCCAGCGCCGGCGCCGCGCGCTGGTCGCGGACCACGACGCCTGCGGCGAGAAGCTTGCCGAACGCGGTGTCGGCGTCCTGGAAACGGACCAGCAGGAAGTTGCCCTGCGAGGGATACGCGCGGCGTACGCAGGGCAGCGCCGCCAGCGCGGCGGCCATCCGCCCGCGCTCCCGGCGCACCAGCGCCACCCGCTCGGCGGTGGCCTGCTGCGCCGGCGGCGACAGTCCCTCCAGCGCCAGCGCCGCGCACGGCGCCGGTACCGGGTACGGCGCCTGGCACCGGCGCAGCACCGCGATAAGCGCCGGATCGCCCAGCAGCACTCCGATCCGCGCACCCGCCAGCGCGTGCGCCTTGGACAGGGTGCGCAGCACGGCCAGGTTCGGCATGGCCGGCAGCAGGCCGGTCGCGGAGGGCATGGAGGAGTACTCGGCGTAGGCCTCGTCGACCACCACCAGCGCCCGGCCCAGCAGGCGCCGGGCCAGCGCCGCGACGCGCGCCGGGGCGATCGCGCCGCCGGTGGGGTTGGAGGGCGAGCACAGGAACACGATCCGCGCGCCGCGCTCCAGCGCCGCTGTCCCGATCGCGTCCAGGTCCACGTCGAAGCCGATGTCGTCCTCGCGCAGCGGCACCTCGAGCAGCGGCGCGCCCTGCAGCCGCGCGCAGACCGCATACATGCCGAACACCGGTGGCGTCGCCAGCACCGCGTCGCGGCCGGGAACGCAAAGCGCGCGCACCAGCAGGTCGATGGCCTCGTCGCTGCCGCGGCCGACCAGCAGCCGCTCCGGCGCGCAGCCGTAGAGCCGCGCCAGCGCGTCGATCAGCGCCGGCGGCTGCGGTTCCGGATAGCGACGGCAGGCGTCGGCCGCGTCGGCGGGGTTTCGCCAGGCCGACTCGTTCGCGTTCAGCCAGATTCTGCCCTGCAGCCGCTCGCTGCGCGCCGAGCCGTAGCCGGCGAAATCGCGCAGGTCGGGGCGCACCAGGTCGAGCACAGTGCTCATCGTCCCGTTCCCGCCTGCTGCAGGCGCAGCCGAACCGCGTTGGCGTGCGCCTCCAGGCCCTCGGCTTCGGCCAGGATCACGGCACAGCCGCCGATCCCGGCGATGCCATCGCGCGAGGCGGATTGCACGCTGATGAAGTTCTGGAAACTGGCCACGCTGAGGCCGCTGCAGGCGCGCGCCGCGCCGTCGGTGGGGAGCACGTGGTTGGTGCCGCTGCAGTAGTCGCCCAGTGCCTCCGGCGTGTGGTCGCCGAGGAACACAGAACCGGCCGCCTCGACCCGGTCGAGCCAGCGCCGCGGTTCGCGCAGCGCCAGGATCAGGTGCTCGGGTGCGTAGGCATTGGCGATCGCGAACGCCTGCTCCAGCAGCTCGACCTCGATCAGCCGGGACTTCGCCAGCGCCCTCGCCGCGACCGCCGCGCGCGGCAGCGCGGCGAGCTGGGCGGCGAGCGCGCGGGCGACCGCGTCGAGCAGCCGCGCATCGTCGGAGACCAGGATCACCTGCGAATCAGGGCCGTGCTCGGCCTGCGACAGCAGGTCGGCGGCGACGAATGCCGGGTCGGCGCCGGCATCGGCGATCACCATCACCTCCGAGGGCCCGGCCGGCATGTCGATCGCGGTGCCGCGCTGCGCCATCTGGCGCTTGGCCTCGGTGACCCAGGCGTTGCCGGGGCCGAACAGCTTGTCGCAGCCGGGCACCGTCGAGGTGCCGAGGCCCATGGCCGCGATGGCCTGGGCGCCGCCCAGCTTGAACACGCGGTGCACGCCGGTCATCCGCGCCGCTACCAGCACCGCGGGATCGGCGCTGCCGTCGGCGCGCGGCGGCGTGCACAGCACCACCTCGCGGCAGCCCGCCAGCCCGGCCGGCACCCCCAGCATCAACGCGGTCGACGGCAGCGGCGCGCTACCGGCCGGCACGTACAGCCCGACCCGCGCCACCGGCCGCACCACGCGCTCGCAGACCACGCCCGGCGCGGTTTCGACTGCATAGGCCGGCACCATGCCGGCGCGGTGGAAGGCGGCGATGCGTGCGGCCGCCTGTGCCATCGCGTCGCGAAGCTCCGGGGCAATGACGGCTTCGGCGCGCTCGAACTCCGCGGCGTCGACCTCGATCCGCTCCTGCGTCACCCCGTCGAAGCGGACGGTCAGCTCGCCCAGCGCGGCGTCGCCATCGCGCTGCACCGCCTCGATGATCGCCGCCACCGCCTCGCGCGTCTCATTGGCAGTGCCGCGGACCGGACGCGCCAGCGCGGCGGCGCGCGCCGCCTCGTCGAGCGCCGCCCAGCGCAGGCGGCAAACCAGTGCCGCGCTCACGCCAGGGTCCTCTCGACCGGCAGCACCATCAGCCCGCGTGCGCCGGCGTGGCGGAGGTCCTCGAGCCGCTGCCAGGTCATGGCGCCGTGGCACAGCGCCTGCAGCGCCAGGGTGTCGGCGCCGTCGACCTGCAGCACGGTCGGCGGTTCGGCATCGGGCAGCAGCTCGATCAGCCGTGCCATCGCCCCGCGTTCGGCCTGGAACAGCAGCAGGCGGCTGTGGCGCAGGCGCATCACCCCGTCCATGCGCCGCAGCAGGGTCTGCATCAGCCCGGCCCGGGCGTCGGTGAACGGCCGCACCGGGCCGGCCAGCACCGCCTCGCTGCGCAGCAGGGTCAGCACCGGCTTGAGCTGGTTGGCGGCCAGGGTGGCACCACTGGATACCAGGTCGCAGACTGCATCGGCCTGGCCCAGGCGCGGCGCGATCTCGACCGAGCCGGACAGCATCACCACCTCCGCCTCGATGCCCTCCCCGGCCAGCCAGCGCCGCAGCAGCTGCGGGTAGCTGCTGGCGATGCGGCAGCCGCGCAGCTGCCCCGGGCCCTGCCAGTCCCAGTCCTCGGGCACCGCGATGTCGAGCCGGCAGCCGCCGAAGCCGAGCGCGCGCAGCTCGGTGGCCACTGCCGGCGCACCCGCCTGCTCGCGCTCGGCCGCCTGTTCCTCCAGCACGTTGCGGCCGACGATACCGAGGTCGCAGACGCCGTCGGCCAACAGCCCGGGAATGTCGTCGTCGCGCACCAACAGCAGGTCCACCGGCAGGGTTTCGCCGTAGCAGAACAGCCGGTCGCGGCTCTCGCGCCAGTCGAGGCCGCAGGCGGTCAGCAGCGCGCGCGAGGGATCGCCGAGGCGTCCGCTTTTCTGGATGGCGATGCGCAGGCGGTCGCGCACCGCGTCGGCGGCGGGAGGGGGCATGGCGGTCCGGTCAGTGGGAGGGGGCGAGGCGCGGGTGCTGCCGGCGTGCGGCGGCCGCGTAGCCGCCGGCGCCGTGCTCGATGGTGCGCGCGACCCTGCCGATGGTGGTGACGCTGACCCGGGTACGTTCGTGGATCTCGCGGTAGGGCACGCCCTGCAGCAGCAGCGGCACCACCCGCCAGCGGTCTGTCATCGCTTCCAGCTCGGCGGGCGTGCACAGGTCGCGCAGGAACGCGCCGACCTCGTCGGGCCGTTCGAGCGCGGCCAACGCCTTCGCCAGCGCCCTGAACGAGGCGTCGGCATCCTGTTTCGGCAATGGGTCCGGACGCTGCTTCATCGAATTAATGTGTTAACGCGTTAACACATTATGCAGATGCGGGCGCCGCGGTCAACCGCCTTCCCGTTCGATCGGTTCATCGGCCGGCGCTCCTCGCAGGAGCGGGCCGTGCCCGCGAAGATCCGCATCGGCCAACCGGCCGGGGATCGCTGCGGCCTTCGCGTCCATGGGGACGTCCCACGGACGCGCGGCTCATCCCGACCGACGACGACTTCCGTAGGAGCGGGCCATGCCCGCGAAGAACCGCGTCGTCGCGCAGGCCCGGAACGGCCGCCAGCGCTGCGGCGCGCCGGCGGCTATCGCGTGTGCCGCCGGGCGAGCGCCTGCGTGGCCATCCAGCCCAGCGCCACGCCGCCCAGGGCGCCGACGATCTCCATGAACACGCGCGCGCCGAGGCCGTCGGCATCGTGGATCCTCGACAGCGCGATGCGCGCGTAGACGGGCGACTCCAGGCGCACCACGCCCAGGTAGAACAGGTTCCACAGGTCGACGCCGGCGCCCAGCGCGACTGCCGCCAGGCAGGCCCAGCCGATGTCGTGCCCCGGCTTCCAGGCGAACCTCTTCTGCAGCGCATGGAACAGGCCATGGAGGACGAAGCCGATCGCCAGCGCGATCAGTCCCGCCTCCAGCGCCCCCAGCCAGCCGAGGTGCAGCGGCAGGTTCAAGCCGCCGGCCCGGCGCCCCGCTCGGCCCGCTGGGCGGCCGCGAGCAGGCTGCCGTCGGCCACCAGGCGCACCGCCTCCGCAACCTCGCCGTCGAGGGCGCGGTCGCGGTCGAGGAACGGGATCCGTTCGCGCAGCGCCGCGTGCGCCGCAGCCACGGCCGCGCCCGGATGGTAGGTGCCGGCGCCGGCCAGTTCGGTACGCAGCGCCTCCACTTCCTCCAGGAACACCGCGCGGTGGCGGTGCCCCTCGGCCGGCGCGCCCTGGATCTTGGCGGCGAAGGCCGCCGCGTCGCTGCGCCGGGCCAGGTCGCGCGCCGCGTTGATCATGTCGCTGCGGAAATCCAGCGCCTGGGCGGCGGTGTGCAGCTCGAGCGCCAGCACCCGGCCGAGGTCCTCCACCATCGCCAGCACGTGGCGGGCCTCGTTCGCACCCATCGACACGTGGTCCTCGGCGTTGGCGCTGGTCGGGATCGAGAACACGCTGGCCGGATGCGCGCGGCTGGCCAGGTCGTTGACGATCGCCGCGGCGGTGTACTGGACGATCATGAACCCCGACTCGGTGCCGTCCTCGTTGCCGATCAGGAACGCCGGCAGGCCGTCGCTGGTGGCCGGGTCGACCAGCTTGTTGAGCCGCCGCTCGGAGATCGCCGCCAGCACCGGGATCGCCGCCTTGACGTAGCTCAGCGCCAGCGCCAGCGGCATGCCGTGGAAATGCCCGGCCGAGATCACCTGCTCCTCGACGTGTTCGGCGCGCCGGTCCGGGAACACCAGCGGATTGTCGGTGACCGCGTTGAGCTCGATGTCGAGCACGCGCTGCGCCTGCGCCAGTGCGTCGCGCACCGCGCCGTGCACCTGCGGCACGCAGCGCAGCGAGTAGCTGTCCTGCGGCTGGTGCTTCTTGCCGCCGCGGAACGGCTTGAAGCGGCGGTAGAACTTCTCGCGGCCGTGGCGCTGGTCGGCCGGCACCCAGTCCCAGCCGATGTCGAAGCGCAGCTGCTGCGCCGCCGGTTCGTCCCAGCTGCCGGGCAGCCAGCTGCGGAACCGCGGCACCAGGTGGTACGGAATATCGGCCAGGGTGGACCCCGCCAGCAGCGCGCGCAGCCGCCCCGCCACCTCGACCTGCCCCGGGTGCGGGCGCAGCGCGTGCACCTCCTGCTCGAATGCGCCGAGGCGCCCGGCGAAGGCGTCGATGGTCATCGCCGCCGCCAGGTCGGCGGTATCGAGCAACGTTTCCAGCCGCTCCAGCGCCAGCACGCCCATCGCCAGCATCTGCGCGGTGCCGTTGTTCAGCGCCAGGCCTTCCTTGTAAGACAGCGTCACCGGCGCCAGCCCTGCGCGGCGCAGCGCCTCGGCGCCCGGCAGCCGCTCGCCCTGCAGGAACGCCTCGCCGCCGCCGAGCAGCACGATCGCCAGGTGCGACAGCGGCGACAGGTCCCCGGACGCGCCGACCGAGCCGAGCGAGGGCACCACCGGCACCACCCCGGCATTGAGCATCGCCGTGAGCGCCTGCAGCGTCTCCACCCGGATCCCGGAATGGCCGCGCAGCAGCGTGTTGATGCGGATGCACAGCATCGCCCGCACCACGTCCGCCGCCATCGGCTCGCCGACGTTGACCGCGTGGGTGAGGATCAGGTTCTGCTGCAGCTCGGCGTGCAGCGAGCGGCCCGAGGGCAGCGTGCCGGGCAGTTCGTCGCGCAGCGGGTGCGCGCCGAGCAGCTTGTCGGCATTGCTGCCGAAACCGGTGGAGACGCCGTAGATCGGCTCCTCGCGCCGCACCTGCTCGGCCAGGAATTCCGCGGCGCGGGCGACGGCCTTCAGCGCGCCGCCGTCGAGCGCGACCGGCGCGCCGCGCGCCACGTCCACCAGCTGGGCGCGGGTCAGCGACCTGCCGTCGAGCCGTACCTCGCTCATTCGCCCGCCTCCGGTTCGGCACGGGTCCGCGCCTGCACCCGCAGCTGCTCGCGCTCGACCAGCAGGGTGCGGCCGAGGTCGTCCTCGGCCACCTCGAACTGCTCGCCGCGGCGCAGGTCCTTCACCGCCACCGCGCCGCGCGCCGCCTCGTTCTCGCCGCGGATCGCGACGAAGCGGATCCCGGCGCGGTCGGCGTACTGCAGCTGCTTGGCGAGCTTGCGCGGCTCCAGCTGGGTCTCGACGTTGAGGCCGGCGGCGCGCAGCCGCTGCGACAGCGCCAGCGCATGGTCCAGCCCGGCATCGTCGAGCAGCGCCACCAGCACGTCGACCGAGCTGTCGGCGGTGTCGACCAGCCCGGCCTCGCGCAGCTGCCAGAACAGCCGGGTCAGGCCGATCGAGATGCCCACGCCGGGGAGCCTCGATTTCGTGTAGTGACCGGCGAGATCGTCGTAGCGGCCGCCCGAGCAGATCGAGCCGATCTGCGGGTGCGCATCCAGGGTGGTCTCGTAGACCATGCCGGTGTAGTAGTCGAGGCCGCGCGCGATCGACAGGTTGATCGCGTAGCCAGACTCGGGCACACCCATCGCCCGCAGCCGCTCCAGCGCCGCGCGCAGCTCGTCGCGGCCCTGTTCGAACAGCGGCGTGCCGGCGCCCAGCGCGTCGAGCCTGGCCAGGGCGTCGGCATGGCCGGCCGAGCGCACCTGCGAGAACGCCATCAGCCGGTCGGCGACTTCCGCGGCCAGTCCGAACTCCTCGCCGAGCAGCGTTTCGCGTACCGCGTCGGCGCCGCGCTTGTCGAGCTTGTCGAGCTCGCGCAGCACCGCGTCCTGGCGTTCGCCCTCGATCCCCAGGCCTTCGAAGAACCCGCGCAGCAGCTTGCGGTGGTTCATCTGGATGGTGAACGCCCCGATTCCCAGCGCGCCGAACACGGCATGGATCACCGCCGGGATCTCGGCGTCGTAGCGCGGCGACAGCGCATCCTTGCCGATCACGTCGATGTCGCACTGGTAGAACTCGCGGAAGCGGCCGCGCTGGGCGCGCTCGCCGCGATACACCCGCTGCATCTGGTAGCGGCGGAACGGGAACGCCAGCTCCCGCTCGTGCTCGGCGACGTAGCGCGCCAGCGGCACGGTGAGATCGAAACGCAGGGCCAACTCCGGCAGAGCAGCCACCTTCTGAACCTGACCTCGTATCGCGTCGGCGGAGACTGCGGGAAACTCGTAGGAGCCCGCTTCCGTCCTCAACTGTTCCAGCCTTTCCATGGCGCCTTTTTCCAAGCCGCCGGTCGACTGCACGAAGTACACCTGCCGCTCGGTCTCGCCGCCCGACTTGGTCAGCAGCACCTCGGACAGCTCGAACACCGGCGTCTCCACCGGCAGGAAGCCGAATCCCTCGAAGGTGCGGCGGATGGTGCCGAGCATGCGGTCGAACGCGATCTGGTCGCGCGGCAGCAGCTCCATCACCCCCGGCGGGGTACGCGGCTTGATCAAGGCGGGGCTCCGTGGTGCGTGCAGTGCGACAGTTTAACGGGTCGCGGCGCCGCGGCCGGGGTTCCCCGGGCCGGATCCGTCCCGCCCCCTTGCCGGGCCCAAGGCGCCCCCCTACAATTGGCGGCTCGCCCGCGTCGGGGTGTAGCTCAGCCTGGTAGAGCGCTACGTTCGGGACGTAGAAGTCGCAGGTTCAAATCCTGTCTCCCCGACCAATCGATCCAAAGGCTTACAAGAAGGCCGCCCTAGGGCGGCCTTCTTGTAACTGCAGGGTAACCGCAGTCACAATGATGGAATAGTCGCGCAGCGGAAGCCAATGTGAGGTAGAAGCTCTGATGGGCGGGTTGCCGGCCACGGCTAGGTCGAAGTCGACCGGGTGCGCAACGGACGTACGCGGCCGCGCACGCAGTCAAGACCAGGGCGATGGCCGGCCGTGATCGCACATCCCGGCGTGGGCCTCCGATCTAGAGTGTGACTCGGCCAGGTCTCATTAGGGTCCTCTCTCGTACGTGAAGCCCTGGGTACGTCCGCTCTTGCCCTGAAGTGCGGGACACGTTCGCGTCGGATCTGCTCAGCGAGTTCGGGCAGCTCGATGTAGTCGTGTCCAGGCATGCCCCCGATCAAGTGATAGGCACAAGGGAGCCCTGGAACACCCATCAGCACCCATGGAGCCCAAGCGTTCCAATGCCCCAATATGCTCACGCTGCTATCGGGAATGGTCGCATTCCAGGCGATCAGCGCGATGCACGCCCAACCAGCACCTACCATCGAGAACCAACGTTTTCGCTCCAAGCGCCGTTCGGCCATCTGTTCTTTCACGTGCTGGCGCCGGTCGGCGTCTGGCTGTTCAGCTAACCAAGCCTCGGCTTGGCTCCAAGATACAAAGCGCGCAGCATCAGGCGTCTTCCGGCCAGGAAACCACCCAAACCAGCCCTGGACCGTGATCACGAGCGTACCCAGCACCTCTACAGCCAAAAAGCGAAGCAAGCCCGCCCCAACCGTCATGGTCAGTCCGTAGGCGAGCACCGCCAGCACCAACAACCCTGGCCTAGCGCCGAACTCATTCAAACCCATGCGAAACAGGCTCACGCCCGTGCCCCACGACAACACCAGATCGGTCACCAAGGCAAAGGCGAACAAGCGCAACAGAAAGCGGTAGTCGTGGGCCTTTTCCAACAAGCTCCATTTTTCGGCATCGAGATTCATGGCGGGTGCTCCGCATGCGCAGGGATCCACAGTCTCCCGCGGCCCTGTCTCAGTGATTGCGATGAGCGTCGACAACATGCCACCTTCGACAAGCCCGAGACTATCTTTCAGGGCATTCCAGAGCCTCCATTGGGCTGACACTCCGCAAACGTGCCAGGATAATCCTAGAATCCACAGGGGGGAGACACGTGGGCATCGAACGGGAATTCGGCCGCTACGGCGCCAAGCTGGCGAATCGCACGTGGGCGGTGTCCGCGCTCACCGATGATCCGCGCGAGCTCGTGGTGAGCATCTGGCAGCACCACCCCAACCCGGCCCGCCTGGCTGGGCACGCGCAGCGGTGCCGAGCGCGCCAGGGAGACGCCCCATGAGCGGCTATAACACCAACTTGGCGGCCGAATTCTACGTGCTGTCCACGTTCTACCGCCTGGGCACGGACGCCAACCTGACGTTAGGCAACAAGAAGAGCGTGGACATCGTGGTGATCCGCGGCGCCGGCGATTCCCTGACCATCGACGTGAAGGGCTTGGCCGGCACCACCGGCTGACCCATCGACAACCTCAAGCCGGGCACGCTCCGGCACTTCATCGCCTTCGTCTGCTACCAAGGCAAGATGGACGACCCGACCGTGGCGCCCTTATGCTGGGTGGTGCCGTCCAGCGACCTGGCCAAGCTGACCTACAACGCCCCCCGGGCCGGAAGCTGATGCGAGTGTCCACGCTCAAATCGACCGGCGAGAAGTATCTGAACGCCTGGCACCGGGTCATCTGAGCACAAAAAGCCCCGTTTCCGGGGCTTCGGTCGTCGGCGCTTAAGTGGGGATTCTGACCGCCGTCCCCCGTTGCCGGGTGAAGGGGCCAGGCCGTCGTGCCACGGCTGGCCGGCCGTTTCGTCGGCTGCAATCGGCCACTGTGGTCAGACTTCGCCCCAATCGGCGTCGGACTTTTCCGCCAACCATTGCTCGGCGGTCTTGCCTTTGAGTTCGCCGGCCAAGTGGCTGGCGCATAGCATCTTGCCGCCGGACCGCGCGTTGGCCACCGTATGCGCGGCAAGGATCGCTGCGGCCAGCAAGTGTTGCTTCGTGCGCCCGTCTTGCGACCAGTCGCTGGACAAGGCTTTCAAGGTGGCCAACGCCTCCTGCCCGGACAGGTACTGCAGGCAGGTGAGAAACGACCACTGGAGGCCCACCTCTTCGCGCAGGCGCCTGCCGGCGGCCTTCTCGTCGATCCGACCTTCCACGGTGTCGAGCAACGCTTGGGCCGCGGCCACAGCCTTGTCCTGGGTCGACAACCGGCTCTTCTTCTTTGGATACAGTCCGCGCATTCGCTTATCCTCAGGCCGGGGTAGGCCACCGTTCGATGGCATCCAGGAATTGTTCGATGCCGCCGTTGCGCATGGAAAAACAACGCGCAACGGGCATGGCGATGCGCGTGTCGGCGATACGTTGGTGCAGCGCGTTGACCCGGCGCTCCCAAGCCTTATCTATCAGCACCAGGTCGCAGTAGTCCACGGCATCGACCGCATGCATCAGGTCCACCGCTTCGTTTGCGGTGATCGACGCGTTGGGATCGAGCATCAGTTCCCGCAGCAACTCACCGGAAATGATCTGCTGGCGCGTGCGCCCGTCGTCGGGTCGCGCAGCTTTCGCCTTGCGCCGATAGGGTTCCATCTGACGGTGATGGGCCAGCGAGGCGACCAGCCTGGCCGCGACCTCGTCCAGGATTTCCACCATCCGGTCGCGGTTCTCGTGGACCACCTGAAACATCCCCCGAAATGTCTCCGGGAAGGATTGGGTTTGGGCCCACTTGCGCGAGAAGTAATTCATGTTCCGGCGATCAGCCGGCGGGAGCGATCGCCTCGCCGGGTCGGTGTTGCCGCGCGACGGCCGCGCGTCGGCCGGGTCGGACAAGAACAGGTAAATGTGCGGCACCACCTGGGCGAGCAGCCGCTCGGCCCGCTCGACGTGGCGCGGGTCGGCGAAGCGTGCGAACTCGCCCATGGACACCGCCGCCAAGAGCCAAGTGCCGTTGCGCGTCTTGAGGTTTTGCGCAAACCGCGCCGATCGCTCGTCACTCTCGGCGATGGCGCGGATGGCGAACGTGTCCAAGTAGACGGTCGGGTGGTCGAACCGCTGCGTCCACACCACGTCCTCGCCGTCGAAAGCGAACAAAATCGACATCCGCTACTTACTCAAGTTGCGACCTTGGCAGCGTCCGGCCACACCTGGAGCAACAATCCAAACAAGTGCTCGGCGCGCTTGTCACTGGAAGAGCGGCACTGGAAGTTCACGCTGGGATCGAAGATGGCTTTGAGCTGACAGGTGTTCGCGTCCAAGTGGTCCCCTGTTTGGTTGTAGCTGTCCTCAGCGGCCAGCATACCGCGCTGCAGCGGTGCCCCGCCCCCGTCTCAGGGACTGAGTCGGGGTGCAAGACCTCTACCCATCTAGCTGCCCAGGCCGAGATAGCCAGACATCGGGGCGCACCCCTCGGCTACGATGCGGCCATGCCCGTCTCCGATGCCAACGCCTTCGCCCTGCTTCGCACCTTCGGGACCCTGGAGTTCGCGCTCAAGCGGATCCCCGGCTTCACGGGCGTGGGCTCCTACAGGTCGGCCAAGGCGAACTGGCGGGCGGTGGACGAAGCGGTGGATGCGCTGCCGGCGTCCGAGTTTCTAGACCGGATGTCGGCCCCGACGCGGGACAAGTTGCTGGGAGGGGCTCGCCACCGGCCCATGGTCCAGGTGGTCGATGTCATCCAAGGCCAGAACCTGACGCGCTTCGACTTGCTGCCCCTCCACGCCTCGGACGCCCGCGCTGTGATCGAGGCCACGCGCCGCGTGCGCAACAACCTTTTCCACGGTGGAAAGGAAGACCCGTTGGAAGCGCCCTACCCGGGCGACGACGACGAGTGGGCGGTGGCCGCTCGGGAAGTCGCCGAATTGCTGCTCGACCTGCTGGACCGCCAAATGCTCAGGCCGTAGGCGACTTAACGCCCCTGACTGGACCAAAATGGGGCATGGACTCTGACTGCGCCATCTTATGGAAAGCAAAGCTTGAAGCCTTACTTGGCCCCCGCTGGGCGGTCCGCTGTAGCCACGTGTTTTTGGCCGAGGAACTGGCGCAGCTGCGCGAAGGCCTGTGGCCGCGCGACGTGGACGATCGTTGGGTAGTGTGGCTCGACGGCGGCACGCTGCGCTGCTGGCGCTCGTGGACCGGCACATGCATCTACGAAACCAAAGTCGCGGTGAGCGAGGACGGCACGGGCGTGGCCGCGATGCTCGACGTGCTCGACGACCCGGACTCTTACCGGCGCGCCGGCACTGACGCCGGCGAGCTGGAACGCTTCGAAAGCGTCCTGCCGCTGGTGTGGCGCCGCGAGGACGAAGGCGACGCGCTAGCCGGTGTGTCGGTCCTCGGGGGCTGACCGTGGCCCAAGTCCCCGCCAACCTGCTGTTGCTGCACCAGGGCGAAGAGGAGTTGCGCCAGCGCGCCGTGCGCATGGTCGAGGCCTACCCCAACTTGGCCGACCACCTGGATCTCACCGAACGCGCCATGGACGTGATGGACATGCTGCGCCAGCACTACCAGGCCGACGACGACGAACGCACCATCAGCCACCTCGGGATCCGCGCGTTCAACGACTTTGCCACTGCGTGGAAGCTCATGGCTTCTGGCTACTATCAGGCGGCCACGCTCATCTTGCGCGACATCGTAGAAGCAACCAACTTGGTCAACGCCTTCCACGTGGACCGCGCGCTCATCGAGAAGTGGCGCAAGGCGGACCGACGTACGCTTAAGCGGGACTTCGCTCCCGCGGCCGTGCGCGAGATCCTCGACGACGCAGCAGGCCTGGGCAAAAGCCGACGCGAGGAGATCTACATAAGGTTTTCTACGCTGGCCGGCCACCCCACGCTCGACGGGTTCGCCATGCTGCGCCCCAAGGGCATGGAGGCGCACATCGGCCCGTTTTCGGATCTCACGGCGCTGCGCGTGGTGGTGGAGGAAATGGGCATGCTGGCACCGCAGGCCGGCTTTGCGTTTTGCATCTATCTGGACACGTCCATCGACGCGTGCAGCCAAGTCGCGCACTACTTCTTGACCGGCGCAATGGATTACTCGGGTAAATACTTGGGCAAGCCCTACTCGTCCAAGGAGCGTGCGGAAATCGATCGGCTATTCGCACGCTCGTCTTCTGAGGCGCGCTGATGAAATGGGACTTGAAGGAACTTCGGGGACACGTGAAGCGGCTGCTCGGCGAAGACTAGCTGCGCAGCGTCAACCAGTGCTTACGGACCATCGGCGACCGGCGCGAATTTAGCCGCTACCAATTCAACGAAACCAAAGTCCAGATGGCGGATATCCTCCAGGGCCGCGAAGACTTTGAGCTGACCGCCGCGCTCTTGGGGGCGTTAGACACCGACAAGCGGCAGTTCTCCACCGCACAATTTCAGGCGTATGCGCACACGGTCGCCTGCGTTCAGAGCATGCACGCGGTTGCCGATAGCATGGCTCACTTCGCTTACCACGTTCTGGGGGCCAACCTGGACCCGGCCACTCACATCAAGAAGGAGCGCGACATCACCTGGTCAAAGGTGAGTAAGAAGCTCGCGCAGGGCCCATCAAGGATGGGATGAGCGCATTGCTGGACGATCCGGGCTTTACCTACTTGGCGGCGCTGAGCAACCACACCAAGCACCGCTCCATCATCGAGGTGTCCTACTCGGTTAACTTCGAGTCGGACGCGGTCGAACACGGTCTTCGATTCAACCCCTTCACCTACGACGGGGTGGCCTACCCCGCCAAGTGGGTTCGCCCCACGCTGATCGACGAATACCAGCGGCAGGAAAGGTGGCTCCTGACCATCGGCAATGCAGTGAGCGGCAAGTTCAGGGCCCGACCCTGAGCCAGAGGCTCAGCATGCACGTCCGGGAACCACTGCATGCACTTCGCACCTGCAAGCGCGACCAAACTCCCCGCGGTTCAATCGTGCGGCTGTAACTTCAGGGGCACCGCGCCGAGGGGGCTTCCGACGAACAGGTATCGCCCTTCCCGCTCGCGCAGGAACACGACATAGGATTTCCCGGCCTCGCAACAGTCATTGCGGTGTTCCGAAATCGTGCCATCGACGACTACCTCAATGCGGTCGCTGACCTTGGCGTCGCCTTTCAACACGCCGGCCACGCGGGCGCTGACGCGATAGAACTTGTCGAATTCCTTGCCGTCGTACGGGATTGGCTCGATGGCGTCCACGACAGCGACCAACTCCGCCGCCGCCACCCGTTCCTCCAATGAGAGATTGGGCCGGTCTACGGCGCAGACGTTGCCCGCGAGGGCGACCAGCGCAAGTATCCAGATGGGCGCCGCTGCATAGCCGGCCAAGGCCAGGATCAGGGTGATGGTGAAGCGGGCCATACTTCGCCCGATGGCAACGACACGGTATCCACGAATACACCGATGCCGTGGTCGCACACCCCCAAAGGCACCTGGCGCCCTTGCTCGGCATACCACAGCACCACTTCACCTGCGACCTCAAAACTCGGCTGCACGAACGCACGGCCTTGCACGGAGACCGTCTGCCCGTTCCATGTGCGCAACGCATCCTTGAAACCATCGGGCAACGCCAGCTTCGCGCATGTGCCGTCGACGTCCAGAACCGCAGCGGTGGCCGGCTCGCCCTCATGCAATGCTAGGCGTCCGGTCAAGGCGCAAGATTGCCCTGCTTCGCACAATGACGCTGAACCAGTGCTGCCGGAATGGGCGCAACCGGCCAACATGACCAAGGCAACACCCATGCTGCGGATCAGCACTGGATGGTTGTGCATGAAGACACTCCCGACCCGCCTTGGTTTTGGTTCCAACTGTCGATGGTGCTACGGATTGCGTTGCGCTCGCCGGGCGTGAGGCGTGTCCCATCCAACCCCCGCACGCGAAAGCCCACTTCGGTCCTTTCGATGCCGTAGGCGCCGCGAGGGGAAATGACGTAGGCGGTTCTGTCAGTTGCATCTGCCATGCGCCCATCCTCGGGACCGGGAAGGCCAGATGTGCGGACTGTGTGCGTGTGGCCGCCGCTCTCCTCGGGCCCAAGCGCCCGTAGATTGTAAGAACCCACTTCGCGCACCGACCCATCGCTGCACGACTGGCAGCTTGTCGTCATGGGATTGGACGCGGTGCCATCAGCAGATGCCTTGAAGCCTTGCTCCTGCCCTCTGAAATCCAGTTTTGTGCCATCGGACAGCGAGCCCGACCGCGATGCGGAGCGCACCTGACCATCGACGGTCATCTGCTGGCTCGATGGGCCTGGCTGCGGCGTAGTGCCGGTTTCCGTGCGCGGAGAATCGATGCAGCCGCCCACCCCCTTCGGGCATGCGGCGCGCCCGTCGGGATCAATGAAGCGATATGGATTGTTGTTGCCATACCAATAGCGATTGAAGTTCTGACCATTGTTGGGATTTGCCTGGACGGGGTCAGCCGATACAAAACGTGCCGATGCGATCGGCGCCGCTGCACACAACATCAAGGCCAAAGCGATATGAAAAGTCGTGCGCATCACTGCCCCCTCTGGGTCTTTTCCCGCTCGATGGATCGAAGATACGCCGCTTCCTGCTCCGGTGTCCACGGCGCCCAGCCTAGCCGCTCGGCTTGGTCATACATCGCCAGGTTCGCCTGGCTCAAACGCTGGTAGTCCGCGACCTTGTCGGCCGGAATGTCGGCCGGGTTCGGGTAGCGATTGGCATAGTGCTCTTGGAGCTGCAGGTAGTAGGCGTTACCCTTCCAAATCAGGGCGATGGTGTCCTTGGAATTGGCCGCCAGCACCAGTTCGGCGACCTCCAACAGCGCATCGGCGCTCTTCTGGCGCCCGTAGTGCTCCATCAGCGTAGAAGCGATGACGCCTACCCCTTCGCGAGGCAGCAGCGGGCGCAGGTAGATGTCGTTTTGCAGCGCCAGCGAAGTGATGTGCGTGTCGCGCTCATAGCTGCTATCGAACTTGAAGCCGCCCTGCGTAGCTTCCACATTGACCCAGGCCTGCTGCGTGTCGTCGGCGAACTTCACCATGACGTGGCTGGGCGCCGTCGCCAGCGCGACCGGCAGCCCAAGCCGCTGGCCCAGGATCACCAACAGGATGGGCATGGACACGCAGTTGCCCTTGCGCGTACGCAGGTAAGTTGCAAGGTGCTTGTTCGCCGGCTGACTGCCCAAGGGATCGCTTAGGTCGTAGGAGAACGGCCGGTTGTCGTTCCATGGACCGGGGGTGTAGAGGGTTTTCAGCAAGGCATCGAGGATCCCGCGATCACTGGCGCCAATGGGAAAGTTGTCGCGCACGGCCCGCTCCCATCGATCGATGTCACGACGTACGGCAATCTCGTCCGTCGACGGGTCGATGACACGGTCCACGGCCAGCTTGGCGTCGAGGTAGCTGACGCGCTGGTCGGGAAGTGCGAACTGTGTGCGCAGCGGGGCGAGATTGGCGGCTGCCCAAGACGTGGGTGCGACGACCAGCAGACATAGCCCAATGGCCCGGGTCATCCAGAAATGGCGGATCTTGATCCCCATGCGCTCCTTGCGCCCCTGCCTGCTATGGCAACGATAGCTCAGCCAAATCCCGGGCGCCAGAGGGCGGGAAAATCCATGCTATCCGGTACAGTTTTAGGGAGAAAGCTTGGCACGGCGGCGCCCCACCCCATCAACGCCGCTATGATCTCGGCACCGATCTGGGGCGCGGCGCACATCCATCCCGATGGCGACGATGCCGTGGGCCGGGCCGGACCCGGCTACTTCATCATCCTGTCGATGATCATGCGGCCGCTGCTGATGCTGTTCGGGCTGATCTGCTCTATCGCCGTAGCCAACCCCATCGCGAAACAGCCGGCCCCGGGGCGGGTTTTTCTTGTCCGGCCGGGGCGCCCTTCCCCACCGGCCGGTACTACACCAGCACCAGGTCGTCGCGGTGCACCACGCTGCCGCCGTAGTTGTAGCCGAGGACCGCCTCGATCTCGCGCGAGTGCCTGCGGGCGATGCGGCGGATGTCGGCGGCCGAGTACTGGCTGACCCCGCGCGCGACCGGCTCCTCGCCGTCGTCGTCGCGGCGGCGGATCTCGACCATGTCGCCGCGACGGAAATCGCCCAGCACCGCCAGTACCCCTCCGGGCAGCAGCGAGGCGCCCTTCTGGATCATGGCGTCGGCGGCGCCGGCGTCGACCACGATCGCGCCGGGCTCGGTCGGGGCGTTCTGCAGCCAGTGCTTGCGCGCCGCCATCCGGCTGCGGGCCGGGTGCACGCGGGTGCCTCGCAGGCGGTCCTGGGCCAGCCCTTCGAGCACGTCGGCGCGGGTACCGTTGAACAGCACCGTGACGATGCCGGCACCGGCGGCGCGTTGCGCGGCGTCGAGCTTGGTGCGCATGCCGCCGGTGCCGGCGGCGCTGCCGGCGCCGCCGGCCGCCGCCAGCAGCCCGGCGCTGAAGCGCGCCACCACCTCGACCGGGCACGCCCCGGGGTTGAGCCGTGGATCTGCGTCGTACAGACCGTCGATGTCGGTGGCGATGAACAGCACCTCGGCGTCGACCAGCGCGGCGACGATCGCCGCCAGGGTGTCGTTGTCGCCGAGCTTGAGCTCGTCGACCGAGACCGTGTCGTTCTCGTTGACGATCGGCAGCGCGCGCTGGCGCAGCAGCGCCGCAAGAGTGGCGCGGGCATTGAGATAGCGGCGGCGATTGCGCAGGTCGTCGTGGGTCAGCAGCACCTGCGCGACCGGGCGCTCGAAGAAGCCCTGCCAGAAGCCCATCAATTTTGCCTGCCCCAGCGCCGCCAGCGCCTGACGCTCGGCGATCGGCGCGTCGACGGCGGTGTCGGCGCGAACGATCGCGCGACCGGCCGCGACCGCGCCGGAAGAGACCAGGACCACCTCGCGACCGGCCGCGACGCAGGCCGAGACGAACCCGGCCAGCGCGCGGGCATTGCGCGGCGACAGGCCACCGCCGTCGGCGGCCAGCAGGCTGCTGCCGACCTTGAGCACCGCGCGCCGCCAGGGCGGCAGCAGCTGTTCGCCAAATCCACCGGTCATCGTCTCTGCATCCCGGTTCCATAGAGCGGAGCTTGCTCCGCTGCTGCGCCGGCCCGGGACGGAAAGCAGCCGAGCAAGCTCGGCTCTACGCGGGGTCGCGGTTGCCCGTGGAATCGTGGTTCCCCGTAGAGCGGAGCTTGCTCCGCTGCTGCGCCGGCCCGGGACGGAAAGCGGCCGAGCAAGCCCGGCTCTACGGCGGGTCGTGGTTGCCCGTGGAGCCGTGGTTGTCCGTAGAGCGGAGCTTGCTCCGCTGCGCCCGTCACGCCGGCAGCGCCGCCAGTCGCGCATGCAATGCGTCCAGCCCCAGGTCGGCGCAGGCGCCGGGCGAGACCCGCGCCTGCAGGCTGCCTTCCGGGGTCCTGCCCTCGCCGGCCTGCGCCACGGCTTCCGCGGCGGCGCGGTAGGCGTCGCGGAACGGCACCCCGGCCGCGGCCTGCTCCACCGCCACGTCGGTGGCGTACATGCCGTCGTCGATCGCAGCGCGCATCCGCCGCGGCCGCCATTCGAGATTGGCCAGCAGCGCCGGCAGCAGCTCCAGCGCCGCCAGGCCGCGGCCGAAGCCGTGGAAGATCGCGCCCTTGCTCGCCTGCAGGTCGCGGTGGTAGCCCGACGGCAGCGACAGCAGCTGCTCGATCTCGATCCGTGCCGCGGCCACGCTGGCGTGGGTCGCGCGCATCAGCTCGATCACGTCGGGGTTGCGCTTGTTGGGCATGATCGAGCTGCCGGTGGTGTACTGCGCCGGCAGGTCCACGAAGCCGAACTCTGCGCTGGAGAACAACGACACGTCCCAGGCAAGGCGGCGCAGGTCGAGGGTCGCCGACCCCAGCGCCTCCAGCGCCGCCAGCTCGAACTTGCCGCGCGAGAGCTGCGCATAGACCGGGTTGATCTGCTGCCGGGCGAAGCCGAGCGCGGCGGTGGTGTGGGCGCGGTCGAGCGGCAGGTTGACCCCGTAGCCGGCGGCGGTGCCGAGCGGGTTGGCGTCGAGCAGGGCGCGGGTATCGAGCGCGCGGCGGGCGTCGTCGATGAAGGCCTCGGCCCAGCCGGCCCACCACAGCCCCGCGGAGGACACCACCGCGCGCTGCAGGTGGGTGTATCCGGGCAGCGGCAGCTCCGCCTCGGCGTGGGCGCGCTCGAGGGCGACCCCGGCGATCTCGCGCGCCAGCGCGGCGGTACGCCCCAGCTTCTCCTTCAGCCACAGCCGGGTGGCGACCAGCACCTGGTCGTTGCGGCTGCGCCCGGTGTGGATCTTCTTGCCGGCGTTGCCCAGGCGCTCGACCAGCCAGGCCTCGATCGCGGAGTGGCCGTCCTCGTAGCGCGCGTCGAGCACGAAGCGGCCCGAGGAGAACTCCTCGCCCAGGATCGCCAGTTCGCGCTCCATCGCCCCGAGCTCGTCCTGCGACAGGATGCCGATGCGCGCAAGGCCCTGCGCGTGGGCCCGGCTGGCGGCGATGTCGTGGAGGAAGAACTCGCGGTCGAGCACCACGTCGTCGCCGGCCAGGAACGCCTGGATCTGCGCGTCGACGGCGACGCCGGGCTTCTGCCAGAGGAGGTCGGACATGTCGGGCTCCTGGTTGGATCAAGCGTTCACAGCGGGATGCCGTCGAACTCGCCGAAGCCGAGCGCGAGGTTGAGGTTCTGCATGGCCTGGGTCGCAGCGCCCTTGAGCAGGTTGTCGAGAGTCGCCACCACCACCGCCCTGCGGCCGTCGCCGGACACCGCAACGCCGCCGATCTGGACGCCATGGCGGCCGGCGATGCGGCTGACCCACGGCGGCGCGTCGACCAGCTCGACCAGCGGCTCTCCGGCATAGCGCTCGCGGTAGCGCGCGGCGACCGCGCCGGCTCCGGCCGGCTCGCGCAGGTGCAGGTTGACGGTCATGGTGATGCCGCGGAAGTGCGGCGCCACGTGCGGCATGAACTCGACGTCCGCGCCGAGCTGGCGCGCCGCCTCGCGCTCGTGGATGTGGCCGGCGAGCGCGTAGGGCATCAGGTTGTCGCGCAGCTGCTCCGGGTCGTTGCGGTCCGAGGGGGTGGTGCCGGCGCCGGAATACCCCGAGACCCCGAAGCACTGCACCGGGCCGGCGATGTCCTCCAGCAGCGGCGCGATCGCCAGCTGCATCGCGGTGGCGTAGCAGCCCGGATTGGCGATCCGGCGCTGGCCGGCATAGCGCCCCCGGGTGAGTTCGGGCAGCCCGTAGTACCAGGCGTCGTCGAAGCGATGGTCGGCGGACAGGTCGACGATCACGGGGCTCGCGCCGGCGCGGTCGATCTCCGCCACGAACGGAGCGCCCTTGTCGTTGGGCAGCGCCAGCACCACCGCGTCGACCCCGCGCCCGGCCAAGGCGGAGGGATCCAGCGTCTCGTAGCGCAGCGCCCCGGAGAACCCCGCGACGTGCGCGTCGACGCGCTGGCCGGCCAGCTCGCGCGACGAAACGAACGCGAGTTCGAGTCCCGGGTGCGCCGCCACCAGGCGGATCAGCTCCGCACCGGTATGCCCGCGGGCGCCGACCAGGCCGAGGGTCGCGCGGCCGTTCATGCCGCCCGCCCCGGCTCGAGCAGGGTCGGCGCACGCTGCGCGCAGTGGTTCACGCAGGCCTCGATCCCGGCGAATTCGACGATGCCGTACCAGAACACCTTCCAGCGCTCCTGCCGGTAGCTGCCGTCGGATTCGGAATAGTAGAACTGGTTGACGGCGTTGTGGTGGCGCGAGCGCCAGAACAGGCGCGGGGTCCGCTCGCGCATCACCTGCCACACCGCGCGCCCCAGGCCTTCGCCCTGGGCGTCGTCGAGCACGGCGAACTTGTCCAGATACACGCCGCAGTCCTCGTCGGTCAGCACGATCGCCGCACGGTAGTTTTCGCTGACGTAGGCGCGCAGCAGCCGGGTGCGCTCGAAGTAGTCCGGCGCCAGCGCCCGGCCGAAGCTGGATTCGATCAGGCCGCGCAGCCGCGGCAGGTCGAGCTCGCTCCACGCCGCCGCCTGGAGGACCCGCTCGCCGCGGCGCACCAGGGTGCCCGAGCCGCGATGGGTGAACAGCTCCTTGGCCAGGTCCGCCGGCCGGGTGATGGAGACCGACGACGCCAGCGGCAGGTCGTCGAGCAGGCGCTTGATCTGCTCGATCTTCAGGCGCATGCCGCCGTTGAGCCAGGGCTGCGCCATCAGGTGCTCGTACTCGGTCGACAGGTTGATCGAGTCGATGACCCGGCCGGCGTCGTCGAGCAGGCCGCCGGTACCGGTGAGGAAGATGATCTTGTACGGCTGCAGCATCCGTACCAGCTCGTTGGCGGAGACGTCGGCGTTGACGTTGAGGATCTGCCCGGACGGGGTCTCGCCGAGGCTGGCGATGACCGGGATCGAGCCGGCCTGCAGGCTGGCCTCGATCGGCGCGAGGTTGACCGCCTTCACCTCGCCGACAAGGCCGTAGGTCTCGCGGTCGAGGTACTCGGCCTCGAACACGCCGCCGGTGATCGAGGTCGCGCGCGCATCGGCCTGCTGCAGCGCCTCCACCAGCGCGAGATTGGAGGCCTGGAACACCCGGCGCACGATCGCCAGCGCCTCCGGCGTGGTGACGCGCAGGCCGTCGAGCGTGCGTTTTTCGATGCCCGCCGCGGCCAGCTCCGCGTCCAGCTGCGGGCCGGCGCCGTGCACCACGATCGGGGTCAGTCCGACCTGCTGCAAAAAAGACAGCGAAGAAGTCAGCGCCTCGAGATCGTCGCGCAGCACCGCACCGCCGACCTTGACCACGGCGAAGCGCTTGGCGTCCAGCTGCGAGAAACGCTTGAGGTACTGGCTGATCTCCTTGGCGCTGGCCATGCTGGAGAGCAGCCGGATGATGGTCTGGCGGGTCTGGGTGTGGGCTTGCATCGCCGCGTCTGCCTGGTCCGGGAACGGGTGTGGGGGGGAATGTCGGGAGATGGCGTTTCGCGCGCCGCAAGCGGCGCGCGGCGATCACGCCGGCGCCGGCCGGTCGATGACCCTGGCGACGATGTCGGTGTAGGCCAGCAGCTGGTCCAGGGCCACCCACTCGTCGGCGGTGTGGGCCTGGGCGATGTCGCCGGGGCCGAACACCAGCGCGGTCAGCCCGGCCTGGGAGAACAGCGAGGCCTCGGTCCAGAAGTCCACAGCGTTGCCGACCGGCAGCCCGAGCGCGTCGGCCAGGTCGCGCGCCTGCAGCCTCCGCTCCTCGGCCGCGGCCACCGCGCCGGCCGGCAGCGGTGGGCCGCGGAAGGTTTCCTCGTAGCGCTCCAGCGCGCCGGCCTCGACGAAGCCGCCGAAACGGGTGTGCAGGGCATCGATGTCCTGCGAGGGCAGCGGCCGGAACCCGAATCGCACCTCCGCTTCCGGCGCGATCACGTTGGCCTTGATGCCGCCTTCCACCTTGCCGACGTTGAAGCGCAGCCCGGTCAGCCCGCCGAAGCGCTCGTGCTCCTGCGACTGCACGAAATCCAGCGCCCGTGCGCCCCAGCGCATCGCCTGGTGCAGCGCATTGGCCTGCATCGCGCCGGCGCCGGAGGCGTGCCCGGCGGCGCCGCGGAAACGCAGCAGCGCGGAGGAGATCCCGCGATGAGCCAGCACCGCCTCGCAGCCGGTCGGTTCGGCGACGATCGCCTCGCTGAAGCGGTAGCCGCCCTTGAGGAAGGCCAGCACGCAGCGCGCGTCGTTGGCTTCCTCGTCGCTGGTGAACAGGAACGCCGCGTCGCCCCGGGTCGCCTGGGCGGCCGCCAGCAGGCCGGCTGCGGCGCCCTTGATGTCGCAGGCGCCCAGGCCCACCGCGCGCACGCCGTCGACGCGCAGCTTGAACGGGTCCGCGCTCCAGTGCGGCGAGTCCGGCACCGTGTCCAGGTGCACGTTGAACAGCCGCTGCGGGGTGCCGCGCACCGCCAGCAGCGAGACCGCGCCGGCGCCGTGGTCGCTCAGCTCGACGCGGAAGCCGGGCAGCTGCGCGCGGAGGTACGCGAAGATGCCGCCGCCGTCGATCGCCCGCGGTGGATTGCGCGTATCGAACGCGACCAGGGCTTCGAGGTGTCTGAGGATGGCGTCGAGCATCTTGGGATTCCCGATTCCTACGCCCGATTCCCGGCACCGTTCACCTGCGCCCACAGCGTCGAGCTCATTCCGAACAGCCGGATGAAGCCCTCCGCCTCCTCCACGCCCCAGTCCGCCGACTGCGCATACGTGGCACCCTGCGCGTGCAGCAGGTGCGGCGACGACACCGCCACGGCATCGACGCGGCCGCCGTTGGTTTCCAGCACCACCTCGCCATTGACCATGCGCTGGGTCGAGGCCAGGAAGGCCTCCAGATCGGTCTTGAGCGGGTCGTGATAGAAGCCCTCGTACACCAGCTCGACCCACTGTCGGGCCACCGCCGGCTTGAAGCGGTTCTGCTGCTTGGTCAGCACCGCTTCCTCGAGCGCGCGGTGCGCCGCCAGCAGCGCCGCCAGGCCCGGCGCCTCGTACACGATCCGCCCCTTCAACCCGATGGTGGTGTCGCCGGTGTAGAGGCCGCGGCCGACGCCGTAGCGCGCGAACATGGCGTTGAGCCGCGCCAGCAGCGCGGCACCGTCGAGCGCTTCGCCGTCCAGTTCCACCGCCTCGCCGGCGGCGAAACGCAACCGCGCCCGCAGCGGCTCGGCCGGCCACTCCGCGCGCGGCGCGCACCAGCCGCGCGCTTGCGCGCCGGGCGCCTCCCAGCGGTCGATTTCGCCGCCCGACAGGGTCACCCCGAGCAGGTTCTCGTTGATGGTGTAGGCCTTCTGCTTGGCGCGCACGCCGAAACCGCGCGCCTCCAGGTACTCCTGTTCGTAGGCGCGGGTCTGGGTATGTTCCTTCTGGATCTCCCGGATCGGGGCGACGATGCGGTAGCTTCCGCTGGCCTTCACCGCCAGGTCGAAGCGCACCTGGTCGTTGCCCATGCCGGTGCAGCCGTGGGCCACCGCGTCGGTGCCGAGTTCGCGCGCCCGTGCGAGGGTGGCGTCGACGATCAGGTAGCGGTCCGAGACCAGCAGCGGGTACTGCCCCTGGTAGCCCTCGCCGGCCCAGACGAAGGGCTTGACGAAACCGTCCCAGATCGCCGGCCCGCCGTCGACGGTGGCGTGGCTGGCCACCCCGAGCTCGGCGGCGCGCTGCTCGATGAAGGCGCGCTCCTGCGCATCCACGCCGCCGGTATCGGCGAACACGGTATGCACCCGCCAGCCCTGCTCCTGCAGGTAGGGCACGCAGAAGCTGGTGTCGAGCCCCCCGGAGAACGCAAGGACGATGTCCTGGCCTCCTCCGGGGGCGTGATTGGTGACTGGTGATTGGTGGTTGGTTGAAGCAGGCTGCTGCGGCATCTGGGGGCCTCTCGGAAAGGGGGGCAATACGTCTGCTGAAGGGGTTCGCTCTTGCGAATCACGAATCGCCAATCACGACTGCGCCACCAGCGCAGCCATCACCGCCTTCTGCACGTGCAGCCGGTTCTCGGCCTCGTCGACGGCGATGCAGGCGGGGGAATCCATCACCGCGTCGGTGGCCTTGACGTTGCGCCGCAGCGGCAGACAGTGGCTGAAGACGGCCCCGTCGGTCAGCGCCATCTTGGCCTCGTCGACGATGAAATGGCGATAGCGGTCGCGCATCGGCTTCTCGCGCTCCCAGGCGCCGAAATAGGGCAGCGCGCCCCAGCTCTTGGCGTAGACCGCGTGGGCGCCGGCGTAGGCGCTGTCTATGTCGTGGCTGACCGCGAACGAGCCGCCGCTCTCGGCGACGTTGTCGCGGGCCCAGCCGAGATAGCGCTCGTCGAGCAGGTAGTCCTCGTTCGGGCACAGCAGGGTCACGTCCATGCCCATCCGGGTGGCGATGGTCAGCGCCGAATTGGCCACCGCGGTGTTGAGCGCCTTGGGATGGTAGGTCCAGGTGAGCACGTATTTCCTGCCGCGCAGGTCGTCGCTGCCGAAGTGCTCGCGCAGCGCCAGCGCGTGCGCGAGTTCCTGGCAGGGGTGGGTGATCGTTTCCATGTTGATCACCGGCACCGTCGCGTAGCGGGCGAAGGAGCGCAGCACCCGATCCTCGCGGTCCACCGACCAGTCGGCGAACTTCGGGAACGCGCGCACCCCGATCAGGTCGACGTAGCGCGCCAGCACCCGCGCCACCTCGGCGATGTGCTCCTCGGTCTCGCCCTCCATCACCGTGCCCAGGTCGAACTCGATCGGCCACGCATCCTTGCCCGGCTGCAGCACGATGGCGTGCCCACCGAGCTGGAACGCGCCGAGTTCGAAACTGGTGCGGGTGCGCATCGAGGCGTTGAAGAACACCAGCGCGATGGAACGGCCCTTGAGCTCGTCGCCCAGGCGCCGGCGCTTGAAGCGCGCGGCCTCGGCCAGTACCGCATCGAGTTCCGCGCGGCTCCAGTCCTGGGTGTTGAGGAAGTGCTTCATCGATGGTTCCTGTCGGTCGGCGGGCGCCGGCGGGCGAAAAACCCGGCGCGAAAACGAAAAAACCCAGCGCGAGGCTGGGTCGGTCCTGTGAAACCCGATGCCGCGGGTCCCGGCTACCCAGCTGGCTGGCAGGCTTCCGGTCGGCGCGCGCGCGAGGTCATTCCCGCCGCCATCCGGGCGGAGGTGAGGATCTGGGCGTTGGCGCGGATCTGGGTCATCGCGCGGCATCCTCGCACGAGCGGCGGGCCGCCGCAAGCGCCGGCGCGGCGCTACTCGCCGCTTGCGCTGACCACCGGGGTCACCGAAATCCTCACCCGGACCCGGTTGCCCGGGTCGTAGGGCAGGCGCGAGCGATACTTGACGCCCTTGTGCACGTAGTCGACGTCGTAGCCGATCGGGCGCCGGAACTCGCGCTCGACCGGCACCATCCGGCAATCGCCGCCAGCCGAACGGGCCACTTCCTCGACCTCGTCGGACGGGGTGAGCACGTCGCGCACAGCACCGACCACCCGCGACAGGCCGCGTCGCTCGCGATCCGGCACCGGGCTCTCGGCCGCTTCGGGTTCGCAGCGCTCGACCATGCTGGTCGCGCGCAGCGTCTGGTACACCGGCTCGGCGCTGAGCACCCGGGCGTAGTCGATGCGCACGTTCTCGGGCGGTGGCGGGGGCGGCGCCCGGTCCTGCGGCTCGTCCTGGGCCACGACCGGCGCCGCCACGACGGCGGCGAGCAGCAGGGTGGTCAGGGCGAGGAAGGTGCGCAGCATCGGGATCCCGGCGGCCGAGTTCCCCGAGTGTAGGCCGCGCCCGCGGCGAACGGCTGAATCGCCGCTGTCGTGACCTTCACGCGACCGGTAGAATCCAGGGCCGGCCGGCGACTCTCGACACTCACGGGTCGCCGGCGTCCGCTTCCCTGCCCGCCGATGAGCCTGCGCCTCTTCAACAGCCTGACCCGCCGGGTCGAACCGTTCGCGCCGCTGGACCCGTCCTGTCCGACGATGTACCTGTGCGGGCCCACGGTCTACAACTACGTGCATATCGGCAACGCCCGCGGGCCGGTGGTGTTCGGGGTGCTCGCGGCGCTGCTGCGCCGCCGCTTCGGCGGGCTGCGCTACGCCCGCAACGTCACCGACGTCGACGACAAGATCAACGCCGCGGCCAGGGAGCTGGGGGTGCCGATCTCGGCGATCACCTCCCGCTACGCGGCCGCCTACCGCGACGACATGGCCGCCCTGGGCGTCGAGCCGCCGGACCTCGAGCCCGAGGCGACCGCGCACATCGCCGAGATCGTGGCGATGATCGAACGCCTGGTGGCCGGCGGCCACGCCTACTCGGCCGACGGCCACGTGCTGTTCGCGGTCGCCAGCTTCGAGGGCTACGGGAAGCTGTCGCGGCGCGACACCGAAGAAATGCTGGCCGGCGCGCGGATCGAGATCGCCCCCTACAAGCGCGACCCGGGCGATTTCGTGCTGTGGAAGCCATCCAGCGACGACCTGCCGGGATGGGACTCGCCGTGGGGTCGGGGCCGCCCGGGCTGGCACATCGAATGCTCGGCGATGGCCGCGGCGCACCTGGGGGAAACCATCGACATCCACGCCGGCGGCGTCGACCTGCAGTTTCCGCACCACGAGAACGAGATCGCGCAGAGCGAGTGCGCGCACGGTGGCCGCACCTTCGCCCGGTTCTGGCTGCACAACGGCATGCTGACGCTGTCCGGCGCCAAGATGTCCAAATCGGTGGGCAACATCGAGAAAGTCAACGACCTGTTGCGGAAGCACCCGCCGGAGGCGTTGCGCTACGCCCTGCTGTCGGCGCACTACCGGCAGCCGCTGGACTGGTCGGACGAACTGATCGAATCCAGCACCCGCACCCTGGACAGGCTCTACGGCACGCTGCGCGACAGCGGGCGGTTCGGCGGCCCGGTGGCGGACGCGCGCGCCGGCGGCGTGCGCGCGGGCCATTCGCCCGCGGTGCCGGCGCCGATCGAGGACGCCCTCGACGACGACCTCAATACCCCGAAGGCGCTGGCCGAGCTGGCCGCGATCGCAAGCCGGACCCGCCAGCTGCGCAACGAACTCGCCCATGACCCCCGGGCATCCAGCGAGAGGAGCGATGCACTGACGCGGCTGGCCAGCGAACTGCGCGGCGCCGGTGCCGCGCTGGGCCTGCTGCAGCAGGATCCGGCGGATTGGTTCGGGCGCGGCGCCAGCGATGCCGACGACGCGCGCATCCAGGCACTGATCGACGAACGCGCCGCAGCCAAGCAGAACCGCGACTTCACCCGCGCCGATGCGATCCGCGACGGCCTCGCGGCCGAGGGCGTACTGCTCGAGGACACCCCGGAGGGCGTGCGCTGGAAGCGGGCCTGAGCGTCGCGCGCGCCGCCCCGGATAGCACCGGCGAGACAATGGCCGCGCCCCGCCGCTCGCCGGCTTGAATCGCGACCGGCGCAGACCCACTTCCTGATCGGGCTTCCTTTCTTCCGCGTTGCGGCCGCCCGGCCGCCACCGCGACACCCAGGCGTATCGTGACCCATATCTTCCCGCTCGAACCGACTCCCGAAGCCGCCCAGGCCGCGATCCGCGACGAGTTCGCGTTCTTCGGCGACTGGTCGGAGCGCTACCAGTACCTGATCGACCTCGGCCGCAAGCTGCCGGAGTTCCCGGACGCGTGGAAAGTCGAGGAGAACCGGCTGCTCGGCTGCCAGTCGATGGTCTGGATCGTGCCTTCGGGCGATGCCGACAGGCTCGATTTCGCAGCGGTCAGCGATTCGGCGATCGTGTCCGGGCTCATCTATCTCGCCCTGCGCGTCTACTCCGGGCGCAGCGCCCGCCAGATCCTGGATACGGACGCCGACTACATCGCCGCGATCGGCCTGGCCAAGCACCTCTCGCCGACCCGCAGCAACGGCCTGGCCGCGCTGCTGGCCTACATCCGCGAGCGGGCGCAGCGCGCCCTGCAGTAGCCTGGCGTCTTCCGGGCATCCCCGCACGGCGTCGCGCGTCCCGGGCCCAGCAGGCCCTTCCGGAAACGAAGAACCCGGCCTGAGCCGGGTTCTCGATGCGACCTGCAGGCGCGCGATCAGTCGCCGATCTGCTTCTGCAGGTGCTCCCAGCGCTCCTGCTCGTCGATGGTGCGCTCGGCGGTCAGGCGCGCTTCCAGACGCTCCAGGCCGATCTCCTCGCCCGAATCGACGCTGTAACCGTACTCGCCGGAGTCGACCCGCTTGAGGGTGCTGTCGATCTTGCCGATCAGCTTGCGGTAGCGGTCGCGGGTGCGCAGCTCGAGCGAGTTCTCGGTCTCGCGGGTGGCGCGCTCGGCCTCGTCGCCGACGTCGCGCACCTCTTCCTTGAGATTCTCGATGGTCTGCTTGGATTCCTCCACCAGGTCCGCGCGCCACTTCAGCAGGCGCTGGCGGAAATACTCGAGCTGCAGCGGCCCCATGTACTCCTCGTCCGGCGCCGGGCGGTAGCCTTCGGGCAGGATCGGGCGGCCAGTTTCCGCATCGGTCTTGTATTCGATGCTGCGGTACTGGGTCCTCGGCGCGGGCCTGGCCGGCCGGGCGGTCACCGCCACCGCCACCTTGCCGGCCGGGCGGCTGCGCGCGGGGCTGGCGGGCTGGGCCTTGGCGGACGCGGCGGCTGGCCTGGCCGGCGCGGTCTTCTGCGCCACGCTGGCGGTCTTGGCGACCGGCTTCCTGCGCGCGGATTCGGCGGCGGCCTTGGCCGGCGCCGGAGGCGCGGCCTTGCCGGCGGCCTTCTTCGGTGCGGCGCCGGCGGGCGCCGCCTTCCTGGCCTTGGCCGGGGCCGCCTTCTTCGCCGGCGCCTTCTTTGCCGGGGCTTTCTTCGCAGGCGCCTTCTTCGCAGGCGCCTTCTTCGCCGCGGACGTGGCCTTCTTCGCAGCCGCCGGCGACTTGGCCGCCGTCTTCCGGGCCGGCGCCGGCTTCGGCGCGGTCTTCTTCACCGCCGCCTTCTTCGGCGCGGCCTTCTTCGAGGCTTTCTTTGCGGGTTTCTTCACTGCCACGTCGTAATGTCCTTGCGGTTCCCGTGGAATGGGGAAGCGCGCTGTTATACCCTGCCCTGGCGGCAGCGGCAACCGCGATCGCCGCCTCCCAGCCGTGCACGCCACGTGATCGAACGCCTGCTCATCGCCCTGCTGCGCCTGTACAAGCGATTGCTGAGCCCGCTGCTCGGGCCGCGCTGCCGGTTCGTGCCGACCTGCTCGGAGTACGCCCTGACCGCGATCGCCCGCTACGGCGCCCTGCGCGGCGGCTGGCTGGCGCTGCGCCGGATCGGCCGCTGCCATCCGCTGAACCCCGGCGGCTACGATCCCGTCCCCCCTCCTCCCACGGATACGATCCCATGAACGACACCCTCATCGTCAACGCCCGCCTGGTGAACGAAGGCCGCGAATGGGAAGGAGACCTGCGCATTGCGCAGGGGCGCATCGCCGAGATCGGCGGCGGCCTCGCCGCCGGGGCGCGCGAAACCGTGATCGATGCCGCCGGCCGCCGGCTGCTGCCCGGGATGATCGACGACCAGGTCCACTTCCGCGAGCCGGGACTCGAGTACAAGGCCGACATCGCCAGCGAGTCGGGCGCCGCCGTGGCCGGTGGCCTGACCAGCTTCATGGACATGCCCAACACCAGCCCCCCGACGCTCGACCGCGACGCGCTCGAGAACAAGTACGCGCGCGCCGCCGGTCGCGCGCGCGGCAACTACGGGTTCTACTTCGGCGCGAGCAACGACAATCTGGACAACGTCCGCGCGCTCGATCCGCGCGCGGCACCCGGGGTGAAGGTCTTCATGGGCGCCTCCACCGGCAACATGCTGGTCGACGATCCGGAAGTGCTGGACGGCATCTTCGCCGGCACCCCGGTGCCGATCATCACCCACTGCGAGGACACCCCGATGATCGACGCCGAGTTGGCGCGATACCGGGAACGCTACGGCGACGACATTCCCGCGCGCTGCCATCCGGACATCCGCTCGCGCGAGGCCTGCATCAAGTCGACGCGCCTGGCGTTGTCGCTGGCGCACCGGCACGACACCCGGCTGCACGTGCTGCACATCTCCACCGCCGACGAACTGGCGCTGTTCGAGCGCGGCCCGCTGGTGGCGGCGGACGGCACCCGCAAGCGCATCACCGCCGAGACCTGCATCCATTTCCTGCGTTTCGAGCGCGAGGACTACGAGCGCCTGGGCCATCTGATCAAGTGCAACCCGGCGATCAAGGACGCATCCGACCGCGCCGCGCTGCTGCGGGCGATCGCCGAGGACACCATCGATGTGCTCGCCACCGACCACGCGCCGCACACGCTCGAGGAGAAGCACAACCCCTACGTGCGCGCACCCAGCGGCCTCCCGCTGGTGCAGTACGCGCTGACGGCGGCGCTGGAATGCGTGCACGAGGGGCATTTCGACACCGCCCGGGTGGTGCAGAAGTTCGCCCACGCCCCGGCGCAGCTGTTCGACGTGAAGGAGCGCGGCTTCCTGCGCGAGGGCTACTGGGCGGACCTGGTGCTGGTCGAGGACCGTCCGTTCACCGTCGCCCGCGCCCAGGTGCTGTCGAAATGCGGCTGGTCGCCGTTCGAGGGCACCACCTTCCGCAGTCGCATCGCCTCGACCTGGGTCAATGGCGAACTCGCCTGGGACGGCGACGCGCTGGTCGGCGCACCGCAGGGGCGCCGGTTGGAGTTCGACCGTTGAGACGCCTGGCGGTCCTCGCCTGCGCCGCGATGCTGGGCATCGCCCCGGCGCTCCTGCTGGCGCGGCCCCCTGCGCCGGCGGCGGACCCGCCCGGCGCCGACGAGGATCGGGTCGTGTTCCCGGCCAGCGTGCAGCAGGGCGCGATGGTGATCGGCAAGGTCCCGCCCGGCAGCCGCGTCGACTACGCCGGCCGCAGCCTCCGGGTGACCGGCTACGGCAGCGTGGTGCTGGGCATCGGCCGCGACGCGGCCGGCCCGGTCGAGGTGGCGGTGACGCGGCCGGGCGGCAGCCGGGAGACCGCGCGCATCGCGGTGACCCGGCGCGACTGGCCGGTCGAACCGGTCACGGGGGTGCCGCCGAAGACCGTCGATCCCCCGCCGGCGATCGCCGAGCGGATCCGCCGCGAGCAGGCGCGCGTCGTCCAGGCGCGTACCCGCGACGATGCCCGCGCCGATTTCGCGCAGCGCTTCGCCTGGCCGGTCCAGGGCCGTATCAGCGGGCGCTTCGGCAACCAGCGCGTCTACAACGGCACGCCCGGCTCGGCGCACTCGGGCATGGACATCGCGGCGCCTTCCGGCACCCCGGTCGCGGCGCCGGCGGCAGGCGTGGTCACTTTCGCCGATGCCGACCTGTACCTCACCGGCGGCACGGTGCTGCTCGACCACGGGCACGGGGTCAGCTCCAATTTCCTGCACCTGTCCAGGCTCGACGTCCAGGCCGGCGACCGGGTCGAACAGGGCCAGGTGATCGGCGCGGTCGGCGCGACCGGCCGGGCCACGGGCCCGCACCTGCACTGGGGCATGAACTGGTTCGACGTGCGGATCGACCCGCTGCTGGTGCTGGAGCGGAGCCGGTAGCCTGTCGGACTACCGGACCGGTGGCGCGCCGGCCCCGCCCCACTTTTTCTTCGAAAGCTGCCGACAGGTGCGTGGGCTTCGGAGCCGGCGGCGCCCGGGTCGGGGGAGGCTCGCCGGCGGAGTCGGGCCAGCCATGGCCCGATCCGCTGCCGCAGGCCGGGCCGCGCGGCAGTGCCGCGCAAGCGGCCCGTGCCCCCCTGGCCTGCTGTCCGCCTCCCCCCGCCCGGGCGCCGCGTCGGTGATTCGCTGTCGGATGCCCGGCCTCCCATTCCTCCGAAGCCCATCGACGCGAAAGCGGGAGACGTGCCGGGGGGTGTTGCGCAGAGCAGGCCATGGATGGCCTGCGGCCCTGACTCCGGCCATGGATGGCCGGACGGAAGGGCGGAGCAATAGGCTCACGCCCCGCACAGCAGGCCGAAGGGCTCTACCCCAGGAGCGGCTATTCGCTGTCGCTGCCCCGTGGCGACGGTGACCGATCCCCGCGACGGACGGCCGCTGCCTGTGCGCGGTCAGCCGGAGACCCGGGCCACCGCGTCGTGCGCGTGCAGGCTTTCGAAGTGGGCGACGCGGACATCGAAGCGGGCGATGCGCTCGTCGGCGGCCAGGACCGCGGCGATGCGGCGCGCCGCGTCCTCGCAGAACATCAGGTTCTCGGCGTTGAGCCGGGCGAAGGCCTGCTCGTCCTCGCGCTTGACCGCGGTCTGCACCGGGGTGCCGAGCGCCGCCTCGATGGCGTCTACCAGCCCGGCCAGCGGGAACTCGTCGAAACTGGGCGCGAGCTCGACCCGGACACTGGCGCGACTGCGCTGGGCGTGCGGGGTCCCGGCCAGGCCGCGCTCCGAGGCGAGCCATTCCCCGACCACCGCGGTCGACAGCGGCCGCGCATTGGCGAAATCGGCGACGAAGCGCTCCGCGTTGAGCTGCCGCGACAGCGCCGCCGAGGCCGGGCAGGTGCTGGAGTAGTGGACCGAGAACCCGAACTCCAGACGGAAGTGTCCGTCCGCAAGCGTCGCCTCCAGCTCCACCGGATAGGTCTTCCAGCCGACATGGCCGCTGGCCAGCGCCGGCCTGGGCAGCAGCTGTTGGTAGCGGATGGCCAGGCGCGCCGCGCCCGACAGCCCCCGCTGCGACTCCACCAGGTCCTGGAGCACCCGGCGCAGGCCCGCCGGGGTCAGCGCCTCGCCCGAAAACGCGTCCTGCAGCCGCAGGTACAGGCGCGACATGTGGATGCCGCGGGCGGCCGCGGCGCGCAGGTCCACCGCCACGTCGACCGAGGCCGGCACCTGCAGCACCGCCCCGCCCTCGCCGGGCAGGCGCAGCGGCAGCGAGATGCCCTCCATCCCCACCCAGTCGAGCGGGCGGGCGGCGAACGCGGCGTCATCGGCGACATCGGGCAGCGATGGCGTGGGGCGGGTGCTCAAGGATGGCGACTCGGTGTGGGGAGGACGCCCCTGGCGGGGCCCGCATAGTGTAACGAGCGCGGCGCGGACACCCCCGGAACGCTGCGTCGCGCAACCGCGCGCTCGTTCAGGCGCCGCCGCGCGCCGAACGCCACGCCAGCGGCAACACCCGCCACGCCGGCAGCGGCCGGGGCGCGCGACCGGACGACAGGTCGCGCAGGCGGGCGCGCAGCAGCGCGGCGTGGATGCGGCGCGCGCGCGGTCCGCCGGCCGGATGCGGCCACTGCTGCAGCAGCCACAGCGCTTCGCTGCGCTGTCCCGCGAGCAGGACCCGCTCGCCGGTGAGGCAGCGCGCCAGGGTGGCCGCGGTGGTCTCGCCGTCGGCCGCGTCCTCGCCGTGCGGCAGCCACAGCTCGCATTCGGCGGCGGCGCGGCCCAGCGCCTGCAGCGCCTGCAGGGTGGCGGAGGCGCCGAGTTCGCGGGTGGCCGGCAGCGCGCTCAGGGCACGACCCAGCTCCAGCCACGGTGCCGGGTGCCGCTGCAGGCGCTCGCCGAGCGGGTGGCGGCGCGCACCGCGCGACCAGCCCTGCAGCTCTTCCTGCCACCATGCCAGCTTGGCGAGCCCCGGGGTCGGATCCGGCGCGCCCCAGGCGGCATCGGTCAGCTCCTGGAGGAGCGCGAACCAGGCGGCGACCGGTGCGCGCGCCGGCTCCGGCAGGAACGCCGCGGCGATCTGCCACTCGGGCCAGCGGGAGCGCCACTTGGCAACGAATCCCTCGGCTTGCGATGGGTCCATCTGCGCGACCTGGGACACGGCGGCCGGTCAGGCCGGCCCTGCCGTCGCGGCGGGCGGGTGCGCCTGTCCGGCCGGCCGGGGCCAGCGGCCCGGCCCCACCAGATCCTGCGGCGTCTCGACCATCACGTCGCCCAGCCAGGCCACCGGATCGTCGTCGTGCAGGCGATAGCCCCACAGCGCGACCACTGAAGGCATGCCCGCCGCGCGCGCCGCGGCGATGTCGCGCGCGTCGTCGCCGACGTAGACGCAGCTCGCCGCCGCCACCCCGGCCTGGCGCGCGGCATGCAGCAGCGGCAGCGGGTGCGGCTTGCGCTCGGCCAGGGTGTCGCCGCCGACCAGCACCGCGCAGCGCCGCTCCCAGCCGAGCTGCGGCAGGATGTCGCGGGCCAGGTACTCGGGCTTGTTGGTGACGATGCCCCAGACCGAACCGGCCGACTCCAGCGCCGCCAGCATTCGCTCGACGCCGGGGAACGGCGCACCGTGGCGGCCGAGTTCCCCGCGATAGACATCGAGGAACTCGGGCACCAGCGCGACGATCTCGTCCTCGGCCAGGTCCGGAAACGCCGCCGCCGCCATCGCCCGGGCGCCGCGCGAGACCCGTGGCCGCAGTGCCGCCAGCGGCATCGGCGCGATCCCGCGCGCGGCGCGCATCCGGTTCACCGTGGCCAGCATGTCCGGGGCGCTGTCGAGCAGGGTCCCGTCGAGGTCGAACAGCACCCCCGGCGGATACCCTTCGCGAGCGGTCGCGGCGCTAGCCGCCATGTCCGGCACCCGGCTTGAGCGCGCACGCCAGGTAGTTGACGTCGGTGCGCCGGCTCAGCCGGGCGGCGTTGCGCCAGGGCGCGTAGGCCATGCCGCTGACGTCCTCCAGCGCCAGCCCGGCATCCCGCAGCCAGCGCCGCAGTTCGGACGGTCTGATGAAGTCTCGGTACTGATGGGTGCCCTTCGGCAGCAGCCCGGCGATGTACTCGGCGCCGACGATCGCCAATGCGAACGCGGCCGGGGTGCGGTTGAGGGTCGAGACGAACAGCCGCCCGCCCGGCCGCAGCAGGCGCGCGCAGGCGGCGAGGATCGCGCCGGGATCGGGCACGTGTTCCAGCATCTCCATGCAGGTGACCACGTCGTAGCTTTCCGGCCGCGCCTCCGCCAGCGCCTCGACGGCGGTCTGCTGGTAATCGACTTCGACCCCGGACTCCAGCCGGTGCAGCCTGGCGATGCGGATCAGTTCCGCGGACAGATCGATCCCGGTGACCCGGGCACCGGCCGCCGCCATCGCCTCGCTGAGCAGGCCGCCGCCGCAGCCGACGTCCAGCACCTCGGCGCCGGTCAGCGGCGCCCGCGCGGCCACGTAGGCCAGCCGCACCGGGTTGAGCGCGTGGAGAGGCTTCTGGGGACCGTCGGGGTCCCACCAGCGGCCGGCCAGCGCCCCGAACTTGTCGAGCTCGGCCTGGCGGAAGTTCGGCGCCGGGCCGGGGTGGGATCCATTGCTGGTCATGTCTGATCCTGTGCTCGGGTATGGTTCAGCGGCGGATCGCCGCGATCCGCTCCCGCCACTGCCGCGCGTTCGCGACCACGGCGGCCGCATCCAGATCCACCAGCTCGCGCGCCACCAGCTTCTCACGCCCGGCGATCCAGACATCGCCGACCTGGTGGCGCCCGGTGGCGTAGACCAGCTGCGAAAACACGTGGTGCAGCGGCTGGGTTTCCAGCGGCGAGAGATCGATGCAGGCCAGGTCGGCCTGCTTGCCCGGCTCGATCGAGCCGATCAGGTGGTCGAAGCCGATCGCCCTGGCCCCGCCCAGGGTGGCCGCGCGCAGTGCCGTGGCCGCATCGAACGCGGCGGCGTCGCCCGCCACCGCCTTGGCCAGGATCGCCGCGGTGCGGGTTTCGCCGATCATGTCGAGATCGTTGTTGCTGGCGCAGCCGTCCGTGCCGATCGCCAGGTTCACCCCTGCGCGCTCGAGCGCGCAGGCCGGGCAGAAGCCGGACGCCAGCTTGAGGTTGGACTCCGGGCAGTGCACCACCGACACCCCGCGCTCGGCGCACAGGTGCATCTCGGCGTCAGTCACCTGGGTCATGTGCACCGCGATCAGGCGGTCGTTGACCAGTCCCAGCCGGTCCAGCCGCGCCAGCGGACGCTGGCCGTGCTCGGCCAGGGACTGCTCGACCTCCTGCGCGGTCTCGTGCAGGTGCAGGTGCACCGGCACGTCGAGCTGGTCGGCGAGCATGCGGATGCGCTCGAAGCTGGCGTCGCTGACCGTGTACGGGGCGTGCGGCGCGAATGCGGTATCGATCAGGGCATCGCCCCGCCATTGGTCGTGGACCTCGCCGGCACGGTCGAAGTACTCGTCGTCGGTCTTCGCCCAGGCGGTCGGGAAATCGATCACCGGCAGGCCGATGCGGGCACGGAAGCCGTGGCGCCGGTAGGTCGCGGCCTGGACGTCCGGGAAGAAGTAGTTCTCGTTGACGCAGGTGGTGCCGCCGCGCAGCATCTCGGCGATCGCCAACGTGACGCCGTCGGCGACGAACTCCGGGCCGATCACCGCCGCTTCCACCGGCCAGATGTGCTGCTGCAGCCAGACCTTGAGCGGCAGGTCGTCGGCGACCCCGCGCAACAGCGTCATCGGATTATGGGTATGCGCGTTGACCAGGCCGGGGATCAGCGCGCCGTCCGGCCGCGAGACCACCCGCTGCGGGGCGAACCGCGCGCGCGCCTCGGCGGCCGGCAGCAGCGCGAGGATCACACCATCGCGGATCGCCACGGCGTGGTCCTCCAGCACCGCCCCGTGCGGCTCGACCGGCACCACCCAGCCGGCTTCGATCAACAGGTCGCAGGGCTGGGGGATCGACTCGGTCATTCGCTCTCCTGCTTCGCTTCGGCGCCGTGCCTGGCGCCTGGATCCGGATCCCGGCTGGCGCCGGACGAGGCAACGGCCAGCGCGCATGCTCGCGCATGCGCCCTCGCGTCATTTCACCCGGCTGACGTACTCGCCGGAGCGGGTGTCGACCTTGATCGTCTCTTCCTGGCCGACGAACAGCGGTACCCGGACCACCGCCCCGGTCTCCAGCGTCGCGGGCTTGCCGCCGCCGCCCGAAGTGTCGCCGCGCACGCCGGGGTCGGTCTCGGTGATCTGCAGCTCGACGAAGTTGGGCGGGGTGACCTGGATCGGGGTGCCGTTCCACAGCGTGACCACGCAGGCTTCCTCGCCCTTGAGCCATTTTTCCGCACCGCCCATGCCGGCCTTGTCGGCCTGGACCTGTTCGAAGCTCTCCGGGTTCATGAAGTGCCAGTACTCGCCGTCGCTGTAGAGGTACTGCATGTCGGTATCGACCACGTCCGCAGCCTCCACCGAGTCGGTGGACTTCATGGTGACTTCCTGGACCCGGCCGGAGCGGATCAGGCGGTACTTCACCCGGGTGAAGGCCTGGCCCTTGCCCGGCTTGACGTACTCGGTGTCGGTGATGATCGCGGGCTCCCCATTCACCAGGATCTTCATCCCGTTCTTCACGTCGTTCATGCCGTAGCTGGCCATCGCTGCTCCTGCTGTGCCGCCGCGCGGGCGGATAGAATGTCGGATTCGCGGCCGGCCGGCGCCGGGCGCACTGCAAAACAAGCCCGACATGATACCCGCAGCCCCCATCCCGATGCAGCCGCGGCGCTGGCAGTTGGCCTGGCGCGAAGCGGTGCGCGACCCACGCGAACTGCTGGCGCTGCTCGGGCTGGAGCACGCCGCCCCGGCGATCTCGGACGCCGCCGCCGCGCAGTTCCCGCTGCGGGTACCGCGCGGGTTCGTGGCGCGGATGCGCCGCGGCGACCCGCACGACCCGCTGCTGCGCCAGGTGCTGCCGCTGGACGACGAGCTGCGCCCGGCCCCGGGCTTCGAGCTCGACGCGGTCGGCGACGGCGCCGCCCGGGCCGGCCGCGGGGTGATCCGCAAGTACCGCGGCCGTGCCCTGCTGGTCGCCACCGGCAGCTGCGCGGTGCACTGCCGGTACTGCTTCCGCCGCCACTTCCCGTATGCCGAGCAAACCGCCGCCGCCGCAGGCTGGGACGAGGCGCTGGCAGAGATCCGCGGCGACCGCTCGATCGAGGAGGTGATCCTTTCCGGCGGCGATCCGCTTTCGCTGGCCACCGCCAAGCTGGCCGAACTCACCGATGCCCTGGCGGCGGTGCCGCACGTCCGCCGCCTGCGCCTGCACACCCGCCTGCCGGTGGTACTGCCCGAGCGGGTCGACCAGGACCTCTGCGCCTGGCTGGCCGCCCTGCCCTGGCCGGTGGCGGTGGTGATCCACGCCAACCACGCCAACGAGTTCGACCCGGCGGTCGACGCCGCCCTCGCCGCCCTGCGCGCCGCCGGGGCGGCCCTGCTCAACCAGGCGGTGCTGCTGCGGGGAGTCAACGACTCGGTCGAGGCGCTGGCGCAGCTGGGAGCGCGCGGCTTCGCCGCCGGGGTGCTGCCCTACTACCTGCACCAGCTGGACCGGGTCGCCGGCGCCGCGCATTTCGAGGTGCCCGACGCGCGCGCGCTGGCGCTGCACGCCGCGCTGCGCGAGCGCCTGTCGGGATTCCTGGTGCCCCGGCTGGTCCGGGAGGTGGCCGGGGATGCGTCCAAACGCCCACTTTGACCGGGCCGGCATGGACGCGGCCCGCGCCGCCGTGGCATAACCGTCGCCCACTGGGGAGGACCGCATGTCGAAGAATCCGGACAACGCACTGCGGCTGATGGTGGTCGACGACAGCATGGAGGAGGCCGAGACCATCGTCAGCGGGCTGCGCAATGCCGGCGTGGCGGTCCGGCCGTTGCGCCCGGCCACGCTGGAGGAACTGGGCACCATGCTCGGCGGCCAGACCATCGACCTGGTGCTGGCCGCCGACAAGTCCAGCGTGATTCCGCTGGCCGAGGTGGCTCAGCGGGTCCAGGGCAGCGGCAAGGACATCCCGCTGATCGCCGTCGCCGATACCATCGACGATGCAGCGTTCGCCGCCGCCTACGGCCTGGGCGTGCGCCGGATCGCGCTGCGCAGCAAGCCGCAGCTGCTGCTCAACCTGGTCCGGGACGAGTGGGCCGATCTGGACGCGCGGAGGATGCTGCGGCGGCTCGAGTCGCGGGTCCGCGAGACCGAGCGCCGCTGCGACGCCCTGATCGAATCCTCGCGCGAGCCGATCGCCTACATCCACGAGGGCATGCACATCCGCGCCAACGCGGCCTACCTGGAGATGTTCGGCTACGAATCCTTCGAGGACATCGAGGGGATGTCGCTGCTGGACATGGTGGCGCCGCAGCACCTGGAGGACTTCAAGGCCCTGCTCAAGCGCCTGGGCAAGGGCGAGGCGCCGCCCCCGCGCTACGAACTGCAGGCGCGCGACGTCGAGGGCAACGCGTTTCCGGCGTCGATGGAGTTCACCCCGGCCCAGTACGAGGGCGAGGCCTGCCTGCAGGTGGTGTTCCGCCGCGAGGAAGTGGATCCGGAGCTGGCGCGCCAGGTCGAGGAACTGCGCCAGCGCGACCAGGTGACCGGGCTGCTCAACCGCCCGACCTTCCTGCGCGCGCTGGAGGACGCCGTGACCGAGGCCGCGCAGGGCGACGGCAAGCACGGCCTGCTGCTGCTCGAGCCCGACCACTACCAGCGGTTGCTCAACGAGATCGGCCTCGACTCGGCCGACGACATGCTCGCCGCCATGGCCGAGCGCCTGCGCGGGGTGCTGGAGCCGGGCGTGCTGGCCGCCCGCTACTCCGAACACCGGCTGGCGGTACTGCTGCGCGGCGCCGATCATGCCGCCACCAGCGCGCTGGCCGAGCGCATCCTCGAGGCGTTCTCCTCGCACGTGTTCGCGATCGGCAACCATTCCAGCACCATCACGGTCAGCCTGGGCGGGGTGCAGATCGGCGAGAAGATCGCCAGCGTGGGCCAGGTCCTGGCCAAGGCGGTGGAGGGGGTGCAGTCGTCGCTGGGCACCGGCGGCGCCCGCTACGAGATCTTCGACCCGGCCGCGTCCGACCGCGCCGAGGAGGAGCACGTCAAGGCGTGGGTGGCACGGCTGCGCGACGCGCTCGACAATGACGGTTTCGTGCTGCATTACCACCCGGTGATCAGCCTGCAGGGCGATACCGGCGCGGTCTACGAGGCGCTGCTGCGGCTGGACGCCGGCGAGGGCGAGCTGGTCAAGCCGCTGTCGTTCCTGCAGATCGCCGAGGAGCACGGCCTGCTGTGGGAGATCGACCACCACGTGATCGGCCAGGCCATCGCCCGCATCGGCGAACGCATGCGCGCCGGCAACCCCACCACGCTGCTGGTCAAGGTCAGCCAGGCCTCGCTGCACGACGACAGCCTGGTGCGCTATATCGGCGAACAGCTGGGCCAGCACGGGGTGCCGGGCGAGTACCTGGTGCTGCAGCTGCCCGAAGCCAAGGTGTTCACGCATCTGAAGGCCACCCAGGACTTCGCGGTCGCGCTCGGCAAGTACGACTGCCGGCTGGCGCTGGAACAGTTCGGGGTCGGGCTGGACTCGTTCCAGCTCCTCGCCCACCTGCAGCCGCACCTGCTCAAGCTCGACCGCAGCTTCACCGACGAGCTGGTGCAGAGCCCCGACAACCAGAAGCGCATCCAGGAGATCGCCGGCAAGGCGCGCGAACTGGGCATCCGCACCATCGCCGAACACGTGCAGGACGCGGCCAGCATGTCGATCCTGTTCTCGGCCGGCGTCGATTACGTGCAGGGCAGCTTCCTGGCCGAACCCGGCCCGGAAATGAACTACGACTTCGAATAGAGCCGGGAATCGGAAATCGGGAATCGCTCGGCAGCGTGCCGCCGGCCGCAGCCGGCCGGCGCCACCCAGGCCTGGCCGGATGATGCGCAGGGTTGGCGTATCGCCCGCTCCGGGCAACCGGGCGCCGGCTCGCCTCGGCGTCAGACCGCCACGCCGCGCCGCGTGGCAGCCGCCGGCGGCACATCGCGCAGCGCCGCGATCCGCTCCTCCAGCGGCGGGTGGCTCATCAGCAGCCGGCGCAGGCCGCTGCCGACCCCGCCGCTGATGCCGAAGGCTGCGATCTGCTTGGGCAGGGTGCTGTGCCCATAGGTCTGGGCCAGCCGCTCGAGCGCCGCGATCATCTTGTCGCGCCCGGCCAGCTGCGCGCCCCCGGCATCGGCCCGGAACTCGCGGCGGCGCGAGAACCACATCGCGATCATGCTGGCGAACAGCCCGAAGATCATGTCGAGCGCGAACACCACCGCGTAGTAGCCCAGCCCTGTCGAACTGCGCCCGCCGCTGAGATAGCCGTCGATCACCCGCCCGACCACGCGCGCCAGGAAGATCACGAAGGTGTTGAGCACGCCCTGCAGCAGCGCCATGGTGACCATGTCGCCATTGGCGACGTGCGCCACCTCGTGCGCCAGCACCGCCTCGGCCTCGTCGCGGCTCATCGAGCGCAGCAGGCCGGTGGAGACGGCGACCAGGGCGGCGTTGCGGCGTGCTCCGGTGGCGAATGCATTGATCTCGGGAGCGTCGTACACCGCGACCTCGGGCACCCCGATCCCGGCGTCGCGCGCCTGCCGCTGCACGGTCTCGAGCAGCCAGCGCTCCGCCTCGCCGCGCGGCTGGGTGATGACCTGGGCGCCGGTGAAGCGCTTGGCGGTCCATTTCGACAGCGCCAGCGACACGAACGCGCCGCCGAAACCGAACACCGCCGCGAACACCAGCAGCCCGGCATTGGTGGCCGGGTCGATGCCGAACACCGCCATGACGACGCTGACCAGCGCCAGCACCGCCAGGTTGGTGGCCAGGAACAGTGCGATCCGCTTGAACATGGGGCCTCGATCCTCTCTCGGGGGCGCTTGACGCGCCGCTTCACGGGTGATCGAGTGTGGTCATGCGGCGATGAATTCAAGATCATGACGGCGCCCCACCGCCCCGCCAGCCAGGCGCCGTTCGCATGCCGACCCCCCCTCCTCCCCGACCCGAGCGCGGCCGCTTCGCGCCCTCCCCGACCGGGCCGCTGCATTTCGGCTCGCTGCTGGCGGCGCTGGGCAGTTGGCTGTACGCGCGCCGCGCCGGCGGGCAGTGGCTGGTGCGGATCGAGGACCTCGACCCCCCGCGCGAGGTGCCCGGCGCCGCGGCCGCCCAGCTGCGCACCCTGCACGCCTTCGGGCTGGTGCCGGACGGCGAGGTGCTGTACCAGAGCAGCCGGGGCGAGGCCTACCGGGCGGCGCTCGAGCGGCTGCTGGCGAATGGCGATGCCTTCGTCTGCCACTGCAGCCGCGCCGCGCTGGCCGCGACCGGCGGGATCCACCGGCGCTGCGTGGCGGAGACGCCCCGGCCCGATCCGGCGGTGCGGCTGCGGGTGCGCCCGGCGACCCGGGTCGCCTACCGCGACCTGATCCAGGGCGCGGTCAGCCAGGACCTGGCGGAAGAGGTCGGCGATTTCGTACTGCGGCGTGCCGATGGTTGCTGGGCCTACCAGCTGGCGGTGGTGGTCGACGATGCCGCCCAGGGCATCACCGAGGTGGTCCGCGGCGCCGACCTGCTCGCTTCCACGCCGCGCCAGATCCATCTGCAGCAGCGCCTCGGCCTTTCCTCGCCGCGCTATGCGCATCTCCCGCTGGCGCTCGACGACCACGGCCGCAAGCTCTCCAAGTCGCTCTCGTCACTTCCGGTCGACGAAGCCGATCCACTGCCGGCCCTGCGCGCCGCCTGGGCGATGCTCGGCCAGCCGGCGGCGCCGATCGCCTCCGCCGGATCTCCGTCCGCCCTGCTTTCGGCGGCGCAGCGCGCATTCGATCCGGCGCTCGTTCCGCGCGGCCGGGAGGCATCGCTCGCCGCAACGCACAACGGGAATGTCACCGCCCCCTCATAGAATGCATCGATGGGTCCAGCGACCCGCACGCCAATGATTCCTGGAGGGAAACGGATATGACCGCAACACGTGTGGCATTGGTCACGGGCGGCACCGGCGGCATCGGCACGGCCATCTGCAAGCGCCTGTGCGACGCCGGGCACAAGGTCGCCACCAACTACCGCAACGAGGACAAGGCCAGGCGCTGGCAGGCGGAAATGAAGGCCTCCGGCTACGAGGTGGCGCTGGCCAGAGGCGACGTCTCCTCGCCCGAAGAGGCCGCCGCGATGGTCGAGGAGGTGGTGCGCCGGGCCGGGCCGGTGGACATCCTGGTCAACAACGCCGGCATCACCCGCGACGGCACCTTCCACAAGATGACCGCCGAGCAGTGGCACGCGGTCATCAACACCAACCTCAACTCGGTGTTCAACGTCACCCGCCCGGTGATCGAGGGCATGCGCGAGCGCAAGTGGGGGCGGATCATCCAGATCAGCTCGATCAACGGCCAGAAGGGCCAGTACGGCCAAGCCAACTACGCCGCCTCGAAGGCCGGGATGCACGGCTTCACGATCTCGCTGGCGCAGGAGAACGCCCGCTTCGGCATCACCGTCAACACCATCTCGCCGGGCTACATCGGCACCGAAATGGTGATGGCGGTACCGGAGCCGGTGCGCGAGAAGATCGTCGCGCAGATCCCCACCGGCCGCCTCGGCGCTCCCGAGGAGATCGCCTACGCGGTGGCGTTCTTCCTCCCGGACGACGCCGCCTGGATCACCGGCGCCAATCTTTCGGTCAACGGCGGGCAGTACATGGGCTGGTGAGCCGCCACCCCGGGCACGCCGGTCCTGGCGAGCCGGAACCCGCGCTCCCAGGCGCGGAATATGGCCGCGAAGACCGCGCGACGCCCCGGCGGGCGCGGCGGCGCGGCGCGTCCGCGGAGCGCACGCCGGGGCGGCCGGGCCACCGAGCGAGCATCGGGGGCGACCGACCTGCGTGCCCGGCAGGCGCTCCTCCGAACGCCTCCCCGCAACGCCCTCCGGCAGCGCTCCCCGCAAGCGCTCCCATGCACGCGCGCACCCCGTGAATACGCACCGCACCGCTGTTGCAAGCGCTGCCGGGCTGGGCCATGCTGCGCGGCAACACGGCTAGAGCCACTGCTCCATGAGCGCAACCCGGATCATCAAGAAGTATCCCAACCGGCGTCTCTACGACACCGAGATCTCCAGCTACATCACCATCGAGGACGTTCGCCAGCTGATCGTCGACGGCGAAACCTTCGAGGTCCGCGACGCCAAGAGCGGCGACGACCTGACCCGCCAGGTGCTGCTGCAGATCATCGCCGAGCACGAACAGGATGGGCAGCCGATGCTCTCCACCCAGCTGCTCAGCCAGATCATCCGCTTCTACGGCGATTCCCTGCAGGGCTTCATGGGCACCTACCTGGAGCGCTCCATGCAGACCTTCCTCGAGCAGCAACAGCAGTTCCGCCAGCAGATGGGCGGCCTGCTCGACCAGACCCCCTGGTCGATGATGAACAAGCTGACCGAACGCAATCTCGAGCTCTGGCAGGAGTTCCAGCGCAATCTCACCGGCAGCGTCGGCCAGAAACCCTCCGGCGAGCGCGGCCCGCCCGGCGACAAGCGCGGGCGCTGAGGGGCATGCCTGCAGGAAAGCGCACCGCCGTCGTCACCGGCGGCATCGGCGGTCTCGGCACCGCGATCTGCATCTCCCTGGCCCGGGCCGGGCGCCGCGTCGTCGCCGCCGATCTGGGCGGCCATCCCGAACGTCTGGAGCGCTTCGAGCAGGAAGTCGACGGTCTCGACGTCGGCTTCGCCGCCCTGGACGTCACCGACCTCGATGCCTGCGGCGCGCTGGTCCGCGATGTCGAGGCGAACCACGGTTCGCTCGACATCCTGGTCAACGCCGCCGGCATCACCCGCGACGTCACCCTGCGCAAGATGGACCGCCTGCAGTGGGACGCGGTGCTGGACATCAACCTGGGCGGCGTCTTCAACATGTGCCGGCATGCCGTCGACGGCATGGCCGCGCGCGGGTTCGGCCGGGTGGTCAACATCAGTTCGGTCAACGGCCAGACCGGACAGTTCGGCCAGACCAATTATTCGGCCGCCAAGGCCGGCATGCACGGCTTCACCATGGCGCTGGCACGCGAAGTGGCGCGCAAGGGCGTCACCGTCAACTCGGTCTCCCCGGGCTACTGCGAGACCGCCCTGGTCACGGCGATGCCGCAGCAGATCCGCGACGGCATCGTCGCCCAGGTCCCGGTGGGCCGGCTCGGCCGCCCCGAGGAGATCGCCCGCGCCGTCGAGTTCCTGGCCGCCGACGAGGCCGGCTTCGTCACCGGCGCCAACCTGCCCGTCAACGGCGGGCTGTTCATGAGCTTCTAGAGACCGTCCTCGGGGCAGAAGCGCTCGCGATACTCCAGCGCCTTCGGCATCAGCGCCTGCAGGTTCTGGATGCGGGTGCCGGGATTGGGATGGGTGGAGGCGAATTCCGGCTGCCCCTGGCCGCCCGCGGCCGCGCCCATCCGCTCCCACAGCGGCACCGCCTGGTTCGGATCGAAGCAGGCCGCCGCGGCCAGCATCAGCCCAACCTCGTCGGCCTCGGTCTCGTGCTTGCGCGCATACGGCAGCAGATAGCCGTAGCCCATCGCCGCCATCACCATCTGCTGCTGCTGCGCGTCCATCCCGCTGAGCGCGCCCGCCATCTGCCCCATCTGCCCCAGCTTCTGCTGGGCCATCCGCTGCGCGCCATGGCGCAGCAGCGCGTGGGCGATCTCGTGCCCCATCACCACCGCCATGGCATCGGCGGTCTGCGCCACCGGCACCAGCCCGGTGTAGACCGCCATCTTCCCGCCCGGCAGGCAGAACGCGTTGGCCTGGTCGGAATCGATCACGTTCACTTCCCACTCGAAGCCTTCCGAGAAGCGGGTCGGCGCCAGCCCGTGCTCGGCGGCGAGCGCGGCCTCGACCTCGTCGACCCGGTCGATCAGCCGCGCCGCGATCGCCTGCACCTGTCGCGACACCTCGGCATCGCGCGGGAGCGGCCGTTCCTGCGAGAGGATCTCCTGGTAGGCCTGCACGCCCAGCGCCATTTCGTCCTCGGCCGAGAGGCTGCGGTCGATCAGCACGCTCTCGCCGGTCACCGGGTCGACGCTCTGGTTGGAAAACCAGTACCAGGCGCCGTAGCCCGCGAACAGCAGCAGCACCCAGAGCCGCAGGCCGCCACCGCGTCGCCGCCGTCCGGCCGGCCGGCCCCGCGGGTGCTGTCTGCTCATGTCGGTCTCCTGGAGAGGCGGCCGGAGCATCGCCCCGCCCGCGCGATGGTCGCGTCAAGGCTGTTCAAAGCTCGCGCATCACCCGAAAGCCGATCCGCGCGTTGGTGGTGTCGCGCGCCGCCGGCGCCCGCCACGCAGAGCGGATCTGCTCCGGCGCACTGGCCCACGAGCCGCCGCGGATCACGTGGGTCCTGCATCCCGGGTTGATCCAGGGCGACGCGTCGCGCGGCGCGCGGCGGTAGCTGGCGTGCCAGCAGTCGGCGACCCATTCGCTGACGTTGCCCGCCAGGTCGTGCACGCCCCAGCGGTTGGCGGCGAAGCTGCCCACCGGGGCGGGCCCCCAGTGGCCGTCGCCATAGCCTTCGAACGCGTTGCTCCAGCTGCGCCCACCGGCCGAGCGGTCCAGCCCGCCCGTGAAGTTTCCGGCGCCCGCCGGCGGCACGCCCTCGCCCCAGGGATAGGGGGTCGTGGTCCCCGTCCGCAGCGCGTACTCGAACTCGGCCTCGCTCGGCAGGCGATAGCGGCGGCCGCTCTCCTTGGCCAGCCACTGCGCGTACGCCTCCGCGTCGAGCGCGCTGACGTGCAGCACCGGCATGTCGTCGCTGGCCGGGGCGCCGAGGAAGTCGGAGCGCCAGTCCACCCCGCTGCGGCGAACGAAATTGCCGCTGCGCTCGTCGTACACCATCGAAAAGCCGCGCCGCACCGCCCGCGTCTGGTAGCCGGTGGCGTTGACGAAGCGGCGGAACTCCCCGACCGTGACCTCGTGCACCGAGATCGCGAAGCCGCGATCGAAGCGGATGTTGCGCTGGGGCCGTTCGCTGTCCCCCGAGCCCCGCTCTCCCTCCGGCGCCCCCATGGTGAACGCGCCGTGCGGCATCACCGCCATGCGCGGGCCGCGCGCGCCGCTCTCGAGCGCGTCGGTGAACTGCTGCCCGGGGCGGAACAGGCCGTAGTGCACCGCCAGGCTGATGCGCTCGCGCAGCTCCGCTGCGGCCGGATCCCCGGGGTGGGCGATCAGCAGCAGCTCGGCAAGGATCGCGCGGGCCTTGGCGATGCCGTCGAACTCGCCCAGCGCGGCGATCCCCCGGTCGCGCAGCCGCGCCACCCGCACGGCCCGCAGCCGGGCGATGCGCTCGCGCGCATCGGGCACGGTCGCGCTCTCGGGCCGGAGTTCGCCGGCATGCGCCAGCCACTGCGCGGCGGCGTCGAACTCGCCGGCCTCCGCCACCCGTTCGGCACGGCGGATCAGGCCGCTTTCCACCGCCGCCAGGTTCTGCATCGCCCGCGGCTGCCCGGGTTCGAGTTCGAGCGCCTCGCGCAGCGGCTGCAGCGCGCCGCCGCCGGATTCGCCGTAGCGCTCCTCGTCGATCGCGGCCTCGGCCGCACGGTTGAGCTCCCACAACCGGTCGGCGCGGTCGACCCGCTGCAGGTACTCCTGCACCGGCGCGCTTTCCGGCCAGACGGCACGCGCCACGGCGGCGACCCGGCGCGCCTCGCGCAGCGCCACGAAGTCCTGGTCGCTGTGCTCCAGCGCCGCGGCGCCATCGGCGAGCAGCCGCTCGCGCGCGCGCTCCAGCCCCTTGGCCGCGGCGCCGTCGTCGGGGTCGCGCTCGAGCAGCGCCAGGTAGATCGGGATGGCGGCCTCGGCGTCGTCGTACAGATGGCCCTGTTCGAGGGCCTCGGCCGCCTGCCCGCGCACCTCCTCCAGGTCGTCGCCCTCTTCCAGCGGCACCTCGGGCCGCCGCCAGGTCAGGGTGGAGGCGATGCTGTCGTCGCCGCTGACCGTCACGCTGCCGCTGCGCTGGCGTTCGGCCGGCGCCGCCGCCTCTTCCGCGGCCTCGCCGCCTTCCCGCGCGCAACCGGCCGCCAGCGTCAACAGCAACAGGGCGGCTAGGGGAAGCGAACGCAAGCGGGAATCCTTCATTGCGGGGGAGGAGCGACAGGGTAGCGCGACGGTAGGCCCGGGGGCCGCAGTGCGTCAATCGCGCCCACCGCCGCGATCGCCTGCCGGCGACCTGCTAGGCTGCTGCGCCATGCACAGCCAAGAACCGCAGTGGATCGCCGACCCCGAACGCCTCGCCGAGCGCCTGTCCACGCGCCCGGAGCGGGTCGGCCTGGACACGGAATTCATCCGCGAACGCACCTACTGGCCGCAGCTGGCGCTGGTGCAGGTGGCGATCGACGATGCGATCCTGCTGGTCGATCCGCTGGCCCCCGGCATCGCCGAGGTGCTGCGCTCGCTGCTCACAGATTCGGCGACCCTCAAGGTGATGCACAGCGCCGGCGAGGACCTGATCGCCTTCGGTCGCGCCTGTGGCGCGGTCCCTGCTCCGCTGTTCGACACCCAGGTGGCGAACGCGCTGAGCGGGGGCGCCGCCGGCATCGGCTACCAGCGGCTGGTGCAGGAGCTGACCGGGGTGGAGCTGGCGAAGGGCGAGACCCGCTCCGACTGGCTGCGCCGGCCGCTGTCCGAGGCGCAGCTAGACTACGCCGCCGACGACGTGCGCCACCTGTTCGCCCTGCACGATACGCTGGCGCAGCGGCTCGACGCGCTCGGCCGCCGCGCCTGGTTCGAGGAGGACTGCGCGCGCCTGCTGACCGTGGCCGCAGACGAGCCGGAACCCTGGCCGCACCTCGCCGTGCGCGCCAGTCTGTACCTGGACGAACCCGGCCGCCACCGCCTGCTGCGCCTGCTGCGCTGGCGCGACCGCTGGGCACGCGAGCGCGACCGCCCGCGCAGCTGGGTGCTGGACAACGAACTGGCGGCGCTGATCGCGCGCGATCCGCCGGCCGACCAGGCCGGCCTGCAGCGCGTCCTGGATGGCCACCCGAAGGCCTCCCGCAAGCTGGCCGAACCGATGTGGCAGGCACTGGAGACCCCGCTGCCGGACGAGGGGCTGGCGCCCGAGCCGGTCGAGGAGGTCGATCGCAAGCGGCTGCGCGCACTGCAGGAGGCGGTATCCGCCCGCAGCGCCGAACTCGATCTGCCGGACGGCGTGCTCGCCTCGCGGCGCTGGCTGGAGCGGCTGCTGCAGCAGGGCGACTGGCCGCCGGCGCTGTCCGGCTGGCGCCGCGCGCAGCTGGAGCCGGTGCTGGGGCCGCTGCTGGCCGGGTGAGACAAGGCCGCCAGGAAGCCGGGTTGGCGGGCGCGCAGACCATGTCGGCTTCGCGTGCACGGCACGCGCCTACGGTGGATGGCCCCTCTGGCGGGGCCGCATCGGCGCCCGTATAATCCGCGCCTCGTGGGGCGGTAGCTCAGCTGGGAGAGCGTCGCGTTCGCAATGCGAAGGTCGGGAGTTCGATCCTCCTCCGCTCCACCACTTTCACGCCGGAACGGCGCATCGCATCGCGATGCGCCGTTTTCGTTGCGGTGCGGGCTTGGCCCCTTCGATGGCCGCTCGCCCGGCCTGCACGGGCCCCTTCCCGCCCCACTTTGGGAAAACCCGGCGCGCCGTGCGAAAATGCCCGGCTCGGCCCCGTAGCTCAGCTGGATAGAGCGTCCCCCTCCTAAGGGGAAGGTCGCACGTTCGAATCGTGCCGGGGTCGCCAGTACGACCGACAGGATGGGCGGCGGCCCCACCGCCACGCCGTGGCGGACCGGAGCCGCCCCTCCGTCCGGGCACCGGGTCCTGCCCGTGCGCCCATCCGCAGTCCCAGCCATTCATGTCCCACAGGAGTTCCTGATGCCCCATCCCGTCCTCACCGCCCTCGGCCTCGGCAACACCGAGTCCGGCACCTATCTCGGCAATGGCGAATGGTCCAGCGACGCCTCCGCCGGCGTGCTCGAGCCGGTCAACCCCACCGATGGCGAGGTGCTGGCGCAGGTGCGGGGGACCTCCACCGGCGACTACGAGACCGTGATCGCGCGCGCCCAGGAGGCATTCCAGCAGTGGCGCCGCACCCCCGCCCCGCGCCGCGGCGAGGCGGTCCGGCTGTGCGCCGACGCCCTGCGCCGCAACAAGGACGCGCTGGGCTCGCTGGTCGCGCTGGAGATGGGCAAGTCCAAGCCCGAGGGCGACGGCGAGGTGCAGGAGATGATCGACATCGGCGAGTTCGCCGTCGGCCTGTCGCGCCAGCTCTACGGCCTGACCATGCACTCCGAGCGCCCCGGCCACCGCATGTACGAGCAGTGGCACCCGGTGGGCCTGGTCGGCATCATCAGCGCGTTCAACTTCCCGGTCGCGGTATGGGCCTGGAACGCGTTCGTGGCGGCGGCGTGCGGCGACATCTGCATCTGGAAGCCCTCGCCGAAGACCCCGCTGTCGGCGATCGCCTCGATGAAGATCTGCAACGAAGCGCTGAAGGAAGGCGGGTTCCCGGACATCTTCTTCCTGATCAACGATGCCGGCACGGAACTGGCGCAGAGCTTCGTCGACGACCGCCGCATCCCGCTGATCAGCTTCACCGGCTCGACCAAGGTCGGCCGCCAGGTCGGCGAGCGCGTCGCCCGGCGGATGGGCCGCTCGCTGCTGGAGCTGGGCGGCAACAACGCCATCATCGTCGACCAGACCGCGGACCTGAAGCTGGCGATCCCGGCGATCGTGTTCGGCGCGGTCGGCACCTGCGGCCAGCGCTGCACCTCGACCCGGCGCCTGTTCGTGCACGCGTCGATCTACGACAGCGTGGTCGAGAAGCTCGTCGCCGGCTATCGCCAGGTCGAGCAGCGGATCGGCGACCCCACCGATCCCGCCAACCTGATGGGGCCGCTGAACAGCGCCGACGCGGTGCGCGCCTACCTCGCCACCATCGAGAAGGCCAAGGCCGCCGGCGGCACCGTCGCCTCGGGCGGCCGCGCCCTGGACGACCGCAAGGGCCACTTCGTGCTGCCGACGATCGTCACCGGCCTGTCGAACGACGCCGAGGTGGTGCAGACCGAGACCTTCGCGCCAATCCTGTACGTGATGAAGTTCGAGGACCTGGACGAGGCGATCGCGATGCAGAACGACGTTCCGCAGGGCCTGTCCTCGGCGATCTTCACCACCGACCTGCGCGCCTCCGAGCGCTTCCTGTCGGCCTGGGGCTCGGACTGCGGCATCGCCAACGTCAACATCGGCACCTCCGGCGCCGAGATCGGCGGCGCCTTCGGCGGCGAGAAGGAGACCGGCGGCGGCCGCGAATCGGGCTCCGACGCATGGAAGGCGTACATGCGCCGCCAGACCAATACCATCAACTGGTCGGACGCGATGCCGCTGGCGCAGGGCATCAAGTTCGACCTCTGACCCGCGCGCGGCGACGCGCGCGAACCGCAGGGACGCATGCCGCGGCCGAACGGCGCGGCGCCGGATGCCGGCCGGGTCGATGACCCGGCCGGCCCGCACCGCACGAAGAACGAGCAGGAGCGCAGGGCCATGAACGTCCCGACCCGTCAGACCAGCCCGCTGGCGATCGTCAGCCTGATCGCCGGCATCCTCGGCATCCTCCCGTTCCCGCTCATCGCCAGCCTGGTGGCCGTGATCACCGGGCACCTGGCCCGCGGCCAGATCCGGCGCCAGCCGGAGCGCTACGACGGCGACGGGCTGGCATTGGCCGGGCTGATCCTGGGCTACGCGATGATCCTGCTGTCGGTGCTGCTCATGGGCGTGTTCGTGCTGCTGTTCGGCGGCCTGGTCTGGCTGGGGCTGCAGGGCTGACATGTACGGCGTCGCCCGCTCGCTGCTGTTCCGCCTGCAGCCGGAGCGCGCGCACGCACTGGGCCTGGCCGGGCTCGAGGCGGCCTGGCGCTGCGGCCTCCGCCCGATGCTGGCCGAACGCCGTCGCGAGTTCCCGGTGTCGCTGCTGGGCCTCACCTTTCCCAACCCGGTCGGGCTGGCGGCCGGGCTGGACAAGAACGGCGCCCACGTCGACGCGCTGTTCGGGCTCGGCTTCGGTTTCGTCGAGGTCGGCACGGTCACCCCGCGGCCGCAGCCGGGCAACCCGAAGCCGCGGATGTTCCGCCTGCCCGGCCACCGCGCGATCATCAACCGGCTCGGCTTCAACAACGAGGGGGTCGATGCGCTGGTCGCCAACGTCGCCCGCGCGCGCCATCGCAGCGGGCCGCTGGGCATCAACATCGGCCGCAACCGCGACACCCCCAACGAATCCGCGGAGCGCGACTACCTGCACTGCATGGAGCGGGTCTACCCGCTCGCCGACTACCTGACCGTCAACATCTCCTCGCCCAACACCGCCGGACTGCGCGAACTGCAGGAGGAACAGGCCCTGCGCCGCCTGGTCGGCGCCCTGCGCGAGGCCCAGGAGCGACTGGGCGCGCGGCACGGCAAGCGGGTGCCGATGCTGGTGAAGGTCTCGCCCGACCTCAGCGACGAGGACGTCGAGGCCGCCGCGCGGGTGCTGTCGGACCTGCGGGTGGACGGGGTGATCGCCACCAACACCACGGTCTCGCGCCTGGCGGTGCAGGCGCATCCGCTGGCGCGGGAGACCGGCGGGCTGTCGGGCGCGCCGCTGATGGACAAGTCCACCGCGGTGCTGCGCATGCTGCGCACGCGCCTGCCGCCCTCGATTCCGCTGGTCGGGGTCGGCGGGATCCTGTCCGGCGCCGAGGCGGTGAAGAAGATGGCCGCCGGCGCCAGCCTGGTGCAGGTCTACACCGGCCTGATCTACCGCGGCCCGGCGCTGATCGGCGAGTGCGTCGACGCGATCCGCCGCCGCAAGGAAGCCCCGAGCCGCGGCACCCTGCCCCCGGAATGAGCCGCGCATGAGCGAACCCTGGCGGCTGGTCGAGCGCGCCCCCCTGCGGGCGCGCAACACCTTCGGCGTGCCGGCCACCGCCGACCTGCTGCTCGAGGTGCGCGATGCCGCCGCGCTGCCGGAGCTGTTCGGCAACGCGATGCTGCGCGACGGCCCGGTGCTGGTGCTCGGCGGCGGCAGCAACCTGCTGTTCGCCGGCGATCCGCCGGGCGTGGTGCTGGCGCTCGGCGGCCAGGGCATCGCCATCGTCGAGGACCACGTCGACGGCGCGCTGGTACGCGCCGAGGCCGGCGTCGACTGGCATGCGCTGGTGCTGTGGACGCTCGGCCACGGCCTGTCCGGGCTCGAGAACCTGGCGCTGATCCCTGGCACGGTGGGCGCGGCGCCGATCCAGAACATCGGCGCCTACGGCGTCGAGGTCGGGGAATGCATCGACGCCGTGGAGGCCTTCGAACGCGGCACCCGCGAGCGGCGGCTGATCGCGCGCGACGCGTGCGGGTTCGGCTACCGCGACAGCCGCTTCAAGCGCGAACCCGAGCGCTACGTGGTCACCGCGGTGCGGTTCCGGCTGCAGCGCGCGGCGGCCTCCAGGCTGGGCTACGCCGGGCTCGCCGAAGAGCTCGCCGCGATGGGCATCGACGACCCGCGGCCGTCGCAGGTGGCCGAGGCGGTCTGTCGCCTGCGCCGCCGCAAGCTGCCCGACCCGGCCCTGACCGGCAACGCCGGCAGCTTCTTCAAGAACCCGGTGGTGGCCGAGGCGACCGCGCGGGAGCTGCACGCGGCGCATCCGGGCCTGCCGGTCTTTCCGGTTCCCGCCGAGGACGAACGCAAGCTCTCGGCCGCCTGGCTGATCGACGCCTGTGGCTGGAAGGGCCGCCGCGAGGGCGATGCCGGCGTCTCGGAACGGCATGCGCTGGTGCTGGTCAACCACGGCGCGGCCAGCGGCGCCGACCTGCTGGCGCTCGCCAGGCGCGTGGCCGCCTCGGTGCAGGAGCGCTTCGGCGTCGCGCTGGAGCCGGAGCCGCGGATCGTCGGTGCGACGTGGTGACCGCGCTCCACTGCCGTACGTCTACGCCCCGTAGAGCGGAGCTTGCTCCGCTGCTCCCCCACCGGAGCCCAAGCAGCGCGGCCGAGCAAGCTCGGCGCTACGCCACGTGCCGAAGCCGAACCCTCGGCCGTTCGACCGCCTGACGCTCTCGCCTGCATGCCGCCCTCTCAACATACCCGCGCCGCGCTGCTGATGCTGGGCAGCACCCTGCTGTTCGCGCTGATGGTGATCGCGATCCGGCTGGCCTCGGAAAGCCTGCACACTTTCGAGATCGCGTTCTTCCGCAACTTCTTCGGGCTGCTCGCCGCGCTGCCGCTGCTGCTGCGCGCCGGGCGTGGGCCTGCGTTCCTGAAGACCGCGCAGCTGCCGCGCTACTTCGTGCGCTGCCTGATCGGCATCGGCTCGATGTTCTGCGGCTTCTGGGCGATCGGCAACCTGCCGCTGGCGCAGGCGGTGTCGCTGTCGTACTCCACGCCGATCTTCGTGACCATCGCCGCGGTGGTGTTCCTGCGCGAGCAGGTGCGGGCACGGCGCTGGACCGCGGTAGGGCTCGGCTTCCTCGGCGTGCTGGTGATCCTGCGCCCCGGCAGCGGCGAATTCACCCCGGGGATGCTGGTGGCGGTGGCCGCGGCGATGCTCAGCGGGCTGGTCGCGATCCAGATCAAGGAGCTCTCGCGCACCGAGCCGGCCGACCGCATCGTGATCTGGACCACGCTGTTCTGGGTGCCGATGTCGCTGCTGCCGGCGCTGGCGGTGTGGGAGTGGCCGCAGGGGATCGTCTGGCTGTGGGTGGTCGCCGCCGGCATCCTCGGCACCGGCGGGCACATGCTGTGGACCCGCGCGCTGCAGCTGGGCGAGGTCTCGGCGCTGACCCCGATCAGCTTCATGCAGCTGCCGGTGGTGGCGCTTTTCGGCTGGGTCCTGTTCGGCCAGACGGTGGACGCCTGGACCATTGCCGGCGCCTCGATCATCTTCGCCGCCAACGCCTACATCGCCCACCGCGAGGCGCAACTGTCGCGGCGCGCCTCCACCAGCGCGCCGGTCGAGGCGGCCAAGCCGGGGGAGTGACGCATAGCGAGCCACCCACCTCCATCATCTGAGCGAACCAGCGCCGGCCAGCGAAGGCCGGTCGCGATGCCGCGGCCGGCCAGCGCCCTCAGGACTCCGGGAAGATGAGTCTGATCAATGCACTGAGGCCATTGGGAGTGAAGTCGTACTCCACGGCCGGGTAGCAGCAATCTCCGGACGACCCACCGCCCCCTCCACCGCTGCCACCGCCGCCACTACCACCGCCGCCATCCTGCGCATATGCAGGCGGGGCCAGCACGGCGAAACCTAGTGTCAGTACGATTCCGTAGATACGGGACTTCATTCAACCGCTCCTTAGTTTGAAGTTAGCGACCACGCCGACGGCGATGTCTTGGGAAGCGCACCTCATCTTTGCGGAGTCGTCGCTCCCTCCCTGATCAACCGGGCGACACGAGTCTCCTCGGCTGCCAGCTGTGAGGAGTCCTGCGCCAGCAGAGGATCGATGTGGCGTGCGCGCACCCTTGCCGCCTCGCCGTGCCGCCCTGCGGCTTCCAGGGCGCCGACCAGCGCCCACGCAACCTCGGCCGTCGCACTGTCGTCGTCGCCATTCTGATCTATGCTGGCCTGCAGCAGGTCCTGGTAGGCCGAAACCGCCGCTGCAGCATGGCCTCGCTCCATCAGGATCTCTGCCTGCGCATGCAGCGCCGTCCGCAGAAGTTGCTCGCGCATGCCAAGTATCTCCCGGGCTGCCGGGAGGACCGCAGACAGGACTTCGAACGCCTCTTCCGGGCGGCCGGCGCTGCGCAGGGTGCCCGCATGCCGGAGCCGGACGCCGAGGGTGTCCGGGTGCTGCGGCCCAAGCACCTCCATCCGCAACGCGATCACCTCCTCTTCCATAGGCAGCGCGAGGTCGAAGTTGCCCATGCGCGCATGGAGCGACGCCAGGTACCAGCGCGTCCTGAGAGTCTGTGGGTGCCGTGCGCCGAGGACGCGGGTGCGCGCCTCGAGCACGGCCTCCAGCTCGGGCAGGGCTTCGTCGTACTGCCCCAGCTCCATGAGGTCCGAAGCCAGGTTGGAACGGTTGCTGAGCGTCATGGGATGCTCGTTGCCGAGACGCCGCCGGTTGACGCTGGAGAGTCGTCTGTTGAGCATCGCCGCTTCTTCCAGGCTGCCGCTCTCCGCATAGACCGCAGCCAGGTTGCCGGCCGCCTTGAGCGTGGCGTCGGCCTCGAATCCCTCTTCCGCCTCGTGCAAGGCGAACAACCGCTCGAAGCACTCCTTCGCGCGATCGAAATCGCGGGTGCGGGCATAGCTGATGCAGAGATTGTTGAGCACCTGGAGCGCTACCTGGCCCTCTCCCGCGCCCCGCCCCTCAAGTGCATCGTACAACTGCTGCTGCATGCGCCGCGCCTCGTCGAGGTCGCCCTGGCTTCCGATCGCTTCGCTCAGCGCGAGTTGCAGAAGGACGCGTTCCTCGTCCGCCGCATCCTGACCGGCAGCATCTGCGAGCGCAGCCTCCAGGATCCGGCGCGCTTCCTCCGGCCGCGCGGAGCGGATCAGCGCGGTGGCCTGACGCTGCCGGGCCTGCAAGGTGCGCGGATGATCCGCCCCGAAGGTACGGGTACGAGAATCGGCGACCTGGCCGTAGGCGCGAGCCGCTTCTTCATACAGGCCGAGCTCATGACGCACCCGCGCAACCGACTCGCGCAGCTCGGTGGCGAGCGCAGGCTCGGCAACGAATTCGCGCCCAATGGCCGATTCAGCGGCAACGAGGATGTGACGGTCAATGAGCCGCCGCGCGGTGTCGGCGGTGCTGGCCGACGCCAGCGCCTCGTCGAGCGCATCAATGCTCTGTGGAGCAGCCTCGGCGATCTGGCCGCGCAGATCCTCGGATAAGCCGATGCCCATTGCCTGGATGTCGATTCCCTGCAGCATCGCCTGCTGGAACGCGACGACCTTTTCCAGCTCGGCGCTGCGTTCCTGCGCTACCGCGCGCTGCTCGCGCGCCTGCATCAAGCCAGTCAACGAAAGCGCCAGTCCCGCCAATATCGCAACGGCCATGGCTGCGCCGGCGGCAAAGGCGACCCGGTGCCGGCGAACGAACCGACCCCAGACGTATCCGCGCCGCGCGGGCACCGCAGCCAGCGGACGGCCATCGAGCGAGCGGCGCAGGTCTTCCGCGAGCCCGGCGGCGGAGGCGTAGCGCAGGGCGCGGTCATCGGCCGCCGCCTTCGTCACCACCCAGTCCAGCTCCTCGCGCAACGACCGCAGCAGCCGCGCGCCGCTGGTGCCGCGTTCCGCGGCCGCGCGTTCGACCTCGGCCCTGCCGAGCGCGGCCAGCCGGGCCGACGGCCGCAACATCGCACCGTCGGCGCCGGCCTGCGGGCGGCAGCCGGTCAGCAGCACGTGCAGCAGCACGCCGAGCGAGTAGATGTCGCTGCGGGTGTCGACCGAGGCCGGGTCCGTGGCCTGCTCCGGGCTCATGTAGGCCGGGGTGCCCGCGCGGTCCTCCGAACCGCTGCCATAGCCGATCGATCCGGGCGAGCCCAGCGTGGCGATCCCGAAGTCGATGATCTTGGGCAGCGCGCGGCCGTCGATCCCGGCGACCAGCACGTTGGCCGGCTTGATGTCGCGATGGATCACGCCCTTCTGGTGCGCGTGCTGCACGCCCTCGCAGATCCGCACCAACAGCTCTATGCGCGCGCGCAGCGGCAGCCGCGCCTGGCGGCAGTAGGCGTCCACCGGGGCGCCGTCGATCAGCTCCATCGCCGAATAGGGATGGCCGTCGGCGGTGCCGGCGTCGTAGATCTGCGCGATCGCCGGGTGGCTCATCTGCGCCAGCAGCTGGCGCTCGACCTCGAAGCGCGCGCGCTGCACGGCGTCGAGCTCGCGGTGCCTCATCAGCTTCAGCGCGACCTGGCGCCGCACCGGCTCGAGCTGCTCGGCCAGGTAGACTTCGCCCATCCCGCCGCGGCCGAGCAGCGAGACCAGGCGGTAGTGGCCGACGCGCGCACCGGGCGCGTAGGCGCCGGCCTCGACCTCAGGCCGCGCCGGAAGCGCCAGCGTCTGCTGGGTCTCCCCGACGTTGTCCGACTCCCCCATCGCCCGCGCCCCCTGTCCTGTCGCGGGCAGATGGTAGCCGATCGCGATGCTTCCCTCGCGCGGGCGACGCGTTTACCGGCGGTGGTGGCTTCGCTATGCTTGCCCGTCCTGGCCCGGGCCGGCTCCGCCGGGTGCGATCGCGTTTCCGGCGCGCGGCACCGGCGCATCGCGCGTACGCCGCGCCGCGCCGGGTCGGATGGGACCGACCGCGATCGCGCCACTCTGGGGACCTGCGCCTTCCATGAACGCCGTTGCCGAACCCGCATGGACCTGGGCGCGCGCAGCGTTGGCGGCGTGTCGGCCCCTGCCGGCGCGCCGGGTACCGGGGCACCGGAAGTGAGCGACCCGTCGACCGCGCCGTCGATGCCGCGGCTGCGGCTGCTCGGCATGGGCCGGCTGGTCGATCCGGACGGACGCGACCTGTCGCTCCAGTACCGCAAGGGCTGGGCGCTGCTCGGCTACCTCGCGGTGGAACGCGACCGCCGTCACGCGCGCGAGCAGCTCGCCGCGCTGTTCTGGCCGGAACTCGGCGCCGCGGCCGCGCGCACCAACCTGCGCCAGGTGCTGGCGGACCTGCAGGAGACGTTCCGCCGGCTCGGCCTCGAGGGGCTGATCGCGGCCGACCGCGACACCATCGGCCTGCTGCCCGGCCGCCGTTCGCGGGTGCTGTTCGACATCGACCTGCTCGACCCGCTGATCGTGCCCGAGGACGATGCGGTCGAGGCCCTGGCCGGGCCGTCCTGGCACCACGCCGGCATGCTGCTCGAAAGCGTGCGGATGGACGGCTGCAGCGAGTTCGAGGATTGGCTGCAGTACACCCGCCAGCATTTCTTCCGGCGCGAGGTGCGCCTGATGGAACGGCTGCGCGCGCGCTACCGCGCCGAGCGACGGCACGCGGAGGCCGCCGACATCGCCCACCGCCTGGTCCGCATCGACGGCTGGAACGAGGCGCACCACCGCGCCCTGATGGAGATCCTCGCCGCGGACGGCGCCCGCCATCACGCACTGCAGGTGTACGCCGAACTCGAGCGCAACCTGCGCCGCAGCCTGGACTGCGAGCCTGATCCGCTGACCCGCGCGCTGCGCGAGGAGATCGCCGGCGCCGCGCGCGCGGCCGGCAGCCCGGCCTGAGCGCCGCGGCGCGCGTGCCGTCCGCCGCGCGCTACGGGACTGCATAGAGCCCGGCCGCATCGGCGCCCTTGGCGTTTTCCAGCACCAGCGGCGCCAATGCCGCGGAATTGTCGATCGGCCCGTCGATGTCGTCGTACAGTTCCCTGGCCTCGTCCAGGGCGATCGCCGAGGTCACCACGAACGCGATCGCCGCCGCCTCGGTCGCCGCGGCGGCCGCCACCGCGGCGGCCGCGAGCCCGACCCGGTAGGAGATCGCGCCGGTGCTGGCCAGGCTCTCGGCCGCTGCGTCGAGCACGCCGGCGGCCGCCGAGACGATCTGCGCGGCGCCGGCCACCGCCGCGGCGTCGGCGGAGATCTGCGCGGCGATCGCCAGCTGCCGGGCCACCTCCAGCTGGCGCTTGTAGTCGCGCAGCGCCTTGAGGTGCACCTCCGCGGCCGCGGCGGCGTTGAAGTGCGCGTAGGCCGCCGGCCCGAGGTTGTCGCCGCAGCGCATCCGCGTCCACAGCTGGTCGGTGCCGACCGCCAGCACCTGGTCGTGGTAGTCGGCGCTGCCCGGGCGCCGCGGCGAGGCGAACGCGAGCGAACCGCCGCGGTGGATCGGCGCCAGGCCCTCCGGCACCGTCGGCGCGGCCAGCGCGTAGGCGACGTTCTGGGCGATCGCGTCCGGCTGGTCCTCGCGGCGGGTGTGGACGAACCCCGGGTCGGCGGGCAGGCGCATCGCCTCGCGCAGGGCGTGGCAGAGGTCGAGGCCGTTGCGCGTGCCGAGCGGAAGACCCGCGGCGCTATCGCCGTCGACCTGGAGCGGGCGCGGCCGGTCGCTGAGCACCGCCAGGTCGGCGTCGCGCTCGGGATCGGCATCGGCGCGGCGCAGCACCCCGTAGCGGATCCTGCCGGCGCGCCGGTCCGGCAGGCCCAGCGCCGCGTACGGCAGCCAGCCCACGCTCGCGGCGCAGCTCTCGGCCCCACCGTCGTCGGCGGCCGGGCACGGCAGGCGCCCGTTGACCATGGCATAGGCGAGCAGTGCATCGTCGGCGCGCACCATCAGCTCGCGTCCGGCGACGTTGCGCTGCTCCACCGCGGCCACCCCGACCCAGCGCGCCAGCAGGATCCCGGCCACCCCGAGGATCACCACCGCCACCGCCAGCTCGACCAGCGAGAAGCCCCGCTGCCGCACGCCCATGCGCTGCCCCATGCCCTGCCCCCTGCTCATGCGCCCAGCCCCGCGGCATCCAGCTCGCGCAGCCGTTCGCGCGCCTGCTGCTCCAGCGCCTGCATGCGCTGCAGGTTGGCCTGCGCGGCCAGCTCGTTGGCGCGTGCCGTCTCCACCGCCTCGACCGCATCCGCCTGGTCGGCCACCGCCAGGGTCAGGTTGGCGATCGCGGTGGCCATCTGCGCCACCGCCACGACCTGCTCGGCCACGCCGATCGCGATCGCGACGGCGTCCGGCGGCCAGCCGGCGGCGATCTGCAGGATCGAGATCACCTCGCTGACCACGCCGAAGGCGACCTCGAACGAGCCCGAGGCCACCGCGACGTCGGCGTTGAGCTTGTTCAGTTCGGCGGTGCGGATGTCGAAGGTGCGGAACTCGAGGTAGCGCTCGGCGACCCGGCGGATGTCGTACGCGGCCATCGCCGCGCGCGCGCCGCCCTGCACCCGCGCCACGCGGTCCGGGCAGGCCAGCCGCGCGGCCAGTTCGCCCAGGCCCAGCGCGGCCACCGGCGGCCGCCCCGACACCGCGGCCTCCGACCCGGGCAACGCGAACTGCGGCGCCGCCATGCGTTCGTGGCCGGCGCCGCCGGCGTGCGCCAGCGCGAACGCCGCCGGCACCCCCAGCCCCGCCATCGGCGCGGCGGCCGCCTGCTCCGCGGCGAGGCTGGCGCAGAAGTCGAGGCCGTTGACCGGCGCCGGCGCCGGCGTGGCCGCGGGCGGGTGTTCGGGCTGGAAACGATTGCCGGGCGAGGCCGCCGCCAGCGGCTGCGGCAACCGGTAGTGCACGCGCCGGCCCGGCGGCAGGCCGAGCGCGCGGGTCGGCAGCCAGCCGACGATCGCGCCGGGATCCTCGATGCCGTCGCCGTCGGCGTCCGCGTTGGGCAGGCGCAGGTGCGCGCGGGCGTGGCCGACCAGGGCTTCCTCGGCCTGCAGCAGATCGCGCTGCATCGCGTCGGCGGCGCTCACCTGGCGCCCCAGCGGCAGCACCTGCACCAGCGCCACCGACAGCAGCGCCATCACCAGCAGCACCACCGCCAGTTCGACGAGAGACCAGCCTGCCTGGCGATGCGCGCTCATGGCGCGTCCTCCGGCGCGACCGGCCCGACCGCACCGCGCCAGTCGGCGGCCCGCAGGATGTCTTCCGCGTTCTCCCAGCGATCGACGCCCGGCACCGGGGTGCCCGGCGGCGCGCCGGCGATGGCGCGCAGGTCGATGCACTGCTGCGCGGCGGTATCGAACCGTTCCTGCAGTTCGGCCAGCTCCTCGCGCTTGCGCTCCAGCGCCGCGTTCTGGGCGACGAACTGGCGCGCATGCCAGCCATAGGGGCGGCGCGGATCCCAGTCCGGCTGGTCGAGGATGTGCAGGACACGGCAATAGGGGGAATAGGCGCCGATGTCCGGATCGTCGGCGACCGGGCACGGGCTCAGGTTGTAGCGCACCACGTACACGTCGTGCAGGTTGCCGAGCCGCTGTCGCTGCTGGTCGCGCTCGGCGCGCGCCTGGTCGCGGGCCGCGACCGCATCCTGCCACTCCTGGTGCATGGTGGCGATGCACTTGACCGCGGGGTTGCCGCACTCGCGCAGGTCGGCCAAGCCCTTGCGGTAGGAATCGCAGCGGTACTGGTCCACGGTCGACTGGATGTCGGCGCAGGCCTGCGGGATCAGCACGGTCTCCATGTGCAGCGCGCTGGCGACCGCGTCGTCGTGGACGCGCTTGGCCGCCTCGGCCGTCTCCACGCCCTGTTCGTAGGCCAGGCGCAGGTCCTCGTAGCGGCGGATCGCCTGCAGGTTCTCCTGCAGCCGGGTATTGAGCAGGGCCGCGGCGCCGGCCTGGTCCGGATCCGAAGGGTCGACCCCGTGGCGGGCGTACTCGATCTTCGCCGAAGGATCGGCGGCCCAGTCGTCCAGCACCGCCTGGTGGATGGCGACTCGCGTCTCCAGCACCGCGACCTCCGCCTGCACCGGCACCAGCTGCTGCTCCAGCCCGTCCTGCCAGACGAACTGTCCGGGCACGGGCTGATGGTTGCCGTCCAGCACCGGCACCATGCCGCCGTGCGCCGAGGTGCAGACGGTGTCGGCGAGCTCGCCGTAGTCGGCCTGGCTGCCGCCCCCGACCTCCCCGGTCGCCATCTGGTAGGCCACGGTCGTGGCCGCCAGCGCCCCGCTGGTCACCGCCAGGGCCGCGGCATTGGCGGCGATCGCGGCGCCGGAGGTCGCCACCGCCGCCACCGCCAGCCCCACCGCGGTGCTGTAGACCGGGATCAGCGCGCACTGCGCCCAGGGCGGCAGCGCGCAGGCCGCGATCGCCGCCGACAGCTGCGCGGAGGCGGTGGCCAGGGTGCTGATCGAATTGCTCAGGTTGGCGCTGGCCAGCGCCACCGCGGACACCGCGAACACCTCGTTGACGATCGCGAACGCCAGCGACACCTCGGCGTTGGCGCGATTGAATTCCTGGAACTCCTCCACCGTTTCGGCCACCGTCACCGATCCCGACAGCAGATCGACCGACGCCAGCGCGACATTGTCCGGCGCGTCCGGACGGGCGAAGCGGCAACCGAGGGCGTGGCCGAGCTCGCGCAGGTCGCGGACCCGGACGCGGTCGTCGTAGTCGGCGTCTCCCCGGCGCCAGGGCGCCTCCATCACCACCGAATCGGAGGCGTTGCGGTCGTCGAGCCTGCCGGCCACGCCGGCGTCGGGCCCGGCCGCGGCGATGCCGTAGGCGACGTTCATCGGGGTGCCGCCGCGGTCGAGCACGTGCGCGGCGGATGCATCCACCCCGACGCCCTGGGCATCGGCCAGCATCCTGCAGAAGTCGAGCCCGTTGACGGCGTCGAAGTCGCGCGCGTCGCCGGCCAGGTCGACCGGGCTGTAGCGATTCTGGGCCACCGCCAGGTCCGGCGCGGCACCGCCGCCGCGGTAGGCCATGTAGCGCATCGGCCCGATTCCACGTCCGTTGCCGGCGGCGCCGGCCAGCGAGCGCAGCGGCAGCCAGCCCTTGGCATTGCCGGCGGCGCAGTTCTCCGCGCCGTGCACCTCGTCGGCCGGACATGGCAGCCGCGCGTTGGCCGCGGCGAAGGCCATCACCGCCTCGTCGGCCCAGGCCAGCGCCTGCTCCTGGGTGGTGGCCTGCCGCGCAGGCTTCGGCGCATGCAGCAGCACCGCGGCGGCCGCCAGCGCCGCGCCGATCGCCAGCACCACCAGCAGCGCCTGCAGCAGGCCGGCGCCGCGCTGGCGCCGCGGCGACGCGCCCGCGCGCGCCTTCACTGGGTCATCCTCAGGTAGCCCTCCAGGACCACGATCTGGCCGCCGACATCGGGGTCGTCGTCCGGATCGTCGCTGTCGTAGGTGAGGGTCTCGTCGCTGCTCCAGGTGCGCGCCGCCGGATCGGCCGGGGTGGCGACGGCGTTGTGCCGCCCGCGCTCGCGCAGCCGTCCGAACAGCGCGTCGACGGCGCCATCGACGCGGTTGTCGAGGAAGGTCGCCAGTTCCGGGGTCAGGCCGGACAGGTACATGACGTTGCGCGGCCTTTGCACGTGGCTGCCGGCGCTGGTGGGCGACGGCTCGGACCAGTCGTCGAGCGCGACGAAGCAGACCTGCAGCTCCTGCGGGTTGCCGCCGCTGTCGCGGTAGACGTAGCGGGTCTCCAGGCCCTCGCCGCGCCCCTGAGGCAGGCTCACCCCGCGCTCGAGCATCGCCAGCCGCAGTTCGTCGCCGCACAGCGCGGCGGCCGGGAAGTCTCCGGGGATCGGCCCGGTGCCGAGCACCCTGCCCTGCGGATCGGCCAGGCTGTCGCCGGGCACCGCGCCGACCTGCGCCACGTAGCGCTCGTAGGCCAGCAGCCAGCCCTGCACGAACTCGCTGGCGATGCGCTCGGCGACCGCGCCGCGATAGACGTCGCGGCCGACGCTGACCGCACCGATGATCAGCGCGATCACTACCAGCACCACCGACAGTTCCACCAGGGTGAAGCCGGCCGCCGGGGGCCAAGGGCGGCCGGCGCGCCGGCACGATCGGGCTTGGATCTGCATGGGTGGCTCCTCTCAGAACTGCGGCGACGACATCGCCTGCTGCACCAGGTCGTAGACCGGCAGCAGCAGCGCCACGATCAGCAGCACGAACATGCCGCCGGCCAGCATCACCACCACCGGCTTGATGATCTCGGACAGGTTGGCGATCAGCCGCTGCAGGCGCAGGCTGTACTCCTCCGACAGGCGCAGGAACTGCGAGTCGAGGGTGCCGGTTTCCTCGCCCACGCCGATCATCCGCACCATCATCGGCGGGAAGCCGCCGACCTGGCGCATCGCCGAGGACACCCGGTCGCCGCGCTGGAGCACCTGGCGGATGGCGATGATGCGGTCGCGGTAGTACTCGTCTCGCATCGCCCGCTCCATCACCTGCAGGCTCGAGACCATGTCCACGCCGGCGCGCACCAGCAGCGCCATGTGCTCGGTGAAGAACGCCAGGCCCGAGGAGAACATGATGGTCTTCGAGATCGGCAGGCGGTGCAGCAGGTGGTGCACCGCGCGGCGGAAGCTGCGGCTGTAGCGCCAGGTCACCCACAGCAGGAACGCCGCCACGACCATCCCGACGAGGATGTAGGCCACGTTGCCGATCAGCCATTCCGACAGCGCCATCACCGCGATCGTCAGCGGCGGCAGCTTGGCGTTCATCTGCTTGAAGAGTTCCGACAGGTTCGGGATCACGTAGTAGATCCAGAACCCGCCGGCGGCGAAGATCGCCGAGAACACGAACGCCGGGTAGATCAGCGCCTGGCGGGTGTCGGCGGTCATCCGGGTGATCCGCTCGATATGGTCGGCCGCCTCCATCAGCATCGAGTCCATGGTGCCGGTCTCGTCGCCGATCATGATCAGGTTGCGCACGGTCTCGGGAAACGCGTCCGGGAAGCGCGCGAAGGCGTCGCTCAGGGTGGCACCGGCGTCGAGCTCCTCGAGCAGCCGCCGCGCCAGGCGCGCGGCGTTGGAAATGCGCCCGGTGCCGACCTCGTTGGCCACCGCGCGCAGCGCCTCCATCACCGGGATCCCGCTGCTGGTCATCACCGCCAGGTCGCGCAGCATGCCCGACAGCTCGGCCGGGCGGATGCTAGGCCGCACCAGGTGCGAGATCGTGCGCTGCGCCTCGGCCAGGAAGCCCGGCAGCCGATACAGCTTCAGCACCACCGCGTCGAAGTTCTTCTCCAGCCACACCCGCGCCGAGCTGTCGTGCTCGACCGAGAGCTGGGCGATGCCGGCCTTGACCCGTCCGGTGGAGAGCAGCAGGCGGTAGTAGTAGACGTTCATGCCGCCGGCCCGACCCCGGCGACGCGCTGGATCTCCTCGCAGGTGGTCTGGCCGGCGGTCACCCTGCGCCGGGCCACTTCCTCGATGCCGCGGAAACCCGAGGCGTGGGCCAGCGTGCGGATGCCCTCGCGGCCGATGTCGTCGGCGATGCCGTTGGCCAGCGCCTCGTCCAGCAACAGCACGTCGTAGACCGGCAGCCGCCCGTAGTAGCCGCTGCCGCGGCAGCGTTCGCAGCCGGGCGCGCGCTTGCCGCAGCTGCCCGGCGGCAGCCCCAGCCATTGCAGCTCGGCTTCGGTGAACGGCGCCTCCGCGGTGCAGAACGGACAGTTCTGGCGGACAAGGCGCTGGTTCACCACCGCCAGCAGGTTGTCGGCGATCACCTGCGCCTCCAGCCCGAGCGGGCGCAGCCGCGGCACCACGCCGAACACGCTGGTCACGTGCAGCGTGGAGAGCACCAGGTGACCGGTGGCGGCGGCCTCGATGCCGGCCTGGGCGGTCTCGGCGTCGCGCATCTCGCCGAGCAGGATCACGTCCGGGTCGTGGCGCAGGAAGTGGCGCAGCGCTGTGCCGAACTCGTAGCCGGCGCGGCGGTTGACCTCGGTCTGGGCGGCGCCCGGTACGCCGTACTCGATCGGGTCCTCGACCGTGAGCACGTTGCGCTCGATCAGCGACTGCATCCGCAGCGCCGCGTGCAGGGTCGAGCTCTTGCCCGAACCGGTCGGCCCGGTGATCAGCACCAGCCCGGCCGGCTTGGCGAACAGCCGCTCCAGCACCGCGACATCCTCGTCGAAGAATCCGAGCTCGCGCAGCCCGACCATCTCGCTGTGCTCCGGCAGCAGCCGCATCACCATGCGTTCGCCGACGTCGGTGATCAGGGTCGACACGCGCACCATCAGCGACGAGTCCAGTACCACCGTGCGGAAGCTGCCGTCCTGCGGACGGCGCTGCTCGGAGATGTCCATCTCCGCGGCCAGCTTGACGAAGCCGAGCAGCCGCGACAGCGACGAGGGCATCGCGAACATCGGCCGCAGCACGCCGTCGACGCGGAACAGCACGTGCAGGCTGCCGGCGGCCGGGGCGATGTGGATGTCGGTGGTGCGCTCGCGGACCGCGTAGTGCAGCAGGTAGTCGAGCAGCTTCTCGGGGCTGTAGGCGTGGTCGGTATCGGTGCCGAGGCGGCGGATCTCGCGTTCGAGCAGGGTCTCGACCGGGTTCTGCGCGAAGTAGTAGGTATGGCGGATCAGCCGCGCGACCTTGCCGTATTCGCCCTGCAGGAAGCGGCAGCGCAGGCCGCAGCGCTGCAGCACCAGCTGCGCCACGGTGGCGGTGTCGGCGTCCCCCAGCAATACCTCGAGGGTGTCGTCGATCCGGCGCAGCGGCAGGAACTGCCGCAGCAGGCAGAGTTCGCGGTTGAACAGCGCCAGCACCTGCGGCTCGGGGTCGGCCAGGGTCTCGACCTGGACGAAGTCGATGCCCTGCAGCTCGGCCTGGGTGCTGACGATGTCGGACTCGTTGGCCAGCCCGTGCTTGATCAGCAGGCGGCCGAAGCTCTGCTGTTCGACCTGGTTCTTCTGCCGGGCGTAGAGCAGCTGCGCGGCATCGAGCAGCCCGCGCTCGTTGAGCAGCTCGCCCAGCCGGGCACTGTCCTTGGCCGCCGGGGCCGCGGACGGGCGCGGCGGATTGCGGGGATCAACTGTCGCCATGGTGGTCCTGTAAGGCCGGGCCCGCCGCCGCGCGGGCGGTCGCGAGCGTGTCGATGAACAGCAGCGTGGCGGCGTCCGGCAGGCCGGTCGCCTCCAGCCCGTTGCGCGCCTGGAACCCGCGGATCGCGGCACGCAGGCGCGGCCCGTAGAGCCCGTCGATGGCGGCCGGGTACAGTCCCTCGGCCGCCAGCGCGCCCTGCACCCGGCGCACGTTACGGGCCGAATCCGGACCCATGAAGAACCGCTCCGGCGACAGCTCGCCGCGCCAGGCGACGCGCCAGGCGGTGCCTTCGCGGGCCAGGCAGGTGTCGGCGCGGCCGTCCAGGCGCGCGGCCCAGGCGCGATCCACCCGGGCCAGCTGGACCCCGCCGGCGCCGGCCGCGGCCAGCGCGTCGATGCAGGCGTTCCAGCCGCGGCCGTGCGCGGGCGCCGCGGCGGCCACGGCCGGCGGTGCGGGTGCGGGTGCGCGCGCGGCGCCCGCTGCCTCGACCACGGCGCCAGCCGCCGGAAGGCTCCCCGCCGGACCGTTGGCCGGGCCTGTCGGCGCACCCGCCTGGAAAGCCGCGGCGGCGGCGATCGCCGCGGCCGCGAAGCCGCCCAGCGCCGCGCTGGCCAGCAGCCGTGGCCGGCGGGCCCGGCCCTCGCCGAGCTGAGCGCCGGATTCGGCGGTTGCGGCGCGCACCAGCGCGGCGTCGATGGTGCCGCCGCCCGCGGCCACCAGGCCATACAGGCAGCGGTCGAGGATCAGGTGGATGCGCCGCGGATTGCCGCGGCTGGCGCGCAGCAGCGCGCGCAACCCCGGCGCGGACAGCTGGATGCGTCCGGCGGCACCGGCCACGGCGAGGCGGAAGCCGACGTAATCGCGCACCTGGGCCGCATCCATCGCCGATAGCCGCACATGCTTGACGATGCGCGTGGTCAGCTGGCGGATCGCCGGCGCCGCCAGGCTGGCCGCCAGTTCCGGTTGGCCGGACAGGACGATCTGCAGCAGCTTCTCCTGCCCGGTCTCGAGATTGGTGAGCAGGCGCAGCAGCTCGAGGCTCTCGAGCGACAGGTTCTGGGCGTCGTCGATCACCAGCACGCACAGCCGGCCCTGCGCGCGGCGCTCCACCAGGAAGGCGGTGAGCAGTTCGAGGCCGGCGGCCGTGCCGGCGCCGGCCGCCAGGCCGAAATCGGCCAGGATCGCGGCCAGCAGCTCCTCCCCCTGCAGGAAGGTGTTGAGCACCAGTGCCGCGTCGGCGCCGTCCTCCTCCAGCAGCGCCAGCAGCCGGCGCAGGAAAGTGGTCTTGCCCAGCCCGACCTCGCCGGTGAGCAGCACGATGCCGGCGCGCGTGCGCAGACAGTGAGCGGTCTCCGCCAGTTCCCGCTCCAGCAGCGGGGTATGGAAATAGGCGGACGCGTCGGGCGTCGGCGGAAACGGGATCCGCGTCAGGCCGAGCCGCTGCAGGCAGGCGCCGAGGGCTGGGTTCATCGCGCCATCGCCTCCAGCTCGGCGATCGCGCCGCGCACCTGCGGCGAGCCGGGGTGGCGGCCGGACAGGCGGGTGAGGCGGCCGCGCGCGCGATCGAGCTCGCCGCGTCCGGCTTCGAAGCGGGCGACGTTGACGGCGGCGTTGGCGTCGTCGGGCACCCGCTCGAGGATGCGCCGGTAGCCACGCTCGGCCTCCTCCGCGTCGCCGCGTAGCCAGGCCACCCAGGCGCGCATCCGCAACAGGGTCAGGCTGTCCTCGTGCAGCTGACCCGCCAGCGCGCCCAGCTGCAGTTCCGCCGCGGCGACGTCGCCGGCGGCAGCGGCGCGTTCCAGCGCCGCCACCGTGCGCCGCACCGAGGCGGCGTCGGCCTGCGTGGCGCCGGCCGCGGGTGCGGATGGGGCACGGGTGATCTCGATACTGATCCGCCCGGGCGGCGCGTCCACCGGCGCCGCGGTGGCGGCGGCCGCCGGGATCGGCGCTGCCGAACGCGGCACCGGCGCGGCCGGAGCCGGCGCCGGGACCGCAGCGGCGGCGCCCACGGCGGCGTCGGCGGCTGCCGGCACCGGCGCCTTGGCCGGGGCGACGGCGCGCGACGCCACCGGCTGCGCGGCCGCTGCCGGCATGGGCTCCCGCGTCAGGTCGACCAGGGCCAGCGCCTGCGCGTCGTCGGCGCCGGGCGCTCGAGCCCGGGCGTCGCCGGGCTGCGTGCCGTCCGCAGCGGCGGCCGGATCGGCCGCGCTCGCATCGCCGGCCCCGGCCCCGGCGAACAGCACGCCCACCAGCGCCACGACCGGCAGCGCGGCGGCGAGCGCCAGCGGCCAGGTCCGCCGGTTGCGCGCGGCTGCGGGCGCCGGCGGCAGCGCAGCGGTCAGCGTCGCGGTACCGGCCGCGGCCTCGACGTGGCGCAACGCGTCGAACACCAGGCTCATATCACCGACACCTTCAGTACCAGCACCAGCTCGCGGGTGTTGTGGCTGCGGCCGCGCGAGCCGAACAGCCGGCCCAGGCCCGGTACGTCGGAGAGGCCGGGGATGCCGCGGTCGGTGGTCGAGGAGGACTGGTCGATCAACCCGCCAAGCATCACCGTATCGCCATCGCGCAGGTTCAGCGTGGTGGTCATGCCCTTGACGTTGATCACCGGCAGGGTCACCGCGTTGCCGTTGGGAAACTCGCGCAGCTCCAGGCTGCCCGGCTCCACCTCGGTCTGCATCGGGTGCACCAGCAGCTCGACGGTGCCGTTGTCCATCACCAGCGGCGCCACCCCGATCACCACGCCGGAGAACAGCGAGTCGGTCTGGATGTCGGACGAGGTGTTGGAGCCGGCGCCGGTGTTGGAGAAGTTGGTGGTCGACTTGGTGACGTAGCGGATGTTGGAGCCGACGCTCAGGTAGGCCGGGCTGCCGCTGCGCACCCGCACGCTCGGGTTGGAGACCACCTTGACGTTGCCGAAGCTGCGCAGCACGTTGAGCGCGGCGGCGAAGGTGTTGCCGACGTAGGCCAGCCCCATCGCCCGGCCGGTCGCGTTGCCCAGGGTCTGCGCCGGGAACACGATCGTGCGCGGGTCCAGGGTGCCGTGGACGTCGGGTGCGGGAAAATTGCGCTGGAACTGCGGAATCGTGGCCGGCGTATCGCCGTAGATGCCGGCGACGCGCTCGCGCAGCAGGGTCCAGTCGACGCCGAACTGGGAGCCGTCGTTCAACGAGACGTCGAGGATCTGCGCCTCGACCAGCACCTGGCGGCGCATCATCCGCTTGGTGTGCTCGAGCAGGTTCTCGACCGAGCGCACCTGCGAAGGCCGGGCGCGCACGAACAGGGTGCCGGTCATCGGGTCGAGGCTGAAGCGCGCCGTTTCCGGCGCGGTTTCCGGGTCGACCGCGGCGGCCGCACCCTTGTCCTCGCCGAGGATCGCCTCGAGCGCGACGGTCAGCTGCGCGAACGGGTCGTTGTCGCGGCCGACGGTGCCGTCCAGGGTCAGGGTGCCGCGCAGCGACTGGCCGCCACCGCCGTCGCCGCCCTGCAGGCCGGCGCCGAACACGTCGCCGCCGGTGGACAGGTCGATCGAAGTGTTGGCATTGAGCATCTCCACGTTGAATACGCGTTCCTGCATCTCGCCCACGACCAGCGCGCCGCCACGCAACTCGCCGTGCAGGTCGAAGGCTTCGAGGATGTGGTTGTAGACCTCGCGCGCGGTCACGTCGCGCAGCTGCAGGGTGGCGCGCTGGCGGCGCTGCAGCACCCGCGGGTCGACGATCAGGTTCATGCCCAGCTCGTCGGCCAGCGCCCACAGCAGCTGGCCGACGTCGGCATCGTGCATGCTGATGCTGACCACGCTGTCTTCCAGCGGATCGTAGACCGGCGCGACCGGCGCGGCCGGCGCCGGTGGCGGTCCGGCCCGCTCCAGTTCGCGGCGCAGCTCGGCCTGGCGCTCGGAAAGCTTGGCGGCCTCCTCCACGATCGCCTGCGCGGTGCGCTCGAGCGCGACGTGGTCGGTCGGCGGCATGTCCAGCGTGCTGCGCGGCGCACCGTGGGTGCAGGCCCCGAGCAACAGCGTGCAGACCATGGCGGCGAGCGCGCTGCGGCGCGGCAGTCGGTGGTGCTGGCGATTGGGCGTCATCTGGATACTGCCTCGGAAGGAATGGGACGTGGCTTGCGGTGCTGGGCTGCCGTCATGGGGTCATCTGCTCCTCGCCGAGATCCAGCCGAGCAGGGCGGCGCCGCTCTCGGCCGCGACCAGGTCGTCGGACACGCGGTCCGGCGGCCGCGACGGCGGCGCCGCGCACTTGCCGGTGCCGGCGGCCAGGGCAGAGTTCATGCCGTCGAAGTTCGGGTTGGGGCCGGGACGGCCGTCGCGGTCGGCCAGCGGCGCCACCAGCAGGAACGCAGGGTTGGCGACAGCGCCGGCGCAGGCGGTCGATCCAGCCGGCGCGTGCTGCAAGGGGTGGTGCGGGTTCTGCGGCGAAGGCGTGGCCACCGCGAGGGCGGTCAGCGCGGCCACGAAACTGTGGCCGCCGTCGATGTCGTGGCCGTCGGTGGAGGCCGAGAGCGGCGGAGCGACCAGATCCGGGCCACCGCCGACGCCGCGATGCACGGCGTAGCGCATCCGCGCACCCGTCGGCGGCAGCGCCAGGCCCAGCGTTTCGTACGGCAGCCAGCCCACGTCCAGCCCGGCGACGCAGGGCGATGCCTCGCGCCCGCTGGCATCGCTGCCCGGACAGGGCAGCCGCTTCTCGCGCAGCGCGAACGCGCGCAGCGCCTGGCGCGCGGCCTCGGCGTCGGCCCGCGCGCGATCGTACAGGCGCAGGTCGTGGATGTTGGAGAAGGCCGAAGTCATGCCCAGCGCCAGCAGGCCGAGCACGCCAAGCACCACGGCCAGTTCGACGAGGGTGAACCCGCGCCGCCGGTGAGGGGCGGGCGGTGGCCGGCGCGCGCGCATCGCGGCCTCACTCCGCACCGTTTCCAGCCGCGGGCGGCTGTGCGCCGATGTCGTAGCGCAACTGTCCCTGCAGCTGGTTCAGCTCGTCCACCTTGGCGCGCATGGCCGCGGTGCGGTCCGCGCCCGACGGCTGCAGCGACAGCGCCTGCACTTCCTGGGTGATCCGCTGCATCCGCAGCGCGACCTCGAGATTGGCGCGCAGCGCGTCCAGGTTGACGCCGGCCTGCGCCCCCTGCGCGGCCTGCAGCTCGTCGAGCCGGGCGATCGAGGCGCGGATCCCGGCCTCGTTCGCCGCGCTGCGGGCCTGCAGCTCGGCGAGCGCACGCCGCGACTGCTCCGTGGCCTGCTCGGCCTGCGCCCTGGCCTGCTCCAGCGTGTGCGGTTCGGCATCGGCCGGACCGCCGAGCCAGGGCGGCGGCGCCTCGTACGCGGGCGCCGCGCGCTGCTCCGGCGGCGGTTCCGCGCCCGGCACCGACACCGCCGGCGGCGGAGTCGCCGTGCCCTCAGAGGGTGCCGGCGCCAGCATCCGCACCCCCACGACCGCCGCCAGCCCGGCCAACACCACCGCGGCCAGCCCGATCCAGATCCCCCTCCGCTCCCCGGCCATCCGCTATCCCTCCTCCCCCGGCGCGACGAACGGCGAGCGCACCCGCAGGATCCTGCGGCCGCTGCGCGCGTCGTCGATCGCCACCCAGTCGAATCCGATCGCCCGCACCCGGACGCCGCCCTCGAGCCGTGCACCCGGGCCGACGTAGCGCCCGTCGATCAGCGCACGCCGGCGCGTGCCGCTGCTGACGATCAGCGACACCACCGGCTCGGCCGCCAGCGCGGCCGCGGCGTCGGGGTCGACGCGCAGCGCATCGCCGGTTTCCGGGTCGAGCCGGCCGCGTGCCGACAGCGCGATCGCGCCCTCGCCGGACGCCGGCGCGCCCGTCTGCAGCGCCGCCAGCGCCTGCTCGGCGCGCTGGTTGCGGCCGATGCCGTTGCGCAACTCGTTCATGACCGGCGGCTCGGTGGTCCCGGCGCGGGTACGCACCACCACGGGCTTGGCGATCACCATCGTCGCCATCCACGCCACCACGCCCAGCCAGACGAGCAGCGAAATCGCGGCCGCGTACTTGAGCCTCATCGCTGGCCTCCGGCGACGGCGGCCGCGGCGCGCGGCCGCAGCAGGTAGGAAAAGAAGCTGCCCGAGCCCTGCGTGCCCAGGTTCGACTGCGGGTCCGCCGGCACCGGATCGAAGCCCTGCTGCCGCAACCGCTCGACGAAGTCGGCGATCTGCATGCCGGGGCGGCCACGGCCGGCCTCCACCATGCCGTCGACCCGCAGCGTGCGGATCGGTCCGGTCGCGATCGCGCCAGGCGCCGGCGGTTCGGTCTGCGTGTCCAGGCGCAGACGCAGGATCCGCACGTCGCCCGCCGCCGCGCTACGCACCAGCCGCAGGCTGGCCTCGGGGTCGAGATCGCCCTGCAGCGCCGCGGCCCGCTCGACCAGCGTCAGGGTGCCGTCGAAGCCTTCGGGCACCGTCTGGCGCTGCTGCATCGCGGCGATCCGCATGTCGATCTGCTGGACCTCCTGCGACAGTCGCTCGGCGCGGCCGTTGGCTTCGCTGGCGTTCAGCGCCCAACGGCCGCTGAGCGCCGCCAGGCTGAGCGCGATCAGCAGCGACGCGGCGCTCGCCAGCGGCAGCACCCGTTCGGCGACATAGGCGATGCGGCTGGTCGGCCGATTGACCGCGATCAGCGGGGTGGCGGCGGCGGCAAGCCAGTCGATGGCGCTGTCGTAACCGCGGCCGGACTCGTCGACCACCCGGCGGCTGGGCACCGCGGCCACCTGCATGCCGCTGCGCGCGGAGAACACCTCGCGCAGTGCCGCGGTCGGGTCGTCGGCGCCATCTTCGCGCCCGGCGAGCACACTGCACCAGCGCATCGTGAGCCGCTCGGCGTCGTCCTCGCCGTCCTCCAGGTCGGCTGCGAACTGCTCGGCCAGCGCCCCGGCCGTCATCAGCAGGTCGGCCGGCTCGTCGCTGTAGGCCAGCGCCGAACGATAGACGATGCTGTGCTTGAGCACCGCCAGCGCGCTGATCTGGTTCCCGGAGTGCAGCACCAGGCCCTGCCCCGTGCCGGTCGCGTGCCAGAGCAGCGAGGTCACCGGGATCAGCAGGCAATGGTCGGCCTGAGACTCGGCCCAGGAATAGTTCTGCTGCCAGGCGTCGAGTTCGATCGCGGTGAACAGGGTCTGGTAGCCACCACCCATGCTCCGCGACTTGTGGATCAGGATCTTGCTCTCGCCGTCGATCAGTCCGTCCGAGCGCAGCCGCTTCTCGATCAGCGCCACCGCGTGCGCGGGGCTCCCCTCGAGCGAGATCACGTTGCTGCCGGCACCGCCGAAGTCGCTGATCACGATCGCCGGGCGGTCGAGGCGCGGACGCGCGTCGAAGCGGCGCACGCTGGTGCCGTCGAAGACCAGCCAACGGTGTTGCTGCTGTACCACGAGCAGCCGGTTCATCGCGAATCCTCCAGCGCGGCCGCGATCGCGGCCGGGTTACCGCCGTCAGGCTGGGTGCGGAACAGCATCGTCCCGGCCAGGCTCAGCGACAGCGGCGCCGGTTCGCGCCCGCTGTCCTCGGGCACGTCGAACAGGCCTTCCTCGGCGCGCGTGACCGACAGGTCGAACGCCTGCGCGCCGAAGATGCGCCCCTCCCCGCGGGAGATGCTCGCCAGCAGCGTGGCCACGTCCTCGCGCGGCAGCTGGCCCTGCTTGAGGTTGATCAGGCGCTCCCCCCAGGCCTGGGGCTGCATGCCGCGCGCCTGGCCGGCCGCCAGCAGGCTGCGCGCGGAGTCGGCGTATTCCACCCTCAACCCGGCTTCGAGCTCGCGCACTCTGGCCTCGGCCAGCAGCTGGCTGCGGGTGCCGACCTCGGCGTAGGCGTCGGCCAGCCCCGAGCGGGCGCTGGCGAACCAGCTCGCCGCGACCACCAGCGCCAGCAGGGTGCCGCCGAACACCAGCAGCGAGTTGCGCCGCGAGAGTTCGAGCCTGGAGGACAGCTGCGCGAAATTCATCGCCGCGCTCCGCTCACTGGTTCATCTTGTAGTGCGCCACCAGCGTCATCACCTGGTCGGCGTCGGTGTTGTCGCCCTCGGCCAGCGCGTCGCCGCTGCCGCTGTCGATGCCCTGGGTGTTGTTGCCTTCCCACTCCACGCCCGGCGCGGTGACGTCGCCGGTCTCGGTGCGGACGATCGCTTCCTGGCGGAAGGCCCCGTTCTGGGCGTCCGGCTTGCCATCGACCATCTGGTCGAGCGCGCGCGCCAGGTCCGGGGTCAGGCCGGTGATCACCATGACGTTTCCGGAACCGGAGTCGGTGCCCGGGCGGTTCCACTGGAAGCAGATCTGGATTTCCTGGGGGTTGCCGTTGGTGTCGAGGTACACGTACCTGTCTTCCATGCCGGCGCCGCGGCCCGGCGGCAGGGTGATGCCGGCGCGCAGCATCATGTTGCGCAGGTCGAAGTCGGCGTTGCCCTCGTGCGCGCGCAGCATGTTGGGGCCGGCCTGGGCACGGCAGATGGCGCTGGGCTCGGTGGCGTTGGCCATGTTGCCGCCGGACAGGGTGTTGCCGTCGCCCTGGTAGTTCGAACCGTTGACCATCAGCCGCGGCGCGCTCTGGTTGTCGCCCACCGGCGCGCCGAGGCGCTGGTTGTAGGTGTTGTAGGCGACCACCCACTGGTCGATGAATTTCTGCTTGATGCGGGTGTACTCGGCATTGCGCTGGACGTCGCGGCCGATCATGACGGCGCCGAGGATGACGCCGATGATGACCAGGACGACGGCCATTTCGACCAGCGTGAATCCGCCCTGCCGTGAGCTGGAACGTGCTTGCATCGCGATTTCCCCTGAGAGTGAAGGCCCCTTGCCAGCACCGCCCCGCGCGTGGCGCGGGGTGTGTGGCGGCGACTCTAGGGGGCGGACGTAACAGGTGCGTCAGCGCTGCGTAAGAGCTGCGTAAGAGAGCCGCACCCTCCAGCATCCGCCGGTCGGCGCCACTGCAGCGACGGAGTTGGCTAGAATCGGCTGCCGTTCCACCCGAGTCCGCCATGGTCGAGGACACCCAGCTCAGGACGATCCCCAGCGCAGGGCCCCGCGCCATGCCGCCGCGCGCGTCGGCCTGCGTGGTGGTGATCCATGGCGACGGCCTCGGCCGCCGTGCCGACATCGGCATGGAGCCGGTGGTGATCGGCCGCTCCAGCGATGCGGCGCTCTACATCCCGCACCGGAGCGTTTCGCGCCGGCACTGCGAGATCCGCGCCGCCGCGGGCGGCTACCGCGTCCGCGACCTCGGCGCCACCAACCCGACCCTGCTCAACGAGCGGCCGGTCGACGACGCGGTGCTCGCCGACGGCGACCGCATCACGGTCGGCGAGAGCGTGCTGAAATTCATCGGCCACGCCAACATCGAGGCGGGCTACCACGAGCAGCTCCAGCACCTGGCCGCGCGCGACCAGCTCACCGGCCTGCATGGCCGGCGCCGGTTCGTCGAGCTTGCCGAGGCGATGATCGCGGACGCGCGGCAGCGGCAGGCGCCGCTGACCCTGGCGGTGCTCGATCTCGACGGTTTCCGCGAGATCAACCTCGAACACGGCTACGCTGCCGGAGACACGGTGCTGCGGCGCGCAGGCGACCTGGTGCAGGAGCGCCTGGCCGAGGGCGACATTGCCGCGCGCATCGGCGAGGACGAGTTCGCGGTGCTGTTGCGCGATCGCGACTCGGAAGCCGCGGCGGTGTTCCTCGACAAGCTGCGCCGCACCCTGGTGGAGCCGCTGTCGCTGGCCGGCGGCACGCCGGTGCAACTGCGGGTACGCACCGCGCTGGCCGAGCTCGGGCCCGGTGCGGACGGCCTGGGCCAGCTGATGCGGCGGGTCGACAGCGCACTTTCCTGAGCCTGCTGCCCGGGGTTCCCGGCGCGCGTCGCTCCGGCGCGTTCACCGAAAATGGTCGGACGGAAGGGCGGAGCAATCCCCCCGCACACCAGACCGAAGACGCCCTTGAAGAACCCAACCCCCGGAGGCGGCTGTTCGCTGTCGCTGACCGTGGCGACGGTGATGGATCCTCCCTTGGGACGGGGCTGCCTGGCGCGGCGCCGGCGCGACGCTCCATCCCGGACGGCGCTGGCCGGCGCCGCTACACTGGGCGGGCAGACAGGGGATTGCGCAGATGGCGCGCCGCGACGGCGACCACGACCCGGACCAGATCACCGAGCGCACCCGCCTCAGCCCGGGGCCGGAGCGCCCGCCGCTGCGCCCGGCGTGCGTGGTGGTGATCCACGGCGAGGGACTGGGCCGCCGCGCCGACCTGGGCGAAGAAGCGGTCACGGTGGGCCGTTCGCGCGAGGCCGACCTGTGCATCGACCACCCCAGCGTCTCCCGCGCCCACTGCCGCATCGAGCGCGACGGCGACGGCTACCGCCTGCTCGACCTCGATGCCACCAACCCCACCCTGCTCAACGAGCGCCCGGTAGCACGCGCACGGCTGGCCGACGGCGACCACGTCACCGTCGGCGAGAGCATCCTCAAGTTCATCGGCCAGGCCAGCGTGGAGGCGCGCTACCACGAGGAGGTCTACCAGCTCGCCACCCACGATGCCCTGACCAACCTGCACAACCGCCGCCACTTCGTCGAACTGGTGGACAAGGAGATCGCGCGCGCGCTCCGCCACGGCCGCCCGCTGACCCTGGGCATCGTCGATGTCGACCTCTTCAAGGACGTCAACGATCGCCACGGCCACATCGCCGGCGACGGGGTCTTGCGCGAGATCGGAGCGGTATTGCGCCGGCACCTGCGCGGAGGCGACATCGCCGCGCGGGTCGGCGGCGAGGAGTTCGCGATCCTGCTGCCGGAATGCGCGCTCGAGGCGGCGGCGCGGTTCGCCGAACGCCTGCGCGCGGCGGTGGCCGCCTCCCGCTTCGAGCCCGGTGGCGAGCCGCGGCGGATCACCGTCAGCATCGGCCTGGCCCAGCTCGGCCCGGGCCGCGACGGGTTCGGCCTGCTGATGCGCGCCGCGGACGCCGCGCTCTACCGGGCCAAGGACGGCGGCCGCGACCGGGTCGAGCTCGAGCACTGACCTTCGTCCCGCACCGGGGGCGCGGCACCGGCCCTGGTGAGAAGCCTGTCGAAGGGCCCGCTGGCGCGGGCCCTCCGGTTCGACTTCGGGCGCTAGGGCGTGACGGTCAGGCGCACCGGTGCCGCTGCCTTGGGCGTGGCCGGGTCGTTGCTGGCCACGCAGAGATTGCCGGTGTGGGTGCCGGCCACCAGTCCGGCCCCGGCGAGCGCGACCTGCACCAGGCTGGATCCGCCCGGGGCCAGCCGGCCCATCGGCGGCGATACCGGCCCCAGCCAGGGCGCGCCGCACTCGACGGTGCCGGAGATCGTCATCGACAGGCCCGCGAAGCTCGACACCGCGCTCCACGCGCCGCTGCCGTCGGCGCCCGGGGTGATCACCATGAAGCTGCCGCTGCCGCTGGGGGCCGCGAACCAGACCCAGCGGTTGGCGAGCGTGGCGTGGGCGTGCACCACCAGCCAGTAGCGCCCGGCCGGCAGCACCAGGTCCGCGCCGGCCGCCTGCAGATCCAGGCCGATGTGGTTGCCCTCGGTCGCGACTCCGGGCGCACCGGGAGCGGCGCTGTGGCTCCATACCGCCGCACCCGGCGAGGTCTGCGGATCGCCTGCCGGCACGCCGCCGGCATCCGGATAGATGCTCCAGGTCAGCGCGGACGCCACGCTAGCAAGCGACCCACCGCTGCTGACGAAGCCTTCGGTGAACAGCGAAACGATGCGGGTCTGGCTGGCCAGTACGAAGTCGTCGCTGGCGTACTGGCCCGGCGGATCGGCGCCTGGATCGGTGTACACGGTGCTGCGGTAGCCCGTAGTGACGGCGCCGCGCGCCGCCTCCGCGACCTGCAGCGTGGCGCTGCCGGTGTTGTCGACCGAGAACTCGAGGGTCGAGCCACCGGCATTGCCGACCGCCACGTCGACGCTGCCGTTGCCGCCCTCGGGGATGCTGGCGGTCACCAGTTCCGGCAGCACGATCGCCGGCGGCGGTACCGAAACCGCCACCGGCAGGCGCAGCACCGGCAGCGGGTCGCGCAGCATCCCGCCGGCGGGTTCGAGCACCACGGTGCCGAAGTGCCAGCTGCCGTCGGCCGGCAGCGCTCCGCTGTCGACCGTGACCCGCACGCTGCGGCTGGCGCCGGCCGGCACCTTCAGGCTGGCCGGAACCACACGGCCCTGCAGTCCCTGCAGCCGCGTGCGCCAGACCTGCGCGCGCGACCCGGTGTTGCGGAAGGTCCGGATGAACTCGCAGCCCTCGAAGCAGCTTCCGCTGGCCAGGCTCGGCTGGTTGAGCGCCGCCGGTTCACCACCCTCGGCCGGGTTGGCCGCCAGGTAGTCGGCTGCGCTTTCGTCCATCACCAGGCCCGCGTTGAGCGCCAGGTCCACGCGGATCCGCCCACCGCCCCGCGCGAACGGGTCGGCCGGGGTCACTTCGTCCTCCAGCAGCACGGTCTGGTCGGCAGTCATCACCAGCGCCGACTTGATCTCCGGCATGGACCAGCCCGGGCGCGCCTGGCGCAGCAGCCCGGCGGCACCGGCCTGGTGCGGGGAGGCCATCGAGGTGCCGTTCTTGAGCCCCAGCAGCTGCTCGAAGCCGGTGATCGTGGTGCCGGCGTCGGCCGCCAGGATGCTGACCCCCGGCGCGGTGACGTCGGGCTTGAGCAGATCGAAGCTGCCGGCCGGCCCGCGCGAACTGAACGCGCCCAGCGCGTCGACCGTGTTCGGCAATGCCACCGCCGGGAAGCCGATCATGGCGGTGGCGTCGGCATGCGCGCGGGCGAAGTCGCGCAGCGCGTCGCCATCGGCCTGGGTGACGCCGAAGGCCGGAATCGCGGTGCCGGGCACCGAGGGAATCAGCCCGCCGTCGGCGTTGTTGGCGATCACCACCGCGACCGCGCCGGCCGCGTCGGCATTGTTGACCTTGGTCGAGAACGGGCAGCCCCCGCGCCGCATCACCGCGATCGCGCCTTCGAAGCTGCCCGCCGCCAGCGCCGCGCAGCCGTCGGCAGCGCCGTCGTAGCCATCGCTCGCCCGCAGCGGCGTGGTGCCGGGGATGGTGACGGTGTGGGCCGTGCCGTTGGTGCCCTCGTTGAGCAGCACCGGGGCCAGCGGCTCCGGCACCGGCTCGGGCCCGGTGACCTGCAGCAGCACGCTGAAGGCGCCGCGTCCGTGTTGCGAGGCTGCGGTCGAGGAGACCCACGGCTCCAGGTGTCCCATCGTATTGGGCCCCGGGCCGCTGTTGCCGGCCGAGGTGGCCACGTAGATGCCGGCGTCGACCGCGCCGAGGAACGCCAGCGAGACCGCCTCGCTCCAGGGCTGCGAACCGCCGCCGATCGAATAGTTGATCACGTCGACCAGGCCGTCGGCGATCGCCTGGTCCACGGCCGCCACCGCGGACACGTTCGGGCACAGGCCCTGGCCGGTCGCGGTATTGGTGTAGCAGATGTCGAAGGCGACGATGTTGGCGCGTGGCGCCACGCCGGAGATGCTGACCGGGTTGCCGCGGAACACGTCCTCGCGGCGGTTGCCCGCGGCCGTGGAGGCGACGTGCGTCCCGTGTCCGTTGCTGTCGCCGAAGCCGGGTTCCTCGCGGATGTTGGCCTGGCCGCACAGGTTGGCCGGCGGCCCGCAGACGAAATCGTAGCCGCCGAACAGCTTGTCGTTGCAGCGGCCCTCGTCTTCTCCCCCCGCGGCGCAACTGCCGAGGTGGGTACCGGCGCCCAGCGGGTTGACGTGCGCGTAGCCGTCCACCGGGTCCACCGCGGCGAACGACGGGCTGCCGAAGTTGATGCCCGAGTCGAGGATGCCGAACACCACGCCCTCGCCCTGCCACGCGGCCTCCGCGCCGGCGGCGCTGCCGTCCCACACGGCCTCCGCGCCGATCAGCCCCGGACCGGTGTCGGTGTCGAGGACGTACTCCCGGTATTCCTCGACCAGCATCACCCCGGGCAGGGCGCGGACCCGCTCGGCCTCGCCACCGCCGAGATCGGTCACGATCGCATTGACCGCGTGCTGCATGCGCTCGCGCACCGCCAGCGGGCGCCCGATCCTGGACGCGATCTCGCCTTCCAGCTGCGCCTGCCGCGCGCGCAGATAGCCGACATAGTTCCTGGCCGCCGCCCCGCGGCTGTCGAGCCGCAGCTTGCCGCGCGCGTCGGCGCGGCGCGCCGGCGCCGGCAGGCCGGCGACCCCGCCCCGGTACGCGCCCAGCGCCGGCTCGCGGAAGACCACCACGTAGGTGCCGCCGTCGTCGCGGCCGGCGGCGGGCCGCACCACCGGTTGGGAGGCGGCCGGTCCGGCCTGGCCGGCGGCAGCGGCGGCGCCCTGCCCGGCCGCCATGGCCGGGTGGCCGGTTGCGGCCGGGCCGCTGCGGAACTGCAGGGTGCTGGCACCCGCGACGGCGGCCAGCGCGATAGACGCGGCCACCGCAACCCATCTGTTCGTTCGTGACATTGTCGTTCCCCGGAAAGGATCGGCGCAGCGATCGGAAGGGGCGGCCGCGGTGCGGACGCCGTCCTGGAAAGCCATGGCTCGAAACTCACCGGCGCCCCTGTCCGCCGGGCGGCGCCGCCCGACCGGCCGGCGCCTCGCCCGACTCTACACCCGTCTCGCCCCGGGCGCTCGCGCGGCGCAGCAGGGCCGCGAGAGGGCACGGCTCAGTGGCGCGCGAACGGGGTCCTGCGGCGGAAGGTCATGAGGTAGACCCCGACCACCCAGATCGAGGCCGCCGCCCAGCCGGCGACGATGTCCGACGGGTAGTGCACCCCCAGGTAGATCCGCGACAGCCCGACCATCGGCACGAACACCGCCATCGCCGCGAACACCGGCCAGCGCCAGCGCGTGGGCCAGGCCAGCAGCACCAGCGTCAGGGCCAGCGCGGCCGAACCCATGGCGTGGCCGCTGGGAAAGCTGTAGGTCTGTTCCGGCGCGATCGACTCCCACAGCGTCGGCCGCTCGCGCGCGAACGCCTGCTTGGCGGCCAGGTTGAGGAGCCCGGCGCCGCCGAGCGCGATGGCCGCGAAGATGCCCGCGCGGTAGTGCCGCAGCGCCAGCAGCGCCAGCACCAGGGCGATGTCCACCGGCACCACCCCCCAGGCGTAGCCGATCTGCGAGAAGAACAGGAACACCCGGTCGAAGCCGTCGCGCGCCACCGCCGCGGCGAAACGCAGCAGCGGCTCGTCGAAGACGATCGCCTCGGCTTCCTGGATCTCGTCGGCCAGCTCCGAGAACACCCAGATCGGCAGCAGCAGCCCGCCGAACAGCAGCGCAAGCGCCCAGGCGTGGCGCCCGACGAATCGCCGCCCCTCGCGCAACCCGGTGCGCAGGTGGCGGGCGAACTCAGCCGGCCGCGGGTGTCCGGCCATAGCGCTTGTCGACGTAGTCGTCGACCAGGGCGACGAACTCCTCGGCAATACGCTCGCCGCGCAGGGTGACCGCCTTCTCGCCGTCGATGAAGACCGGCGCCGAGGGCGCCTCGCCGGTGCCGGGCAGCGAGATGCCGATGTCGGCGTGGCGCGACTCGCCCGGGCCATTGACCACGCAGCCCATCACCGCCAGGGTCAGGTTCTCCGCGCCGGGATGGCTGATCTTCCACTCCGGCATCTTCGCCCGCACGTGCTCCTGCACGCGGCCGGCGAGCTCCTGGAAGAACTCCGAGGTGGTGCGGCCGCAGCCCGGGCAGGCGGTCACCATCGGCGTGAACGCGCGCAGGCCCATGGTCTGCAGCAGCTCCTGCGCCACCACCACCTCCTGGGTCCGCGACGCACCGGGCTCGGGCGTGAGCGAAATGCGGATGGTGTCGCCGATCCCTTCCTGCAGCAGCACCGCCAGCGCAGCGCTCGAGGCGACGATGCCCTTGCTGCCGATGCCGGCCTCGGTCAGGCCCAGGTGCAGGGCGAAGTCCGAGCGGGTGGCGAGATCGCGGTACACCGCGATCAGCTCCTGCACCCCGCTGACCTTGCAGCTGAGCACGATGCGTTCGGCCGGCAGGCCCAGCTCGACCGCGCGCCCGGCCGAGTCCAGCGCCGAGCGGATCAGCGCCTCGCGCAGCACCCGGGCCGCCTCCCAGGGCTCGGCACGCGAGGCGTTCTCGTCCATCAGCCGGGTCGCGAGCGCCTGGTCCAGCGAGCCCCAGTTGGCGCCGATGCGCACCGGCTTGCCGTAGCGGATCGCGAACTCGATCAGCTGCGCGAACTGGGTATCGCGCTTCGGGCCGAAGCCGACGTTGCCGGGATTGATCCGGTACTTGGCCAGCGCCTCGGCGCAGGCCGGCTCGGCCGCCAGCAGCTGGTGGCCGTTGTAGTGGAAGTCGCCGATCACCGGCACGGCGATGCCCTGCATCGCCAGCCGTTCGACGATGCGCGGCACCGCCGCCGCCGACTCGGCGTTGTTGACCGTGATCCGCACCAGCTCCGAGCCGGCACGCCAGAGTTCGGCGATCTGCCGGGTGGTGGCGGCGACGTCGGCGGTGTCGGTATTGGTCATCGACTGCACCACCACCGGCGCGTCGCCGCCCACCGCCACGCCGCCGATCCGCACCTCGCGGGTGCGCCGCCGCGGGCTGGGCCCGAAGGTCGGGGCCGGATCGGCCTGGTCGGGCGGCGCGGGCTGTGGCTGGGCTGACATGGCGCCATTTTACCCGCCCCGCGCGGCCGCCGCCGCGCGAATCTGAACCGCGCCGCGCGGCCCGCGGCTCAGTCGGCGTCGCCCGTCGCCGAGCCGGCTCCGAGACCGCGGACTTCGAAGGTCACCGCCACCGCGGGCGCGCGCTCGAAACGCAGGGTCGCCTCCACCGTCTCCCCGGCGGCGAACCGTCGTGCCGGCTCGATGAACATCAGGTGGTAGCCGCCCGGCTCGAGCGCGGTGCGTCCGCCTGCCGGCAGCTCCAGTCCCTCGGGCAGATGCCGCATCCGCATCATCCCGTCCTGATGGCGCATCTCGTGGATCTCCACGCGTGCGGCGGCGGCGCTGTCCACCGCGACCAGGCGGTCGTCGGTCTCGCCGCGGTTCTCGAGTTCGAGGTAGCCGCCCGCGACCCGACCGCCGGGCGGCACCTCCCGGACCCAGGGCTCGATCGCTGTGATCGGGGCGCCCGCCACCTGGTCCGGGGTCGATCGAGGCGCGGCGTCGGGCGCCTCGCTGCGCGAGCACGCGGCCGCCGCGAGCGCCAGCGATACGACGGCGAGGAAACGACCCGTCTTCGGGGGGCACCAGCTTCTGGAAACACGCATCGAGGAATCTCCCTGGGGGCGGCAGTCCGCCGCAGCGTCGAAAATCGCATTCTCGCATCCGGCATCCGGCATGCGAGGGGCGGCAGTCCGGCGGAACTTCGAGGCGCTCCCCGAGACTCGCTTTGTCGAACTCCCGCCGGAGTGCCGCTGGAAACGATGTGGGCATCCGCCAGCAGGGTTGGCGGCCATCCTGGCGCATGGCGGTGCCCGGGCGTTCCGACCGGTCCGACGCGACACCGCCACGCGCTATCCTTGGCCGATGACGGAGACGGCCACCGGCGAGATCCTGACCCCCTCGCAGCTCAACACCCTGGCGCGCAGCCTGCTCGAGGACGCGTTCCCGCTGGTGCTGGTCGAGGGCGAGCTCGGCAATGTCTCCCGCCCCGCCTCCGGGCACCTGTACTTCACCCTCAAGGACGCGCGCGCGCAGGTGCGCTGCGCGATGTTCCGGCCCAAGAGCCAGTGGCTGCGGTTCCAGCCGCGCGAGGGCCTGAAGGTGCTGGCGCGCGGGCGCCTGACCCTGTACGAGGCCCGCGGCGACTACCAGCTGATCCTCGACTCGCTCGAGGAGGCGGGCGAAGGCGCGCTGCGGCGCGCCTTCGAGGAGCTCAAGGCGAAGCTGCTGGCCGACGGCGTGTTCGATGCCGCGCGCAAGCGTCCGCTGCCGGCCTATGTGCGCCGGCTGGGGGTGATCACCTCGCCCTCCGGCGCCGCGGTGCGCGACGTGCTCAGCGTGCTGGCGCGGCGGTTTCCGCTGCTCGAGGTGGAGATCCTGCCGGTGCCGGTGCAGGGCGACGGCGCGCCCGCGCAGATCATCGCGATGCTGCGTCGCGCCGCCGCCAGCGGGCGCTACGACGCCCTGCTGCTGACCCGTGGCGGGGGCTCGCTGGAGGACCTGTGGGCCTTCAACGACGAGGCCCTCGCCCGCGCCGTGGCGGACTGCCCGGTGCCGGTGGTCGCCGCGGTCGGCCACGAGACCGATGCCTGTCTCGCCGAATTCGCCGCCGATCTGCGCGCGCCGACCCCGTCGGCCGCCGCCGAACTGCTGGTCCCCGAGCGCCGCGGACTGCTGGCGCGGCTGCGCGCCCTGCACCGCCGCGTCGCCGACCTCGGCCAGTACCGCCTGCAGCGGGCCGCGCAGCAGGCCGACCGCGCCGCCCTGCGCCTGGACGCGCTGCGCCCGCAGGCGCGCCTGCAGATGCTCCGGCAGCGCCAGCAGGACGCCCTGCGGCGCCTGCATGCCGCCTGGTCGCTCGCCGCCGAGCGCCGCGCCGCCGCGTTGCGGCACGCACAGGCGGGACTGCGCGGCCAGCATCCGCAGCGCCGCCTCGACGACCTGGGCCGGCGGCTGCAGCCACTGCGGCCGCGCCTGGCGACGATCCTGCCGCGGCGCCTGCAAGCCGAAGCCCAGCGCCTGCGCGCCACTGCGCGCGCGCTCGAGACCATCAGCCCCCTCGCCACCGTCGCCCGCGGCTACGCGATCCTGCAGCAGCAGGACGGCCGCGTGGTGCGCAGCGTGCAGCAGGTGCGGCCCGGCGAGCGCCTCGGCGCGCGCGTCGGCGACGGACAGTTGCACGTACGCGTCGAATCGCCGGACGACTGACGTACCATCACGTTCCGACCGCAGCTCACCGACTAACCTTGCGGCGATTCCGCAGCAGCGGCTGCGCTGGTCGACGGCGGCTGGTGCGCTTTTCCGAATCGCCCGCGCGCTTGCCTGCGGCCGGGCGG
>NZ_JARXRM010000008.1:218367-229409 GCF_029887875.1 Luteimonas endophytica
GCCCGGCCGCCCCACGTGCGTCACCGCCAAGTCCGCGTCCAAAGCCAAGCCTCCCCCCGACGAGTGCCCGCCACCGACATGACCAAAGCCTCCGACCTGTTCGTCTCCGCGCTCGAAGCAGAAGGCGTGGAAGTCATCTTCGGCATCCCCGGCGAGGAAAACCTCGATCTGCTCGAATCGCTGCGCAGCTCCAGCATCCGCCTGGTCCTCACCCGCCACGAACAGGCCGCCGGCTTCATGGCCGCCACCTGGGGCCGGCTCACCGGCAAGGCCGGCGTCTGCCTGTCCACCCTCGGCCCCGGCGCCACCAACCTCGTCACCGCCGCCGCCTACGCCCAGCTCGGTGCCATGCCGATGCTCATGATCACCGGCCAGAAACCCATTCGCACCAGCCGCCAGGCGCATTTCCAGATCGTCGACGTGGTCGACACGATGCGGCCGCTCACCAAATACACCCGCCAGCTGGTCTCCGCCGACACCATTCCCGCGCGCGTGCGCGAAGCCGTGCGCCGCGCCGAGGAGGAACGCCCCGGCGCCGTCCACCTCGAACTGCCGCAGGACATCGCCGGCGACGACACCGACGCCCGCCTGATCCCGGCCTCCGCCTCGCGCCGCCCATTGGCCGAGCACAAGGCCGTGGAGGCCGCCGCGCGCGCCATCCGCCAGGCCAGCCGCCCGCTGCTGATGCTCGGCGCCGGCGCCAACCGCAAGACCACCGCCAGCATGCTTTGCGGCTTCATCGACAAGCTGCGCATCCCGTTCTTCAGCACCCAGATGGGCAAGGGCGTGCTCGACGAGACCGGGCCGCTGTGGATGGGCAACGCCGCGCTCTCGGACCACGATTTCGTCCACCGTGCCATCGACGCCGCCGACTGCATCATCAACATCGGCCACGACGTGATCGAAAAGCCCCCGTTCTTCATGCGCGAGGGGCGGCGCACCGTGATCCACGTCAACTACTCCGGCGCCCAGGTCGACCCGGTCTACTTCCCGCAGATCGAGGTGGTCGGCGACATCGCCAACGCGGTCTGGCAGCTGACCGAGGCGCTCGAGCCGCAGCCCCACTGGGATTTCTCCTGCTTCGACCGCGTCCGCGAGGCGATGCTCGCGCACCTCGACGACCGCGCCGCCGACGACCGTTTCCCGATGGTCTCGCAGCGCATCGTCGCCGACGTCGCCGCGGCGCTCGGCCCGGAGGACATCGTCTGCCTGGACAACGGCCTCTACAAGATCTGGTTCGCGCGCAACTTCCGCTGCCGCCGGCCCAACACCCTGCTGCTGGACAACGCCCTGGCCACGATGGGCGCCGGGCTGCCCTCGGCGATCGCCGCGCGCATCGTCCATCCGGACCGCAAGGTGGTGGCGGTCTGCGGCGATGGCGGCTTCATGATGAACTCGCAGGAACTGGAGACCGCGGTGCGCCTGGGGCTCGACCTGGTGGTGCTGGTGGTACGCGACGATGCCTACGGCATGATCAAGTGGAAGCAGCAGCACGAGGACTACCCCAGCTTCGGCATGGACCTGGGCAATCCCGATTTCGTGAAGTACGCCGAGGCCTACGGCGCGCGCGGCCATCGTCCGTCGGCGGCAGCGGAGCTTCTGCCGCTGTTGCGCCGCGCCCTCGAAACGCCGGGGGTGGACCTGATCGACGTGCCGCTCGACTACAGCGACGACGACCGCATCCTCAACGACGACATCCCGCGCCTGAGCGCCGCGGTGCGCTGATCGCGGCACAGCCCCTTTCATCAAGCCCGAGGACCGAGCATGGCCAATCCGAAAAACAGCAAGACCCCGCGCCGGGAGCGCGCCGGACTCGCCCGCAGCTATCCCTATTACCTGGCCAACCGCCCGGTCGCCGCCAACACCGACCTCGAAGTGCGCGACAAGTACTCGGGCAAGCTGGCCACACGCACCGCATTCGGCGACGCGACCACGATCCGCAAGGCGATCGTCGCCGCCCATCGCGCGCGCGAGCCGATGGCGGAATTCTCGCCCGACCGCCGCCGCGACGTGCTCGAGCACTGCATGCGCCGCTTCGAGGAACGCGCCGAGGAACTGGCCCTGGCGCTGTGCATCGAGGCCGGCAAGCCGATCGGCGACGCCCGCGGCGAGGTCACCCGCCTGATCGACACCTTCCGCATCGCCGCCGGCGAAGCCACCCGCATCGACGGCGAGGTGATCGAGCTGCAGATATCGGAACGCACCCGCGGCTACCGCGGCATGGTCAAGCGGGTGCCGATCGGCGTGTGCAGCTTCATCACCCCGTTCAACTTCCCGCTCAACCTGGTGGCGCACAAGGTCGCGCCGGCGATCGCCGCCGGCTGCCCGTTCGTGCTCAAGCCGGCCGCCAAGACCCCGGTCGGCGCGCTGATCATCGGCGAGGTGCTGGCCGAGACCGACCTGCCCAAGGGCGCGTTCTCGATCGTCCCCTGCAGCAACGAGGACGCCGCCGCGCTGACCGAGGACGAGCGCATCGCCCTGCTCAGCTTCACCGGCGGACTGGTCGGCTGGGAGCTCAAGGCCCGCGCCGGCCGCAAGAAGGTGGTGCTGGAGCTGGGCGGCAACGCCGCCTGCATCGTCGACGCCGACCCCGGCGCCGACCTCGACCACGTGGTCGACCGGATCGTCTTCGGCGCCTACTACCAGTCGGGCCAGAGCTGCATCAGCGTGCAGCACGTGCTGGTCCACCGCGACCTCTACGACGCCGTGCGACGCCGGCTCAAGGCCAAGGTGGCGAAGCTGCGCATGGGCGACCCGCGCGAGGAGAAGACCTTCATCGGCCCGGTGATCGACGAGCAGGCCGCAGAACGCATCCAGTCGTGGGTGGACGCAGCGCTGAAGGGTGGCGCCAAGCGCATCGCCGGCGGGCCGCGCGCAGGCAACATGCTGCCGGCCACGCTGCTGGAGAAGGTGCCCCGCGACTGCGATCTGTATCGCCAGGAGGTGTTCGGCCCGGTTGCCTGCCTGCAGCCGTTCGACGACTTCGAGGCGGCGCTGGATACCGTCAACGCCAGCGACTTCGGCCTGCAGGCCGGCGTCTTCACCGCCGACCTGGGGCATGCGATGCGCGCCTGGGACCGGCTCGAGGTCGGCGGCGTGATCGTCGGCGACGTGCCCAGCTTCCGCGTCGACAACATGCCCTACGGCGGGATCAAGCAATCCGGGCTCGGCCGCGAGGGGGTGCGCTACGCGATCGAGGACATGACCGAGCAGCGGCTGCTGGTGATCAAGGGCTGACGGCCGCCGGCGGCGCCTGCAGGCACGGTGGCGCCCGCCGGTCGCCGGGCGCCGCGTGCGCCAAGGGCGTTTCTGCGACGCGGTGCCTAGTTCCGATGCGCTACCCGCACATCGGCTTCCCATACGCCGAAGAATGGTGCTACAAGGCCGCGGCGGTCACAAAAACGTCATCGCCGCCCACAGGGGGACTGGGCCGTCTTCGGACGGGGGCAACCGTCTTTCCGGGGGAACCTCCCAATGCACAGCGATACCGCACGCCCGCGCGGGCCGGCTTCGATCTCCCCCGCGCCCCGTCGGCGCCGACAGGCACCGGCTTCCCGCCTCCCGGCGGCCGTCCCCCGCTTCGCCCGGCCCTGCTTGCTCTGGGCTGCACTGCTGCTCGCAGCCCCCGCCATCGCCCAGCAGCCCGCGTCGCCTGCTCGCGAACCGACGGCGACGACCCTCGATGCGGTCGAGGTCATCGGCTCGCGGGTGCGCGGCCGCACCGCCGCCGAGACCGCCGCCCCGGTGGACGTGATCAGCCGCGAGCAGCTGGAGAAGGCGGGCGTACAGGAGATCGGGCAGATGCTGCAGGTGCTCGAGCCCAGCTTCAATTTCTCGCGCACCTTCGTCAGCGACGGCACCGACATCATCCGCCCGGCCACCTTGCGCGCGCTCGGGCCCGACCAGGTGCTGGTGCTGGTCAACGGCAAGCGCCGCCACCAGCAGGCCCTGGTCAACGTGCAGCAGACCATCGGCCGGGGCTCCGCCGGCACCGACATCAACGCGATCCCGATCTCCGCCATCGAGCGCATCGAGGTCTTGCGCGACGGCGCCGCCGCGCAGTACGGCTCCGATGCGATCTCCGGAGTGATCAACATCGTGCTCAAGAGCGCCACCGGCGTCACCAGCGGCAGTTTCGAGGCCGGGCAGACCTACGAGGGCGACGGCACGGTGCTGCACGGCGGCGTCAACACCGGCCTCGCGCTGGGCGCGGACGGGTTCCTCAGCCTGACGGCCGAGTACCGCGACCGCGAGGAGACCAACCGCGCCGGGCCGGACAGCGCCCGGGTCGATCCGCCGCGCGTGACCCAACGGCTCGGCGACGCCGATGCCAAGGATGCCTACTTCTGGCTCAACGGCGGCCTGCCGGTGGCGGCCGGCGAGCTGTACTGGTTCGGCGGCCTGTCGCGGCGCGAGGGCGACTCCTCGGGCTTCTTTCGCAGCGGCGGCGACAACCGCAGCGTGCCGGAGCTGTATCCCGACGGCTTTCTGCCCAACATCATCACCACCGCAGAGGACGGATCGCTCGCGGCGGGATACCGCGCGCCGTTCGGCGAAGGCTGGGAATGGGACGTCTCGGTCAACCACGGCCGCAGCCGTTTCGAGTTCGACGAGCGCAACTCGGTCAACGTGAGCTGGTGGTACGAGCCGCTGGACCCGTCCGACCCCGCCGGGCCGCGCTACGAGGAGTCTCCGCTCGCGGCGCATACCGGCGCCCTGGAGTTCGACCAGACCACCATCAATCTCGATGTCCGCGGGCCGTTCGACTGGGGCCTGGGCAGCGAGCCGCTGTACCTCGCCGCCGGCCTGGAGTACCGCCGCGAAGGCTACGCGATCGAGGCCGGGGACCTGGTTTCCTACGCCTACGGACGCGGCAACGATCGCAGCATCCCGATCTTCGGCCAGACCGGCGAGATCGCGCAGCCCGGCATCCAGGGATTCCCGGGGTTCTCGCCCGCCGAGGCGGTCGACGAGAGCCGCCACAGCCAGGCCGTCTATGTCGACGCCGAATCCAGGTTCGGCAAGCTGCTGCTCGGCGCCGCGGCGCGTCACGAACGCTACTCGGACTTCGGCAACACCACCACCGGCAAGCTTTCTGCGCGCTTCGACGCCACCGAACGCTTCGCCGTGCGCGGTACCGTGGCGAGCGGCTTCCGCGCCCCCGGCGTACAACAGCTGTTCTACGGCCAGCGCTCCACCAACCTCAATGCCGACGGCGTGCTGACCGACACCCTGACCGCGCGCCAGGACAGCCAGGTCACCCGGGCGTTCGGCATCGCGCCGCTGAAGGAGGAAGAATCGGTGAGCGGCACCCTGGGCATCGCCTGGACACCGAACGAACGCTTCGCCCTGACCGTCGACGTGTTCCGGATCGACATCGACGACCGCATCATCTTTTCCAGCAACATCGCCCCGGAGAGCACCGGCACCGACGGCGCGCCCTGCGCCCCGGACAACGCCAACTGCCCGATTCGCGCCATCCTCGACCCGATCGGCGTCGGCCAGGTGCTGTTCTTCACCAATGCCATCGACACCCGCACCGAGGGCGTGGACGTGGTCGCCGACTTCAACACCGAAGCCGCGGGAGGCACCCTGGAACTGACCGCGCTGCTGCACTGGAACCGCACCGAGGTCACCGAGCGCCGGTCGCAGTCGGACATCCTGTCGCCGGCAGCGCTGTTCGACGACACCCAGGTCACCCTGGTCGAGGAAGGCCAGCCCGGCAACCGCTACATGCTGCAGGGGGTCTACCGCACCGGGGCCTGGGACTGGACCCTGCGCGCCAACTACTACGGGTCGGTCGCCGGCGAGGGATTCACGCCGGGGTTCAAGCAGAAATGGGACGGGCAGACCCTGTTCGACGCCTCGGTCGGCTGGCAGGCGTCCGACACGTTGCGCTTCACCATCGGCGCCAACAACCTGTTCGACACCTACCCGGACAAGTGGGACCCGGTGAACGCGGCACCCTTCCCGCAGCTCGGGTTCCTCTACGGCTGGGAGACGCTGCCCTTCGGCATCAACGGCGGCTACTACTACGCCAAGGTGAACTTCAGCTTCTGAGCCCGTTCCGGGAACCGCCCCTCGACTGTACGACCGAACGACCCCGGGGCACGCGGCGCCATCGAGTGGCGTCTGCGGGCGGCCAGGGGAACGTGACGATCAAGCCGCTATCGGGGAGCGACTTGTCACGCAGCCCCGGGCCCGCCCCCCCGCGAGTTCCAAACTGTCCTGCCACGAGCGAGCCGCGCGGCAACACAGCAACAGCCGGCTCCGGCATCGGCCCTACCCCGCGGCGACGCCGATGAATCCCCGCCGCCGATCATGCCGCTCGCGCCCTCGGATGCGGCTACCGGCCCAGGCTGGCGCCGCCGGTCATCGGCACGAAACGCACCGGCGCCACCATGGTGTCGGTGATGCTGCCGTCGGCGGCCTTCTCGATCACGCGCAGCTCCTGCACCGCGTGCACCGGCCCGACCGGGATCACCATCCGCCCTCCCAGCCGCAGCTGGTCGAGCAGCGCATCCGGCACCCGCTCGGGCGCGGCGGTGACGATGATCGAATCGAACGGTGCGTGCTCGGGCCAACCGGCGTAGCCGTCGCCGCTGCGCACGGTGACGTTGGCGTAGCCCAGCTCCTCCAGCACCTCCGCGGCGCGGCGCGCCAGCGGCTCCACGATCTCGATCGTATACACCTCCGCCACCAGCGGCGAAAGCACCGCGGCCTGGTAGCCCGACCCGGTCCCGACCTCGAGCACCCGGTGTTCCGGCCGAGGTTCCAGCAGTTCGGTCATCAACGCGACGATATAGGGCTGCGAAATGGTCTGGCCGTGGCCGATCGGCAGCGGCTGGTCCTCGTAGGCGCGCGCCGCATGGCCCTCGCCCACGAACCGGTGGCGCGGCACCGCGCGCATCGCCGCCAGCACCCGCTGGTCCGCGATCCCGCGCGCGACGAGCTGCTGCTCCACCATTGCCGCGCGCAACGCCGCCTCGGGTTCGTCGCCGCTGGCGGCGCGGGCTTCGGCACCCAGCGCGGCGGGGCCGCACAGCAGCGCCAGCGCGAGCAGCCGCAGCACGCCGCGCGCAGCCGGGCGCGAGCCCGGCGGGCGGCGGAACGGCGATTCGGAGCCACTGGACGCGATCATCGTGCACCCCCGGGTTCGCGGCACTGCGTCGATGTTGCCAGGGACGGGGTGAAACGGTCGTGACCCGCGCCGGCGCCGGGCCGGGGCTCAGTCCGCCGGCCGCGGGTGCCCATACAGGAAGCCCTGGCCGTACTGGCACCCCAGCTGCAGCAGCGTGTGCCGCTGCTGTTCGGTTTCCACGCCCTCGCCGATGGTGTCGATGCCGAGCGTGCCCGCGAGCGCCAGGATCGCGCGCACCAGCGCCAGGCTTTCTGCGCGGGTCTCGCCGTCCAGACCGGCGACGAAGCTCTGGTCGATCTTCAGCGACTGGATCGGGAACCTGTGCAGGTAGGACAGCGCCGAGAAGCCGGTGCCGAAGTCGTCGAGCAGCGCCAGGACGCCCCGCCCGCGCAGGATGTTGAGCATGCGCAGGACCCGCGGCGCGTCGTCCAGCAGCGCCACCTCGGTGAGCTCGATGCGCAGCCGGCGCGGGTCGGCCCCGGCATCGTCGAGCAGCCGCAGCAGGCGCTCGGCGAAGTCGTCGGAGTGGAAATGGCGCGGCGACACGTTGATGGAGACGTAGCCGTCGGCCCGGGTCCCGAGCCAGCGAACCACGTGCGCGTACATCAGCCAGTCCACCTGCTCGATCAGGCCGCTGTCCTCGCCCACGCCGATGAATTCCGCGGGCAGCAGCGGCCCGCGCAAGTCGTGGTTCCAGCGCAACAGCGCCTCGTGCCCCACCACCGCGCCGTCGGCCAGCCGCACGATCGGCTGGAAGTAGGGCTCGAAGGCGTTGTTGATGATCGCCCGGCGCAGATCCGCTTCCAGGTCCAGCAGCCGCGTGGCCTCGGCGCGCATCGCCTCGTCGAACAGCGCGCTGCGGTCGCGGCCCCTGGCCTTGGCGCGGTACATCGCGGCGTCCGCGTCGCGCAGCAGCTCCTCGCCATGGCGGTAGCGCGGCTGCCAGACCGCGATCCCGATGCTCGCCGAGGGAAACAACTCTCGCCCCGCCACCCACACCGGCTTGGACAGCGCCTCCAGCACGCGCGCGGCCACCGCCGCCGCGGCCGCCGGCGCATCGACGTCCTCGAGCAGGATCGCGAACTCGTCGCCGCCCAGCCGCGCCACCGCGTCGCTGGCCGACAGCGTGCGGCGCACCCGGCGGCCGACCTCCACCAGCAGCTCGTCGCCGGCGGCGTGGCCGACGCTGTCGTTGACCAGCTTGAAACGGTCCAGGTCGAGGAACAGCACCGCGAACGGCACCGTGCCCGGTTCGTGCATGCGCGCGATCGCGGCGTCGAGACGCTCGAGCAGATGCTCGCGGTTCGGCAATCCGGTGAGCTGGTCGTGCCGCGCCTGGTGGATCAGCCTTTGTTCGGCGCGCATGCGCTCGCCGATCTGCGCACGCAGCTCGCGGTTGGCGTCCTTGAGTTCCTGGGTGCGGGCCTCGACCCGGAACTCCAGCTCGGCGTGCGCGGCCTTCAGCGACTCCTGGGCGCGCTTGCGCGACAGCGCGCCGCCGATATGGTGCGCCACGAAGGTCAGCAGCTCCTGGTCCCGTTCCTCGAACAGGATGCCCGGCGAGTAGCTCTGTACCGCGATCGCCCCGATCACGCTGCCGTCGCGCGCCAGCGGCACGCCCAGCCAGCAGTGCGCGCGGGTGCCGTGGCTGCGCACGTCGCCGCACGACTCGAGCCGGGCGATGGTCTCGCGGTCGGCGAGCAGCGGCTGTCCGCTGGTGAGGACGAACTCGGTGAGGCCGTTGGTCATCAGCCGCGGCCGCCGCACCGGGTCGCGTTCGTCCACCGAGTAGGGAAATTCGATCCGCTCGCCGTCGGCGGCGAGCATGGCGATGTAGAAGTTCTCCGCGTACAGCAGGCCGCCCACCACCTCGTGAACGTCCTGGTAGAAGCGCTGCAGGCTGCCCGCGGTGACCGACATCTCGCTGATCCGGTACAGCGCCCGTTGCAGGCGCTCGGCGCGCTGCCGTTCCACCACCTCGGCCTGCAGCACCGCGTTGGCGTGCTGCAGTTCGCGGGTGCGTTCCTCCACCCGCCGCTCCAGCTCGGCGCGGGCGTGGTTGCGGTCCAGCGCGGTGAGAATGTGCTGGGCCACGTACTCCAGCAGCGCCCGGTCCTCTTCGGTATAGCTGCCGGGGCGGTCGTAGTTCTGCACCACGATCGCGCCGCAGACGCGGCTGTCGCGACGCATCGGCACCCCCAGCCAATCCGCGCTGTCGGGCCCGTGGGCCGGGTCGCGCGGCACGCCGAGCGCGGCGCGGATGCGCTCGGACGGGCCCATCATCGGGTGGCCGTGCCGCAGCAGCGCCACGGTGATGCTGTTGGGCATCTCGTCTAGCAGCAGGTCGCGGTCGGGCTGCGCGGTCCACGGATCGATCCGATCGGCGAAATACAGGAAGCGGACCGTCTCGCGCAGGTCGTCGTACAGCACGATGTAGAAGTTCTCGGCCGACATCAGGGTGGCGACCACGGCGTGGATGCGCGCCAGCATCCCGTGCATGTCGCGCGAGGAACCCGACAGGTCGGCGATCTCGTACAGGGCCTGCTGCAGGCGCTCGGACTTCTGCAGCGAACGGACCTGCAGCCGCGACAGTTCCGACTGCACCAGCGCGCCGATCACCCGTTCCGCCAGCGCCCGCCAGGCGCGCGCGGGCTGGTCGCCGAGCGCGCGCGCCGGCTCGACCGCGACGCAGACGCGGGTCTGGCCGTCCTCCCACAGCAGGTCTGCCGGCAGGGCCGTCGCGGTGGCGGCGCCCGCCAGCGCGCCAGCCGCCCGCGCGCGCACCGCTTCACCGACGCCTTCGCTGGCGGCGGCGCCGCTGCCCAGGCGCGGGTCGCGCCAGCACACCGCCAGGCCGGACCCCGGCGCCAGCAGCCCCCCCAGCATTTCGATCAGCGCCTGCAGGCCTTGCCCGGACGCCGGCGCAGCCGGCGAGCCTTGCCCAATCCCGTCCACACCCGCTCCGTTCCGGTCCCCTGCGCCAAGCATAACGGCAGATACGCGCGCTACCGGCAACCGACCCCGCCGCGCCGCCCCGCGCGTTTCCATGGATATGACGCAGATCACGCCCCGTCCCCGTCACCCCCGACCTGCCGCGGCGCGCGCGGGCTTCACCTGCGGGCCGCCACCGCTTAACCTGCCGGCGGTGAACGATGCCGATTGCCAGGACGACGGGGAAAGCAGCGACCAAGCGCTGATGCTCGCGTGGGTGCGCGGCGAGACCGCCGCGTTCGAGCGCCTGTACGCGCGCCACCGGACCCGCCTGTATCGCTTCCTGCTGCGCCAGTTGCGCGACGGCGCGCTGGCCGACGAGGTGTACCAGGACGTCTGGCAACGGGTGGTCGCCGCCCGCGCCGGGTGGCAACCCGAGGCGGCCTTCGCCACCTGGCTGTACCGCATCGCCCGCAACCGCCTGGCCGATCACTGGCGCGCCCAGCGGCACCGCCCTCCGGCGCCCGAGAACGCCGACGAGCGCATCGCGCGTGTACCCGACGACGACACGCCGGAGCATAGTCTGTCGCAGTTCGAGGAGCGCCGATCCCTGCAGCTGGCGCTGGACGAACTGCCCGAGGAGCAGCGCGAGGTACTGCTGCTGCGGCTCGAGCAGGAGTTGACCCTCGAGCAGATCGGCGACATCACCGGGGTCGGGCGGGAGACGGTGAAATCGCGACTGCGCTACGCGATGGACAAGCTGCGGACGAGGCTGAACGCATGACCGCTGACCGCGAACCGCTGACGCCCGAGGAGCGCGACCTTGCCGAGCGCCTGGCGCGCAGCGCGCCGCGCGCCCGCCCCTCACCCGCGCTGGATGCGCGGATCCTGGCCGCCGCGCGCGCCGCGCGCCCGGCGGCGGGCGGCGGCGGCACGGGCGCGCGCAGCGGGCGGCCACGCCGGCGCTGGC
>NZ_JARXRM010000008.1:229439-249405 GCF_029887875.1 Luteimonas endophytica
CGGCCGCGCTCGGCGTGGCCGCATCGCTGGCGCTGGCGGTGGGCATCGCCTGGCAGTTGCGGCCCCAGCCGGAGCCCTTCCCGGCCGCGCCGCCGGACGAGACGCCGCGCGGTGAAATCGCATCGATCGCCCGCGACGATCCGGCGCGCGCGCAGGCCGCCAGGCCCCGGCTGGAGGTCCCGCGGGAGGCCGACGCACCGGATCGGCAACCGCCACCAGCGCCTGCGGCCCGGCCCGCACCCGCCGATACGGCCGCGCCACGCCCGGACGCACCGTCCGCCGTGCAGGCCCAGCGGGCGCGGATGGCCGGGGACGAGCGCGAGGCGATGCAGGCACGTGGCGAGGAACTGCGCCGGCAGGCGGCGCGCAGGCGCGAGATCGCGCCTGCGCCTGCGCCGGTTCCGGTTCCGGTTCCGCCAGCTCCACCCGCGCCGTCGATCGACGCCGGCGTCGCGGCCGAACCCGAACGCGCGCGGTCCGCGCCGGCGAGCGCCACCGACACCGCGATCGGCCGCGAGCGCGTACGTGGGTCCGCGGTCACCGCGCAGTCCGTGGGCGACCAGCGCGATCCTGCCGACCTCGGCGTCCTGGAGTCGGCGCCGATCGAGGAACGCACGTTCCACGACCAGCCGCTGGACGACGCTCCGCCCGCCACCGCCGACTCGCCGCGCGTGCATCGCGCCTGGCTGGCGCGGATCCGCGAGCTGCGCGACGAAGGCGAGCTCGAGGCCGCGCGCGACAGCCTGCGCGAGTTCCACCGCCGCCACCCCGAGGTCGCGCTGCCCGACGACCTGGCCGGACTGCTGGACGAATGAGCCTGGACACCCTCGCCGCGCCCGCCTCGCACGCGATCGAGGTCAGGCACAGCCGCTTCCACGCGCGCGCGGCAGCGGCCGAGAGCCCTGCCGCGGCCCAGGCGTGGCTGCAGGAAGTCGCGGTGGCCGACGCCACCCACAACTGCTGGGCCTGGCGCATCGGCGGTGATTACCGCTCCAGCGACGACGGCGAGCCCGCCGGCACCGCTGGCCGGCCGATCCTGGCGGCGATCGACGGCCAGGGCTTCGACCGGGTGGCGGTGGTGGTCGCGCGCTGGTTCGGCGGCGTCAAGCTCGGGGTCGGCGGCCTGGTCCGCGCGTACGGCGGCGCCGCCGCGGAATGCCTGCGCCTGGCCGGGCGGCGGCCGCTGGTCGCACAGCGGGAACTGGTGCTCCATACCGGTTTCGACGATCTGGGCGCGGTACACGCCGCGCTGGAGTCCTTTGCAGCCGAAAAACTCGACGAGGCGTTCGCCGCCGATGGCGCGCATTTCCGCCTCCGCCTGCCCGCGGCGCGCGTCGACGACTTGAAAACCCGGCTGCGCGACGCCACACGGGACCGGGTACGTTTCGACATCGAGCGCACCTGAGCTGCAGCCCGGGTTCGACCCTTCCACGTCCGCACCGGCCCGCCCGGCGCGGCCCCAGGAACTTTCCCGACCCGATGGCCGACCGCTCCCCCGAACCACCACCCGCTCCACCGGCCGCGGGCGTCGAGGACGCCCGCGCCAGGGCGCCGGTCGGCACCCTGCGCACGCTGTGGCCGTTCGTGCTGCGCCAGCGCGGCCTGCTGGCCGCGTGGCTGCTGGCGCTGGCGGCCTCGTCCGCGGCGACGCTCAGCCTGCCGCTGGCGGTACGGACGATGATCGACCGCGGCTTCGGCGAAGGCAGCGATATCGATGCCGCATTCGCGCTGCTGTTCGTGGTCGCGGTGGCACTGGCGATCGCCACCGCCGCGCGCTTCTTCTTCGTCTCGCTGCTGGGCGAGCGGGTGATCGCCGACCTGCGCACCCGGCTGTACGGTCACCTGGTGGGCCTGGACCAGGCGTTCTACGAGCGCACCCGCAGCGGCGAGCTGGTCTCGCGCCTTTCGGCCGACACCGAGCTGCTGCGCGGCGTGGTCGGCTCGGGGATGTCGGTGGCGCTGCGCAGCGTGGTGATGGTGCTGGGCAGCGTGACCATGCTGGTGGTCACCAGCCCGCGGCTGGCGGCCTACACCCTGGTCGGGATCCCGGTCTTCGTGCTGCCGCTGGTGCTGGGGGGGCGCCGATTGCAGAAGATCTCGCGCAGCGCCCAGGATCGCGTCGCCGACGCCAATACCCTGGCCGCCGAGACTCTCGGCGCGATCCGCACCGTGCAGGCGCACGCCCGCGAGGGCTGGGAACGCGGCCGCTTCGCCGAGGCGGTGGCGCGCTCGGTGGCCACCGCGCGGCGGCGGATCGGGGTGCAGGCGATGGTGACGGCGGTCGCGATCACCGCCATCTTCGGCGCGATCACCATCGTGCTGTGGTCGGGCGCGCACGACGTCGCCGCCGGCACGCTCACCCCGGGCACGCTCGGTCAGTTCGTGCTGTACGCCCTGCTCGGCGGCGGCTCGGTCGGCGCCCTGGCCGAGGTCTGGAACGAGCTGCAGCGCGCCGCCGGCGGCATGGGGCGGATCAACGAACTGCTGGTCGAGGATTCCAGGCTGCAGGCACCGGTGCGTCCGCAGTCGCTGCCTGCGCCGGTGCGCGGCGAACTGCGATTCGACGGCGTCACCTTCCACTACCCGGCGCGCGCCGAGACGCCGGCGCTGGAGGAATTCTCGCTGCACGTCCGGCCCGGCGAGACGGTCGCGCTGGTCGGGCCCTCCGGCGCCGGCAAGAGCACCGTGTTCGCGCTGCTGCTGCGTTTCCACGATCCCCAGGCCGGCGCGGTGGCGATCGACGGCGTCGACGTGCGCGCGCTCGATCCGGTCGCGCTGCGCGAGCAGATCGCGCTGGTCCCGCAGCAGCCGACCATCTTCGCAGCCAGCGCGCGCGACAACATCCGCTACGGCCGCCTGGAGGCCAGCGACGCCGAGGTGGAGGCCGCGGCGGCCTCCGCCGAGGCGCATGCGTTCATCGCCGCGTTGCCCAACGGCTACGACGAACAGCTGGGCGAACGCGGCGCGCGCCTGTCCGGCGGCCAGCAGCAGCGCGTGGTGATCGCCCGGGCGCTGCTGCGCGACGCACCGATCCTGCTGCTCGACGAGGCGACCTCGGCGCTCGACGCGCAGAGCGAACGCGCGGTGCAGCACGCACTCGAGAACCTGATGCAGGGCCGCACCACGCTGGTGATCGCCCACCGCTTGGCCACCGTGCTCAAGGCCGACCGCATCGTGGTGATGGACCAGGGCCGGATCGTGGCCGTTGGCACCCACGAGGCGCTGCTGGCCGAGGGCGGCCTGTACGCGGACCTGGCGCGGCTGCAGTTCCTGGGCTGATCGGATCGCGGGGGCGGATCCCCGCTCAGAGCCAGTCGCTGATGCCCTCGCGTCGGCAGGCTTCCTGGAACGCCGGCCGTGCCTTCATCCGCTGCGCATGCGCGCGCAGCTCGGGCCACTCGTCGCTGGGCCGCGGCATGTTGCGCGACCAGCGCATGAGCATGGTGAACATGAAGTCCGCCGCCGAGACGCGCTCGCCGAGCAGGCAGGGACCGCCGGCGCCGAGATGATCCGCCACCCGCTGCCACGCGGTCTCGATCCGTTCGCGCGCGTGCGCCTTCGCCTCCAGCTGGTGGGCCTCGCCGGCGGGTTCGTCGGGATAGAACCAGCCGCGGTAGGCCGGCAGCAGCGTGTTCGCAGCGAAACACATCCAGCGGTAGTAGTGCGCCCGCTCCACCGTGCCGGGGGCCGGCGCCAGCTGCGCCTGCCGGTGCAGGTCTGCCAGGTGCATGACGATGGCGGTCGATTCGGTCAGGACCTCGCCGTCCAGCACCAGGGTCGGCACCACGCCGGCGGGGTTGAGCGCCAGGTATTCCGGCGACTTCTGCTCGCGCCGTTCGAAATCGAGCGCCCGCAGCTCGTGCGGCACCTCCAGCTCGATCAGCAGCCAGTGCACCACCAGGGCGGCGGTGCTGGGAGCGTAATAGAGTGTCGCGGTCATCGGCTTCTCCGCTTCGAACGGTGGGGATGGATTATGCGCGCACCCTGCCGCGACGCGACCTTGCCCGGCCGGATCGGGCCGCCGCCATCCGCGAAGCACTGCGGAGTGGCGGCGGCCGCGACGCGCAAACCGCCGCGTGTGCGCTACGCCGCGTCCACATGCTCAACCCGTCTCGACCACCACCGGGATCCTGCCGATGCGCGCCTGCCACTCGCGCGGACCGGTCCGGTGCACCGATTCCCCGGCCGAATCCACCGCCACCGTCACCGGCATGTCCTGCACGGTGAACTCGTAGATCGCTTCCATGCCCAGGTCCTCGAAGCCGACCACGCGCGCGGCCCTGATCGCCTTGGAGACCAGGTAGGCTGCGCCGCCGACCGCCATCAGGTACACCGAGCGATGCCTGCGGATGGCCTCGATCGCGGCCGGGCCGCGCTCGGCCTTGCCGATCATGCCGAGCAGGCCGGTCTGCTCCAGCACCTGGTCGGTGAACTTGTCCATCCGGGTGGCGGTGGTGGGGCCGGCCGGTCCCACCGCCTCGTCGCGCACCGGGTCGACCGGGCCGACGTAGTAGATGAAGCGCCCGCTGAACTCCACCGGCAGCGGCTCGCCGCGGTCGAGCATGCCGACGATGCGCTTGTGCGCGGCGTCGCGACCGGTGAGCAGCCTGCCGTTGAGCAGCAGCACCTCGCCCGGCTTCCAGCTGGCGACCTCGTCGCGGGTCACGCTGTCCAGGTCCACCCGACGCCCCTTCGAGGCGTCGTAGGTCAGCTTCGGCCAGTCCTCGAGCGAGGGCGGCTCCAGCGCCACCGGGCCGGAGCCGTCGAGCACGAAATGGGCGTGCCGGGTGGCGGCGCAGTTGGGGATCAGCGCCACCGGCAGGTTGGCGGCATGGGTGGGATAGTCCCGGATCTTGATGTCCAGCACCGTGGTCAGGCCACCCAGGCCCTGCGCGCCGATGCCCAGTGCGTTGACCTTGTCGAAGATCTCCAGCCGCAGCTCCTCCAGCCGGTTCGACGGCCCGCGCGCCCTGAGGTCGCCGATGTCGATCGGCTCCATCAGCGCCTCCTTGGCCAGCAACATCGCCTTCTCCGCGGTCCCGCCGATGCCGATGCCGAGCATCCCCGGCGGGCACCAGCCAGCGCCCATCGTCGGCACCGTCTTCAGCACCCAGTCGACGATCGAATCGGACGGATTGAGCATCGCGAACTTCGACTTCGCCTCCGATCCGCCGCCCTTGGCGGCGACGATCACATCGACGGTACTGCCCGGCACCACCGTCATATTGACCACCGCGGGAGTGTTGTCGCTGGTGTTGCGGCGCAGCCCGGCCGGATCCGCCAGCACCGAGGCGCGCAGCTTGTTGCCGGCGTGCGCATAGGCGCGGCGCACGCCTTCGTCGACCATCTGCTGGATCCCCATCGCGGCGTCCCAGCGCACGTCCATGCCGATCTTCAGGAACACCGTGACGATGCCGGTGTCCTGGCAGATCGGGCGGTGGCCCTCGGCGCACATCCGCGAGTTGATCAGGATCTGCGCCATCGCGTCCTTCGCCGCCGGGCTTTCCTCGCGCTCCCAGGCCGCCGCCAGGTTGCGGATGTAGTCGGTCGGGTGGTAGTAGCTGATGTACTGCAGCGCGTCGGCGACGCTCTGGATGAAGTCGTCCTGGCGGATGACGGGGGGCTGGCAACTGGTCACGGCGGCCTGCGAGGTGGCGTGGGCAGGGGCCATTTTACCGCAGCGCACAATCGCCCCACCCGGGAGCAGCCGACGGGCGCTGCCGGCCAGGCGGAGTCGGTCCGTCATCTGCACGCCGACCGCGGGCCGGTGTCACGATCACGTACCGCAAGCCGTCCCTCCCACCATGACCCCGCACGACCACACCTTCGAGACCCACCGCCCGCGCCTGCTGGCCCTGGCCTACCGGATGCTGGGCAGCCGCGCCGATGCCGAGGACACGGTGCAGGACGCCTGGCTGCGCTGGCGCCAGGCCGATCCGGCGGCGGTGCGCGACCCGGCCGGATGGCTGGTGGCCACCGTCACCCGCCTCGGCATCGATCGCCTGCGCCTGGCGCGGACCGCGCGCACCGACTACGTCGGCCCGTGGCTGCCCGAGCCGCTCACCATCGACGACTCGCCCGGCCCCGCCGGCCGCGCCGAACTCGCCGAGCAGATCTCGCTGGCCTTCCTCGCCCTGCTCGAGCGCCTCGGCCCGGAAGAACGCGCGGCATTCCTGCTGCGCGAGGTCTTCGACTACGACTACGCGCACATCGCCGCGATGCTGGGCCACGGCGAGGCCAACTGCCGGCAGATGGTGCACCGGGCGCGCGAACGCCTGCAGGCGGGACGTGCGCGCTTTCCCGGCGTCGCGCCCGAGCGCCACCGCGAACTGCTGGCGCGCTTCCTCGAGGCGTCGGCCAGCGGCGATCGCGAGGCGATCGTGGGGCTGCTGCATGCCGACGCGCGGCTGCTCTCGGATGGCGGCGGCAAGGCGGTGGCCGCGCTGCGCCCGCTGGAAGGCGCCGAGCGCATCGCCCGCCTCTACTGGGCGGTCGCGCGGCGGGTGCCGGCCGAGGCCCAGTGGCGGATCGGCCGCGTGAACGGCGAAGCGGCCGGGCTGCGCTTCCTGCACGGGCAGCTGCAGATGATCACCACGATCGTCAGCGACGGCGACCGGATCGTGGAAGTGCTCAACCAGATGAATCCGGACAAGCTGCGGCTGCATTGAGCGCGGCTGTCACGTGGACGGGCGTTCGCCCGTCCTCCCGGTGAAGCGGCCATGGCGGCCGCCACTTCCGGAGCCTCCCATGTCGCAGCATCCCCGCGTTCCCTATCCCAAGCTCGCCCCGAAAGCCTTCAAGGCGATGCTCGCCCTGGCCGAGTCCCTGCACGGTGCCAGTCTCGGCCCGCGCCTGTCCGGGCTGGTGAAACTGCGCGTGTCGCAGATCAACGGCTGCGCCTACTGCCTGGACATGCACGCCCGCGAACTGCGCGAGGCGGGCGAGGACCAGCGGCGTCTCGACACCCTGGCCGGCTGGCGCGAGAGCCGGCTGTTCGATGCCGGCGAGCGCGCGGCGCTCGGCTGGGCCGAGTCGCTGACCCGGATCGAGCGCAGCGGCGCAGCGGACGCCGACTACGCGCCGCTGCTCGAGCACTTCGACGAAACGGCGATCGCCGAACTGAGTTTCCTGGTGGTCGAGATCAACGGCTGGAACCGCCTCGCGGTCGGCATGCGCACGCCGCTGCCGTGATTGTGCAGCCGGCGCTTTGCGTAGGAGCGTGCCATGCACGCGAAGGCCCGGGCGGTCGGCCATACCCGGATTCGCCGCACTCCTGACCGGACACACCCGCGGTCGGCCAACCCGGAAAAGCGCCGCCCACCCGCCGGAGCACCTCGCCGCCCGCGGCCAGAGGACGCGTCAAAGAGAGCGCCAGTCAAAGAGAGCACCAGCGCTCGATCAGGGTTCCAGCCGTCGCCCGCTTTCCGGGTCGAAGACATGCAGCCGTCCCGGTGCGGCGCGCAGCGGCAACCCGGTCCCGGGTTCGGGCAGCTCGCCCGGCGGAAGCCTCGCCACCAGGGGGTGGGTTCCCAGGGTCATGTTGACGAAGACCTCGTTGCCCACCGGCTCGACCACGTCCACGGTGGGCGCGAGGCCGCCGGCGCCACCTTCGTCGCCGCCGCCGCGGCGCAGCAGGTGTTCCGGACGGATCCCGATATCGACCCGGGTCCCGAACCGCGACCCGGGCACGTCGTCCGCCGGCAGCGCCAGCCGGGTGCCGTCGTCGAGCACCAGCGCCGGGCCATCCTCGCTCACCAGCACGCCGCGCAGCACGTTCATCGCCGGGCTGCCGAGGAAGGTCGCCACGAACAGATTGGCGGGCTTCTCGTACAGGGCCATCGGCGCGTCGATCTGCTGGATGCGACCGCGGTCGAGCACCACGATGCGCTGGCCGAGCGTCATCGCCTCGATCTGGTCGTGGGTGACGTAAACCATGGTCGCGCCGAGGCGCCGGTGCAGGCGTGCGATCTCGACCCGCATCGACATCCGCAGCTTGGCATCCAGGTTGGAGAGCGGCTCGTCCAGCAGGAACACCTGCGGCTTGCGCACCAGCGCCCGGCCCAGCGCCACGCGCTGGCGCTGGCCGCCCGACAGCGCCGCCGGGCGCCGCTGCAGCAGCTCTTCCAGCCCCAGCGTGCGGGCGGCATCGTCGACGCGCTCGGCTACCGCCGCGCGGTCGTAGCCGCGCAGCTTCAGCCCGAAACCGAGGTTCTCGGCCACGGTCATGTGCGGATAGAGGGCATAGCTCTGGAACACCATGGCGATGTCGCGGTCCTTCGGCGCCACCTCGTTGACCACCCGGTCGCCGATACGCAGGGTGCCGGCGCTGACCGCCTCCAGGCCGGCGATCATCCGCAGCAGGGTGGACTTGCCGCAGCCCGAGGGCCCGACCAGCACCAGCAACTCGCCGTCGGCGACCTCGAAGCTCGCGCCCTCGACGGCGACGAAGCCGTCCGGATAGACCTTGCGCACTTCCTCCAGCTGGACTGCGGCCATTCGCCCTCCACGTAGTGCCCGCAACTCCGGCCGCATACGCATGCGCCCGGTCCGGTCCGCGGCAGCGGGCGATTACACTCGCCCGACGCTTGCGGTATTCTGCCATGTAATCGTTTACACGCACGCAGCCGCGGCGGAGGAAGGGCAGATGAGTCAGACGGGCAAGGATTTCCGGTTTCCGCAGGGGTTCCTGTGGGGCGCGGCCACGGCCGCGCACCAGATCGAGGGCTCGCCGCTGGCCGATGGCGCCGGGCCGAGCATCTGGACCCGGTTCGCCCATACCCCCGGGATGACCCTGAACGGCGATACCGGCGACGTCGCCTGCGACCATTACCGGCGCTGGCGCCAGGACGTGGCGCTGATGCGCGAGCTGGGCCTGACCGCCTATCGCTTCAGCGTGTCCTGGTCGCGGATCCTTCCGGAGGGCACCGGCCGGGTGAACCAGGCCGGGCTGGACTTCTATTCCGGGCTGGTCGATGCGCTGCTCGAGAACGGCATCGAGCCGCTGCTCACCCTGTACCACTGGGACCTGCCGGCGGCCCTGGACGACCGCGGCGGCTGGCTCAACCGCGACAGCGCCGACTGGTTCGCCGAGTACGGTAGCGTGCTGTACCGCGCGCTGGACGGCCGGGTGAAGAAATGGGTGACCCTCAACGAGCCCTGGGTGGTCACCGACGGCGGCTACCTGCACGGCGCGCTGGCGCCGGGCCACCGCAGCCGCTACGAGGCGCCGATCGCCTCGCACAACCTGATGCGCGCGCACGGTGCGGCGGTGCAGGCCTATCGCGCCGATGGCGCCCACCAGATCGGCCTGGTGGTGAACATCGAGCCGAAGTATCCGGCCAGCGACAGCGCCGAGGACGCCGCGGCGGTGGCGCGGGCGCATGCCTACATGAACGAACAGTACCTGCACCCGGCGCTGCTCGGCCGCTACCCGGAGCGGATGCCCGAGATCTTCGGCGACGCCTGGCCCGAATGGCCGCAGGCCGATTTCGAACTGATCCGCCAACCGCTCGACTTCGTCGGCATCAACTACTACACCCGCAGCGTGACCCGCGCGGACGACAGCTATCCGCTCAAGGCCGGCGCGGTCAGGCAGCCGCTCGGCACCTATACCGAAACCGGCTGGGAGGTGTTTCCGCAGGGCCTCACCGACCTGCTGCTGTGGTTCAAGGACACCTACGGCGACACCCCGCTCTACGTCACCGAGAACGGTGCGGCCTTCTTCGACCCGCCTGTGGCCGAGGGCGGCCGCATCCGCGACCCGCTGCGGATCGACTACCTGCGCAAGCACCTGCGGGCGATCCACGAGGCGATCGAGGCCGGGGTGGACGTGCGCGGCTACATGGCCTGGTCGCTGCTGGACAACCTCGAATGGTCGTTGGGGTATTCCAAGCGCTTTGGTATCGTTCATGTAAATTACGAAACCCAGCAGCGCACCCCCAAGGACAGTGCGCGCTGGTATGGTCGCGTGATCGCCAGCCACGGCAGCAGCCTGGCCGACCCGCTACCCGATTGAGACCAACCCCCACCGGAGTAGCGATGCACGACACCCTGCTGCTGTTCGGCGCCACCGGCGACCTCGCCCAGCGCTACCTGTTCCCATCGCTGTTCCACCTGCTGCGCGACCACCGCCTCCCGGACCGGTTCCGGGTGGTCGCGATCGGGCGCAGCGAGCACGACGATGCCGGCTTCCGCGGGTGGCTGCGCCAGCGCCTGGACGATGGCGACCAGCGCGACGCCGAGGCGCTCGAGGAACTGCTGCGGCGCACGGTGTACCACGCGCTCGACCTCAACGACACCGAAGCGATGGCGGCCACGCTGTCGCGCTATGGCGACCGCCCGGCGGTGAGCTATCTGTCGATTCCGCCGAACCTGTTCGAGCCGGCCTGCCTGGGGCTCAAGGCCGCCGGGCTGCTGGAGGACCCGTCGCGCCTGGTGCTGGAGAAGCCGATCGGCCACGACCTGGCCTCGGCGCGGGAAATCAACGCCACCCTGCGCGCCAACCTCGACGAGTCGCGGATCTTCCGCATCGACCACTACCTGGGCAAGGCGCCGGTGCAGAACCTGCTGGCGCTGCGTTTCGGCAACACCCTGCTGGAAGGCGTGTGGGAACGGCGCTGGATCGAATCGGTCGACATCATCGTCGCCGAGACCGCCGGCGTCGACGGCCGCGAAGGCTACTACGCCGGCTATGGCGCGCTGCGCGACATGGTCCAGAACCACATGCTCCAGCTGCTGGCGTTGATCGCGCTGGAACCGCCCTCCAACCTCGACGCCGACAGCATTCGCGACGAGAAGCGCAAGGTGCTGCGGGCGCTGCGGCCGATGACCGCCGCCGACGCGGCACGCGACAGCGTGCGCGGCCGCTACGGCGACGGCGTGGTCGACGGCCAGGCGGTCAAGGGCTTCAGCCACGAGAGCGACGTGGAGACCTTCGTCGCGCTGCGCGCATGGATCGACAACTGGCGCTGGGCCGGGGTGCCGTTCCGGCTGGTCACCGGCAAGCGCATGCCGGCGCGCGCCACCGAGGTGGTGGTGTCGTTCCGCCCGGTCTCGCACTGGTTGTTCGAGCGCCCCAGCGCCGAGCGTGCGCGGTCCAACCGCCTGCGCATGCGGCTGCAGCCGGAAGAAACCATCGAACTCGGCCTGATGGGCAGCCTGGCCGCGCCGGAATGGGGCGCCACCGAGCTGCAGCCGATGTCGCTGGACCTGACGATGTCGCCCACGCCCAAACGCCGCATCGCCTACGAGCGGCTGATGGTCGACGCGCTCAAGGGCGACCAGACCCTGTTCGTTCGCGACGACGAGGTCGAGGCCGCGTGGCGCTGGATCGACAGCGTCAGCGACGCCTGGCAGGCCGCGGGCATCGGCACCCGCCCCTACCCGGCCGGCTCCTGGGGACCGCCCGAGGCGAAGCAGTTCCTGCCCGGCACGCTGTCCGGCAACGGCGGGCGCAGGCCGTGAAACCGGCCGCCGGCCACGTCCTGCTCGCCGATATCGGCGGTACCAACGCGCGTTTTGCGCTGGCCGACGTGGCGCTGCCGCGGCCGCTGCTCGACGACAGCATCCTCAAGTACCCGGTCACCGAGTTTCCCTCGCTGGCCGATGCCGCCCAGCACTACCTCGGCCAGACCGGCGCCCAGGTCGGCGACGGCGTGTTCGCGGTGGCCGGGCGCGTCGACGGCGACGAGGCGCGCATCACCAACCACCCGTGGGTGATCTCGCGCCCGCGCCTGACCGGCCAGCTCGGGCTCGGCGAGGCGCTGCTGATCAACGACTTCGCGGCCCAGGCGATGGCGATCCCGCTGCTCCGCCAAAGCGATGTCGCGGTCGTCGGCGGCGCCGCCTGGCGTCCGCACGAGGGAGTGGCCGACTGCACCTACGCGGTGATCGGCCCCGGCACCGGCCTGGGGGTGGGCACCCTGGTCACCCGCGACGGCCGCCACTACCCGCTCGAGTCCGAGGGCGGGCATGTCAGCTTCCCGCCCGGCACACCCGAGGAGCTGGCGATCCTGGATCGACTGTCGCGCCAATTCGGGCGGGTCTCCAACGAGCGGCTGATCTGCGGCCCCGGCCTGGTCAACATCCACCGCGCGCTTTCCGAGATCGCCGGCGAGGACCCGGGGCCGGTCACCCCATCCGACGTCACCGCCCGCGCGCAGGCTGGCGATGCGCGGTGCATGCGCGCGGTCGACGTGTTCTGCGCGGTGTTCGGGGCGATCGCCGGCGATCTGGTGCTCACCGTCGGCGCCTGGGACGGGGCGTTCCTGACCGGCGGCATGGTGCCGAAGATGCTCGGCGCCCTGCAGCATTCTGGCTTCCGCCAGCGCTTCGAACACAAGGGCCGGTTCTCCTCCAACATGGCACGGGTGCCGTCGGTGGCGGTGCTGCATCCGGAGCCCGGGTTGCTCGGCGCCGCGGCAGTCGCGGGCCGCGCGTTTACCGCGAGGGCGGCGGCATGAGCGAGCCCCGTTCCCCCGGCGCAGGCGCGGCCCGGGAATCGGTGCACCTGCATGTGTACGACTCCGAGACCCAGTGGACCTGGGGCGCGGCGGTCTCGATCTCTTCCTCGCTCGGCCGCAGCCTGCAGGAGCGCCCGCGCGCGCGCCTGCTGCTTTCGGGCGGCACCACGCCGGCGGCGGTGTATGCGGCGCTGTCCAAGGCGCCGCTGGAATGGGAGCGGATCGACGTGGCGCTGGTCGACGAGCGCTGGTTGATGCCGGACGACCCGGACAGCAACGCCCGGCTGGTGCGCGAGTCGCTGCTGCAGCGCAACGCCGCCGGCGCGCGCTTCGAGACCCTGACGCGCGCCGGGCGCAGCATCGAGGAGGCGGTCGCCACCGCCAACATGCATGCCCGCCAACCGGCGGACGTGGTGGTGCTGGGCATGGGCGAGGACGGGCATACCGCGTCGCTGTTCCCGCGCATGCGCGATCTCGACCGGGCGCTGGCCAGCAGCGCACCGTATGTCGCCACCGACGCCAGCGGCTGTTCCGGCGCCGGAAACTGGCTGCGTCGCATCAGCCTGACCCCGGCGGGGCTGCGCCCGGCGCATACCCGGCTGCTGTTGATCCGCGGCGCGAAGAAGCGCGAGCTGCTGGACCGCGTGCTCGCCGGCGACGACGCGCACGAGTACCCGGCACGCATCGCCTTCACCACCCCCGGGGCACCCTTGCACGTGCACTGGTGCCCGTGACCGCTGCCGGCCATTCCGGCGCGGCAGCGGCCGGCCCCACCCAGGACCAGGCGTGACTTCCCCCCTATGCAGCTGAATCCCCGCTTCCACGCGATCACCGAGCGCATCCGCGAGCGCAGCCGCGACGCCAGGCGCGCCTATCTCGACGGCATCGAGGCCATGCATCGCGCCGGCCCGCTGCGCGGCAGCCTCAGCTGCGGCAATCTGGCGCACGGCTTCGCCGCCTGCGGGCCCGGCGACAAGGCGCGCCTGCGCGGCGAGGCCACCCCGAACCTCGGCATCGTCAGCGCCTACAACGACATGCTCTCGGCGCACCAGCCGTACGAGAGCTACCCCGAGTCGATCCGCCGCGCCGCGCGCGCGCTCGGCGCGACCGCGCAGGTCGCCGGCGGGGTCCCGGCGATGTGCGATGGCGTCACCCAGGGCCGTGCCGGCATGGAACTGTCGCTGTTCTCGCGCGACGTGATCGCCCAGGCGACCGCGATCTCGCTTTCGCACGACATGTTCGACAGCGCCGTCTACCTGGGCATCTGCGACAAGATCGTGCCCGGCCTGCTGATCGGCGCGCTCGCGTTCGGCCACCTGCCGGCGGTGTTCGTGCCGGCCGGGCCGATGCCCCCGGGCATCCCCAACAAGCAGAAAGCCGAGGTGCGCGAGCGCTACGCCGCCGGCGAGGCCACCCGCGAGGAGCTGCTGGAGGCGGAAGCCGGGTCCTACCACTCCCCCGGCACCTGCACCTTCTACGGCACCGCCAACTCCAACCAGGTGCTGCTCGAGGCGATGGGCCTGCAGCTGCCGGGCTCGTCGTTCATCAATCCCGGCACGGCGCTGCGCGAGGCCTTCACCCAGGCATCGGTGGAGCGGGCGCTGCGGATCACCGCCCTCGGCGCGGACTACCGGCCCATCGGGCGCCTGGTCGACGAGCGCGCCATCGTCAATGCGCTGGTTGCGCTGATGGCCACCGGCGGTTCGACCAACCACACCATCCACTGGATCGCGGTGGCGCGCGCCGCCGGCGTCGTGCTGACCTGGGACGACATGGACGCGCTTTCCGCGATCGTGCCGCTGCTGGCGCGGGTCTATCCCAACGGCGAGGCCGACGTGAACCGCTTCGCCGCGGCCGGCGGCATCGCCTACGTGTTCCGCGAGCTGCTCGACGCCGGGCTGATGCACGCCGACATCCCCACCATCGTCGCCGGGGGCATGCGCGCCTACTGCGACGAGCCGCGCGTCGCCGACGGCGCGCTCGCCTACGCCCCGGGCGTGGCGGCCAGTGCGGACGAGACCGTGGTGCGCCCGGCATCGGCCCCGTTCGAAGCGCAGGGCGGGCTGCGCCTGCTCCACGGCAACCTCGGCCGCTCGCTGATCAAGCTGTCGGCGGTCAAGCCCGAGTTCCGCCGCATCGAGGCGCCGGCGGTGGTGGTGGACGCGCCCCAGGCGCTCAACCGCCTGCACAAGGCCGGCGCCCTGCCCCGCGATTTCGTCGCCGTGGTGCGCTACCAGGGCCCGCGCGCCAACGGCATGCCGGAGCTGCACTCGCTGGCGCCGCTGCTGGGCATGCTGCAGAACCAGGGGCGGCGCGTGGCGCTGGTCACCGACGGCCGCCTGTCGGGCGCTTCGGGCAAAATTCCCGCCGCGATCCACGTCACGCCCGAGGCCGCGCACGGCGGCCCGCTCGCGCGCCTGCGCGACGGCGACATCATCGTGCTGGACGGCGAGGCCGGCATCCTCGAGGCGCGCGTCGCCGCCGAACAGTGGGAGGCGCGCGAACTGCAGGCCGATACCACCCCACCCGCATTCGACATCGGCCGCAACCTGTTCGCGGTCAACCGCCAGGTGGTCGGCCGCGCCGACCAGGGCGCGCTCTCGATCTCCTGCGGACCGCCGCAGCACGACGGCGCCAACTGGTGGGAGTACGATTCCGAATACGAGCTCGCCGGTCCCGAGGCGATCGCCGCTCCACACGACTCCAAGGACGCCTGACCCCGCGCGGCGGCGCCCGACCGGCTCCGCTGCCCGCCCTTCGCGGGCCCCACGCAGCGGGGCGACCCGACATCCGCCCCGAGCCCGTCCCGTCATCCACCAAGCCCGCCACGGAAACCCGATGCACATCTCCGAACACCAGGCCGCGGCCGAAGCGCTGCTGCACGCCGCCGGCATCCTGCCGGTGATCACCGTCGACAGCGTCGACCAGGGCCGCCGCATCGCCGAGGCGCTGCTGGCCGGCGGGCTGCGCACGCTGGAGCTGACCCTGCGCACGCCGGCCGCGCTGGAGACGCTGGCCGCACTCAAGCGCGAGCTGCCGGAGATCGTGATCGGCGCCGGCACCGTGCTCGACGAGCCGCAGATGCGCCAGGCGATCGACGCCGGGGCCGACTTCCTGGTCACGCCGGGCACGCCGCCCGCGCTGGCCCAAGCGCTGGCGAGCGCACCACTGCCGGTGGTGCCGGGCGGCGCGACGCCGACCGAATTCCTGGCGCTGATGGCGCACGGCTTCCGGGTCTGCAAGCTGTTTCCGGCCAGCGCGGTCGGCGGCCTGGCGATGCTCAAGGGCCTGGCCGGTCCGCTCGCCGGGCTGAAGCTGTGCCCGACCGGCGGCATCGGCGAGGACACCGCCGCCGACTACCTGGCGCAGCCGAACGTGTTGTGCATCGGCGGCTCCTGGATGGTGCCGAAGCAGTGGCTCGCCGACGGCGCTTACGACCGCGTCGAGGCCAGCGCCGCCGCCGCCACCGGCATCATCGCCCGCGCCCGCGGCACCGGGTAGATCCCGCTCGCGGGACCCATCCTGCGCCCTCCGCGACCGGCTCGCGGCGGCCGCACCGCCCCCCGCCTTCGTCTCCCACGGGCGCTCCTTTATCCGCTCGACCCGCGTTCGATCGCCAGGCGATAGCGTTCGCCGCCCCAGAGCCGCGCGTGCAGCAGGTACCACCCGACCAACAGCACGCCCAGGTGCCACTCCAGCGCGTTCTCGAGCCGGTCCTGTAGCGCGCTGCCGCCGATCAGCGCCGCGGCGACCACGTGCACCACGCCCAGCAGCAGCATCGCCACACAGACCGCGGTCATGCCCGAGCGCGAGACCCGGTCCAGGCCCGCCCCTTCCCCGGCCAGCCGCAGGAACAGCACCTGCGCCAGGTAGCTGCAGCCGAAGAACACGACCACGCCATAGCGCCGCAGGAAGCGGTAAGCCTCCCCCTCGGTGCCCAGGAACGTGGCGTAGACCCCGAGCGACAATGCCGCCAGCCACGCAAGCGCGGCCATTGCGGCCGCCCCCCGGCCCCCGCGCAGCCGCAGCCAGCGCGCGGCAAGCCACCAGTGCAGGCCCACCAGCAGCGCGCAGGGCAGCACCAGCAACCGGAACAGCTGGTTGCCCAGCCCGTGCCGGGCGGCGCGGCTGATCGAGGTGCAGCCCTCGACATAGGGCACGCAGAACGGAATGTGGCCCGCTTGCACCGAGATCCACCAGGCCAGGTGCGCCGCGACCACCAGGGTGATCGCGATCGCGAGCGGGACCGGCCACAACGGGATTCTGGAAGACGCCATGGGCCGCTTTTCTACGGGATCGCGATCCGCACCTGTGCCGGCGCCTCGCGAATCCGCAGTTCCGGACCTTCCCATCTGGCGGCCTGTCCATCGACCGTAGCGGCGCCCGGCTCACCCGGGTAAGGCCAGGGCAGCACCAGTCCCCCTGCGGGAAGGGCCGTACCCGCGTCGATGTCGAGCACGAGCTCATCGCCTACACGCGTGATCGCGTAGCCGAGCGTGCCGTGTGGCGTGCGCAGTCCATGGATACCGATGCCATCGCCCAGCCAGTCCGCCGGGATGCCGGCCGCCAGCACCACGCTGTCGTCGACCTCGCGCACGTAGGCGAACATGTCCAGCGCCGAGCGCACGAAGTCCGACCCCACCCAGGCGTGCGGCAGATCGCCGAGGAAGAACGGCTCGCGCGGCGTGCGCGAGACCACCTCGCCCCACTGGTTCCAGGCGCGCGGCGCGCGGTCGTCGAAGAAGTACTCCACCGCCTCCCAGGCCCGCCCGCGCCAGCCCAGCCGCACGAACGCGGCGACGTTGCGCCATTCGTAGGGCGTGTAGTCCTTCCATTGGCGCGCACCGTCGCGGCGCTGCACGAACTCGCGCCAGTAGCGCTCGAAGGTGTTGCGAAGCAGCGCCGGCGGCAGCCGCCCCTGCTCGCCGCCCGGCGCCAGGGCGATGGTGGTCGAGGTCGGATCGAAGTCGCCGAGTTCGGCCGCGCCGGGCAGATAGTCGATGCCGTGCAGCCTCGCCGCGGCCTGGAGGGAGGCGTAGAGGTCGGCGCGGAACTCGTCGCGCGCGGCGGCCATCCTGCGCGCGTCGGCGCCGCGCCCGAGGGCCTTGGCGATCTCCACCGCGTCCTTGTAGCCGCGCAGCGCCCAGAAATTGTCCCAGTACGAATGCATCGGTTTGGCCGAGTAGCCCTCGTGGCTGATCGAGGCCGGCATCATCCCGTAGAAGGCCGGGTTGACCGCGCGGTTGGCCTCGGTCCGCTCGCTGGCGCGCAGCGTTTCCATGTAACCGAACGCACCGGCCACGTGCGGCCACATCCGCTCCAGGAAGGCGTCGTCGCCGGTATAGCGCCAGTATTCGGCGATGTTGAAGATCAGCTCGCCATGGCTGTCGTTCTCCGGCACCGGGTCGCTGCCGCGATCGTCGACGCAGCACGGCACCATGCCGTCGCGGAACTGGTACGGCGCGTACCATTCGACGTATTCCTTCACCACGTCCTCGCGCCCCATCCGCAGCAGCCCCTCGGAGATCATCGCACCGTCTCGGATCCAGCTGCGCGAGTACGAGCGCGTGCCCGGCTGCAGCCGCGGGCCGATGCGCGAGACCAGCATGTGCGCCAGCGAGGTACGCAGGGTGTCGACCAGCGCGCGGCCGGCCTCCGGCACCTCGATGCGGACCCGGTCGAGCTGGTCGCGCCAGTCCGCCGCCACCGCCTCCTGAAGGTCCGCCGCGCCGGTCGCCAGCGCCGGCGTGCCCTCGCCCAGCGGTGCGCGCAGGTCGATCTCGCGCGACTCGCCGGGCGCCAGGCGCATCCGGTAGAGCAGCGCCGCGGAGGCCAGGCCGTCCCCGTCCACCGCCGTGCGGGTGGCGGGCGGGTCGCTATCGAGATGTGCGACCGCCATGCCGGCATCGAACGCCGTGGCGAACGCGGCATCGGGCGCCTGCGAGAGGTGCACGCGCTCGGCTCCGTTGACCGTCACGCTGCGTCCGCGCACCGCGATCGAGTCGATCCGGCTCACCCCGCCGATGGTGTTGAGGAACTGGCTCGGGGGGTTGACCTGCAGCGGGCGGATCGCGAGCGCCAGGGCGAATTCCCTGGTCCGCGACCCGGCGTTCTCCAGCCGGTAGCGGGAGACCAGCCGCGCATCGCCGCGGTCGCCGTGGGCGAAGGCGGTCACGTCCAGGCGCAGCTCCGGGTGCTCCCAGTGCACCGAAGGGATCGGCAGGTAGCCGTCCTGCAGCGACTGGGAAGCTTCAACGTCCGCCCAGGTGACCAGCCGGTCGTCGATCCTCACGAACGGTTCGATGCTGAAGCCGCCGCGCGCGACCTCGACCGCGCCGTCTTCGCCGAACAGGCCCTGGTCGCTGCCGCCGTCGACGCCAAGGATGGTCCAGTACGGCTGCTCGCCGCTGAAACCGCGCGGGAAGCGACCGCGCCGCGCTTCGCCGGCGATGGCCGCGATGAAGTCGTTTGGGTGGCTGGCGAAGCCGATCGGCTGCAGCTGCAGCCCGGCCAAGGCGTACTCCGGCCCGGGACCTTCTGCCAGTACCAGGGCAACGTGTCGCGCCTCGGATTCCGGCAGGGCGAGCCAGTCGACGCCGCCGTTGCCCACCTCGACGCGGCGCACCTCGCGCCAGTCGCTGCCGTCATCCGACAGCGCGACTGCGTAGCGCGAGGCATGCGCGCCTTCGCGCCACTCCAGGCGCAGGCCGTCGAATTCCCTCGCCCGGCCCAGATCGAGTTCCAGCCGCTGCCGCCCGGCCGACGCCCGCCAGGCGGTGCGCGAATCGCCGTCCACAGCAGCCTGCGCATCCCCGGTTTCACCGGAACCGACGATGCTCACCGGCACCAGTGGTGCGCCGTCGTCGACAGGCAACGGCGAGAGCTTGAGTTCATCGAAGCAGACCGATCCGCTGCCGCCGGCGTTGTTGTAGACGGTGAACTCGAGCGTGGCGCTGGTGCGCAGCGCCGGATCCGGATCGGGCCCCCAGGCCTTGTCGATGTGGCGCTTCCGGTAGCCCACGTCGGTCCATTCGGCGGGGAAATCGTAGCGCGGACGGTTGACCCACCAGACGTTGTCGCCGCTGGCGTCGATGAGCTTGAACTGCAGGTCGTTGGCCGGGGACTCGCCGCGCAGGCGAAAGCCGAACCGGTAGTTCTCCGGGTACTCGATCGCCAGATCGCGCTGGATGCCGACGTAGCCGGAGACGCCGTTGAAGTCGTAGTCCAGGCACAGCGCCCCGCCGTCTTCGCCGGTGACCTCGCGGGTGCTGCCGGTGACCTGGTTGGAGGTCACCACGCGCCACGCGGACGCGTCCTCGAACCCGTCGAGCACCCGGGCCTCGCCAATCTCCGCAAGGGCGCTTCCCGAAATCCCCAACGCCAGCACGGCGCCTACAAGACCACAGGAGCTGAAGCAGGAGGGGGCCGGGCGGTCGCGGGAGTCGAGACGGGAACGATCCGTGGGGGCGCAGGCTCCCCGGTCCGAGCGATCCGTCGGGGCGCGG
>NZ_JARXRM010000008.1:249518-279951 GCF_029887875.1 Luteimonas endophytica
CCGCGCCTCCGAACTTTCCGGGTGACCTGATGGGAAGAGCGCCGGCGTGATGTCTGGAGTCGATCCCACGACCCCCGGGACTGTCGACCTCGTACGGAGTAGCCGCGGGCAACGAAGCCGCGTTTCGTATCCGGCCCGCCGCGCACCATCTTTTCCGCCGACCACTTCATTGTCATTGCTCAGCATTCTCCGATTCGTTGGAACTCCAGCTGCATTGCGGCACGGCATCGCTCGCTGCACCTTGCAGGTGCCTGCCATCCAGGGCGCGACAGGACCGGCTTCGGGACGCCCTGCCCGGCCGTCCATGGCCGGGCGTTCGCGAGCGCAGAAGGTGCCGACAGGGCATCTGCTTGGCGCGCTCGCTCACCCCTTCACGCTTCCGAGCAGAAGGCCCTGGATGTAGTAGCGCTGCAGCAGCAGGAACAGCAGCAGCACCGGCAGCACCGTGACCACCGCGCCGGCCATCATCATTTCCACGTCCTGCACGTGCTCGCGCGAGAGCGCCGCGATCGCCACCGGCAGCGTGTAGTTGTCCTGGTCGGTCAACACGATCAGCGGCCACATGAAATCGTTCCAGGCCGCCATGAAGGTGAAGATGGTCAGCGTCACCAGCACCGGCTTTAGCATCGGCAGCACGATCCGGAAGAAGATCCGCAGCTCGCCCGCGCCATCGATGCGCGCCGCCTCCAGCAGCTCGTCGGGGATCGAGCGCGCGTATTGGCGCACCAGGAAGATCCCGAACACCGTCGCCAGGGCCGGGATGATCACCGCGCCGAAGCTGTTGACCAGCCCCAGCCCCTTCATCATCAGGAACAGCGGCAGCATCGCCACCTGCGCCGGGATCACCAGCGCCCCCAGCAGCAACTGGAACAGGCGCTCGCGGCCGCGGAAACGCAGCTTGGCGAAGGCGTAGCCGGCCATGGTGTTGACCAGCAGCGCACCGGCCGTGATCGCCCCCGACACGATCAGGCTGTTGAGGAAATAGCGCCCCATTCCGGCGCGCCCGAATAGCTGCTCGTAGTTGTCCAGCGTGGCGGCCGACGGCAGCATCGGCGGCGGGAAGCCGCTGGCCTCGCCACGCGGCATGAACGACACCGACAGCATCCACGCCAGCGGCGCCAGCGCCACCAGCGCCAGCGCCACCAGCGCCGCGTTGATGGCGAACGCCGTCAGCCGGGTGGTGCCGAGCTCGCGGCTCACAGCGCCCCCCGGCGGCGCCCGAACCGCAACAGCAGCGTGGTGACCGCGAGGATGATCGCGAACAGCACGAACGCCACCGCCGAGGCCCGTCCCAGGTTCCACCACATGAACCCCTCCTCGTACATGAAGTACAGCACGCTCACCGTGCTCTGCAGCGGATCTCCGCGGGTCATCACGTAGGGTTCGGCGAACAGCTGGAAGTACCCGGAGACGGTGATCACCGCGACCACCAGCAGCACCGGCCCAAGCATCGGCAGGGTCACGTGCAGGAACTGGCGCCAGCGCGAGGCGCCGTCGATGCGGGCGGCCTCGTACAGGTCCTGGGGAATCGCCTGCAGGCCGGCCAGGAAGATCACCATGTTGTAGCCGAAGTTCTTCCACACCGCGAACAGGATGATCGTCGGCATCGCCCAGCGCGGATCGCCCAGCCAGTCCACCGGGGCGATGCCGACATGCGAAAGCGCCCAGTTCACCAGCCCGTAGCTGGTATGGAACAGGTAGCGCCAGATCACCGCCACCGCCACCAGGGTGGTGACCACCGGCGCGAACAGCGCGGTGCGGAACAGCGGCTTGAAGCGCGCCACCTTGGCGTCGAGCAGCATCGCCGCGCCGAGCGAGACCCCGATCGACACCGGCACCCCGACCGCCACGAAGTAGACGGTGTTGCCAAGCGCCTTCCAGAACAGCGCCGTGCGCAGCAGCTCCGCGTAGTTGCCCAGCGCCACGAAACGCAGGTTGTCGAGGTCGGCCAGCGCGTACAGGTCGAAGTCGGTCAGGCTCAGCAGCAGCGCCGAGGCCACCGGCACGGCGAAGAACACCCCGAGCACGACCAGCGCGGGGGCGGCGAACATCCAGCCGGCGAGGCCGGGGCGGATCATGGACGACCCGCCCTCACGGCGCGACGCCCTGATCGCGCACCCAGCGCCGCTTCTCGAGCAGTGCGTCGACGCGGGCGTCCAGCTGGCGCAGCGCCTGGTCCTGCGGCATGCCGCCGCGCACCACCCGTTCGCTGGCCAGCCGCATCTCCTGCATGATCCGTTCCCACTCCAGCACCTTGGGCGTCGGCTTCACCCGCTCCAGCTGATCGCGGAAGGCCTGCGCATATTCGTCCTGCTGCAGCGCCGGGTGCTCCCAGGTGCTGCGCCGCGGCGGCAGGTTGCCGATCAAGGCGTGGAAGCGCTGCTGGATGTCGGGGCGCGACAGGAACTCCACCAGCCGCCAGCTCGCCTGCTTGTTGGGCGACTGCCGGAACAGCACCAGACTGGTGCCGCCGGCGATCCCCGCGCCGGGACCATCGGGGCCGGGCAGCGGCGCGGTGGCCCAGTCGTCCTGCAGCTCGGCCGGCAGCCGGTTGCGGAACTCGCGGATGTTCCAGGGGCCGGAGACGTAGAAGGTGAACAGCCCGTTGCCGAACTCGTCCCAGACGTTGGAAATCTGGGTCTCCGACATCGGCGGCGCCCAGCCCTGCTCGAAGATGCCGGCATAGAAGGCCAGCGCACGGCGGAAGCCCGGGCTGCGGAAATTGCCCCGGGTGCCGTCCTCGCGCAGCAGCGGGTCGTCATGCTGCAGTCCGAGCGAGAGCAGCTGTTCGAACTCGTTGAGCGGCAACATCGCCGCATAGCGGTCGGGCCCCACCTCCCGTTTGACCGCCGCCATTGCCGCTTCCCACTCGGCCCAGGTGCGCGGCGGCGCATCGAAACCGGCCGCGGCGAGGATGTCGCGCCGGTAGAACAACAGCCGCGTGTCGACGTACCAGGGCACGCCCAGCAGCTCGCCGTCGACGACGTTGGTCTGCCAGATCCCCGGGAAGTAGTCGTCCGGCTCGACCACGGCTGACGACGCGACGTAGGGCCCCAACGGTTCCAGCGCACCGAGCACCGCGAATTCCGGTACCCAGGTGTTGCCGAGCTGGCAGATGTCCGGCAGCGCGTCGGCGGCGAACGCGGTGAGCAGCTTCTCGTGCGCCGAGGTCCAGGGGATGTGCTGCACGCGCACGCGGATGTCCGGATGTTCGCGCTCGAACTGTACGATCAGCTCCGAGACCACCTCGGCCTCGCGCCCCATCGCCCAGAACCGGATCTCGGTGCGTCCGTCGCCGCCGCCGCAGCCTGCCAGCAGCGCCAGCGAGCCGGCAACGAGTGCCCGTACCGCCTGTGCGGCCGACGCACGTCGCAGACCGCGCGGGAAGAAGATCAGGGAGCGCAGACCCTGGGCGAGCAGATCCTGCGCGAGGAGGAACACGGAACGCAGGTCCCGTGGAAGGAGGAACAGGCAGCGTAGACCCGGTGGAAGCGGCGGGAGTCGCGATGCCGCCGCGCCAACCGGAGCCGGGACGCGACCCCGGCCACGCGGGCGCCGAGACTTCCATCGTTCCGGCTGCCGCTCATGCGGCACGTGGTGGGGATGGCTGCCGGGCTCCTGCATTGCGCCAGCCTACTGCACGCCGCGGGTGGCGCCGCTCTCCGCCTCGCTGCCTTCCAGATCGAGGGCCGGGGCTCGTGAGCCGGCGGGCGCCGCTTCCGCCGCCGTGCCGGCTGTCCCGGCATCAGGCCCGCTGCCCGCTTCCCGTGCGGCATCGGCCGCTGCTTCCGCCGCCTGGTCGGCCTGTTCGGCCTGCTCCAGCCAGCCGCCGGTGAAGCCGGCGCGGCGCAGGCCCTCGCGGATGTAGGGATTGTTCCGCATCACCTTCCAGACGAAATCGCTGCGGTAGTTGGCGATCATCGCCAGGATCGGCCCCTGGTCGATCGAGATGTAGTCGCTGGCCACCCAGCCCAGGTCCGGGACGATGCGGCCGGTCTTGAGCGGCACGTCGTAGTCGAAGCTCGGATTGAAGGCGTCGAGGAACCCGTAGCTGGAGAACAGGTGCTCGCCGTAGCGCTCGTGCATCGCCTCGGTGGCCGGGATCACGATCTCCGGCGCAAACGCGATCGAGGCCACTGCCGCTGTCGGCGCGATGGTGCCGTCGTCGAAGGCCACGGCCAGGCCCGCCCCGCGCGCGCTGTAGTGACGGAACTCGCGCTCCTCGCCGCGGTACACCTGGTCGGTGCGCTGCGGGCCATCGCTGGCGGTGAGGCCCCAGACGTTCTCGCCGTAGCCTTCCCATTGCATCGGGTTCTCGATCGCGTATTGCCGTTGCGCATAGGTCGCGCGGCGGCTGTTCTCGAAGTAGTCGATCCCGCGCTCGCGCATGTAGGCGTCGCGGATGCCGCGGAAGTCCACCCAGGTGTGCGAATACTGGTGGCCGAAATGCGGGGCGAAGCTCAGGTATTCCTGGCCCTGGAACACGCCCCAGCTCTCGTCGTAGGTCCGGGTCCAGGTCTCCCAGGCCTCCGTTTCGACCGGGTGCGTGGGCGAGCCCAGCGCCAGGATGTAGACCAGCATGGCCTCGTCGTAGCCGGTCCAGTCGTGCTGGATGAACCCGCTCTCCGGGTACCAGCCCATCGAGATCAGCGGCGGGCGCTGCTGCAGCCACGGCCACTCGACGCGCCGGTACAGCTCGTCGGCGATCTCCCGGATCTCCCGTTCGCGCTCGTCGTCGCCGGTGTAGTAGCTCTGCGCGAACAGCACGCCCATCATCAGCAGGCCGGTATCGACGCTGGACAGCTCCACCCAGGGCTCGTAGCGGTGCCCGTCGTCCATGTCGATGAAGTGGTAGTAGAAGCCCTTGTAGCCGGTGCGGCCCTCTTCTTCCGGCCCCATTGCCGCGTCGCGGAAGAACCGCAGCGTGGTCAGGGTGCGCTCGACGGCCTGTTCGCGGCTGATCCAGCCGTTCTCCAGCCCGATCGGGTAGGCGGTCAGGGCGAAGCCGACCGCCGCGATGCTCGAGAACGGCCGCGAGGGGAAGCGGTCCGGGGTCAGCCCGTTGAGCTCGTTGGTGGTGTCCCAGAAGTACTGGAAGGTGCGCTTCTCGATGTCGCGGAACAGCGGCGGGAGTTGCGGCGGGCCGGGCGGCTCCTCCCGCGGCGCCTCGGTCGGCGGTGCCTCGGGGACCTCGGCGATCGGGCCGGGGCGCGGCGGCTCGACCTCGGGCTCCTCGCGCCGGCAACCGGCCAGGACCACCAGCACCAGCACCAGCGCACAGCCGCGCCACCACCCGCTTCGACCACTTCGCATCGCTTCCTCGGCCTCTGTGTAATCGTTTACATCGACAGTCTAGAAAATCGGCCGCCCGCATGCGAGCGGCCGATGGGCTGCGACGCTACCAGTTGACGCCGAAGGAGAGCTTGAACGAACGGGTTGGCAGCTGGATGTCGAGGTTGCGGTCGCCGAAGTTCTCATTGGGTCCGTCGATGCTTCCCCACCAGTCGTCGTAGCTGTTCCAGTTGCGCCAGTTGAAGGCATTCAGGAGATCGGCGCGCACGTAGAAGCTGATGTCCGTACCGGTATTCCAGGTCTTGGTAGCGGCGACATCGAACTGCTTGAACCCGAGGGTGCCGTCAGGCTTGTAGGAATCCCACCGGCACATGTCCCAGCCGGCCAGACAGTTTTCTCCAACGCGAGGCCTCATGCTTTCCAGGGTGAGCTTGGCGGACCAGGTCACGCCCCACGGCCCGTCCCAGATCCCGGTGCCAACGAAGCGGTGCTCGGCGACGCCGCGGGCCGGCAACCAGCCGATCATGCCGGTGTCGCGCTGCGAGAAGATCTCCGGCCAACCCTCGGCCGCGATGTTCTGTTCCCCATCCGTGTAGGTGTAGGCGAAGGTCGCACCCCATCCGGAATCGGGAGTGAAGGGCTTGTCGAGCTTGGCAAGCAGCGAATTGGTACGGGTCTCGCCCATGTTGTCGACCAGCAGCACGGTACCGACCGGCGAGGGGAAGCCCCAAGGCGGACCGGAGGTATCGCCGGGGTCTTCGTAGAAGCTGCCGTCCTCCCGACGGTTTCCCAGCCGGAACACGATGCCGTCCTTGCTGCGCACGTGCGACAGCGCCACCTCGCTGTTCCACTCCTGGCCGAACATGCCGAAGACGTTGCGCACGCCCAGGCTCAGCTGGTCGGAATACGGAACCTTCAGGTCGTTGTTGTTGAGGTACCACTCCCGGCCCGTGGTCAGGCCCTGGGCCAACTGCTGCAGTGCATCCGGATCGTAGTAGGCCTCGTCCCAGTCCAGGCAGCCGCCCTCGTTCCTGCATTGACCGTCCGCGTCGACGAAGTAGGCATTGTAGCGGGCGAACGACGCCCGGTTGACCTCGATCTGCAGGTAGTCGAAAAGATTGCGGTCGTAGGCGCGTCCGGCGCCGCCGAACACCACGAAGCGCTGGTCGGCGTTGACGTCGTAGGAGAAGCCGACGCGCGGCTGCCAGGCGCCGTCGAACGCGTCGCGGTTGCTGCCGTCGCTGATGTAGTCCTCGATGTCGTAGTCGACGTTGGGGCCCTGCAGGTTCGGCCAGGCGCGCAGCGCGGCGGCCACGTTCGCCGGGGTCACGTAGTCCTCGTAGGTCGGGGTTTCCTCGTAGTCCCAGCGCACGCCGAGATTGAGGATCAAGTGCTCGTTCACCTCCCAATCGTCCTGGATGTAGATGCCGAACTGCTTGTTGGAGGAGGTCGTGAAGCCTTCGGAGGTGCCGGGAATGCCGGTCCCGAACTCGACCCGGTACGGTTGCTCGGTGCTCGTCCCTATGTCGTAGTAGAACATCGGGTTGGAGAAGTGCCGCTCGATCGCGTTGACCTCGACGTCCTTGTACTTCACTCCCATCTTCAGAGTGTGGCCCTCCCACCCGAAGAAGGTCAGGTCGTTCTGGAAGCCCCAGCCTTCCTGTCCCTTGTCCTGGCTGTTCGGGCTACCGCCCGCGTTCAGGACCTCGGCGATGTTCTCGCGATCGGTCGGCGACAGCTCCGACACCCGAAGCGCGTAGCCCGGTTGGTCGGCCACGGCCTGCGGTGCCCACGACGTATCCTCGAAGGTAAGGTGGGCATCGTTGAGCCAGTCCTCGTTGCTGAACTGCCAGCGCAGGTCGTAACGGGTCACCTCGTTGGCGTTGACCGTGGCCCGGGACGGCGCGTTCTGCCCTCCAACGCCGATGATCTCGTCCTCTTCGCGCAGCTGCCCCGTGAACTCGAGAAAGTTGTAGTCGTTGATCGACCAGCTCAGCTTGCCGAAGAACATGTCCTGCGCGAAGGGCGAGTTCGTCGGTCCCAGCTGGGCCTGCAGCTCCGCCGGCACGTCGGCGATGTCGTATCTGCTCTCGTTGCCGAGCTCCACGGTCCTCGGGGTCACATAGTCCTTGGCCTCGTAGGCGACGAAGAAGTGCAACCGGTCGCGGATCAGCGGCCCGGCCAGCGAGGCGCCGTACTGCTCCTCCTTCGAATCGACCTTCTCGCCCGCCTCTTCCTCCGCCGGCGTCATCTGGCGCCAGTCCGAAGAGGTGCGGTCCCAGAAGAAGCTGCCCTCGAACTCGTTGGTGCCCGAACGGGTCGCGGCGACCACCGCCGCGCTGCTGATCTGGTCGAACTCGGCCTTGTAGTTCTGGGTGATGACCTTGTACTCGCCGATCGCCGACTGCGGGAACGGATTGCCGCGGGTGGAGTCCTGCCCCGCGACGCCGCCGGGCAGGGTGTAGCTCTTCTGGCCGACGCCATCGATGAACACGTTGACCGCACTCGCAGCCTGGCTGCCGGAGCGCAGGCGGGTGTTGCCGTTGTTGTCCTGCACGAACTGCACGCCCGGCACGGTATCGGCGAATGCGAGGAAGTTGCGGGTGCCCTGCGGCAGCGCCTCGATCTGCTTCTGCGAGACGTAGGTGGCGATTTCCGAGGTCCGGGTCTCGGCGAGCATGGTGCCGGTGACCGTAATCGTGTCGAGATCGGTGGTGGCCTGCTGGGGGCCGGTCTCGGCCACGCCGCCGACGCCGAGGTCCAGTGTCGCGGTCTGGCCCACCTGCAAGGTGACCGTCTCGGTGGTGGTCTGTCCGTCGGCGGCGACCTCGACCCGATAGGTCCCCGGCGGCAGGCCCGCCAGGTTGTAGCGCCCCCCGGCGCTGGACTGCACGCTGCGGGTGAGCCCGGTGTTGACGTTGGTCGCGGTGACGCGCGCGCCGGCGGCCGGGGCCGAGTCGGCCGAGACCTGACCGCGCAGGGTGGCGCCGGTCGCCTGCGCCAGCGCCGTGGGGGCGGCGAGCGCGAGGCAGCTGGCGAGGGCACAGCTGAGCAGGGAACGGGAGAAGCTGCGGCGGCGCAGAGTGCGGTTGTACATGAGGATGCCCTCGGGGCGGTCGTGGTCGGGGGAATGGGTCTCGGTAGAAACAATCTGGGGGATCAAGAGCGCGTGAAAGCGGTTACACACGCACGCAAAAAATCATCGCGCCGCCTCCGGCGAGGCACCGCTGGATTCGCGCACCATCAACCGGGGGCCGGGCGCCGGATCGCCGCCATTGCCGTCGAGCAGCGCGCGCAGCGCCCTGCCGCCCAGGTCGGCGATGTCCACCCGCATGGTGGTGAGCCCTGGATGCACGTAGCGCGCCAGCGGAATGTCGTCGAAGCCGGCCAGCGCGATCTGGCCGGGCACCGCGACCCCGGCCTGGTTGAAGGCGAACAGGCAGCCCAGGGCCATCATGTCGTTGGCCGCGAACACCGCGTCGGGGCGCTGCGCGGCCCGCAGCAATTCGCCGCCGGCGCGATGGCCCGAAGCCTCGTCGAAATCGCCCTGCAGCACCCACGGCGCCGTGCCGGGCAGCGCGCGCTCCAGCGCGTCGCGGTAGCCGCGCAGGCGCTCGCGCGCATCGTGGTTGTCGTCGGGCCCGGCGATGAAGGCGATGCGGCGGTGCCCGCCCTGCAGCAGGTGTTGCATCATCGACAGCGCGCCGCCGTAGCTGTCGACGTTGAGCGTGCGGTGTCCCTCGGCCGCACCGCTGTTGATCAATACCGCCGGCAGCGCGGCCGACAGGCTCTGTTCGAGGAAACCGCGTTCGCCGACGAACGGGGACATCACCAGCAGGCCGTCCACCCGCCCGCGCATGGCGCGAAGCGCCGCGCCCTGCTCCTCGGGGTTGCCGTGGTAGCTCGAGACCAGCAGGTGCAGGCCGCGCTCGCGCGCGACCTGGTCGATGCCGCGCATCAATTCGGAGAAGAATTCGCCGTAGAGGTCCGGCAGCACCACGCCGATGGTCTGGGTGCGGCGGCTGCTCAGGCTGCGGGCGGCGTGGTGCGGGCTGTAGCGCAACCGGTCGGCGACGCCGAGCACGCGCTTGCGCACCTCTTCGGCCACGTTCTCGTGCCCGTTGAGCGCGCGCGAGACGGTGGCGACGGAGACGTTCGCCTCGCGTGCGACATCTTTGATCGTGACGCTCACCCGCCCTCCCAGGCCGAACCGGTCCGCGCGGACTGTAATCGTTTTCACAGTTCAGTTCATGCTGCAGGACAGCATGCGTCGCCGGCCGAGCCTGTGCCCCGCCGCAACCTTGTCGCGGCCTGCGCGCAGGCGGGATCGGGGCGCGGGGCCGACAACGGCGGATCGATCGCGTCGACGCGCACCACGCGTGTGCCCCCGGCCGACGCTATCCGGACCGAGGCTGGACATCCCGCACCAGCCGGAACCCGACGTGGAACAGCGCCGTGTCGGGGGTGGAGCGGCTGCGCGCGGAGACGCGGTAGCCGTGGCAATAGCTGACGTGGCAGAGGAACGAGCCGCCGCGCTGAACCCTTTCGCTGGCGCCCCCCGGGGTGTACGGCCGCTCGCGCTCGGCGTAGGGGCGGAACCAGTCGGCGGTCCATTCCCAGACGTTGCCGCCCATGTCGGTCAATCCCAGTTCGGTGGCGCCGAAGGCGCCGACCGGCGAGGTGAACAGGTAGCCGTCCTCGCCGGTGTTGCCGCCGGGAAAAGGGCCCTGCCAGGTGTTGGCGCGGTGCCGGCCATCCTCGACCAGGGCCTCGCCCCAGGCATAGGGGTGGCGCGCGTTGCGGGCGTTGCGCGCGGCGTGCTCCCATTCGATCTCGGTCGGCAAGCGCTTGCCGGCCCAGGCGGCATAGGCGACGGCATCGTTCCAGGACACCTGGGTGACGGGATGGTCGTCCGGAGGCTTCGGCGCCTCCGGCCCCATCGGCCGGCGCCAGTGCGCGCCAGGCACCAGTCGCCAGCCGCCGTTGCCGGGATCGTAGACGCCGGCGTCGCCGAGGCGTTCGGCCTCGGTGACGTGACCGGTCGCCTCGACGAAGGCGCGGAACTCGGCGACGGTGACGGGGTGGACGTCCATGAAGAACGGGGTGACCTCCGCAAGGAATACGGGGCGCTCGTCCGCGGTGCCGTCCTCGGCGCCGATGCGGGTGGTGCCGCCGGGCACGTACACCATTCCTTCCGGCGTGGGCACGTTTGCGATAGGCGCGGACGGCGCATCCGGTGCGCAGGCGCCGAGCAGCCAGCCGGCCAGCAACAGCGTCGCCGCACCGCCGGTCCGCAGCAATGGCCGCTGCCCACGGACGATACCGGCCGAGGGCCTGGCGAGGCCGGCCGCGCCCATCACTCCGGCCTCCGCTGGTCGGCGCGCCATTCGCCGGCCGGCTTCAGCGGGATGCGCATGCCGTCGGTCTCGCGCAGCAGCGCCCACATGCGGGCCTTCATCGCCGCGGCGCGGTCGCGCTGGGCCGGGTCCCGGATCAGGTTGCTGCGCTCCTGCGGGTCGGCCTGCAGGTCGTAGAGCTCGGCGCTGTCCCAGACACCGTGATAGTAGATGTACTTGTAGCGCTGGTCGCGCAGCGCGAACACCGTCGGGGTGTGCGGGAAGGCGTCCTCCCAGTAGTACTCGTACAGCATTTCCAGCGGCCAGTCTGCCGGCGCGCCGCGCAGCAGCGGCAGCACGGAACGCCCGTCCATGACGATCGGCGCCGCCGCGCCGGCCAGCTCCAGCAGGGTCGGCGCGATGTCGATGTTGCGCACCATCGCGCCGATCTTCGAGCCGGGCGCGATGAAGCCGGGCGCCCAGGCCAGCATCGGCACCCGCATCGATTCCTCGTAGGCGTTGCGCTTGTCGATCAGGCCGTGCTCGCCGAGCAGGAAGCCGTTGTCGCCCATGTAGATCACCAGGGTCGAGTCGGCCAGCCCCGTCTCCTCCAGGTAATCGAGCACCCGGCCGACGCTCTCGTCCAGCGCCAGCAGGGTTTCGGTGTAGGCCCGGTAGAAGCCGTCGAACTCCATCTGGCCGTGGTACAGGTAGTCGACCCCGTGCCAGCTGTCGCGCTGGGCGCGCACCCAGTCCGGCTTGGCGCGGTTCTCCGCGGCCGGCATCGTCGGCGGATAGGGGATCGGCCTGCCCGCATGGCGGCCGCGATGGCGCGGCGCCGGCTCGAACTCGGCGTGCACCGCCTTGTGCGACAGGTACAGGAAGAACGGCGTCTCCGGCTCCCGTGCCCGGTGCCGCTTCAGCCAGTCGAGCGCGTGGCCGGTGAGCAGGTCGGTGGTGTAGCCCTCGGCCCGTACCCGCCTGCCGTTGACGTTGAGCACCGGATTCTCGTAGACGCCCTGCCCCTGGAAGCTCACCCAGTGATCGAAGCCTGGCTGGGGCGCGTCGTCCACCTCGCCCATGTGCCACTTGCCGACGTAGGCAGTGCGGTAGCCCGCCCGCTGCAGGAACTCGGGGAAGAACCGCGTGCCCGCCGGGATCGGCGAGCTGTTGTCGACGATCTCGTGGCGGTGGGCGTACTGGCCGGTCAGGATCGAGGCACGGCTGGGCGAGCACAGGGCCGTGGTGACGAAGGCGTTCTCGACGTGGGCGCCCGCGGCCGCCATGCGGTCCAGCGATGGGGTCTCGAGCCACTCGGGCGCTCCGGGAACGAAGCCCATGAAATCGTGGCGGTGGTCGTCGCTGAGGATGAACACCACGTTGCGCGGCGGCGCATCGCGCTGCGCCGCTGCGGGAGCGGTGAGCGCCAGGAGCAGCAGCGTGGCGAACGCCAGCGCCAGGCGGCGCCCGGATGCGGAATGTCTCATCGTGCCGTCCCTCCACGGCGGTTCACGGTCGGCGGGCCCGCTCGAAATGTAATCGTTTTCAGAAAGAGCTGCAGGCGGGCGTCCGACGCTGCGCTTTTTGCACCGCAACACAGTTCGCCAGCCGCTCGGCCCACGACGGCCGATCCCTGCCGGGCCTATTCCCGCTCCGCCGGTGCCAGCGCCCGGATCTGCAAGGCATGGATGTCGGTGGCCATCAACGCGCCGAGTGCGGCGTAGACGGCGCGATGACGCTGGATGGGGGGCATCCCGGCGAATGCGGCGCTGACGATCTCGACGTGGAAATGGCCGCGCCCGTCCTGCGCGCCGACGTGGCCGGCGTGGCGATGGCTGTCGTCGCGGAGTTCGAGCCGGTCGGGCGCGAACGCCGCCTCCAGCGCGGCCCGGATCGCGGCGATGCGCTGATCCCGCGGCAGCGGGCCGGCCTGCGCGCTCACGGCAGCACCGGCCGGAACGGGCGCACGTCCACGCGCACGTACACGCCTGCCTCGGCGTAGGGGTCGGCGTCGGCCCAGGCGCGCGCCTCCTCGAGCGACCCGAACTCGGCCACGACGATGCTGCCGCTGTAGCCGGCCGGGCCAGGGTCGTCGGCATCGGTGCGCGGGCACGGCCCGGCCAGCAGCAGCCGGCCGGCGTCGCGCAGCGCGACCAGCCGCGCCAGGTGCTGCGGTCTCGCCTGCTGGCGCTGCGCCAGTACGTCCTCGCCGTCATGGCCTTCGATCGCGTACCACATGGCCGGCTGGCCCTCGCCCGGGGAGAGAGATGAATTGTAGCGGTCCCGCCGCGGCTGACCGCTGGACAGCCGCCTGGCGAGCCCGTAACCTAACTGGCAGTTACAGGCCGGATGCAGCGGCCGTCGCCGCCGACGCCCGATTCGCTGCCCCCGCCCGGCCCCGCCCGATGCCCTTTCCGCCGTCGCCGCCCGCAGCAGGATGCGGCGACCGCCGCACGTGGCATCCGGCCGATGTGGTTGATGCAACCGATCCGCAGCCGGCGCGGCACCGCCCTGCCCCGCGGACAGGCAATACCGGCACGCGAGCCGTTCGCGCGCCACCCGCAATCACTGCAGGCCCGGAGGGGGCCGCACAGCGAATGACACAACCCGCACCCGAAGCCGCTTCCGTTCCGGAAGACCAGCAGGCGCCATCGCATCCGCGGCAGCAGGAGATCCCGCTGGCGGTCGTGCACGGACAGCCGGTGCTGCAGATCCCTCAGGACCTGTACATCCCGCCGGACGCGCTCGAGGTCATCCTGGAGGCGTTCGAGGGGCCGCTGGACCTGCTGCTTTACCTGATCCGCCGCCAGAACCTCGACATCCTGGACATTCCGGTGGCGGAGATCACCCGCCAGTACGTCGAATACATCGGCGTGATGCAGGACCTGCGCTTCGAGCTGGCCGCCGAATACTTGGTGATGGCAGCGATCCTGGCCGAGATCAAGTCGCGGATGCTGCTGCCGCGCCCACCCGCCGAGGAAGGCCTGGAGGAAGATCCACGCGCCGAGCTGGTCCGCAGGCTGCAGGAGTACGAACGCTTCAAGCAGGCCGCCGAGGACGTCGACGCGCTGCCGCGGATGGATCGGGACACCAGCCAGGTCGCAGCCTTCATGCCGGACCGCGCCGCGGTGCGGCTGCCGCCGCCGGTGGAACTGCGCGAGATGCTGCTGGCACTGCACGACGTGCTCAAGCGCGCCGAGCTCTTCAGCGGCCATGCGATCAAGCGCGATGCGCTGAGCGTGCGCCAGCGGATGGGCGAGGTGCTGACCCGGCTGGGAGACGGCGCCTTCCACCGTTTCGAATCGCTGTTCGAGGCGCGCGAGGGCAAGCTGGGCGTGGTGGTCACGCTGCTGTCGCTGCTCGAGCTGGCCAAGGAGCAGCTGCTCGAGATCGTGCAGGAGGCCGCCGACGAGGCGCCCGCCGGCGAGCGCCGCCCGCCGGCACCGATCTACGTCAGGTCGCTGGCGACCAGCGGCGGCGACCAGGTCGAACTGAGCAGCGAGTTCGACGACGAAGCGGCGACCGATCCCGCGCCGCCCCCCGCCGGCGCCGACCGCTGACGCGGTACCGCCGGTGCGCCGGACCGGCGCCACCCCCACCGAGCCCGAGACGACCCATGCCCGAAGACACTCCATGGACCAGCAACTGATCACCCGCATCGTCGAGGCCGCCCTGCTGGCGGCGAGCCAGCCGCTGACCGTGGTGCAGCTGCGCGGCCTGTTCACCCTCGACGAGCCGGCCCCCGAGGGCGCCGTCGAGAAGGCGCTCGAGACCCTGCAGGCCGGGTGCGCGGACCGCGGCATCGAACTGGTGGAGGTGGCCTCCGGATGGCGCTTCCAGGTCGCCGGCGAGGTCCACGCCTGGGTGGCGCGGCTGTGGACCGAGCGCCAGACCAGGTACACTCGCGCCACCCTGGAGACGCTGGCGCTGATCGCCTACCGCCAGCCGATCACCCGCGGCGAGATCGAGCAGGTCCGCGGCGTGGCCACCAACAGCAACATCATCAAGGCGCTGGAGGAGCGCGAGTGGATCCGCGTGGTCGGACACCGCGACATCCCCGGCCGCCCCGAGCTGCTCGGCACCACCAAGGCCTTCCTCGACTATTTCGGGCTCAAGCGCCTGGACGAGCTGCCACCGCTGTCCGAGCTGAAGGACTTCGGCGAGCTGGAGCCGCAATTCAAGTTCGATCCCGCGGAGCCGGACGCCGAGGCCATGGCGCTCGGCGACCTCCCGGCCGAAGATGCCGCGGACGGCACCGGTGAAGACCCCGCCGACATCGCCGATGTCGCCGAAACCGCTGATGCCGCCGATGCCAGCGAAGGCGCTGATGCCGCCGGCGCGGATGTGCAAGCCGAGCGCGATGGCCTTCCCGGTCCGGCTGCCGCCAGCGATGGCGACCCGGTCACCACCCAAGACGACGACACCCAGCGCGACGCCCTCGCCGCGGACGGCGACAGCGAACGGAGTACATCATGAAAGAACCATCCAGCCCGAACCCCAGGGGCGGCCGCAAGCTCACGCTCAAGCGCGAGGGCGCCCCCGGCAGCACCGGGTCGAAGCTCGAGGAGCGCCTGCACAAGGTGCTGGCGCAGGCCGGCCTCGGCTCGCGCCGCGCGCTAGAGCAACGCATCGCCGAGGGCCTGGTCAAGGTCAATGGCCAGACCGCCCAGGTCGGCATGAGCGTCGGCAGCGGCGACCGTATCGACATCGACGGCCGCAGCTTCGTCGCCACCGCGCTGACCGAACCGGCGCGGGTGCTGCTGTACAACAAGCCCGAGGGCGAGGTGACCACCCGCGAAGATCCGGAAGGCCGCCCGACCGTGTTCGAGGCGCTGCCGTCGCTGAAGGGCGCGCGCTGGATCGCCATCGGCCGTCTCGACATCAACACCACCGGCCTGCTGCTGCTCACCACCGACGGCGAGCTGGCCAACGCGATGATGCACCCCTCCTACGAGGTCGAGCGCGAGTACGTCTGCCGGGTGCGCGCTCCCGAAGGCGAGGAGATCGTGTCCGAGACCACCATCGAGCGGCTGGCGCGCGGCATCGAACTCGAGGACGGCCCGGCCCGTTTCGACGAGGTCGAGCGCATCGGCGGCACCGACTCGCACGACTGGTTCCGGGTGGTGGTGAAGGAAGGCCGCAACCGCGAGGTGCGGCGCCTGTGGGAGTCGCAGGGCTGCCAGGTCAGCCGGCTCAAGCGGGTGCGCTACGGCGCGGTGGCGCTGCCGCAGCCGCTGTTGCGCGGGCAATCGCAGGAGCTGCCGGCCGCCCGGGTCGAGGCATTGCGCCGCGAACTGAAACTCGAGGCCGGCCCGCCGCCGGCGCTGACCCTGCAGCCGGTGATCGGCCAGCGCAAGGCCGCCAAGTCGACGGTGAACCTTTCGCAGCACGAACGCGGCACCGCCTACGTCAACGGCCACAGCACCGCCGACGAAGGCCGCGAACTGCGCCGCTTCGACCACGTGCGCGAGGATCGCGGCCGCGGCAGGGGCCGCGGCAAGCCCCACGGCGGCCTGACGGTCAGCGGCGAGACCGCCGCCAAGCAGTCGCAGAAGCCGTTCAAGCAGCGCAAGCAGAAGGGCCAGCAGCCGCTGCCCGAGGGAAATCCGGCGGCGTTCCGCAGCTGGTACGTGCCCGAGGGCGTGGACACCGGCCCCAGCGGCCACCGCAACGCCGATGGCCGCGGGCCGAAGAAGCCGTCCGGCAAGAAGCGCCCCCACGGCGGCCCCGGCGGTGGCGGCGCGGGCCGCAGTGGTCCCGGCGCCGGCGCGCCCGGCCGCGCCGGCCCGGGCGCCGGCAAGGGCCGCAATCCCCGCACCGCCAAGCCCTATGGCCATCCCGGCGGCGCGCCGAGCTTCCCGTCCGATCACGCCACCCCGTCCGCCCGGGGTCCCGGCGACCGCCCGCGCGGGCCGCGCGCCGGCGGCAACAAGCGCCCCGGCCCCGGAACGGGACCGCGCGGTCCGCGCGGCCCCCGCGGCGGCGGTGGCGGCGGCGGGAACCGCTAGCCCCCCGCCCGGCTGCCGGCGATGGCGATCCCTGCCGCCGCCATCGCTGCGGCTGCAAGGATCGGCGGCCTTCGCGGCCACGGGCCGCTCCTACAGCAGTCTCCGGTCCGGTCACGGCGTTCTGCGCAGGAGCGTGCCATGCACGCGAAGGCCGGCGCCGGTAGCAACGCCCGGCATCGCCGCCAGTTCCATCGGAACCGCTCGCCCACCGTTCCGGCCCGGCACCGGCCGGTGCCGCTCCCACGGGCATGACGACCGCCTCAGTGGCTTCCCAGCCGCCGCACCTCGCGCACGCCGCCCAGCCAGACATAGTGCGAGCGCCCAGGCTCCAGGGCGTCGTCGATGCGCGCCAACGCGTTCAGCCCCTCCTCGCCGCCGGGGCCGAGAAAGGTCTGCACCACCGGCCGCACCGCGACCACCCCGGTCACGATGCCCCCGTTGTCGAGCAAAAGTTCCACGTTCGCCTCGTCCTGCAGTTGCGCGGTCAGCGCCTCGATGCGGTCGATGTCGGTCTGCTCGGTGTAGACCCGCTCGGCGGTCTGTCCCATGGGTACGGCTCCTCGGTACGGTGGGGGATGTCAGTCTTTCTTGCGCCCGTGCACCAGCGACTCGATGAATTCGATCGGCAGCGGAAACACGATGGTCGAGTTCTTGTCGCCGGCGATGTCGCTGAGCGTGGACAGGTAGCGCAGCTGGATCGCACGCGGGTCCTCGCCCAGCTTCACCGCCGCCTCCACCAGCTGCTCCGCCGCCTGCTTCTCGCCCTCGGCGTGGATCACCTTCGCGCGCCGCTGGCGCTCGGCCTCGGCCTGGCGGGCCATCGCCCGCACCATGGTTTCGTTGATGTCGACGTGCTTGATCTCGACGTTGGCCACCTTCACGCCCCAGGCGTCGGTCTGCTGGTCGAGGATGGTCTGGATGTCGCTGTTGAGCTTGTCGCGCTCGGACAGCATGTCGTCGAGGTCGTGCTTGCCCAGCACCGAGCGCAGCGTGGTCTGCGCCAGCTGGCTGATGGCCTCGTAGTAGTGCTCGACGTTGACGATCGCCTTCTGCGGATCGACCACGCGGAAGTACACCACAGCGTTGACCTGCACCGACACGTTGTCGCGCGAGATCAGGTCCTGCGAGGGCACGTCCATCACCACCGTGCGCAGGTCGATGCGCTCCATGGTCTGCACCACCGGGATCAGGATGATCAGCCCCGGCCCCTTGACCTTCCAGAAGCGGCCGAGCTGGAACACCACTGCGCGCTCGTACTCGCGCAGGATCTTGATCGCGCTGAACAGCGCGACCGCGACGATCAGGAGAACGGGAAACAGAGCGATCAGGTTCATGGCATGGCCTCGCTGGGTCCGTGGAGTGGTGGGTCGGTGCCGCCGCCGACCGGCGCGACCCGCAGCACCAGGCCGTCCAGCGCCAGCACCCGCACGCGCTGCCCCTCGCGCACCGGCGTGGCGCAATCCGCCTGCCAGGTCTCGCCGCGGATGCGCACCCGGCCGCGACCCGAGAAGTCGCGCGTGGCCACGGCCTCGTGGCCGAGCAATTCCTCGACCCCGGTCACCACCGGCCTGCGCCTGGCCCGCAAGGCAAGCCACAGCGCGCCCATGAAGGCGAGCCCGCTCGCCAGCCCGATGGAGACGATCAGCCGCCCGGGCACGCCGAACCCCGGCGCGTCCTCGAACAGGATCACCGAACCGACCAGCAGCGCGATCAGCCCGCCGATGCCGAGCACTCCGAAGCTGGGCGCCGCCATCTCGGCCACCATCAGCCCCACCCCGAGCACGATCAGTGCGACCCCGGCGTAGTTCACCGGCAGCACCTGCAGCGCATAGAGGCCGAGCAGCAGACTGATCCCGCCCACCACTCCCGGGACGACGGCACCAGGGCTGTAGCCCTCGAACAGCAGCCCGTACAACCCGACCAGCAGCAGCAGGTAGGCGACCGTGGGCTCGGTGAGCACCGACAGCAGCGCCACGCGCCAGTCGGGCGCGAGCTCGGTCACCGGCTGGCCTGCGACCGCCAGGACCGCGCTGCGCCCGGCCAGCGCGACCTCGCGGCCATCTGCCTGCGCCAGCAGATCGTCCAGATCGGCGGCCACGATTTCCACCACGCCACGCGCGCGCGCCTCGCGCGCGGTGAGCGTCGCCGCCTCGCGCACCGCCGCCTCTGCGAACTGCGCGTCGCGGCCGCGCAGGTCGGCGAGGCTGCGCAGGTAGGCGACCGAATCGTTGACCGCCTTGCGCTCGGATGCGGAGCCGGGCGGGCGCGCTGCGGGTCCGGGACCACCCTCCGCGTCGCGTTCCCTGCCGTCTTTCGATTCGCCCGGAGCGTTCGCGCCCGGCTGTTGCCGTTCGCCGCGGCCTTGGCTACCGGGCATGCCACCGCCCAGCGACACCGGCGTGGCCGCGCCCAGGGCGGTGGCCGGCGCCATCGCCGCGACGTGGCTGGCGTAGACGATGTAGGTGCCGGCGCTGGCGGCGCGGGCGCCCGCCGGCGCCACCCAGGCGATCACCGGAACCGCTGCGGCCAGGATCTCGCGGTTGATATCGCGGGTGGCGGCGTCCAGGCCGCCGGGGGTGTCGATGCGCAGCACCAGCGCACGCGCGCCCTCCTCCTCCGCGCGGCGCAGGCTCCGGCGCACATGGTCGCTGGTGGCCGGGCCGATGCCGCCCTCGATGTCGATCAGCAGCACGCCCCCACCCATCTGCGCGGCCGGCGGCTGCGACTGCGCGGCGAACAACGCGGATACCAGCCCCAGCAGCAAGAGCACGCCCGAGGCTCGCGCGTACAAGGTCATGCCCGTCCCCATTGGGTGCGACGCGGCGGTCCGGAGCCCCAGTAGACATCAAGCCCTGTAAAAAGCGCGGCAAAGCGGCCGCGTCCACATCCCCCGGACCCAGGAGCCGGGGAACGGGGATTGCCCGCGTACCTGGGCGCTGCGGCCAAGAGCTGCGGGCGGCTCCTCTCTGCGCGGTCTCCTCACCCCGATCCGCAGGGGCCCCGAAACGTCGCCGCCTAGCGTTCCAGCCGCAGTTCGAACGCGTCGCCGTCCAGCATCGCCGGGAAGCGCTCGCGGTGGGCCGCCAGTTCACCGGCCTGCAAGGTGGTGGTGCTGACCACCTCGGCGTCGGTGCACTCGCTGACCGGATGGCCGAGAAAATCGATCACCGCGCTGTCGCCGTCGTAGCCGATGCCGTTGCCGTCGCGGCCGACGCGGTTGAGGCCGGCGACGTAACACAGGTTCTCGATCGCGCGCGCGCGCAGCAGGGTCTTCCAGGCGTAGGCCCGCGCTGCGGGCCAGTTGGCGACGTAGATCTGCAGGTCGTAGTCGAGCGCGCCCTCGCGCTCGACGTCGTAGCGGTTGCGTGCGAACACCGGGAAGCGCAGGTCGTAGCAGACCAGCGGGCAGATCCGCCAGCCCTTCCATTCCACGGTGAGACGCTCACGGCCGGCGCTGTAGCGTTCGTGTTCGCGCGCGTACCGGAACAGGTGGCGCTTGTCGTAGTGTCGCAGTCCACCGTCCGGGGCGGCCCAGAGCATCCGGTTGAACACGCCCTCGTCCGTGCGCAGTTGCACGCTGCCGGTGACCGCCGCGTCGAGGGCGGCCGCCTGCTCGCGCATCCAGGCCACGGTGGGCCCGTCCATCGTCTCGGCGCGGTCGATGGCCTCGTTGGAGAAGCCGCTGGTGAAGGTTTCCGGCAGGATCACCACGTCGGTGGAGCCGTGCAGTGGCGCGATCAGCTCGCCGTAGTAGTCGCGATTGCCGGCCGGGTCGTGCCACCGGGTCATGCCCTGGACCAGCGAGATGCGAAGGTTTTCCATGGACCAATCCTAGACCGTTTGCGTCTCCGGGCGCGCATCGGGCTCGCTTGTGATGGGAGTCGAGCGGGTATTTGGTTCAGACCTCGAGAGGCAGCGGCGCGCGGGTCGGGACCGCGGAGGCAAGCACGTCGGCACTGGGGTGCTGCACGGCGAGCCGGACAGTTTGGCTGGTGGGCTTTGGAGACAGCGGCGCCAGGACGGGCGCTCTCCGGCGGATTTGGGCCATCCATGGCGAGCGCCGGGCAGGCTCCCGCCCGCGCGGCCACCCAGTGCTCGGTCGACAAGCCGGTCGTGGGCTTCGGAGCCGGCGGCGCCCGGGCCGGGGGTATTGCGCAGAGGACTGTCTGGTGCGGCGCTCCTACAACCCCTGCAGGCGCTCGATCGCCGCGTCGAGCGTGTCCTGGTTCTTGGCGAAGCACAGCCGCGCCAGGCGCTGGCCGGACGGCGGCGACGCGTAGAACGGCGACAGCGGGATCGCCGCCACGCCCTTCTCGATCGTCAGCCAGCGGCAGAACGCCGCATCGTCCAGCTCGCTCACCGCCGAATAGTCCACCAGCTGGAAATACCCGCCCGGCACCGGCAACGGCACCAGCCGGGTGCCGAGCAGCTGCTCCCGGAAGCGGTCGCGCTTGGCCTGGTAGAACGCTCCGAGCCGCTCGTCGTGCTCCGGCTCCGCCTCCAGCATCGTCGCGAACGCGTGCTGCGCCGGCGCGAAGCTGCAGAACACGTTGTACTGGTGGATCTTGCGGAACTCCTCCGACAGCGCCGGCGGCGCCACGCAATAGCCCAGCTTCCAGCCCGTGCAGTGGTAGGTCTTGCCGAAGCTCGACACCACGAAGGCCCGCTCGCGCAGTTCCGGATGGCGCAGCACCGATTCGTGACGCGCACCGTCGAACACGATGTGCTCGTAGACCTCGTCCGACAGCAGCCAGATCCCGGTGTCGCGCAGCAGCCCGGCAAGCGTTTCCAGGTCCGCGGCCGACAGCATCGCCCCGGACGGATTGTGCGGCGAATTGATCATCACCATCCGGGTGGCGGGGGTGATCGCCGCGGCCACCCGGTCCCAGTCCGGTGCGAACGTGCGCGGGTGCAGCGGCACGTGCACCGCGCGGGCCCCGGCCAGCTCGATCGCAGGTTCGTAGCAGTCGTAGGCCGGATCCAGCACGATCACCTCTTCGCCGGCGCGCACCACCGCGTGCACCGCGTCGAAGATCGCCTCGGTGGCGCCGCTGGTCACCGTGATCTCGGCGTCGGCGTCCGCCTCAACCCCGTAGACCCGCGCCAGCTTGCCCGCGATCGCGTGCCGCAGCGGCGCGATCCCGGTCATCGGCGCGTACTGGTTGTGGCCCGCGCGCATCGCCCGCTCCAGCGCCTCCAACAAACGCCCCGGCACCGGGAAATCCGGGAAGCCCTGCCCCAGGTTCACCGCGTCGTGCGCCGCGGCGAGCTGCGACATCACCGTGAAGATCGTGGTGCCCACCCGCGGCAGCTTGGTCTCGGGTTTCATCGGAGGTCTGGTTACCCTGTTGCCGGAACGACAGCGCCGGAGTGTAACCGTGGCGGCATTCCCGGACGAAACCGAAGCGGCGCGGCTGCAGCGGGCCTACCTCGAAGCGGTCTACCGTTGCCGGGTCGGCGGCCGCTGGCTGCCGCTGCGCATCGGCGAATCCGCGCCCGCCATCGATGCCGCGCTGCCCGGCATCGCCTGTTTCGGCCTGCTCTCGGCCTGGAATCCCGGCTCACGCCCGCTCGCCGAGCCCGAGAACCGCAGCGCCGATGCACGACTGGCGCGGGCCCTCCGCGCCGCGGGCTGGCGCGCCCTGCCCGGCTCGGCCGCGGCGGCGGACGGCGTATGGCGCGAACCCGGCTGGCTGATCGCCGGCATCGGGCAGGCCGCGCTCGATGCGCTGGCACTGCGCTTCGGCCAGCTCGGCGCCCTGCACTGGCGGCGCGGCGGGCGGGTCGGCATGCGCATGTATCGCGAGCGGCCGGAAAGCCTGGACCTGCATCCCTGCGTCGAGTGGATACAATGCGCGGGCCCGCCGGCCCCGGCGGTCGCCCCCGACTCCCGTCGGCCGCCCCCCGGCCGCGAGTGACCCGATGTCCGATGCTTCCCCGCCGCCGCCCCTGCTCGCCGCATGCGGCCTGGGCTTTTCCCGCAACGACGTTCCCGTGTTCGGCCCGCTGGACCTCGATGTGGCCCGCGGCGAAGCGCTGCTGATACGCGGCGGCAACGGCGCGGGCAAGACCACCCTGCTGCGGGTACTGGCCGGGCTGCTGCACGCCGAGTCCGGCACGATCGCCGTGGACGGCCGTCGCGCCAGCCCCGGCGCGCGCGCCCGCACCATCGCCTACCTGGGGCACCTGCCGGCGTTCAAGGCCGACCTGGGCGCGCTCGAGAACCTGGCGTTCCTGTGCGGGCTGCACGGTCGCCGCCCCGGGCGGGCACCGGAGGCGGCGCTGGCGCTGGTCGGACTGGCCGGCTACGAGGACACCCCGGCCCGGCAGCTTTCGGCCGGCCAGAAGAAGCGGCTGTCGCTGGCGCGCATGTGGCTGTCGCCGGCGCCGCTGTGGCTGCTGGACGAGCCCTACGCCAACCTCGACCTCGAGGGCGTCGATCTGGTCAACCGCCTGGTCCGGGCGCACCTGGAGGACGGCGGCGCGGCCCTGGTCACCACCCACGGCGCCTATGCCGCGCCGCCTGTGCGCACCCGCACGCTGGTGCTGGAGCAGGCGCACCCGCCGCTCCACCGGACGGTCGCGGCCATGGCGACGGCAGACCGGCCCGCGGCCCGCGACGACCGGCGGACCGCAGGGTAGCCGGAGCGATGGACGCGGCCCCCACCCTGGCCGGCACCGCGAGGGCGCTGGTGCTGCGCGACCTGCGCCTGCTGTGGCGCCGCCGTGGCGACGCCCTGCAGCCGGCGCTGTTCGCGCTGCTGGTGATCGTGCTGTTCGCGCTGGCGCTTGGAGGCGAGGCCCGGGTGCTGGCGGCGGTGGCGGCGGCCGTGCTCTGGGTCGCGGTGCTGCTGTCGGGCCTGCTGGCGCTGGACACCCTGTTCCGGGGGGACGCCGAGGACGGTTCGCTGGAACAGTGGATGCTGGCGCCGGTGCCGCTGGCGTGGCTGGTGCTGGTGCGCACCGCGACCCATTGGGCCACCACCGCGCTGCCGCTGCTGCTGGCGGCGCCGCTGCTGGCCGAGCTGCTGCAGTTGCCGCGCGCCCAGCTGCCGGCGCTGCTGGCCTCGCTGGCACTGGGGACGCCGCTGCTGAGCCTGCTCGGGGCCGTGGTGGCCGCGTTAACCGTCGGCATGCGCCGCTCCGGTATCCTATTGGCGCTGCTGGCGTTGCCGCTGTACGTGCCGGTGCTGGTCTTCGGGGCCGGCAGCGTCGCGCTGGCGGCGCAGGGACAGGATCCCGGCGGCGCGCTGCTGATGCTCGGCGCCGGCCTCGTCCTGGCGTTGGTGCTGGCGCCGGTGGCCGCCGCGGCGGCGATCCGGATCGCGCTCAACTGAACGCCTCCAACCGTAGCCACCCCACCGACCGCCTTCCCCGCCCCGCGCGGGGGAGCGAACCGAACGAATGAATCCCCTCCTCCGCTGGTTCCACCAACTCGGCTCGCCGCCCACCTTCGATCGCTTCGCCGCGCGCTGGGCGCCGTGGGGCTACGCGCTCGGGCTGCTGGCGATGGCCTGGGGCGCCTACGGCGCCCTGTTCGTGGTGCCGGCCGATTACCAGCAGGGCGACAGCTTCAGGATCCTCTACATCCACGTGCCGAGCGCCTGGATGAGCCTGGCCGTCTACGGGCTGATGGCGGTGTACTCGGCGATCGCGCTGGTGTGGCGGATCAAGCTGTGCGAGATCCTGGCGATGGCCTGCGCCCCGATCGGCGCCGCCTTCACCGTGATCACGCTGGCCACCGGCAGCATCTGGGGCAAGCCGATGTGGGGCACCTGGTGGGACTGGGACCCGCGCCTGACCACCGAGTTGATCCTGCTGTTCCTGTACCTCGGGGTGATCGGCCTCTACGGCGCCATCGACGACCGCCGCGCCGCCGCGCGCGCGGCCGGGCTGCTGGCGATCGTCGGGGTGGTGCTGCTGCCGGTGATCCGCTATTCGGTGGTGTGGTGGAACTCGCTGCACCAGGGCCAGACCATCCGCATGTTCGGCGAATCGTCGATGGACCCCAGCATGCTGCCGCCGCTGGTGTGGATGCTGCTCGGCACCAAGCTCTGGTTCCTGGGCTCGCTGCTGGCCCGCGCCCGCGCCGACAACCTGCAGCGCGAGGCCGGCAAGGACTGGGTCCGGCGGCTGGTGGAGCAGCCGCGATGAGCTACGGCAGCTACGTTATGGCCGCCTACCTGCTGTTCGCGGTGGTCCTGCTGTGGGACTTCGTGGCTCCGCGCATCCGTGTCCGCCAGCTGCTGCGCGCGCTGGCGCTGCTCGCCCGGCGCCGCGCCGCGCGCCCCGCTTCCGAGGAACCGCTCCCATGAACCCGATCCGCCGCCGCCGCCTGCTGTTCGTGGTCGCACTGGTCGCCGCCGCCGCGATCGCCGCGACCCTGGTCGCGATGGCCCTGCAGCGCAACATCGCCTACCTCTACACCCCCGCCGAGGTCCTGGACGGCCGCGCCGGGCAGGCGGTCGCGTCCGGGGAAGCGCGGTTCCGGCTGGGCGGCATGGTCGCGGGCGGTTCCTTCAGCCGCGAAAGCGGCTCGATGCAGGCGCGGTTCCGCGTCGACGACGGCGATGCCCAGCTGCCGGTGGTCTACACCGGCATCCTCCCGGACCTGTTCCGGGAGAACCAGGCTGTGGTCGCCACCGGTCGCATGCAGGACGGCGTGTTCGTCGCCGAGCAGGTGCTCGCCAAGCACGACGAGACCTATGTGCCGAAGGAGGTCGCCGACAAGATGGGCCTGGCGCACGAGAAGCATGGGGTGGAGACCCCGGCGGACGCGGACGCGACGAATTGAGCCGCCACGCCTTCTCCGAGTGCGCCGCCCCGGCACCGAACGGGAGCACGCCCGTTGCTGCCTGAACTCGGCCAGATCGCGCTGCTGCTGGCGCTGCTCGCCGCCGCCCTGCAGACGGTGCTGCCGCTGCTCGGCGCGCACCGCGGCATCGCGCCGTGGATGGCGCTGGCGCGCCCGGCCGCGTGGCTGCAGCTGGCGCTGGTGGCGCTGGCCTATGCGCTGCTGACCCGCGCGTTCGTGGCGCAGGATTTCTCGGTGCTCTACGTCGCCGAGAACTCCAACTCGCTGCTGCCGATGGTCTATCGCTACACCGCGGTCTGGGGCGGCCACGAGGGCTCGCTGCTGCTGTGGGTACTGATCATCGCGCTGTGGAACGGCGCGGTGGCGAGGTTCTCCCGCACCCTTCCACCACAGGTGACGGCGCGGGTGCTGGGGGTGATGGGCGCTGTGTCGCTGGGCTTCCTGGCGTTCACGATCTTCACCAGCAATCCGTTCGAGCGGCTGCTGCCGGCGGCGGTGGAAGGGCGCGATCTCAACCCGCTGCTGCAGGATCCGGGGATGATCATCCATCCCCCGCTGCTGTACGTCGGCTACGCCGGGTTCGTGGTGCCGTTCGCGTTCGCGATCGCGGCGCTGCTCGACGGCCGCGTCGACGTGCGCTGGCTGCGCTGGACCCGGCCGTGGACGAACGTCGCCTGGGGCTTCCTCACCCTCGGCATCGCCCTGGGCAGCTGGTGGGCCTACTACGAGCTGGGCTGGGGCGGCTGGTGGTTCTGGGACCCGGTGGAGAACGCCAGCTTCATGCCCTGGCTGGCCGGCGCCGCGCTGATCCATTCGCAGGCCGTCACCGAGAAGCGCGGCAGTTTCCGCGGCTGGACCCTGCTGCTGGCCATCGCCACGTTCTCGCTGTCGCTGCTGGGTGCGTTCCTGGTGCGTTCCGGCGTGCTGACCAGCGTGCACAGCTTCGCCGCCGACCCTGCGCGCGGGCTGTTCATCCTGGTGTTCCTTGGCCTCGTGGTGGGCGCATCGCTGCTGCTGTACGCGCTGCGCGCGCCCGACAACGAGGACGGCAAGCCGTTCGTCGCCGGCTCGCGCGAGACCCTGCTGCTGCTCAACAACCTGTTGCTGGTCGCCGCTTGCGCGATGGTGCTGCTGGGCACGCTGTATCCACTGCTGGCCGACGCGCTCGAGCTGGGCAAGATCTCGGTGGGGCCGCCGTACTTCGGCACCCTGTTCCTGGTGCTGATGGCACCGCTGGTGCTGCTGCTGCCGTTCGGGCCGCTGACCCGCTGGCAGCGCGAGGACATGTCGAAACCGGTGGCGATGCTGCTGCCGTGGCTGGCGCTGGCGCTGCTGGGCGGAGCGATCGCGTTCTTCGTCGCGCCCCAGGGGCCGTGGAAGGCCGCCGCCGGCGTGGCCGGGGCGCTCTGGGTCGGCCTGGGCACGCTGCGCTTCGTGTGGGCGCGGCTGCGCTCGGCAGGCGGGCGCATGACCGCGGAGATGCTCGGCATGAGCCTGGCGCATTTCGGCATCGCGCTGTTCCTGGTGGGGGCGTTGCTGGTGGAAGGACTGAACGTGCAGCGGGAAGTCGCACTGCGACCCGGCGAGTCGATCGAGATCGGCCGCCACGCGTTCCGCTTCGACGGCGTCGAGCAGGTGCGCGGACCGAACTACACCGCCGACCGCGGCACCGTGCAACTGCTGCGCGACGGCGAACCGGTGGCCCTGATGCATCCCGAGAAGCGCCACTACGCCAGCGGCGGCCAGGTGATGACCGAAGCGGCGATCCGTCCCGGCCTGTCCGGCGACATCTTCGCCGCGCTCGGCGAGCCGCTGGGCGGCGGGGCCTGGGCGGTGCGCGCCCACGTCAAGCCGTTCGTGCGCTGGATCTGGGCCGGCGCCGCGCTGATGGCGCTGGGCGGCTTCGTCACCGCCACCGACCGCCGCTTCCGCCGCCGCCCGGAGCAGTCCGCATGAGCGCGACCGGCAACCGCAAGTTCCGCTGGCTGCCGCTGGCGGTGTTCGGCGCGATCGCGGCGCTGCTCGCCGCCGGCGTCTGGATGAGCCGCGACCCGGACCGCGACGCCCTGCCCTCGCCGCTGATCGGCCGGCCGGCGCCGCAGTTCGAACTGCCGGTGCTGCACGAGCCCGACCGCCTGCTCGGCTCGGAGCAGCTGCTCGGCGCACCCTACGTGCTCAACGTCTGGGGCAGCTGGTGCCCGGGCTGCCGCGAGGAGCACGGCGTGCTGACCCGCTTCGCCGAGGCCCGCCGGGTGCGGGTGATCGGCTACAACTGGAAGGACGAGCGCGCCGACGCGCTGCGCTGGCTGGAGCAGTTCGGCAACCCCTACTGGGCGGTGCTGGTGGACTACGAGGGCCACGGCGCGATCGAGTGGGGCATCTACGGCGCCCCGGAGACCTTCCTGGTCGACGCCGCCGGCATCGTGCGCTGGAAGCACGTCGGCCCGATGACCGACGACGACATCCGCGAGGGCCTGGTGCCCGCGCTCGAGGCGTTGCAGACCCCGGGAGCGCGCGAATGAGGACCGTGCTGCTCGCCCTGCTGCTGGCGCTGGCGCTGTCGCCCACCGGCGCCCCGGCGCAGGTGGTGCAGGATCCGGCGCCGCTGCAGTTCCGCGACCGCGCCGAGGAGGAACGCTTCCGCGACCTGGTGGCCGAGCTGCGCTGCGTGATGTGCCAGAACCAGTCGCTGGCCGATTCCAACGCCCAGATCGCCCACGACCTGCGCCGCGAGGTGCTGATGCTGATGCGCCGCGATCTGGACGACGCGCAGATCCGCCAGCACCTGGTCGACCGCTACGGAGAATTCGTGCTGTACCGCCCGCGCGTCGGCGCGACCACCTGGCTGCTGTGGTTCGGGCCGGCGCTGCTGCTGCTCGGCGGCGCGGCAGTCGTGCTGCGGGTGGTGCGCAGACGCAGCGCCGCGCAGCCGGCGGGGCCCGAAGACGAGCGGCAGGAATGGTGAGTCTGCCGTTCCTTCTGCTTGCCGGCGCCCTGGTGGTCGCCGCGTCCTTCGTGCTGGCGTGGCCGCTGCGCGCGCAGCGCGGGCTGTTCTTCGGGGTCGTGGTGGCGATCCCGGTGCTCGCGCTTTCGCTGTACCGGGTGGTCGGCACCCCGGCGGGCCTGGAACCGGCGCAGCGGGAGACGCCCCGCACCCTGGCCGATGCCGTCGCCCGGCTCGAGGCCGACCTCGAGCGCGACCCACGGCAGGCGGAGGGCTGGCGGCTGCTGGGACGCGCCTACCGCGAGCAGGAACGCGTCGGTGAAGCACGCGACGCGTTCGCCCGGGCCGCGAAGCTGGCGCCGGACGATGTCGGCGCCCAGCTCGAGTACGCCGAATCGCGCGCCCAGGCCGACCCCCGCCTGCACTTCGACGAGGAGGCCACCGCGATCCTGGAACGGATCCTGCGGGACGACCCGCGGCAGGAGCGCGCGCGCCTGTTCCTCGGCATCGCCCGGCGCCAGGCCGGGCGCAACGCCGAGGCGGCCGAAACCTGGGAGCCGCTGCTCGACCGCCTCGGCCCCGAGGCCGCTGCGGGCCTGCGCGAACAGATCGAACTTGCGCGCAAGGACGGCGGCCTGGCGCCGCTGGACCGTGCCGTCGCCGAGGCGCCGGAGGCGGCTGCTGCCGGTGGCGTGCGCATCCGCGTCGCCCTCGATCCGGAATTCGCCGCGCGGGTGCGGCTGGATCCACGGGCCAGCGTATTCGTCATCGCCCGGATCCCCGACGGGCCGCCGATGCCGGTCGCGGCGCAGAAGCGCAGCGTGGCGGAGCTTCCGCTCAGCCTCACCCTGGACGACGGCGACAGCCCGATGCCGACGCAGAAGCTGTCGCAACTGCGGGAAGTGGAGATCCTGGCGCGCATCTCCGCCAGCGGCAATGCCATGCCGCGGGAGGGCGACATCGCCTCCGAAGCGGTGCGCATCGCGCTGCCCTCGAGCGATACCGTGGAGCTGACGCTCGGCGCGGGCGACTAGGTGTGATCTCTCAGTAGGTTGTTCATCCGGGGTGATCCCGGAACACTGGAGGTGCGACCCATTCAGCACCCCAGGAGCCCCGGATGAACCTGCATAAACATGCCCGTCTTACGCCTCGCGGTCGAGCCCTGCTTGTGGAACGGGTGATCGAGCACGGTCTTCGGGTCGAAGAAGCCGCCCACGCTGCGGGTGTGAGCACTCGAACGGCCTACAAGTGGTTGCGCCGCTTCCGCGAGGAAGGCCCGGGAGGGCTCCAGGACCGTTCGTCGCGCCCGCTTCGCTGCCCCAGTGCCACGCCGGCGCCGGTCGTCGAGCAGGTAGTCGCCCTGCGTCGCCAGCGGCGGACCTATCGCCAGATCTCGCTGGCACTGCCCGTCGGCCGGAGCACGATCGCGCGGCTGATGCGTCGTGCCGGTCTGCATCGACTGGCCGAGCTGGCGCCAGCGCGCCCGGACCACCGCTACGAGTACCCACAGGTGGGTGATCTGTTGCATCTGGACATCAAGAAGCTGGGCCGGTTCTGGCGCCCCGGACATCGCGTCACCGGCGCTCGCCAGGGCACTTCGGATGGCGCCGGTTGGGAGTTCGTCCACCTTGCCATCGACGACCACTCCCGGATCGCCTTCGGTACCGTCGAGAACGACGAACGTGGCACCAGTGCGTGCCGGGCGCTGCTGCAAGCGCTACGGTACTACCGCGGCCTTGGCATCACCTTCGCCCGGGTCATGACCGACAACGGCGCCTGTTACAAGTCCCGGCTGTTCCGCCGGCTCCTGCGCCGACTGGGCCTGCGCCACCTGCGCACGCGCCCCTACACGCCCCGTACCAACGGCAAGGCCGAACGACTGGTCCAGACCACATTGCGCGAGTGGGCTTACGCTCGCTCCTATGACAGCTCAGACCAGCGGCGCCAGGCCCTGCCTCACTGGCTCCATCAGTACAACTGGCATCGACCACATGCCAGCCTCGGCTACCGGCCGCCTATCAGTCGCCTCCAGCGTCCA
>NZ_JARXRM010000009.1 GCF_029887875.1 Luteimonas endophytica
CGACAGCGCCAGGCCGAGCGGAATGATCGCCATGCCGATCCACATCTCGGCCGTCATCGGCATGCCGACCATCTGCCAGTGCGTGTGCTGGCCCAGCATGAACATCGGGCCGTGCGAGAGCACACCCGCGGTGATCAGGGCGCAGCCCACCCAGAACGCGATGGGGTGGTGGAATGCAAAGCCGGCTCGACTCACGATGCTTCCGGAAGGTGCGCGCATGGTAGCGCCGGCGCCCCGCTTTTGGGGCGGCACTGCGACAGAAGCCTCGGCAAGCGCTTGCCGAGGTGCCGGGCGGTGCTCTCGCGCCTCATGTGTCCTAGTACGTCTTCGCTATCCGTGGATGCGACATCAGGAGACAGGGGCGGAGATCAGCCGAAGACCCACGCCTGGTTCGGTCTGTATCCATCGCGGTGACGCGGGATCGTCGCCCAACTTGTGCCGAAGCTTGCCGACGAGGATGCGCAGGTAGTGCGTGTCCTCGACGTGGGTCGGGCCCCACACCTCGCGCAGGATCTGCGGCTGGGTGACCACGCGGCCCGCGTGCCGGGCCAGTAGCGCCAGAACGGCGTACTCCTTGCGCGTCAGCGCGATGGGTGTGCCCGCCAACGTGACCTCCCGATGCGCGAGGTCGATGCGAAGCGTGCCGTCGTCGTAGACCGGCTCCATGCCGGCCGGCGCGGCCTGCGCACGCAGCAGTGCGCGTACCCGGGCCATGAGCTCCTGCACGCCGAAGGGCTTGGTGACGTAGTCGTTGGCTCCGGCGTCTAGCCCGGACACCTTCTCGTTCTCGCCGGCGCGCACGGTCAGCAGGATCACCGGCACGGCCGACCAGCCGCGCAGTTCCCGCAGTACCTCGTGGCCGTCGCGGTCGGGCAGGCCCAGGTCGAGGATCACCAGATCCGCGCCATCGGTCGCCAGCCGCTCCAGGCCGTCGGTACCCGATGCGGCCAGTGCCACCGCATACCCTTGCGCCCGCAGGCTGATGTCCAGGAAACGACGGATCTGCGGCTCGTCGTCGATGACCAGGATCCGCGCCGGGGGCGTCGCAGTTGAGGTGGGATCGGTCATCGGTCTGCGGGCGGCGGCGGGGGCTCCAGCCTGGGCAACACGATTCTAACGGTTGTACCCCGGCCGTCCGGCCCGGGCAGCGCCTCCACGCGGCCGCCGTGCGCGCCGATCATGCCTTGGCAGATCGCCAGCCCCAGGCCGGTGCCCTGGCGGCCGCGGTCGCCGCGCTCGACGCTGTAGAACATGTCGAAGATGCGCGTGCGCTCGTCGTCCGGGATGCCGGGGCCGCGGTCGCGCACGTCGATGCGCAGGTGCGGGGCGCCTTCGACGATCGCTTCGCGCGCGTCCACCATTACCGCCTCGCCCGCCGGGGAAAACCGCACGGCGTTCTCGAGCACGTTGAACAGCGCCTGCTCGACCAGCGCCGGATGCACCCACAACGGCGACAGCCCCGCCTGCACCTGAACCTCGAACCGCGCCTCCGGCGTGTAGCGCTGCAAGCGCGCGACCGCCGAGCCGATCAGTTCGTCCACGCCGATCCAGTCGCGGTTGAGTGCCAGGCCGCCATGGCCGAGCCGGGTCATGTCCAACAGATTCTGGATGTAGCGATCCAGGCGTTCGCCCTCGACGCGAATGGTGTCGAGCAGGTCGTGCCGGTCCTGCGCGCCGAGCGCCCGGCCGTAGGTGTCCAGCGTGCTGGCCGAGCCGATGATCACGGACAGCGGTGAACGCAGGTCGTGCGACACAGAGGACAGCAGCGCCGACCGCAGGCGTTCGGTTTCCGTACTGACGCGCGCGTCTTCCAGGTCCGCCACCAGCCGGGTGCGCAGCGCTGCCTGGGCGATGTCCTCGACCATGGCCTCGGCCAGCCGCCGTTGCTCGACGGTCAGCCGTGCGGGGTCCGCCGCGAAGTGCAGGGCGACCACACCGGGTGCGCCGGGCGACCCGGTGCCAAGGCGCAGCGGCAGGCACCACCAGGCCGCGCCGGCCAGGGTATCGGTGAACCGTCCCGCGGGTTGGCCGTGCGCGGCGGCCCAGTCGGCCGCGGCGCGGTCGGTCTGCGAGAACGCCGGCGCGCCGTTGCTTTCGCTGTGCGCGTCGCCGAGCTGGACCACCACGTCCGCCGCGAGCGCGGCATGCAACGCGTCGCGGCCCGAGCGCAGGACCTGCTCCAGGTCGGCTGCCGACGCCAGTTGCCGGCCCAGCGTCTGCAAGGTGGTCGCCTGCGCGTTGGCGGCGCGCAGCGCCAGCACCTGCATGCGCAGCTTGGCTGCCAGCCGGCCGGCCACCAGCGCGGCCACCAGGAACAGCAACACCGTGGCCACGCCCTGCCGCGCGCCGATATAGAAGGTGTAGCGCGGCTCGATGAAAAAGAAGTTGTAGGCCAGGAAGCACAGTGTGGCGACGATGACCGCGGCCACCATGCGCGTGCGCGAAGCTACCAGCACCACGGCCACAATGAACACCAGCGACAGGTCGGACAGTCCCAGCCAGCGCTCGGCCAGCGCCGCCAGAGCGGTGGCCGCGGTGGCTGCGGCGACGGCCCACGTCGCGTCGTGCCGACCGAGCCATGCGGCGCGGTCCGCTGATGCACGCCGCGAGCGCGCACGCACCTCGGGCGTACTGACAATGGTCAACTCGTAGTGGGCGCCGCGCTGCAGCAGCTGCTGGGTGAGGGTGCGGTTGACCAGGCGGGCGAACGGGCGCTCGCGGGTGCGGCCCAGCACGATCGTGCTGGCGCCGATGCGCCCGGCATGGTCGAGCAGCGCGTCGACGATGCTGACGCCGCTCAACGCCGCCGTGTCCCCGCCCAGCCGGCGCGCCAGAGCGAAGGCACGGTCGAGCTCCAGCTGGCGTTGCGGTTCGTTACGGCCGCCGGCCTGCACCGTGACCACGCTCCATGGGGCGTCGCTGCGCTCGGCGATCCGCCGCGCCACGCGCACCAGGTACTCGGATTGACCGCGACCGTCGATGGCCACCAGCACGCGGCGCCGGATGGGCGTACCGGGTAGGCCGCCTGCGCTGCGGGCCTCGCGCAGGTCCACGTCGACGCGGTCGGCGGCTGCCTGCATCGCCAGTTCGCGGAGCGCTGTCAGGTTGCCCGGCGAGAAAAACGCCGAGAGCGCCTGTTGCGCCTGCTCGGGCACGTACACCTTGCCCTGTTGCAGGCGTTCGATCAGCTCGCGTGGCGGCAGGTCCACCAGCACGATGTCGCGCAGCCGGTCGAAAAGCGCGTCGGGGACCGTTTCGGTGACACGCACGCCGGTGATCCGATGCACGACGTCGTTGAGGCTCTCCAGGTGCTGGATGTTGACCGTGGTGTAGACGTCGATGCCGGCGTCCAGCAGTTCGGCCACGTCCTGCCAGCGGCGCTCGTGGCGGCTGCCCGGTGCGTTGCGGTGCGCAAGTTCGTCGACCAGCGCCAGCTGCGGCCGGCGCGCGAGCAACCCATCCAGGTCCAGCTCCTCCAGCTTGCGCACCTTGCCGTCGGCTGGCGTGTACGCGAGTTGCCGGCGCGGCAGCTGCTCCAGGCCGTCCAGCAGCGCGGCCGTCTCGCTGCGCCCATGCGTCTCGGCGATGCCGACCACCACGTCCTGCCCGCGCCGCTGCAGGTCGCGCGCACGGGTGAGCATCGCGTAGGTCTTGCCGACACCCGGCGCGGCGCCCAGGAAGACGGTCAGCCGGCCGGCACGTTGCCGGCTCAACTGGCCGATCAGGGCGTCGGCGCGCGTGCTGCGGGGGTCGGTCATGGGTCGATTGTCGCTCGGACGCGCCAAGTCCGTGGTGCGCCGGTCAGCGCAGCGCGTCCAGTGCCAGGTTCAGGCGCACCACGTTGACCCGCGGCTGGCCGATCACGCCCAGCGTCGGCGCCTCGGTGTGGGCCGCGATCAGCGCCTCCACCCGCACCGGTGGCAGCCCGCGGGCGCGGGCCACGCGCGCGGCCTGCACGCGCGCCGTGGCCGGCGACACGTGGGGGTCGAGGCCCCCACCGGACCGGGTGACCATCTCGCCCGGGACCTTCCCGGCGGGGATGCCCTCGCGCGCGGCGACTTCGGCAACCGCGCCGTCGATGCGTGCGCGCAGGTCCGGGTTGCTGCGGGCCAGATTGCTGCCCGACACCGCCATGGGATCGTAACCGGCGGCGGAAGGCCGCGGACGGAAGTAGCCCTCGCCCACGAACGGCTGCGCGACCAGTTCGGATCCGCGCACCTGACCGTCGACCACGATGAGGCTGCCGGTGGCCTGGTGCGGGAACAGCACGCGGCCCAGGCCGGCGCCCAGCAGCGCGTAGAGCAGGCCGAAGCCCAGCAGGATGACGCCGGCGAAGGCGGTGGCGGCGCGCAGCGAGGCGCGCTCGTCCAGCGCACCGAGGCGCATCGGCCGGGCGGAGGGGGTGGAACGGTTCATGTCAGGCTCCCAGGGCCGCAAGGGCCAGATCTATCAGCTTGATGGCGGCGAACGGCAGCAACACCCCACCCACGCCGTAGACGAGCATGTTCCGGCGCAGCAGCGTGGTCGCACTGGCGGGACGGAAGCGCACCCCGGCCAGTGCCAGCGGGATGAGCGCGGGGATCACCAGCGCGTTGAAGATCAGCGCCGCGAGGACAGCGTTGGACGGGCTCGACAGCTGCATGACATCCAGCACTGCGAGCTGCGGGAGAGCGGCGGCGAACAGCGCCGGCAGGATGGCGAAGTACTTGGAGACATCGTTGGCCAGCGAGAACGTCGTCAACGCGCCGCGAGTGATGAGCTGCTGCTTGCCGACCTCCACCACCTCCAGCAGCTTGGCCGGGTCGGAATCCAGGTCGACCATGTTGCCGGCCTCGCGCGCGGCCTGGGTACCGGAATTCATCGCCAAGCCCACGTCGGCCTGCGCCAGCGCGGGGGCATCGTTGGTACCGTCGCCCACCATCGCCACCAGCCGCCCTGCCGCCTGCTCCTGGCGGATGCGCGCCAACTTGTCCTCTGGAGTCGCTTCGGCGATGTAGTCGTCCACGCCGGCTTCTGCAGCGATGGCCGCGGCGGTGAGCGGGTTGTCGCCGGTGATCATCACCGTGCGGATGCCCATCGCGCGCATCCGCGCGAAGCGTTCGGACACGCCGGACTTCACCACGTCCGACAACTCGACCACGCCCAAGGCATGGCGGCCGTCGGACACCACCAGCGGCGTGGCGCCGCTGCGCGCCACCGTCTCCACGCGCGCGGCCAGTTCCGCCGTCACCTGGCCCCCCCGTGCCTGGACGTGCCGCTCGATCGCGTCGCGCGCCCCTTTGCGGATCACGCGCGCGCCGCCATCCAGATCGACGCCCGACATGCGGGTTTGCGCGGAGAACTGCATGTAGCGGGCGTCGGCCGGATCCTGCAGCGGTTGGCCCTGCGACCGCGCCAGCTTGACGATCGACTTGCCCTCGGGCGTGGGATCGGCCAGCGACGCAAGCATGGCGGCTTCGCGCAGCTGCCCGGCATCCACGCCGGCCAGCGGATGGAACGCGGTCGCCTGGCGGTCGCCGTGGGTGATGGTGCCGGTCTTGTCGAGCACCAGTACGTCGACGTCGCCGGCGATCTCCACCGCCTTGCCCGACTTCGCCAACACGTTGGCCGACAGGGCGCGGTTCATGCCGGCGATGCCGATGGCCGGCAGCAGGCCGCCGATGGTGGTCGGGATCAGGCACACCAGCAGCGCGATCAGCAGCAGCGGGTCGAGCGTGGCGCCGACGAATCCGGCCAGGGCGGGCAGCGTGGCGACCACCACGAGAAAGGTCAGCGTCATCGCCGCCAGCAGCATCGTCAGTGCGACTTCGTTGGGCGTCTTCTGCCGGGAGGCGCCCTCGACCAGCGCGATCATGCGGTCGAGGAAGCTGTGGCCCGGCTCGGCGGCTACGCGGACGACGATTTCGTCCGACAGCACCCTGGTGCCACCGATCACGCCGGAGCGGTCGGTGCCGGCTTCGCGCAGGACCGGCGCCGACTCGCCGGTCACGGCGGCCTCGTTGATGGTGGCCATGCCCTCGACGATCTCGCCGTCCGCCGGCACGAACTCGCCGGCGGAGACGACGACGTGGTCGCCAGGTCTAAGGGCGGCGGCAGGCACGCGCTCTTCGCTGCCGTCAGGGCCATCGCCCGGGCCGTCCTCCAGGCGCCGCCGGGCGACGAGGTCGCGACGTGCGGCCCGCAGCGAGGCTGCCTGGCCACGGCCGCGCGCCTCGGCGACGGCTTCGGCGAAATTCGCGAGCAGCACGGTCAGCAACAGCACTGCGGTGACCGCGCCGCCGAAAGCGAGCCGGCCCGGCATGGCCACGGTGATGAGCGCGGCCAGCAGCGTGCCCAGCAGGACGACGGCGATGACCGGATTGCGGATGGCCTGGCGCGGGGCGAGCTTGCGCACCGATTCGATGAGTGCGACGCGGATGGCGGCACCGTCCGCCGCCGCAAGCGAGTGGCGGCGCGCAGTGCCCAGGTGGGGGGTGGTGTCGTTCACGGAGTGGGTCCTCGAGGCGCGCCGGCCCGAGCGCCGGCGCGCCTGGATGCGGTTCGATCAGGAGGTCGGATACAGGGTCAGGTGCTCGGCGATGGGGCCGAGGACCAGCACGGGCATGAACTGCAGCACCGTCAGCACCACGACCACGGCGACCAGCGTCAGTGCGAACGTCGGCGTTTCCACGTGCAACGTGCCGGGGCCTTCCGGCGCGACGCGCTTGCCGGCCATGCGGGCGGCGACCGCGAGCGGGATGATCAGTGCCGCATAACGGCCCAGCGCCAGCAGCAGCACGCAGGTCAGGTTCCACCACACCGTGGCGTCGCCCAGTCCCTCGAAGCCCGAGCCGTTGTTGGCGAACGCGGAGGTGTACTCGTAGAAGACCTGGCTGATGCCGTGGAAGCCCGGGTTCGAATTGCCCGTCAGCGCAGGGAAGGAGAGCGTGATCGCCGTCAGGCCCAGGAGCGCGCTCGGCTGCAGCAGCACCAGCAACGCCAGCAGGCGGACCTCGCCGGCTTCGATCTTGCGGCCGAACAGCTCGGGGCTGCGGCCGGTCATCAGCCCGGCGAGGAACACCGCCAGCAGCAGGTACACCAGGAACTGTTGCAGGCCACAGCCCACGCCGCCCCAGATGCCGTTGATGAGCATGTTGGTGATCGCCACGCCGCCGGTGAGCGGGGCCAGCGAGTCGTGCATGGAATTGACCGAGCCGTTGCTGGTCTGCGTAGTCAACGCGGCCCACAGGGCCGATGCGTCGGCACCGAAGCGCACCTCCTTGCCTTCCATCAGCGCGATGTCCGCCGCGGTGGCGGAGTGCCCCTCCGACCAGACCGCCACGCCGGTGGACGCCGCCGACATCAGCAGCATCGTGCCGAACACCAGGGCGGTCAGTTTCCTTCGCCCGGTAAACGCGCCGACCATGAAGGTGAGCGACACGGGAATCAGGATGAGCGCCAGGGTTTCCAGCAGGTTGGACAGCGGCGTGGGGTTTTCGAGCGGCACCGAGCTGTTGGGTCCGTACCAGCCGCCGCCATTGGTGCCCAGTTGCTTGACCGCGACCATCGGCGCCACCGGGCCGAGCGGAATTGACTGCGACGCCATGCCGGCGGCGGCATCGATGGGCGTGGCCACCGGGGCGGCCTGGAGCGTGGACGGCACGCCCTGCGAGGTCAGCAGCAGCGACCACATCAGCGCGAGCGGCAGCATGAAGCGCACGCTGGCGCGGGTGACATCGACCCAGAAGTTGCCCAGGTCGCGCGCCTGATCGGGCGTGGCGGCCGCCGATACGGAGTCGGGCTGGCCGCTGGCCCGCGCCGCCATCTCCCGGCGGCCACCGAAGAGGCCACGCAAGGTCGCCACCACCAGCGCCAGGCCCATCATCGGCGTGACGACCTGCAGGCCGACGATGCCGGCCATGTGCGACAGGAAGCTCAACTGCGCCTGCCCGGAATAGTGCTGCTGGTTGGTGTTGGTGACGAACGACACCATCGTGTGCAGCGCCGTGTCCCAGCGCATGTTGGCGGCGCCATCTGGATTCAGGGGCAGCCAGCCCTGGGTCATCAGCAGCACCCATACGACCACGCCGACCGCCAGGTTGCTCAGGAGGAACGCCTTGGCGTAACCGCGCCAGTCCATGCCGCGAGCGGGCTCCGTTCCAAGAAGACGATAGATGCCACGCTCGACCGGACCGAATACCCGGTCCAGGCACGAGGCGTCGCCCCGCATCACCCGGGCGAGGTAATGGCCGAGTGGCCAGCCCAAGGCGGCCGCGAGGGCGAAGACAATGAGGATCTCGATCATGGTTGGGGTCTCGTGCGTGCACGCGGCCAGGCAGACGCCGCGCGGGGGCTCAGAAGTCCTCGGGCCTGAAAATCACGAACAGCAGGTAGCCGGCCGCGAGGACAACGCTGGCGATGCAGGTCAGGGCAAGCCATCCGGGCATGTCGGGTCACCTCAGAAAGACGCCTGCAGCGCCGCTTCGATGCGGTTGCCGGCAGCGGATTCGCCGAAGAGACGTTCGGCGGACGAGTCGGTGGCGTGGGCGGTCACGCGAAGCTCGAAGGGCACCTTGAAGGTCCAGATCGCGCTCGCCTGGCCGTGCCAGTAGCTGTCGTCGTATGCGTCGTACAGCGCGTAGCGGCCCGCGGCCAGCTCGAGCGCCAGCGTTTCCCCCACCGGCCAACGCACGCCGGCCTGCGAGTACAGGCCGTCGCCTTCGGCGCCCAGCGCCTCGGGCGACCAGCCAAATGCGGCCCAGTAGCGCCCGGCGTAGGTCAGCCTTCCGTTGAGCTCCGTCCAGTCCAGGTCGACCTCGGTGGACGGGTAGCGGTAGTGCAGGACGTTGACGTCCATGGCCCAGTCGCCCGCGATCGCTCCCGACCAGCCGACGGCGACGTCGAATTCGGTGCTGGCGCCGCTGCCCGGGAACTCGACGTTCGAGCCCCACGCCGAGGCGTACAGGCCGGAGTCGGACGCGATCGACGCGCCGGCCTGGACGGCCGGATCGCCCTGGGTCTGCGAGGTGCCGCGCCAGACGTAATCAGTGGTGAGGCCGGCCGATCCGCCCAAGGACGACGCCTGGACGGCGCCGCACACGGCGAGCAGCGCGAGGCCGGTGCACGTATCGAGAAGGAGATCGGAGCGGCGCGTGGCGGCGTCGCCGTGAAGGGCGGATGGGCGCATGACGGAAACGGGATGGCGCGGCCGGTCGGCCACAGGGAAAGTCTCGGCGCCATCCCCGTAAAGTCGCCATGTCGCAACGCAGTGCGGACCATAAACTCTGCGTAAACATTGGGTTCAGTAGTTCCCACAGCATGCGCGGCGCCGGGACAATCCAGCTGAGGTGACGCCCGCCAGTGGCCGGAAGCGGCCGCCGAGTCGCAGCCCTCGAACGCGCCAGCCCGCTACCCTTCGACGTAGGCGGAGAGCTCCTCGGGCACGCCGAGCGGGAAGGCTTCCTTCAGGAACTCCAGGAACGCCGAGACCCGGGTACTCAGCAGGCGCCGCGAGGGGTAGAGCGCCCAGATCTCGATCGGGCGCCCCTTCACGTCGCCCCAGTGGGCGAGCGCGCCCGAGCGCAGGTCGCCCGCCACCAGCGATAGAGGAAGTACGGCCGCGCCGATCCCGGTGCGGACCGCATCGCGCATCATGATCAGCGATGCCAGGCGCAGGATCGGCTCGATCCGGACCTGCAGGTCTCCTTCCCGGGTCGCCAACGCCCAGGCCGACTGCGTGCTCGACGCGCGCACGACCGCGGCAACCGGTTCGGCATCGTCCACCGGCCGTTGCAGCGCCGGGCCGGCCACCGCCACCAGGCGGTCGTGGAGCACGATGCGCCCGATCAGGTGTTCGTTGGGGTCGGGATTGACCCGGATCACCAGGTCGTAGCCCTCTTCCACCATGTCGACCGCCCGGTCCTCGGTGGTGATCTCCAGGCGCACCTCCGGATAGCGCAGCGCGAACTCGGCGGACAGTTTGCCCAGCGCGATCTGGGAGAACAGCAGCGGCGCGCTGATCCGCAGCTTGCCGCGCGGGGTCTGGCCCCCCGAGGCGATCGCGGTGGTCGCTTCGCCCAGTTCGGTGAGCAGGGATTCGGTGCGCTCGAACAGGGCCCGCCCCTCCTGGGTCAGCCTGAGGGCGTGGGAGCCGCGCTCGAACAGGCGCACCCCCAGGCCCGCTTCCAGGTCCGCCACCCGCCGGGACAGGGTGGCCTTGGGCCGTTCCGCCGCCCGCGCCGCCCGGCCGAAGCCGCCATGCCGCGCCACCAGGTTGAAGTCGGCCAGGGCCAGGAGGTCCATGTGTTCCACCAGCGAGACAGGTGGTCCAAGTATATGGGCTATCGGCCCGCTCGTGGATCAACAACCATGGGTCTCCCAACCAACACGGAGCACTCCCATGACCATCCTCGTCACCGGCGCCACCGGCACCATCGGCCGCCACGTCGTAGAGCAGTTGACCCAGCGCGGCGCCGATGTGCGCGCCCTCGTCCGCGACCCGGCCAAGGCCGAGTTCCCCGCCGGCGTGTCCGTGGTCCGGGGCGACTTCCTCGACGTCGACGCCCTGCGCAGCGCCTTCGACGGCGTGTCCACGCTGTTCCTCCTCAACGCCGTGGTGCCGGACGAATTCACCCAGGCGCTGATCGCCCTGAACCTGGCGCGCGAGGCGGGCATCGAGCGCATCGTCTACCTGTCGGTCATCCACAGCGACGTCTACGTGAACGTGCCGCACTTCGCGGGCAAGTTCGGGGTCGAGCGGATGATCGAGCAGATGGGCTTCAACGCGACGATCCTGCGCCCGGCCTACTTCATCGACAACGACCTGACGGTCAAGGACGTCGTGTTCCAGCACGGCGTGTATCCCATGCCGATCGGCAGCCAGGGCCTGGCGATGGTGGCCGCGAGCGACATCGGCGAGATCGCCGCGCTCGAGCTGCTACGCCGCGAGGCCTCGCCCGCGCCGCTGCCCACCGAAGTGATCAACGTCGTCGGCCCCGACACCCTGACCGGCAGCGACGTCACGGAGATCTGGTCCGACGTGCTCGGCCGGCCCGTCGTGTACGGCGGCGACGACCCGGCGGCCTTCGAGCAGAACCTCCGCCAGTTCATGCCGCCCTGGATGGCCTACGACATGCGCCTGATGAGCGGGCGCTTCCTTACCGACGGCATGCGCGCCGAGCCGGGCGACCTCGAGCGGCTCACCACGCTGCTGGGCCGGCCGCTGCGCAGCTACCGCGCCTTCGCCTCCGCGCTCGCCGCGGCGGCCTGAGCTTCGCGCGCCCTCTTCTGCAGACAAGGAGTTCGACATGATCCATTCGACCGCCACCGTTCCGGTGAACCCGGACGGCGCCACCCCGCTCACCCGCGAGCAGGCCTGGAAGGGCCTGGAGCTGAAGGCGCGCGATGCGCGCCTGTTCCTCCCGCCCGGCCTGTGCACCCGCTGCGACGTGGTGCAGGAGAGCGCGACCCACTTCGTGCGCGAAGCCACGATCGCCGGTGCCGATCTGCGCGAGATCATCGCCCTCGAACCGCAGAGCAAGGTCACCTTCTTCCAGGCCACCGGGCCGCGCGAGGGCGCCATTGTCAACGCGCTCTTCGAGGACCAGCACGGCGAGCTCCAACTCCGCTTCTACTGCTACCTCGGGCTGCGCGGCAAGGCGCCGGGCGGCCCCGAGGAACGGGCCGAACAGCAGCAGTTCGACAGTGAGGACAAGGGCTACAGGGCCGCGCTGCTGTCGACGCTGGCACGCACCCGCGAGCTGCTCGCCGCGGGCCGGCTGTGAGCCTCCCCCCTTTCATCGTCCAGCGACAAGGAGAAACGACATGACCGACGTCTGGTCCCCGATCCAGGTCGGCAACCTGCAACTGCCGCACCGCCTCGCCATGGCGCCGATGACCCGCAGCCGGGCCAGGCCCGACGGCACGCCCGGCGCGCTGGCGGCCGAGTACTACGCGCAGCGCGCAACCATGGGCCTGCTGGTCACCGAAGGCACCCAGCCGTCCGAAGACGGGCAGGGCTATCTCAACACGCCTGGCATCTACACCGACGCCCACGTGGCCGGTTGGAGGAAGGTAGCCGACGCGGTCCACCAGGCGGATGGCCGTCTCTTCATCCAGCTCATGCACGTCGGCCGCAGGTCCCATCCGCAGAACACGGCGCACCATCGCCAGCCGGTCGCGCCCTCGGCGATCGCCCCCGGCGAGAACATGTTCACGCCCCAGGGCATGCTGCCGGTGCCCGAGCCCCGCGCGCTGACCACCGCCGAAGTCCGGCAGACCGTTGCCGATTTCGCCCACGGCGCGGCGCGGGCGGTCGAAGCGGGCGCGGACGGCGTGGAGATCCACGGCGCCAACGGTTACCTGGTGCACCAGTTCCTCGCGCCGAACGCCAACGCGCGAAACGACGCATACGGCGGTTCGCTCGAGAACCGGGCGCGGTTCGCACTCGAGGTCGTACAGGCGATCGCCGCCGCGATCGGTGCCGGGAAGACGGCGATCCGCCTGTCTCCCGGGCTCGCTACGGGGGGCATCGTCGAAGGCAACGACAACGACGATCTCTACCGCCACCTCGCGGCGGAGTTCGACAGGATCGGCATCGCCTATCTGCACGTCCTGCATACCGGCAACGATGCGCTCCTGGCGGACATCCGCCGCGCCTTCGGCGGCGTGCTGGTGGTCAACCGCCCGGGCCGCACGCGCGAGCAGGTCGGGGCCGACGTCGCGGCAGGCGTCGCCGACATGGAAGCCCTGGGCACCATGGCGCTCGCCAACCCGGACCTGGTGGCCCGCCTAAAGGCAGGGGCGGCGTTGAACGCACCGCGGGTGCCCCTGTTCTACGCCGGCGGCGGCGCCGAAGGCTACACCGACTACCCCGTTCTCGATCGCGGCTGACCGGTCGACGGCGCACGGCGCCGTCCCAGCCCCAGCGTCGTCCGCGCCACTCACCCACACGCTCCGGCACGGCACGGCTGCCGCCGGGCATCTCATCGATAGCGGCCGACGCGAGCGTGGCTCGCTCGGTCGCCCACCTGAAGGAATCGCAACATGAAGACCACAGGCAACACCATCCTCATCACCGGCGGCGGCACGGGCATCGGCAGGGCGCTGGCGCATCGCTTCCACGACCTCGGCAACACCGTGATCATCGCGGGCCGGCGGATGCAGCCGCTGGTCGAGGCGATCGGGGACCGGCCGAACCTCCATGCGCTGACGTTCGACATGGACGATGCCGCCAGCGTCGCGGCGTTCGCCCAGAAGCTCGTCGCCGAGCATCCGTCCGTCAACGTGCTGTTCAACAGCGCCGGCATCATGCGCATTGAAGGGCCGCCCGACAGGTCCCGCGACCTGGGCGACGCGGAAGCCTCCATCACCAGCAACCTGCTCGGCCCCATCCGGGTGACCAACGCCCTGATCGAGCACCTGGGCCGCCAGCCCGATGCGGTCATCGTCAACGTCAGCTCGGGCCTGGCCTTCGTGCCGCTGGTGATCGCCCCGACCTATTCGGCCACCAAGGCCGCCATCCACAGCTACACCGAGTCGCTCCGTGCGGTACTGAAGGGCAGGATCGAGGTCATCGAGCTGGTGCCGCCCGCGGTGCGGACGGACCTGACCCCGGGCCAGAGGACCAACGAGCGCTTCATGCCGCTCGACACGTTCGCCGACCAGGTGCTCGCGCGCTTCCAGCAGTCGCCCACGCCGCGCGAGATCCTGGTGGAGGGCGTCGGCTTCATGCGCAACGCCGAGGCCGAGGGCCGCTTCGACGAGACGCTGGCGGCGATCAACCCGTTCCTCGCGTAGCGCGGGGCCGGTCTGCCGAAGGCATCGGGCGCCGAAACCCGGAGGTTTCGTCCTGCGCCTCGGGCGAGGCGGTCCATCCATTCCGGCAGTGTGCTTCCACGAGGAAGGACTGCCGGCAACCACATCCTTCTGGAAAAAATTTCATGAACGATATCGATCTGCGCCGGGCGGGCCGGCTGAACGTCGCGGTGACGCGAGAAGCCTTCATCCCGCGCGGCATCCACGAGGTCTTCGGCTTCATCGCAGCCGAGGATGTGCTGCCCAGGATCCTCACCGGCTACGGCATGGTGCCTGGTGTCGCGTCCACCTCGGCGGTCTCGGGCCCGTGGGACCGCCCCGGTTCCCACCGTGTCGTGCACCTGGCCGATGGCAGCACCGTGAACGAGCGCCTGACGCACTACGATCGGCCTTCCTACTTCGCCTACCGGGTGAGCGACCCGAGCTTCGCGCTGAAGCACCTGATGAGCGAGGCGCGCGGGCAGTTCTGGTTCGAGACGGCGGCCGGCGGGACGAAGGTCAAGTGGACCTACACCTTCCAGGCGAAGCACCGCTTCGCCAGGCTACCGCTGACCCTGTTCGTGAAGAGCCAATGGAAGGGCTACATGGAGGTTTGCCTGGCCAACGTCGTCGAGCATTTCGCCGAGCCGCCAGTCGCGTCCATCAGGTAGACGGAAGGCCGACTCCACCAGGTCACGAGGCCGGCTGAAACCGCATCCCCGGCCGGCGTGGCCGGGGATGGCAGCACTGCGGGCCGAGGGCGTCCAATCCGCCTCAACGCAAGCGCGCGCGAACCTTCTCCCACAGCCGCCGGCGCGCCTGGTACACGCTCACCCCGAGCAGCAGCGCCGCCAGCCAGACCGTGCCTTCGGTGGTCACGGCGGCCAGGGTGGCCAGGACGAGCATCGCCGCGGTGCCCACGCCGAGCGCGATGCCCACCGCCAGCGCCACCCACGAGAGCAGGCACGCGGCGCCGGCCGTGGCGATCCACAACCATTTGCGGCGGTGCTTCGACTGCGACTGCGCCGCCTCGGCGATCACCGGGGCGCTCATCGCGCACCTCCCCGGGCCGCCGGCAGCAGGGCGTCGGGCAGCGGCGAGGCGGGCGTCTCCACCGTGCCCACGTTGGAGACGATCCACCAGCGCTCGCCGTCGTTGAGCAGCTGGAAGTGGTTCAGTCCGCGCATCAGCGGCTCGGCATCGCCGCGGCGCAGGCGGATCTCGAAGCTGCTCATCACCGAGGCCAGCAGGCCGTGCTGCTCCACCTTCGTCACCAGCGGAAGCTCGTGGAAGCCGGTGGCGGCGTAGGCGCTCTCGGTGTGGGCGATCAGCTCCTCGCTGCCCATGCCCATGATGCCGCTGCCGATCCGGGAGTCCATCGCCACCGACATGCGCGCGCCATCGAGGAACAGGGCCCGGTAGCGGTCCCAGTCGCGCTTGGCGCCGGCATCGCCGGAGATGGTCTCGTACAGGGCGTGCACGATCGCCTCGGGGGTTTCCCAGTCCTCGGGGCCGGCGTGGGCGGTGCCGGCCAGGCCCAGGGCCAGGCCGGCGGCGAGCAGGGTACGGGTGGCGAGATGTCGGAACTTGCGCTTCATGGTCATTCTCCCTTGAGTCGGTTCAGTGCGGTGGTGGTGAGGAATGCGCCGTCGAGCACGACGGCGTGGATGTCGCGGGTGTGCTGGATGTCTTCCAGCGGATCGGCGTCGAGCACCAGCAGGTCGGCCTCGAAACCGGGCGCGACCCGCCCCAGGCGCTGGCCGGCGCCCAGCGCCTCGGCGGCATTGCGGGTGGCCGCCTGCAGCAGGGTCGCGTTCGGCACGCCGGCCTCGGCCAGCAGCTGCAGTTCGCGGTGCAGGCTGATGCCGGGGGCGATCCAGGGGTTGCTCATGTCGGTGCCCACGGTCATGCGGGCGTCGGTGGCATACAGGCGCGCGGCCATGCGCTGCACCTTCGGCCACACCGCGCGGGCACGTGCGAAGTCTTCCGGCTCCCAGCCGATGGCGAAGGTGAACCAGTCGTTCCAGCTGGCCAGCAGCCGCGGGTGGGCATGGCGGCGGGCGTCGTCCTTGTACGGGTTGTCCTGGTCCTGCACGAAGCCGGCATGGAAGGCGACGAGGGTGGCGTCGAACACCGGGCGGTGCTCGCGGTAGGCCGCCACCAGCCGCTCGGCCTGCGGGCCTTCGGGGTCGAAGTGCTCCCACCACTCGAAGAACGAATAGGTGCCGCCGCGCGCGCCGGCCTGCCAGGCCGCGCGCTGCTCCGGCGTCAGCAGATCCGGGCTGAGCGGCATCAGGTGGACGATGCCGTCCAGCCCCATCGCCAGGGCGTCGGGCCAGGCGATGCTTTCCAGGTGCGCGACGGCGGGGCGGCCATGCCGGTGCGCGGCGTCGATGCCGGCCTGCAGCAGTTCCGGGGAGAGGCCGGTGTAGAGCTTGATCCAGTCGGCGCCGGCCTCGACCTGTGCGCGCACCACTTGTTCCATCTCCGCGGCGCTGTGCGCCGCGGTGGACAGGCCGGGCAGGTCGGCGTTGTTGATGACCGGGCCGGCGTTGAAGGCCTCGGGGCCGACCAGCTCGCCGGCGGCCAGGCGTGCCTGGTAGCGCGCCGCCGCCGGCAGGTCGCCGCCCGGATTGCGCACGGTGGTGACCCCGAACGCCACCAGGCGCGCGGCGTTGTGTTCGGCGATGTCGTCGTCGGGCAGGGCCTGCATCACCGCGCGGCCGCGCTCGCGCTCGATCTCCAGCGGCCCCAGGGTGAGGTGGGCGTGCATGTCGATCAGGCCCGGTACCAGGTAGCGGCCCTGCAGGTCGACGGCGCGGGCGCCCTGCAGGCAGGCCGGCGCGCCCGCCGCGGCGATGCCGGCGATGCGGGCGCCCTCCACCCGCACGCAGCTGCGCGCACTCACGCGGTTGTGTTCGGCCTCGACGATGTGCACATTGTCGAGCGCCAGCGCGGCGGTTGCGGGCTGGGCGGTGGCCAGCGCGGGGGCCAGGGCGCAGGCCAGGGCGGCGGGGAGCAGCAGCCTTGCCAGGGGGGAACGTCGCATCGTCGGTGTGTCCTTGGAGTGGGTTGTCTCCTAAGTCACCCGGGCCAGGGAATTTCTTACGAAGAAAAACAAAAACTTCGTGTGTAAGAAATGCCCCTCCGGCGACGACTGAAGGTTGTCGACCGTCTTTTCGGCGACCGCCGATCCACTTCCCCCGTGCCGCATGCATCCACTCTGGCCCCAGGTCCAAGCCTTCCATCCGCAGCTGTGGCGCGCGGTGTGCGGCTATGAGCTGAACCCCGCCGTGCGCGAGGAGCTGCTGCAGGAGGTGCTGTTCGCCGTCTGGGAGAGCCTGCCGCGGCTGCGCGAGGCGGACATGCTGCTGCCGTTCGTGCTGCGCATCGCCCACAACCTGGGCGCCAGCCACGTGCGCGCGGAAACGCGGCATCCCTCACCCGTGCCGTTCGACGAGGCGCTGCACGACGTGGCCGACCCGGCCACCGCCAGCGCCTGCGCCTGCGCGCGGACCCAGTGGCTGTTCGAGGCGCTGGCCACCTTGCCGCTCAACCTGCGCCAGGTGCTGATGCTGCAGCTGGAAGGTTTCGACTACCAGGAGATCGCACAGATGCTGGGAATCAGCGCGGAAAACGTCGGGGTGCGGCTGCATCGCGCCCGCGCGCGGCTGAAGGCGCTGTCGAAGGAGGAGAGCACCGCATGAATTTCGACGAGCTGTTGAAGGACGCCTGGCAGGGCCAGACCCACGCGGCCGCGCAGCAGGACCTGACCCGTCGGGTCCGCCGGCGCCAGCTGCGGCTGCGCCTGCTGCGCGGCGTGGAGGTGGCGCTGACCGTGGCGGCCCTGGTGGTGTTCGGCCGGGCACTGCTGAGCGGCCGCATCGAACCTGCGCACTGGCTGCTGATGCCGTTCTTCGTGGCATACCTGCCGGTGGCATGGGCGATCGTGCTGCGCGCGCCGCGCCGGCATGCAGCGGACGCGGCCGCGAGCGGCAGCAGCTACGCGCGGCGCCGGCTCGCCCAGCTGCGCACCGGCCTGCGCGACCTGTGGCTCGCACGCGCCGCGGCCTGGGGCTTGCTGGGCTATGCGGTGGTGGCCAACGCGGGCGTGTGGCTGCTGGCAGGCAAGCCGTGGCGCGAGGCCGGGCTGGCGCTGCTGGTCGCCGCCGTGGCCTGCGTGGGCGCGACCGCATGGTTGAACCGCAGGATGCGCCGGCGTTGGCTGCGGGAATACCGGGCGGTGCGGCGGCTGGTCGGCGGCTGAGCCGGACAGCGCCGGGCCCCGTGCGGCAACGCGCCGAACGCGGCGGCCGCATGTCTGCGCGCCGCCGCGTCCGCTCGAAGTCCGTGCCGCGGGGCGACCGGGGGGCATGGCGGCTGCCATGCCGGCGGCCTGGCGCAGGCCCCGGGCCGCTCACTCCTCGAGGAAGGCCAGCAGGTCCTGGTTGAAGCGTTCCTTGTGGGTGTCGGTGAGGCCGTGCGGCGCGCCGGGGTAGACGATCAGCCTCGCCCCCTCGACCTGCGCGGCCGAGGCCTTGCCCGAGCTGTCCAGCGGCACGATCTGGTCGTCGTCGCCATGGATCACCAGCGTGGGCACGTCGAACTTCGCCAGGTCCCCGCGGAAGTCGCTGGCCGAGAACGCGGCGATCGAGTCGTAGGTGTTCTTGTGGCCCGCCTGCATGCCCTGCGCCCACCAGCTGTCGATCAGCCCCTGCGAGGGTTCGCTGCCGGGACGGTTGTAGCCGTAGAACGGGCCGGAGGCGAGATCGCGATACAGCTGCGCGCGGTTCTCCAGGGAGGCCTTGCGCAGGCCGTCGAAGACCTCCAGCGGCACGCCGCCGGGATTGTCGGCGGTGCGCAGCATCATCGGCGGCACCGCGCTGACCAGCACGGCCTTCTTCACCCGCCCGGTGCCATGGCGGCCGATGTAGCGCGCCACCTCGCCGCCGCCGGTGGAGAAGCCGACCGCGGTGATGTCGTCGAGTTCGAGGGCTTCGATCACCGCCGCCAGGTCGTCGGCGTAGTGGTCCATGTCGTTGCCGTTCCAGGGTTGGCTGGAACGGCCGTGGCCGCGGCGGTCGTGCGCCACCACCCGGTAGCCCTGCGAGGCCAGGAACAGCATCTGCGATTCCCAGCTGTCCGAGTTCAGCGGCCAGCCGTGGCTGAAAGTGACGACCGGGCCGTCCTTCGGGCCCCAGTCCTTGTAGTAGAGGCGAACGCCGTCGTGGGTGACGACATGGTTGCCGTCGACGGTCGCCGCGGCGGCGGCCTCGGCCGGGGTGGCCGGGGTGGCCGGCTGGGCGGCCTGGGCGGTGGGGCCGGCCTGCAGGGCGATGGCCAGCAGCGGGGCGGCGAGGGTGCGGATCGGGTTGCTCATGGCGTCGGTGTCCTGTCGGGATGGGTGGCGTTGCCGGGCGGATGGCTGTCCGGCGAGACGTATGTTCGCGCCGCAGGCAGTACGATTGGTGGCGTAGAATCCGTAAAACTTGATCTGGAGTACGGAAATGGCCGATCGACTCGCGGCGCTGATGGCGCACTTCCCGGTGAGCGCGCAGGTGTTCAACGCCGGGCCGCTGTGCGGCATCAACACCCTGGACAGCGACCCCAGGCACGGGCAGCTGCATCTGGTGCGCAGCGGCGCCGTCGAAGTGCACTATGGCGCGGAGCGGCTGCACCTCGACCGGCCCAGCCTGCTGCTGTTCCCGCGGCCGCTGACGCATCGCTTCGTCACCGACCCCGAGCGCGGCGCGGACATGGTCTGCGCCAACCTCTCGTTCGAGGGCGGCGCCGACAATCCGATCGCGTCTGCGCTGCCGCCGCTGGTATGCCTGCCGCTGGACGGCGTGCCGGGGACCGGGCCGGTGCTGGCGCTGCTGTTCGAGGAAGCGTTCGAGCAGCGCTGCGGACGCATCGCGCTGATCGAGCGCCTGTTCGAGGTGGTGATGATCCAGGTGCTGCGCCAGCTGATGGAAAGCGGCGAGGTGCGTAGCGGGCTGCTGTCCGGGCTGTCGCATTCCCGCTTGCGCAATGCGCTGGTGGCGATGCACGAGGCGCCGGCGCGGCAGTGGACGCTCGAGGCGCTGGCCGGCGTTGCCGGGATGTCGCGCAGCGTGTTCGCCGCGACGTTCCGCGACACCGTCGGCGTGACCCCCGGGCACTACCTGCAGGGCTGGCGCGTGCGGCTGGCGCAGCGGGCGCTGCGCCGCGGGCGTGCGTTGAAGGCGATCGCGGCGGAAGTCGGCTACGGCAGCGAGGCCGCGCTGTCGCGGGCCTTCAAGGCGCAGTCCGGGCAGGCGCCGCGGGAGTGGAGGCGCACGCTTTCGGCAGCGGCTGGCGGCTGACCGTGCAGCCCGGTGCTTGGCGGGCCCGCGCCTACCAGCGCCTGGACAGCGACACCCGCACGCTGCGCGGCGCCTGCGGGTAGATCTGCGAGAAGCCGCCGGTGATGTAGTGGCGGGTGTCGGTGACGTTGTCCAGGTTGAGCAGCACGGCGTAGCCGTCGGCGAAGGCGTAGCGCGCGTTGAGGTCGATGCGGGTGTAGGCCGGCAGGTCGAAGCTGTTGGCGGTGGTGGCGGCCTGGCGCGCGGAATGGAACACGCCGCCGCCCACCGTGAGGCCGTGCAGCGCGCCCTCGAACGCCCACGAGGTCCACAGCGAGGCCTGGGTGCGGGGAATGCCGGCCAGGCGGTTGCCGACCAGGAATGCGTTGGTGTCTTCGCGGATGGTGGCGTCGATATGGGCGTAGGAGGCCACCAGTGTCCAGGCGTCGACCGGGCGCATCGACAGTTCGGCCTCGATGCCCTTCGACTGCAGTTCGCCCGCCTGCACCACCAGGTTCCAGTCGACCGGGTCGGCCACCACCGCGTCGGTCTTGCGCAGGTCGAACAGCGCCAGGGTGGCCTCGGCGCGGCCGTCGAGCAGGATCGACTTCACCCCCACCTCGATCTGATCGCCGCGGGTGGGCTTGGGGGTGATGCCCTGTTCCAGCAGGCCGGCGTCGGCCTCGTTGCGGAACGAGCGCGCCCAGCTGGCGTAGAACGACAGGTCGGGCGTGGCCAGGAAGCTCAGCCCTGCGCGCGGCGAGAACGGCGAGTCGCGGCGGGTGATCGCCGGGTCGATGCCGCCGGTGTAGAACGACAGCGTGTCGGTGCGCTCGGCGCGCCCGCCCAGCAGCAGGCGCCAGCGGCCGAGGGCCATCTCGTCCTGCAGGTACAGCGCGGTGGTTTCGTATTCGTAGCGGCTGTCGCCGGTGTCTTCCCAGGCGTCCGGCGGGCCGGACGGCACCGGCGCGTCGAAATCGACCGGCTGGCCGTAGGCGATGCGGCCGTCGAGGTAGGCCAGGCGGTCGCTGCCGTGCTCCACGCCGGCCAGCAGCTGGTGGCGCACCGGGCCGGTGGCGAAGCGGCCGTACAGCTCGCCCTGCAGGGTCAGGTCCTTCTGCCGCTCGCGGTAGCCGACCAGGTTGCGGTTGACGGTGTCGCCGTCCAGCGCCGGAAAGCCGTAGTTGAAGAACTGCTCTTCCGGCACGTCCACGTCCGACCAGAACCCCGCCACGCGCAGCCGCCAGTCGCGGGAGAGCACGCGGTTGAACTCCAGGCCGGCGGCGTGCTGGCGCTTGGCGATGCGGTGGAACGGCTCGCCGTAGTTGCGCGACAGCGGCACCTCCAGGAAGCGCGGGTGGTTGCCCAGGCCGCGGTCGAACGCCGCGTCGCGGCGCAGGTACTCGAGCCGCAGCAGCAGGCTGGTGCCGGCGTCGGGCCGCCATTCCAGCGCCGGCGCCACGTAGGTCTGGCGGTTGTCGACCAGGTCGCGGAAGCTGCCGGCGTCCTCGTGCGCCAGGTTCAGCCGCCCCAGCCAGGTGTCGCCGTCGCCGAGCGGGCCGGTGAGGTCGAAGCCGGCGCGCGCGTAGTCGTGGCTGCCGCCGGTCAGCGTGGCCTCGCTGGCGAAGCTTTCCTGCGGCCGCTTGGAAACGAAGTTGATCACCCCGCCGGGCTCGAAGCGGCCGTACAGCGCCGAGGCCGGGCCCTTCAGCACCTCGATGCTGTCGATGCCCTGCAGGTCGATCTCCGGCTGCGAGACGCTCTGGCGCATGCCGTCGCGCAGCGTGCTGATCGCCGGGAAGCCGCGGATGCGGAAGCGCTGGTTGCCGGAGAAGCCGATCGTGCGCTGCACCCCGCCGACGGTCTCCACCGCCGCGCCGATGTCGGTCACGTTGCGCAGGTCCAGCAGCTCGCGCGGGACGATGTTGACCGCGAACGGCGTCTCGAGCACCGGCGCCCCGGTCTTGGTCGCGGTCTCGCCGGGGATGCGGCCCAGCACCCGGCCGTACACGGTGATCGCATCCAGGTCGGTCGCGGCCAGTGGCCCCTCGGCCGCCTGCAATCCCCCTGCCGCACACACCCCCACCGCCAGCGCCACGCCCCGGAAACGACCCACGCCCACCTCCCCAGTTGATAACGTGATGATATAACATCCTTGACCAAGAACGACGACGAAGGGCGCGGCGGGATGCGCAAGTACGGGGGCCTGTGATGGGGGGAATGCGCAAGCTGGCGGGGCTTGCCGGGCTGCCGCTCCTGGGCGCGCTCGCGCTGGCCGGCTGTGGACCCGCGCCCACAGCTGGGCAGGATGCCGGGGCGCTGCCGGAGGGAGGCACGCAACTGCCGCTGCGCCACGCGCGCCACGCTGACATCCATCGCTTCCCGGGCTATACGGTGGTCCGCGTGTCGGGGCCGGTGCCCGACGGCGGCGAGGGCACGGTGCCACGGCGCGACACCGTGGTGCTGGTGCCTCGCGGCGCACCGCTGCCGCAGCTGCCCGCCGCGCTGGCCGGGGCTCAGGTGATCCGCACGCCGGTGCGGACCATCGCTACCAACTCCGGCGCCGACGAGGCGTTCCTCGGCCAGCTGGGCATCGCCGACAGGCTGGTGGCGGTCGGCGGTCTGGGATCCTACGACCGCGCCATCCGCACCCGCACGCTGGCGGGCGAGATCGGCCAGGTGGGCTACAACTGGCATGCGCCGCCCAACCTCGACGTGCTGGTCCGGCAGGTGCCGGACGTGTTCCTGATGCGCATGGGCTCGCTGGAGCACGCCGCCGCGCTGGAACGCGCGCGCCGGCTCGGCATCCCGGTGCTGCCGACCTTCGCCGAGGACGAGCCGCATTACCTCGGCCGCGCCGAGTGGCTGCGCGTGTACGGGCTGCTGGCCGGGCGGCAGGCGCAGGCCGACGCGCTGTTCGGGCGGATCGAGGCGCGTGTCGCCGCTCTGCGCCGGGCCGCGTCGGCGCTGCCGCCGACGCCGGTGCTGTGGGCCTATCCGGCCGGCGCCGACCGCTGGGTGGCCACCGTGCGCGGCGCCGAGGGCCGCCTGCTCGCCGATGCGGGCGGCCGCAACCTGCTGGCGCGCCCCGGGCAGGCCGGCGCGCACGCCTCGGAGATGGTCTCGACCGAGGCCGTGCTGCCGGCCGCCGATACCGCCGCGGTGTGGATCCTCGGCGACATCCACGCCGCGCCGCCGCGCAGCCTCGCGCTGCTGCAGGGCCTCGGCGCCTGGCGTGGCGGCCGGCTCTACGGCAACACCGCGCGCATCGACCCGCAGGCCAATGCCTACGACTGGTACCAGACCGGCGTGGTGCGCCCGGACTGGGTGCTGCAGGATTTCGTCAAGGCGCTGCATCCCGGCCTTGTCGACGCGCCGTTCGTGTTCCTGCGGCCGCTGCGGCCGGGGGAATTCCGTTGAGCACCGCTGCGGTGCAGGCCGATCCCGCAGCGGATCGGCGGCGGTGGCCATGGGCGCTGGGCCTGCCGCTGCTGCTCGCGCTGGCCTTCGCCGGCAACCTGGCGGCGGGCCAGGAGATGCTGACCCCGGCGCAGCTGCTGCGCGGGCTGCTGGCGCTGGGCGGCGACGCGCCGGACGCCCGCATCCTGCGCGAGCTGCGGCTGCCGCGGGCGATCGCGGCGCTGGCCGGCGGCGCCGCGCTGGGCCTGGCCGGGCTGCTGCTGCAGACCCTGTTCCGCAATCCGCTGGCAGACGCGTGGTCGCTCGGGCTGATGGCGGGCGGCCAGTTCGGCGCCGCCCTGGTGATCGTCGCTGGCGCGGTGGTGGGGCCGGCGGCGCTGGCGATGATCACCGGCCTGGCCGGGCTCGGCATCGTTGCAGGGGCGATGCTGGGCACGCTGGCGGTGGCGCTGGCGATGGCCGCGATCGCGCGCCGGGTGCAGACCGTGACCTTGCTGGTGCTGGGCCTGATGCTCGGCTTCCTCGCCCAGGGCCTGATCAGCATCCTGCTGCACTTCACCAGCCGCACCCAGACGCGCATCTTCGCGTCCTGGAACGACGCCACCTTCGCCGGGGTGATCTGGCAGGACTTCGCCACGCTGCTGCCGCCGCTGCTGATCGCGCTCGCCGCGGCCGTCTGGTTGGCCAAGCCGCTGACCGCGCTGCTGCTGGGCGAGACCTACGCGCGCAGCCTCGGCGTCGACGTGGCGCGGCTGCGCCGGCTGGTGCTCGGCGCGGCGATCCTCCTGGCCGCGCCGGTCACCGCGTTCTGCGGGCCGGTGGCCTTCGTCGGCCTGATCGTGCCGCACCTGGCGCGCGGCCTGGCCGGCACCGCGCGCATCGGCGCGCTGATCCTGCCCACCCTGGCGCTGGGCGGGCTGCTCACGCTGGCGGCCGACCTGGCGGTGCACCTGCCCTGGCGGCAGCATTTCCTCCACCTCAACGCCATCCTCGCGCTGATCGGCGCACCGGCGGTGATCGTGCTGCTGCTGCGCGCGCGCAGCCTGGGCGGAGCGGCGCGATGAGCCTGCTGCGGATCGAGGATCTGGCGATCGGCTATCGCGGCCGCGAACTGGCGCGCATTCCCGCGCTGGGGCTGGCGCGGGGCACCTTCGCCTGCCTGCTGGGGCGCAACGGCCAGGGCAAGTCCACGCTGCTGCGGACCCTGGCCGGGCTGCATCCGCCGCTGCAGGGCGAGGTCCGCCTGCTGGACCGGCCGCTGCGCGAGCACCGTCCGCGCGAGCTGGCGCGGCGCATCGCGGTGGTGCTGACCGAGCGGCCGGAGATCCCCGGGCTGCGCGTGCACGAACTGGTCGCCATGGGCCGGCACCCGCACACCGGCTGGCGCGACGCGCTCGACGCGGGGGACCGCGAGGCGGTCGCCGACAGCCTGCGCCTGGTCGAAGGCGCGCACCTGGCCGCCCGCACGCTCGACAGCCTGAGCGACGGCGAGCGCCAGCGCGCGCTGATCGCCCGCGCGCTGGCGCAGCAGCCGGAGCTGATGCTGCTGGACGAGATCACCGCGTTCCTCGACCTGCCCAGCCGGGTGACCATGGTGGCGATGCTGCGGCGGGTGGCGCGCACGTGCGGCATCGGCGTGGTGCTGTCCAGCCACGACCTGGAACTGTCGCTGCAGACCGCCGACCGGCTGTGGCTCTTGCCCGGCGGCGGGCAGTGCGTGCACGGAGCGCCCGAGGACATCGTGCTCTCCGGCGCGCTCGGGCGCGCGTTCGACCAGGACAACGTGGCGTTCTCGCCCGCCTCGGGGCGCTTCGAGAGCCCGGCGGCGGACGGCCCGCCGGTGCGGGTGGCGGTCGACGGCGTGGCGGGGACCTGGTGCGAACGCATGCTGCGCCGTTGCGGATTCACGGTGAGCGCGGCGCCGGGCGCGATCGCGGTCACCCGCAGCGACGATGGCCGCTGGCACGCCGCCGGCCTGGGCGACGCGGGCGATCTGGGCGGCCTGGAACGGCTGCTGGCGGCACGGCACATGGCGGACCCGGCCGCGGCCCCGCAGACGGCCCCCGGGCCGAGCCGGTCCTGGGCGGATCGCTACCGGAAGTCCCGATGAGCCGACCCATCGCCACCGAAGCGCGTGGCGGCATGCGCGGTGCCGACGCGCTTCCGCGTCGGGGCTGGCGCCGGTCGCGCCTGGTCGAGGCATGCCTCCTTCTGGCGGCGGTGGGCCTGGCGCTGGGAGGATGCGCCCGCACGCCGGCGACGGGCCCCGCCGCCGCCGGCCCCGCGCCGGCGCCGCCCGCACTCAACCACGTGTACGTGGTGCTGGACGGACCGACCTTCGCCGCCCTGCGCGACAGCGCCCAGTTCCGGCGCGCGCTCGGGCCGCTGGACGCGGGACTGCCCGATCACGCGCCGCCGGGGCCCGACGCCGACCGCGTGTTCCTGCGTGGCCGCCAGACCTACCTGGAGTTCTTCGGCCCCGACAACCGTTTCCACGAGCCGGTGGGCAAGGTCGGCATCGCGATGGGCTTCGACGACGCGGCGCCGCTGCTCCGGCTGGAACGCATCTGGCGACGGGCCTACGGCGACGACATCCGCCGCAGCGCCGTGGCCTGGCGGCACAGCGACCCGCCGGTGCCGTGGTACGACGCCGTGCAGCGCGATGCCACCGCCGGCGGCGCAGGACTGGTGCTCTGGGCGATGGCGTACCGGCCGGAGTTCGTGCGCTGGCAATCGGGAGACGCCGCGCGGCCGTCGGGCGCGACGCGGGCCGAGGCGCTGGCGTCCCGCTGGCGCGCGGACCAAGGGTTCGTGGAGGTGACCGGGCTGGCCGTGGACGTGCCCGCCGCGCTGCACGACGCCATCGTCGAACAGCTGATGCTGGCCGGGATGGCGGCCACGCGCACCGCTTCGGGCACGCGGCTCGATGGCGACGACTGGTCGCTGGCGCTGGGCCGCGCCGACGGCGAGGCGCGCGGTCTCGAACACCTGCGGCTGCGAACCGCCACAGCGATGCAGACCGCTCCGGCGCTCGCGCTGGGCCATTCCCATCTGGCACACCTGACGGACCGCACCGCCCTGTGGCGATTCGGTCTCCAGGCCCAGCCGGCCACCCCGGGACCCGCCACCGACTAGGTGTGTAAACCCAGGACGTTGTTCAGTGGACGCTGGAGGCGACTGATAGGCGGCCGGTAGCCGAGGCTGGCATGTGGTCGATGCCAGTTGTACTGATGGAGCCAGTGAGGCAGGGCCTGGCGCCGCTGGTCTGAGCTGTCATAGGAGCGAGCGTAAGCCCACTCGCGCAATGTGGTCTGGACCAGTCGTTCGGCCTTGCCGTTGGTACGGGGCGTGTAGGGGCGCGTGCGCAGGTGGCGCAGGCCCAGTCGGCGCAGGAGCCGGCGGAACAGCCGGGACTTGTAACAGGCGCCGTTGTCGGTCATGACCCGGGCGAAGGTGATGCCAAGGCCGCGGTAGTACCGTAGCGCTTGCAGCAGCGCCCGGCACGCACTGGTGCCACGTTCGTCGTTCTCGACGGTACCGAAGGCGATCCGGGAGTGGTCGTCGATGGCAAGGTGGACGAACTCCCAACCGGCGCCATCCGAAGTGCCCTGGCGAGCGCCGGTGACGCGATGTCCGGGGCGCCAGAACCGGCCCAGCTTCTTGATGTCCAGATGCAACAGATCACCCACCTGTGGGTACTCGTAGCGGTGGTCCGGGCGCGCTGGCGCCAGCTCGGCCAGTCGATGCAGACCGGCACGACGCATCAGCCGCGCGATCGTGCTCCGGCCGACGGGCAGTGCCAGCGAGATCTGGCGATAGGTCCGCCGCTGGCGACGCAGGGCGACTACCTGCTCGACGACCGGCGCCGGCGTGGCACTGGGGCAGCGAAGCGGGCGCGACGAACGGTCCTGGAGCCCTCCCGGGCCTTCCTCGCGGAAGCGGCGCAACCACTTGTAGGCCGTTCGAGTGCTCACACCCGCAGCGTGGGCGGCTTCTTCGACCCGAAGACCGTGCTCGATCACCCGTTCCACAAGCAGGGCTCGACCGCGAGGCGTAAGACGGGCATGTTTATGCAGGTTCATCCGGGGCTCCTGGGGTGCTGAATGGGTCGCACCTCCAGTGTTCCGGGATCACCCCGGATGAACAACCTACTGAGAGATCACA
>NZ_JARXRM010000010.1:0-56987 GCF_029887875.1 Luteimonas endophytica
GGAGCAACGTAGCCACCACCGCCATCGTGCATCATCACTGCCATGTCGTTGTCTCCGTGGGGAGGCGCACCACGGGCGCGGCGCGCGCATGAGCGAATGCTGCGCCTTGCCACGCGCCGCGGCATCTGGGGTCGTCCCTAGGTCGGCCCGAAACCGTGCACCCTGCACAACGGCACCGGCGCGACACCCGCCGTCATCCCCGCGGGAACGCCCCCGTAGGAGCGGGCCATGCACGCGAAAGCCGGCGCCGTCGGCCGACACCCGGCATCACCGCCACCCAACCGAAGCCCCCATGGCCGCGACAGCCGACGCCCCTTACCCGGCCGCACCTCAGTCGATGTGCTCCATGTCCTCAGGCAGCCCCAACCAGCCGTGCATGCGCGACTCGTACACCGACACCCGCGGCCGGGGGAACGCCGGGTCCGCGAAGGCCCCGATCGGGATCACCACCACGTCGGCAAGCGCATCGGGCGTGTAGAAGACCGTGGTGCCGCAGACCGGGCAGAAATGGAACCGCGCCCTGCCGCCCTCGTCGCCGACGCGGACGTACTCGGTGCTCGGCCCCTCGATTGTCACCGCGTCGGCAGGGAACCGCGCCTGGGCGGCGAACACGCTGCCGCTGCGCCGCTGGCACGCCAGGCAGTGGCAGATCGAGATCCGCACCGGCTCGCCGCGTACGCGGGCGACGAGCTTGCCGCAGCAGCAGGAGGCGAGACGGTCGGCCATGGCGGGGTGCCCCGTGAACCCGGGTGCGCCGCTCAGAACAGCGCGTCGCCGGGCAGCTTCGCCGCCTGCTTGAACCACTTGGCCAGCTGCGCCTCGTCGATCTCCTCGTCCTCGTGGATGTGGAGGTAGCGCACCTGCTCTTGCTTCGACGTCTCCGGCGGCATCGGGCGCAGCGAGGCGCCGTTGAGGAAGGTCACCTTCACGTACCGGGCGAAGCAGTGGTAGCTGAGGAACCAGCCCTTTCCCTCCACGCCGTAGAAGGGCGAGTTCCAGCGCACCGCCCTGCGCACCTTCGGCACGGCCTTTTCGACCAGCGCGTCCAGGCGCTCCCCCACCTCCCGCTTCCAGCCCGGCATCGCCTCGATGTAGGCCTGCACCGGGCCGTCGCCGTCGCCCTTGGGGATCTGCGGATTGCCGCCGGACAGCAGGGCCGGCTTCTTCGCTGCCTTGGTCATGATCTCACCCGTTCCGAGAGTCTGGGGTCCGGCTCCTGCGGGAGCCTTGCGCCAGCCCATTGGACTGCAAACCGCCGCGCCACTCAAACGGGGCCGCTCGCTTTGCGCGGCGCCAACGCCGCGGCGCCCCGCTTCGCCCGCCCCAGCCGCGCGCAGCCGTCGCGCTCCAACCGTCGCCCCGATCGGGCACCCATCCGCGTTTTCGGCGGTTCCGTCGCATCGCGGTTGATCGACGTCCGCGCCCGCGCCAGCCTGCCCCCGGTCCTTCACCGGCGTTCATCTCATGAAACTTCTCGCATCCTGCCTGGGCGTGCTCTGGGGGCTGGCGGCCGCCACCGCGTCGGCGGCGGCGCCGGACACCAGCCCCGAAGCGGCGGCCGCGCGCGTCCGCGAGGGCCTGCTGCCCGCCCACTACCTGGACGGGCACCTCGCCGCCAGGTCGATCCCGCAGGCGATGCTGGAGGAGGGCATTCCGGGGCTCGCCATCGCCTTCGTCGACGACGGCGAGATCGCCTGGCAGCAGGCGTTCGGCTACGCCGACCTCCGGACCGCCACCCCGGTCACGCCCGACACGGTGTTCGCGGCAGCGTCGCTGAGCAAGCCGGTGGCGGCCATGACCGCGCTGCACCTGGTGGACCGGGGCCTGCTCGGCCTCGACGAGGACGTCAACCAGCACCTGCGCGGCTGGAAGCTCCCCGCCGACCGGTTCACCGAGACCGAAAAGGTCACCCTGCGCCGGCTGATCGGCCATACCGCCGGGGTCAAGAACCACGTGTGGGCGTCCTACGCGCCCGACCGGCCGCTGCCGACGGTGGAGGCCCTGCTCTCGGGCGCCGCGCCCTCGGTGGATCCGCCGGCCGTGCTCGAATCCGAGCCCGGCCAGCGCTACAGGTACTCGAACCCGGGGTACCTGATCGTCGAGAAGCTCATCCAGGATGCGACCGGCCGGGACTTCGGCGCCGAGGCCGAGCGGATCGTGTTCGCGCCCGCCGGCATGCGGCGCAGCTCCTTCGCGCAACCGCTGCCGCCAGCGTTGCGGGCCGATGCCGCCACCGGCTACTCGGGCGATCTGCACCCCTACCCGTACCGCGCGTTCCCGTTCCTGGCCGCGGGCGGGCTGTGGTCCACGCCCGGTGACCTCGCACGGTTCGCGGCCACCCTCATGGCCGACCACGGCCCGGGCCGGAACCGGATCGTTTCGGACGAACTGGCGGCGGAGGTCTTCGCCCGCTCCGAGGCCAGGCTGGGCTTCACCAAGAAGCTGGGCCCGGGCGAACTGCTGTTCGAGCACTGGGGCAGCAACGCCGGTTTTACCAGCTACCTGGTCGGCTCGCTTCCGGACCGGCAAGCGCTGGTGGTGATGACCAACAGCGACCAGGGCTTCGACCTGATGGCGTCGATCGCCCGCGCGGTGGCCCGGGAGTATGGCTGGGCGCCGCTGGAACCCGAGGTCTACCGGGAAACCGCCGTCCCCGTGGCCGCGCTGGAGCGCTTCGCCGGCACCTACGGCGCGGAAGAGGATGGGAGAAACCGGCTGGTGTTCACGCTGGCGCAGGGCGAGCTGCGCCTGCGGGAGCCCGGCGCGGAGTCCGCCCAGGCGCTCGTCCCGGTCGGCGACCAGACCTTCCTTTCGGTCCCGCGCAACACCAGCTACCGCTTCCTCGAGGCGAAGGACGGCGGCATCGGCTGGGTGCGCGTGACCGCCGCCAGCGGCTACAACAATGACTTCCCGCGGAACTAGGCTACGCCAGCGGCGGAGCGGCTGGCCGGCACTGGCGTCGTTCGCCCTGGCGGCGCTGCTGGCCGGCTGCGCGGCCGCCCCCGAAGCGCCGGCCGGCGCCCACCAGGCGAGGGACTTCGCCGCGCTCGACCGGTTCGTCCGCCGCGAGATGGAAGCGGCCGGCGTGCCCGGCCTGGCGATCGCGGTGCTCCGGGACGGCCGCATCGTCCACCAGGGCGCCTACGGCGTGAAGCACGCGGCGAACCGCGAGCCGGTCACGCCCGACACCCTGTTCGAAGCGGCCTCGCTGTCCAAACCGGTGTTCGCGGCCTTCGTCGTGCTGCAGGCCGAGCAGGGCCTGCTGGACCTGGACCGGCCACTGTACCGCTACCTGCCGCACCCGGACCTCGCCGGCGACCCGCGGCATCGCCGGCTGACGGCGCGGATGGTGCTGGCCCATGCCTCCGGGCTGCCGAACTGGCGGCAGGACACCGGCGGCGAACTCAAGTTCCTGTTCGAACCGGGAACGCGGTTCGGCTACTCCGGCGAAGCCTACGAATACCTCAAGGACGTGCTGAAGCACCTGCTCGGCGTGGACGATGCCGGCCTGCAGGCGCGCCTGGAGGCGGATGTCTTCGGGCCGATCGGCGCGCCTTCCATGCGCTACACCTGGGACGCATCCATTCCCGCCCGCAAGGCGTACGGGCACCGCGGCGGCACCCCCACCGACAATCACCGGCACGATGACGGGTTCGGGGCCTCGTACACCCTGCACGCCACGGCATCGGACTACGCCAGGTTTCTGGCCATGCTGGCCCGGCCGGGCCGCGACCGCGCGCCCGCGGTGGCGCGGCTGCTGGCGATCCAGCGGGACCTGCCGCACGAAGAGGGCGAACTGCACCGGAGCCTGGGCTTTCCGGTGAAGGCCACGGCGCGGGGCCTGCGCTACTACCACGCCGGAAACAACGGCGACTTCCGGGCGTACTGCCATCTCTACCCGGGTCGGGGCGACGGCGTGGTGCTGTTCGGCAACGCCGACAACCTGTTCTCGTCCGGCCTGGCGCAGCGGATCCTGGAGCGCCTCGAGGAGCCGTGGTTCTACATGTAAAGCGCGAATGGCGTGCGGACCCCACTTCGCCCGGCCCGTTTTACCCCCGCCTGGAGTCGATGCCGCGGGCATTGTCGATCGGCATGTCGAGGCGGCAGAACGGCCCGCGGCCGCAGCCAACGCCGTTTCGGCGCGGCCGTCGCCCCGGTGCTCAGCAAAGCCTGGACCGGAAGTGGAAGCACTCGATCCCGAAGCCCTCGCGGAAGTAGAACCGGTGCGCCTGCTCCCGGGTCACGCGCGAGATCAGCTGGATTTCGCTGCACCCCAGGGCCCGCCCCTGCTCCTTGAGCCTGGCGATCAACGCGGCGCCGTAGCCGCGCGAACGCACCCGCTCATCGACGACGAGGTCGTCGACGTAGATGAGTTTCTCGCAGTAAAGCATTCGCATGACGCGATACGTGGCCACGGCCCTGACCGCACCCCCGTCCCGCAGCGCCAACAGCCCGAGCCCTTCGCTCGCCATGAGGCTGCGGATCATCGGGACGTACTGGTCCTGTGCGATCTGGGGCCGGAGTTGCCGCATGACCTCGAAGGTGGCGGCAATCTGCTCGTCGGTTTCCGCAAAGGCGATGTCGATAGTCATTGGGATCCAGCGTTTGGATGAAGCGGGTGCCCGGGACGACCTAAACGGGCAACTCCGCGCAGCGCCGCCACACGGCGGCCGTTCTTCGACCCGTCGATCACCATCACCGCATGATCTTGTCCAGCGCCTTGCCCTTCGCCAGTTCGTCGATCAGCTTGTCCAGGCAGCGGACGTTGCGCACCAGCGGATCCTCGATCTCCTCCACGCGCACGCCGCAGACCACGCCCTTGATCAGCGCGCGGTTGGGGTGCATGGCCGGGGCCTCGGCGAAGAAGGCCTGGAAATCGCTTTCCTTGTCGATCTGCTGCTGCAGGCCGCGTTCGCTGTAGCCGGTGAGCCAGCGGATGAGCTGGTCGACCTCCTCCCGGGTGCGCTGCTTGCGCTCCGCCTTGGCGACATACATGGGATACACCTTCGAGAACTTCATCGTGGCCATGCGATGGTCGTTCTTCATTGCTCCTCCGATGGTGGGCCGAGCGCTGCCGGCCATCCGGGCTGCCGATCCGTCCGCGGCGCACATGAGAGACGCCGGGGCGGTTGGGGCGACGTGAACGCCCGCAAGCGACAGGGGCAGATTCACGCCGATGGATTCCCTGTTTCCCGGAAAGCCCGCCCCTGGTTCAAGCGGCACCGCGAAGCGGCATCGCCGTCGATGGCTTGCCCAACCACGCACCGCTGGCGCTTTCGCACCGGTGCCGCACCAGCTCCCGGCCGGGTGCGCTGGTCCGGTCGATCAGCCGGTCGCCGTCCGCCGAGAGCGTGAACTTCGCGGTGGCGAGCCAGGTTTCGCCTTCGCCGGACAGCTCCGAGATGAGTGCGATCTCGTCGCCGCGCACCACCACCGCCTCGATCGGGCCTTCGCTTTCCCAGTAGGCGATGCGGTGGTGCGCGATCCGAAGGATCAAGTCGTCGATGTGGGCATCGCACGCGCCGGGGCTGCCGGCCCAGCGACCCACGAAGCGGTCCGGAACCGTGGCTGCCGGATGCCCGGCGGAGAGTTGAAGCGGTAGCAGCAATGCGGCGATCGCAACGATGCGCTTCATCGGCCTCCCAGGCGCGCTGTCGACCGAATACGGCGATTTTTTCGAAGGCTTGCCCATGGATTTTTCCTCGGTTCGGCCAGGCTTCGGGCCGGACCGCAAGCCTAGCCGAGATCGCCTGGACGCTCGACAAGCAATGCAGATGGCATCCAGACACTTCATCGCCGCCCCGCCCGGATCAGTCGGCGATCGCGGGCGACCCGGCCTGCCGATTGGCGGCCTCGACGGCCCGCAGCATGGCGTCGAGATCGGCGCGTGACAGGACGCGGCCGTTGACGACGACCGTCTCGATGCTGGCCGTCGCACCGATGTCCTCGAGCGGATTCTCGCGCAGCAGCACCAGGTTGGCGCGGAAACCCTCCTCGATCCGGCCGGTGTTCCATTCCATCCAGCGGCCCGGCAGCGACGTCGCCGAGGCCAGCACCTGCGCGGGGCGCATGCCCGCCGCCACCAGCGCCTGCATTTCCTCGTGCATCGAGAACCCGGGCACCATCACCGGCACGTTGGCGTCGGTGCCCACCAGAATGGTGACGCCCGCGTCCAGCAGCGCCTCGAGCATCAGGTGGTGGGCCTGCGCGTAGGCCGCCCAGTAGGCCTCGTTGCGGCCGCGCCAGCCCTCGTTCCGGTGAGCGTCCGGCACCCGGTACGGATTCACGCCCGGCACCCAGCCCATGGCGTCCCCCTGCGCCACGCCGGGATTGACGTAGCCGAGCGCCACGTCCGGGAGCAGGCCTTCGAGGTCGACCGCCTGGCGGCCGAAGCTTTCGCTCAGGGCCAGCGTCGAGGTGACGTGGATCCCGTTCGCCGCCAGCCGTTCGGCGATCTCGCCGCGCCGCGCCCGCACATGGGCAAGGAACGCCTCGGCATTGGTGCTTCGCAGGCCCCCGAACTCGCGACCGAGCGCCTTCACCAGCTCCTCCACATGGGCGACCTCGGACTGGTTCGACGCCCACAGGTCCGGCAGGCCGGCGGCCAGGGGCAGATGACCGACCAACGGGACCGACATCTCCCGCGACGCCCGGCCCGCCTCGGCGTAGGCCTCGCGGCTCAGGAAGCTGCTGGCCTTGACGGCGTCGTAGCCCTGCTCGACGAGCGATTCGATCCTGCGCGCGGTGGCCGGCGGCGAGCGCACCACGTTGCGCCCGGAGGTCCAGCCCACCCAGAGCCCCTCCCAGAGCCCATAGGACGCGAGCTGCGCGGCGACGACGTACATGTCCGGCCCCAGGCGCCCGGATTCGATCTCCTGCTTCCATTGCAGGTGATGGGGGCGGCCGTGCATTTCGCGGACCTGCGTGACCCCGTTCGCCAGGTACAGCAGCAGATCGTTCGGGCTGTTCCACAGGTGCACGTGCGAATCGGTGTAGCCGGGCACGGCGAACAGCCCGCTGCCGTCGATCACGGCGATCGAACCGGCCGGCTCGACCGAAGGGCCGACGGCGCGGATGACGCCATCCTCGACCAGGATGGATTGCCGTGGTCGGAACTCCTCCCCGGCGGGGCCGAGCACCGAGACGTTGGCCAGCACGAACCGATCCGGCGAGCGCTGCGCCAGCCCCGGCTGCGCCACCGGCGTCGCGCCGCCGAACATCGTATCCACGGCATCCTCGATGACGAAGAAGGTCACCACGCCGCTGGCGATCGCCAGCACCGCGATGGCCAGGAAAATCCGAACGAGCCACTTTTTCACTGCAACCCCCTGTCAGGCCGACGCCCTGCATGGGCGGGTCGGCATGGATGCCATCTAGGCACTGTCAGGATCACCCTACGAGCCTAACTAGACACTGTCAAGATGCAGCCGTATCATCGGCGTCCTGATGCGCTGACGTTGGCGAGCCGGTGAACCGACAGCCCTACCATCATGGAAACCTGCCCTCGGCGCTGTTGCAGGCGGCCGAGGAGGAGCTGGCGCTGCACGGCATCGAGCGTTTTTCGCTGCGGGCGGTGGCCAAGCGCGCAGGGGTCAGCCATGCGGCGCCGGCGCATCATTTCCGCGACCTGCGCGGAATGCTGACCGCGCTGGCGGCCCGCGGCTACGAGCGGCTGCTCGCGTTCCAGGGCCGCCGGCAGGCAGCCGCCGCGCCCGATCCCCGCGCGCGGATCGTCGCCTCGGGGCTTGGCTACATCGACTTCGCGATCGCCCACCCGGCGCTGTTTCGGCTGATGTTCGCCTCGGATCGGCCGGACCGCGACGATCCCCGGTTCGCCACGGCGTCGCTGCAGACGTTCGAGAAGCTGGTCGCCGAAACCGAAGCGATCGCGAACAGGAACCCGTACCGGGACCCGGCGGCCATGAAGGACCTGATGGCCTCCTGGGCGCTCGTCCACGGCTTGGCCGAGCTGATCGTGTCCGGACGGGCCGAGCGCCCGCTGGGCCTGTCCGCACTGCAGGACGACGAACGCGACGCCCTGTTGACCGATATCGTTCAACGCTTGGCATCGGCGGGGGGCTGAAGGTGGAAAAGCTGCGTGCGATGCGGCGAAGGGGCTGGAGGACGTGCGCGCAGGCCGCACCGCCACGGCGGCAGAAACTGAAGCGCGGATTTGCACACGGGGGGCGCAATAGCCGGCACAGTCAGCCCTTGCCAAACAGCGACGCGTCGGCCATATTCGTTATTCGGGAATAGCGAATATGGCCATGTCTCTCAAACCCCAGGAATTGTTGGTGCTGCTCAAGGTGTGCGCGCACCCGGAGCGCAAGTTCACCTTCGCCGCGCTCTCGAAGGAACTGTCGATGAGCGCTGCGGAAGTACACGCCAGCGTGAAGCGCGCGGTCGTTGCCGGGCTGGCGGTGCAGCGGGGGCGAGGCGACTGGCAGCCGATCCGCCCGGCCCTGCAGGAATTCCTGCTGCACGGTGCGCGCTATGCCTTCCCGGCTGAGGTGGGCGCGGTGAAGCGGGGCGTGCCCACCTCGTACGGCGTACCACCCCTGGCCGGCGCGCTGCTCGGTGGAGGAGACGCGCCCGTGTGGGCCCACCCGCAAGGCAGTGCGCGCGGACCTAGCCTGTCCCCGATCTATCGCACGGCTCCGCAGGCGGCACTGGCCGACCCGGCACTCCACCAGCTGTTGGCGCTTCTGGATGCACTGCGCACGGGACGCGCGCGCGAGCGCGAACTGGCGGGTAAGTTCGTCCTGGCCGCCTTGAGTGGTCTGGATGCAGCGGCCTGACCCCAATCTGCCGCATCTGCTCGCAATCGCCGGCGCGCTGGGCGAGCTACGCGAGCGGATGGTCTTTGTCGGCGGTTCGATCGCGGGTCTGTTGCTGACGGATCCGCTGGCCGAAGGCGTACGTCCGACCCTCGACGTGGATGCCGTTGTCGAAGCGGATGGCTGGCTGAACTTTCATCGCGTCGAGGAGCAGATCGAACAGCGAGGCTTCGTGCGCGACGCCGCAAGCGGCGTGATCTGCCGATGGAAACACCGGGCATCGGGCATTCCATTCGACCTGATGCCGGTGGACTCCAACGTGCTTGGCTTCAGCAATCGCTGGTACGGCGAGGCGGTGACTACAGCGCAGCCCATGCAGCTGGCCGACGGGATCGTGATCCGCATGGTCGCCGCGCCGGCCTTCGTGGCGACCAAGCTTGAGGCCTTCCTGGGTCGCGGCCAAGGCGATTACCTGGCCAGCCATGACTTGGAAGATGTGCTCAACGTCGTCGACGGGCGTGACGAGTTGCCGAACGAGCTGCAACACGCGTCCATGCCTTTGCGGGATTTCGTGGCAAAGACATTTGCCGGCTTGCTCGCCAAGTCCGATTTCATCAACTGCCTCCCCGGACTGATCGCCGACGGGAGCCGAGCGGATCTAATTACCGAACGTTTGCGTCGCATCACGGCTCAGGATTGAATTACACGGCCCATCCAACATCCATCGCAATGCACGAGGTGCCTCGTGAAAACTGCATCGCTGCCTTGGCCTCCCCATGTCGACTCCGCGCTGCGCCAGACCGTCGAGTCCGTGCTGCAGGAAGGCGAAACTTGTTCCAGCTTCATTGAGAAGGCCATCCGCACCGAGGTCCAGCGGCGCCAGCAGCAGGCAGCCTTCATCACCCGCGGCCTGGCGTCACGCGAACGCGCGCGTTCCAGTGGCCGTTTTGTCGACGCCGACGAGGTGCTGGCCGCGCTGGAAGCCCGCCGCGCTGGAACGCCTTGACGTGGACGAACGCCCGATCGCCGCCGCCGTTCGGCGCCACGAAGCCGAACCCCTTGTCATCGTGCCAATCGGTGATACGACCGGCCAGGCGCATGGCGATTCCCCGTCACTACATCGCACTCACGATCGCAGCGGAGTGCTGGTCGCCCCGGTGAGGATCATCCGGCCTGTTCCTGCCACGGGTCCAGCAATGCGACATCCATGGGGGCGAAGTCGGCGGTGTTGCGGGTGACCACGGTCAGCCCGTGCACCAGCGCGGTGGCGGCGATCAGCGCGTCGTGGGCGGGGCGCGGGTCCGGCACGTGCAGTTGCGCGCAACGCAATGCCACGGGCTGATCGACCGGCAGGATGCGCCCGGCGAATTCCGGAATCACCCGCTGCTCCAGCCACGCACGCAGCAAGGCACCTCGCGCTGCATCGCGCCGTTCGACCCGCAGCACGCCAACCTGCAATTCCTGCAGCGTGATCACCGAGAGGAAGCAGGCTAATTCGTCGAGATCCGCCTGCCACGCGGCAACGCGCGCGGCCGCCCTGCCCTCGGCGACCTTGCGCAGTTCGGAGACGACATTGGTATCGAGCAGATACACGCTGGACAGGACCGTCAGGTTTCGAGGTCCGGGATGCGCGGCAGGTCGCGGAAGCGTGGCGGGTCGAAGTCGATATCCGCAACGCCCGGCATCGCCAACGCCTCGCCCAGGGTGCGGCGCTTTCCGGTGAGACGGCGGTAGTCCTCGATCGACAGCAGCACGTGCGCGGGCTTGCCGCGGTCGGTGATGAAGACCGGCCCGTGCCTGGCTTCGCGCTTGGCGCGGCCGATGTCGTGGTTGAGCTCGCGACTGGTCAGGGTGGTCATGGCGGGGCTCCCGGCAGGGAATGTAGCAACGTTACTACATACATTTGGCGCTCGCAAGACGGGCGCCTCAATCCGGCTTGAGCAGCGTCGTTGGCAGGGTCGCCACGCAGCGCTCCAGCAGGCCCACCAGCTGTTCCTGCTCCGTGGCCGACAGTACGCCCAGCGCGCCATCGATCACCCCCTGCGCCACCGCGCCGCCACGCGTGATCAGGTCGCGCCCCTTGTCGGTGATCCGCACCGTCATCACCCGGCCCAGCCAGGGGTGCGGCGCGCGCGTCACCAGGCCGTCGCGGCCGAGCCGCAGCAGGATCTGGTGCATGGTCTGCGGCGACACCGCGCTCATCCGCGCCAGCTCCGCGTTCGACTTGCCCGGGCATTCGGACAGGTGCATCAGCGTCAGCGCCTGCGGCCGGGTCAGCTCGATGCCGTGCTCGCGCAGGCGCTCCTCCATCAGCACCGTCAAGCCGACGTGCAGGCGCTTGAGCAGGGCGCTGGCGCGATAACCGCGGGAGTTCCTGAACGCTTGCAGTGGGCTGGACTCTGGTTTCGGCATTGCAGGCCCTCCGCGGGTTCCGCAGTGTATCAGTATGCTGATAGAGTATCAGCCTTCTGATACGAGCTGAACCCCGATGTCTGCCATTCCCCTGCGCGCGCTGGCCGTTGCCGGACTGCTGGCCCTGGCCGCCTGCGGCGACGACGCGACGCCCGAGGCCACGCCGAGCCTGACGGTCTCCCTGGCCACGCCCGCCACGCGCGAGGTGGTGCGCGAAGTGGTGGCCTCCGGCGCGGTGGCCGCCTGGGAGGAAGTGTCGGTGGGTGTCGAGCTGTCCGGCGTGCGCGTGTCGAGCGTCGAGGTGGAAGTGGGCAGCGTGGTGCAGCAGGGCGACGTGCTGCTGCGCCTGGACGACCGCACCCTGGCCTCGCAGCTGGCCCAATCCGACGCCGCGGTGACCGAGGCCCGGACCAACCTGGACACCGCCCGCCGCAAGGCCGCCCGCGTGCGCGAGCTGGCCGACGCGCAGATGGTCTCGCTGCAGGACGCCGAGGAGGCGGAGGCCGCGCGCGACAACGCCCAGGCGCGGCTCAACACCGCCATCGCCAGCCGCGACGCGGCGCGGGTGCAGCGCGACTTCACCGTGGTGCGCGCGCCGGTGGACGGTGTGGTGTCCGCGCGCAGCGTGCAGCCCGGGCAGGTGGTGGGCGCCGGCGGCGAACTGCTGCGCCTGATCCGCGACGGCCGCCTGGAATGGCGCGCCGAGCTGGCCGAGGCCGACCTGCTGCTGGTCGCGCCCGGTGCCACCGTGCAGGTGGAGACGCCCGCCGGCGCGATCGACGGCGTGGTGCGCCGGGTCTCACCGGCGCTGGATGTGCAGAGCCGCACCGGCACCATCTACGCCGACCTGCCCGAACCCGCCGGCCTGCGCGCCGGCATGTTCGCGCAGGGCCGCATCGCGCTGGGCCGGGCGCAGGCCATGCTGATTCCCAACGACGCGGTGGTGCGGCGCGACGGCCGCGCCTACGTGTTCACCGTCGAGGACGACAACCGGGTACGCGAGCGCGGCATCGAGGTCGGGCCGACCCACGGCGACCGGATCGAGGTGCGCAGCGGCCTGGAAGCGGACGCGCGCGTGGTCGCACGCGGCGCGGGCTTCCTGGGCGATGGCGACTTGGTTCGGGTGGTGGAATGAACTTCTCCGCCTGGTCGATCCATCGCCCGCTGCCGGCGATCCTGGTCTTCATCCTGCTTACCGCCGCCGGCCTGCTGGCGTTCAACCGCCTGGCCGTCTCGCAGTTCCCGGACCTCACCGTGCCGGTGGTCAACGTCACCGTGACCCTGCCCGGCGCCAGCCCCAGCACCCTGGAAACCCAGGTCACGCGCAAGGTCGAGGACGCGGTGGCCAGCATCCCCGCGCTCGACAACATGGCCTCGATCGTCAACGAGGGCGTGTCCACCACCGTGCTCACCTTCCAGATCGAGAAGGACGGCAACCTCGCCAAGGACGAGGTGCGCGATGCCATCGACCGCGTGCGCATCGACCTGCCGCGCGACGTCGAGCCGCCGATCGTCTCGCTGGTCAACGTCACCGGCGGCGACATGCTCACCTACGCCGTCACCGCCGACGGCTGGAGCGACGAGGAGCTCAGCTGGTTCATCGACGACACCGTCGCCAAGCGCCTGTTCGCCGTGCCCGGCGTGGGCTCGGTGCGGCGCATCGGCGGCGTGAACCGCGAGATCCGCGTCGCCCTGCGGCCCGAGGCCGTGCAGGGGTTCGGCGCCAGCCCGGCGCTGATCAGCCAGCAGCTCGCACGCATCCAGCAGGAGCAGCCCGGCGGGCGCACCACCATGGGCGGCAGCGAACAGGCGGTGCGCACGCTCGGCACCGTCGACAATGCCGCGGCCCTCGCCGATTTCCCGATCTCGATGCCCGACGGCCGCAGCGTGCGCCTGTCGACGCTGGCCACCGTGACCGACGGCAGCGCCACCGCCACCCAGCGCACCACCCTCGACGGCCGCCCGGTGATCGGCTTCGCCGTGCAGCGCACCACCGACACCAGCGAAGTGGACGTCGGCAACGCCGTGCGCGAGGCCGTGGCGGCGCTGCAGGTCGAACAGCCGCGCCTGCGCATGGTGGAAGTGGCCTCCACCACCCAGGAGGCCGAGAACTCGTTCGAGTCCTCGATGCACATGCTCTACGAGGGCGCGGCGCTCGCGGTGCTGGTGGTGTTCCTGTTCCTGCGCGACTTCCGCGCCACCCTCATCAGCGCCGTGGCGCTGCCGCTGTCGATCATCCCCACCTTTGCGGTGATGTACTGGTTCGGCTTCAGCCTCAACATGATCACCCTGCTGGCGCTGGCGGTGGTGGTGGGCATCCTGGTGGACGATGCGATCGTGGAGGTCGAGAACATCGACCGCCACGTGCGCATGGGCAAGGCGCCGAAAACTGCCGCACTCGAGGCCGCCGACGAGATCGGCCTGGCGGTGATCGCCACCTCGTGCACCCTGGCCGCGGTGTTCATCCCGGTGGCCTTCATGCCCGGCATCCCCGGCAAGTTCTTCCGCGAGTTCGGCTGGACCGCCGCGGCCGCGGTGATGTTCTCGCTGTTGGTCGCGCGCCTGATCACGCCGATGATGGCGGCCTACCTGCTCAAGCCGCTGCCCGAACACAAGGGCGACTCGAAGCTGATGCAGTGGTACCTGCGCTGGGTGGACCGCGCGCTCAGGCACCGCAACGCGACGCTCGCGATCGCGCTGGGCATCTTCATCGGCTCGCTGGCGCTGCTGCCGCTGCTGAAGGTGACCTTCATCCCGCCCGCCGACGGCATCCAGAGTACCGTGCTGATCGAGCTGCCGCCGGGCACCGCGCTGGCCACCACCGAGGAGGTGGCCGAGACCGCGCGCCGGCGCATCGCCGACATCCCCGAGATCGAGCGCGTGTTCGTCACCGCCGGCAGCACCTCCGGCACCGGCGGGCCGGGCGGGGACCCCAGCAGCGCCGAGCTGCGCAAGGCCACGCTCACCATCCGCTGGAAGGACGACCGCGGCCCGACCCAGTACGAGCTGGAGTCGGTGGTGCGCGAGCGCCTGGCCGACCTGCCCGGCGTGCGCCTGAGTTTCCAGGGTGGCGAGCCCGGCCGCGCGCTGCAGCTGGTGCTGGCCGGCGACGACCCGGTGAAGCTGGCCACGGCCGCGCGCGACGTGGAGCGCGGCATCCGCCAGCTGCCGGGCCTGGGTACCGTGAGCTCCTCGGCCGCGCTGGTGCGCCCGGAAATCATCGTGCGCCCCGATGCCGCGCGCGCCGCGGACCTGGGCGTGTCCACCGCCGACATCGCCGCCGCCACCCGCGTGGCCACGCGCGGCGACTACGAGCAGTTCCTGGCCAAGCTCAACCTGCCCGAGCGCCAGGTGCCGATCCGCGTGCAGCTCGACGAGGCCGCGCTGTCCGACCCGACCCTGCTCGGCCAGCTGCGCGTGCCCACCGCCGGCGGCGGCAGCGTGCCGCTCTCATCGGTGGCCGAGATCACCACCGCCAGCGGGCCTTCGCAGATCGACCGCTTCGACCGCCGCCGCAACGTCACGATCACAGTGGACCTCAACGGCATGGCCATGGGCGAGGTGGAGCAGCAGATCGACGCGCTGCCGGCGCTGCTGAACCTGCCGGCGGGCGTGGAACGCCAGGCCGCCGGCGACAGCGAAGTGTTCGCCGAGATGTTCGGCGGTTTCGCCATGGCCATGGTGGCCGGCATCTTCTGCGTCTACGGCGTGCTGCTGCTGTTGTTCAACCACGCCAGCCAGCCCATCACCATCCTGGTGGCGGTGCCGCTGGCCGCCGGCGGCGCCTTCGGCGCGCTGCTGATCACCGGCCTGGACATCTCGCTGTCGGTGCTGATCGGCCTGATCCTGCTGATCGGCATCGCGGTGAAGAACTCGATCCTGCTGGTGGACTACGCGGTGATGGCCGAGAAGCAGGGCATGGCCCGCCACGACGCCCTGATGGACGCCTGCCACAAGCGTGCCCGCCCGGTGATCATGACCACCATGGCCATGGGCGCCGGCATGCTGCCGATCGCCCTGGGCCTGACCGCCGACGCCAGCTTCCGCATGCCCATGGCCGTGGCCGTGATCGGCGGCCTGATCACCTCCACCGTGCTCAGCCTGATCGTGGTGCCGGCGGCCTTCACCCTTGTGGACGACGCCGAGGAGTGGGTGCTATCCAGGTTCCGCAAGCCCACCCCCGCCACCGCCTGACGAACATGGACCACGAGCGCGACATTCCCGCATGGATGGGGCCAGCCGAATAACCAATCGCAAGAACGGGGCTTCGAACCGTTGCAAGCCTGTTCTTTCCCTGGGGGGTTCGTAGAAAGAGAAAATTGCTCACTTCAAGCGAGCAATTTCCAGGCACTACAAACCTGACGATCATCCTGGTCAGCGGCGCGCACACCGCCAAGCTTCCGACAACGCAGACGACGCGGCCGGCGTGATCGCCGGCCGCAACCTCTAAGCCTCAAGCCGCAGCCCGCAGCCGCACCGCTGGGAAATCCACCGGCACCGCCAGCGCCACGTTCACGTAGTTGGTGAACAGGTTGAGCGCCACGTGCGCCAGCAGCTCGACGATCTCGCCGTCGTCGAACCCCGCCGCGCGCAGCGCCTCCACCTCGGAAGCCTCCACCTGTCCACGGCGCTCCACTACGGCCAGCGCGAAGCGCAGCGCCGCGGCGGTCTTCGGGTCGGCAGAGCGGCCGTCCTGCGCCTGGCTCATCTCCTCGGCGCTGGCGCCGGCCTTGCGGCCCAGCGCGGTGTGCGCGGCCAGGCAGTACTCGCAGGCGTTGCGGTTGGCGATGACCACCGCCACCTGCTCGCCCAGCCGCGCCGACAGGGCGCCGCCGCCCAGCGCGCCGAACGCGCTCCACATCGACTTCAGCGCGGCGGGCGAGTTGGCCACCGCGCGGAACATGTTGGGGGTGGCGCCGAAGGCGGCGTGGATCTCGGCCAGCAGGGCCTGGCGGTCGGGGGTGGTGGCGGCCGGGTCGACCAGGGGGATGCGGGACATGGGGTTGCTCCTTTGCGTGGGCCGCCGGGATTGGCGGCAGCGGCTAGACTAGGCGCCCGTTCTGGACGCAGGGCGCCGAAACGTCCATGAAACCTGCCGATTCGTCCACGCTATCCGCCGAGGACCCCGCCCCGGTCGACCGCCTGGCCGCCCTGCTCGACCGCTTCCACGTCCACGCCGAGCTGTTCCACACCGGTCCACTGTGCGGCCTGCACGTGTTCGAGCCCGCGCCCGGGCGCGCCTTCCTGCACGTGCTGCGCCGGGGCAGCATGGAGGTGGTGCACCGCGGCGCCCATGGCCTGGTGCGCACCGCGCTCGCCGAGCCCACCCTGCTGCTGTTCGCGCGCCCGGTGCACCACGAATTCCACAACGCCCCGGTGGACGGCGCCGACTTCACCTGCGCCACGCTCGATTTCGACGGCGGCGCGCGCAACCCCATCGTGCAGTCGCTACCACCGATGCTGGCGGTGCCGCTGGCCGCGGTGGACGGCCTGGCCCCCACCCTCGACCTGCTGTTCGCCGAAGCCGACCGCGTACGCTGCGGCTCGCGCCTGCTCGCCGGCCGCCTGTTCGAAGTGCTGCTGGTGCAGGTGCTGCGCTGGGCGCTGGACGAACCTGCCCAGTCCGGCGTGGACCGCGGCACCCTCGCCGGCCTGGCCCACCCGCAGCTGGCAAGGGCGCTCACCGCCCTGCACGCCCGCCCCGCCGAGCCCTGGCCGCTCGAACGCCTGGCCGCCCAGGCCGGCATGTCGCGCAGCGCCTTCGCCGCCGCGTTCAAGCACGCCGTGGGCACCACGCCCGCCGCCTACGTGCTCGACTGGCGCCTGGGCCTGGCCGCCGCCCGCCTGCGCGAGGGGCGCACGGTGAAGCAGGTGGCGCACGAGCTGGGGTTCGCGGAGGCGGGGGCGCTGTCGAAGGTGTTTCGGAGGCGGTATGGGGTTTCGCCGCGGGGTTGGAGGCTTGAGAGCGATGACGGCGCAACGACTGCTCTACCAGATTACGAGGACTGATCGTGAGCGTGAGTCCTTCCTCCATCGATCGTGCGCCCCGACGCCGCGTGCGCCGCCGACCTTGGCGTGTCCACCGCCGACATTGCCGCCGCCACCCGCGTGGCCACCCGCGGCGATTACGAGCAGTTCCTGGCAAGCTCAACCTGCCAAAGCGCCAGGTGCCAATTCGCGTGCAGTTGAACGAGGAAGCGCTGTCCGACCCGGCCCTGCTAGGCCAGCTGCGCGTGCCCACCGCCGGCGGCGGCAGCGTGCCGCTCGCGGCCGTGGCCGAGATCACCACCGCCAGCGGCCTCTCGCAGATCGACCGCTACGATCGCCGCCGCAACGTCACGATTACAGTCGACATCAATGGCCAAGCCATAGACGAGGTGGAAAAGCAGATCATCGCGCTGCCCTCGCCGCAGAACCTGCCGCTGGGCGTGGAGCGCCAGGGCGCCGGCCCACTCCAGTGCATCGGATCCCCCTCCCGCCGTGCGAGTAGGGGGCGCGAATTGCCACATGAATAGTGGATTGGGCTAGTCACTGCCGAAGACTTTGAGCTTTCGTCCTGTGAACTCAAGAATGAAGCCGTCGGCGGCTGCAAGTATCGATGAAAGTTTAGGCGTCATGCGTGCGGCAGACAGACCCGGCTGAACGATGCAAATGTTCACGCGGGTCCGATTGTTGGGGAGCCGGCGCAGGAGCGATCGCAGTGTCGGGGTGTCGCCGCGTTCGAAGCGGGTTGGACGCCCACCAAGACGGAGTTCGCGCTGCAGCATATGCTTCAGTAGGGCCTCGGGATGATGTGCTAGTCGGCAGCTCTTAATAGCTTGGCCGCATACGACATACAGATCATCAAATCTCGCCCCGGCGGAGTCGCTCTGTGAATACTTGCAGTGGTAGAGAGTGATCTCCAGCTCGTGGGCGTCGGGGCGTTCGTCGAGGACAATGATGTCTGCGGCCTCACCGGTGTCATCGTCGTCGAACACAATCGTGTGGTTCTGGGCCAGACAATGGTCAATCATGTGGCCTTGAACCGAATCGTGTCGTACTTGCCCGTTGCGCCACTTCGATTCCACTGTTACTGGCGTGTCTCCCCAGTCCAGTGTGAGGATGGAGCTGGCAGCGAAGGTGTATGGCAGGTTGTTCGGGTGTTTGAAGTGGTGCTTCCCTATCACCTCGGAGCCGTCTAGCAAGAGAACTGCTGGCGGGTTCGTAGTTAGGTAGTCGTCAAGGCCAATCAGCTGGTCGTTGTCAGGCAAGAAAATTCGTATTCCAGACTCGTGCTCTATCTCGAATCCCCCGTTCCACTTCATTCGAAGTTCGCAATAGTTCTGCGACGCGACAGAGGCAGCAATCTTTAGCTCGTCGCCGTCTACCTCAATGCTATCGAAGGACAGATCGGTGCTCGAAAATTGCGTATTGTCACCCTCGCAAAATATGCGGTGTTCGCCACCCGGATAGCCGGGCAGTAGCTCATTGGGCGCAATGCATATGAAGGGATCTCCGTCGGGTCGGGAAGTGATCTCTGTTGGGATGAGAGTAAACTGCAAATAGCTGTTGGTCGGTATGTTTGCGTCGAGTATCTTCCCGGCGATGCTATCGCACCACTTTCTCCACTCCGGAATCGTAAGCTGGCTCATTGACCAAGCTTGGCCTTTGAAAGACGCGCCAATATTGATCTTTGCGCCGTCCTGGTAACCAATTGCGAAAAGGTTTGACTTCGTGCTCCCTGCTTGTATAGCTGTACTCACTTGGGATCCGATATCAATTCCTGCGAGCATTTGGAACCTAAGCTGGCCCTTTCTGTAGAGGCCGACGTTATACAGTACGGATCGGCGTAAGCTATCGAAAATGCGGAACATGGATTCGCCTGAGATCAGGGTGGTCGTGTCTCCTCCAATGGTCTTGGCAAGCTTTGAGATGCGCAGGTCGCCGTAGGTGCTGTTGATATAGATAAGGCCATTTTCCGAGTTGTGGGCGATAACACTTAGGTTCCACTCAAAGCTCGCGGCATCTCTTGAAATGGTCCACTTTGGATACTTGATGTCATAAGTAACCAGAATCAACAGGTCGCGATCATCGCTTATCCAGCTTTGGTGCGCTGATGATGTTCTGGGTAAGGCGGATGCGGCTCTTTCCGGGTAAAAGTGGGATGAAGTAAATATCTTCACACCACACTTTGGGGTTATCAGGTTTAGGTCAAACTCCTTGTCTTCCGGCTTGGTTAGTGCCCGCATGCTGTTTGCAAAAGCGGCTGCTGCCTCCTCGGCCCCTATGGATCTTGCGCTTAGTTCCGGGACCATGTGGTTCCAGTCGGAATCTTCCGAGAAGAGCTCCTCGACTGCAGTTCCAGTCATTGCTTCGGCGATGTTGATAATAATCGTAGCGTTGCCAACCGAGTTCGTGGATCGGGTAAAGCGCCCGATGAACTGCAGCGTAACCGGCAGGCTGCGATGTGAGTCGTGGAGTGCGGCGATCTTTAAGTTGGGGATGTCGATTCCTTCACCAAGCATGTCAACACAGATCACGACCTTGTTCGAAAGGTTACGAATGCCCTCGATTGCTTTTCGGCGGGCTGATGCGCCTACGCCGTTGTGCAACAACACAGGATTCAACTCTGGGTACCGTTCCTTATAGATCTCATAAAGCCGGTCTGCGTGCTGCTGGGTGTGCGCACGGGCCATTATCAGATGATTGAATCCAACGGATTCATCCTGTTCTAGAGCCCTCACGGCCGCTTGGGCGATCATTATGTCGGCTTCGTATGGATCGGGCTCGTCTACTCTATGCACAGATATCTGCGAGAAGTAGCCTAGCTCTTGAGCCCTTCTTAGTGGGAACTGATAAATGAGCTCTCCGGGAACTCGGCGCCGGTCATTTCGATACGGGGTTGCTGTAACTGACAAAACTCGGGTTGACTCTGGAATGAGGCGTGAGATACGAGTCCAAGATGCGGAGGGCAGATGGTGCGCCTCATCGAACATAACTAGATCGAAGCGCTCGAGGAACTCGCTTATATTCTCGTCGTCCGCGCCCAGGAGCATTTGTGTTGTGGACACGACGACATTTGATGCAAGCAGGGTGCTTGCGCTGGATATCGCTTGTGGCGATTTGATAAGTTTTCCGACGACAGGGTTTAGGGCTGTCTCTGGTACGCCGCCTATGTCTCGCAGCCGTCCGAGCTTGGCGAAGCTTGAAATCATCTGCGTTCGGAGTGGATCGGTTGGAACGAGTACTAGCGCGCGCTTCGCCAGCTTAAGAAGCGTGGCGGCGATCAGCACGTCGGTCTTGCCAGTTCCGGTGGGTAGAACAACCTTTGCGTGGGTTGTTTTGACAGTCCAGTGGGCGGATATTGCATGTAGCGCGCCAACCTGTGGCAGCCTGAATCCTGGCGTTTGGGTGCCATCTGCAGTCTGCGATTCTTGGACTAGAAGTGGGTATCCTGTCCAGCTCCTGCGTACTTCTTCAGCGTATCTACTCAGTGCCGCATGGCTAATGCCCGGGTGGATTTTCCATGCCGCATCGTCCCCAAGGACGATGGTTTCGTTCTCGATTACACAGTTTGGTGCATGAATTTCGCGGGGTGTGCCGGTTGGTGCAAAAAGTCTCGAGAGAGAAATTGCTATCGGGTTCCCGTCGTGCTGAATTATTAGCGACTTAACCCGCCCGCGAGTCTCTGCGCTGATTGCACAGCCAGTCTCGATGGTCTGGCTTGGCTCTAGTTCGGCATTAATTTCTAGTTGCTCATCTTTGTAAGCGTAATTCGCCTTCGGAAGGGTGACGGTCATCCGCGGACGAACGTTATCTGCTCGGATCATCTTGCTTCCCTGTCAAGTTAAAGCTCTTTGGTTCCGAGAATATGCACATAGCACCCCTTCATCCCCCGACTCATCAGCGTCTTATACGTATTCCGCACGATACGCTCCACGCGCTCGCGGGTGGCTTCGGGATCCTGCTTCATCAGGGTCTTGTAGCCGCGGATGGAGCGGTCCATGCGGGAGCGTGATTCGGGGAAGACGTCGGGCTGGCCGTCGATCCATCTCAGGTCCGGGCCGATGATCACGCCGACGTAGTCCAGTTCCAGGCCCTGGCAGGTGTGGATGCAGCCGACCTGCTCGACCGAGTCCGGCGCGACGATCCAGAGGCTGCCGTCCTTGTCGAGGTTCCACTGGGCGCGGTAGCCGTGCTCGGGGATCTCGATGTCCCAAGCTTTAGGATCCTTCTTGCTCTCCCAGTCCCAGCAGTAGCCGGCGACCACGCGGGCCTTGTTGTTGAGCTTGTTCTTCTCGCGGATCAGGTCATGCAGTTCGGTGGGGGAGTCGACAATGCGGAAATCGAAGCTATCGCGGTCGAAGTCGGTGTTAGCGGTCTCGCGGATGCCGAGGAAGTTGTCCAGCCAGGCGATGTAGCCGTCCGAGCCGCCGCAGCGGAACTGGGATGCCAGTTCCAGCCGGATGACCTCCGCGCCCATCTCGCCGGCCCAGCGTTCCAGCTCGGCGATGCGACCGATGTCGGACAGGGTCACGATCTGGTCGTCGTCGGCGAAGAAGACCGTGCAGCGGGCGCTGCGGATCAGCTCCATGATCTGGTTCTGGCCGAGGTTGCCGTACAGGCCGCTCTTCTCGTTGAGGCGATGCGCCTCGTCCACGACCAGCGTGTCGAAGACGTTGGGCTCGCTCTGGTGGAAGCCGCCCGAGCCGGCGAACAGGTTGCCGATCTCGACTTTGCGCAGGTGGCCGGCAAGCTTCTGCTGGTAGACCGCGCGTGGCGCTGCGTTCTTGGAGACGTACTTGGTCACCTGGCCACGCTTGGTCAGCTCGACCAGCAGGTTGATGGCAACCACCGACTTACCGGTGCCGGGGCCACCCTCGACGATCACCACCTGCTTGCGGGCGTTGCTGGCTTGCGCCGCCTTGGCCAAGCAGGTCTCGTAGACGACCTTCTGGTCGTCCACCAGCACGAACTCCTGGTTGCCCTTGAGCATCTTGGCCAGACTGTCGGCCAGCATCTTGGAAGGGCGGATGCGGCCGCTCTCGATCTCGTACAGCAGCTTGCCCTGGTCGCCCTTGCGGACGTGCTGCTTGATGAAGGCGCGAAGCTTGTTCAGTTCGTCCGCGCCGTCGAGGAAGACCGGCGCCTTGTCCAGGTACGCCGCGTAGTGGGGGTTGCGGATGATGCCGTCGTCCTTGTAGTTGTGCAGGTATGCACAGGGACGCAGTTCGGTGCCGGACTCGTACACCGCCTCATTGAATCCGTTGAGCAGTGCGGCGTACGACCAGGCCTGATAGCTTGGGTGGGCGCCCTCGGTTTCCGCACCGCCGCCGCGGTTGGCGATCAGGATTCCATCCTTCTCGCTGATGCGGGACTTCGACCACTGCTTGAGCTCGACGATGACGACATGCGGGGTGTCGTCGACGGCCTTGCCGGAGAGGATGAAGTCGATCCGCTTGGCGGTCTGCGGGATGCCGAACTCCACGCCGATGCCGATGTCGCCGGGAATGTCTTCGTCCCGGAGCACCCGCGCCATCGCCGCGAGCGACGCGCGCCAGGACCGGAACTCCGAGCCCGAGGCATACCGCCCGACCCTCTGGACGTAGGCGCGTTCGACCACGTCTTCGATCTGGTCGTGATCGCAGTCGTGCAGGAACTTCGACTTGGTGGCTTGGTAGACGATCACGCGGCCAATTCCCCCCTCGGCTCGCCGGTTCAGAGTTCCGTGTATTTCTTGCTGCTGCCCCGCGCCTTGTCGGCAGGGTACTTGGCGGCATTGATCGCCAACTTGTCGCGGGCCGCTCCGAGCGGTTCGATGCCCAGCTTGTCGGACAACTGCAGCAGGTACAGCAGCACGTCCGCGATCTCGTGGCCCACGGCCTTCCGCTGCTCTTCGTCGAGCTGGCGGCTCTGGTCGTCGGTCAGCCACTGGAAGTGCTCCAGCACTTCGCCCGCTTCGATGGAAAGGGATGCGGCCAGGTTCTTCGGCGAGTGGAACTGATCCCAGTCGCGCTCTTCGGCGAACCGGCGCAGGGCGGCCTGGAGTTCTTCGATCTCGCGACTCACGTGCGGTGCCCCCGGGAGCGGTCGTGCGCACCAAGTATAGGCAGAACAACAGTCGCGGGTTTCTCATACATCAGTGCGGATGCACCGATCGCCGCAGATGCCTCCCGGGGGCGCGGGACGTCAGTGAAGTCGGCAGGCGCCTACGCTCCAAGTTATTGATGGCCGCCCTTAGCTTGTCTGTGGCACATTCGTGCTGCTTGCTACGAGGCCACAGCCTGCCGGGAGCCCCGCATGAGCACGATCACCATCCGCCTGCCCGATGAACTGAAGGCCCGCGTCCCGCGCGGCGAGGAGGCTGGCACCACTTCGCAAGCCTTCATCCTGGAAGCGATCACCGAGAAGGTCGACCTGGCCGAGCAGAGCGCTGGCTTTCACGATGAGGCGGAGCGGCGCTTCGTCCGCATCGTGGAGACAGGCGAGACCATTGACTGGGATGAGGGCCGCACGTATCTGATGGACCGTCTCCGGGGTCAGTGAAGCGCCCGGTGGCGCGCACAACCGGGAAATGATGTGGCAGCCGTCATTTCGCCCCCCCGGTAAGCAGGTGATCTGGGTCGGCCAGAAGACGAAAATCGTCCGCGGCCACGCTACCGCGGTGCGACAGCGTTCCGGCGGAGTCGGCGGGACCGTCCCTACCCGGTTTGCCAACCACCGAGCGCAGTTGCTTGATGTTGCCATATGAGCAACAATCATTGCCGAATGAGCAACAACACCGCTCTGATGGATCTCCTCTTCGGCCAGGCCCGCCAGGCGGTGCTGGCCGTGCTGCTGCTGCAGCCGGAGGCCAGCTTCCACCTGCGCGAACTGGCGCGGCTGACCGGTAGCCATGCCGGCACCCTCGGCCGGGAATTGGAGAAGCTGGTTGCCGCCGGACTGGTGCTGCGCCGCGAGCAGGGCAACCAGATGCGCTACCAGGCCGATCGGGCATGCGCGCTCTACGGCGAGCTGGCAGCGATGTTCCGCAAGACCCATGGTGCCGTACCGGTGCTGCGAGATGCGCTCGCGCCCCTGGCGCCTGCCATCAGGGCAGCCTGGATCTTCGGCTCGGTGGCCCGGGGCGCAGAGGTGGCGGGGAGCGATGTCGATCTGTTCGTGATCGGGGACGCGGGGTTCGCGGACGTTGTCCGGGCCATCCACCCGGCGCAGGCGGAGCTGGGTCGGGAGATCAATCCCGTGGTGTACTCGGCCGCGGAGTTCAGGCGGAAGCTGGCAGCGGGCGATGCATTCGCCAGGCAGCTGTTGGATGGACCGAAGCTGATGGTGATCGGAGACAAGGATGACATTGGAGAATCTGCTGGCGATCCGCCAGCTGCAGCCGCACACGGCTGAACCTGCGGCGATCCGGAAGCTGCTGGGGGCGGCCCGCCGCAACCTGGCCGATGCGCGGGTGGACCACATCAGTCCCGACAACCGTTTCGATGCGGCCTACAAGTGCGTGATGCAGTGCGCGATGCTCGGGCTATGGGCGCGGGGCTATCGCACCTCCACCAGCCAGCCGGGCCACCACCAGACGGCGATCCAGTGCCTCGTCCATACGATGGGCGTGGCCAAGGACGACATCATCGTGCTCGACGCCTTGCGCCGGCAGCGCAACGTGACCGACTACGAGGGCGATCCGGTGTCGGAGGCCACGCTGGCAGAAGCCCTGGTGCAAGCGGCGAAGCTTTTAGCGCATACCGAAACCTGGCTGCGCGCGAACCGTCCCGACACGATTGGGGATACATGAACCTGCACGAGGCCAGGCCGGCCGCTGTTCCGTGTTAAAGCCAGGGTTGCGCATGCCGCGACAGGCCGAGGCCGCTCGGGCGGGCCAGGTTCGAGCCGAACGCTTGCTAATCGGCTCTGCATGAGCCGAATACGCCGCCTATTCGGCTCACCAGCGCTTCATCCGGCCTGGTGCGCAGCTGTTCGCCGATTTCAATACGGATCTGGTCCAGGTGACCTGCCCTCCGTGGGCTTCGGCACGGGCATTGCACGGCGTACCAGTACGGGCGTGCCCCAGGGGCGGGCCCGGAAGCATCGTTCTGGAGCTACCCAATGCCACGCAGCCAACAACGCACCAGCACTGTGATCGCCGGCCCCTGGTCACCGCCCCGCCCTGCCCCGGCTGTGCGCACGCCCGAACGCCGCAAGCGCGCGCCCACCGGCGATGCGGAACTGCTGCGCGCCGGGCTTACGCCCCAGCAGCAGGTCACGCTGGAGGCGATGGAGATCTTCCGCTGGCGGCTGGCCTTCGTGCGCCGGCCGCTGTTCCAGGCGCCGGTGCCGGTGCTGTTCGACCAGGACGAGACGCGCCACGTGGTGATCCGCGAGGACGGCGCGCTCGACGAAGAGCCGACGCTGAAGCTGCGGTCCTGACGAATCCCCGACGCTAACGCTGCGTCCTGACGGGCGGTCTTGCCGAAGGGACCGCCGTCGTTTTGCGCGCTTGACATGCGCAAGCGCGGGGCGCAAATTCGAGTTACGGAGCCTCGAAACTCCACTTACAGCGGTACCCACCTCCGACAACCCGGTGGGTTTTTTGTGCCCGCGCATTGTGGGACACGACCGACGCGATGCCTGCGTCGGGAGGGCGGTGAATACAACACCCGCAAGGGAAATAAGCCCGCCGGCTGTAAGCGGTTTCGAGCCTCCCGACTTCCCGTCGGCCGCGTTGCGGTGGGCGGGTCACTTCATGGAAGGAGGAGGCAACGATGTCGAAGCATGACCTGGAAGAGATGGGTACGACGGGCTATTTCCTGGCCGAGGACAGCCAGTTCCGGCTCAAGAAGCTGCAGGACTACATGATGTTCCTGTCGCAGTTGGCGCAGCCGCGGTCGAGCGAGGAAGAGCACCCCTGGGGCCCGGGCCCGGATATCCGCACCGCGGACCTCGAGATCTGCCTGGAGTTGCTGGCCGAACAGGTGCAGATCGTGCTGGACGAAGTGTCGTGGCCCGCGGAACGGGTGCCGAAGGCGGCTGGGTCGACGAAGCAGGCGGAAGCGGCGGAAGACGCCGATGAGGCCGATGAGACGGAAGCGGGCGGCATGGAGGTATCTGGGGAAGATGCTGTTCCTGAGGATCCGGACACGGCCGCGCAACGCTATGTCTTCGGCATCACCGGGGATCAGTTCGATACGCTGGACCGCCTGGTTCAGACCATTTCTGCCCACAGCGACATGGTGGCAAGTACCAATGCGGCCGACCTGGCCAGCGGCACCGTGTCGCTGGTGGGGCAGGCGATCTTCGACGGCATGGAAACCGTGCGCGCCATCCTGGACGCGGTGGAAGCGCAATCGTTGGGGCGGCTGGGTGATCGGACCGGCGTCGGTGAAGAGCGGGCTGTCTATGGCACCCCGATTGGCAGACCGATGCTGCCGCATTCGCGCGTGACGGAAGAGCGGCCCAGTTATGGGGAAGTGGTTGCACGGCGAACGACGCGGCGGGAGGCATGGCGGGTGGGCCCGGGATTGATGCCCGTGGCGGCCTCGCAGGTGGCGTGCGTGCTGCACTAGGGGCGGTCTGAACGAGCGGCGTCGTCCCTGCGAAGGAGTGGGCCGATGGGGACTGGAGCGTTGAACAGCAACGTCCTTGGGTTCCCCGCCTTCGCGGGGATGACGATAAATAAGGCGGGTTGTTCGGAGTTTTCTGGAGGCGCGGGTACAGCGCTGCCCAGGCGGGGCCGTATCCGTCTCGGTGTGCCTCACTCGTCGCTGCGGTTCATCCTGCCTTCGCATTGGCCACGCCAGCAACGTGATACCGATTACGCCCCGCATTCTTCGCCACGTACAGCGCGGCATCGGCCTGGGCCATCAGGGCGGCCGGGTCGACGGGCTCGGCGGTGCAGGCGATGCCGATGCTGGTGCTCACGGTGAGATGCACGCCGCCGGCGTCGACCGGGCGCGCCATGGCGTCCACGATCTTGCGCGCGACCGTTTCCGCGCTGACGGGCGCGGCGTCTTCCAGCAGGATCACGAACTCGTCGCCGCCCAGCCGGGCCACCAGATCGGTGTCGCGCACGCTGTCGCACAGGCGTTTGCCGAAGGCCTGCAGCACGATGTCGCCGGTGGCGTGGCCATGGCCATCGTTGATGCCCTTGAAGTGGTCGATGTCCAGGCACAGCAGCGCGATCGGGTTGCCTTGGCGCTGCAGGCGCCTGCACGCAAGGGAAAGGCGTTCTTCGAACTGGCGGCGGTTGGCCAGGTCGGTCAGGGCGTCCACGCGCGACTGGCGCTCCAGCTCGCGCCGGCTTTCTTCCAGCGCCCGTTCGGTGGCCACGCGGCGGTCGATGTTGCGCGTGGTGATCATGAGGTCGATGCGGCCGCCGCCGTCGTCGGCGGGGATGGCGCGCGACACCGCTTCCACCCACACGTACCGGCCGTCCTTGTGGCGCAGCCGGTAGATGTCGGTGCGCGGCTGGCCGGTGGCCAGGGCGTCGGCCATCGCCTCGCGCTGGCGCTCGCGGTCGTCTGGGTGAACGATGGCCAAGTGCGGGCCGTGCATCTCGTCGGGTCGCCAGCCCAGCATCTCGGTGACCGAGGGCGAGACGTAGGTGCGTTCGCCATCGGCGCGCACGCGGGTGATGGCGTCGTGCGAGTGGTCGGCCAGCATGCGGTAGCGCCGTTCGCTGTCGCGCAGGCGCGCGGCCAGGCGGTCGCGCTCGGCCATGGCCAGGCACACGGGGATGGTCAGCAGGCAGCCGCCGGCGATGTACAGCTGGATCACGGCGATGCGGCCGGCATCGTCCAGGCCTTGCTGCCACAGCGGGCCGTGGCCCAGGGTGGTGGCGATGGCGGCCACCAGCGCCAGTGCGATCACCCCCAGCGCCGCGCCCACCAGCCGGTGTCGCACCGCTATCAGCAGCAATGGGGGATACGCCAGGAACAGTACGGCGTGGGGGTTGAGGAACACGCCGGTCGCCACCGCCACGATCAGCGCAAGCGTGGCTGCCAGGTCCCAGCGCCGGCCGGGCGCGACGAACAGACGCTGCCGTTCGCGCAGCGCCACCAGGGTCATCGTGGCCACCACCACCATGCCCACCACGTGCGCGGCGAACCAGCTGCCCAGGGTGGGCAGGAACGGTTGCGCGTTGAGGGTATGGGCCAGGCCGGCGGCCAGCACACCTGCCATCGCGGCGGCCAGCAGCGTGGATGCGGTGGCGATGCCGCCCAGGCGCATCCAGTTGCGCGGGTCGCGGGTGTCGGGCACCAGGCGCCGCACCGCGCCGGCCACGATCAGCGCTTCCAACAGGTTGCAGGCCGCGACGGCGACGGCATACGGCGCTTCATCGCCGGCCAGCATGCGCGCGGGCAGTTCCGCCACGAACGCGACCAGCACGTAGCCCGGCCAGGTGGCCGTGCGCCGCGACAGCAGCCAGCCGGTGAGGATGCCGTTGCCCACCCAGATTGCGGCCAGTTCGCCCGGCCCGCGCGCCAGCGTGAGCGAGAGCCAGGCGGTGCTGGCGATCAGCACCGCCAGGATGCTGCGGTCGGCCCAGTACGTGCGTGGCCGGGTCGGGCGCTGGCGCATGCCGTCCTCGTGGGTAGGGACGCCTGCACTGTAGGCAGCGGCGGGCCGCTTGTCATTCGCGGGGCGCCCGGGGCTGGGCACGGCGTTTCGCTCTGCCGAGACCGTCGCTTCTTGCACGCTCGTTTTCCATGCGCGTGCTCAGGGGAAAGGTGAAGCCCACGACCAGGACGAAACACGCCACGTGGTGATCCGCGAGGACGGCACGCTCGACGAAGAGCCGGCGCTGAAGCTGCGTCCCTGACGAATCCCCGGCGCTGAAGCTGCGTCCCTGACGGGCGGTCTTGCCGAAGCGACGGCCGCCACCCCGCACGTTTGACATGCGCAAGTGCGGGAGCAAATTCGATTCACGGAGCCTCGAAACTCCTCGTAGAGCGGTACCCACCTCCGACAAACCGGTGGGTTTTTTGTGCCCGCACATTCCGGGGCACGACCGACGCGATGCCTGGGTCGGGAGGGCGGTGAATACAACACCCGCAAGGGGGATAAGCCCGCCGGCTATCCACGGTTTCTAGCCTCCCGACTTCCCGTCGGCCGCGTTGCGGCGGGCGGTTACTTCATGGAAGGAGGAGGCGAGGATGTCGAACCAGGAACCGAACGTGCCGGGGCTTCGCGCGGGAGGCGGTCTCGAGCTGCTGGCGGAGCAGACGCGTCCGCGGATCGAGCCGACCCGCGAAGCGGGCCGGCTCGTCGATGGCTACGCGCCAATCTGGTCGAAATCCGGGTTATAGACCACCTCCCAGACATGGCCGTCCGGATCCAGAAAATACCCGGCATAGCCGCCATAGAACGTCTCGGCCGGGCGCTTGAGCGGCGTGGCGCCGGCCGCCCCGGCCTGTTCGAACGCGACATCCACGGCATGCTTGGAGTCGACGTTGAAGCCGATGGTCATCGCCCCGGTGAAGCGATCGGGAGCGGGGCGCCCGGTGTCGTGAGCGATGCTTGCAAGAGGCCAAAGGGCGAGCTTCAATCCCGGTTGCACATCGAAGAACGCAACCGCCCCGAACTCGATCTCGGTGCCCACAATCCCTTCCGTGGACAAGCCCAGTCCCTCTCGATAGAAACGAACCGCGCTTTCCAGATCGCGCACGCCCAACGTAAGTACGGTGATTCCAAAGTTCATGGATCTCTCCTTTGCAGACGAGTTCATTGAACTTGGACCGACCAACGAGCTGCTGAAAGCAAAGCACGACCTTCAACCGACGCAAGTCGGACCAAGGCCGCGGGGCCGCGAAGGGCGCAGAACTCCGGTTCGGAGCGGCTGGACTAACCATACCAGCCTGTCTTTTTCGGCGGCCTCAGACTACCGCCGCAATCCGAACGAGGCAACGCCCGAGCAGTCAGGGATCCGGTCATGCGTCTGCACCGAAGTGCCTGCCCAGCCGACCAATCAGGGCACCCGGCGCCTGTGCGATTTCCAGCTGGTCCAGCAACTGCTCGGAAACACCATGTGGCCTGCTCGATGTGTTCGCTGAGCGAACAGACCACCACGGTCGCGATCCTGGAGTGGTTGAAGACGTCGCTCTGCATCACGAGGTGCGGATGCGGCGATCCGGACATGGCGCCGATCGATGCGTCGGCCGCCACCCGGAAGATGTCCCCGTAGTTGATCAACGCCCTGTGCCCTGCTGTTGCATCCCTGCCCGACCTGCTAGGTCGCAGCCCGCGAACGGGTGGAGGGCCGCACCACGGCTGCCACCCCCCGGAAGACGAGGCGCACCACGACCGACACGGCTGCGAGCACGGCGGCAACGAGCGAAGGCAGCACGGCACCGAAGGTGAACGTCATGCCGACGATGAACCCGAAGACGTACTCGGCACGATAAACGGGCAAGGCCACGGCGAACAGGAGCAGACCAATGAACAGCCCGGAAGTGACGGCCGAGGCGTCGAGCTCGAAAGACACCGCCATTGCCGCACCGTACAACAGGCCACCAGCGAGGCCTGGCCACATACCGGCAGACATACCAGGCCGGGTCGACGAGGCCAGATGGTTGCGGATCCGGACACCCAGCATCCAGCCGAGCAGGGGCAGAGCGATCAACCCGAGCCAGTTGGAAACGGCGGGTAGATCCGGGTTGTTCAACAGGTGATGGCTCTGCACGCCACCGCTGAAATGTTCATACGCGAGATGGGCGGCCGCGAACCCGAGCGAGGCGAGCGCAAGCAGTGCAGGCACGCGGCGGCGCATGGTCATGCTCTGTCGATCCTCACTGGGGGCTGGTCGTGTGCCTCACACCGTAGTGATCGTGCGGACCAACGAGAACGTGCTGTAGGTCACCGTGCTGTCTGGCATGCGGCCTGGCCCGGGTGCCGGTCAACCCGCGTCCGGATCGTCCAGCTGCGTGTCGACCAGGTAGCGGTCGTGTTCGGCGAGCATGGCCTGGATCCGCCTGGTTGCGAGCTCCGCGTGCGCGCCGGCCTGCTCCACGATGGGGTCCGCCTCGGCGATGAAAGCGACCCAGAATTCGCCCGGGTCCGGGTGCTGGGCGATCATGCCGGGCAGCCTGTTCTGCAGGGCGTCGAGTTGCGCTTGGAGCTCGGACAAGTCGGCCATCTGCGGATACTGGCATTCCGGGCGTGGAACGTGCATGACTTCCTTGCCGGCCGGGACGTCGTCGGCCGGGATGTTGATCAGTACCCGGTCATCTCCAGGTAGCCGATGCCGCCGGCGCTGCCGGTCACCCGCACCGGCCCTTCCCAGTACGCGGTGTCCAGGTCCATCCAGGCTTCGGGATTGATCGCGGCGACCTCCACCTCCAGGCCATCGCCGGGGATCGCCAGCGACCAGCGGGTCGGCACCTCGCGCCCGGCCACGTGGGTGGTGTGCAGGGGCCGCAGGCGGATCTCGCCTTCGCCCAGTGGCGCGATGCGCTCATCGGGGGCGATCCAGTTGCCGCTCAGAAAGGCGCCGCCGCCGGCGTGGCGCAGGCGGAACAGCATCAGCCGGCGGCCGTCGTCGAGGTGCAGAGAGAACCAGTCCCAGCCGTGCTGGTCGGCGGCCAGCGGCTGGCTGCTCCACTCGCGGTCCATCCAGGCCGTGCCGGTGACCGCGACCTCGCGGCCGTCGATATCGAGCACGCCCTCGGCGCGGAAGAACGGCTGGCTGTAGTAGTACGAGGCCTGCCCGCCGGCGGACTTGCGGCTGTAGCCCTGCTCGCCCTGCAGCACCAGCGGCCCCTCCGCCTGCAGGCGCAGGCGGTAGCCGAATCCGCTGCCGCTTGCGCGGGCGCGCAGCTCGCCGGCCGGGTCGCCCTGCAGCGACCAGTCGTCGATCCACGCCTCGAAGGGCGCGGCCACCACGCCCGCCTGCCCCACCCCGCCGCGCGCCATCCGCTGCGCCGACCAGTGCCGGTCCCGGGTGGTCAGGCCGGCATGGCCCATCCACAGGTTGCCGTTGCCCCAGCCGGCCGCATCGGCGGCGGGGCGCAGGGCGTTGCGGAACAGGGTCCATTGCACGCCGTAGTCGCGGCCCTCGGCATCGCGCAGGTTGGCGGTCAGATACCACCACTCGATGCGGAAATCCGGATGCGCGCCGTGATCGACCGGGAACGCGAATGCCCTGCCGGGGACCACCCGCGCGAATCCCTCGCTCTCCTGCCCAAGGCCGGCGAAGCCCCCCGACGGCGCCGGCGCCGGCTCCGCGCAGCCGCCCGTGAGCAGCGCCAGACCCGCCAGCAGCCAGCCCCGTCTAGCGCTCATCGGCGAACGCCCCCAGCAGATCCACCGGGCGGCTGCGCCAGAGCTTGAACAGCGGCCAGGCGGACGCCAGCGCGGTGGCGGCGGCGGCCCAGCCCGCCAGCTGCAGCAGCTGCCCGGGGAATACCTGCAGCGGCAGGCGCCAGCCGAATGCCTGCACGTTGATCACCGCCACCAGCGCCCAGGCCAGCAGGATGCCCAGCGGCAGCGCCAGCAGCAGGGTCAGGCCCGACAGCAGCCAGGCCTGCGCGGCGTTGAGCTGCATCAGCCGGGCCCGGCCCACGCCCGTCGCCCACAGCGGCGCGAGTTGCCCGAGCCGCCCTTGCCCCTGGGTCAGCAGCGCGATGAACAAGGCCACGCCCGCCACGCCGAGCGTCAGGCTGTTGAGCGCGGCCGTGGCGCTGAAGGTGCGTTCGAACACCTGGCTGGCCCAGCCCTTCAGCCGCGCCTGGTCGACCACGCGGTCGCTGCCCAGCGCGAACCGTTCCTGCAACCGCGCGGCCAGGGCGTCGACCCGGTCCGGCGCCACGCGCACCGCGACGCTTTCCACCGGCGCGGCGGGCCAGTGGCGGAGGAGTTCCCCGCCGGGGACCAGCACGTGCCCGCGTGGATTCCCGTAGTCGGCGTAGATCGCCACCACCCGCGGCCGCCACGGCGCGCCGGCGGCCGGCAGCGCGACGGCATCGCCGAGGCCCACGCCGAGCCGGCGCGCCAGTTGCTCGCTCAGCATCAGCGCGTCGCCACCGAACAGCGCATCCCAGGGCCGGTCGACCGATTGCAGCAAAGGCCAGTGCGCGCGATACAGCGGATCGTCGGCGATGCCGGTGAGCTCGACCAGGTGGCCGGCGACCTCGACATCGAGCCCGCGCACCGCAACCTGACGCTGGACCTCGGGCTGGCGCGCCAGCCATGCCTGCAGCGCGCGCGCCTGGGCGTCGTCGGCCGGGCGCACGTACAGTTCGGCGGCCAGCCGCTGGTCGAGCCAGCCGGTAAAGGTCTGGCGGAAGCCTTCGGTCATGCTGCCGGCGCCGATGTTGGCGGCCAGGGCCAGCAGCAGCGCCATCAGCGCCAGGCTCAACGCCGGCAGCTGCTGGCGCGCGTCGGCGATGAACCAGCCCGCCAGCGGCGAGCGGCCGGCGGTGGGGATCAGGCGCAGCCCGCCGCTGAGCAGCAGCGGCAGCGCGAGCGCGGCGCCCAGCAGCATGCCGCCGAGCATGACGAAGCCGCTGACCAGGCTGCCGCCCCATCGCCATGCCGCCAGCGCCACGGCGATGGCCACCGCCGCCGCCACGCCCTGCCGCCGCAGCCACAGCCGGTGCGCCTGCATCCAGGCCTCGCCGCCCGCCACCGCCAGCAGCGGCAGCCGCGCCGCGCGCCAGAGGCTGCCGGCGCCGGCGAGCAATGCACCCATCAGCGCCAGGCCGAGCCCGCTGAGCCACCACGCCGGGCTGAGGGTCAACTGCCCGCCGATCTCCGCGCCGTACAGGCCACGCAGGCTGGCGGCCACGTCCGGCAGCAGCAGGCTGGCGAGCAGGTAGCCGCTGGCCACGCCGGCGGCCCCGCCCAGCAGCGCCAGCGCCCCCAGTTCGATCGCCAGCGCCAGCAGCAGCGCGCGCACCCCGACCCCGCTGGCGCGCAGGGTGCGCAGCAGCGGCCGCCGCTGCTCCAGCGCCAGGCCGATCGCCGCGTGCACGATGAACAGGCCCACCGCGAACGCCAGCAGCCCGAGCGCGGTGAGGTTGAGATGGAAGCTGTCGGTCAGCCCGTCCAGGCCGTTGCCGTCGCCGTCGTCGCGGCGCAGGCGCGCGTCCCAGGGGGGCGGCAGCGTAGCTTCGGCGCCGGCCGGCAGCAGCAGCCGGCCGACTTCCCCGGGCTGCTGCAGCACGCGCTGCGCCACGCCGATGTCGACCATCACCACGCCCGGCGCCATGCCTTCGCGCACCTGCAGCGGCGGCAGCCGTTCTCCGTTGGCCAGCGCCGGGGTCGCGCCCTCGCGCCAACCCCGCGCCGCCAGGGTCTGCGCCGCGATCCAGCCCTGGCCGGGCGGGCTGATGAAATCGATCAGACCTTCCACGGCGGCGGGCGCGCCGGCGATGCGGCTGCCCGAAGGCAGGCTCAGCGGCTCGATCCCCATGATGCGCAGGCGGCCGCTGCCGTCGGCCAGCTGCACGGCGCCCTCCAGCACCGGCGACACCGGCCAGCCCTGCCGGCGCAGCGCGCTGAAGGCGGCCTGCGGCAGCGGCTGCCCGTCGACCGGCTGCAGGCTCGCGTGCGGCGCACCGCCGATCAGCCCGCTGGCGCGCGCATAGCTTTCGCGCGCCTGGCCGTTGATCGCCTGCACCCCGGTCAACAGCGCGGTCGCCAGCCACAGCCCGGTGAACAGGCTGAAGAACTGCACCGGGTGCCTTCGCCAGTGGCTGAGCAGGGCACGCAGGGTCCAGCGCACCACGTTCATGCCGGCGCGCCCGGCCCCGGATGCACCCGCCCCTTGCGCAGCACCACGGTGCGCTGCAGCCGCGCCGCCACCTGCGGGCTGTGGGTGACCATCAACAGCGTGCTGCCGCTGCCGGCCACCAGCTCCAGCAGCAGCTGCAGCACCTGCTCGGCGGTCGCCTCGTCCAGGTTGCCGGTGGGCTCGTCGGCCAGCACCAGCGCCGGGCGCGCGGCCAGCGCGCGGCCCAGCGCGACGCGCTGCTGCTGCCCGCCGGACAGCTGCTCGGGATAGCGATGCAGCACGTCGCCCAGCCCCAGCCGCTCGATCAATCGCGCCTGCCAGGCCAGGTCGTGGCGGCCGGCCAGCCGCGCCTGGAACGCCAGGTTGTCGGCCACCGTCAGGCTGCCGACCAGGTTGAACTGCTGGAAGATCAGCCCGATCCCGCAGCGGCGCCACTCGGCCAGTTCGGGCTCGCCCATCGCGTGCAGGGCCTTGCCATCGGCGTGGATGCGGCCACTGTCGGCGCTGTCCAGCCCCGCCACCAGGTGCAGCAGCGTGCTCTTGCCGCTGCCCGACTCGCCCATCAGCGCCAGGCTGCCGCCACGCTCCAGCCGCAGGTCCACGCCCTGCAGCACGGGCAACGGCCCCTGCGGGGTCTGGTAGCTCTTGTGCAGGCCCACCACTTCGAGCATCGACGGCCTCCGGCGCATGGGCCCATGATCGCCCAGGCGAACGTGGCGTGTAAGCGCGCCGTCAGCGCGAGCGCTAGGGGCCGGTATTGCCCAGCGCGTCGTGAGGCGCCGGTTCCCACAGTTCGATCGGGTTGCCCTCGGGGTCGTGGATTCGCGCGAACCTGCCGACCTCCGAGTCCCATTCTTCCGGCCGGGTCTCCACGTCGATGCCCTGATTGCGCAGCTGTTCGATCATCGCGTCCAGGTCGGCGACGCGGAAGTTGATCATCCACTGCTGCTCGGGCCGGCCGAAATACCGGGTGTCGTGCTTGAATGGACAGAACACGGTGGGCCCGCTGTTTTGGTGCCAGACGGCTTCGAAGATATCGATGCCGAGGTGGTCGGTGTACCAGCGCGACAGCGCTTCGGGCTCCTTCGCGCGGAAGAACACGCCCCCGATGCCCAAGACCTTCTGCATGTTTCCTCCTGCTGTCCGGTACCAGCGCCGCGCCAGTATGCACTTACGCTCCCGGTCACGGGCTGCCGACGTGTGCTTCACGTGCAGATCGGGATATGTCCAGCGCGTGCCGGGGTCCGTACCGAACGCCAGCGCAAGGACTGCAATGATGCGGTCTTGATCGGATGGCGTGGCGGTCTCGACAGGCATCGTGGGCACAGCGCTCTTTGAAGTGCAATCACGTGGTCAACATGGTTCATCGATCCTTGCGCGGCAGCTCGCACGACGTGGAAGCCGTACCGTCCACCACCGACTGGACCTTGAAGCCCAAGCGGGCAAGCAGCGCCTTTGCTCGGTTCTTTTAGGTCAGGCGTCGAACCGCGCCACGGGCTCCACCTTCACCGGCGGCTCCCGGAGCGCGAGCTTCCGTGCGATCGCGGGCACTTCCGGGTCGGCGAGGAACCCCTCGTAATCCTCCTGCGCCCAGTCGAAGAACGCCCACACCCGTTGGGGGTCGCCGGGGTCGCGGACGAGTTGGGCGCCCTTGCAGCCGTGCTCGCGCCGCTTCGCCACGCCCTCGTTCGAGAAGGTGCGCAGGAACTGGTCGAAGTCCGCCACGTGGGCGATGGTGACGATCATGGTGCCTCCCGATGCCGATCGATTGCCTGCTGCGCGGTCCGCGGCGCGGCTTGAACCGGGTTCGGGCCGCCGCTCCATTCACCCCGCATGCTGCCTGCCGATTTCCGCCAGCAGCTCGGTTCTGTCGAAGTAGACCTCGTTCCTCCGGATCTTCCCTGCGCTGTCCAGTTGAACAAGGCAGACGCCCGTCGCCTCGAGCACCTTGGGCCCCACCGGGATCTCGGCGCGCCACTTGTTCAAGAAGCCGCCCTCCATGGGAATGCCCTCGATCTGCGACCACACCCAGTCGGGGTTGCGGCCGAGCAGCTTGGTGAAATAGGCGAGCAAGGCGGGTTTTCCCGCGATGCCCTGCGGCACGCCAGGATCGAGGTAGAACGCATCGTCCGAGTAGAAGCTGGCGAGCCGTCCGGGATCGTTGCCTGACCACGCCGGAAGCCATGCTTCCGCGAAACGGCGCGACTCGCTTTGGCTGAGGAACTTCATGGGGCTTCCGTTGCGGCCCGGCACCCGGCAGCCCGGGCGGGCCGGTATCGCCCGAGTATTCGGCCCGGGCCCAGACGCGTCAATGCCGCCCGGCCGCGCAGACCGCGACGTTCGGCACCCGGACGCCGCCATCGGCCGCGGCGTACTGCCGGAGACTGCCGGCCAGCCTGTGCCGGTAGTCGGCCAGTTGCTGCGGCGATCGACCGGAGAACAGCGCGGAAAATTCCGGCGAGACGTCCATCAGGTAGCGCGTGCAGTCGTCGGTGGACCGGAATTCCAATGTCAGCGCGGTTTCCTCGATCCGTACATCGGCGAAGCCGGCACGAGCCAGCTGCCGGGCCAGCGCGTCTTCTACCGAGCCGGAAGCAGGAACGGTGGGCCCGGGCGGCGGCGGCAGGTCGAACGCCTCGGTGGCGGCAGCCATCGCCAGGCTCGCCATGGGGCGGCCCCTCGGCCCCGCCTGCCACACCGACGTGGCGAACCATCCATCCGGAACCAGCACGCGCCGGACCTCGGCCGCGGTGGTCTCCGGATCGGGCAGGTAGCCGAGGCCCCAGCGGCACAGCACGGCGTCGAAGCTGCCATCGGGAAACGCCAGTCGCCCCGCATCCATTTGCAGGAACTCCACGTTGGCCAGGCCCAACCCGGTGGCCCGCTCCCGGGCGATCGCGAGCATCCGCGGCGAACGGTCGGTCGCCACCACCCGCCCGCGGGGGCCGACCCGGCCCGCCGCCATCAACGCGGGCTCGCCGATGCCGGTGGCGATGTCCAGCACGCGCTGGCCGGGCCCCACCTTCGCCAGGTCGAGCATGCGCGCGCTGACCGCCTGCGCGCCCTGCTCGATGCTCGGCCACCACCGTTTCCAGCCGGCGGCCACGTCATCCCAGGCGGAGCGCTGATCTTCCGCGGGGCGCTGCATACGGTGGCGTCGGCCCGAGGATGAACCGCGGGGCCTAGAGCCGCGTTCTGCGGTATTCGGCCGCCGCCTGGGACGCGGTGGGGTTGGACATGGCCATGCCGTTCACGAACACCGCTGGTGCACCGGCCCGGAACACCGCCACGGCGCGGTCGATGCCTGCGATCTGCTCGGGCGTGGGATTGGCGACCTCGAAATCGATCCCGCTGCCGCGCTTCACGGGGATGCCCTGCCCGTCCAGCGCGGCGATGAGCGATTCGGCGCGTTGGGCCTGCTCGGAGGGGCAGTTCGGCGGTGCGAGCACCAGCACGGTATTGCGCGGGGCGCCATCGGGCATCTCCACCTGCACGAACCCGTTCGGGCTCGGCGCGGCTGCGGCCGCCTCGGCTTCCTGCCCCTGCCACCAGCGGTACCCGCCGAACAGCGCGGCCGCCATGAGAACCAGCACAACGAACCGCATGGGAACCCCCTTGGTTTCCGCGTCCTATGTTCGATTTCCCCGAAGCCTGGTGGCCGAGTGACCAGGTATGCGCACCCGGCGAGGCCGGGTGCGCTTTCCCCGGAGCCGATAACCGCGGCCCCCTCGCCCGGACAACTGTAGCGGACAACGCAGATGAAGACAGCCGGGGGGCGTGGCGGGCAGCTCATGAATTCGTTAGGCGGCATTGCCGGGGTTCTCACCGACCGATAACGCCCGAACAATAGATTCGATGATCTTCAATCCAACCCGGAGCAATCCATGAAAATGGAGCGACTTCGCCTGTCCGGCGGCACCGAGCTGGCGTTCGCCACAGCGGGCGATGCAACCAGGCCCGCCGTGCTGCTGCTGCACGGCACCCCGAACTCGTCGCGGATGTTCGAGGCCGTCGTTCCGGCGCTGGCGCAGGCCGCCTACGTGATCGCGCCCGATCTGCCGGGCCACGGCCAGTCCGGCGTGCTGCCGTCGATCTCGTTTTCCGCCATGGGCGAGGCGATCGCCGAGCTGCTGGAGCGGCTCGGCATCGGGCCGCGTTTCATCTACCTGCACGATTGGGGCACGCCGGTGGGCCTGCACATCGCGATGCAGGCGCCGGAACGGGTGCTGGGGCTGATCGTCCAGAACGCCAACGCGCACCGCAGCGGATGGGGACCGGGCTGGGCCGCGCAGCTGGACTACTGGGCGCAGCCGACTGCGGAAAACACCGCGGCGGTCACGGCGCACCTGACCCTCGAAGGCACGCGCGACACCTACGTGGCCGGCGTCCCGGCGGACGTGGCCGCGCGGATCCCTGCCGAGCACTGGGAAGAGGACTGGCGGGTGATGAACCTGCCGGGCCACCTGGACACCCAGCGCGCGCTGATCGACGACTACGCGAACTACGCCGCGCGCTTCGACGACATCGCCCGCTACCTGGAGCGCTGGCAGCCGCCCGCGCTGATGGTGTGGGGACGGCACGACGTGTATTTCGATCTGGCCGAGGTGCTGTCGTGGATGCGCGCGCTGCCGAGGATGGAAGCGCACGTCCTCGACGCCGGCCACCTGCTGCTGGAGACGCACGCGGCCACGGCGGTGCCGCTGATGCTCGATTTCATCGAACGCACGAAACGCAATGCGGCGCCCGCTGCGTGAGCCCGAGGGACGGTCGGGACGGATCGACAGTCCCGACCTCGCGGCTGCGTGTCGCTGTCGGGGCTGCTGGCGGGCGGCGGGCCGGGCCCGGAAAGGCGCTTCTCCACCGGGATGCAAACAACACTTGTCATCGGCGTGAATTGATGACAAGCTAGCTTTGCTTTTTGGGAAGCCTACGGTGCACGCACCAGCGCGCTCCTGGCCCGCCCGGCTTGGTTCCGCCTGTCCCCGCCCGACCTGTTGGGGGCGCTACCGCGCTGCCTCCAGGAATCGTCCTCCGCGCTCCGCTTGCAAAGGAAGACTCTCATGACACCCCACCCTCCCGGCAAGATCGGCCGGTCCGCGCTTTGGCTTTCGCCGGTCGTCGTCGTGGTCGCCGGTTTCTTTGCCGCGATCCCGTGGCTGAAACAGCAGGATGACGCGTTCGTCCTGGCGATGGCTGCCGCGGTCTCGATCTTCGTGATGGGCTACGCGCTTTTCGTATCGCACAAGATGCAGCGGTATCAGGACGAGATGCAGATCGCCGGCGCGGGATTCGCCAGCTCCCGTGGCTGGATCTGGGGCGCGATGGCGACGGTGGTGCTGCTGTTGCCGCCGCCGGCGACGAACTGGCTGATCGACCTGGCGAACACCCTGAGCACCGGATCGCCGGACACGCCCGATCGCGGCGCCGTGCAGCTGGCGCTGTTCTTCGGCCTCATCCTGGTGGTCCTCATGCAGCTGGGCGCCGTTCTGCTCGCCTCCGCGATCTGGCAGCGGCGCATGGAAGGACCAGGGGAACCGTCATGAGGTGCGGGCGAGTGTCGACATGAAGAACCGGATCCGCGTGCTGCGTGCCGAGAAGACATGGAGCCAGGCGGAACTGGCCGAGCGCGTCCGCGTCTCGCGCAACTCCATCAATGCGATCGAGAACGGCCGGTTCGATCCATCGCTGCCGCTCGCCTTCCGCATCGCCGACGCCTTCGGCCTCAGCGTGGAGGAGGTGTTCGACAAGACGGATGCCTGAACGATGGCGCTGGCGGCCCTCCGGGTCATCGCCCGGGTCCCTCAGGTTCGCCCGGCACGAAGGGCCACGAGATCCAGCGCAACCGCAGCCGCCGGATCCCCTCCTGCTATACCGGCCGCACCAGGGCCGCCACGCGGATGCGATGCACCACGGCTGCGCCCCGCGTTGATGATCGCGGTAAGGATATCGACGATTCCGGACGATCATTCGGCCGCGCCGGCTTTCGCGGCCATGGGCCGCTCCCACAGCGTGCATGCACGCTCCCACGGAAACCGGTTCGCCCCGCCTGTAGGAGCGGCCCATGGCCGCGAAGGCCGCGGGAGGCTCATGCGGGCTCGCGCGGCCGGCGGGCGCGGCTAGAGGATGTACCGGCTCAGGTCCGGATCCTCCACCAGCCCGCCCAGCTGCTGGTCGACGTAGGCGCGGTCGATGACCACGCTGTCGCTGCGGTCGGGGGCCTCGTAGCTGAGGGAGTCGAGCAGGCGTTCGAGCACGGTGTGCAGGCGGCGGGCGCCGATGTTCTCCTGGCGCTCGTTCACCTGCGCGGCGATCTCGGCCAGGCGCTCCACGGCCTCCGGCTCGAAGCGCAGCTGCACGCCCTCGGTCTTCATCAGCTCCACGTACTGCAGGGTGAGCGCGGCACGCGGCTCGGTGAGGATGCGCACGAAGTCGTCCTTGGTCAGCGCCGCCAGCTCCACCCGGATCGGGAAGCGGCCCTGCAGCTCCGGGATCAGGTCGCTGGGCTTTGCGACGTGGAAGGCGCCGGAGGCGATGAACAGGATGTGGTCGGTCTTGATCGAGCCGTACTTGGTGCTGACGGTGCTGCCTTCCACCAGCGGCAGCAGGTCGCGCTGCACGCCCTCGCGGCTGACGTCGCCGCCAATCGAGCCTGCTTCGCCACGCTTGGCGACCTTGTCGATCTCGTCGATGAAGACGATGCCGTGCTGCTCGCAGGCCTCGATGGCGGCCTCGCGCACGTCGTCCTCGTTGACCAGCTTGCCGGCCTCCTCCTCGATCAGCTGCGGGCGCGCGGCGCGGATGGTCAGGCGGCGCTTGTGGGTCTTGCTGCCGGCCAGGTTGGAGAACATCTGCCGCAGCTGCTGGCCCATTTCCTCCATGCCCGGCGGGGTCATGATGTCGACGCCGCTGTTGGCCGACAGTTCCAGCTCGATCTCGCGCTCGTCCAGCTCGCCGGCGCGCAGCTGGCGGCGCAGCTTCTGGCGGGTGTCGGACTCCTGCCGCGAGGGCTCGGCGCCGATGTCGACAGTGGCGGTCTGGGCGCTGAAGCCGAAGGTCTGCGGCGCGGATTCGCGGCGCGGCAGCAGCGCGTCGAGGATGCGGTCCTCGGCGCGCTCCTCGGCCTGGGTGCGGACCCGCTGCTTGGCCTGGGCGCGGAACATCTTGACCGCGGTGTCGGCCAGGTCGCGAACGATCTGCTCCACGTCCTTGCCGACGTAGCCGACCTCGGTGAAGCGGGTGGCCTCGACCTTCACGAAGGGCGCGTTGGCCAGGGTGGCCAGGCGCCGCGCGATCTCGGTCTTGCCCACGCCGGTGGGGCCGATCATCAGGATGTTCTTGGGCATCACCTCGTTGCGCAGCTCGTCGTCCAGCTGCATCCGCCGCCAGCGGTTGCGCAGCGCGATCGCCACCGCGCGCTTGGCCTGCTGCTGGCCGACGATGTGGCGATCGAGCTCCTGCACGATCTCGCGGGGGGTCATGGTTGAAGAGCCGCTATTGGTCATCAGGGGGGCCGTGATTCGGGATCGGTGATTCGGAAGTGGTGATTGGTCAGGAGCGTGCCGGGACGTGATCATCGGGTCGCTCTTGCGAACCAACGCTTTCAACAGCCGAATGGCTGCTCATCACGAATCCTGAATCACAGCTCCTCGACCACCACGTTGCGGTTGGTGTAGATGCACACGTCGCCGGCGATCTTCAGCGCCTCGATGGCGATGTCCTTCGCTTCCATGGTGGTATGGGTGTGCAGCGCGCGCGCGGCGGACAGCGCGTAGGGGCCGCCGGAGCCGATCGCGACCAGGCCGTCCTCGGGTTCGATCAGGTCCCCTGTGCCGCTGATGATCAGCGAGGTCTCGCGGTCGGCCACCGCCAGCAGCGCCTCGAGCTTGCCGAACCGGCGCTCGGTGCGCCAGTCCTTGGCGAATTCCACGGCCGCGCGCAGCAGCTGGCCGTGCTTCTCCAGCTTGGTCTCGAACAGTTCGAACAGGGTGAAGGCGTCGGCGGCCGCGCCGGCGAAGCCGGCCAGGATCTGGCCGTCCTTGCCGAGGCGGCGCACCTTGCGAGCGTTGGATTTCATCACGGTGTTGCCCAGGGTGACCTGGCCGTCGCCGGCGATGGCGACGCGCTCGCCGCGGCGCACCGAGACGATGGTGGTGGCGTGGAAGACGTCGGGGTGGCGGCTGGGATCCATGGGCGCTCCGGGGGTCGAATCCCCTGTGTGGGGGCCGAACCGGGCCGGGGCAAGGGTGGCGGCTGGCGGCGGCGCGAAAGCGGTGTGCCGCGGACCTCAAGTCCGTAGGCGCGGCCCATGGCCGCGAAGGCCACGTGAGCGGCGGCCTGGGCGGCGGTGATATCCGGTGGTGCGGCGTTCGCGGGATCGCCGGCGGCGCCGGCTTTCGCGTACATGGCACGCACCTGCGGGGAAGGCACACCCTCTTGCTGCGAGGCGGCCGCCCGGTGCGAGTCCGGTGCGACCGCCTTCCCCCGGCCGCGGCCGGCTACCAGCGCCAGCGCATGCCGGCGCCGATGCTGGCGGCGTCGAAGTCGTCGCCGGCCTGGTAGTCCAGGTCGACGAAGAGGTCGAGCGTGTCGCGGCTTGCCTGCAGGCCCACGCCGAGCAGGGCACGGTCCTCCGGCACGGTGACGCCGCGGGTGCGGAAGCCGGCATCCGGCGCGCCGGCCAGGGCGACGTCGAACTCCGCGTGCAGGTCGCCGAAGGTGTGCAGCCAGCGCGCCTGCGCGGTCGGCGCCAGGCGCCAGGCGCCGCCGCCGAACGCGCCGCTCCAGCGCAGGCCAAGGCCCGCCACGGTGCGCTCGACGTTGTGCGCGCTGCCCACCAGGCCCAGCGCATCGGCGCCGCTCTCGCGGAAGCCCTCGGTGGACAGCAGGCTCCATTCCGCGCTCAGCAGCGGCTGCAGCAGGCCGCCACCCACTGGGTAGTTCAGGCCGGCCTCGACGTGGGTGGCGAAACGATGCATGCCGTAGTCGCTGCTGGCTCGGTGGCCGATGTCGCCAACCTGGATCAGACGCGAGACCTCGCTGTCCCACCAGGCGTAGCTGGTGGCCACGTCCAGGTACGCCCGCTCACCCTGCACGCTGGTGTAGAGCGCGATGTTCTTCGCGTCGGCTTCGCCGCCGTCGCCGTCGCGGAAGTCGGCGTCGACCTTCAGCGTGTTGAGGCTGGCGCCGACCAGCCACGACTCGCCGGCCCAGGCGTCGACGCCGGCCGCCACGCCGTACAGCTCGAGGTGCGCGCCGTGGGCGTTGCCGTCGCCATCCAGTTCGCTGCCCGAGCCATAGGCGCGCACCCAGGTGCCCCCGCGCAGCCGCTCCGCGCCCACCGCCTCGCGGCGCTCGGCCAGGCGACGCGCCACGGTGCGGCCGTACAGCGCGTGCCCTTCCAGCATCATCCCGGCGAAACTGGCGTGGGCTTCGCCGGAGAGCCGGTCGAAGCCGGCCCGCGCCCGCTCCAGGGTGAGCGTGGTCACCTCGGTCAGGACCGCCTCCATCGCCGGCGTGAGGTCGCCGCGCTCGCCGATCGCGTCGAGCGCGCCGGCGACGCGGCACTGATTGAGGCTGCCGTCGCCGCAGACGATGTCGAAGTCCACGTCGCTGCGGGCGACGTCCAGGTACGCGTGGTTGGCGTCGTAGGCCAGCGACAGGTCGAGGAACGGCAGGTCCTGCTCGAACGCATCGAAGCTGCCGCTCAGGCCGCCGGCCGCGTCGATCAGGGTGTAGCGGGTGCCGCCGGCGTACTGCCCCGGCGCCTTCGCCACCTCGACCAGGCCGCCTTCGAGCGTCGCGCTGCCCGCCACGTCTAGCAGGTCGGCGCTGCCGCCGGGTTCGATCTCGACCGCGAGCACGGCGCCTGCGCGATGCACGTAGTCCCCGGCCAGGGTGAGCGTGCCGATCGAGTCGCCGGCCGCCACGGTGCCGGCGTTGTCCACGCTGCCGAGGGTGCCGGTACCGCCGAGCAGCGCGCCGCTGGCAACGGCGAGCGTACCGCCCAGCGTGCCGTCGATCCGCAGCGCGCCCGCCTCCAGGCTACCTGTGCCGGCGAAGGCACCGCTGTCGCCGGTCAGCACCAGGGTGCCATCGCCGCGCTTGGCGAGCGCACCGTTGCCGGAAAGGTCGCCGTCGAAGGCGAAGCTGTCGCCGCGATCGAACACGAAGCCGGCGCCGCCGGCGATGTGCACGTCGCCTGCCAGGCTGCCGACGCTGCCGCCATCGCCGAGGCGCAGGGTGCCGGCCTCGACGGTGGTGCCGCCGGCATGGGTGGCATCGCCGCGCAGCGTGAGGGTACCGGCGCCGGTCTTGCGCAGCGCGCCGGTGCCGGCGATGTTGCCGGTCAACGCCAGGTCGGGGCCGGCGTCGAAGGTGCCACCGCCTGCCAGCAGCGCCACATTGCGATCGCTGGCGAACGCGGCGCCGGTGCGCAGCACGCCACCGTCCATGGTCAGCGCGGCGGACGCGTGGCCGAGGCTGGCGTCGGTGGAGACCTGAAGCGCCCCTGCTTCGATTCGGGTGCCGCCGGCATGGGTGTTGGCGCCCGCCAGCGTGAGCGTGCCGGCGCCGGTCTTGGTCAATGTGCCGGCACCGCCGATCGTGCCGGAAAGCGCCAGGTCGGCATCGGTCTGCAGCACGCCGCCTTCGGCGTCGAGCGCGATGTCGCGCGCGCTGTCGAAGGCGGCGGTGTTGCGCAGGGTGCCGCCGTCGAAGCGCAGACCGCCCGAGGCGGCGCCGAGGTTGGCGTCGGACGACACCTGCAGGGTGCCGCGGTCGATGCGGGTGCCGCCGGCATAGGTGTTGGCAGCCGACAGCACCAGGGTGCCGGTATCGGTCTTGACCAGGCCACCGCTGCCGGCGATCGGCGTGCCGATCGCGGCGGTGACGCCGGGGTCGACGCGGATCACCGTGGCTGCATCGTCCACGCGCAGTGCGCCGCCGGTGCCGGCGGCCAGGGTGTAGTCGGCCATGAACTGCGCGCCGCCGATCGCCTGTTCGCCCTCCACCGTGACCGTGCCGGCGCTGCCGCCGAACACCGCGAACACGCCGTCGTCCCAAAGCCCGTTGAGGGCGCCGCCGGCATCGGTCCAGTTGCCGTCGGCGGCGTTCCAGGCGCCGTCGCCGCCGTCCACGGCGCCGTTGTTGTGGCCGCTGGCGTCGGCCCCGTCCCAGAACGACAGCACCATCCCGGCGCTGTTGACCAGGTTCACCTGGCCGCCGATCGCGGTCTGCAGGAACAGGTCCTGCGGGTCGGTGCCGCCCGGCAGCAGGCCGAGATCCAGCCCGTTGTCGGTCAGCGCGCCGCCGTAGTCCATCAGCCGGTACACGCCGGCGCCGAAGCCGCCGATGTCGGTGACGTCGAGGGTGCCGTCGAGGACGAGGTCGCCGTCGATCGCGATCAGGTCGTTGACGCCGCCGCCGACCACGCCGGCCTGGCCGAGTTCGTAGTCGAGGATCGCGCCGGAAGAGAGTGTCAGCGAACCGAGCGTGAGCGTGCCGGCGCTGGAGCCCGGCGCCAGGACACCGCCGTCCTGCACGAGCACGCCGCCGCCGATCGCGCCGGAGCCGCCGAGGGTGGCGCCGCCGTGCACCGTGGTGGTCATGTTCCCCAGCGAACCCTCCACCAGCAGGGTGCCGCCCGCCACGTTCGCCGCGCCGCCGGCATCGCCGGCGCCGGTCAGGATGGTGGTACCGGCCAGCTGCTCGAGCGTGCCGTTGCCGCCGATCGCGGCGTCGAAGGCGTAGCCGCTGCCGGTATGGTTGAAGACGATCGTGCCGCTGCCGGCGCCCAGTTCCACCGTCGCGGCATCGAGCGTCCCGGCGGCGGCGGCCGGATCGCCGGCGGCCGCGCCGAGGACGAGGGTGCCGGAAGAACCGGCCACGTCGGCGAGAACCATCGCACCGCCGACCTGGACGGTGCCGCCGTCGGCCAGGGTCAGCGCGCCGTTGCCGCTGCTGCCGACCACCAGGTCCACCGAGGTACTCCATGACGAGCCGGCGCCGCGAACCAGCGCGCTGCCGCTCCCAGTGGCCTCGGCGCCGAGGATGCCGTCGATGCCCGACACCGTTCCGCCCTGCTCGACCAGCAGCGTGCCCTCGCCTGCGCGGCCGATCTCCAGCGAGTTGCCAAGGTTCCAGTTCGCGCCCGCCCCGCCGACCGTCACCGTGCCCGAGGCGCCCGCGAAGCGCCCGAGGATGCCGCTGGCGCTCGCCACGCTCCCGTCCGTCACGTCCACGCTGCCGGTGCCTCCCACCCCGACGAACAGGTTGCCGGTCATGTTCCAGGCCGAGCCCGCTCCGCTGACGGTGACCTCGCCCTGCCCGCCCGCGCCGTTGCCGACCAAGCCCTCGTCGCTGGCGACCTCCGCGCCGTTGCCGATCGCCAGGGTGCCGCTGCCGGCATGGCCGACGACGAAGGAATCGACGCCCCCGGCCTGGGTCAGCAACGAACCGCTGCCGTCGAGGCTCAAGGAACCCAGCGCACCGGCGTTCGCACCGAGCAACACGGCGCCCACCTGGACGGTCGCGCCGGTGTCGACACCCAGGGCGCCGGTGCCGCTGAGGCCGATGGTCAGGCCGTTCGCGGCGACCAGGCTGCTGGCATTGCCGGCGACCGTGGCGGTGCCTTCGCCCCCCGCCGTCTCGCCGAGTACGATGGAGTTCGCCGAGGCGCTACCGCCGGTGTCCACCGCCAGGCTGCCGATGCCGGCCTGGCCGACGATCAGCTGGCCCGCCGATGCGAGGCTGCCGCCAGTGGTCACCGATGCTTCGCCCTGCACGCCGGCGAGCGAGCCGAAGGTGGCGACGTCCGCCTCGACCGCGCCGCCGTCCTGGATGTGCAGCTCGCCGGCGCCGCCGCTGCCGACCACCAGTGCGCTGGTGTCCCACAGCGTGCCCGGTCCGGTGACCGTGGCCGTGCCCGAGGAGCCGGCGGCGTTGCCCAGGTACCCCAGCGTGCTTTCGATCCGGCCGCCCCCGCCGAGCAGCAGGGTGCCGCTGCCGCCGTAGCCGACCACGACGGCGCCGCTGGTCGCCAGCGAGCCTGCGCCGTCCACCACCAGGGTGCCGTCGCCGGCTGCGAGCGCGCCGACCGCGAGCAATTGCTGCGCATCGACGCGGCCGCCATTGGTCACCTCGAGACGTCCGGTGCCGCTGCTGCCGATCTGGATCTGCGGACTATCAGGGCCAGTCACGAGCCAGGCAGCGCCCGCGCCGTCCACCGACACCAGCCCGTTGGACCCGGCGCCGTTGCCGATGACGCCGTAGCCGCTGGCCAGCGTTCCACCGCTGTGGATGGCGAGCCGCCCGCTCCCGGTCGAGCCCACCACGACCTCGGCAGCGGTGGCCGCGCCGGCCGCGATCTCGGTCGCGTTGGGCGCCGTGGTGTCGATGACCGCCTGCCCGCCGGCAGGCACGGTGCCCTCCTGCCAGTTGTCGGGGTCGAACCAGTCGCTGGAAATGGTGCCTGTCCACGATTGCGCCATGAGCGGCCCCGCCGTGCCCGCCGCGAGCAGCGCGGCGGCGGCCAGGGCCAGCGGCCGCGCGCGGCGCGGCGCGGCCGGGCGGCGGACTTCCAGGGCGATGGCCTGCGCCAGCGGATGTGCACGGTGTCCTTTCGATGCGCGGCGGCAGGCGCGCGAGGCGCCCTGGCAGTGCTGCATGGCAATGTCCCCGAGATTGGATTGGATGGTGGAACCGATGGCGCGAGATCGCCCCTGCGCCGGTGCCGCCGGCACGCCGCCGACGGCGCGTGCCATGCCCGCTGCGGGCGGACGGCGGCGATGGGTTTTTACCACACCTGCGCGGCGCCCCTGCGCGTCGGCCATGCCGCAGACGCGGATCGTTGCCGCGAAGCCACGAAGACCGCATGGGCCGCGCGGGGGCGAACGCGCGGCCGCGGCGATGTCGTGTAGGAGCTGCCCATGGCCGCGAAGGCCGCGAGAGTGTCGGCCGATCGGTGGTGGATATCCGGTGGTGCGGCGTTCGCGGGATCACCGGCGGCGCCGGCTTTCGCGTGCATGGCACGCCCCTACGGGGGCGAAGCTTCAGGATTTCTCGGGCTTGCGCCGGGCGCGCGGGTGCGCGGCGTCGTAGACCTTGGCCAGATGCTGGAAGTCGAGGTGGGTGTAGATCTGGGTGGTGGCGATGTCGGCGTGGCCGAGCAGTTCCTGCACCCCGCGCAGGTCGCCGGAGGATTCGAGCACGTGGCTGGCGAAGCTGTGCCGCAGCAGGTGCGGATGCACGCGCTTGAACAGGCCCTGGCGCTGCGCCAGCAGGCGCAGGCGCAGCTGCACCGCGCGCGGGGTGATGGGGCCGCCGCCGCGGCCGGGGAACACCGGCGCATCCGCCGCCGCGCCGGTCTCGGCCCGCCACTCCGCCAGCGCTCGGCGCGCGTGCGAGCCGACCGGCACGCTGCGCTGCTTGCTGCCCTTGCCGAGCACCGTGACCAGGCCGTCGTCGAGCTGCAGGTCGCGCCAGCGCAGCGCGCACAGCTCGGCCAGGCGCAGGCCCGAGGAATAGAACAGTTCGAGGATGGCGCGGTCGCGCAGGCCCAGCGGCACGTCGGTGGGCACTTCCACCAGCGCCTTGGCCTCGTCCGGGTCCAGCACCTGCGGGAGCTTGCGCGCGGCCTTGGGCGCGCGGATGCCGGCGCTCGGGTCGGCCTGGATGCGGCCGTGCCGGAGCAGCCAGCGGTAGAAGCTGCGACAGGCGGACAGGCGCCGCTGCAGGCTCTTGGGCGCGAGGCCGCGGCGATGCTCGGCGGCGATGAAGGCGCGCACGCCGGCATTGTCGATCCGCGCCGGCTCGGCGATGCCCTGCCCCTGCGCCCAGGCGGCGAACGCGCGCAGGTCGCGGCGGTAGGCGTCGAGGGTGTGGGGGGAGGTGCGCTTCTCGACCTCCAGGTGACGAAGGAAGTCGATGACTTCGGGGGCGGCGACCGCCGCGGGTGGCGCGAGCTCAGCCATCGAACCGGCGCAGCGCGGCGGCGAAGGCCTCGCCCATCATCCGCAGGAACAGCGTGCCCATGCCGGGATAGAAGCGGTTCGGTTCGCGGCTGCCCACCGCCACCAGGCCGATGCCCTCGATCGGCAGCAGCGCGCTCGACTGCACCTCGTCCACGCGCGGGCCGTACAGCAGCGCCTGCTTGTCCGGGTGCAGGCGGCCGCACAGCGGCTCGCCGCTCTTCAGGCAGTCGCCGAACGGCTGCAGCAGGCGGTCGTCGCGCGGCACCACCTGCAGCCATTCGGCATCGTCCAGGCCCGGCACCGGCGCGAACAGCACGATGCGCACCAGGTCGCCGCTGAAGTCCTCGGCCAGCGACGCGGCCATCGCCCGCACGCTGGCGGCGGCGCTGTCCTGGCGCATCAGCGCCAGGGTGAGCTGGTGAGTGCGCACCGCCAGCCGCTCGTTCTCCTGCGAGACCGCGTAGAGGTCCTGCAGCCGCCGCGACAGCTCGCGGTTCTTGTCGCGCAGCACCTCCAGCTGGTAGCTGGCCAGCGAGGCGGCCGGGCCGTCCTCGCGCGGCACCACCAGGCTCAGCGCCAGGTCCGGGAACTGCTGCAGGAACTTCGGGTGGCGCCGCAGCCATGCGGCGATCTCGTGGGCGCCGATCTTCTCCACGGTGCTGCTCATGCGTTCCATACCCCCTCGAAGACGAATGCGGCCGGTCCGGCCATGGTGATCTCGGCGCCGCCGCCGGGCCAGGCGATACCCAGCGCGCCGCCGGGCAGTTCGACCTCGACGCTGCGGCCGACGCGGCCGCGCCGCATCAGCACCGCGGCGGCCGCGCAGGCGCCGCTGCCGCAGGCGCGGGTCTCGCCGACGCCGCGCTCGTACACGCGCAGGCGGATGCGGTCCGGCCCGAGCACCTGGGCGAAGCCGACGTTCACCGATTCCGGGAACGCACCGCTCGCCTGCAGCGCCGCGCCGATCCGGCCGACCGGCGCGATGTCGACATCGTCGACTTCGATCACCGCGTGCGGATTGCCCATCGACACCGCGCCGAAACGCACGGGGGCGCCGTCGAGCGCGAGGGCGTAGTCGTCGGCCGGCTCGAAGCCGCGCAGCGGCAGCGCCGCCGGGGCGAAGTCCGGCACGCCCATGGCGATGCGCAGGCGCCCGTCGTCCAGGCGCTCGACCGCGTGGGTGCCGGCGGGGCTGTCCAGCGCGAACCGCGGCGCGCGCGCGGCGCCGTCGCGCAGCAGCCAGGCGGCCACGCAGCGCGCACCGTTGCCGCACTGCTGCGAGGCGCTGCCGTCGGCGTTCCAGATGCGGTAGGCGGCCACCGCTGCAGCGCTGCGCGCGGGTTCGAGGGTCAGGATCTGGTCGCAGCCGACGCCGGCGTGGCGGTCGGCCAGGGCGCGGCACAGCGCCGGCGTGGGCGCCGCGGCGCCACTGCGCAGGTCGAGCACCACGAAATCGTTGCCGGCACCGTGCATCTTGGAGAAACGCAGCCCCGAACCGGCGCGCGGCGTGCCTTCGGCCATCGGCTCAGCCGCCGTCACCGTCGTCGTCTTTGGCATTGCCGGCGTCATCGGGGTCGTCGCCCTCGGCGGGCGCGCCGCTACCGTCGGCGCCGACGGGCACGGTGCCCGCCGGCGGGGACGGCGTGGCCGCCGCGCCGGCGCCGGTGCCACCGGTGGCGGGGGAGCCCTCGTCCGCCTCGATGCCGGGCGGCGGCAGCGGCAGCGGCTCGGCGGTCGGCACGGTGCCGTCCGCGTCGGGCGCGGGGGCCCCCTCGTCCGTGGCGGGCGTCGCCTGGTCGGCACCGGTGGCGTCCGGGCTCGCGGCTTCCGCTTCGCCTTCGGTTTCCGGCGGCGGCGGACGGAACAGGTCGGCCTTGTTGCCGCAGGCGGCGAGCAGCAGCGCGGACAGCAGCAGGGCGAGCGAGATGCGTGCGTTCATGGCCGGCAGTCTAGCGCGCGGCGGCCGCGAAGACGACGCCGGCGCGGCTGGGGCGAAGGTCCGGCTCAGCGCGCCGGCGGCTCCGGGCGCAGCCACAGCCAGGTGCCGACGATCGCCATGCAGGCGATCGGCAGGGCGGTCATCCACCAGCGGTGCGCGGGGTTGAGCGGTAGCAGGATCGCCAGCAACACCGCGCAGATCGCCATGGTCGCCAGCGCGAGCCGCTTGCTGCGGCGGGCGACCGCGCCGTGGCGGCGCCAGTCGCGGATCATCGGCCCGAAGTGCGGGTGCGCCAGCAGCCGGCGCTGCAGCCGCCGCGAGCCGCGCGCCGCGGCCCAGGCGGCCACCAGGATGAAGGGCGTGGTCGGCAGGCCGGGCAGGATCACCCCGAGCAGGCCCAGCCCCAGGCTGACATAGGCCAGCAGCCACCAGGCCCAGCGGAAGCGGATGCGCCGGGACATGCCGGCATGATATCCGCCGCCGCGCATCGGGCGGGCACCCCGACGGCAACACATGCACCGGTTAGGCCGCATTCCCTGCAGGAGCGTGCCATGCACGCGAAGGCCGGCGCGGTCGGCCATGCCGGGGATCGCCGCCCACCCGATCGGAGCCTGCCGCGGCCTTCGCGGCCATGGGCCGCTCCTCCGGGGGAGCGGCCATCGAGCGGTCGCTGCCGCTGCGGTGCGTGGCGGCGTGCCGCGCACCTGCCGGGCAGGCCGGCCTCAGTTCGCGCCGAGGCGGTCGACCAGGAAGGCGTACATCTCGGACAGCTCGCGGTAGCGGCGAAAGCGGCCGGACTTGCCGCCGTGGCCCGCGTCCATGTTGGTGCGGAACACCACGGTGCCCTCGCCGGTGTTGAGGTCGCGCAGGCGGGCGACGTACTTGGCCGGCTCCCAGTACTGCACCTGCGAGTCCCACAAACCGGTGCCGATGAACATGGCCGGATAGGCCTGGGCCTTCAGGTTGTCGTACGGCGAATACGAGAGCATGTACTGGTAGTAGTCGGCCTGTTCCGGGTTGCCCCACTCGTCGTATTCGTTGGTGGTCAGCGGAATGCTGGGGTCGAGCATGGTGGTGACCACGTCGACGAACGGCACCTGCGACAGGATCACCGCGTACTTCTCCGGCGCCATGTTCGCCACCGCGCCCATCAGCAGGCCGCCGGCGCTGCCGCCGTAGGCGGCGACGCGGTCCTTCGCCGCGTAGCCCTCGCCCACCAGGAAATCGGTGACGTCGATGAAGTCGGTGAAGGTGTTGATCTTGTTGAACAGCTTGCCGTCGTCGTACCACTTGCGGCCCATCTCCTGGCCGCCGCGGATGTGGGCGATGGCGTAGACCATGCCGCGGTCCAGCAGGCTGACCACGGTCTGGTTGAAGCCCGGGTCCATCGAGGCGCCGTAGCTGCCGTAGGCGTACTGCAGCAGCGCGGCGCTGCCGTCCTTCTCGTAGCCCCTGCGGTAGACCAGCGACACCGGGATCCGGGTGCCGTCGCGGGCCTCGGCCCAGACCCGCTCGGTGACGTAGCGTTCCGGATCGTAGCCGGGCACCGGCTGGCGCTTGAGCTCGCGGCGCTCGCCGGTGGCGACGTTCAGCTCGTAGGTGGTCGCCGGGGTGGTCAGCGAGGTGTAGCCGTAGCGCACCCATTCGGTGTCCGCCTCGGAGTTGACGCTCAGGCCCATCGAATAGGCGGGCTCGTCGGCGCGCACGTACTCCTCGCTGCCGCCGGGCTTGATCAGCCGCACCCGCTCCAGGGCGTTGGAGCGCTCCTCGACCGCGGTGAAGCCGTCGAACAGCTCGAAGCCCTCGATGAACACCTCGTCGCTGTGCGCCAGCCATTCCTGCCACTGATCGCGCGAGCGCGCGTCGGTGGGGGCGGTCATCAGCTTGAAGTTGGGCGCATCCTGGTTGGTGCGCACCACCCAGCGGCCGCCGTGGTGGTCGGCGTCGTACTCGACGTCGCGCTGGCGCGGGGCGAACACCGCGAACTCGCGCGGGTCGGCGGCGGGCGCGCAGCGCATCTCCGATGAAACGGTGCTCTCGACCTGGATGCAGACGAAGGCGTCGTCGCGGGTGCGGCCGATGCCCATGTAGAAGCTGTCGTCGGCCTCCTCGTAGACCAGCACGTCCTCGGACACCGGGGTGCCGACCACGTGCTTCTTGACCCGCTTGGTCAGCAGGGTCTCGGGGTCGTTCTCGATGTAGAACAGGGTGCGGTTGTCGTCGGCCCACACCACGTTGGCGGACACCCCGGGGATGGCGTCCTCCAGCACCTCGCCGGTCGCCAGGTTCTTGAAGCGCACGGTGTACTGGCGGCGGCCGCTGGTGTCGTCGGCGTAGGCCAGCATGGTGTTGTCCTGGCTGACCTGCCAGTCGCCGACGCTGTAGTAGTCCTTGCCCTCGGCCAGCTGGTTGACCTCGAGCAGGATCTGTTCGCCGGTGGTGTCGCCGGCCTCGTTGGCGCGCTGGATCGAGGCCGCGTCCACGCCTTCGCCATCGCGGCGCCGGGCGTGGATCGGGTAATCGCGGCCGGTCTCGTAGCGGGTGTAGTACCACCAGCCGCGCTCGCGGTACGGCACCGAGCTGTCGTCCTGCTTGACCCGGCCGACGATCTCCTCGTACAGCGCCTCGCGCAGCGGCTCCAGCGGCGCCATCACCGCGTCGACATAGGCGTTCTCGGCCTCGAGGTAGGCGATCACGTCCTTGTCCTGGCGGGCGTCGTCGCGCAGCCAGTAGTACTCGTCGTCGCGCACCGCGCCGTGCGGGGCCTGGACCCTGTGCTCGCGCTTCTCGGCGTCTGGCGGGGCGGGCGTGTCGGTGGCGATCGCTTGTTGGGTCATCAGCAGCGCGGCAAGGAGGAAGGAGGTCTTCATGGATGGGGCCCGGAGGTGCTGAACGCAATGGAGGACCCACCGGCGGGCGCCGGCGGGCGTGGCGGGGGCGGGCGCGACATCAATCGCCCAGCTGCTGCCACAGGAAGGTGAAGTACAGCGCGTCCATGTGCGCGGCCTGCCTGTTGTTGGCGGAGCCGCCGTGGCCGCCCTCGATGTTCTCGTAGTAGCGCACGTCCTTTCCGGCCCCGGCCATCTTCGCCATCATCTTGCGGGCATGGCCGGGGTGCACGCGGTCGTCGCGGGTGGAGGTGAGCAGCAGGGTCGGCGGGTAGTCCACCGCGGGGTCGAACAGGTGGTAGGGCGAGAAGGTGCGGATGTATTCCCACTCCTCGGGGACGTCGGGGTTGCCGTACTCGGCCATCCACGAGGCCCCCGCCAGCAGCTTGTGGTAGCGCTGCATGTCCAGCAGCGGCACCTGGATCACCACCGCGCCGAACAGCTCCGGGTAGCGGGTCAGCATGTTGCCGGTGAGCAGGCCGCCGTTGCTGCCGCCGCGGATGCCCAGCCGCTGCGGCGAGGTCACGCCGCGTTCGATCAGGTCGCGCGCCACCGCGGCGAAGTCCTCGTAGGCCTTGTGACGGTTGGCCTTCAGCGCGGCCTGGTGCCAGCGCGGGCCGTACTCGCCGCCGCCGCGGATGTTGGCCACCGCATAGGTGCCGCCCCGCTCCAGCCAGCCCTTGCCGGTGCCGCCGGAATAGCCGGGGGTGAGCGAGATCTCGAAGCCGCCGTAGCCGTACAGCAGGGTCGGGTTGTCGCCGTCGAGCTCCAGGTCCTTCGGACGCACCAGGAAATACGGCACCCGGGTGCCGTCCTCGGAGGTGGCGAAATGCTGTTCGATGGCGTGGCTGGAGGCGTCGAAGAACGCCGGCATGGTCTTCAGCCGCTCCGGCCGTTCGCCGATCTCGGCCAGCGACAGGGTGCTGGGGGTGAGATAGTCGGTGACCGTCAACCACACCGCGTCGGACTCGACGTCGTCCACCGCCGAGACCGCGACCGTGCCGAACTCCGGCGCGCCGGCGAACGCGCTGCGGGTCCAGCCGTCGGCGCCGGGGGTCAGCACCGTGAGCCGGTTCTTGACGTCGTCGAGCACGTTGAGCACGGCGTGGTGGCGGGTCCAGGTGACGCCGGCCAGAGAGGTGGTCGGGCTGGGCTCGAACAGCACGTCGAACTCGCGGCCGCCGGCCATGAACGCGTCCAGGCGCGTGACCAGCAGGGAACCGGCCGGGTACTCGCGCCCGCCGACCGCCCACGGTTCGCGCAGCTCCAGGGTGAGCCATTCGCGGTGGATGTTCTTGCTGGCAGAGTTGGGCACGTCGATCTTGGTCAACCCGCCGTCTTCGCCGCGCAGGTAGAGCTCGTCGTTGTAGAAGGCGATGGTGCGGCTGACCAGGTCGCGCTCGAAGCCCGGGGTGTGGTCGCGGACCGCGGCGATGTACATGTCGCCGGGCTCTCCCTCGTAGACCACTTCGGCCTGCGCCAGCGGGGTGCCGCGGCGCCACTGCTTGACGATGCGCGGATAGCCCGAGCTGGTCAGGCTGCCTTCGCCGAAATCGGTGTAGACGTAGACGTTGTCGCGGTCGATCCACTGCAGGCCGCCCTTGGCCTCGGGGCGGAAGAAGCCGTCCTCGACCCAGTCCTTCGCGGCGAGATCGAACTCGCGGGTGACGTCGGCATCGGCGCCGCCGCGCGAGAGCGCGATCAGGCAGCGCTGGTAGTCCGGGCGCAGGCAGTCGGCGCCGTGCCAGACCCAGTTCTCGCCCTCGGCGGCGTTGAGCGCGTCGAGGTCGAGCAGCAGTTCCCACTGCGGCTGGGGCTTGCGGTATTCCTTGAGGGTGGTGCGGCGCCAGATGCCGCGCTCGTGGTCCTTGTCGCGCCAGAAGTTGTAGTAGTAGTCCCCCATCTTCTCGACGGCGGGGATGCGCTCGTCGGAGTCGTAGATGACCAGCAGCTCGGCCTCCAGCGCCTTGAAGCCGGGCGTGTCGGCCAGCTCGGCCTCGGTCTTCGCGTTCTGTTCCCGCACCCAGTCGAGGGCCTTTTCGCCCTCCACCTCCTCGAGCCATTGGTACGGGTCGGTCATCTCGGCCTCCTGCGGCTGGGCGGCGGCGGGACCGGCGGCCAGGCCGAGGGCCAGGCCAACGGCCAGGCAGAGGGGCGGCAGTTTCGGCATCGGGGGCTCCGCAAACGGTTTCGGCTGAAACCGCGAACGCTAGCACAGCCACCGGCGCGCCACGCCGTGCCGGTGGTCCTGGCCGGACTCAGGCGGCGCGCGGCAGCCGCGGGCGCGCCGCCGGG
>NZ_JARXRM010000010.1:57066-88252 GCF_029887875.1 Luteimonas endophytica
GCGGCGGCGCGACAGGGTTGCCAGCTGGCGGACGGCCAGCGCCGCCAGGCTGGCCAGGGGCATGCCCAGCAGCCACAGCGGCGCGGCGCCCAGGGCGAAGGCGCCGGTGCGCAGCGGCGACAGCGACAGCAGCGCGACCGCGCCGAGGAACAGGGCGCCGGCGAGCAGGGTCGCCAGCACGGCGGCGGGGGACGGGGACGGCGGCATCGTTGCGGTCTGCATGGCGGCGCTCCTGGACTGGATGCGCGCAGGCTGCCCGGTGCCGGTCGCACGCGCTGCGATCCGGGCGGCGCGATCGCCGGCGCTCCCGCAGGGCCGGCGGCTCAGTACCCCGCGGCGTCGAGCGCGCGGATGGCCTCGTGGCGGCCGATCGCGATCAGTTCCCGGGCGCGCCAGAACTCGTAGAACTGGCAGGCGTCGCGCGGGATCCGGATCACCAGCTCGGGCGGATCCAGCGCCAGCTGCACCCGCGCGATCTGCGCCTGCATGGTGTCGAGCGAGCGCGACATGACCTCGACCAGGCCCATGTCGCGCACCTCGCCGCGCCGGCGCCAGCCCCAGCCGGCGGGCGCCGGCGGATCGGCTTCGCCGGCATCGGCGAAGGCGCCCGCCTCGCCCGTCGCGTCCGGCCCGGGCTCGGCCGCGTCGCCCGGGCCGGTTCGGCCGGGCGTGGTGGTGCCGTTGGCGGCGGGCTGGCCGGGCGGCCGCCGCGGCCAGCCGTGCATGTCCACCGCGACCAGGCGGTGGGCGTCGGACAGCCGGGTGGCGGCGATCGGCAGCGGCGCCAGCAGGCCGCCATCGACCAGTTCGCGGCCGTGCACCTGGTGCGAGAGGAACAGGCCGGGGATCGCGAAGGAGGCGCGCAGCGCGTCCCACAGCCGGCCGCTCTGCAGCCACACCTCGCGCTGGCGCTGCAGGTCCACGGCCACCGCGGTGAAGCGGATCGGCAGCTCCTCGATCAGCGGGTCGCCCACCACCTCGCGCATGGCATCGACCAGGCGCCGGCCGCGCAGCATGCCCGAGCGGCCCAGCACCGGGTCGAGCAGGCGCAGGAAATCGCGCCGCGACATCGCCTGCAGGCGCGCGTCGAATTCGCGCAGCCTGCCGGCGGCGTGGATGCCGCCGACCAGGGCGCCGCTGGAGGCGCCGGATATCGTGACGATCTCGAAGCCGCGCTCTTCCAGCACCTCGATCACGCCGATCTGCGCCAGCCCGCGCGCGCCGCCGGCGCCGAGCGCCAGCGCGACCTTCTCCCGACCCGGCGCGATCTGCGCGTCGAGCGCCATCAGCGCTCGTAGTTGGACAGCGCCAGCGCCAGCAGCGAACGCGCCTGCTCGCGCAGCGAAGCCGGTTCGACGATGGTGGCGTCGGCGCCGTAGTGCAGCACGTCCATCAGCAGCTCCCGCGGCGAGCTGTAGGGCAGCTTGAGCTCGTAGCCGCCGTCGGGCAGGTGCCGGCCCTGCTGCTGCGAGTGCCAGTGCTCGTCGGCCACCCAGCGCGCGGCGCGGGCGTTGAAGCGGATCGTCGCCCAGCCCTTGGGCTCCCCGGAGAAGATGCCGTAGCTGCCGGCCAGGTGCCGGTCCAGCTCGGACTCGTCGATGTCGCGCGCGGCGCCGTCGAGCACCCGCGCGCCGGCGATCCGGTCGACCGAGAAGCTGCGCAGGCCGTCGCGGTCGTGGTCCCAGGCATCCAGGTACCAGTTGCCGCGGTAATGGGTGACCCGCTGCGGCGAGACCGTGCGCCGGGTGCGCTCGTCGGTGGAGCGGGCGCGGTACTCGAAGTTCAGCTGGCGGCGCTCGAGCACCGCCGAGCAGACGAAGCGGAACGCCTGCTCGTCCATCCGCCGCGAACGGTGCGGGATCACCCGGACCCGCTCGACCGGCCAGGCCTTGCCCGCCGAATGTTCCTCGAGCAGCTTCTCGATGCGCTGTTGCAGCGGCGCCAGCGCGGCCGACAGCACCCCGCCGCCGCTGCGCGAGAGCAGCTGCTGGGCGGCGAGCAGCGCGTGCAGCTCGTCGGAGTTGAGCCACAGCCCGGGCAGCTCGAAGCGGTTGCCCTCCTCGGCGTCGTAGCGGAACCCGGCCTCGCCGTCGCCGACGATCGGCGCCATCAACGCGTCGCGCAGGAAGGCCAGGTCGCGATACACGGTGGCGCGCGAGCAGCCGAGCTCGTCCTGCAGGCGCGCCACCGTCACCGGATAGCGGGCGTGCTTGAGGGTGCGGTGCAGCGACAGAATGCGTTCGTAGCGGTCCATGACGCGATTATGGGGGCAAGGCGGCCCGCGGGGCAGCGTCCCGGGCCGGCGCCCTGCGCCAGCCGGCCGGCGCACGCCGCCCTGCGGACGGATAACCGCGGTTTAACCGCAGCGTGTGCAGACTCGCCGCGCCCCAGGGACGACCGATGCGCAATGACCACGCCAGCGACCGCTCCGTTGCCGCGATCGCAGTGGTCGGGGTGCATCTCGCGCTGGGCTGGTGGTTGTTCACGCAGGCGCCCCCGGCGCCGCGCCGGGCGCCCGAGACCGCCTTGCGTCTCCACTGGATCGAGCCACCGCCACCGGCCGCCGTCCCCGAACCCGAGCCGGACCCCCGGCCCGAACGCGAACCGCAATCGCCCCCGGCCGCCACGGCACCGGCGGCAGCGCCGGCGCGCGCGATGACGGTGGTGGAGCTGCCCCCGCCGCCGCGTGCCGAGGCGGCGGCCGCTCCCGCCGCGCACGCCCTGCTCGAGCAGGGCCGCGACTGGGCCGGTGCGCAGGCCGGCACGCACGACTTCCGCCGCGATCCGCTGCGCCCGGCGGGCCCGCCGGCGCGGCCCCCGGAGCGCTTCCGCATGACGCCCCCGGCTTCGCCCGCACAGGTGCTCGAGAGCATCGGCCGCATGGTGAACGGGCCCGGCTACGAGGCGGACCCCTGCCCCCGGGTTCGCCGCAACCTCGCCGGCCTGGCGCCGGGCGGCGACAGCGAACTGGTGCAGGAGGAAATCCGCCGGCTGCGGCGGCTGTGCCAGTGAGCTGGCCTGCGGGCGCGCCGGAATGCGTATGCCGGGTATCCCGACGAGAATGGAGCTTCGCATGTCAGCACGCCCCTCCGCCGCAGCCTTCGCGCTTTCCGCCCTGCTGCTGGCCGCCTGCGGCGCGCAGCCTGCCGCGGAGGCCGCCGCGACCGCTGCGGGCACCGCCGCGCCGGCACCGGAGCCGACGTTCGCGGACAAGGTGGCCGGAATGGCCGCCGCGGCCAATCCGCTGTCCGATCCGCGCGCGGAGGTGATGGCGGCGCTGGACCGGATGCTGGCGGCGAAGAGCTACGCGGCCCAGATCGAGACCGGCGCCGGCGCGATGACCCTCGAGCACGTCGCCCCCGACCGCTTCCGCATGACCCTGCCCGACGGCATCACCCAGACCATCGTCGGCGGGCGCATGTACATGCAGATGCAGGGCCAGACCATGGAGCTGCCGCTGCAGGAGGGGATGCTCGAGGAGATCCGCGACCGTGGGCGCATCGCCGCGCAGCAGGAGGGCATGCGCTTCGAATCGCTCGGACCCGACAGCGTGGACGGCGCGCCGGCGCGGAAGTACCGCATGACCCACGAGGACCCGGCCAACCCGCCGGCCACCCTGTGGATCGGCGGCGACGGCTATCCGCTGCAGATGCAGGTCGCCGGCGACGCCGCCCAGGGCACCACCACGATCCGCTATTCGCGCTTCGACGATCCGTCGATCCGCATCGAGGCGCCGCAGTGACCCCAGGCGCGCATCGGCGCCCAACGCGCCGCGGCGGCCCGGTCTAGCGCCCGCCAGGCGCGCGGCGGAGAGGGCCGCCGCGACGGCCCTCGCCGGGTCAACGGCGCGCGGGCACAATAGCCGGATGTCCGCGCCCGCGCCGAACGAGCCGGTCCTCGATCTGTCTCCCTGCCCGGGCGACGACGTCAGGACCACCACCTGCTACATGTGCGCCTGCCGCTGTGGCATCAAGGTGTGGCTGCGCGACGGCCAGATCCGCTACCTGCAGGGCAACCCCGCGCATCCGGTCAACCGCGGCGTGATCTGCGCCAAGGGCGCGGCCGGGATCATGCAGCACTACTCGCCGGCGCGGCTGACCAGGCCGCTGCTGCGGGTCGGCGAGCGCGGCAGCGGCGAATTCCGCGAGATCGAGTGGGACGAGGCGCTCGCCATCGCCACCGGCTGGCTGAAGCCGCTGCGCGAGCGCGACCCGGACCAGCTGGCGTTCTTCACCGGGCGCGACCAGTCGCAGGCGCTGACCGGCTGGTGGGCGCAGCAGTTCGGCACCGTGAACTACGCCGCGCACGGCGGGTTCTGTTCGGTCAACATGGCCGCCGGCGGGCTCTACACCCTCGGCGGCAGCTTCTGGGAATTCGGCGAGCCGGACTGGGAGCACACCCGCTACCTGATGCTCTGGGGCGTGGCCGAGGACCACGATTCCAACCCGCTCAAGCTCGGCCTGGGACGGCTGAAGGAGCGCGGCGCCAAGATCGTCGCGGTCAATCCGGTGCGCACCGGCTACGGCGCGATCGCCGACGAGTGGATCGGCATCCGCCCCGGCACCGACGGGCTGTTCGCGTTCGCGCTGATCCACGAGCTGCTGCGCATGGACCGCATCGACCTGGACTACCTGGTGCGCTACGCCGACGCGCACTGGCTGGTGGTGCGCGATCCCGGCGGCGCCGGCGACGGCCTGTTCGCGCGCGACGCCGAGGACCGGGTGCTGTGCTGGAACCTAGACGCGGGCGCGCCGGTGCCCGCGGACGCCAGCGGCATCTCGCCGGCGGTCGTCGGCGAGTACGCGCTTCCCGACGGCCGCGAGGCGGTGCCGGTGTTCCAGCTGGTCGTCGAGCGCTATCTCGATGCGCAGTACTCGCCCGACGCCGTCGCCGGCCGCTGCGGCATTCCGGCGGCGACGATCCGCCGCATCGCCCGCGAGCTGGCCGTCACCGCGTTCGAGCACCCGGTGCGGCTGCCGATCGCCTGGACCGATGCCTGGGGCCGCGGCCACGACGAGATGGTCGGCCGGCCGGTGGCGATGCACGCGATGCGCGGGATCAGCGCCCACAGCAACGGCTTCCACACCTGCCGCGCGCTGCACCTGCTGCAGCTGCTGCTCGGCGCGGTCGACACCCCCGGTTCGTTCCGCTTCCAGCCGCCCTATCCCAAGCCGGTGCCGCCGCCCAACCGCCCCGGCAGCCGCCGGCGCGAGGACGGCAGCCTGGACGCGCCGCCGCTGGGCTTCGTGCATGGGCCGGAGGACCTGCTGGTCGACGAGCAGGGCCGGCCGCGGCGCATCGACCACGCGTTCTCGTGGAGCTATCCGCTCGCCGCGCACGGGATGCTGCACACGGTGATCCGCAACGCCCACGCCGGCGATCCCTACCGCATCGACACGCTGATGATGTTCATGGCCAACATGAGCTGGAACTCGGCGATGAACACCCGCCAGACGATGCGCTGGCTGACCGACCGCGATGCCGACGGCGAGTACCGGATCCCGCGCATCATCTATTCCGACGCCTACGCCAGCGAGATGGTGGCCTACGCCGACCTGGTGCTGCCGGACACGACCTACCTGGAGCGCTTCGACGCGATCTCGCTGCTCGACCGGCCGATCTCCGACGCCGACGGCGCCGCCGACGCGATCCGCCACCCGGTGTTCGACCCGGCCACCCAGCCCGCCGCCGACGGCCGCGCGCGCGAGGTGCGCGGGTTCCAGTCGGTGCTGCTGGAGCTGGGCGCGCGGCTCGGCCTGCCGGGGATGGTCGACGCGGAAGGGGCGCCGGCGTACCGCGACTACGCCGACTACATCGTCCGCCACGAGCGCGCGCCCGGGGTCGGCCTGCTGGCCGGCTGGCGCGGCGCCGGGGGCGACGCACACGGCAAGGGCGCGCCCAACCCGCGGCAGCTGCAGCGCTACATCGAGCACGGCGGCTACTGGCGCGAGGAGATCCCCGAGCACGCGCGCTACTTCAAGATGGCCAACCGCGGCTACCTGCAGTGGGCGCGCGGCATGGGCTTCGTCGGCGGCACCGGGGCGATCGCGCTGCAGCTGTACGCCGAACCGCTGCAGCGCTTCCGGCTGGCCGCACAGGGCCATGGCGAGCGGCTGCCGCCGGCGGCGCATCGCGAACGCGTGGAGACCTACTTCGATCCGCTGCCGCTGTGGTACGAACCGTTCGAGTCCGCCCAGACCGGCGCCGCGCAACGGGCCCATCGCGGCGCGGCAGGCGGGGACGAGACAGCCGTCACGCCCCCTTCTCCGCCCGCGGGAGAAGACTCCCACCCCTACCCACTGCACGCGATCACCCAGCGACCGATGTTCATGTATCACGCCTGGGGCTCGCAGAACGCCTGGCTGCGGCAGATCGCGGCGCGCAACTGGCTGTACCTGCATCCGGACACGGGCGCGCGCCACGGCGTGGCCGACGGCGACTGGGTCGAGCTGGAATCGCACCACGGCCGGATCACGGTGCAGGCGCGCCTCGCCGCCAACGTGCAGCCGGACACGGTGTGGACCTGGAACGCGATCGGCAAGCGCCGCGGCGCCTGGGGGCTGGCCGCCGATGCGCCCGAGGCGACCCGCGGGTTCCTGCTCAACCACCTGATCTCCGACCTCACCCCGCGCGCCGACTACGCCAACGCGGACCCGGTCACCGGCCAGGCGGCGTGGTTCGACCTGCGCGTGCGGCTGCGCCCGGCCACCGAGGCCGACGGCCGCAGCCGCCCGCAGTTCGCGCCGCTGCCGGGCGCCGCCGGCACCGGCGCACCGCTGCGCTACGCCGGCGGGCGGGCGGGCCGGGGCAGCGCGCGATGACGATCGACGCCTGGCTGACCTTCGCCATCATCGCCGGCGCGGTGTACCTGTTCGTCACCGAGAAGCTGCCGATCGAGGTGGTGGCGCTGCTGGTGCTGGGCAGCCTGCTGGCGCTGCGCCTGGTGTCCACCGAGGAGGCGCTGTCCGGCTTCAGCAGCCCCGCCACCATCACCGTGGCGGCGATGTTCGTGCTCAGCGCCGGGCTTCAGCGCAGCGGCTCGCTGTACCGGCTGGGCGAGCTGCTGGCGCAGATCCGCTGGGGCTGGCTGCTGGCGCTGGCGATGATGCTGCTGACCGCGCTGGTGTCGGGGTTCATCAACAATACCGCGGCGGTGGCGGTGTTCCTGCCGCTGGTGATCGCGGCCACCGTGGCCAACCGCCAGCCGCCCTCGAAGTACCTGATCGCGCTGTCCTACGCCGGCCAGTTCGGCGGCGTCTGCACCCTGATCGGCACCTCCACCAACCTGCTGGTGGACTCGCTGGCGCGGCAGTCGGGCGAGGTCGGATTCACCCTGTTCGAGTTCGCGCCGATGGGGATGATCTTCGTCGCGGTCGGCGTGGCCTACATGATGGTGGCGCGGCACTTCCTGCTGCCGGACCTGGGCGTTCCCGAGCAGTCCGACACCGGCCATGCGGGGCGCTACGTGGTGGAGCTGCTGGTCGGCGAGAAGTCGCCCGCGGTGGGCCGGCGCGGCAGCGAACTGCTGCCCGACGACGCCGGCGACGTGGTGATGCTGGAGATCTTCCGCGCCAAGCAGCCGGTCCCGTCGCCGCGCGGCGAGCAGGTGCAGGTCGGCGACCGCCTGCTGATGCGCGGCGAGTGGCGCGACATCGAGGCGGCGCGCAAGAAGCTCAGGCTCGACTACGACCACGTCGCCCGCGATCTGGACGGCGACGTGGCCGCCGAGCGCCTGCACGCCGAGGCGATGGTGGCGCCGGGCTCGCACCTGGTCGGCCATACCCTGGCCGAGGTGCGCTTCGGCCACACCTACCGCGTGCGCGTGCAGGGCCTGCACCGCCACCGGCTGGCGATCCGCCAGCCGCTCGACCGGGTGCCGCTGGCGGTCGGCGACGTGCTGCTGCTCGACGCGCCGGAGAAGTCGCTCGCCGCGATGCGCTCCGACCCCGGCCTGCTGGTGCTGGGCGAGCGGGTGCAGGAGCGCACCAAGCTCGGCCGCGCGCTGCTGGCGATCGGGGTGATGACGGGCGTGGTGACGGTGGCGGCGCTGGGCTGGCTGCCGATCGTGGCCTCGGCAATCTTCGGCTGCATCGCCCTGGTGATGCTGAACGTGCTCAAGACCGAGGACGCCTACCGCGCCATCGACTGGCGCGTGATCATGCTGCTGGCGGGGGTGCTGCCGATGGGGATCGCCCTGCAGAACTCGGGCGCGGCCGCCTGGATCGCCGGGATCGCGGTGGACCTGGTGGGCGGCTACGGCCCGGTGGTGGCGCTGCTGACGATCTACCTGCTGACCACGATCCTCACCGAGGTGATGAGCAACAACGCCTCGGCGGCGCTGGTGGTGCCGATCGCGATCGCCACCGCCGACACCCTCGGCCTGGACAGCAAGCCGTTCCTGGTGGCGGTGGCATTCGCCGCCTCCACCAGCTTCCTCACCCCGATCGGCTACCAGACCAACACCATGGTCTATACCGCCGGGGGCTACCGCTTCACCGATTTCGTGAAGGTCGGCCTGCCGTTGAACGTGATCTTCCTGATCATGGCGGGGCTGCTGATCCCGCGCTACTTCCCGTTCACCTGATGACCGCGCTGCCGCCCCCGTCGCCGAAGAAGCTCGGCCTGGTGATCGACCTGGACACCTGCGTCGGCTGCCACGCCTGCGCCACCAGCTGCAAGGAATGGAACGCCGGCGGCATCGCCGGACCGCTGGTCGACGAGCGGCCCTACGGCAGGGAGCCGCTGGGGGTCTGGCTCAATCGCGTCCACAGCTACGAGGTGGCGGCGAGCGCGCCGGCCCAGGCGGAGCGCCCGGCCGGAGAAGCCCTCCTGGAAGCGCCGGCCCGCGAGGTCCCGATGGGAGCTGCGGTCCAGAAAGCCCCTGTGGGAACGACGAAAGTCGCGACTCCGACACCCATCGGTCGCGACGTCCGTCGCTCCCCCGCCGTGGAGGGGGGCAGCGCCGCCGGAAGCGCCGAAGCCGCCGCGGCCGCGCAGCCCGCGCTCACCCTGCACTTCCCGCGCAGCTGCCTGCACTGCGAGACCCCGGCCTGCGTGACGGTCTGCCCCACCGGCGCCAGCTACAAGCGCGCCGCCGACGGCATCGTGCTGGTCGACGAGGACAAGTGCATCGGCTGCAAGCTGTGCAGCTGGGCCTGCCCGTACGGCGCGCGCGAGTACTCCGAGGTCGACGGGGTGATGAAGAAGTGCACCTTGTGCGTCGACCGGATCTACAACGAGCACCTCGACGAAAGCGAGCGCGTGCCGGCCTGCGTGCAGGCCTGTCCGACCCGGGCGCGCCACTTCGGCGACCTCGGCGATCCCGACTCCGACGTCTCGAAGCTGGTGGCGGAACGCCAGGGCATGGCGCTGATGCCGGAACTGGGCTATCGCCCGGTCAACCGCTACCTGCCGCCGCGCCCGCGCCGCGGCGCAGACGCTTCCGACGACGGTGCCGCCGCCGCGGGCGATACCGTCGCGCAATCGCCTCGGCACTGGTTGAACCGCATCCTCGGCCGCTGAGGCGGCCCTCGCGGCAGCGCCCGGCCCCACCGCCGCCCACCCGGAACTACGCCATCCCGGCCCGAGCCACCCGCGGCCTTCGCGGCCATGGGCCGCTCCTACAGGGGAGCAGCGCTGGCACCGGATAGCCCGCCCCTCATAGGGTTGGCGCCCCCTCGTAGCAGCGTGCCATGCACGCGAAAGCCGGCGCCGCTGGCCGGAACCCCGCATCACCGCCAACCCGGCCGCAGATCCGGATCCTGTGGACCAGTGCCGGGCCGGTCGCCGCGCGCGCCTGTAGGATGTCGCGCGGAATCGTCCGCCCGGGGAACCGACGATGCATCCTGCGCTTTCGGTGATCTTCTTCACCACCCTGTCCGGCGCCGGGTACGGGCTGCTGGCCTGGCTCGGTCTGTCGGTGCTGCTGCTGCACGCGCGCGCCGACGTGATGCCGGCGCTGTCTTCGCTGCAGCTGTGGGCGCTGCTGCTCGGCCTGGTCCTGAGCACCGCCGGGCTGCTCAGCTCGCTCGCGCATCTGGGCCGGCCGCTGCGGGCGTGGCGCGCGATCTCCCAGTGGCGCACCTCGTGGCTGTCGCGCGAGGGGCTGCTGGCGCTGGCCACGCCGCTGCCGGCGCTGGCGCTGGGGCTGATGCTGCTGTGGGTGGAACCCGGCCCCGGGCGCGCCATCGGGCTGGGGCTGTGCGGGCTGCTGCTGACCGGGCTGGCGCTGGCGACGGTGGCATGCACGGCGATGATCTACGCCTCGCTGCCGCCGATCCCGGCCTGGCGCCATCCGCTGGTGGTGCCGGTGTACCTGCTGTTCGCGCTGCTCACCGGCCTGGCGCTGCTGTTCTGGCTGATGGCGCTGCTGCTGCCCCCGGCCGGCACCGGCGCCGCCATGCCCGCCACCCTGGCCGTGCTCGGCGCGCTGCTGCTGGCCTGCAAGTGGCTGTACTGGCGGGAGATCGATCGCCAGGCGCCGCCGGCGACCCGCGGCGACGCGGTCGGCCTGCCCGGGCGCAGCGTGTCCGTCTTCGAGCGCCCGCACACCGAGGCCAGCTTCGTCACCCGGGAGATGGCGTTCGCGGTGGCGCGGCGGCATGCGCTGCGCCTGCGCTGGCTGGCCTCGGCGCTGCTGCTGGCCGCACCCGCGGCGGCCTGGGCCGTGGCGACGGCCTTGCCGGTGCCGGTGGCGCCGCTGCTGGGCACGGTCGCCGCGGCGCTGCTGGCGGCGGCGTTCGTCGAACGCTGGCTGTTCTTCGCCGAGGCCAGGCACGTGGTGACGCTGTACTACTGAGCGCGGCGCCGGCCGGCGGTTGGGCCCGGCGCCGGGTCGCGGCATAATGGAACCGTTTCCACAAGGAGACCGCGATGCTCGCGGCCTGGTGGCTCGCCCTGGTGGGGCTGCCCGTGTTCACCCAGCCGGTCCCCCGGATCGAGGCGCCGCAGCTGCCCGCCGCCATGGCCGTGGCCGCGCGGCGGATCTCGCTGCGCACCCCGTGCTACGCGCTGGTGTGCCGGGATGCGGAGTGGACCGGGCGGCGCCCGCGCGCGCTGCCGCCGCCCCCGGCCCCCGGGGTCCGCGAGCGGCTGCCGGCGCCGCAGGTGCGCGCCGCGCACTGGCTGAACCGCCGCCTGGTCGGTCTGTACGCGCCGGCCAGCGCCCGCGACCGGGTGCTGGCCTACGCACGCAACTGGCGCGTCGACACCAGCTACCGCCTCGACGCGATCCGCGAGCGCGACACCAAGCTGCGCATCGAGCTCGGCACCGGCTACCGCATCCAGCCCTACGTCGACAACGGCACCGCGGTGCCGGGGCCGGTGGCGCGCGGCGGCCTGAGCCTGTCGCAGCGGTTCGGGCGGCATGCCCGGATCAGCCAGCGCCTGCTGGTCGAGACCGGCCGCGAGAACGCCTACCTGCGCCAGTCGATCGGCCTGGACTGGCAGTTGCTCCCGCGCCTGGCGCTGCACTCGAGCATCGAGATGTGGCACGACACCGCCGCCGACGGCGGCGACGGGCTGACCCGCCGCTCGGGCACGCTGCGCCTGCGCTATGCGTTCTGAGCCGCCGGCGCGGCCGGCGGCGCCCGTCTCCCCAGATCACCCCCCAGTCCCAGGATCCTGCATGACCCGCCCTCCCCGCCTGCCGCTCCTGTTCGCCGCCGCGCTGGCCCTGGCCGCGGTGCCGGCCGCGCCGCGCGCGCAGACGCCGCCGCCGTTCGGCGACGAGCCGATCTGGAACTTCACCGGCGAACTCGGCTTCGCCATGAGCCGCGGCAACCGGCGCTCGGAGAACCTCAACACGCGGCTGCTGTTCTCCCAGGAGGACGTGCGCAGCAAGCACCAGCTCACCCTGTCGGCGCTGCGCGCCAAGGCCGACGTCACCAGCGACTTCGACGGCGACGGGGTGGCCGAGACCCGCTACACCACCAGCGCCAACCGCTACCAGGTCGCCGGGACCACCGCGATCAAGGTCAACGAGATGCACAACTGGTTCGGCGCGGCGCGCTACGAGCGCGACGACTTCTCGCTCTACGACTACCAGGGTACGTTCTCGTTCGGTTACGGCCACCATTTCATCCGCAACGACGACACCCGGCTGCTGACCGAGATCGGCCCCGGCTACCGCCGCGCCCGGCGCATGAGCACCGGCGAGATCCAGAGCGACGTCATCGTCCGCGGCCTGCTCGAGTTCCGCCACCGCCTGACCGAGAACAGCGAGTTCACCAACTCGCTGCTGGTGGAGTCCGGCCAGGACAATACCTTCGCCCAGAACGATCTGGGCGTGTCGGTGTCGATGAACGAATCGCTGGCGCTGAAGGCGGCGCTGCAGGCGCGCCACAACACCGATGTCGACCGCGAGGCCGGGGTGAAGGAGACCGACACCCTGACCACGATCAACCTGGTCTACACCTTCAAGTAGCGCCGGCCGCCGCCAGCAGGCGGCCGGCACCGGCTTCCAGCAGCGCCGCCGCGAGCTCGGCGCCGAGCCGTTCGCGCTCGGCGGCGGGGGCGCTGGCGGCGGCGCGCACCAGTTCGCCGTCCGCGGCCGAGCCCACCAGCCCTTCCAGGGCGATGGCGTCGCCGCGCAGGCGCGCCAGCGCCGCCACCGGCACGTGGCAGCTGCCGTGCAGGGCGCGGTTCATGGCGCGCTCGGCTTCCACGCACAGGCGGGTCGGGCGATGGTCGAGCGCCGCCAGCAGCGACCGCGTGCCGGCGTCGTCGTCGCGGCATTCGACCGCGATCGCGCCCTGCGCCGGCGCCGGCAGCCAGGCGGGCGCGTCCAGGCGCAGGCGGATCCGCGCTGCCAGGCCGAGGCGCTGCAGGCCGGCGCAGGCGAGCACGATGGCGTCGTAGTCGCCGGCGTCGAGCTTGCCCAGGCGGGTGTTGACGTTGCCGCGCAGGTCCAGCACCCGCAGGTCCGGGCGCAGCGCGCGCAGCTGCGCATGGCGGCGCAGCGAGGAGGTTCCGACCCGGGCGCCCTGCGGCAGTTCGGCCGGCGCGGCGTGGGCGTTGCTGACGAAGGCGTCGGCATGGTCGGCGCGTTCGAGGATCGCCGGCAGCGCGAACCCCGGCTCCAGCGCCATCGGCACGTCCTTGAGCGAGTGCACCGCGCAGTCGGCCTCGCCGCGCTGCATCGCCAGTTCCAGTTCCTTGAGGAACAGCCCCTTGCCGCCGATCGCCGCCAGCGAGCGATCAAGCACCTCGTCGCCGCGGGTGCTCATCGGCACCAGCGCGACCTCCAGGCCGGGGTGGGCCGCGCGCAGGCGCGCGGCGACGTGTTCGCTCTGCCACAGGGCGAGCGGGCTCTTGCGGGTGGCGATGCGCAGCAGGCTCATGCAGGCATTATCGCCGCTGCGGGTGGTGGGGGCGAAAGTCCGATGCGGGGAGTGTCGTGCGGTGAGGCCGGCGCGGGGGCGTGCGCGGGCGGCGCAGGGGCGGCCGGGCGGGGCGCTTTCGAGTCGCTCCCCGATACTCGCTTGGTCGAAAGCGCCCCACCCGGCCGCTCGAGCCGATGTGGGCGCCTCGAGCAAAGGCAAGAGCGGGACGGACCGCCTAGAGCTGGCGGATGGCCTCGCGGACCTGGGCCACGCAGCGGCGGCTGACCTCCAGCGGGGCGGCCACGTGGCGCAGCACCGCGTGGACGTGGCCGTCGTGGTCGCGGCGCACCTCCACCAGCTCGTGACGGGCGATCAGGCAGTTGCGGTGGATGCGCATGAAGCGCTCGCCGAACTCCTGTTCCAGCGACTTCAGCGATTCCTCGATCAGGTCCTCGCCGCGGGCGTGGTGCACCACCACGTATTTCTCCTCGGCCTGCAGGTAGTGGACCTCCTCGATCGGGATCAGGCGCAGGCTGCCGCGCAGCCGCGCGCACAGGTGGGTGCGGCTGCGGTGCAGCCCGTCGCGATCGCCGGCGCCCTCGTGGTCGCGGCCGATGGTGAAGGTGCGGGCGCGCTCGAGCGCGGCGTGCAGGCGTTCGGGCCGCACCGGCTTGACCAGGTAGTCGACCGCGGCGGCCTCGAAGGCCGACAGCGCGTGGGCGTCGTAGGCGGTGCAGAACACCACCGCCGGGCGCGGCTCGAACGCGGCCAGGTGGCGCGCGGCCTCGAGCCCGTCGATGCCGGGCATGGCGATGTCGAGCAGCACCAGGTCGGCATCGTGTTCGGCGCAGGCGTGCAGCGCGGCGTGGCCGTCGCCCACCTCCGCCACCAGCTCCACGCCGGGCTGGTCCGCCAGCAGCGTGCGCAGCCGCTCGCGGGCCAGCGGCTCGTCGTCGGCGATCACGACCTTCATCCAGGCGCCCTCCCCGTTCATGCCTCGATCCGGCGCCGCCCTCAATCCAGCGGCAACTCGATCTCGCAGGCATAGTAGCCCCCGTTCCAGCCGCAGGTCATCCGCGCGCGGGGGCCGAAGGCGTAGACCAGGCGGTGGCCGATGCTGCGCTGCGCGTGGCCGGCGCCGTGCGGGCCGTCGGCCTGCGGCGGCAGCGACGGATTGCGCACCCGCAGCAGCAGGCGGTCGGCGGTGGCGGCCAGGCCGATCTCGATGCGGCCGCCCTGCGGCAGCCGCGAGATGCCGTGCAGCACCGCGTTCTCCAGCAGCGGCTGCAGCACCAGGCGCGGCATTGCCAGGGTCCAGGGCAGCGGTTCGCTGCGCTCCCAGAGCACCTGCAGGCGCTCGCCCAGGCGCAGCTGCTCGATCGCCAGGTAGCGCTCGGCGAGGTGCACCTCCTCCTGCAGCGAGGAATTGCCCTCGCCGGCGCCGAGCGCGGCGCGGAACAGGTCGGAGAGGTCGAGCACCGCGCGCTCGGCGACCTCGGGATCGCGGCGCAGCAGGCTGGCGATCATGTTCATGCTGTTGAACAGGAAGTGCGGCCGGATCCGCGCCTGCAGCGCATCGGCCTCGGCGCGCGCGCTGGCGCCGACCTGCGCCTGCCAGCCGTCGATCACGTAGAAATAGCGCAGCGCCAGCGTCGTGATCAGCGTCACCACCCCGCTGGACCCGCCGACGAAACGCCAGAACCCGGGCCAGGCCTCGGCCTCGCCGACGCTGGCGAACAGGCCGTGCACGATCGCCGCGGCCAGCGCCGCCACCACCGCCGCCAGCGCCACCGCCGCCAGCGCGCCGAGCCGGACCGGCAGCGCCGACAGCGGGCGCCGCGACACGCACAGCAGTACCGAGACCGCCAGCGCCAGCCACAGCGCGTAGCCGCTGGCCGAGAGCAGCCGCGCCGCGCCCCACGGCGCCGAGCCGTCCGGCACCAGCGCCACCACCACCACCACCAGCTGCGCCAGCCCCAGCATCGCCGCCATCCGCGGCAGCCGGCACAGGTCCGGCAACCACGGTTCGCTGGCGCGGGGGTCCCTCAACTCAGGCCCCCGCGAACCTCGCCGACAGCCAGTCGCCGAGATCGCCGATCTCCTCGGCGCACACCGAATGCGGCATCGGATAGGCGTGCCAGTCGACCGCGAAGCCGAGGCGCCGCAGCAGCGCCGCGCTGTGCTCGCCGGCCGCGTACGGCACCACCGGGTCCTGGCTGCCGTGGGCCATGAACACCGGTTGCCGCGGCGCGGCGGGCGCCAGCGCGGCCGCGGCCTTCTGCGGCGCGGGCACGTAGGTGGACAGCCCGATCAGGCCCGCCAGCGGCGCCTCGCGGCGCAGGCCGGCGGCCAGGGCGATCGCGCCGCCCTGCGAGAACCCCGCCAGGAAGATGCGCGCGGCGGGGATGCCGCGTTCGACCTCGCGCGCGATCAGCGCCTCGACCTGCGCGCTGGACTCGGCCACGCCCTGCTCGTCCGCGCGGTTGGCCAGGTCCATCTCGCGGATGTCGTACCAGGCGCGCATGCGCATGCCGTTGTTGATGGTCACCGCGCGCACCGGCGCATGCGGGAACACGAAGCGCAGCGCCGGCCAGTCGCGGCGCACCAGCTCCGGCACGATCGGGGCGAAGTCGTTGCCGTCGGCGCCGAGGCCGTGCAGCCAGATCACGCTCCAGCGCGGGTCGGCGGCGGTCTCGCGTTCGAGCGTCTCGAGCGGTGCGGGCGATGCAGGCGTTTCGGGCATGTCGGAACCGGGCGTGGATGCGCCCGCATTATGCACGGCCGGCCGCGGCCGTTCGTCGCGCTCAGCCGGGCGCGGCGAGATGCGCGGCGGTGCCCACGCCGGCCGCAGGCGCCGCCCGCAGCGCCTCCGCGCGCAGCAGCAGCGGCGGCGGCTCCAGCTCCTCCGGGGTGCACAGCAGGCCCCAGCGCCGCAGCTGCAGGCCGGCCGCGCGCGAGGAGGTGAGCATCACGATCGGGATCGACAGTGCCAGGCCCGCGATCACCGGCGACATCCAGGCCGCCAGCCCCGGCGAGACCGCGTAGGCGATGCCGCCGGACACCACGCCCAGCGCGGTGGCGCCGCCGTAGCTGCGCAGCAGCGCGGCCAGCGGCAGGCTGCCGTCGTCGCGGCGCTGCGGATCCCAGCCGGAGTCCCTGCCCGCCAGCACACCGGCCACGCCGCGCGACTGCACGTACATGGTCACCGGCGCCATCAGCGCCGCCAGCAGGATCTCCAGCAGCGTCCCGACCGCGGCGCGCAGCGCGCCGCCGCAGCCGCGCCGGATCCGCGGATCGAGCATGCTGGCGATGTAGCCCAGCAGCTTCGGCGCCAGCAGCATCGACATGGTGAGCACGAACACCCACAGGAAGCGCTCCGAATCCTGGGCGAGCCAGTAGCCGGCGAGCGAATACCCGCCCTCGATGCCCTGCAGCAGCGGAATGCCGATGCCGACCAGCATCAGCATCGCCCACAGCGGCGCGGTGAGGTAGTGGCCGATCCCGATCAGCAGGTGCCAGCGGCTGACCCAGTGCAGCCCGCGCGCCGGCAGCACCCCGCCGTGCTGCAGGTTGCCCTGGCACCAGCGGCGGTCGCGCACCAGCATGTCGGTCAGCGACGGCGGTCCTTCCTCGTAGCTGCCGGGCAGGCCCGGCACCATGTGCAGCGCCCAGCCGCCGCGACGCAGCAGCGCCGCCTCGACGAAATCGTGGCTGAGCACGTGGCCTGCGAACGGGGCGATCCCGCGCAGCGGCGGCAGCCCCGCATGGGCCGCGAACGCGGCGGTGCGGATCATCGCGTTGTGGCCCCAGTAGTTGCTCTCGGCGCCGTGCCACCAGGCCACGCCGTAGGCCATCACCTGCCCGAACACGCGCCCGGAGAACTGCTGCATGCGCGCGAACAGGCTGGTGCCGTTGACGATCACCGGCAGGGTCTGGATCAGCGCCACGTCGTCGTGCCGCTCCATCGCCGCGGCCAGCCGCACCAGGGTCTCGCCGGTCATCAGGCTGTCGGCGTCGAGGATCAGGAAGCGCGGCCAGGCGCCGCCCCAGCGCCGCACCCAGTCGGCGATGTTGCCGGCCTTGCGCTCGTGGTTGTCCTCGCGCACCCGGTACCACACCCGCGCCCGGTCGCCGAGCCGGGCATGCAGCGCCGCGTACTCGCGCGCCTCGGCCGCCTGCAGCTGCGGGTCGCGGCTGTCGCTGAGGATGAAGAAGTCGAAGCGGTGGAGGTGGCCGGTCGCCTCGAGCGATTCGTGCATCGCCTGCACCCCGGCCAGCACCCGCGCCGGATCCTCGTGGTACACCGGCACCAGCAGCGCGGTGGACGAGGCCGGCGCCGGCAGCGGCGTGCCGGGCGAGAGCCCCAGCCGGCCGGGGCGGTGCTGCAGCATCACCACGAACCCGGCCACGGTGCCGACGAACGATTGCACGATCCAGGCGAACAGCGCCACGAAGATCGCCAGCAGCAGCCCTTCCAGCAGGTCGATGCCGCCGGCGCGCAGCAGCCACCAGATCTGGTAGGCCGCCACCAGCGTCAGCGACCCCGCGCCGCCGATCACCGCGGCGCGCCGCCAGCGCATCGCCGGTGGCGCGCTCGTCAGCGGGCGGCTCGCCAGCCGGCCGCGGCGCAGCGACTGCACCGGCATGGGCAGCGGCGCTTCGGGCGGCATCCTCGCCTGCGCCGGGGCGGCGCTCACCGGGTCCACCGGTACAGCCAGGTTTCCGACAGCGGCTGCGCGGGCGCGCCGAGCGCCAGGCGCAGCTCCACCGCATCGGCACCGCCGGGCAGCAGCTCGAAGCTGGTGCGCCAGCCGCCGGTGTGGGGATTGCGGTAGGCCACGGCGTTGCGCAGTTCGCCGGCCGAGGCGCCGGTCTGCAGCGGCGGGCTGGCGTCGCCGGCGAACCGGTCGAGCGCGCCGCCCTCCCAGTCGACCACGAACAGGCGCGCGCCGTCGGCGCCGGCGCCGGCGCCGGCACGGGTGGCCGCGACCGTGGCCAGCCGCGGGCGCCAGACATGGCTGTCGCACCAGTGCAGGCGGTAGCGCCAGCGCGATTCGCGGCCTGCGGCCAGCGGTGCGCGCGGGCGCCAGAACGCTACGATGTTGTCGTGGTACTCGTCGGCGGTCGGGATCTCGACCAGGTGCACCTCGCCCTCGCCCCAGTCGCCGAGCGGCTCGACCCAGAGGCTGGGGCGGTTCTCGTAGGCGGCCTCGATGTCCTGGAAGCGCGACGGATCGCGCTTGCGCTGCATCAGGCCGAAGCCGCGCGGATCGCGCTCCTGGAAGCCGCTGTGCTGCAGCGTGGCCGGGTTGGCCAGTGGGCGCCAGACCTGCTCGCCGGCGCCGGTCAGCAGCGCCAGGCCGTCGGAATCGTGCACCGCCGGACGCCAGTCGTCGACCCCGGCGCGGTCGCCGGCGTCGAACTCGAACATGCTGGTCAGCGGCGCGATTCCCGCCAGCGCCAGGGTCCGGCGCGGGTACAGCCGCGCATCGACGTCGAACACGGTCTCGGCGCCGGGCGCGATGCGGAACCGGTAGGCGCCGGCCAGCGACGGGCTGTCGAGCAGCGCGTGAACGATCACGTGGCCGGCGCCCGGCTCCGGCCGCTCCAGCCAGAATTCGCGGAACGCCGGAAATTCCTCCGGCTCCGGCTCGCCGGTCCCCAATGCGAATCCGCGCGCCGACAGGCCATAGCCGAGGCCCCGCGCCACCGCGCGGAAGTAGCTGGCGCCCAGGAACACGCACAGCTCGTCGAAGCGCTGCGGGTCGTTGAGCGGCGCATGCAGCCGGAAGCCGGCGAAGCCGATGTCCTGCTCGACCCGCGGCACCGGCTGGGGCGCGTAGTCGAACAGGTCGGTCGCGAAGGGCACCGCCTCGGCACGCCCCTCGCGCACCACGTTCACCTGCACCCGGTCCTTGAACAGGAAGCCGCGGTGGAAGAACTGGACCTGGAACGGCAGACCCTGCCCGCGCCACAGCGCGCGTTCGGCCCGGAAACGGAAATCGCGGTACTGGTCGTAGCCGATCGCGGCCAGCTCGGCAGGCAGGCCCTGCGCCGGTTCGCGCCAGGGCTGCGCGGCCAGGCGCCGCGCCAGCGCGGGCACTGTGGCGTCGTCGAACGGGACGCCGGCATCCGGCGCCGCCGCGGCGGCCTGCGCGCGCAGCAGCGCCGGCGCCAGCGGCAGCCACAGCCCCGCCTTGATCAGATCCCGTCTTCGCACGCGCGCCCCGCCGTTCCGGTGAACGCGCGACTATAGCCAGCGGCCTGCCGCGAAGCGTAAAAGCCTCGTTCACGCGCGCGCTGCGAGCGGCCGCGGCTCGCGGCGACCGGGCGGCCGGCCGCCGGCGGCGGTCAGGCCGGGGCGCTCCCGGCGGATTGCGCGAAATCGATCACGATCCGGCCCTGCACGGTGCCCGCCTTGAGCCGCGCGAACACCTCGTTGATGTCCTCGAGCCGGCAGCGCTCGACGTGCGCGTGCACCCGGCCCGCCGCAGCGAACGCGACCGCCTCGGCCAGGTCCTGGCGGGTGCCGACGATCGATCCCCGCACGGTGATGCGCTTGAGCACCACGTCGAAGATCGGAGTGGGGAAGTGGCCTGGCGGCAGGCCCACCAGACTGACCGTGCCGCGCCGGCGGGCGAAGCGCAGCGCCTGGTCGAAGGCGGGCGGCGAGACCGCCGTCACAAGCACCCCGTGGGCGCCACCGCCGGTGATGCGCAACACCTGCTCCACCGCGTCGCCGTCGGACGCATCGACCGCCGCCTCGGCGCCGAGTTCGCGTGCCAGCCCCAGCTTGTCGGCGCCGAGGTCGATCGCGACCACGCGCAGCCCCATCGCCACCGCGTACTGCACCGCCATGTGGCCGAGGCCGCCGATCCCGGAGATCGCCAGCCACTCGCCCGGGCGCGCCTCGGTCTCGCGGATGCCCTTGTAGGTGGTCACCCCGGCGCACAGCACCGGCGCCATCGCGATCGAGTCCGCCCCGGCCGGCAGCCGCGCCAGATACTGCGCCGCGCCGATGGCGTATTCGGCGAAGCTGCCGTCGACGCTGTAGCCGCTGTTGCGCTGGCTCTCGCACAGGGTTTCCCAGCCGGTGACGCAGTACTCGCAGTGGCCGCAGGCGTCGTGCAGCCAGGCGATGCCGACGGTGTTCCCCGGTTCAAGCCCGGTCACGCCGGAGCCCAGCGCGGCGACGGTGCCCACGCCCTCGTGGCCGGGAGTGAACGGCGGGCTCGGCCGCACCGGCCAGTCGCCGTCGGCGGCGTGCAGGTCGGTGTGGCAGACGCCGCTGGCGAGCATCCGCACCAGCACTTCGCCGGGCCCCGGCGCCGGGACCGGCACTTCCTCGATCCGCAGCGGCTGGCCGAATGCGTGCACCACCGCGGCCTTCATCGTCTTCGGAACCATGTCACTTCTCCGTCTGCGTGATTTCCATCATGAGGACGCCCCCGGCGGTCTGCATTGATCGAAGTCAACGATGCGACACCCGGCGGGGCGACCCGCGGCGGGCGAATCACTGGCGCCGGCCGCCAGCGATGCACTTCCCGCAGGAGCTCGCACGACCGCGAAGACCTCGGGAGGTTTCGGTTGGAATGGCGGTGATTCCAGCGCGGCCGCTGGCGCCGGCGTTGGCCGGGGAAAGGCTGCGGAAGATGCCGGCTTGGGCGAGCGACCCTTGCAGGCTGGGCTCAGTGCGAGAACAGCACCGGCACCGGCGCCGAGATCAGCAGTTCGCGGGTCACCCCGCCCATCACCCACTCGCGGGTGCGCGAGTGGCCGTAGCCGCCGGCCACGATCAGCTGGGCCGGCATCTGCCGGGCGTGTTCGATCAGCACCGAGCTCACCGTCCGGCCGCCGGAGGACAATTCGACCACGCTGGCGTCGATGTCGTGCCGGGCGAGGTGGCGTGCGACGTCGGCGCCCGACTGGTGGCCGTCGTCGCGGCCCTGCTTCGGGTCCACCACCACCACGTCGACGCGCTCGGCCTGCGCCAGCAGCGGCAGGGCGTCGTGCAGCGCGCGGGCCGCCTCGCGCCGCGGGCGCCAGGCCAGCAGTACCCGCCTGGCCGGCATCCGCGTAGCGCAGGAAGGCGGCACCATCAGCACTGGGCGACCCGATTCGAGCAGCAACTCGCCGAAGTAGCGGTGCGCAGGCACGCCTTCGGCGGTGTCGCCATGCGGGCCCGCGAGCACCACCAGGTCGCTGGGATGGGCGGCGTGCGCGGCGGTCCGCTCCGGACCGAAGAACAGCGACTCGACCAGCCGGACCTCATGCCGCACCCCGGCCTGCTCCAGCTGGGTCCGATAGCGGGCCGCGTTGGCCGCACCCTGCTCGCGCAGACGGCCGAACAGCTGTCCGATCGCCAGATCGGGCGAGGCGCCGAACGGGCCCACCGGCGGCGTCGGCAGGTGCACCGTTTCCAGCAGCGTCAGGTGGGCCTCGAAGTCGCGCGCGAAATCGATGGCGAAGGCGATCGCGTCGCGATCGCCCGGGGATCCGGTGACGGGAAGGAAGATATCCCTGTACATGGCTCGCTCCTCGCTGGCGATAGGGGGCCATTGGGCCACGATCAGAGACGCGATGGGTTGATCTGGGTCAACGTCCGGCCGCGCCCGGGGCGGTGGCCGTGCAGCAGCACCGACCCGCCCGGCAGGAGCAGCGACCCCAGGCTGCTGAACGAATCCCCGCGACACGGTCGACGCTGGGGCTGCGGCCGGCCTAGACTCCTTACGATGTCTTCCCCGCTGCTCCTGTTCATGGCGCTCGCGGCGGCCGCAGCCGTGCCGCCCGCCGCCGCGACCGACAGCGCGCCGCGGCAACGCAGCCAGGAAAACGGTACCGGACTGCTCGCCGCGCTGCGGACCGCCGCGCCCGATGCCGATCCGCGCGTGCTGGAACTGGCGCTGCGCGCGCGCGCCTGCGCGGTGCGCCGCGGCGCCGCCAGCGCCGACGCTCGACTGGCCGTGATCGACTATTCGCGCCGGTCGACCCAGCCACGGCTCTGGGTCTTCGACCTCGAGCAGCCCAGCCTGCTGTACCTCGAACACGTCGCGCACGGCCGCAACAGCGGTGGCGATCTCCCCGACGCGTTCTCCAACCTCGAGGGCAGCTACCAGTCGAGCATCGGCCTGTTCACCACCTCCGAGGCGTACCACGGCGGCAATGGTTATTCGCTGCGCATGGACGGGCTGGAGCCGGGCGTGAACGACGCCGCCCGCTCCCGCGCCATCGTCATGCACGGTGCGTCGTACGTGGACCCGGAACAGGGACGCAAGCAGGGTCGGCTGGGACGCAGCCTAGGCTGCCCGGCGCTGCGCCCGGTGGTGGCGCGCGAAGTGATCGATACCCTCAAGGGCGGCCATCTGCTGTTCGCCTACTACCCAGACCAGGCGTGGCTGCGGCGCTCGCGGTTCCTCGCTTGCGAGGCCGGCGGCAACGCCCCGGGCGCGGGCTGAGAGCCGCGGGCAGTCAGGCTCCCGGAGGAGCGGGCGAAGGCCACGGGAGCTTCGATCAGGCGGGCGGTGATCCCGCGCCCGATCACCACGCCGGCTTTCGCGTGCATCGCAAGCTCCTACGGTGGTCAGGCGCCTAGGGTGCGCTTCGCGCGCTGCGCGATATCCGCAGGGCCACAGCCGCCACCCCCACCAGCGCGGCGATCGCGACCAGCTGCCAGCGATAGCGGCGCGCCGCCTCCGCGGCGTGCCGCCCGGCGATGCGGCCGTGGTTCTGCACGGCGTCGCCGGCGTCGGCGAGGCGGAACTGCAGCGCCGTGCGCTGCCGGCGCAGTTCCCGCATCAACCGCCGCGCGCGCAGGCCGCCCTCGTCGGCAGCGGCGTCGATCATCCGGTCCACGCGCAGCAGCAGCGCGCGCGCATCTTCGCGGAGGGTCTGGTCGGGGTGTGTCTGCATCATGAACAACTCCAGTCCTGAATTCAGGGAGCGACCGGCGCGCGACCCGCCCGTCTGGCGGCTCGACGCCGCCTGGCTGGGCTAGCTGCGCGCGGGGGCGCGCAGCTTCCGTTTCGCTGCGGGCGCGACCTGTCGCATCAACTGCCTCATAGCATGCCCGAGTCCGTGGAAAGGCGCGATGAATCGGCCGTGCCGGTCCCGCGCGATCGGCTGGAAAGCGTCGCCGGGAAGCGACTGCCGGGCGGCGCCGAACCACCCGCTCCCGGCCGAGCGCGGCGGATTCGTGCTCAGGCCCCGGCTTCGAAGCTCCTGTCGCCCAGCAGTACGTTGCCGTGCGCATCGCGCACGGTCACGCCCACGTCGATGCCCTCGCGCACGCTCTGGGTGACGATGCAGAACTGCTCGAACTGCTCGAGGATGCGCTCCAGGTGCTGGTGCGCCTCCTCGCCCTCGGCCAGCTGGATCTCGACCTCGGCCTGCGGGATCCGCCAGCGACCCTCGGGGTTGCGCACCGGCGCGGCGGTGATCTCGGCGCGCACCGCGCCCGGCTGGTTCTTGTACTTGCGCAGGGCGAACACCAGGCTCGCCGACAGGCAGTTGGCGATCGCCGCCAGCAGCAGCCGCGCCGGGTCCGGTCCGCGGCCCTCGCCCAGCGGCGGCGGCTCGTCGCCGAGCAGCGGTTCGAGCGCGTCGCCCTCGAAGCGGATCCGGAACGCGTAGCCGTCCTCCTGCTCCAGGATCACCTTGACCGGCCGGTCTTCGCTCATGCGCGCTCTCCGTCGACGGGTGGGATCGGCGCGGCGCGTCGGCCATGGCGCCCGGCCAGGTGCGGCTGCGGGCGGGCCGGAGTTTGAGTCGGCCAGCGGAAACGGGCTGCTGCGCCCGGCGATGGTGTGGCCAGCACGAACACGCCGAACAATCGGCCGCTTCGCGCTCGGCGACCTGGCGACTCTGCGCCGGGCGCGGCAACCGTTGTCCCACATCGCCCCGCTTCAACATCTTATACCACCGGGGGCTTGCGGCAAGCCCACTGCTCTGTTGCCAAATCGCCGACCCGAACAAGCCCGCGAAAAGGGAGCGGCGACATGACGATCATCCAATCCGTACACGTGCGGTGCGCGGGCGTTGCATCCACTTTCGGTCCCGCGGCGCGGCGGCGCATCGACAGCGCCACGCGTGGCGAGTCGGCAGGCCACGCCGCACCGACCGGAGCCCATCGATGAGCGGCCATGCGGTGGTGATCGCCGGCGGCGGTCCGACCGGGCTGATGCTGGCGGGCGAGCTGGCGCTGGCCGGCGTGGACGTGGCGATCGTCGAGCGGCGCGCCAGCCAGGAGCTGCCTGGCTCGCGCGCCGGCGGGCTGCACGCGCGCACAATCGAAGTCCTCGACCAGCGTGGCATCGCCGGGCGGTTTCTGGCCGAGGGGCAGGTCGCCCAGGTCGCCGGCTTCGCTTCGGTGACCCTGGACCTCGGTGGTTTTCCCACCCGCCACCCCTACGGGCTGGCGCTCTGGCAGAAGCACATCGAGCGGATCCTCGCCGGCTGGGTGGAGGAACTCGGGGTGCCGATCCTGCGCGGGCGCGAGGTCAGCGGATTCGTGCAGGACGGGACCGGCGTCGAGGTGCGGCTGGCCGACGGCGGCACGCTGCGGGCGCAGTACCTGGTCGGCTGCGACGGCGGCCGCAGCCGGGTCCGCAAGGGCGCCGGCATCGCCTTCCCGGGCTGGGACCCGACCGTCAGCCACCTGATCGCCGAGGTCGAGATGACCCAGACGCCGGAGTTCGGCGTCCACCCGAACGCCTACGGCACCCACGCCTTCGGCCGGTTGCAGTACGAGATCCGCGACGGCCAGGTGATCTACGCCGACGAGGGCCCGGTCAGCGTGATGGTGACCGAAGCGCGCACCGGCGCCACCGCCGAGCCCACCCTGGGCGACCTGCGCGAGGCGCTGGTCGCTGCCTGCGGCACCGACTACGGCGCGCACAGCCCCGCCTGGATCTCCAGGTTCACCGATGCCACCCGGCAGGCCGCCGCCTATCGCGATAGGCGCGTGCTGCTGGCCGGCGACGCCGCCCACGTGCACGCTCCGGACGGCGGACAGGGCCTCAACACCGGCGTGCAGGACGCGGTCAACCTCGGCTGGAAGCTGGCCCAGGTGGCCAAGGGGATCTCGCCGGAGGCGCTGCTCGACAGCTACCACGCCGAGCGCCACCCGGTCGCCGCCCGGGTGCTGCGCACCACCATGGCCGCGGTGGCGCTGCGCCGCCCGGACGAGCGCACCACCGCGCTGCGCGAGACCGTCGCCGAACTGCTGGGCATGGACCAGCCGCGCAGGCACTTCGCGGCGATGCTCTCCGGGCTCGACATCCACTACGACCTGGGGCCCGGCCACCCACTGCTCGGCCGGCGCATGCCCGACCTGGACCTGGATACCGCCAACGGCGAGCTGCGGCTCTACACCCTGCTGCACGACGCCAGGCCCGTGCTGCTCAACCTCGGTCCGCCCGGCGGCATCGACATCGCTCCGTGGGCGGACCGGGTGAAACCGGTCGACGCCAGCTACGGCGGCCGCTGGGAGCTGCCGGCGCTGGGGGAGATGCCGGCCCCGGGCGCGGTCCTGATCAGGCCCGACGGCTACGTGGCCTGGGTGGGCGAACAGACGCGACAGGGGCTCACGGACGCGCTGGCCGCCTGGTGCGGGCCGCCCGCTGCCGGGTAGCGCGGCGTCGAACGAGCGAACCTTCCTTCGGAGCCGGCGAAGCGCGGGTCGAGCGCGATCGACACGCATACCGACTGTGGTGGGCCCACCAGGATTCGAACCTGGAACCAAGGGATTCGCGTGTCCCGAAGGTTTCCCCTCGGCGCGGACTATCTCTTCACCCTCCGCCGCATGGAGCGGCATGCGGCGGGTGGGGTGCGGGACGCTCGAGCCTGTGATCAAGGGCACTGCAGCCCCCAGGTAGTCTCTGCACCTTCCGGCGGTGTACCACCGGCTTGGCTCAGGGTTGCCACCGTCCGCGCCAGGCGCGCCGCTGAGGTTTCCCTGAATTCATCCCGTTCCCGTCCGCGCGTTACCGCGCGGCGGCACCTTTCGATGAGTCCCCTGCTCTAACCTTTGAGCTATAGGCCCGTGGGAGGGATCTTACCCACTACGGCCCGCCAATGGGCATCGCGGATGTACACCGGCCCCCTCGCACCTTCGAAGGCTGGGTGCCGCCCTAGCACGGGCCTGAAGCCGGCTGGTTGGTCCCGGCGCCCTGCCAGGCCTGTTGAGCACGGACCGCACGGCGAAGCGGAACTCGCCAACTAGCAGTAGCGTACCGTCATCGCTGGAATTGATACCGTTGCCTTACCGATGCGAAACTGTTGACACTCTTTGTAGTTTATTTGAGATTCTTGAACCGGAATTGACGCGTGCCAAATATCTTGTTCCAAATCGTGCTCAAGATGGGAAATGTCGGAGCGTCTCAGTCGAGAATCAAACAAAACCAGGTAATCCAATGCCGCAGGCCCTTCGAACCATAGCCAAAGAGCGCGTGTGAGGACATGGCGACATTGCAGAGCGCTGGATCCGTTTGAATAAGTGCTTGCAACAACGATAAACTCGGTGGGCAATCGACGCCAGTGACGACGCGCGACATTAATTTTTCGATTTATATACCGGGTTACGGTTTCTCGCGAAGTTTCTCTTCTTCCGAAACTATAAAACAGCTCATCGAGGAGCCGCCCTCTGTCCACTTCGATGCGGGGCTTTAGGTACCTGAGGGCTGTGGCCACATGAGCCCAGGGCACGTCAAGGCAGCGACCCTCTACAGACATGCGTATAGATGTGGGCATCCTCTGCCAAGTATCGAATTGACCGCCAATCCCAAAATTGCTCGCGCGCAATATATCTTCATACATCGATGCGCTATGAGACGTTTCTTTGCTCGCTGGGGAACCCTCACCCAGTTCATAAGTCACCTGGCGCTGCTGCTCTGATTGGAACCTGGCTTCTGTCAACTCGATAAGAGTACTGTTTAACTGGCAACTCGCTTCGGGCAGTCCCCATATGCGCCGCCATTCGCTCCTCCGCTCTTGTGCATGGACATTCGCAAGCTCATGGAACATTTCCAGGTGTTTCCCCTGATGAATGGGCCGCCCACAGTACTTATCGGAGAAGAAACACAGCGACTGCGCGAGACGAGCAATCGTCAGCATCTCATCCCCGAAACCAGGTGCGTGCGGAAGCACCCTCGCTCGCGACCAATCTCTCATGAGGTGGGCGTTGCCGAAATCGAGAAGCGCGCCACATACGGATATATTTGAAGAGAAAAAACCTCCATTGAAAAACCTGTGAGCTTGCCCAAAAGCAATCTGCTTCACGACTCGTTGAAGCAACTCGCGCAACCCGGGAAGTCGATCAAAAGGCGGAGGCTGCACATTGCCTGGATTGAACCGGGTTACGACAGCACGAGCACGCTGCGAGTCAGCAGCTTGAATATTCAAGAAACCGCACTTTCCTCGATGAAACATTGGCGCTCTTTCCATGTGAGCTAGTCGCAAAGCAGCAGGACGGATACTGATACCGCGCCGCACCTCTAGATCGAAGAGCTCTCTCGTGTTCTGGCTTGTGTAGAAAAGCCCCGTATCTATGATCCCGATCGTCGGTATCGCACCATGAGGAAACTCTTGAAACGCGAGTTCGGCATAGATGGCCTCGCGCATTGCCTCGGCGACTGAACAGCATCCGTGGGCATGGCCGTGCGTAGCTGCCTCCCCAACTAAAGGCGTGACTCCGATCCCTTTTGCTTGGAACGAGCCCATTGTTGCGACGCGTCCGCTGCCTCCATGGGGAGACATTCCGTCGGTACTTCCGTATCGATCCGCATACAATATTCGTGCAGCACCTCCAGTACCTTTCGGCAATGCTGATGTTCCGCAGGCAGACACATATGCAAATTCCTCAATGAGCCAACTGCAGATCTTGCGAGAAACGACCGGATCGCCCGTGTCAAAGCCACGCTCCAGGAACCACCGATCGTTTATCCACGCAACGCGTGCCGAACTGAGCTTATAGCCAACAAAGGGCACCAGCATTGCGGGACCAAAATCAGCAAGCTTTGGTAGATCTTGCTCCAGGCGGCCCACCTCTTCCGGGCTCAGCCCGTCACTTGACGTAGCCATTTGCACGTTTTTTTTGACGCCACGTGGACACCTTTCTGACCGCCCCATCCTCATTCCTGCGCAGCGATTGCGCCGTGGCCGCTTTCGGAAAGCTAGCTCGGGCCTCCCGCAGTAGGCCACGAACATTGCCGTTCACGCATACGAAATCCATGATCCAAAGCCGATCCCCTTCGTTCCATTCGCTAAAATGAAGAAGCACACTAGGATCATTCTTGAATCGATCTTCGACATCTGGGGCTAGATATGCCCAAGTCATATAGCCTGCAAGCACACCGGCTGAATCACGGAATATCTTGATCTGGCGCAGAAGAATTGCTGGCTCGATCCACTCCGGCATGCAGGCGACAGGATACTGACAATAGGTTGGGGACCTGCTCATAAGAACGCTAACAGCCCCCAACGCTTCCAAAGCCGTTTGATCAAACTCTATGAATCTCATTGCGCCGAACTATGATAGGAGAAATTTTTGCCGCAGATGAGCGGACTCGACCATGATCGATCACCCTCTTTACTCAAAAGCAGTCAAACCAGCGAGTGCTGATTGATCTTATCTAGCCGCTGGGTGCGCACAAAGCACAGGTGGAGCACTTAGAGCTGGGGAGTTTCTGTAGTACTTTCTGTAGGCCTCATTCGCCCAGCGCTCGGCCTCAATGACGCTGGAAGGTTCCAGCATTGGTTTTCCGTCCCAACTAGTACCGCCAATTTCAGCTTCCGCCAATCGATCCAGCGCAAGGGCGAAATCCCCTTCCGCACCTTTTCGTAGCAACCGATTCATTCGATAGCGCGCAGACATGTCGTTTCCGAAAACTCGCGAGACGGCAGAATTAGAATTGAGCGGGAGCTCCTGGACATATTTAACGATTCTCCAGTCTCCTCTCGAAAACGCCGCTTTCGAGTACTGTTCTGTTCGATCGTCTGAGTTATCGAAGCTCCACGAACCGTCTCTGGCGAGATGCAGAAAACACATTTGCGCATCGGGATCGCCACTGGCGGCGGCGGCATCGACAGATAATGCGTACTCTTGTTTCAACTCCTCGTTACTTCCGTCGCATTTCCTATCTTCTCCTTCAATGCTGAGGAGCTCATCTTCTCGACTATTCTGATAGGCAGAACACTCTTCATACTGCTCTACAAACTCTTCCATTCCAACGAGGGATTCGCAGTCTATAAGTAGCTGTTTCAAGCTATTTCCACGACTTCGATCGAAGAAACATTGTTGCGCCTGCCGAAATTCCTCAACGGTGCGCGCGTCAGCAAGAGATGCTTCAGTGGCCGGGGATGATGTCACAGGGATATCCAACACCGCGCTTCCGGGTGAGCCTTTTTGCCGGGAGCCTCGTGTCGGCTCCTTCGCGGTGGCCGACATCGGGGTGGGTGACGGGCGGACATCGCCAAAAGGCGCAAGGCGCGCGGCCAACAAAGTCAATAAGACCGCGGTGCCGGCAATTGTGTAGATTGACTTAGTTTTCATTCAAAGGCACCCAGGAGACCAATACAGATCTGGATAACTCGTTTTTCCACTTCCCGGCGTATAATCCACCCCAGGTTCTCCACCGCCTACCCAGCAACACAGGCCGCGTGTAGTGATGAATATAGCTGCGGTTATTGGGATCGCGCCGCTCATAATGAAGCGTATCTGGACGATCTATAGCTGCTAGTTTTTTTGCGAGCGGCTGCTCGGGATTGAACGAATCTCCCCCGCCTCCGCACCTCGCTCCGCGATCGGCGAGGTAAGCATTCCTCGTGGCTTCTCCTATCGCAACGGCATCGTTTGGCGCGCCGTTGTGTAGGTCCTCGGCCCCATGTTGGTGCGCATACTCATGCGCAATGGTCTTAATGAGCTCTGCCACCGTCGGTATGTTTCGCTTGAAGATGTACGTCGTTTTATCTGATCCCCGCCAAGTTGCTCCATTGATGATCCGAGAATAGCCTTCTGGAGCCACGCGACTTACCGTCGTTTTTACGCTGGGCGGATTCCCATTGCTCCGCCACCCATAACGATCCGTTATCCACGTTTTGTAGATAGCATTGGGACCCTTGTAGCCAGGCTGCCCGTATGCTTTTGCACAATGCAGCGCATGGAAAACTCTTCCAGCTTCTAGGTCCGTATAGTTTGCAAATGCATTTGGTGGAAGCCAAGGCACTATGGCTTCATGTGTATCGAATGTGAAACGAGTCCTCGAATTGTAGTGCCCCGTGACTGATACGGTAGGCATGTTACTAATGAACTCATTTGCTGGCGCGGGATCCGATACCGATAGAGTTGTGGCGAAGATCACCAGCTCGGCCGCTACAAGCTTGCGCATGATTACTGCCTCCTTGCTGCTCGTTGAACGGATCCCTCCTCACTGCAGAGTAGCACCCGATATGGGGCGAGCCAAGCCCACGCTAACGCGCTTCGCATGGCCTAGTTATCTGCAAGAAGTGATCTAACGATCTTGGGAATCGAGTTTCTGAAAGGTACTACAGCGCCTTATTTCGATAGGTATTTGCCCTAGCTTGACAAGCTTCTGCCGAATGAAACTGGTTATCGGCAGACGCGTACTGAATCTTCCGACAATGAAAGTCAGACTGTCCGCCTGCTCCCATCGGGAATAGGTGTAATGACCCAGTGATTTCCCGCTCAGGTGTAACCTTTCCAAGGAGACACGAATGGGCGCGGTAATGGAAGAAGAGATCAAGCGTTGGACGGCGCGGCGGAAGTCGGCGCTGGTGCTGGAGATCATCCAGGGCAAGACCACGGTGGCCGAGGCGAGCCGGCAGTTCGACCTGGCGCCCTCGGAGATCGA
>NZ_JARXRM010000011.1 GCF_029887875.1 Luteimonas endophytica
ATGGCCCGATCCGCCGCCGCAGGCCGTCCATGGCCTGCTGTCCGCCTCCCCCGGCCCGGACGCCGCTTTGGCGATTCACTTGCGGATGCCGGGTAGCCCGTTCCTCCGAAGTCCACCAACGCTGAAGCGGGAGACGTGCCGGGGGTGTTGTGGAGAGCAGGCCATGGATGGCCTGCGGCCCTGACTCCGGCCATGGATGGCCGGACGGAAGGGCGGAGCAACACCCCCGGCGCGGCTCACGCCCCGCGATGCTTCCGAAGCGACTATTCGAAGCGGCTCTTCAATGTCGCTGCCCCGTGGCGACGGTGCGAAATCCCCGCGGCGGACGGAACTGCCTGGCGCGGCGCGGCGCGAACTCCCGAAACGGCGAAGGCCCGCTTGCGCGGGCCCTCGTGCGTCGATCGGCGGGCTGGATCAGCCCTTGGCGACGGTCTTCTTCACCACGGCCTTCTTCGCCGCCGGCTTGACCACCGACTTCCTGGTCACCGCCGACTGGGTCGCGGTGGCCGGCTTGGCGACCGCATGCGCGCGCGCATTGCCGTAGCTGGAGTTGTAGCGCTTGCCCTTGAGGGTCTTGCGATCGCCCTTGCCCATGATGTGCTCCTGATGCCTTGCCTGTGCGGGTGCGCCGGTCGGCGCCGAGGCCGCGAATCCTAGCACGCGGCGCCGTTCAGCGGCCGCCCAGGGCGTGGGTGAGGCGCAGGTTGACCAGGTGCGCACCGGCCAACAGCAGTCCGCCGGCGACCATGATCGCGGCGTGTCCCAGGGTGTGGTCGTGCAGCGGCGTGAACGCCCCCAGCCAGACCAGGCCCAGGCCCGGCAGCAGCAGCGCCCACGCCCTGAAGGCGCGATGGCGGCGATATCCCAGCGACAGGGTGGCCGAGCCCAGGAGCGTGGCGAACACCACGAACGCCTGGTCGAAATCGATCCAGCCGCCGAGGTTCAACCCCAGCGCCGGCAGCAGCGCCAGCGCGAGCGGCAGCAGCGCGCAGTGCACCGCGCACAGGAACGAGGCGGCGAACCCGAGGCGGTCGGCGTTGCGGAGGGTGGAGGGGTTGGCGTCCATGACTTCCGGGGGTTTCGCTGAATGAATGAAACATTATAACATTCCCGACCAGTCCAGTTTACTCCGCCACGGCCCGGCCGTGGTCAACGCCCCTTCACCCAGCCGACGACCCATGACCCAGCCGATGCCCCGCTTCGCCCCCGCCCCGCTTTCCGTCGCCCTGCTCGCCTGCCTCGCCGCCCCGGCCTGGGCCCAGGACGCGCGGCACGCCGAACCCAAGGACCTGGACGCCGTGGTGGTCCGCGCCACCCCGCTGCCGCAGACCGCCGAAGACCTGGCCCGGCCGGTGGAAGTGCTCACCGGGCAGCGCCTGGACGAGGCCCGCGCCAGCTCGCTCGGCGAGACGGTCGCCCGGCTGCCGGGTACCCAGTCCTCGTATTTCGGCCCCGGGGTCGGCCGGCCGATCATCCGCGGCTTCGATGGCGCGCGCGTCCAGGTGCTCAACGACGGGCTGGCCTCGGGCGACGTGTCCACCGTCAGCGTCGACCACGCGGTGTCGATCGAACCGTTCTTGGCCAACCAGATCGAGGTGCTCAAGGGCCCCGCCACCCTCCTCTATGGCAGCGGCGCCATCGGCGGCGCGGTCAACGTGGTCGATGGGCGCATCCCCGAGGCCCCCACGACCGAGCCGCTCGAAGGACGCGCCGAGCTGCGCGCCGGCAGCGTCGCCGACGAGCGCACCGGCATGGTCCGCCTGGACGGCACCAACGCCGCCGGCAACCTGGTGTTCCATTTCGATGCGCTGCACCGCGAGACCGGCGACTACGACATTCCGGGCTACGCCGAGCACCAGCATGCCGATGGCGACGAAGATCACGATGAGGATCACGACGACCACCACGACGAGGAGCAGGTCTACGGCACCCTGCCCGGGAGCGCGCTGCGCACCGATGCCGGCGCGCTCGGCGTGTCGTGGGTCGGGGAGCGCGGCTTCCTCGGGGTCGGCTACAGCCTGTTCAACACCCGCTACGGCGTGCCCGGGCACGCCCACGAGGCGCATGGCCACGACGAGGACGACCACGAGGACGAAGACGAGCACGGCCACGAGGAGCCGGCCGAGGACGGCGTCCATATCGTGATGGACCAGCGCCGCACCGAGCTGCGCGGCGGCCTGGACCAGCTTGGCGGATTCGAGACCCTGCGCGTCAAGCTCGCCCACAACGAATACACCCACACCGAGTACGAGGGCGAGGAGATCGGCACCGTCTTCGACAACGACAGCATCGAGGGCCGCCTGGAACTCGTACACCAGCCGCTGGCGGGATGGGACGGCGCCTTCGGACTGCAGTTCTCGCGGCGGGATTTCAGCGCCGTAGGCGAGGAGGCGTTCGTGCCCGACAGCAAGTCGCGCGACACCGGGATCTTCTGGATCGGCGAGCGCAGCTTCGGCGCGCTCGACCTGGAACTGGGGGCTCGCTACGATCAGGCCCGCATCGATCCGGACTTCGCCAGCGCCACCGCGCCCGATCGCGATTTCGACACCACCAGCCTGTCGGCGGCCGGGCGGTGGCACCTGGGTGAGGAGGTCCACCTCTCGTTCGGCCTCGATCGCGCGCAGCGCGCGCCGACCGCCGAGGAACTGTACTCGGACGGACTGCACGTGGCCACGCGCAGCTGGGAGTTCGGCGATGCGCAGCTCGACCCCGAAACCGCCAATCGGGCCGAGCTCGGCCTGCACTGGCACCATGGCCCGCTACGGCTGGGCGCTGCGATCTACCATGTGCGTTACGCCGACTTCATCTATCTCGCCGACACCGGCGTGGTCGACGATGACGCGCCGGCCCGGGTCTGGAACCAGGCGGACGCGCGCTTCACCGGCGGCGAGCTCGACCTGCAGTGGACCTTCCTCGAAAACCACACCGGCGCCTGGGATCTGCGCGCGTTCGGCGACATCGTCCGCGGCAGGCTCGACGGCGACGGCACCCGTGAAGTCTCGTTCTCGGTACCACACGGCGACCATACCCACGACTACACCAGCGAGATCGCGCTCAGCGGCAACCTGCCGCGCATCGCCCCGGCGCGCCTGGGCGGCGAACTGCGTTGGCAATCGGCCAGCGGCAACTGGCGCGGCGGGCTGGGCGCAGTGCGTTACGCCAGCCAGGACGACGTGGCCGAGTACGAGGAAGAGACGGCCGGCTACACCCTGGTCCACGCCAACTTGGCTTGGCACCGGGACACGCCGGGCGGCAACGCCTGGGAGGTGTTCGTCGACGGCGGCAACCTGTTGGACCGCGAGGCGCGTCCGCACACCTCGTTCCTGAAGGAGCTCGCGCCGCTGCCGGGCCGCAACGTCAGCGCCGGGCTACGGCTGTTCTTCTGACCGCGCGGGCCTGGCCCTCGCCCCGCCCGCCGGCGCCATCGCCGGCGGTTCCGGGATCGGTCGCCGGTCCTTCATCGCCGCATGGACAGCGCCGATGCGGCGCAAGAGCGATGCACGTCGCCGCGCCGCCATTGAAGCGATGGAACGGCGGCACCGGCCGAAGGCGGCGGCTAGGCGTTCTTGCTCCCGGTAGCCCCGCGTCCGCAGTCCGCGCACAGTCCGTGCACTTCCAGCGTCTGCGCCTGCGGGACGAACCCGAGCGCGCGGGCGCGCTCGTCGAGCAACCGAACCACCTGCTGGTCCTCTAGTTCGGTGGCGCCGTGGCAGCCGTCGCAGATCAGGAACGGCACCGAGTGCTGGTGGCTGCTGGGATGATGGCAGGCGACGAACGCGTTGATCGACTCGAGCTTGTGGATGAAACCGTGGGCGAGCAGGAAATCGAGCGCACGATAGACCGTTGGCGGCGCCGCGGCACCCGGCCCCTCGCCCTCGCGCACCTGATCGAGCAGGTCGTAGGCCTTGAGCGGCCGGCCGGCGGTGGCGATCAGGCCCAGCACGTACGCGCGGATGGGCGTCAGCCTCAGCCCGCGCTCGCGGCACGCCGACTCCACCGCGGCAACGAAACCCGCCGCGTCGTGCACGTGGTGTTTGGGGTCGGTGCAGGCGTGGGTGCTGGGCATGGGTCCATCATGGTGGCGATCGCCGGCCGACTCAACCCGGCCCCGATCGTCTCGGCCCGGCCGGGACCCATGGGCTCAGGCCGGAATCAGCGCAAGGGCAGCATCGATTCGCTGCAAGGCCTCGTCGCGACCGGCCAGGTACACGGTATGGCCGATGTCGGGGCTGACCTGGGTGCCGGTGATCGCCACCCGCATCGGCTGCGCGACCTTGCCCATGCCCAGTTCGAGCGCGGCAGCGGTCTCCTGCAGGGCCGCCGTGATCGCGTCCGCGCTCCATGCCGGTAGCGCGGCGAGCCGCTGGCGGGCATCGGCCAGCGCCGCGCGCGCTTCCGCCTTGAGGTGCTTGGCGACGGCCTTGTCGTCGTAGCCATCGAGCGGGCGGTACCAGACCGCCGCGCGCTCGGCCATCTCGGACAGGGTCTGGACGCGATCGCGCAGGGCGATCACCACGTCGGCCGGCACCGGGCCCCGCGCCAGGTCGTAGCCGGCCGCCTGCAGGTGCCATTGCAGATGCGCCGCCACCGCCTCGGGCGCGTCGCCCTTCAGGTACTGCTGGTTGAGCCAACCCAGCTTGGCCGGATCCAGGCGCGCCGCCTTGGCATTGACGTCCTCCAGGCGGAACAGCCGCTGCATCTCGCCGATCGAGAACACCTCCTGGTCTCCGTGCGACCAGCCCAGCCGCGCCAGGTAGTTCAACAGCGCATGCGGCAGGTAGCCGGCGTCGCGATACTGCATGACGTCGGCGGCGCCGGTGCGCTTGGACAGTTTGGCGCCATGCTCGTCGAGGATCATCGGCAGGTGTGAGAACGCCGGCTCCGGCGCGCCGAGCGCGCGGTAGATGTTGATCTGGCGCGGGGTGTTGTTGACGTGGTCGTCGCCGCGCACCACGTCGGTGATGCGCATGTCGAGATCGTCCACCACCACCGCGAAGTTGTAGGTCGGATGGCCGTCCGGGCGCAGGATCACCAGGTCGTCGAGTTCGCTGTTGGCGATCTCGATGCGGCCCTTGACCTTGTCGTCCCAGGCCACGCTGCCCTCGAGCGGGTTCTTCAATCGGAGGACGCGGTTGGGATCGTCGCGCCAGGGTTCGGCGCGGTCGCGGTAGGCGCCGTTGTAGCGCGGCTTCTCGCCCTTCGCCATCGCCGCCTCGCGCATCGCGTCGAGTTCCTCGCGCGACTCGTAGGCCCAGTAGGCCTGGCCATCCGCCTGCAGCTGCTCGGCGACCTCGCGATAGCGCTCCAGCCGCGCGGTCTGGTAGACCGGGCCCTCGTCGTAGTCGAGGCCGAGCCAGTCCATCGCCTGCAGGATCGCGTCGATCGCCGCCTGGGTGCTGCGCACGCGGTCGGTGTCCTCGATCCGCAGCACGAACTGCCCTCCGGCGCGGCGCGCCTCCAGCCAGCAGTACAGCGCGGTGCGGGCCCCGCCGATGTGCAGGTATCCGGTGGGGCTGGGGGCGAAACGGGTACGGACGGACATGGGCGGAGACCGGTCGGAATCCTCCATTTTAGCGGAGCCCGCGGCCGGGCACCCGGCTCCACTATCATGTGGCCATGACCACGCTCTTCATTTCCGACCTGCATCTCGATCCGGGGCGCCCGGAGATCACCCGCCTGTTCGGGGAATTCGTCGACGGCGAGGCCCGCAGCGCGGACGCGCTGTACATCCTCGGCGACCTGTTCGAGTCCTGGGTGGGCGACGACGACCCCTCCGAGGCCGGCGGGTTCGTGGCGGAGCGGCTGAAGCAGCTGGTGGAGAGCGGAGTGCCGGTGTACTTCATGCACGGCAACCGCGATTTCATGCTCGGGCCGGAATACGCGCGCCGCGCGGGCATGGCCCTGCTGCCCGATCCGAGCGTGATCATGCTGCAGGGCCGGCCGGTGCTGTTGATGCACGGCGACCTGCTGTGCACCGACGACGTCGAATACCAGAGGATCCGCGCGCAGACCCGCGACCCCGACTGGCAGGCGCAGATGCTGTCCCAGCCGCTACCGGCGCGCCTGGCCTTCGCCCACCAGGCGCGCGCCTCCAGCCAGTCGCGCCAGGGTGCGCTGCGCGACGCCGGCACCATGGAGTCGATCACCGACGTCGCGCCGCGCACGGTCGAAGAAACCTTCGCCCGCTATGGCGTCGATACCCTGATCCACGGCCACACCCACCGCCCGGCGATCCACCGGCTCGAGGTCGGCGGCCGCGCCTGCCGCCGCATCGTGCTCGGCGACTGGTACGAGCAAGGTTCGGTGTTGCGGGTCCCCGGGCAGGGCCAACCGGAACTCAGCGCCCTGTAGGAGCGTGCCATGCAGGCGAAAGTCGGCGAGGCCGGCCGGCGCCGGGAATCACCGCCGACCACGCCGCGGACGCCCGCGGCCTCGCGGCCATGGGCCGCTGCTACGCGGGCGTCCGGCTGGCGAGTTCCCGCAGCGCCGCCAGTTCCGCGTCGCTGAACCCCGCCGCGCTGCGCGCATCGATGTTGAACGGGCCGTGCAATACCGCACGCGCGTACTCGGCCAGCAGCTCGCGGAAGCGCGGTTCGGGGTCGACGCCGCGTTGTGCGCAGTACCAGCGAAACCAGCGGCTGCCGGCAGCGACGTGCCCCACCTCTTCGCTCAGGATCACCTCCAGCACCGCGGCGGTGGTCTCGTCGCCGAGCGCGCGCAGCCTGACGATCATCCCGGGGGTCACGTCGAGCCCGCGTGCCTCCAGCACCCGCGGCACCAGCGCCATCCGCGCCAGGCCGTCGTGGGCGGTCTTTTCCGCCATTTCCCACAGGCCGTTGTGGGCGGGAAAGTCGCCGTAGTCGGAACCGAGCGCGCGCAGCCGCTCGCGCAGCATCGCGAAGTGCCGGGCCTCGTCCGCCGCGATCGCCACCCAGTCGGCGTAGAAGTCGCCGGGCAGGCCGCGAAAGCGGTAGGCGGCGTCCCACGCCAGGTCGATGGCGTTGAACTCGATGTGGGCGATGGCGTGGACGAAGGCCGCGCGGCCCGCGTCACTGCCCAGCCCGCGCCGGGGCAGCTCGCGCGGATGCACCAGCAGCGGCCGGGCGGGCCGCCCAGGCATCCCGATCGGCGCCGGCGGCCCGGCGCCTTCGTCGATCGCCAGGCGGCCGGCGGCGAAGGCCGCGGCGGTGGCGAACGTGCGCTGCAGCTTTTCCTCGCAGGACGCGGCCGCGAGACAGGCCCGGGCGGCGTCGAACAGGCATCCGTGCGCAGCGCCGGTCCCGGTTCCGGTCATCGGCATGCGTCCGCGGCGGCGGCGGGCATCGCGGCGGCGGCGAACGGCGGGATCGGGGCGGCGGCTGCCGCCCGGCTGCACGATCCGGCGATCGACGGCGGACCCTCCGATCCGCCACGCGGCCGGCGCCTTGGCCGCGGCTTCACGAGGCCAGGCGACGCTTCTTCTTGGCGTCGTCCGAGCGCAGCTGCTGCAGTCGCTCGAAGTAGCCCGGCTCGATTCCGGTCACGTACTCGCCGCTGAAGCAGGAGCTGTCGAAGCGGCGGCCGGGGAACTTGGGGCCGGCCACGGCCGTTTCCAGGTCGGCCAGATCCTGGTAGATCAGCCAGTCGCAGCCGAGGAACTGCTCGATCTCCCGCTCGCTGCGGCCGTTCGCGACCAGTTCGTCCACCGACGGCATGTCGATGCCGTAGATGTTCGGATAGCGCACCGGCGGCGCGGCCGAAGCCAGGTAGACCTTGCGCGCCCCGGCATCGCGCGCCATCTGCACGATCTGCTTGGAGGTGGTGCCGCGGACGATGGAATCGTCCACCAGCAGCACCACGCGGCCGCGGAACTCGAGCGGGATCGGGTTGAGCTTGCGCTTGACCGACTTGGCGCGCTCGCCCTGGCCGGCCATGATGAAAGTGCGGCCGACATAGCGATTCTTGATGAAGCCCTCGCGGTACTTCACCTCGAGCACGTTGGCGATCTCCAGCGCCGAGTCGCGCGAGGTGTCGGGGATCGGGATCACCACGTCGATATCGTGGTCGGGGCGCTCTCGCAGGATCTTCTCGCCCAGGGTCACGCCCATGCGCATGCGCGCCTTGTGCACCGAGATGTCCTCGATCATCGAGTCCGGCCGGGCGAAGTAGACGTACTCGAAGATGCACGGGGCCCGCATCGCCGGCTCGGCGCAGGGCCGATGGTGCAGTTCGCCGCGTGCGGTGACCACGATGCCCTCGCCCGGCGCCACGTCGCGCAGGCGCTCGAAACCGAGAATGTCGAGCGCCACCGACTCCGACGCCACCGCGTACTCGGCGCCGCTCTCGGTGATCCGCCTGCCGAGCACCAGCGGGCGGATGCCATGCGGATCGCGGAACGCCACCAGGCCCAGGCCGAGCACCGTGGCGACCGCGGCGTAGCCGCCGGTCGAGCGCCTGTGTACGCCCTCGATGGCCTTGAAGGCGGCCTCCGGGGTGAGCCCGCGTTCACGATCGAGTTCGTGCGCGAACACGTTGAGCAGCACCTCCGAATCCGACTCGGTGTTGATGTTGCGACGGTCCTCCTCGAACACCTCCTGCCGCAGCGCGTCGGTATTGATCAGGTTGCCGTTGTGGGCGAGCGCGATGCCGTAGGGAGAATTGACGTAGAACGGCTGCGCCTCGTCGTGACCCTCGCTGCCGGCGGTGGGATAGCGACAATGGCCGATGCCCACGCGCCCCACCAGCAGCGCGATGGCCTTGTCGTCGAATACGTCTCGTACCAGGCCGTTGCCCTTGTGCACGCGCAGCTGGTTGCCATTGGCGGTGGCGATGCCGGCCGCGTCCTGGCCGCGGTGCTGCAGCACGGTCAACCCGTCGTAGAGCGCCGCTGCGACTTCGGTGGTTGCAACGATGCCGATGATGCCGCACATGGTGTCCGCCTGTATCCGTGAATGGCCGGCGCATCGCTCCGCGATGCGGCCGCCCGCTGGTGCGGCCCGCAGGCCGCTGCCCCGGCGCTGCCTGCCAGGGCCCGGACGCGCGCCTTCCGCGGCGCGCGCTGTGGCGATGCCCCCGCTACGGGTGCGAGCGCACCATGCCGGCGACGCCCAACCTGCCCTGGAGCGTGGCCTTCAGCCGTTCGGCCTCGGCGCGGCTGAGCACCGGGCCGGCCTTCACCCGGGTGAGTCTGCCCTTGTCGGTATCCACCGTATCGGTGAAGGCGCTGAAGCCGGCCCCGCGCACGCGCTCGCGGAGCGCTTCGGCCTCGGCGCTCCGGCTGAAGGCCCCGAGCTGCACCACGAACCCGACATCGGCCGCGGCGGCTGGGGCCGGCGCCGCCGGCGCGGCTGCTTGAGGCGCCCGTTGCGGTGGCGAAGGCGGCTGCGGCTGCGGCGGCGCCGCCGGCTGCGGCGCCGGTGCTGCGTCCAAAGCCACCACCCGCGCGTCGTTGGGACCGACCTGCGCGGCGTGCACACGCACGGCCTCGGCCTCGGCCCTGGTCGCGTAGGGCCCGATCAGCACCCGCCACACCGGCTTGCCCGAGACCGTGGCACGGCTAGGAGCGGCCGGCAGCCCGGTCTGGCGCAGGCGCTCGACCACGGCGTCCGCGTCGGTGCTGCTGCCGTAGCTTCCGAAGCGGACCGCGTAGCCGCCGCCGGCGGTGGTGGCCGGCAGCGCCGCCGCGGGCGTTGCGTCGCCGGATTCGGCGGCCGGCGCCGGGCCCGCTGCAGGCGCTTCGTCGGCGGCCAACTCGGCGGCATCGGGGTGGCGCTCGTCCGCGGTGTCGACGGTCGCCAGCCGGGCCTCGTCGCCCTGCGTGTCCATGCCGACCGCGCCGCCGGCGCCCGGCTCGGCCGGCGCCAGCAGCGGCAGCTCGCGGGTGATCGTGCCGTCGCGCGGCTCGTCGGGCAGCGCCAGCGAAAGATCGGATGCCCCGCTGTCGGGGGCCGGGCCCTTGACCAGCATCGGCAGGAAGATCACCGCCAGCGCGACCAGCACGGCGGCACCGACCAGGCGCTGTTTCAGTCCGGAATCCATCGGCATTGTCGCGTGCGTGGGGGCCGGCGGATTATACGCCGCATGCCGCGGCGACTTCTTAATGCCGCCCGTGCAGCGCCGCCAGCGCCGCCGCCGCGGTATGGAACGAACCGGCCACCAGCACCCGGTCCCCCGGGGAGGCCTCCGCCAGCGCCGCCGCCAGCGCCGCCGCCACCGTGGCATGGACGCTCCCGCCCGCCGCGGCGCTGCCCGCCAGCCGCACCGCGAACGCGGCACTCTCCTGCCCGCGCGGCCCGGCGTCGGGAAGCCCGGCCAGGTACCAGGCATCCACCGCATCCTGCAGCGCGGCGACCACCCCGGGGGCGTCCTTGTCCGCCAGCGCCGCGTAGACCGCCCGGGTCCGCCCCGGCACCGGTGCGGCGCGCAACCAGTCCGCCAGCGTGCGCGCCGCCTGCGGGTTGTGGCCCACATCGATCACGACCTCGACCCCGTCGACGTGGAGTCGCTGCAGGCGCGCCGGCAACGCTGCCGAGGCCACCCCTTGGACGATCGCCGCCCTCGGCACGCTTCGCCGCAGCGCACGCAGCGCCGCGATCGCGGCCGCGGCGTTGCGGCGCTGCTCCGCCCCCGCCAGCTGGGGTTCGGGCAGGTCGATGGCGTAGCCGACCTCGCGCCAGCGCCAGCCTCCGCCGGCGAGCCGCTCGAACATGAAATCGCTGCCGGCGCGGATCGCCGGGGCCCCGATCGCATAGGCGTGGCCGAGCACGCTGGAAGGCGGATCGTCCTCGCCCAGCACCAGCGGCTTCCATGGGCGGGCGATGCCGGCCTTCTCGCGCCCGATCGCTTCACGGTCGGCGCCCAGCCAGTCCTGGTGGTCCAGGTCGACCGTGGTGATCACGGCGACATCGGCATCGACCAGGTTGACCGCGTCGAGGCGGCCGCCGAGCCCGACCTCCAGGATCGCCAGGTCGAGCCGCTGGCGCGCGAACAGCCACAGCGCCGCCAGGGTGCCGAACTCGAAATAAGTCAACGGCACCGGCGGCTCGACCGTGCGCGCCGCCTCCACCGCCGCGAACGCCGCCGCCAGTGCGTCGTCGGTCGCGGGACGGCCGTCGACGCGCACGCGCTCGTTGTACTCGAACAGGTGCGGCGAGGTGTAGGTGCCCACGTGCCAGCCGGCGGCGCGCGCGATCGCCTCGATGAAGGCGACGGTCGAGCCCTTGCCGTTGGTGCCGGCGACGCTGATCACCCGGCGCGCCGGGGGCGCCAGCCGCAACCGGCCGGCGACCGCGCGGGCGCGCTCGAGCCCCATTTCGATCTCGCGGGGATGCTGGCGTTCGATGTGGCCGAGCCAGTCGGCGAGCGTGCGGGGCATGGCGGCCTTGGATCGTGAGTGTTTCGCCCTGCGCGGGCGCTGCGGACCCGCCGCTACAGCGCCCGGTGCACGGCTTCGCCGAACAGCGGCGTGTGGTGGGCGCAGTCGTTCAGCCGCACCACTTCCAGCGCGTCGACGCTGGCGCCTTCCAGCAGGTTCATGCTGGTCGGGGCCTGGCGGAAGCTCCACAGCCGCGAGAACGGGATCCCGAGCACGTGGCACAGGATCACCCGGTTGACCGCGTCGTGCGCCACCACCAGCACGGTGTCGTCCGCGCCGAGCCCGTCGCACGCGCGCCCCAGCGCCGGCCACGACCGGTCGAAGACCTGCTGCAGGGATTCGCCGCCGTCCGGCATCAGCACGCTGTCGGGCGCTTCGCGCCAGGCGCGCAGGCGATCCGGGTCGCGCGCGCGGATCTCGCTGGCCAGCAGGCCCTCCCAGCTGCCGTGGGCGATCTCGATCAGGCCCGGATCGATCGACAACTCGGCCTCGCGCGCGGCGCCGAGGACCAGCTGCGCGGTGCGCCTCGCGCGCGACAGCGGCGAAGCCACCGCGCGGTCGATCGGCAGGTCGCGCAGGCGCAGCCCCAGCGCCTCGGCCTGAGCCTCGCCGACCGGCGAGAGCGGAATGTCCTCGCGGCCCTGGTAGCGGCCCTCGGCGTTCCAGGGGGTCTCGCCGTGGCGGACCAGCAGAATCCTCATGTCTTCGCGTCCTCGTATACCGGCCGGTGCATGTGCGGATCTCGCGGGTCCCCGCGCCCGGACATGGGCACCGACTCTACCCGCGGCGCGGCCGGCGAAGGGTAGCAGAGCCGGCCGCATGCGCCGCCACCGCCGCCGTTCGGCCGCAGCGCGGCCGCGCGTGACCGCGATCCGCCGGGCCCTGCGAACCCGGTCACGGCAACGGCACCGCGCCCGCTCCTGCACACCGGGGCCGCGCCCGGCCCGCGACAATGCCGGTGCCGGCCGTGCGGACCGGCGCCCATCCACCAGGGAGACTCCAGCAATGCGCAGGAAACTCGTGCTCGCCATCGGTGCCGCCACGGCCCTCGTCGTCGGGGCCGCGCTGGCCGCCGTCGGCCCCACCGGACCCGGCCAGTTCTACTACTACCTCGACGACAGCGGCGCGGTGGTCGGCTACCAGGCCATCCATTGCGACGGCAGCAAGGAGGCATGGGGCAAGTTCACCCGCAACTACGCCGACGGCTATTTCATCTGCGATCCGGATTTCTAGGACGCGTTCGGTCCCGCCTTGCCGCGCCGCGTGTCCCTGCCCCACCTAACCGACAGACCAGACCCAGGGAGAATACCGATGACTCGTACCAGACTCGTGGCCGGCCTCGCGCTGTGCTTCGCGCTCGCCGCAGGCCTGGCGGTCGCCAAGCCTCGCAACGGCGACATGGGCGTCTACCTCGACGACAATGGCAACGTGGTCGGCACCTTCGTCGTCAGTTGCGACGGCGTGTTCAGCTACGAAGGCACCCGCACCACACACGCGCTGACCAACGGCAGGCTGCACTGCAATCTGCCCTGACCGGCCGCGCCAGCGGCAACGGCAACGGGGAGGCGGCTCGCCGCCCCCCTCCGGCTGGCGTCTTGCCTGCGCGCCTACGGCGCCAGGCCGAGCTCGTCGAGCAACTGCGGAGCCGGGTACGCCTCCTGCATGATCCAGCGCAGGTAGCGCTGGTCCACCGAGATGGTCCGGGTCATCGCCGGGTCGAACACCCAGTTCGAGCTCACCGATTCCCAGTTCATGTCGAACAGCAGCCCGGTCAGCCGGCCGCGTGCGTCCAGCACCGGCGAACCGGAGTTGCCGCCGGTGACGTCCAGGTCCGACAGGAAATTGACCGGGACGGTGCGCAACCGGCGATCGGCCAGGCCGCCATGGCGTTTCCCGGCGACCGCGTCCAGCAGCGCCTGCGGCGCGTCGAAGGGCTCCTCGCCGGTGGCCTTCTGCGCCACCTCCTCGAGCCGGGTGAAGGGCGCCTGCGCCTCGCCGTCCAGGGTGGTGTAGCCGGTCACGTTGCCGAAGGTGATCCGCAGCGAGCCGTTGGCATCCGGATAGACGTGGCGGTCCTGGCTTGCGCGGAAATCGGCCACGGCCTGCAGGTAGACCGGGCGCGCGCGCAGTTCGTCGCCGGCCCGCGCCTTGCGCTCGAGCTCCTGCCGCAGCACCTCCGGCATCACCGCAACCGCATAGCGGATCGCCGGATCGCGGCTGTTCTCGAACGCGTCGCGGTCGGCCTCGAGCCAGCGCAGCCGCTCCTCGGCATTGGCCATGCCGGTACCGGCGAGCCGGTCTAGCGCACGCTCTATCGCCTGCTCGTCGTCGCCACCCAGCCAGTCGTCGATCGCCTCGACCCGCTGCCCGGCGGGCAGCGCCAGATACTGCTGCAGCCAGTAGCGCTGCAGCTGGCGGTCCATCTCCGGGTGATACCGGCGGTCCATCTGCTGCAGTTCGCCGCGGATGCGCGGCTGGTCGCGCTCCTGGTAGCCCGGCTCGCGGTCGGCGTCCGGGTTGCTGCGCTCGATCGCGTTGCGGTAGAGCGTCATGGCGGTGCCGAGCGCACCGAGGCGGTGGAACTGGCCGATCACCAGGTCGCGCTCCCGGGTCGCCTGCCCCTCGGCCACCAGCCTCACCAGTTCGGCATGCGCCTCGAGCGCGGGCACGCCGGGCTCGCCGCGTTCGCGCAGCCACTCCAGCACCGCCGCTTCCTCGGCGCGCTTGGCGGCGGCGGCGTCGATCCGCGCGAATCCCTCCAGCTGGCCGTCGTAGTTCTTGGAGGTGTTTCTCCAGCCGCCGACGGTGCTGGCGTACTTCACCGCGATGTCGGGGTTCTCCCGCCCCTGCGCCTCGACCAGGGCCAGCAGTGCCTTGTAGTGGCGGCTGATGGTCGGATAGCTCCACTGCGCGGTCTGCTCGAACTCGTCGGCGAGGGCATAGCGGCGGGTGGTGCCGGGGTAGCCCGCGGCCATCACGAAGTCGCCCTCGCGCAGCGGCCGGTCGGCGAACCGCAGCCAGTGCTTGGGCTGGTAGGGCACGTTTTCCGGGGCGTGGTCGGCGGGCCGGCCGTCCGGGCCGACGTAGGCGCGGTAGAAGGAGAAATCGCCGGTATGGCGCGGCCACATCCAGTTGTCGATCTCGCCGCCGTAGTTGCCGATGCCGCCCGGCGGCGCATACGCCAGGCGCACGTCGCGGATCTCCAGGTTGCGGAACAGCCGGTAGGCGTTGCCGCCGGCGAAGCTGTAGAGGCGGCAACGGTAGCCCTCGCCGAATTCGCAGCCGGCGATCAGCTTCTTCTCGATCTGCTCCAGCGCGCGCTCGCGGCCGATGGCGTCGGGTGCCGCCGCGATCGCGTCCTGCACCTCGGCGGTGACGTCGCGGATCGAGTCGAGCACGAAGATGCGTGCGTTGGGGCCGGCGCTCGGCTCGTTCGCGCGGTCCGCGGCGACGAACCCGTCCTGCATCAGGTTGTTCTCGGGGGTCGAATTGAGCTGGATCGCCCCGTAGGCGCAATGATGGTTGGTCAGCACCAGGCCCTGCGGCGAGACGAAACTGGCGGTGCAGCCGCCCAGCGAGACCACCGCCCCCATCGGGTCCCCGGTCAGGTCGGCGAGCTGCTCGGGGCGCAGCCGCAGTCCAGCCTTGCGCAAGGGTCCCTCGATCTCGGGCAGCTGCTGCGGTACCCACATGCCCTCGCCGGCCCCAGCCTGGCCGGCGGCGAGCAGCAGTGCAATGGCGATCGCGATTCGACGCATGTCGGTCCTCTGGGCGCTCGGAGCGGAGCGGGGAGTCTAACGGCCGCGCGATGCGTTTGCCCGCACCCGCGACCGGGCCGCGGCCCGGCCCGGCCATTCACCCCTGGCGCGTATAATCGCGCTTTCCCCCTACGAGCGCGTGGCCCCGGCATGCAGCAGACCAACCAGCGTCAGACCACCATGCGCGCGCTGGTCAAGCGCGAGGCCGCCAGGGGCATCTGGATGGAGGAGGTGCCGGTGCCCTCGCCCGGGCCCAACGAAGTGCTGATCCGGCTCGAGAAGACCGCGATCTGCGGCACCGACCTGCACATCTACCTCTGGGACGAGTGGAGCCAGCGCACCATCCGCCCGGGCCTGGTGATCGGCCACGAATTCGTCGGCCGCATCGCCGAACTGGGGCCCGGCGTCGGCGGCTACGAGGTCGGGCAGCGGGTCTCCGCCGAGGGCCACATCGTCTGCGGCCACTGCCGCAACTGCCGCGCCGGCAAGCAGCACCTTTGCCCGAACACCGTCGGCATCGGCGTCAACCGCGACGGCGCGTTCGCCGAGTACATCGTCATGCCGGCCAGCAACCTGTGGCCGATCCCCGACCAGATCCCGAGCGAACTGGCCGCGTTCTTCGACCCCTACGGCAACGCCGCGCACTGCGCGCTGGAGTTCGACGTGGTGGGCGAGGATGTGCTGATCACCGGGGCCGGCCCGATCGGAGTGATGACGGCCGGCATCTGCAAGCACATCGGCGCGCGCAACGTGGTGGTCACCGACGTCAACGACTACCGGCTCAAGCTCGCCGCCGACATGGGCGCCACCCGGGTGGTCAACGTCACCAACGCCTCGCTCGCGGACGTGATGTCGGACCTGCACCTGGAGGGCTTCGACGTCGGCCTGGAGATGAGCGGCAACCCGCACGCGTTCAACGACATGCTCGGCGCCATGTACCACGGCGGCAAGATCGCCCTGCTCGGGTTGCTGCCCAAGGGCGCGGGGGTGGACTGGGACCGGATCATCTTCAAGGGCCTGACCATCCACGGGATCTACGGCCGGCGCATGTACGAGACCTGGTACAAGATGACCCAGCTGGTATTGTCCGGCTTCCCGCTGGGCAAGGTGCTGAGCCACCAGCTGCCGGCCGAGGACTTCCAGAAGGGTTTCGACCTGATGGAATCGGGCAAGTCCGGCAAGGTGGTGCTGAGCTGGAACTGACGAAAGCCGCGATCCGGAATCGTTGACTGGTTCAAACCGGTCGCCCGCCGGTTCCCGTCTTTTCGAATCGTCAATCACAATCACCTGTTGCGAACGCCATGTCCCTGACCCACCGCTACACCGAAACCCTGGAAGAGATCCGCGAGCAGGGGCTGTTCAAGTCCGAAAGGATCATCACCAGCCCGCAGGCGGCCGAGATCGAGCTCGAGGACGGGCGCAGGGTGCTGAACTTCTGCGCCAACAACTACCTGGGCCTGGCCGACCACCCGGAGCTGATCGCCGCGGCCAGGGAAGCCCTGGAGACGCACGGTTTCGGCATGGCCTCGGTGCGCTTCATCTGCGGCACCCAGGATCTGCACAAGCGCCTGGAGCGCACCATCAGCGATTTCTTCGGTACCGAGGACACGATTCTCTACGCCGCCTGCTTCGACGCCAACGGCGGCCTGTTCGAGCCGCTGCTGGGCGAGGAGGACGCGATCGTCAGCGACGCGCTCAACCACGCCTCGATCATCGACGGCGTGCGCCTGTGCAAGGCGCGCCGCTACCGCTACGCCAACTGCGACATGGCCGACCTGGAGCGGCAGCTGCAGCAGGCGCGCGAGGATGGCGCCCGTAGCATCATGATCACCACCGACGGCGTGTTCTCGATGGACGGCTTCGTCGCGCCGCTGGACCAGATCACCGCGCTGGCGGACAGCTACGGCGCGATGGTGCACATCGACGAGTGCCATGCCACCGGCTTCCTCGGCGCCACCGGACGCGGCTCGGCCGAGGTGAAAGGGGTGATGGACCGCATCGACGTGTTCACCGGCACCTTGGGCAAGGCGATGGGGGGCGCGATCGGCGGCTTCACCACCGCCCGCCGCGAGGTGGTGGAACTGCTGCGGCAGCGCTCCCGGCCCTACCTGTTCTCGAACTCGCTGCCGCCGCACGTGGTCGCGGCCGGCATCCGCGCCTTCGAGATGCTGGATGCGGCGGGCGGACTGCGCGAGCGGCTGGCGGCGAACACGGCGTATTTTCGCGAGCGGATGACCACGGCAGGCTTCGACCTCAGGCCCGGCGACCACCCGATCTGCCCGGTGATGCTGTACGACGCGCCGCTGGCGCAGCGCTTCGCCGAGCGCCTGCTCGAGGAAGGCATCTACGCGATCGGCTTCTTCTTCCCGGTGGTCCCCAAAGGCCAGGCGCGGATCCGCACCCAGATATCGGCGGCGCATACGCGCGAGCAGCTGGACCGGGCCATCGACGCCTTCGTGCGTATCGGCAGGGAGCTGGGCGTGCTCGAAGGCGCCGCTCGCTAGCGGAGCGACCGCCGCGCCGCCGCAGGGCGCCGCGCCGGCAGGCCGCGGCCGACCGGCTGGGGCCGACCGCTACGATCAGGGGGTCGGGGCGGGCTGCTCCGGCGTACCCTCGGACGCGGCCGGCGCCGTTTCCGCAGGCGCGGCCTCGGCGGTCCCGGGAGGGACCGCTGCATCGCCCTCGGCCGGCGGAGGGGCCGGAAGCGCAACGGCGGCCGGCTTGGGTGCGCCGCGCGCCACGCGCACGCCGCGCGCCTTCATCCACGCGTCGAATTCGTCGGCGGTCATCATCCGGCCGTTCTGGCTCATGTCGAACCGCCAGGGGGTGTTGTCGTGCTCGGTCAGCGGTTTGTAGACCGAAGGATCCAGCGGGTCGACCGGAGTCGGTGCCGGCATTGCGCTGGCGACGTTGCGGCAGCCCTCCAGCCGCAGCCGCAGCAACACCTGGTCGACCGACTGGGCCTCGTCGTAGGCATGCGAAAGCACGCCGCCCTGGGCGCCCAGCCGGTAGCTGGGCGCGGCCAGTTCCGACGACAGCGGGGCCAGTACCGTCGGGCGCAGCGCCGACGAGGTCGCGGGCGGTCGCGCGCAGTCGGAGGCGTGGCCGATCATCGGCAGGGCTAGCAGGAGGAGCAGTGTCGTCGCGGCGCGCATGAAAATCCCCTGTGGCGGATACGGACGAGTGTAGGCGCCTCAGGTATACGCTACAAGCCGTTGTTTTGACTGGTGGCCCATTCACCTTGGATGCGGGTCGCCTCGGCCCACCCGCAAAAAACGAAGCCCGGCACTGGGCCGGGCTTCGGGTACTGCGGCGATGGCGGTCCGATCAGTTCTGGACGTTCATCTCGGTACGGCGGTTGCGTGCGCGACCTTCCGGATTGTCGGAGCCATCCGGGTTGGTGTTCGGCGCGATCGGGCGGCTCTCGCCGTAGCCGACGGGACCGACCAGGCGGCTGGCATCGATGCCGTTGCTGGTGATGTAGTCGTACACGGTCCGGGCGCGGCGCTCGGACAGGCCCTGGTTGTACTCGTCGCTGCCGATCGAGTCGGTGTGGCCGGCGATCTCGACGCGCAGGTCGGGATAGCGGCGCAGGATCTCGATGGCCTCGTTGAGGATCTGCACCGCATCCGGGCGCAGGGTGGCCTTGTCGAAGTCGAAGTTCACGCCACGCAGGTCGATGGTGACCGGAACCGGGCAGCCGTCCGGACCGACGGTGGTGCCGGCCTGGGTGTCGGGGCAGCGGTCGTCGCAGTCGTTCACGCCGTCGCCGTCGCTGTCGCGGTCGGCGCAGTTGTCGACGGGCGCCGGCGCCGGGGCGACCGGGGCGGTCGGCTCCGGACCCAGCGGGATCACCACGCCGACCGAGGCCAGCATGTCGCCGAACCAGCTCTCTTCCTGGTTATGCGGATAGCCTTCCCAGTCGGCCGCGCCGTTGGCGGCGTAGCTGTCGTCGTTGAAATCGCCGCGCAGCGCCACTTCCGCCCGAACCGCGACGCGGTTGGTGAAGGTGGTCTGCAGGCCCACGCCGACCTTGGCGGCGAAGTTGCCGTCCTCGTTCTCGCCCGGGGAGTCCGGGTTCGGGAAGGCATCGAACTCCTCCTCGCTGCGCTGGTAGCCGACGCCGAACACGGCGTAGGGGTTCCAGGTACGGCCTTCGGAGATGAAGTGCCGACGGAAGTCCACCGAGATGCCGTACTGGCTCCAGTTCAGGTCGGGGTTGGAGCCTTCGACGCTGTTGGCGCTCTGGAAATTGGGATTCTGGTAGTTCAGTTCGCCGTCGATGGACCAGACCGGGCTGATGAACTTGCCCAGGCCCAGGGTGACGAACGGCGCATCGGAGGTGCGGCGGTCGTCGTCCTGGAAGTTGTAGCCGGCCGAACCGGTGATGTACCAGCGGTCGTCGAACTCCTGCGCATTGGCCGCCTGGGCAAGGCCCAGACCGCCGAGCAGCGCGGCACAGAGGAGTTTCTTTTTCATTTTGTTCAGCTCCTTGATCAAGGGGGAAAGCGTTGACGCACCCATGCTTCTTCGAGGCCGCACTCAGCGCGCCTTCGGTGGGTAGCCTAGGGTCAGCCGTGTGAAGACCTCGTTAACGCTAGCATAACAGTTGGGGGGTCTCCCCAGGACGCGGCCACTCCTGTTCAGCTGCGGTAGAGGCCCAGGAAGTCGGCCACAGGCAGCGCGTCCAGCGCCTCGGGGGAGGCCGCCAGATCGAGCAGGCGGTCCACCTGGGCCGCCGGAAGATGGCCGCGCAGCGCCGCCTCCACCTTGGCCATCAGCACCGGGATGCCCTCGTCGCGGCGGCGACGGTGCCCGATCGGGTAGTCGATCGACACCTTGTCGCTGGACGACCCGTCGGTGAAGAACACCTGGACCGAATTGCCGATGTAGCGCTTGTCCGGATCGAAGTAGTCCTGGGTGAATTGCGGGTTCTCCCGTACCTCCATGCGCTCGCGCAGGGCGTCGATGCGCGGGTCGGCCGCCACCTCGTCGTTGTAGTCGGCGGCGGTCAGGCGGCCGAAGATCAACGGCACCGCCACCATGTACTGGATGCAATGGTCGCGATCGGCGTAGTTGGCCAGCGGCCCGGTCTTGTCGATGATGCGGACGCCGGCCTCCTGGGTCTCGATCACGATCCTGTCGATGGCGGCGATCCGGTCCTTCACCTGCTCATGCAGCCGCATCGCGCATTCGACCGCGGTCTGGGCGTGGAACTCGGCCGGATAGCTGATCTTGAACAGGACGTTCTCCATCACGTAACTGCCGAACGGCCGCTCGAACTCGAATGCCTTGCCGCCGAAGGCGATGTCGTAGAAGCCCCAGGTCTTCGCGCTGAGCGCGCTGGGGTAGCCCACGACCTTCTTGCGTGCGGCATTGATGGCATGGATCACCGCGCGGCGGCAGGCATCGCCGGCGGCCCAGCTCTTGCGCGGGCCGGCATTCGGCGCGTGGCGGTAGGTGCGCAGCACGCCGTTGTCGATCCATGAATGGGAGACCGCGGTGATCACCTCGTCCTTGCCGCCCCCCAGCATCGCCGTGGCGACCGCGGTCGATGCCAACCGGACCAGGATCACGTGGTCCAGGCCGACCCGGTTGAAGGAGTTTTGCAGCGCGTAGCCGCCCTGGATCTCGTGAGCCTTGATCGCCCACCCGAGCACGTCCCGCACGCTGACCTCGCGACCCTCCTTGCGCGCCAGCCAGTCCGCCACCGCCAGGATCGTGCCGAGGTTGTCGGAAGGATGGCCCCACTCCGCCGCCAGCCAGGTGTCGTTGAAGTCCAGCCAGCGCACCAGGGTGCCGATGTTGAAGGCGGCCTGGGCCGGGTCCAGCTCGAACGAGGTGCCCGGCACCCGGGAACCGCCCGCGATTTCGCCGCCGGGGACCAGCGGGCCCAGGTGCTTGACGCAGTCGGGGAACTTCATCGCCAGCATGGCGCACGCCAGCGAGTCGAGCAGCATGTAGCGTGCGGTGTCGTAGGCCTCGCGCGAGTCGATGCGGGTGTCGATCACGTAGTCCGCGATGTCGACCATCGGCTGGTCTGGGGCGGGTCGGGCGGCGGAGCGGATGTCGGCGTGGCTCATTCGGGGCTCGCGGGAGGGAGGAAGCCCGCCATTTTGCCAGACCGGCGCTGGCGCGGCCGGAGGGCCGGGCTCCACTGGCCTCCGGTGGCGCGGTTCGCGGGCTAGCTGTGATCTCTCAGTAGGTTGTTCATCCGGGGTGATCCCGGAACACTGGAGGTGCGACCCATTCAGCACCCCAGGAGCCCCGGATGAACCTGCATAAACATGCCCGTCTTACGCCTCGCGGTCGAGCCCTGCTTGTGGAACGGGTGATCGAGCACGGTCTTCGGGTCGAAGAAGCCGCCCACGCTGCGGGTGTGAGCACTCGAACGGCCTACAAGTGGTTGCGCCGCTTCCGCGAGGAAGGCCCGGGAGGGCTCCAGGACCGTTCGTCGCGCCCGCTTCGCTGCCCCAGTGCCACGCCGGCGCCGGTCGTCGAGCAGGTAGTCGCCCTGCGTCGCCAGCGGCGGACCTATCGCCAGATCTCGCTGGCACTGCCCGTCGGCCGGAGCACGATCGCGCGGCTGATGCGTCGTGCCGGTCTGCATCGACTGGCCGAGCTGGCGCCAGCGCGCCCGGACCACCGCTACGAGTACCCACAGGTGGGTGATCTGTTGCATCTGGACATCAAGAAGCTGGGCCGGTTCTGGCGCCCCGGACATCGCGTCACCGGCGCTCGCCAGGGCACTTCGGATGGCGCCGGTTGGGAGTTCGTCCACCTTGCCATCGACGACCACTCCCGGATCGCCTTCGGTACCGTCGAGAACGACGAACGTGGCACCAGTGCGTGCCGGGCGCTGCTGCAAGCGCTACGGTACTACCGCGGCCTTGGCATCACCTTCGCCCGGGTCATGACCGACAACGGCGCCTGTTACAAGTCCCGGCTGTTCCGCCGGCTCCTGCGCCGACTGGGCCTGCGCCACCTGCGCACGCGCCCCTACACGCCCCGTACCAACGGCAAGGCCGAACGACTGGTCCAGACCACATTGCGCGAGTGGGCTTACGCTCGCTCCTATGACAGCTCAGACCAGCGGCGCCAGGCCCTGCCTCACTGGCTCCATCAGTACAACTGGCATCGACCACATGCCAGCCTCGGCTACCGGCCGCCTATCAGTCGCCTCCAGCGTCCA
>NZ_JARXRM010000012.1:0-34092 GCF_029887875.1 Luteimonas endophytica
CTAACACCTGAGTTAAGCCGACCCGCGAAGCGGGTTCGGCTTGAATGAATCGTTAGGCCCCAAACCGGGCTACTACTGACTTGCAGGCTGGTAAGGCGATTGGCTCGGCCCAAATTGTTGCAGATTGTATCTCTGGCTCAAGCCCGGCGAGCGCGTCACGGGTCCAAAGGCCACGTGCCTGACCAATGGGCAAGGCGTCTGTCTCGGACTGAATCAGACTGAAGGCGCCGAAATCCGGATCGTTGTCTGGAACCTCAACGGCTGAACTCAGTTGGTCGAGCAGGTGACATCCATCCAGTAAAGGCATGGAGCCGGCAAGGATTGCGGCTGCAATCTCCGCCGCCCTCGCGCGACAGGAAGCGACGTACTCCTGATGGCTCATGCGATCGCTCATTGGGGCCTAACGCTTGAATTAAGCCGAGCCGCGAAGCGGCTTCGGCTTGAATGAATTGTTAGCCGCCATGCCGCAATATTTGCTTCATTCGATACCGCAATCCGATTAGCAGAGCAACCAAGACGGTCCATACACAGATTGCTGTTGGATGCAAGAAAGTGAAAAGGAGGTCCAGCGCGACTACGAAGTTTAAGGCCCCCACCACAAAGACCATCATGCCAAGACTATAAAGGTGCCCACCAATATCACGGCCGAGAACCATACAAACTTGGGCGCCACCTGACGAGACATTTGGGTTGCTCGTGCAGGGAAGGTTTTCGGCCAGGGCGAAGGCAATAATTTGGCCAACGATAGGCAATGCAATCAGAATGGTCAGCAGGAGAATAGCAGCTAGCGGCGCCCCAACTAGGACTGTTGGGCCTGTCAATGCTCGGACTTGAAAAATTAGCTTATCGACGGAACTTCCCATCATGGCTAACGCCTGAGTTAAGCCGAGCCGCGAAGCGGCTTCGGCTTGAATGAATTGTTAGCTGCCGCCATAGGAGTTATCAAACACGATGTCTGCCGACTCATACGGGCGGAAAGCCTCATGATAGCTAATCAACTCACGAGCCAGTATCGGCTCATTGTCTTTGATGCCAATTAGGCGGCACAGCTCGTTCTCTGCGGCCATCATGTCGGCCGCGGAGAACGACTCAAAGAACTCGGGGGAGCACAGCGAGCCGTCGATATTGCAGCGCCGAACATAAACATTGTGAGTAGCGGAGAAGCCAATGGCTTGAAGTACGAGTCTCAGCATGACGCCCTCAACAAGGACTGGCCGCTGAGCGTGCTCCAAGGCGCTCTTTAGGGCCGCAAGGTCCAAGATCTGCGGATAGAAAAGCTTGCCGTTACGTACAAAGCTGTCGCAGCCGATGATGGGCCATCCGAGCTTTGAGCAGAGTTGGTGGGCTGCCCATGACTTGCCAGAAGCTGTAAGACCGTCGATGCCAACAATGCCGGCATGATCGAGGCCGCCGATCAGTGACGTGAGCTCGCTTTCACTCCGAACTGTAAGGACGCTATCCAAGGCAGCTAACGCCTGAATTAAGCCGAGCCGCGAAGCGGCTTCGGCTTGAATGAATTGTTAGGCCTCATTGGTGACGACCCGTCGGAAATGCTGCAGATACGCGCTGCCAAGCTGAGGCTCCAGCCGGGTCAGACCGTCCAGAGCTTGGGGAACATCGAATGGCTGCCCCGAAAGTGCTGACAGTGCTTGGTTGTGGAACGCATACGCCAGTTGGGCGGCGGCCGCGGCAGCGCTTTGGTCTTGAGGATCCAGGTAGCTGGAAAGCAACATGCGAAGCTCAAAGACCGCGGCGGCCAGCAGGCGCTTCTCTAGATCAACGTCATGGTGCTCGGTCATGAGGCCTAACGCCTGAATTAAGCCGACCCGCGAAGCGGGTTCGGCTTGAATGAATTGTTAGCTGCTTGCCGGGTTCTTAAGCAAGTACTGGCTTTCATACTCATCTGTCCAGATAGCCAACTTATTAGGAGCATAGATGCATACAGTGCCTACGAGCCAAGCGCACCCGGAGTATGAGCTAGTTGCCTCGGCGAATGAGAACGTACGACCATCAATCTCGCGATCAGCCGAAATGACAAGTACTTGCCCGCCGGCACCCTGAGATCTCAACAGCGAAGGTAGGGAGGCGTAGTCGTCTGAGGCTCGCCTGGGAAGTGGCCTGACTTCCTTTGCTGCAAAGTCAAAGTGGTGATACAGACGGCGAAGGTGTTTATAACGTCCTTTAGGGGAACTAAGCATGGCGAGCCAACGATGACGCAACTCCGGCTTGACGAAGGCGAGGACGAACTCATTTTCCGCTACGACAGAATCCATAGGCAGCTAACGCCTGAGTTAAGCCGCGCCGCGAAGCGGCGTCGGCTTGAATGAATTGTTAGACAGACAGCTCAGCTTTCCATCTCTATGCTAAGAATTTCGCCATCGTCAGCGAAATGAACGCTGAGCACATAGTTTGTAATCTCTCCGGGAAGAGTGAAATCAAAGTGCTCCATATCGTCGTCTCCCCAGGTCGAGCCAAGTTCAAGGAGCTCGAGAACTGACAATGGGTCTGGCTTCTTTGATCCGAGCTTCTCCAACCAGTAGCTTTCTTCGATCTCTTCTAGATGGTGCTTGACGTAGAGAGTTGCGCCAAATTCGTCTTCTTCCGTCCCATACGCCTTCTTAATCGCGTCAAGCGCCAATTTTGTTCTTTTCTCAATCTCTGAATCCGCCATGATCTCTCCTTGTCTGTCTAACGCCTGAATTAAGCCGCGCCGCGAAGCGGCGTCGGCTTGAATGAATTGTTAGGGCCCATCCGATTCCCCTTGATTCAGTGTGCCCAGAGCACCAAACCCGTGATTCCGACGGAATATCCCACGAGCCGTCACCAACTCGCCGCTAGTCGACGCTTGTCTGAGGCTACTCACGCTCGCCTCTGACGGGGATATCTGAACCGCGATGGCAGAGTCCATGAAATCACGAGACTCTGAACTTTGATAGAGCCAGAACGTACGAGCGGACGATGGCTCTCTTTCCAGTCCCACGAACCCCTGTACGATCAGTTGCTTCCCTTCATACGCTTTGACATTAGCTGCGATACTGACAATGGACGTCCAGCACGCATCCTCAACGATATCTCCCTGCTCTTTGCAGCGCATATCCGGCGTTGCGGAGCAGCCAGAGACGCTGAGAGCAGCTGCCATGGTCACGGTGAAACGATGGCTTGGCATGGGCCCTAACACTTAGTAGACCCCGGATCGGGGTGGTAGCGCCGAGTATTCAGGGACGGCCCTGAGGCGTCAATCGGACTTATCCTACGTGGGATCAGTGGCTTGGGCGATGGTCCAGGTCTCGGTCGGGCTTGAGCATGCTGGCGTGTGTCCCATGGAATGGGGTGATATGTCTTATCAGGGACGGAATGCGGTGGTATCGGGAGAGCGCGCGAGGAGCCGGCCGCGGTTGTTCGAGGAGGTTCGCGGCAGGTTGCGAGCAAAGCACTACAGTCTGCGCACCGAGCGGGCTTACCTTGGCTGGATCCGGCGATTCATTCTCGCCAACGGCAAGCGTCATCCGAGGGAGCTCGGCGGGCCGGAGATTGAGACCTTCCTTACCCAGCTCGCCGTCCGCGGAAAGGTCGCCGCCAGCACCCAGAACCAGGCGCTTTCGGCGCTGCTGTTCCTGTACCGGGAGGTGTTGCGGGTCGAGCTGCCGTGGATGGAGAACGTGGTGCGCGCCAGACGCCCGGTGCGGGTGCCGACGGTGCTGTCGGAAGAAGAGGTGAAACGGCTGCTTGCCTCGCTCGAAGGGCGGGCCTCGTTGCTGGCCAGCCTGCTGTACGGCACCGGCATGCGGCTGATGGAGGGCCTGCGCCTGCGGGTCAAGGACCTCGATTTCGCGCGCAACGAGATCACCGTGCGCGACGGCAAGGGCGGGAAGGACCGGAGGACAGTACTTCCCGCGTCGCTGGCAGGTCCGCTGCAGCAGGAAGTGGAACGGGCGAGGACCTGGCACCAGCAAGACCTGCGCGCCGGCTTCGGCGAGGCGTGGCTGCCGCATGCATTGGCGCGCAAGTATCCCGCCGCGTCGCGCGAGTTCGGTTGGCAATACGTCTTTCCCGCCCGGCGCCGCAGCCTCGACCCGCGTGACGGTCGAGAGCGCCGCCACCACATCGATGACGCGATGCTGTCGCGTGCGATCAAGCGTGCCTGCGGCAACGCCGGGATCGTCAAGCCGGTCTCCGCCCACACGCTGCGGCACTCGTTCGCCACCCATCTGCTCGAGGCCGGCTACGACATCCGCACAGTGCAGGAACTGCTTGGCCACAAGGACGTGGCGACCACCCAGATCTACACCCACGTGTTGAACCGCGGCGGCCGGGCGGTCCTCAGCCCGCTCGACCGCTGAGACCGGCTACGCCACCCGGCTGCGCCGCGCGCGCTCCAGGTGGACCAGCAGCAGCGACACCGCCGCCGGGGTCATTCCGGGAATCCGCTGGGCCTGGCCGACGGTCTGTGGGCGCACCCGCTCGAGCTTCTGCCGTACCTCGGCGGACAGCCCGCGCACCGCGGCGTAGTCGAACGCGTCCGGGATGGCGGTGCCCTCGTGGCGCTGCTGCCGTTCGATCTCGGCGCGCTGGCGCTCCAGGTAACCGGAGTACTTCGCTTCGATCTCCAACTGCTCGGCCACCGCAGGGTCCGCCACCGCCGGGCCGAACGCCGGCAGTGCGGTGAGCCGCGCGTAATCGAGCTCGGGCCGGCGCAGCAGGTCGAGCGCGCTGCTCTCGCGGCGCAGCTCGAGGCCCAGCGCCGCCTCCGCCTCGCGCCCGGCGGCGTTGCCGGGCGAAGCCCACAGCGCGCGCAGCCGCGCGGTCTCGCACTCCAGCGCTTCGCGCTTGGCGTCGAAGCGCGCCCAGCGCGCCTCGTCCACCAGCCCCAGCTCGCGGCCGATGCCGGTCAGGCGCAGGTCGGCGTTGTCCTCGCGCAGCTGCAGCCGGTATTCGGCGCGGCTGGTGAACATGCGGTAGGGCTCGGTGGTGCCGTGGGTGACCAGGTCGTCGATCAGCACGCCGATGTAGGCCTGGTCGCGGCGCGGGCACCACGGCGCCCGCCCGTGCACGGCGCGCGCGGCGTTCAGCCCGGCCACCAGGCCCTGCGCCGCGGCCTCCTCGTAGCCGGTGGTGCCGTTGATCTGGCCGGCGAAGTACAGCCCGGCGACCGCCTTGGTCTCCAGCGAATTCTTCAGCCCGCGCGGGTCGAAATAGTCGTACTCGATCGCGTAGCCGGGGCGGGTGATGTGGGCGTTGCCGAAGCCGGCGATCGAGCGCACCAGCGCCAGCTGCACGTCGAACGGCAGCGAGGTGGAGATGCCGTTGGGATAGATCTCGGCCACGCCGAGCCCCTCGGGTTCCACGAAGATCTGGTGGCTGGCCTTGTCGGCGAAGCGCACCACCTTGTCCTCGATCGACGGGCAGTAGCGCGGGCCGGTGCCTTCGATCTGCCCCGAATACATCGGCGAGCGGTGCAGCGCGCCGCGGATGATCTCGTGGGTGCGTTCGGTGGTGTGGGCGATCCAGCAGCTCACCTGGCGCGGGTGGTCCGCGGCGCTGCCCATGAACGAGAACACCGGGCGCGGGTCGTCGCCGCGCTGTTCTTCCATCGCCGCGTAGTCGAGGGTGCGGCCGTCGATGCGCGGCGGCGTGCCGGTCTTGAGCCGGTCCACCACGAACGGCCCTTCGCGCAGCCTGGCCGCCAGGGTCGCGGCCGGCGGGTCGCCGGCGCGGCCGGCGTCGTACTGGGTCTGGCCGACGTGGATGCGTCCGGCCAGGAACGTGCCCGCGGTCAGCACCACGCTCGGCGCGTCGAAACGCAGGCCGGTCTGGGTGATCACGCCGCGCACGCAGCCTGCCTCGATGACGATGTCGTCGACCGCGGCCTGGAACAGGGTGAGCCCGGGCTGCGATTCCACCGCGCGGCGGATCGCGGCGCGGTACAGGTTGCGGTCGGCCTGGCAGCGCGTCGCCCGCACCGCCGGGCCCTTGGAGGCGTTGAGCCGCCGCCACTGGATGCCGGCGGCATCCGCGGCGCGCGCCATCGCCCCGCCCAGGGCGTCGATCTCGCGCACCAGATGGCCCTTGCCGATGCCGCCGATGGCCGGGTTGCAGCTCATCGCACCGACCGTCTCGATGCTGTGGGTGAGCAGCAGGGTGCGGGCACCCGCGCGCGCCGACGCCAGCGCGGCCTCGGTGCCGGCATGGCCGCCGCCGATGACGATGACCTCATAGCGATGGAAGTCGGTCATGAGTGTTGCCGCCACTGACATGGGAGCCGGCCCGGCAGCGGATGGCCGGGTCGGACGGGAGAAGGATTATCGCGCGACGCCGGCGGATGCGGGCGGGTTGGCACGCTTCCTGCGAACCTCCCACCTGCACCCGGGAAGGCAAGCGCCAAGGGGGGCGCGGCCGGAGATTGGAACAGGGCTGGCCGAGCGCGACCTGGGGAAGCGATGGGGCCGGATGTCGGGGGACATCCGGCCCCGTTTTTTTTGCCTGTCGCCCGGCCTGGGCCGCGCGCTCATGCGGGATCTGGGCGCCGACGCCCGGCGGGAGCGGAACAGGGGGGATCCGGAAGTCCCCCGCCGGGAGTCGACAGAGAGAGAACAAACCGGCCGTCCGGGTCGGAATTCGACGCTTGCGGTCAGTCGACCGTTAGCTTGCTTCTAGTCGGGGCGCAGCGCAAGCGTTTTGGCGCTATTCGATGTGACGCAGTTCGCTATCTAGCGATCGTGACCGTGCCGGCGCCGGGCGCCGGACGGGTGACGCCCTGCGCTCCACCTGCGGCGCGGATTGACGCACAGCGGCAGGTGCGGGCCGGGTCGGCTGCATCCGCTGCGGCACCGGGCGCTGCGGCCGGGCGTTGGCCCGCCACGGCACCGAGGCCCGCTGCGGTCCTCCCTGTGCCTGCGGCACCGTCCTGGCGTCGACGCGCTGCGGGCGCTCCCGGTTCTCGATCATCCGCATGCGGCCGAGGTCGCGCCACGGCGGCGGGCGCTCCTCGCGGTCGGGGTGCTCGTGGTCGGGGCGCGGGTGCACCACGATCGGCGGCCGGTGGTAGTAGTACGGCGGGTAGTACCCGTAGCCGGGATGGCGGTACCCGTGGCTGTAGCGGGAATACCCGTAGTAGGGATAACCGTAGCCGTAACCGGCGCTCCCGCGCCAGCCGCCGGGATAGCCATAGCCCACGCTGCCGTAGGGCGCGCCGTAGCCGTGGTAGGTGGAAGCGGAGCGGCCGTAGTAGTAGTCGCCGGTGCCGCCGCGGTAGCCGTAGCTGGCGCAACCGCCCAGCAGGGCGAAGGCGACGGCGGCGATGGCGAGATTGCGGAGCCTCATGGGCCGCCCCTGTCCTGTGTGTCGGGCCAGCATCGTCCCGGCCCATTGAATCCGTGCTTAACCCTCCTGGTACCGCGGTTGCGATAGCTGAATGCCGCGTCCTTCGCTACGCTTGCGGCGATGTCCCCGCCCCTCGCCTTCGCACCGCCCACGTTCGCCGACGTGCTGGCCGCAGCCGCGCGCATCGCCCCGCATGCCCATGCCACCCCGGTGCTGCGGGCGCGCTCGCTCGATGCGCAGGCCGGCTGCAGCCTGTGGTTCAAGGCCGAACACCTGCAGCGCGCGGGCGCGTTCAAGTTCCGCGGCGCCTGCAACGCGGTCTGGTCGCTGACCCCGGAACAGGCGGCGCACGGGGTGGTCACCCACTCCTCCGGCAACCATGGCGCGGCGCTGGCGCTGGCCGCCCGCACCCGCGGCATCGCCTGCCACGTGGTGGTGCCGGCGAACGCGGTCGCCCCGAAGCTGGCGGCGATCGCGGCCTACGGCGCGGTGCTGCACCGCTGCGAGCCCGATCTGGCTGCACGCGAGGCCGCCTGCGAGGCGGTCCGCGAGGGCACCGGTGCGACCCTGGTGCATCCCTACGCCGACGCCCGGGTGATCGCCGGGCAGGCGACCGCGGCCCTGGAACTGCTCGGCACCGCCCCCGGCCTGGATGCGGTGGTGGTCCCGGTCGGCGGTGGCGGCCTGGGGGCCGGCACCGCGATCGCGCTGGGCGGGGCCTCGCCCGGAACCAGGCTGTATCTGGCAGAACCGGCCGGCGCCGCCGACACCGCGGCGTCGCTGGCGCGTGGCGCACGGGTCACCGACCTGGTGCCGGACACCGTGTGCGACGGCCTGCGCGCGACCCTCGGCGCGCCCAACTTCGCGATTCTGCAGGCGGCGGGGGCGGAGGCGGTGACCGTCGACGACGGCGCCACCCTGGCCGCGATGCGCCTGTTCTGGCAGCGCAGCAAGCAGCTGGTGGAGCCCTCCTCGGCGGTGGCGCTGGCGGCGGTGCTGCAGCATCGCAGCCGCTTCGAAGGGCTGCGCGTGGGGGTCGTGCTCAGCGGCGGCAACGCCGACCTGGAGGCGCTGTGCGGCGCCGCTCGCTGAGCGGACGCGGCCGGCGGCGCCGCGCCGGCCCGCTGCGCTGGCTGCTGCGCCTGTGCACGCTGGCGGCGCTGTGGCTGGCCGGGGTCGCCACCTTCATCGTCTGGTCCGGCGAACGCGACCAGGCCGCGCCCGCCGATGCCATCATCGTGCTCGGTGCGGCCGCCTACGACGCGCGCCCTTCGCCGGTGTTCGAGCAGCGCATCCTCCACGGCATCCACCTGTACGAACGCGGGCTTGCCGGCACCGTGATCTTCACCGGCGGCTACGGCGGCAGCGGCGCGCGCTTCGCCGAGTCGCAGGTCGCGCGCGACTACGCCAAGCGCAAGGGGGTGCCGGAGCGGGCGATCCTGATCGAAACCGTCTCCCGCACCACCCGGCAGAACCTCGCCGAGGCCGCGGCGCTGATGCGCGAGCACGGCCTGCAGCGGGCGATCCTGGTCAGCGATCCGCTGCACATGGCGCGGTCGCTGCGGCTGGCGCGCGCCGAGGGCATCGAAGCGCTGGGCTCGGCCACGCCGACCAGCCGCTTCCGCAGCCTGGAATCGCGCTGGGAATTCCTGCTGCGCGAGGTGTACTTCTTCCACCGCGACCACTGGGCCGCCCTGGTCGGCAAGCCCGCGGCGCACTGACCCGGAGCCCGCCCATGAGGATCGACGGCACCCGCCGCCACGACCGCGCCACCGAGCTGGTGCTGCAGTACTACGCCGCGTTCGATCGCGGCGACTGGGACGGCATGCTCGCGGTGCTGGCGGACGACGTCGTCCACGATCTCAACCAGGGCGTACGCGAAACCGGGCGCGAGGCCTTCGCCGCCTTCCTGCAGCGCATGCAGCGGCACTACCGCGAGCGGCTGTACGACATCGTGGTCATGGCCACCGCCGACGGCAGCCGCGCGGCGGCCGAGTACCGGGTCGAGGGCGAGTATCTGTTGACCGACGCGGGCTTGCCGGAAGCCCGCGGCCAGCGCTACCGGCTGCCCGGCGGCGCCTTCTTCGGGATCCGCGACGAACGCATCGCGCGGGTCAGCAACTACTACAACCTCGAGGACTGGATCGCCCAGGTCTCCGGCCCGCGGCCCTGACACCGCACCCGCGGCCCATGGCCGCGGAGGCCGCCGGGCGGGTGGCGCTGATCCAAGCGGCGGTGATTCCGGGCTGCGGCTCCCGCGCCGGCTTTCGCGTGCACGGCACGCTCCTACGAAAAGCCGCCGGCGCGTCCCCCGTAGGAGCGGCCCATGGCCGCGAAGGCCGCGGGGGCTCCGGTCACCGTGGCGATGAGCCGGTCGGCTACAGCTCGCTGCCGTACCGGGTCAGGCCTTCCAGCAGCAGGAAGCGGGTCGCGGCCGCGCGCTGCTCGAGGGTGAAATCCTGCAGCACGTCGACCAGCTGGCGGAACGAACGACAGCGGGCGGCCTGGCTGCCCGGATCGCTCCCGGTGGCCGCCATCCCGGCCACGAAGCCGTCGTGCAGCAGCATCGCGGTCACCCCGGCCTGCTTGAGCACCTGCTCGGCGGCCGCCGGATCGTAGGGCTGGGGCCGGCCCTGGCTGCCGTTGACCGCGATCGCGGCCACCGCGCCGACGAAGCGCTCCTGGCTGGCCGGCCCCAGCGCGCTGGCGGCGCGCTGCATGCCGAGCAGGCTGCGGTCGGCCTCGGGATCGAACAGCGCGCACAGGGTCCGCGCCTCGGCTTCCGACTCGGAGGCCGCGCGCACCGCCTGGTAGAGCGCATCGATGTCGCGGTCCGGCGCGCGCATCATCACGTCCTCGGCGCTGGCCAGCACCATCGCCGGATCGATCCCGGACAGGTCGATGCCCTCGCGCTGCTGCGCGACCAGCAGCGGTGCGCAGGCGGCGAGCAGGAATGCGGCGAGAAGCGTGGGCGGGCGTGAACGCATGGCGTCGGTCCGGATCGGGAGGCAGCGGTTGGCGGCGATCCGGCGAGTCTAGGGCGAAGTCGCTGAATCCATCGCCACGCGCACACGCGCGCCAACGTCCACGCCCCGGTGCAGCTCGCGCCACCGTGGCGCGCCACCCCATTCGTAGGTCGAGTTCGTCCGGGTTGGTGGTGATCCCCGGCGTTTGCGGCCACGCCGGCTTTCGCGTGCAGGGCACGTTCCTACGGGAGGACGAGCAGATCCCGGCGGATGTCCCGTCCCCGCGGCGGTGCGCCCGACAGGATCAACGCCGCTTGCGCAGCGGGATCCGGTCGGCGGGAAAGCTGGCGATCTCGGTGCCACGCTCGCGGATCGGCGCGCCCGGCGCCGGCGCCCAGGCCATCGCGGTGATCACTTCCCAGGTCGCCGGCAGCCGCCCGTCGGCGTCGCGCAACGGCTCGTAGGCCGCGGCGGCGCGGGCGAACCGTGCGCGCCCGGTCAGGCTGCGGCGGCGCCCGGCGAGCGCGTTGGTCGCGCCGAGCGCGCGCAGTTCGCGCATCAGCGCGGCGAGGTCGGGGTAGCCGCGCCGCATCGGTTCGCGCTCGAGCACCGGATCGCGGAACCCCGCCTGCATCAGCGCGTCGCCGAACTGGGCGATGGTGGCGAACGGGCTGACGTGCGGCGCCCGGTCGGCCTCCGCGAAGGCCGCGCGCAGTTCGTGCAAGGTGTCGTGGCCAAAACTCGAGCACAGCAGCAACCCGCCCGGGCGCAGCACCCGGCGGAATCCCGCCAGCGCCGCCGGCAGGTCCTCCACCCACTGCAGGCACAGGTTGGAGAACAGCACGTCGACGCTGGCATCGGCCAGCGGCAGCGCCGCGGCATCGGCGCAGATCGGCAGCACCGCGCGCCGCCCGCCGAGGGCGCGCAGCCAGCCGCGCCGCGGCTGCGCCTGGCGCAGCATCGGCAGCGCGAGGTCCAGCGCCAGCACCCGCGCCTTCGGCCAGCGCGCCTGCATCGCCGCGGCGGCGCGCCCGGGGCCGCTGCCCAGGTCGACCACGGTGGCGGGCACGCTGTCGTCCAGGTACATCAGCGACTCGAGCAGCCACGCCTCGACCTCGCGCTGCAGGTCGGCGGCACCCGCATAGCTGTGCGCGGCGCGGCCGAAGGCGCGGCGGATCTGGCGGGCGTCGAACATCGGGGTCATGGGGAGGGTTCACCCAGCGCGGCAGCGAAGCGGCGCAGCGCATCGGCGACCTCGTCGGCATGGGTGAGGAACGGCGCGTGCCCGGCATGTTCGACTTGCTCGAAGCGGGCCCGCGGCGCGCGCGCAGCGGCCTCGCGCATGGCCCGGGGATCGACCACGCGGTCGCGGCGGCCCGCCAGCCACAGGCTGGGCACCTGCAGCGCCGGCAGCGCCGCGCGCAGGTCCGCGGCCTGCAGCAGCGCCAGGCCGTCGGCCATCACCCCGGCCGCCGGCGCGCCGCGCGCGAACACGGCGTCGCGCAGGGTGCGCACTTCCTCCCTGGCATGGTCCGAACCGAACGCCTCCAGGGCGATGAAACGCTCCAGGGTGCCGCGCCAGTCGCGGCGCAGGCCGTCGGCGAAATCGGCGAAGATCTCCGCCGACATGCCGTGGCGCCAGTCGCCGCCGGCGGCATCGCGCACGAAGCACGGGCTGGCGCAGAGCATCGCCAGCCCGTGCACCGCGGCCGGTCGCGACAGTGCGGCGTGCAGCGCCACCAGCCCGCCCAGCGACCAGCCCAGCCACAGCGCCGGCGGCAGTCGCGGGGCGAGTGCGGCCACCACCGCCTCGAGCGCCAGCGGCACCGCCGATGCGGCGCTGTGGCCGTGGCCGGGCAGGTCCACCACGTGCAGGGTGAACTCGCCCGCCAGCCGCTCGACCAGCGGCGCGAACACGCCGCCGTGCATCGCCCAGCCGTGCAGCAGCACCACCGCGGGCCCCCGGCCGCTGACCTCGACGTGCAGCCCGCTCACCGGGCCCGCTCCACCGCCAGCGCTGTCAGCGCCGCCAGCGCATCGTCGCGCCTTGCCGCCGGCACCAGCAGGTGGTCGTGATAGAAGCCGGCCAGCACGTTGCAGGCGATACCGTGCACGGCGAGCGTCTCGGCCACCGCTGCGGTAAGGCCCACCGAATCCAATGCCGAATGCACCTCGAGCGTCAGCCAGGCGGCCACGAAAGCGTAGGCGAGCCCCAGGGCGTCGGCGTGCTCGCGCCGCAGCACGCAGCACAGTCCTTCCTCCTCGCGCACGCTGGCTTCGCACGCGCCGGCCAGGGCCGGATCGACGCCGGTCGCGAACACGTACTCGCCCGGGCGCGCGTGCACGCGCAGGCCGGCGAGCATCGCCGCCAGGTCGGTGGAGCCGCTCATGCGCCGGGGGTGGCGGCCGGCTCGGCCGGCGCGATCCGCTCGTGGGCGCGCGCCAGCGCCTCGACCAGCGCGTCGACCTGCGTGTCCTCGTGCAGCGCCGAAAGGGTGACGCGCAGCCGCGCCTGGCCCTCGGGCACGCTCGGCGGGCGGATCGCCGCGACCCAGTAGCCTTCTTCCTCCAGCTGCCTGGACATCGCCAGCGCGCGGGCGTCGCCGCCGCAGTGCAGCGGCTGGATCGCGGTGTCCGAGGGCAGCAGCGCGAGGCCGCGCCGGCGCGCCGCACCGCGGAACCGCCGCACCAGCCCGGCCAGCTTCTCGCGGCGCCAGTGCTCGCGCCGCGCCAGCTGCACCGCCGCCAGCGAGGCCGCGGCCAGCGCCGGCGGCAGCGCAGTGGTGTAGACGTAGGGGCGCGCGGTATCGGCCAGGTGCTCGACCAGGTCGGCCGCCCCGACCACCGCGGCGCCGTAGCCGCCCAGCGCCTTGCCCAGGGTGAGCAACCGCAGCGGCACCGCGTCCAGGTCCAGCCGCGCCTCCGCCACGCTGCCGCGGCCATCGGGACCGGCCATGCCGATGGCGTGGGCCTCGTCGACGTACATCAGCGCGCGCTGGGCGCGCGCGGCCAGCGCCAGTTCGCGCAGCGGTGCGATGTCGCCGTCCATGCTGAAGACACCATCGGTGACGAGCATCGCCGCGCCGCCCGGCACGCTGCGCAGCTGGCGCAGCGCGCCCTCGGCATCGGCGTGCGGATAGCGCCGCAGCCGGCAGCCGGACAGGCGCGCGCCGTCGATCAGGCTGGCGTGGTTGAGGCGGTCCTGCACGCAGGCGTCGCCCTCGCCCAGCAGCGCCTGCATCACCGCCAGGTTGGCCAGGAAGCCGCTGCCGAACAGCAGCGCGCGCGGCGCCTGCAGCCAGTCGGCGAGTTCGCGCTCGAGCGCGTCGTGGGCGGCATGGTGGCCGCAGACCAGGTGCGAGGCGACGCCGCCGGCGCCGTCGCGCGCGGCGGTGTCCATCAGCGCGTTGACCACCTGGAACTGCTGCGACAGGCCGAGGTAGTCGTTGCCGCAGAAGTTCAGCAGCCAGCGGCCGTCGACCTCGCAGCGGGCGCCGTCGCGGCGGGTGACGGTGCGCCGCGCGCGCGCGCGCGAACGCGCCGTGCGCTCGGCCCGCTGCGCGGCGATGCGCTCGCGAGGGTCGGCGCGGTCAACCACCCTGCTGGGCCCACGCCGCAAGCGCGCCCAGGGCGATCCCCGGCAGCAGCGCCAGCCCGCCAAGCGCCACGCCCAGGCGCGCCGCCGGCGGCAGGCCCTGCTCGCGCAGTTGCACGGCGTCGGCGACCGACTTGCGCGCCTGCACCAGCACCGCGACGAACAGCGCGGCCATGAACCCCAGCCCTGCGCCGCTGCCACGGTAGAACAGCACCACGCCCAGGCCGATCACCGCGATCGCCACCAGCTGCAGCACCGCCACCACCACCCGGCGGCCGCCGCGCAGCCCGGCCGCGAAGTTGCCCAGGCCGATCAGCGCCAGCAGCGCCAGGTATGCCCAGGCGTACCAGGGCATCATGCGGCGCGGCTCCGCGTCGGGCATTCGGCGATCTCGGCGTGCACGGTGCCGGCACGGTCGTGCCCGGCCGTGTCCACCCCCACCGGCATCGGCCGCAGCCCCAGGCGCGCGAACAGCGCCAGGTCGCGTTCGGTGTCCGGGTTGCCGGTGGTCAGCAGCTTCTCGCCGTAGAAGATCGAGTTGGCGCCCGCCAGGAAGCACAGCGCCTGCAGCTCGTCGCTCATTTCCTCGCGCCCCGCCGACAGCCGCACCATCGATCTGGGCATCAGGATGCGCGCCACCGCGATGGTGCGCACGAACTCGAACGGATCCAGCTCGGCGACGGCGTCCCGTTCCGCCAGCGGCGTGCCCTCGACCTGCACCAGGCGGTTCACCGGCACCGAGTCGGGATGCGCCGGCAGCGTCGCCAGCATCCACAACAGGCCGGCGCGCTGGCGCCGGGTCTCGCCCATGCCGACGATGCCGCCGCAGCAGGTCTTCATGCCGGCATCGCGCACGTGCGCCAGCGTGTCCAGGCGGTCCTGCATCCCGCGGGTGTGGATGATCGCGCCGTAGTACTCGGGGTCGGTGTCGATGTTGTGGTTGTAGTAGTCCAGGCCGGCCTCCTTCAGCGCCGCCGCCTGGCGGCCGCTGAGCATGCCCAGGGTGGCGCAGGTCTCCAGCCCCAGCGCCTTCACCTCGCGGATCATCGCCGCGACCTTGGGAATGTCGCGGTCCTTCGGCGAACGCCAGGCCGCGCCCATGCAGAAGCGCGAGGCGCCCGCGGCCTTGGCCTGGCGCGCCTTCTCCAGCACCGCCTCGGTGCTCATCAGCTTGCTGGCCTCCACCCCGGTCTGGTAGCGCTGCGCCTGCGGGCAGTAGGCGCAGTCCTCGGGACAGCCGCCGGTCTTCACCGACAGCAGGGTGCTCACCTGCACCTCGGCCGGGTCGAAGTGCCGCCGGTGCACCGCCGCCGCGCGGTGCAGCAGCTCGGGGAACGACAGCGCGAACAGGGCCTCGACCTCGGCGCGGCTCCAGTCGTGGCGCGGCGCGGCGGCGGGGTCGGCGGGGATGACAGCGGGCATGGGAGGTTTCCGACAGACGCGATGGAGCGGATGCGGCAGTCTGGAAAGCATGCCGATGGCTGTCAACCTGAACAAGGGCCGCCAGGTTGACGGCTGGCTGGCGCGGCTGGGCAGCGCGCTGTGCCCGCCGCGCTGCCCGCTGTGCCGCGAACCCGGCCGCGAGCGCGACGGGCTATGCCCGGCCTGCGCCGCCGGCCTTCCCTGGAACCGGCACGCCTGCGTCCGCTGCGCGGTGCCGCTGCCGCAGCCCGGACCGGCCGAGGCCGGGACGGCCGACCCGGTCGGAGGCGGCCGCGATCCGGCCGATCCCCTGCAGCCCCCTGCCGTGCCGGTCTCGGCCGGCCCGGCCGGCGGCGCCTCCCAGCCCCTCGCTTCGCCGCTGCCGCGGCCCGGCCCAATCCGTGCCGGTCCGGAGGACGGCCTGCGCCCGGTCCGCCCACTGAACCTGCGACGGCCCGCCCCGGTCAGGCCTGGTCCGCTCTGCGGTGCCTGCCTGGCGCGGCCGCCCCCACTGGCCGAGGCCCATGCCGCCTTCGTCTACGGGTTTCCGCTCGACCGGCTGCTGCCGCGCTTCAAGTTCCACCAGGACCTGGCCGCGGGCCGCCTGCTGGCCGGCTGGATGGCGGACGCCCTGGCGGCCGCCCCGCGCCCCGATGCGCTGCTGGCCCTGCCGCTCCACCGCGCGCGTCTGCGCAGCCGCGGCTACGACCAGGCGCTGGAACTGGCGCGGCCGCTGGCGCGCGCTTTCGCCCTGCCGCTGCTGCACGGGGCGCTGCGCCGCCAGCGCGCCACCGCGCCGCAGTCGCGGCTGGATGCGGCGGCGCGCCGCCGCAACCTGCGCGGCGCCTTCGTGGTCCCGCCGGGCGCGCCGCTGCCCGCGCACGTCGCCCTGGTCGACGACGTCATGACCACCGGCGCCACCCTGCATGCCGCCGCCAACGCTCTGCGCCGCGCCGGCGTCGCCCGGGTCGACGCCTGGGTCTGCGCCCGGGTGCCGTGACCGCGCCAACGCGCGCATCGACGTTTCGTAGGAGCGTGCCATGCACGCGAAGGCCGGCGCCGGCACCAATCCCCGGAATCACCGTCCACCCAGGCGGAGCCGCCCACGGCCTTCGCGGCGATGGGCCACTCCTACGCGGCTTGAGTCCGGCCGCCGCCGATCAGCCGCCGCGCGGCGGCTCCCAGCCCGCCGGCGGCTGCAGCGGGATCCCGGCTTCGGTGAGCAACCGCTCGACCAGCGCCGGCTCATCGACGATCGCCGGGTCGTCCAGCAGCCGGGCGAGGTCGTCCAGGCCGCCGGCGGCCGCGGCTGCGCTCAGCCGGCCCCATTCGACCATCTGCCAATCGAAGCGGCGCCGGGCCGCGCGTGCCGCGCGCTGCGCTTCGGCGTCGCCGGCCACGGTCTCGGCCAAGCCCAGTCCCACCAACCGCAGCAGCATCGTGTCCGCACCCACCATCAGGGCGGCTGCGCTGCGGCAGTCCGCGGCATGGCCGGACGCAGAGTCCGCCGCGAACGCTTCGCGGCAGGTCTGCAGCAGCGGTTGCAGCGCGGGCACCGCCACTGCCGCCAACAGGCTCATCCCCTGCAATGCCGCAAGGCCCTCCAGGGTCGAGGGCGAATCCGCGCGGCCGACCAGCAGCGCCGCCTGCTCCGGCGTTGGCGGATGCCTGCCCAGTGCGTCGACGGTCGCGCGCAGCTGCCCGTAGAGGTGGCTGTCGACGCGGGTCGCACTGCGCGCCGCCTCCAGCACCTCGTCCACGCTGGCATCGTGGTCCGCCAGCCAGGGCGCGAGATTGCCCGGTTCCAGTTGGCGCCAGCGGTCGAGGGCGCGCTCGCGCACCGCCTCGTCGGCGGTCGCGCCGGCCAGGACCAGGGTGAGCGCCACGACATCGGTGCCGGCGCGGGCGAACGCCGTCTCGCGCCAGGCTTCGGCCTGCGGGTCCGCCCCCGCGGGGTCGCCGTCGGCCGGCTCCCGGACGACCTGCCGCAGCAGCGCGGCCAGGGCCAGGTCCCGCGGCCCGCCATCGGCGGCCAGCCGCCCGGGCAGTCCCTGCACCCAGGCGCGGTGAGCGGCACCGGCCGCCTCGTCCTGGGCGGGCATAGGACCGGCCATGGCCAGCAGCAGGACCGCGGCCAGCCACCTTGTCGCCGCGTTGCGCGGGCGTCGCTCAGTAACCGGCTGCATGGCCGTCCTTGCGCGATTCGCTGGCGCCGATCCAGCCACCGTGGGGATTGGCCATGATCGCCTGGTAGCCGCCGTAGGGGCCGTGGGCGAAACGCACGCTGTGGCCCTTGCCCATCAGCGCGCGCACGGTCGCGTAGGAGAAGCCGCTTTCCAGGTCGACCTCGCCGCCGTCGCTCATCGCCACGGCCTGTCCGGCCGGGTCGGTGCTGCCGTCGTGCTGGATGCGCGGCGCATCGCCGGCCTCCTGCAGGTTCATGCCGAAGTCGATCAGGTTGAGCAGGATCTGCACGTGGCCCTGCGGCTGCATCGCCCCGCCCATCACCCCGTAGGACAGCCAAGGCTCGCCGTCCTTGGTCACGAACGCCGGGATGATGGTATGGAACGGGCGTTTGCCCGGCGCATAGCCGTTGGGATGGTCCTCGCGCAGCACGAACTGCTCGCCACGGTCCTGGAGGATGAAGCCCAGCCCCGGCGGCGCCATGCCGCTGCCCATGCCGCGGTAGTTGGACTGGATCAGCGAAACCATCATGCCGTCGGCATCGGCGGTGGTGAGATAGATGGTGTCCCCCTCGTCGAGCTGGCGCGGGGTGCCCGGCTGCGCCTCGCGCAGGGCGCGGTCCATCGAGATCAGCTTGCCGCGCTCGGCGGCGTACTCCTTGGAGATCAGCCGCGCCACCGGTGCCGGGTGGAAGTCCGGGTCGGCGTACCAGCGCGCGCGGTCGGCGAAGGCGAGCTTCTTGGCCTCGACGAACAGGTGCACGTGCTCCGGGCTGCCGAAGCCGTAGCCGGCCAGGTCGTGGGGTTCGAGCAGGTTGAGGATCTGCAGCGCGGCGATCCCCTGCCCGTTCGGCGGCAGCTCCCAGACGTCGTAGCCGCGATAATTGGTCGACACCGGTTCCACCCACTCGCCCCGGTGCGCGGCGAGGTCCTCATAGGACAGGAACCCGTCGTTGGCCTTGAAATAGGCGTCGATGGTGCGGGCGATGTCGCCCTTGTAGAAGGCATCGCGGCCGCCTTCGGCGATCGCCGACAGGGTGTTGGCGAGGTTGGGGTTGCGCCAGGTCTCGCCGGTGCGCGGCGCGCGGCCGTCGATGGTGAACTGCTCGGCGAAACCGGGCCATTTCGACAGCAGCGGCACGCTGCGGTTCCAGTAGTGGGCGATGGTCTCGTGCACGGGGTGGCCCTCGCGTGCGTAGCGGATCGCCGGCGCCAGGTTGTCGGCCATCGGCCGCCGGCCGAAGCGCTCGTGCAGGGCGAACCAGGCGTCGACCGTGCCCGGCACGGTCACCGGCAGCGGGCCGTGCGGCGGCACGTCCTCGAGACCGCGGCGCCGGAACTCGGCCAGGGTGAGCGAGCGCGGCGAGCGCCCGGAGCCGTTGTAGCCGTGCAGCCTGCGCGTGGCCGGATCCCAGACGATCGCGAACAGATCGCCACCGATGCCGTTGCCGGTCGGCTCCATCAGCCCCAGCGCGGCGTTGGCGGCGATCGCCGCGTCCATCGCCGAACCGCCGCCGCGCATCACCTCCAGCGCGATCTGGGTGGCCAGAGGATGCGAGGTGGCCGCCATGGCGTGCGGGGCGTAGACCTCGCTGCGGGTGGCGAACGGCTGGCCGGTGATGCGGTCGGCGGCCGACAGCGGCAGGGCGGCGGTGCAGCACAGCGCCAGCACGACGGCGGCGCGAAGGAGCAGGCGGGACGGCAGCGGGTTCACGGGGTTCTCGCGGGATGGAGACGGCCTACACGATACCGCGCCGGCCGCACGGCGCCTCGGGTCGCCCCTAGCTGGCCGCACGGGCGCTGCGGCGCTAGGGTCGGCGGTATCCGCATGGAGGGGCGTGGCATGAGCCTGAACATCGAGTCCTCGACGGTCGCCCAGCAGGCGCTGCGCGCCGGCCCGGCCGAGACCGGCGGCCCGCTGCAGCAGCCGCTGCCGCAGGTGCCGACCGGCAGCTATCGCCTCGAGCCCAGCTACCATCCGCAGCTGGCGGCGCTGTTCCCGCAGCAGCCCGCCAACGCCTCCTTCGATGCCCAGGTCCGCGGCCAGGCGCCGCAGGCGATCGACCTGCAGATGATGGAGCTGTCCGCCGCGGTCTACGACCCTTCGGTGCAGTCGGTCGGCGACTGGACGCGGCTGGACGACGCCCAGCTGCTGGCGGCGGGCATCGACCCGGCCTCGCTGGAGAACCCCGAGACCGGCTTCCGCGCCGGCATCTACACCGATGGCGACGGCAACCACGTGCTGGCGTTCGCCGGCTCCAACGAGTTCCAGGACTGGACCGGCGCCAACCTCCGCCAGGGCCTGGGCTGGCAGGCCGAGCAGTACGACGAGGCCGTGCAGCTGGCACAGCTGGCCGACGCCGCGTTCGGCGACAGCCTCGCCATCACCGGCCACTCGCTGGGCGGCGGGCTCGCCGCCACCGCCTCGCTGGCCACCGGCAACGCCGCGGTGACCTTCAACGCCTCCGGCGTGCACGACGACACCATGCGCGACCTGGGCCTCGACCCCGACGCCGCCAAGGCGGACGCCGAGGCCGGCCAGATCCGCCGCTACAACGTCGAGGGCGAGGCCCTGACCAAGGCGCAGGAGGACATCTGGGTGGTCAACGGCATTCCCGATGCGCCCGGCCATGAGATCGTGCTGGACGATCCGGATCCGCTGACCGGCTGGAGCCGTTTCAACCCGATCGCGATCGTGCAGCACGCCGGCGAGCTGCATTCGCAGGATGCGGTGCTGGACGCCCTGCGCGGGCAGCGCCCCTGGGAGAGCTGACCCCCACGGCGCGCTCCGGCCGGGGTGTGTGAGAATCGGCCGATGCGCGCCGCATTGCTGACGATCCTGCTGATGCTGTCCGGCGCCGCCTGCAGCGGAGACGCCATGGACGCCAAGCACGCCTTTCCCGAAGACCCGGCCGCCGCGGCGCTGGCCGAGGCCGCCGCCGCCGGCGATGCCGCGCGCGTCGGCGAGCTGGTGCGGCAGGGCGCCGACCCCGACGCGAAGGGCGAGAGCGGGCTCAACCTGCTGCAGCTGGCGATGCTGGCGCAGAGCAAGACCGGCCTGCGCGCCCTGCTCGAGGCCGGCGCCGACCCCAACCGCCCGGGCCTGGGCGGCAGCACCGCGGTGCATGGCGCCGCCATTGCCGACGACCCCGAGTACCTGGAGATCGTGCTCGCCCACGGGGGCGATCCCGATGCCCGCCACGGCGAGACCCGGGCCACGCCGCTGGCCGGCGCCACCGGGCCGAGGACCGAGGCGCAGTTCCGGCGCCTGCTGGAGGCGGGCGCCGACCCCGATGCCGCCGACCGCACCGGCAACACCCCGCTGCACCGCGCGGCGATGCTCAACGCCGGCAGCCAGGTGCTGGCCCTGCTCGAGGCGGGCGCCGACCCCGGCGCCAAGAACGCCCAGGACGCCACCTTCCAGGCGTATTTCTTCAAGACCCCGGGCGACCGCCTGACCGCCGAGGCGCGCGCCGGCCGCGATGCGGTGGTGGCGTGGCTGCGCGCACACGAAGTCCCCCTGGAGGCAGGCGCCGCCGCGCCGTAGGCGCGCCATGCGCGTGAAGGCCGGCGCGGCCCCCACGTCCGCGATCGCCGCCAAGCGCCCGCGCGCAGGGCGGCGGACTCGGGTCAGCCCTAGCTGGCGGCGGCGTCCGCGCTGTCCTAGCGTGGGCAGCGACACGGGTGATGCCCGACCGGAGCAGGGACATGTCCGTCCAGTTCGACAACGCGGTTTCCCTGGCGCAGCAGCACAACCTGCCGCCGCCGCCCGACCCCCAGACCAATCCCGCCGGCTACAACCAGTGGCTGCAGGAAGCGGCACCGTACGTCGCCGAGCCGGCCTACCACCCGCAGTTCGGCAGCCTGATGGCGGCCAATGGCGACACCTCGCCGGTGCCCGCCGGTTCGTTCGCCGAGCAGGCGCGCGGCCAGGACCCGCAGGCGGTCCTCGACATGGACCTCGCGCTGCTCTCCCAGGACGTCTACAACACCGAGGGCGCGACCGCGATCGGCGCCGGCAGCTGGAGCCGGGTCGAGGATCTGCCGCCCGGGATCTCCACGCCGCTGTCCAGCGACGCCAGCGGGTTCCAGGCCGGCATCTATACCGACGGCAACGGCCGCTACGTGCTCGCCTTCGCCGGCACCGACCCGAAGAGCGGCAGCGACTGGCTGACCAACGCCGGCCAGGGCCTGGGCTTCGATACCGCCCAGTACCGCGACGCCATGGCGCTGGCCCAGGAGGCGCGCGCCGAATGGGGCGACCAGTTGGTGATCACCGGCCATTCGCTCGGCGGCGGGCTGGCCTCGGCCGCCTCCCTGGCCACCGGCAACCCGGCGGTGACCTTCAACGCCGCCGGGCTCAGCGACCAGTCCCTGCGCAGCCTCGGCTTCACCCCGAACGGCGCGCGCGAAGTGGCCGCCGACGGCCAGGTGCGGCGCTACAACGTCGAAAACGACATCCTGACCGGCGTGCAGCAAAACGGCATGCCGCTGCCGGACGCGGTGGGCCACGAGCTGCGCCTGGACAACACCAACTTCATCAAGGATCCGATCCGCGCCCACCTGATGCCGGCGGTCCTCAGCGGCCTGGAACGCGGCAACGTGACGCCGGTGGAGACTTCGCCGCTGGACAGCGCCATCGAACGCCCCGGTGAGGCGGTGCTCGACCTCGCCGGCAACGCGATCCGCGAGGGCGGCGGACTGGTGGTGGACACCGCGCGCGACGGCATCGACCTTGGTCGCGACCTGCTCGACTCCGGCCGCGACCTGGCCAACGGCCGTCCCATCGACGCCGTGGTCGGCGCCACCGGCGACGTGGCCGAGTTCGCCCTGCAGGGCACCGGCAACGTCCTCAACCGCGGGCTCGCCCTGACCGGCGACGCGGTCAACGCCACCGGCAACCTCGCCGGCGGCCTGGTCCGCGATCTCGGCGATGCGGTCGGCCTGTCCGGCGTCGGCGATACCGTCGGCGGCTGGATCGAGGGCGGCACGCAGTGGCTGGGCGATGGTCTCGACACGGTCGGCGGCCTGGTCGAACGCGGCCTCGACTGGGCCGGCGACAAGGTCAGCAGCGGCCTGAACACCGCCGGCGAATGGGCCCAGGACCGCTGGAACGATGTCAAGGACAGCAACTGGAATCCGGGCAACTGGTTCTGATGCGCGGTGAGGCGGGGCGCGGTCCGGCGATGACGGTCGGGCGCGCGCCGTTCACCGCGGCGACCGCCCGCCTTCACTAGACTGCCGGCCGCCCCGTGCCGATCGCCGCCATGCGTCCTTCCGCCCCACGTCCGCCGCACCGCGCCCTGCTCCGCTGGGTCGCAGTGCTCTCGTTTATGCTGTTGTCCAGCGCCGCCTGCGCCAGACAGGGAGCCCACCCGGTGGATGCCAACCAAGTCTTTACCGATCCTCGCGTGGCCGAGCTGGCCGCCGCCGTGGCCGCCGGCGACGCCGACGCGGTGCGCGCACTGGCGCAGGCCGGCGTGCCGCTGGACGCGCAGGGCGACAAGCAGACCACGCTGCTGCAGTGGGCGCTGCTCAACAAGTCGCCGCGCGGCATGGAGGCGTTGCTCGAGGCCGGCGCCGATCCGTCCCAGCCCGGCATCGACGGCGACACGGTGATCCACCTGGCGGCGATGGCCAACGACCCGCAATACCTCGAGCTGCTGCTCGCACGCGGCGCCGATGCGAACGCCCGCAATGCCGTCACCCAGTCCACGCCGCTGGCCTCGGCACTGCGCGGCAAGCGCGAGACGCAGCTGCGGGCCCTGATCGCGGCCGGCGCCGACCCCAACGCCGCCGACCGCGGCGGCAACACCCCGCTGCACCAGGCGGCCAAGTACAACGATCCGGTGAACGCGTTGAGGCTGCTCGAGGCAGGGGCCGACCCGAACGCCCGCAACGTCCAGGATGCGACCTTCCAGCAGTTCCTGTTCACCACCCGCGAGGACGTGCTCAGCGGCGAGGCGAAGCGCGGCCGCGAGCGGATCCGCGACTGGCTGCGCAGCCACGACGTGGCGATCGAGGACCCGGGCAGCCGCTGAAGGCCGGCCCCTTCGGCCCCGCCCGCGATCGCCGCCGACCCGCCCGGAACCTCCGGCTTTCGCGGCCATGACCGCCGCTACGCTTCGCGGGCGGGACGGCGCCCGTCAGGGCCAGGCCGGCGGATTCTCGCGCCAGGCCGCGTGCACCTCGGCCAGGGTGGCGCGCTCGTCGTCCTGCCAGCCCGGCAGCAGCGCGCTGAAGTCGCCGGGATCGCGCCACCGTTGCGGGTAGGTGCGCACCGCGGCGGCGTACCAGTCGCGGGCCTCGTCGTGGCGCTCCAGCCGCCACAACACCATCGCCAGCGTCGGCGGCAGCCATTCGGGCCCGGCCAGGCGCCCGGACACGGCGGCCAGCCACTGCTCCAGCGCGGCCTCGGCATCGCCGCTGCGCAGCAGGTCCCAGCCGTAGTTCCAGTGGATCGCTTTGCGCAGCGCACTGCGCTGGGCGGCGTCGTCGAGCGCGCGCTGGTACAGGGCGATGCCGGTTTCGGTGCGGCCGGTCCGCATCGCCGCGTGGGCGAGCTGGGCCGCGGCGCGGTCGGCGTCGCGCTGGCCGCGCTCGATCATCTGCATCAGCCGCGCATGGGTGGGCTCGTCGCTGCCCTCGATGGCGACCACCGGACCGGTGGTGGCCTCGTCCTGGTCGAAATAGAACTCTTTGGGCCGCGGCAGGCTCTGGGCGTGGGCGGCAAACGACAGCATGAGCGCGAGGCCCAGGCCGCGGACAAGCATGGCTTTCATGGCATTGGCACGTGTTCGGATCCCCGCGCGCATTGTAGCGGGCCGCGCCGGCGGCTGCGTGACTGCGCGCTCAGCCGGCGCCGTAGCGCGCCAGCAGCTCCTCGTTGGGCAGCGCCGGTGCGAACAGGAAACCCTGGGCGCGAAAGATGCCCAGTGCGCGCAGGGCCTCGCCCTGGGCCTGCGTTTCCACCCCCTCGGCCACCACCTCCAGGCCGGTCCGGCGCGAGATCCCGGCCACGCCTTCGACGATCGCGCTGTCGTAGCGGTCGTCCGGCAGGCCGGCGACGAAACTGCGGTCCAGCTTGATGGTGTCGATGGGCAGCCGCCGCAGGTAGCCCAGCGACGACCAACCGGTACCGAAATCGTCCAGCGCGATCCGCACCCCCAGCGCCCGCAGCCGCCCCAGGATGCGCGCCGCGCCCTCGGCGTCGGCCAGCAGCGCAGTCTCGGTGAGCTCCAGGCACAGGCGCGCGCGCGGCAGCCCGGTCTCGCGCAGCGCGGCCTCCACGTCCGACACCAGGCTGGGCTGCTCGAACTGGCGCGCCGACAGGTTGACCCGCAGCACCGGCGCGCGGCCAGCGCGCGCAGGCCAGTCGCGTGCCGTGCCGCAGGCGCGTTCCAGCACCGCGCGCCCGATCGGCACGATCAGGCCGGACGACTCGGCCACGTCGATGAAATCCTGCGCCGCGCGCAGCGTCCCGTCGCGTTCGCGCAGCCGCAGCAGCGCCTCCGCGCCCAGCCAGCTCCCGTCGCGCAGGTCGATTTCCGGCTGGTACCAGACCTCGAGCCGGTCCTCGGCCATCGCCTCGCGCAGCGCGCGTTCGGTCTCCAGGCGCCGCAGGAGTCCGCGATGGTGCTCGGCATCGAAGACCTCGCAGCGGTTCTGGCCGCCGCTGCGCGCGCGCTGGCTGGCCAGCTCGGCGTTGCGCAGCAGCGTTTCGGCGCTGGGCGCGGCCAGATCGCCGGCGAAGGCGATGCCGACCGAGACCGCGCGGCCGGCGTCCTGCAGCAGGTCCAGGCTGCGCTCGGCGATGTCCAGCGCCTGGGTTTCCAGCACCTGCCCATGCGGCAGCAGCGCAAACGCATGCTCGCGCACCCGCGCCAGGGTCGCGGCGTCGCCGAACGCGAGGCGCAGCCGCGCAGCCGCCTCGACCAGCAGCGGCGCGTCGTTGCCGACGACGGCGCCCGGCTCGAGCTGGAGGTGGATCGCCGCCACGCCCCGCGAGCCGCTGTGCAGCGGCCGCAGCGCGGCGTGCGCGACCTCGAGCAGGTGATGGCGGTTGGGCAGCTCGGTGAGCGGATCGTGCAGTTCGAGATAGCGCAGCCGATCCTCCGCCTCGCGGCGGCGATCGATCTCCGCGGCCATCGCCACGTAGTCGCCGATGCTCGCGGCGAAGGCCTGGTCCTCGACGCTCCAGCATCGCTGCGCTCCGACCTGCTCGTGGCAGACCACGCCCACCACCTCGCCTTCGCAGCGCACCGGGGCGTCCAGCATCGAGACGATGCCGTGGCGCTGCAGGTAGCCGGCCAGCGCCGGATCGGCGGCGGTCAGGGCGCGGTCGCCGGCCAGATCGGCGGCCTCGATCACCCGCAGCTCGCCCAGCCGCGCACCGTACTCGCTGCCCAGGGCCAGCACCTCGTGCGATCCGGGCGGATCGTGTTGCGCGCCGGCGCGCAGGTAGAGATGAATGCAGGCGAGCCGGCTGCGGGTGGGGTCGAGCAGCCAGACGCCGACGCGGTCCGCCTCCAGCGTGGAAGCGGCGATCTCGCAGATCCGCGCGTACGCCGCCTGCAGGCTGCAGCGGTCGTGCCAGACCTCCCGGGCCAGCGCCACCAGGGCCTGGTTGTGGCGGCGCGCCCAGGCGCCGCTTTCGTTTCGATCGGTTGCCTGCAGCATGGCCGACATCCCTCTCGCCCCCTCACTCGGTGGACGTGGGGTTCCCCGCCCCGACGCCGCCATCCTGCGCCCGTTCGCCGGCCGGCGCCAGCTCGCGGCCGCCCAAACGGCAGCGCGGGGCCCGCTGATACAATTTCCGGCTGCCCGGGCGCCGCTTCACGCCGCCGCGGCCCGCCAGCGATCCGTTCGCAAGCCGAAGACTCCGCCATGACCAGCACCGCCGAGCTCTCCTCGCCCGCTTCGGCCGATACCGGCCTGACCCGCGGCGTGGTCGACCCCGACTACACCCTGGAGCACCGCTACACCCGCACCGACGGACGGATCTACCTCTCCGGGGTGCAGGCGCTGGTGCGGTTGCCGCTGATGCAGCGGCTGCGCGACCGTGCGGCCGGGCTGGACACCGGCGGCTTCGTCTCCGGTTACCGCGGCTCGCCGCTGGGCGGGTTCGACCTGGAGCTGTGGCGCGCGCGCAAGCACCTGGAAGAGGCGGGGGTGAAATTCCAGCCCGGCCTCAACGAGGATCTCGGCGCGACCATGGTCTGGGGCACCCAGCAGACAGGGCTGTTCCCGGGCGCACGGGTCGATGGCGTCTACGCGATGTGGTACGGCAAGGGTCCGGGCGTGGACCGCTGCGGCGACGTGTTCAAGCACGCCAACGCCGCCGGCACCGCGCGCCACGGCGGCGTGCTGGCGCTGGCCGCCGACGACCACGCCTGCCGCAGCTCGACCCTGCCGCACGGCTCGGAGGGCGAGTTCACCAGCGCGATGATGCCGGTGCTCAACCCAGCCGGGGTCCAGGACATCCTCGACATGGGCCTGCTGGGCTGGGCGATGAGCCGCTACACCGGCCGCTGGGTGGGGTTCAAGACGATCGCCGAGACGGTGGAGTCGTCGGTGTCGGTGGACGTCGACCCGTTCGCGCTGCGGATCGTGACGCCCGAGGATTTCGAGCTGCCGCCCGGCGGCCTCAACATCCGCTGGCCCGACCCGCCGATGGACCAGGAGATGCGCCTGCACCGCTACGCGGTGAAGGCGGCGCAGGCGTTCGCGCGCGCCAACCGCATCGACCGCGTGGTGATCGACGCACCGCAGCCGCGGCTGGGCATCGTCACCACCGGCAAGAGCTACCTGGACGTGCTGCAGGCGCTCGAATACCTGGGCCTGGATGCGCGTGCCTGCGCCGAACTCGGCATCCGCGTCTACAAGGTCGGCATGACCTGGCCGCTCGAACCGGTGGGGATCCGCGCGTTCGCCCAGGGGCTCGAGGACATCCTGGTGGTCGAGGAGAAGCACGGCTTCATCGAGGGCCAGATGAAGGAGCTGTTCTACAACTTCGATTTCGGCCTGCCCGGCGGCGGCCGGCCGCCCATCGTCGGCAAGTACGACGAGGCCGGCGAGTGGATCCTGCCTTCCACCGGCGAGCTGACCCCGGCGCGGATCGCCGCGGTGATCGCGCGCCGCATCCAGCGTTTCCACGACTCGGAACGGATGCGCCAGGTGCTGGCGTGGATGGAGCGGAAGGAAGGCGAGCTGGCGCTGCCGCGGGCGCAGTTCCCGCGCGTGCCGCACTACTGCTCGGGCTGCCCGCACAACACCAGCACGCGGGTGCCGGAGGGCTCGCGCGCGCTGGCCGGAATCGGCTGCCACTACATGGTGACGTGGATGGACCGCGACACCGACACCTTCACCCACATGGGCGGCGAAGGCGTCACCTGGGCCGGCCAGGCCGCGTTCACCGACACCCCGCACGTGTTCCAGAACCTCGGCGACGGTACCTATTTCCATTCCGGGTCGCTGGCGATCCGCCAGGCGGTCGCGGCCAAGGTCAACATCACCTACAAGATCCTCTACAACGACGCGGTGGCGATGACCGGCGGGCAGCCGGTCGACGGCAGCCTCAGCGTGCCCGACATCGCCCAGCAGATGCGCGCCGAGGGCATCGACACCATCGTGGTGGTGAGCGACGAGATCGGCAAATGGTCCAGGCCGGAACTGTTCCCGTCGGGCGTCGAGTTCTTCGACCGCGGCGAGCTGGACACGGTGCAGCAGCGCCTGCGCGAGGTGAAGGGCGTCTCGATCCTGATCTACGACCAGACCTGCGCCACCGAGAAGCGCCGCCGCCGCAAGCGCGGCAGGATCGAGGACCCGGCCAAGCGCGTGTTCGTCAACACCCTGGTCTGCGAGGGCTGCGGCGACTGCGGGCAGAAGAGCTTCTGCGTCTCGGTGCTGCCGCAGGACACCGAGTTCGGACGCAAGCGCGCCATCGACCAGTCCAACTGCAACAAGGACTACAGCTGCGTCGAGGGCTTCTGCCCCAGCTTCGTCACCGTGCACGGCGGCAGGCCGCGCAAGGGCCGCAAGGTTTCCGCGGCCGAGCGCCTGGCCGAGCTGCCGATGCCGCAGTTCCGCACCGACCTGGCGCAGCCGTGGAACATCCTCATCACCGGCGTCGGCGGCACCGGCGTGGTCACCATCGGCGCGCTGCTGGGCATGGCCGGGCACCTGGCAGGCCGCGGCTCGACCGTGCTCGACCAGACCGGGCTGGCGCAGAAGGGCGGCGCGGTGACCACCCACATCCGCATCGCCCGCGCACCGGCCGACATCCACGCGGTACGCATCGCCGCCGGCGAGGCCGACCTGGTGCTGGGCTGCGACATGGTGGTGGTCAACGACTACTGGGCGCTGTCGAAAATCCGCGCCGGCCGCAGCCAGGTGGTGCTCAACACCTGGGAGGCGATGCCCGGCACCTTCACCACCCGCCCGGACATGGAGTTCCCGGCCACCGACATCGTCGCCGCGATCCAGGGCGCGCTCGGCGGGGAGGCGCCGCTGCTGGTCGACGCCACCCAGCTGGCCACCGCGCTGATGGGCGACGCGATCGCCGCCAACCTCTTCATCCTCGGCTATGCCTGGCAGCGCGGGCTGGTGCCGCTGTCGCTGGAGTCGCTGATGCGTGCGGTCGAGCTGAACGGCGCCGCGGTCGAGATGAACAAGACCGCGTTCGCCTGGGGGCGGCTGGCGGCGATCGACCTGGCGGCGGTGGAAGAGGCGGCCGGGATCGTGCGCAACGCACCGACCGCTGCAGAGTCCACGCCGCACCTGCTCGACGCGCTGCCGCCGGGCGACTGGGAAGGCAACGAATGGGGCGCCACCAGCGCACCCAAGCCGCTCCGTGACGAGGACGACCTGCGTCACCTGCCCGCCTCTGATCCGACGCCCGCGGACCGCCCGCCGCTGTCCGCCGCCGGCACCACGGAAGGCGGTGGCAGCGCCCGCGGCAGCGGCGGCCGGGCGGGTACCGGCGATGGCAATGTCGCCTTCCTGCCGCTGGACGACCTGCGCCTGTCGCGCTCGCTCGACGAGCTGATCGCCCGCCGCATCGCCTTCCTCACCGACTACCACGACGCCGGCTACGCGCGCCGCTACGGCGACTTCGTGGCCCGGGTGCGCGCGGCCGAGGCGGAGAAGGCGCCGGGCTCCACCGATCTCACCGAGGCGGTGTCGCGCTATTTCTTCAAGCTGATGGCCTACAAGGACGAATACGAGGTGGCGCGGCTGTATACCAGCGGCGAGTTCCGGCGCCGCCTCGAACAGCAGTTCGAGGGCGATTACACCGTCCACTTCCATCTGGCCCCGCCGCTGCTGGCCAGGAGGAACGAAAAGGGCGAATTGCAGAAGAAGGAGTTCGGCCCGTGGGTGTTCCGCGCCTTCGGCGTGCTGGCGAAATTGCGCCGCCTGCGCGGCACCGCGCTGGACATCTTCGGCTACACCGCGGAGCGGCGGATGGAGCGGCGGCTGATCGAAGACTACGAGCGCACCGTCGGCGGACTGCTGGAGAAGCTCGACGGCGGCAACGTCGACCTCGCCGCGCAGATCGCCAGCGTGCCCGAGCACATCCGCGGCTACGGCCACGTCAAGGAAGCGCATCTGCAGGCCGCCAGGGCGCGCGAGGCCGAGCTGCTGCGCGAGTGGGACAACCCGCTGCGGGTGGTGCAGGTGGCGGCGGCCTGACGTGGATCGCGGTGCGCGCGCATGACGACGGCGCTACCGGTCCTGATACTCGACCTGGCCGGCACCTTCGCGTTCGCGATCAGCGGCGCCACCCTGGGCGTGCGCAAGCGGCTGGACCTGTTCGGGGTGCTGGTGCTGTCGTTCGCGGCCGCCACCGCCGGCGGCATCGCCCGCGACACGCTGATCGGCGCCACCCCGCCGGTCGCGCTGGCGGACTGGCGCTACCTCGCGGTCTCGCTGCTGGCCGGCCTGGTCACCTTCTACTCCCACGAACGCGTGGAGCGGCTGCGCAACCCGGTGCAGTTGTTCGACGCCGTTGGCCTGGCGCTGTTCGCGGTGACCGGGGCAGGCAAGGCACTGGCCGCCGGGCTCGGGCCCAGCGGCGCGGTGATGCTGGGGATGCTGTCCGGCATCGGCGGCGGCATCGCCCGCGACCTGCTGGTCGCGGAGATCCCGAGCGTGCTCCGGCGCGAGTTCTATGCCGTCGCGGCCCTGCTCGGCGCGGCCTGCGTGGTCGCCGGCGACGCACTCGGCTGGCCCGCCGCCGCGTCCACGATCGCCGGCGCGGTCCTGTGCTTCGCGCTCCGGTTCATGGCGATCCGCCGCGGCTGGCAGCTGCCCGTGGTTGGGGGCCGCCGCCCACCCCGGCGCTGAGGCAGGCTGCTCGGGGCCGGCGACGGACATCGCCACCGGAGCGATCGACCTCCGCGACCTGCCCTGGTAGCGCTCAGAGCGCCTCGATGTACGCGGCCATGCGCTGGCGGCCGGCCTCGTCCGGCATCCGGCCACTGGCCGCGCCCATGTTGTCGAGCAGGTGGCGCGGCTTGCTGGTGGCCGGCGTGGCGCAGGTCACCGCCGGGTGCGAGACCACGAACTTGAGGAAGAACTGGCCCCAGCTGGCGATGTCGTAGTCGGCCGCCCAGTCCGGCAGTTCCCGCCCCTCCACCTTTTCCCACAGCCGCGTGCGCCCGAACGGCGCGTACACCAGCACGCCGATGCCGCGCTCCTGCGCCAGCGGGAAGATGCGCTGCTCCATCGTTCGGTTGTCGACCGCATAGTCGACGCCGATGAAATCCAGCGCCTGCTCGCGCATCAGGCGCTCGAGCTGCTCGTACTGGCGCTCGACGGTGGTGGTCAGGCCGACGTAGCGGATCCGCCCGGCGGCCTTGGCCTCGGCGAGGATCGGCAGTTGCGTCGCCACGTCGCCGAGGTTGTGCACCTGCACCAGGTCGACCGGCGAGCCCGGGGCGCGCGCCAACGACTGCTCGAGTTGCGCGCGCGCGGCGGCCGGGTCGGCCGCACCGCCGCCGCGCGGGGCGACGTTGAGCTTGGTGGCCCAGAACAGCCGGTCGCCGAGGCCGGCCTCGCGTGCGGCGCGGCCCGCCACCTCCTCCGCCGCACCGTAGCTGGGGGCGGTATCGAACACGCGGCCGCCGCTGCGCACCAGCGTCTGCAGGATCTCGCCGATGGCGGCGTCGTCTCCCTCGCCAGCCAGCCGCGAGAACGAGGCGGAGCTGCCCAGCCCGACTACCGGCAGTTGCTCGCTGGTGCCGGGGATCGCCCGGGTCAGCAGCGCGCGCGGGCTGTCGTCGGCCAGCAACCGCCGCGGGCTGATCGCCAGGGCCACGCCGGCGGCGATCGACAGCTTCAGGTATTCACGTCGCGTGATCATGGTGGAGCCTCGTTCCCGGATGGAGTCCCGTTTCTACCACTACACGGCCCGCCAGACGAGGCAGCGGTTGTTGGCCGGCATGGCGACGTCGGCAACGCGGTGCAGGCCGGCGGCGGCCGCGAGCGCGTCCACCGCCCCGAGATCGCGGATGCCGGAATGCGGGTCGCGCGCCCGCAGCCAGGCATCGAAGTCGCGATTGCTGTCGCTGGTGTAGCCGCCGGCGTCGTTGAACGGCCCGTAGACCACCAGCACGCCGCCGGGCGCGCCAGCCAGTATCCGCCCGGCGCCGCGGAAGAACGCCTCCACCCCGTCCCAGCCCATGATGTGCAGGGTGTTGGCGGTGAACACCGCATCGGCGTCGAGCGCCGGCCACGGCGGCTGCAGCACGTCGAGCGCGATCGGTGGAGGCGTGTTGGGCAGGCCGGCCTCGTCCAGCCATGCGCGGATGCCCGGCAGGTTGTCGGCGAGGTCCGAGGTCTGCCAGGCGAGGTGCGGCATCGCCTCCGCGAAATGCACGGCGTGCTGGCCGGTGCCGCTGCCGATCTCCAGCACCCGGGTGCGGTCTGCGAAGCGCTCGCGCAGCACCGCCAGGATCGGCGTGCGATTGCGCTCGCAGGCGGGTGCGACCGGCTTGATGGCCGCGCTCCCTAGCGCCGGGCGTCGTCGGTCGGCGCGCGCGCGGCCCTGAATTCGCTGTCGTCGTTCCACGCCGGCCACCCCGGCGAATCCGCGATCTCGCGCACCAGGCGCAGCACCACCTCGGTATCCGCGACCGGGCCGCGCATGTCCCACCCGTCGCCGAACTCGTCCCCGGGCTGGTGGTAGCGCTGCGCGAAATATTCCGCCCGCGCCGCCTTGCCGCCTTCCACCCCGCCCTCGATCTGGTCCATGCCGGGGCCGATGGTGATCGCCGGTACGCCGGCCTGGGCGAAGGCGAAATGGTCGGCACGGTAGAAGAATCCCGCTTCCAGGTCCGGATCGGGCGAGTACGTGCGCCCGCCGGCCACCGCCGCGCGTTCCAGGTCGCGCTCCAGCGAGACCTTTCCCACTCCCCAGCTCGAGATGTCGCGGGTCGGGCCGTCCGGACTCCACATCTCCATGTTGATCGCCGCCGCGGTGGTCTCCAGCGGCCGCACCGGGTTGGCGGCGTAGTGGGTGGCGCCGAGCAGCCCGCTCTCCTCGGCCGTCAGCGCCGCGAACAGCACGCTGCGCGCGGGCGGCGGGCCGGCCTTCAATACCCTGGCGATCTCCAGCATCGAGGCGATCGCCGTGGCGTTGTCGACCGCGCCGTTGATGATGGCGTCGCCGCTGGCGTCCGGCTGTCCGACGCCGAAGCTGTCCCAGTGGCCGGAGACGATCACCGTCTCGTCCGGGCGCTCGCTGCCGGGCAGCAGGCCGAGCACGTTGCGGCTGGTGATGCGGCTGCGGGCGACGTCGAACTTCGCCGAGAACGCGGCATCGCCGAGCGCGTGCGCCCGGAAGCCCGGCTGCTGCGCCGCGCGCCTGGCCTGCTCGAAGTCGAGCCCGGCATCGGCGAACAGGCGCTCGGCCACCGCGCGCTGGATCCAGCCGCGCACGCGCAGGTGGTGACGGTCGGCGTCCACGCGGACGATGTCGAACTGTGGCGCGGCGCGGCCGTTGCGCACCGTCGCCCACGGATAGGCCGCCGGCTCGGTCTCGTGCACGATCAGCACGCCCGCGGCGCCGCGGCGCGCGGCCTCGAGGTATTTGTAGGCCCAGCGGCCGTACCAGGTCATGGCGCGGCCGCCGAACCGCCCCGGCGCGGTCTCGAAGTCGGGATCGTTGATCAGCACCACCACGATCTTGCCGGCCACGTCGAGACCGGCGTAGTCGTCCCAGCCGAGCTCGGGCGCGGCGATGCCGTAGCCGGCGAACACCAGCGGGACGTCCTTCATGTCGACCGCACCCGCGGGGTGCAGGGTCTCGAGCGCGATCTCCTCGCCGTTGGCGAGCTTGCGCGTGGTGCCGGCGACGCGGAAGGCAGCCGCGACGGGACCGGCGATCTCGCTGCGCTCCAGCGTCACCGCCTGGGTCCAGCCGCCGCCGTCGCCGGCCGGTTCGAGCCCCAGCTCGGCGAACTGCGCGGCGAGATAGGCCACCGTTTTCTCCTCGCCAGGGGTGTCGGGCGCGCGCCCCTCGAACTCGTCGGAGGCGAGGACGCGCAGGTGCCTGGCCAGCGCGTCGGCGCTGATCGCGGCGCCGCCGGTCCCGGCGGCGGCGCCC
>NZ_JARXRM010000012.1:34103-64403 GCF_029887875.1 Luteimonas endophytica
GTCCCTCCGCCGCGGGCGCCCCGGGGGGCGCGCCGTCGGCGGAGCAGGCCGCGATGGCGAGGAGGGCGAAGACGACGACACTGCCGGCGGCGCAACGGTTCATGGGCATCGGAGACGGATGGATTGGAGACATCCTCGCACGATGCGCACCTCGGCCCCGAGCGGTCCGCCGCGGCGGTGCGCACGGATGCAGTGGCGCCGCCGGCGCCCCGGCCGCTGGCGGGGCCGCGGCGCCCGTCGGGGTAGACTGGCGGCCGTTCTTCGACCGCCAAGGAGCTTCGCCATGAGGAAGATGTTCGCCCTGACTGCCGCCACCGGACTGTTCGCATGCACAGCCGCTGCCGCCGACGACCGCATGCGCGGCTACGGGGTCGGCGAGGAGATTCCGGTCACGCTGACCCTGCACACCAGCAATGGCGAACCGCGCGGACGGCAGACCCCGATCTATTCCAAGTACCGGCCGACGGTGAGGTTCGCCGGCGGCCCCGGAATCGTCTGCTCGGTCACGATCCCGGCAGAGGTGCGTTCGATCGCGCCGGGGCAGACCGCCGAGGCGAGCCTGGGCTGCCAGGAAGCGGTGACGGTGCGGCAGGCGGCCACCGGCTTCGTGATGATCGAGGGCAGCCGCGAGGTCGGCGTCGGCCAGGTGCGCCTGCCCCCGGCACCGTAGCCGCGCACCGCCTCCGCCAGGAGAGCGGCGCCTTCTGGTAAGGAGCGTGCCATGCACGCGAAAGCCGGCGCGGTTGGTACGCCCCCGAGTCGCCGCGTGCCTCAACGCCTCGACCGCCGCGCCCGGCCGGCAGCGCCGGTCGCACGCGCGGCCCGGCGGCGCGCGGCGGCCAGGAAGCGGATCGCCGCCTGTTCCCATTGCCGCGGCCCGCGCGCGCCGGCGGCGGCGCGCGCCAGCTGCCCGTCCTGCCAGCCATCGAACACCAGCGGGTCGATATAGGCCTTGCGGCATACCGCCGGGGTATTGCCGAGGGTGGCCGCCACCGCCTTGATCACCTGGTTGCGGGCAGCGGTCAGCGCGCGCGCGCTGGGGCTGTCGCCGCGCACCGGCTCCGGCAGCGGGGTTGAGGCGAGCTCGCGGAACGCATGCAGGGTGCCGCCCCAGGTGCGCACGTCCTTGGCGGTGAAGTCGGCGCCGGTGGCATGGCGCAGATAATCGTTGACATCGGCCGAACCGATCGGCTGCACCCCGCCGTCGTCGTCCCGGTACTGGAACAGCGCCTGCCCGGGCAGGTCCTGGCAGGCGCGCACCAGTTTCACCAGCCGCGCATCGTCGATATCGAGTTCGTGCTCGAGTCCGCCCTTGCCGCGGAACTTGAACCGCGCACGGCCCCCGCGCAGGAACGCGACATGGCGATCGCGCAGGGTGGTCAGGCCGTAGGAGCGGTTCTCGCGCGCGTAGCTGTCGTTGCCGACCCGGGCCAGGGTTTCCAGCATCAGCGAGACGACGATGGCCAGCACCTTGTCGCGCGGCAACCCCGGCACCTTGAGGTCGGCGCGCAGGCGGCGGCGCAGTTTCGGCAGGGTACGCGCGAATTCGACCAGGCGCCCGTACTTGCCTTTATCGCGCGCCTCGGCCCAGCGCGGGTGGTAACGGTACTGCTTGCGGCGGCGCGCATCGCGGCCTGTGGCCTGCAGGTGGCCGCGCGCGTCGGTGCAGATCCACACCTCGGTATAGGCCGGCGGAATCGCCAGCGCGCGGATCCGCGCCAGGACCTCGGCATCGCGCACCGTGCTGCCATCCGGCATGCGGTAGCAGAAGCCGCGGCCGGCGCGGCGGCGCGAGATCCCCGGCGCGGTGTCGCAGACGTAGACCAGGCCCGCGTCGGCGGCATCGGCTTCGGGAGAACCGGGCGGGCCGGCTGCGGCGCGGGAAGGCATGGCGGCGAAGATGCGGCATCGCCGCGTCAACACCGCGCGAACCGCGACGGCGACCGCAGGCGGGAGCAGTGGCGCACGCAACGAGGGGCCATGGGCGCGAAGACCCGCCGGCGCCTCCGATGGCGCCGGCGGCGATGCCCGGCGTTGCCGACCGCGCCGGCCTTCGCGTGCATGGCACGCTCCTACGGGAGACGGCTTTCGCGCGAGCGTCCGATCTCCGTAGGCGCGACCCGTGGTCGCGAAGACCGCGGGAGTTCCGGCCGGGTTGGCGGCGAACGCGGGCGTGGCCAATCGTGCCGGCTTTCGCGTGCATGGCACGCTCCTACAGGGGTCAGTCGCCGCGGTGAACGGGGTCGTGGGCGCCGCCGCTGCGCTCGCGGTGGCGCTTGCCGGTCTGCAGCAGCAGCGCCCGCAGCCAGTCGTTGACCCGGCGCGCCGCGCCGCTGCGCCAGACCCCGGCGGCACCGTAGTAGCCGGGGCTCACCTCGACCGCATCGATGCGCTGGCGACTGGCCAGCAGGCGCATGAATTCGGTGGCCAGCCCCATCCGCCGCAGGTGGTCCTGAACCCGCAGCAGCCGCAGCGTTCCGCCCGAGAGCACCGCGATCGCCACGGTGGTGTCGGGCAGGCGGTTGCCGGTGCGGGCCAGGATGCTGCTCCAGCGCAGCCGCAGCAGGTACAGCGCGGTGGGCGGCCAGGCCTCCGCCAACAGCGTCGTGGAAGTGAGGATGCCGTGCTCCACGTGGTTGATGCGGCCCTCGTCGAGCAGCCGCTGGCAGGCGCTGCGCCAACCGGTGCCGTCCGGGGGGGTGGCGTCCTCGACCCGCAGCACCCGCTGGTAGCCGTCGTCGTTGGCCAGCATCGGCAGGTCCAGCCGCTGCTGGCAGAAGGTGGCGAAGCGCACCCCGAAGGTGGGCAGGCCGACGGTCCAGGCGATGCGGAACATCGGCGACCAGCTCCAGTGCCGGAACGCGTTCACCCAGCCGCGGTTGTCGGGGTGGTCCCAGGCGTGCTCGAAGTCGAGGTCGTGGTACACCGCCTCCATCAGCCGGATCAGTTCCTGGCAGAAGTAGAAGCAGGCGCGGAAGTCGCGCTCGGCCGGCAGCCGGCTGCGCCGGCCCAGCGGCCGCGCGGCATCGCCGCCGTCGGTGCCGGCGCCGACCAGATCGGTCCAGGCCGGATGGAACTGCGCGTCCAGCACCGCCAGTTCCTGGCTGCTGCCCAGCCTGTCGAACAGCCGCGAAAGCGCCTTGCCGTGCACGGCGAAGCAGTCGGCCACGCCGGGCAGCGGCGCCACCCAGCGCTGGCGAAGTGCGATCAGCAGCTTGCGCTTGCGGCCGGAGTCGTGGAGGCCCAGTTCGGCATGTCCGGGCGCGCCGACGCCGGCGCCGATCCGCTCCAGCGCCGGCTCCAGCGCGCGCTGCGCGATGTCCTCGCCGAGCCGGCGGTAGCTCTCGAACTGCGCCTCGTCGAAGTACTGGTCGCTGGTGGGCTGGTGCGGGAAGCGCGGGTGGGTGCGCGCGTAGTGCAGGATGTCCGCCGACTCGGCGCCGGTCAGCGTCGGCTTGAGGTACAGCAGGGTGCCGCTGCTGCCGTCGGCGTAGTCGATCCGGCCTACCGCGCAGCTGCGTTCGGCCAGGCCATCTGCCTGCGGCCGCAGCGCCGCCACGTCGATGTCGATCTGCGCGCCGAAGTCGACCCGGCACTTGTGCGCGGCATTGCCGAGGTCGGCGAACGCGCGCTGCGGATCGGCCGCGGCATCCACGCAGACGATGAAGCGGCAGCGCCGCCGCACCAGCTCGTAGATGCCGAGGTTCTCGAAATGCCCGCCGTCCGACAGGTGCACGAAGCGGCCGCCGTCGCCGGTGCGCCCGAGCAGCTCGGCCAGCAGCCAGCCGCCGAAGAACGGCGCGCTGCGCGGCGCTGCCGGCTGTCGGTGGCTGGGGTTGCGCAGCCACCAGCCCAGCCGCGCGTCGAACAGCGTCAACAGGAACGTCACCGCCGGCGAGCTGTGGTAGCCCATGTTGGGGTTGACCGCGGCGCCGGAAATCGCCATCGCGCTGCCCAGGGTCAGCGAAGACGCCAGCGAGGCCTCCCCCGCCTCGTGCTTGTCCCGCCCCGTGCCGGGGTGCACGTCGCCGATGGGCGCGGCACCGGGGCGTGAAGCCGGCGGCAGGTGGCCGCAGTAGCCGGGCGAGAGGCAGAACGAGGCGGCCTTGCGGTCCTGCCAGTCCAGCTGCGCGGTGGCGACCAGGTTCATGGCGGTGCCGATCAGCGGGAACAGCGGCCGCCGCCCGTCCAGCCGCTGCACCTGGGCCACGTCGGCCAGCACCAGATCGTCGTCGACGTCGAAGTTGGTGGTCGGCTCGGGGTTGCGCGCCTCGTTGCTGGCACCCAGATAGCAGCGCACCAGGCGGTTGCGGTAGAAGGCGTTGAGGCTGAACTCGTTGACGTCCACCGCCCAGCCGAACAGCAGCCAGGTCGCGACCGCGGCGGCGACCAGCAGCAACAGCAGGCCGCCGTGGGGGCCGAGCCCGTCCTGCAGCCACAGCAGGTAGGTACCCAGCTCGCCGACCGGGGCCGGCGCGGCCCCGGCCAGGCGCCGCAGCAGCCACTGCCCGGCCAGGCTCAATGCCACCAGCAGGCCGAGGATGAAGACCCAGGGCGCCAGCCGCGCGACCCGGTCGAGCAGCCGCGTACGCAACGAGGCCGGATCCCCGCCTCCGCGCCGGCCGTGCGCGAACAGCAGACCGATGCCGGTGGTCGATACCCAGGCCAGCACGCCGGCCCAGCCGAGCCCGGCGACGCGCTGCCCGCCCAGGCGCGCCAGCGAGCCCATCAGCCACGGCCCGTAAATGGTCAGGCCCAGCGACAGGCTGATCCCCAGCAGGACCAGCCCGGCGGTACGCCCCCCGACCCGCGCCCAGATTTCCCGCTGCAGGTCGCTCAGCGAAGGCCCCGCCAGCCCCAGGTGGACGATCGCGGCCAGCACCATCGTGGTCATCACCAGCGACGGACCCAGGATCACCACGTGCCACAGGGTCTCGCCGGCCAGGCGCTCGGCCAGCAACCGCTGCAGGACCAGGATCGCCACACCGGCAAATCCCGCGGCGCCCGCCGTCCCCAGCAGGAAGCGCGGCGCCCGGCGCAGCAGCGGCGACGGCGGTGCGCCGCGGTCGGCGCCGCGCAGCGCCTGCCAGCGTTCGAATCCCAGCCACGACACCCATGCGACCAGATACAGCCCGGCGGTGGCCAATCCCAGCCGGGCGGCGGGATCCGGCGGCGCCTGCAGCAGGTCGAGCATCCGGTCCAGCGGCCCCGGCAGCCGCCGGTAGCCGGCCAGACCCAGCGCGCCCAGCATCGAACCCAGCCCCAGCACCCCGATCGTCGCCAGTGCCGCCAGCGCGATCCGCGGCGGCGGCGGCTCCGCCGGATCGACCCCGGCACGGGCGCGGCGATCCACGTAGCCGGTCACGTAGGCCAGCAGGCCGACCGCGGCCATGCCCAGGCCCCCCGCCAGCCCGAGCAGCACCACCGGATGCTCGCGCGCCGGCCCGTCGACGGCGCCGTAGAGCAGCAGCGGCAGCAGGCACATCGCCAGGATCAGCGCGCACAGCTGCACCTGCACCAGCAGCACGTTGCGCACGTAGGTCCCGGCCATGCCGAGGGTGTCGCCGGAGAACGGCGATTTGCGCGGGCCCAGGTAGTTGCTGTACTCGCGCAGGTGCAGGATCGGCCGCTGCACCCGTGCGACCGCGCGCAGCGCCTGGTCGGGCGTGACGCCGGTGCCGTCGCCAGCCTCGCCGAGCCGCGCACGCAGCACCGCGAAGGCCTCGGCATAGCCCCGCCGCCGGATCAGCGCCTGCAGGAAGCCGCCGATATAGCCGCCCCCGGAAACGGTGGACTGGTAGTGGAAGCACTTCAGCAGGTCCAGCCGCGCCAGCGCCTGCAGCACCCCGAGCGCGAACGTGGCGCTGCGGATGCCGCCGCCCGACAGCGCCAGCCCCCAGAGTTCGGGCGCTTCGTTGGCATCGCGCTCGCCCAGGATCACCGCACGCTCGGCGGCCTTGACCGCGTCGAGGTCGGGCGGGGCCGGGCGCCCGTGGCGGCGCATCCGCGCCTGCAGCGCCGGCAGCACATTGGCAAGACGCACTGGCTCCTCCTCCGCTCCGCTCCCTGGCCGCGCAACGCCGTCCGGCGAACCAACGGCGGCCGGCCACGGCGCCGGCCACGCGCGGCGCGGCGCGCGCTACCCTTGAGGGTAGTACAGGCGGACCTTGCGAACATGCAACTGCAGCGCATTTACGGCGACTGGGCCACGCTGGCGCGCGCCACCGGCACCCCGGCCAGCCGCCAGCGGCGGACCTGGCGCGAGACCCTGCGCACGCGCCCGGCGATCGCCTACTGGGGCGACTCGTGGTTCAGCACGCCGCTGTACCGCAACCTGTACTGGAACAGCTTCGTGCGCATCGACGGCATCTCGCTGCGGCTCGGCGGCCCCGGGCTGACCGCGGCGCGGATGTGCACCCCGGGGCGTTGCCGCAACTACGCCGAGCGCCTGCGCTCGCGCGAGTTCGACCTGCTGTGCGTGAGCGTGGGCGGCAACGATGCGCTCGGTCCGCGCCTGGCCGCGGTCTTCGACGGCGCCCGGCGGATGCCTGCGGCGGACGCGTTCGCGATGGTGGTCGAGGCCGGGACATTCGTGCGCCTGCGCGAGCGCTACGCGATCCTGCTCGAGGCGATGTCGCGGGTCGGCGGCGGGTTCCGCGTGGTCGGCCACGGCTATGCGCCGCCGTTGCGGATCGGCGCGCCCGGCCGCCTCAGCATCAAGAACCTCGGCCTGGCGGCGCCGCTGGTGGGCAACGTGGGCCCGTGGCTGTGGCCGCCGATGCGGCCGGTGCTGGGCAGCCGCGCCGAGGCCGCGCGTTTCGCCTGGCTGCTGCTGGTGGATGGGTTTCGGGACCGGGTGCTGGCGCCGAGCCGCGCCGACTTCCCCGGGCTGTTCTCGTTCGCGGATTTCTCGCTGTTGCCGGAGACCGCCGATCCGGCGTTCTGGTACGACGAGATCCATCCCACCGAGGCCGGCTTCGCCATGCTCGCGCCCGGCTACAACGCCATGCTGCGCGCGGCGCTGCCGGCACCCAAGCGCCCTGCCGTGGCCTGAACCGCGGCGCCGTGCTTGACGCCGTTCACACGCCGGCGACGGCACGCTGGCGCTCCGTTCACCCCTGCCTGGAGTCTTCGATGCCCCGCTTCGCCGCTTCGCTGCTGTTCGCCGCCCTGACCGTTTCGCTGGCGGCGTGCGCGCCGGCGCGCAACGCCGCCGACGAGACCGGCGCTTCCGCCGCGGATGCCTCCCCACCGGCCGCATCCGCCGACGCCGGCGCCACCCCCGCGCCGCGCGCCCAGGACGCCGGCGGCGATTGCGACGCCAGCGCGGTGCAGTCGCTGGTGGGACAGCGCGCCGATGCGTCCGTTGTGGAACAGGCCCGCAACGGCGCCGGCGCCGAGGTCGCGCGGGTGTTGAAGCCGGACCAGATGGTGACGATGGAATTTCGCGCCGGGCGCCTGAACATCGACGTCGACGACGACGGCGTGATCACCGCGCTGCGCTGCGGCTGAGCGGTGTCGCAGCGCGATCCGCTGGCCGCCGCCGGCCCCGATCCGCGTCTCTTCCGAAGACGTGGGCGCCGGCGGGCACGGTGGCAACGTTGCGATTCGTTAGCGGTGCCATGACGCGGTTGATACATCCCGGCATGGACACTGGGAGCGTCATCCATGCAAGGAGTACGCGCATGTTCCGAACCGCACTGCCGCTCGCCGCCGCGCTGCTGATGTTGACGCTGGCCGCCTGCACGCCGCCGGAGGAAACCCCGCCGATGGACGTGCCGGCCGAGCCGGTGGAACCGGCGGGCGACGCCTGGGCGCCGCCTCCGGTGACCGACGAGACCATCGATCCGATCACCGATCCGACCCAGACGCCGATCGATCCGATGGACCCGAATGCGCCGCCGCCCGAGCAGACCCCGCCCGAGATGGTGGACGAGACGGATCCGACCAGCGAGCAGACGCCGCCGGAGGATCCCGAGGATCCGGAGTCCCCGCCGACCAACTGATCGCGCCCGCGCGATACTCTCTCTCCAGGGTCGACGATTCCCGCCCTCTTCCAAGGAGGGCGGGATTTTTATGGCCGGCTGGCGCGCGGCGCGGCGTCATCGCCCCGCAGCGGTGCGGCGGCATCCGCGCCGGCCCGGGGTGGCCGCGGCGCATAGCGCCACGCGAGCGCCAGGCCGGTGCAGAGCAGCAGCGCGGCCAGCACGGCGCCCCGGGCAGGTGCATGGGCGCGCGCTGGCCGATGAACAGCCCGAAGGTCCACGCGAACAGGCCGGGCGCCAGGATCCCGGCCAGCGAGACCAGGCTCATCAGCGCGCCCTGCACGCGGCCCTGGGCCTCGGCGCCGACCAGGCGCGTGATCAGCGCCTGGGTGGCCGGCGCCGCCAGCGCCCATAGCGCACTGATCGGGATTCCGACCAGGAACACCCAGCCGGCCCCGGCCAGTCCGTAGAACAGGAACCCGGCCACCCCGCAGCCGAGCCCGACCAGCAGGGTGCGGCGCTCGCCGATCCACTGCACCACCCGCCCCACCAACACCGCATTGACGATCACGCTGCACACGCCGACCGCGGCGAGGATCCAGCCGACCTCGCGCGGCCCCCAGGCGTAGCGATAGTCCGCGAACAGCACGAAGATGCTCGGGTACACGTAGTGCGCCAGATTGGCGATGAACACCACCGCCGCCAGCCCGAACACCTGCGGATAGCTGCGCAGCAGCCGCAGCGAGCCGAGCGGGTTGGCATGGGCCCAGTCGAAGCGCGCGGTGCGGCGCGCGGGCGGCAGCGATTCGGGCAGCACCAGCAGGCCGTAGCCGAAGTTCAGCAGCGCCAGGCCGGCGGCGAACCAGAACGGCAGCCGCAGGTGGATGTCGCCGAGCCAGCCGCCCAGCAGCGGCCCGGCGATGAAGCCGATGCCGAACGCCGCGCCGATCATGCCGTAGCTCTTGGCGCGCCGCTCCGGCGGCACCACGTCGGCGATGTAGGCGTTCGCGGTGGTGAAGCTGGCCGAGGTGATGCCGGCGATCACGCGCCCGAGCAGCAGCAGCGGCAGGGTGCCGGCCAGCGCCATCAGCACGAAGTCCAGGCCCAGGCCGAGGCACGAGAGCAGGATCACCGGGCGCCGCCCGTAGCGGTCCGACAGCGCTCCCTGCACCGGCGCGGTGACGAACTGGATCGCGGCGAAGATCACCCCGAACGCACCGACCCAGTACGCGGCATGCGCGGTGTTGCCGCCGACGAAATCCTCGATCAGATGCGGCAGCACCGGGATGATCAGCCCGAACGCCAGCACGTCGAGCAGGACCACCACGAAGATGAAGACCAGGGCGGCCTTGCGCGCCGGAACGGCGGGGGGATCGACCATGGGAGGCGCCGGCTGCGAGCGGCTGCGGATTATGCCGCCACTCGCCGGGGTTTACATGTCCATCGGCGGGCCAGGGCGCGGGCGCGTGCGGTGCGTCCCGCAGCAGCTTGCCATGCGCCTCGTAGGAGCGCGCCATGCGCGCGAAGGCCGGCACGGCGGCAGGTGCCGGCGATCACCGCGCACTCCACCGGCAGGTCCCACGGCCGTCGCGGCCATGGGCCGCTCCTGCAGGGCGACGGACTACGCGCCTCAGCGCTGGCTCAGCAAGCGGGTCGCATCCACCGCCAGCTGTTCGACCGCGTTGCCGAAGCCGCCGTGCCCACCGCCGGGATACACGTCGTGGCCGGCGGCGAACGCCGAGGTCACCCCGGCGGCGATATCGCGAGCCTGGCCGAAGCCGCCCTGGAGGGCGCCTTCCAGCGAGGCCACCGCCTCGGTGGCGTTGGCGAAGTCGCCGCGGGTGGCGGCGTCCATGAATCCGCGCGCGGCCGTGGTCACCTCGCCCAGCGAGCGGGCGACCGCGCCGAGGTCGCCGATGTCGGGGGTCCGGCCGTTGGTGAGGGCGCCGGCGGCAAGCGAGCCCAGGGCGCCCTGCAGCGAGCCGTTGGCGCCGGGGATGCCCCCCGCGAAGCGGTCGATGGCGAAGTTGGCGAACGGCTGGATGGCGGCAGGCAGGTTGTCGGCCACCGCACCGCGTGCGGCTTCGCTGAGGCTGCCGCCGACCAGGCCGTTGACCACGCCCATGACCGCGCCGGCCAGGCCGCCGGTGACCGCGCCCAGGACCGCGGCGCCCAGGATGCCCTGCAGGTCCCGCGCGTCGATCCCCAGCGCATCGGCGACCTGCCCCAGCGCGCCGTCCAGGCCCGCGGCATCGGCCATCGAGCCCAGCGCGTTGCCGATCGCCTGGCCGAGGGATTCGGCCGCATTGCCGAGGGCTTCGGCGGCGTTGCCGAGCGAATCGGCAGCGCTGTCGTTGCCGGTGCTGCCAGTGCCGCCGCCGCTGCCGACGCCACCGGCGCCGTCGCTTCCATCGCTCATGTCGCTCCCTCCGGATCCATTTGCCGACACGCTAGGCCCGGTGGCGATGTACCGAAAGCTGGGGCCGACCCGAGGGGTGGCAGCGAGGGCCAGTCCGATGACGTTGCGTCCCCTCGCTCCGTTTCAACGCGCGGTTGGTGGTGTGCGGCCGAACGGGGCAGTCCTGAACGCCTCGGCGCGGACGGGCCGGGGGATGCGCGACAAGTCGCTCCCCGATACTCGCTTGGTTGTCACGCATCCCCCGGCCCGCCTGGCGACGCGGCGAGCTGCCCGGAAAGCGGATCGCGGGAGGGTGGCGCCGCACCCGGCTTTTTTTTCGTAGGAGCGTGCCATGCGCGCGAAGGCCGGCGCACCCGGCCACGCCCGGAATCTCCGCAAACCCTACCCGGGTCCCTCGCGGCTTTCGCGGCCATGGGCCGCTCCTAGCAGGTATCGCCCACAGCGGCACGGCTCGTCCCCGACCGTTGGGCCCGCGACCAGGGCGATCTGCTGGCCAAGACCATTTCCCGAACCCCGCACAGGGGTGGACTGGTCGAGCCCGTTCCTAGGGGCCGTCGCCGAGCGCCTCGAGGATGCGCCGACCGGCGCGGCCGTCGGCCGGCTGCAGGCCGAGCCGGCGCTGCTCGGCCTGGATCGCGCGCCGGGTGTTGCTGCCGATCATGCCGTCGACCTCGCCGATGTCGTGGCCGCGATCGAGCAGCGCCTGCTGCAGGCGGCGCCGCTCGGCGCGCGACAGGCCCGGGTCGTCGGTGGGCCACGCGGCGACCAGCCCCGCCCCGCCGCGCAGCCGGTCGGACAGCAGCGAGATCGCCAGCGCATAGCTTTCCGCGGCGTTGTAGGAATAGATCGCGTCGTAGTTGCGGAACACCAGGAACGCGGGGCCGGCGCGGCCCGCGGGCAGCAGCACCGCCGCCTGGCTGGAGGCAGGCAGCGCCACCTCGGCGCCGTCGACGCGGCGCACGCCGCGCGCGGTCCAGTCCGAGAGCGGCCGGCGGTTGCCGCGTCCCGCCAGGGACGTGTCGAACTCCTGCGGCAGCGTCACCTCGTGGCCCCAGGGCTGGCCGGTGCGCCAGCCGGCGCGCTTGAGATAGTTGGCGGTCGAGGCGAGCGCGTCGGGAATGCTGCCGACCAGGTCGCGGCGACCGTCGCCGTCGCCGTCCACCGCGATGCGGGCGTAGGTGGACGGGATGAACTGGGTATGCCCGAACGCGCCGGCCCAGGACCCGGTCAGCCCGTCGGCCTGGACATGGCCCTCCTGCAGCAGCTTCAGGGTGGCGAACAGCTCGCCGCGGAAGAACGCCTGGCGACGCCCGGCGCAGGACAGCGTCGACAGCGAGACCAGCAGCGGGCGCTTGCCGAAGACCCGGCCGTAGTCGCTTTCCACGCCCCACACCGCGACCACCGTGGCGGGATCCACGCCGTACTCGCGCTCGATGCGCGCCAGCAGCTCGCGATGGGTCTGGAGCATCGCCCGGCCATCGGCGACGCGCTGGTCGTCGACCAGCCCGGCCAGGTAGTCCCAGATCGGCGTGGTGAATTCCGGCTGCGAATCCAGCAGCTCCAGCACCGACGGGTCGGGGTGCAGCCCGGCGGTGAAGCGCTCGAAGCTGGCGGCGCTCACGCCCTCGCCGGCTGCCGCTGCCTTCAGCCCGGCCAGGCAGCGCTGGAACGCCGGATCGACCGGCTCGGCGCGATGCGCTTGCCCGGTCCGATCAGCGTGGGCGGCGAAGGCGGGAGCGAGCAGCAGCAGGCAGGCGAGTCGTTTCATCGGCGGGCAATCGGTGACGGCGGCGGCCATCATAGGCCGGGGCCGGCTCAGGCCGGGCGCAACAGCCGCAGCCCGTACCAGTCGGATTCATCGTTCCAGGCCGCCGCCACCGCCATCCCCGCGCGCGCGGCCATCGCCGCGAACTGCGCGTCGGTGTACTTGTGGCTGTACTCGACCTGCATCTCCTCGCCGGCGGCGAACGCGAATTCGCGGCCGTCGATCCGCACGCGCTGCGCGCGCTGGCTGACCAGCGCGGTCTCGATCCGGCCGCGTTCGCGCGAATAGCGCGCGCGGTGGCGGAACTGGGCGAGGTCGAAGTCGCTGCCGATCTCGCGGTTGAGCCGCGCCAGCAGGTTGAGGGTGAACTCCGCGGTGACGCCCGCCGCGTCGTTGTAGGCCGCCTCGATCGTGGCCGGGTCCTTGTCCAGGTCGATCCCGATCAACGCCAGGCCCTCGGCCCCCACGGTGTCGTGCATCGCGCGCAGCAGCGCCACCGCCTCCGCCTCGACGAAGTTGCCGAGGGTGGAGCCGGGAAAGAACGCCAGCCGCCGCCGCGGCGTGCGCTCCGGCGTCGGCAGCGACACCGCGTGGGTGAAGTCGGCGCAGACCGGCAGCATCTCGATCGGTGGGAAACGCCCCTCCAGCCGCGCCACGCTGTCGAGCAGCGCCGCGCGCGAGATCTCGATCGGGGTGTAGGCCACCGGATCGTCGAGGCCGGCGAGCAGGGTCTCGGTCTTGCGCCCGCTGCCGCTGCCGTACTCGACCACGTGCACGCGCGGGCCGATCGCGGCGGCGATCTCGGGCATGCGCCGCTCCAGCAGCGCCGATTCGGTCCCGGTGAGGTAGTACTCGGGCTGGCGGGTGATGCGCTCGAACAGCATCGAGCCGCGCGCATCGTAGAAATACTTGGACGGCAGCCGCTTGGGCGTGGCCGCGAGCCCGGCGACCGCGTCGGCGGCGATCCGCTCCGGCCCCGGCTGCAGGTCGACCAGCTCTGCGTTGGGCGCGGCACGCATGTCCATCAGGCGTCGCGCGCCAGCCGCAGGCCGGCGAACTGCCAGCGCGCATCGGGCGGGAAGAAATTGCGGTAGCTGGCGCGCACGTGGTCGCGCGGTGTGGCGCAGCTGCCGCCGCGCAGCACCCACTGGCCGCACATGAACTTGCCGTTGTACTCGCCGAGACTGCCGCGCCAGGCGCGGAAGCCCGGGTAGGCGGTATAGGCACTGGAAGTCCATTCCCAGACGTCTCCGAACAGCTGCACCGGCGTGGCGGCGTCGCCCACCGGGCCCGCGGCCCGCGGCTCGAACCGGTCGTCGCCGGCGAAATGGCCGGCGACCGGCAGCGGCGCGGCGGCCAGCTCCCACTCGGCCTCGGTGGGCAGCCGCGCGCCGGCCCAGCGCGCATAGGCGTCGGCCTCGTAGTAGCTCAGGTGCGCGACCGGGGCCTGTGGATCCAGCGCGCGCACGCCGCCCAGCGTGAACGCCCGCTCCAGGTCCTCGTGCCAGTACAGCGGTCGCTGCCAGCTACCGGCCTGCAGCCGCGCCCAGCCGTCGCTCAGCCACAACCCGGGTTCGCGATAGCCGCCGTCGTCGATGAAGCCGCGGAACTCGGCATTGCTCACCGGCCGGCTGGCCAGCGCATGCGCCGGCACCAGCACCCGGTGCGGCGGCGACTCGTTGTCGTAGGCGAACGCGTCCGCCGCCGGCCACGCCGGCGCGCCGATCGTGGCGATGCATTCGTCGCGGGCAAGCCAGCGCAGCGGCGGGGCGGCGGCCTGCTCGGACCCCACCAGGTCGGCGCGATAGGCCGGCTGCAGCGGATTGCACCACAGCGCGTGCTTGATGTCGGTCAGCAGCAGTTCCTGGTGCTGCTGCTCGTGATGGAGACCCAGTTCCAGCCGCTGCAGCGCCTCGCCGTCCAGATCGCCGGCGTCGAGCCGCTGCAGCAGGCGCATCTCGACCTCGGCGCGATACTCGCGCACCTGCGCCAGCGAAGGCCGCGAGAGCATCCCGCGGTTCGGCCGCGCGTGGAACGGCCCCACGCTCTGGTAGTAGCTGTTGAACAGGTAGTCCCAGTCCGGATCGAAGGGCCGGTAGCCGGGCCGCGCGGCGAGAATGAAGCGCTCGAAGAACCAGGTGGTGTGGGCGAGGTGCCACTTGGCCGGGCTGGCGTCGGGCATGCTCTGCACCATCGCGTCCTCGGCCGACAGCGGCGCGGCGAGGTGGGCGCTGTGCGCGCGGACACGGCGGAACCGCTCCGCCAGCGACCCCGGCGGGGGCTCCGGCGCCAGATCCGGTACGGCGGCGGCCATGGTCGACATGCGCGAAGGATAGCGCGGGCCGGTGACCGCCACGTCATGGCCGGCGCGGCCCCTCAACGGCGCACGCCGCCGCCGACCTCGATGAAGCGCAGGAACTCGGCGCGGGTCCGGGCGTCCTCCCGGAACGAGCCGAGCATGGTCGAGGTGATCATGCTCACCCCGCGCTTGTGCACGCCACGGGTGGTCATGCACTCGTGCGCGCCCTCCACCACCACGCCCACGCCCAGCGGCTGCAGCGCGCGCTGGATGCAGCCGGCGATCTGCGCGGTCATCTTCTCCTGCACCTGCAGGCGCCGGGCATACGCCTCCACCACCCGCGCCAGCTTGCTGATCCCCACCACCTTGCCATCGGGCAGGTAGCCGACGTGGACGCGGCCGATAATCGGCGCCATGTGGTGTTCGCAGTGGCTCTCGTACTCGATGTCGCGCAGCACGATCATCTCGTCGTAGCCCTCGACCTCCTTGAAGGTCCGGGCCAGGTAGTCGTCCGGATCCAGCGCGTAGCCGCTGAACCATTCGCGATAGGCCTTGGCGACCCGCGCCGGGGTGTCGAGCAGGCCTTCGCGGCCGGGATCGTCCCCGGCCCAGCGCAGCAGGGTACGGACCGCGTCCTCGGCCTGTTCGCGGCTGACCGGCGGGGTCGGATCGGGTTGGGGACTCATGCGCATCCTGGGGTCGGCTCGGCAGGATGCCATGGTACCGGTGACCGGCGGCACGGTGCTGCCGCGGGCCCGGGCCGGATCGTCGCGGTGCGGCGCGCCCGCGCCGCCCTCAGCCGCGCCTGGCCTCCGCCAGCGCGTCGTTCCAGGCCACCATCACCGCCGGCCGCGCCTCGGTCCAGTTCAGCCGCGAGCCGCCCCGCGCCCCCCGCCAGCCGCGCGCCAGGACCGCTTCGACCCGTTCGAACGGCTTGCCGGCCTCGGCGCCGTGCTGCAGCCGGCCATAGCGATACGCCGGGGCATAATCCGACCACGTGCGGCCCGCCGAATAGCTGGGCGCATCGCGAAACTCGCGCTGGTAGCGGCGCATGTCGGGAAACGCCTCCTCGTGGGCATCGGCCGATTCCGGGTGCCCGGGATCGACCGCTTCATGGCGGGGACTTCTTTCCATCGTTTCGGGTTTCGCGCCGTTGCGCGGAGCGAAGTGCGCTGCGGAATTGGACGCGACGCTAGACCGCGCCGGGTCGCCGCGCGGTGAATTTTTCACCAGCTCCCACACCGACGTGGGGCGGTGTTCATCATGAATTCGGGGCCGTGCCGATGAACCTGGTCGCGCACGAGGCGCACGCCGCGCGCTCGCGTCGGTTCGCGACCCGAGCGTGGCCAGGACAGGCAACCCCCTTTCCCGCAGTGTGGAACCACCTGCTCGTCGCCATGCTGCTGCGGGAGCAGGCACGGATCCGGCGACTGCGCGAGATCCTGGCGGGCTGCAACCTTAATGAAGTGGCTGGCCGCCTGTGTCTCGGCCAAGGAGCGGCACAGCACCCCTATGGGGGCACCCGGGCCGGTGCGGCTCGGACCGTCCGTCGCTATCGGCCGCGCCGGCGCCGCCAGAACAGGAAGCCGGTGACCAGCAGGAACGCCGGCATCAGCCCCGCCAGCGCGGTGAGCCAGCGCATCGCCGCGCCGCCGACCGCGCCGATGTGCAGCGGATAGATCGCCTGGTGGATGCGGGTGCCGGCCGGGTCGGCGGTCGCGTCGACCACCTGCAGCAGGCTGCCGCTGTGGTCCAGGTGGATCGTGCTGCGTCCGACCGGATGCCATTCACCCGCCGCACGGGCACGGAAGCCGACCACGCCGTCGCCTGCACCGGGCACCGCCACCCGGTTCACGCGCGCCCCGGGCAGGGCGGCGTTCGCTCCGGCGAGCACGCGGCTCCAATCGGGGGCTGCAACGGTCGCGTCCGCCACGGGCGCTGCATGCGTCGCGCCGCCGAACAGCGCAGCCAGTACGGTGCGGAATCCGTTGCCGTAGATCATGCCTACCCCGGTCAGGCTCACCAGCAGCACCAGCGGCAGCAGCACCACGCCGCTGCCGCGATGCCAGGTCAGCCAGCGCCGCGTCGGCGGGCCGGCGTGGACCTTCAGCTGCGCGAGCCAGCGGCCCGGTTTCGGCCACCACAGGTACAGGCCGCTGAGCAGCAGGCCAAGCGCGATCCAGCCGATGACGCCGAGCGCTTCCTTGCCGGCCTTGCCGCCGAGCAGTTCGACGTGCAGTTCGTGCAGCCACATGAGCCAGTCGTCGTGGTGGCTGCGGGTCAGCAACAGACTGCCGTCCACGGGCGCGAAGTAGCCGCGGCGGCCATCCTCGAAATAGCCCTGCCAGACCGGAAGTCCATCGCGTGGCAGGTCCAGCGAACGCAGCCCGCGCGGTCCCCATTCGTCGACGATCCGCTCCAGCACCCGGCCATCGGCCACCGCCTCATGGCCGGCGAGGTCCGGGTGCTGGAGCTTCAGCAAGTCGACGTGGAACACCAGCACCGTGCCGGCGAGCGCGACCACCGCGAACGCGCTGCCGGCCACCAGCCCGAGCCACAGGTGCAGCCAGGACAACGCCGCCCGCAGGCGGCGGCGTCCGGGACGGTGGGGCGAGGCCGCCATTCGCGCGCCATGCACCGGTCGGGCCGGGCCGGTCAGAACCGGTGCGACCAGCCCAGCGTCAGCACCCGGCCGCGGCCGGCGACGTAGCCGTCGTCGCGCGGCGGACGGACCTGCGAGTAGTAGGTGATGTACTGCTCGTCGAACAGGTTCTCGATGCCGACATGGAGCGTGCCTGTCGGCAGTCTGACGCGGCCGAGCAGGTCGACGGTGGTATAGCCGTCGAAACCGTTGGCGGAGCTGTCGAAGTCGCGGTCTTCGGCGTGGCTGGCCTGCAGGCGGGTGTCGAAGCCCGGCGTCCAGGCCTGGGTCCAGAACGCGGTCAGGCGGTCGGGGCTGATGTTGACCCCGGCCAGGTCGCTGTCGACGCGGTCGTCGCCATCGCTGTCGTAGCGGCCGCGGGTCCGGGCGTAGGCCAGGCCGACGCGGCCGGCGTCGGAAAAACGGAACGCGAGGGTGCCTTCGATGCCGTCGATCTCGGTGCGCTCGCGGGCGACGTTGTAGACCCCCGTGGCGGTGTCGAAGGCCAGGCGCGAGCCGAGTTCGGAGTCGGACCAGTACGCGGCGAGGTGGGCAAGCCAGCGGCCATCGTCGTAGTCCAGGCCGAACTCGCGGTTGTCGGCGACCGCGGGGGTGAGGTCGACCAGGCTGTCGACCCGCTGACCGGGCTCGTCGATCGCGCGCAGCACGCGGCCGATGTCGGCGACGGTGTAGCCCTCCGAGTAGGAGGCGTAGAGCTTCAGCGCATCGGTGGCTTCCCAGACCATGCCGAAGTTGGGCAGGGTTTCGCTGGTGCTGGGCTCGCCGCCCTCGACGAACTGGCCGCCATAGCGCGGCAGGCTGGTGTAGTCGTCGACCTCGAGCTTGCCGCGCTCGTAGCGCAGGCCGCCGGTCAGCAGCACCGGGCCGATGCGGTACTCGGCCTGCAGCAGCGGGGAGATGGCGGTATAGGCGGTCTCCGGCACCCAGTACCAGGACCCGCCGTTCTCGCCGTCGAGCTGCTGGTAGGTCTCGTCGCGCGAGGCATCCAGGCCGAGGGTCAGGCGCAGCGGCAGGCCGCCGACGTCGCTGCGGGACCAGGTGAACTTGCTGCCGAGCTTCTCGGACACGTTCTGCGACTGCGTCGTCAGATCATCGGTGCCCGGCCCGCGGAACTGCGTCCACAGCGACGAGCCGTAGCGGCCCGCGAAGTCGGCCCAGTACAGTTGCGCCTGGAAGTAGCCGCCACCGAGGTCGCGGTCGGTGTAGTCGAACGAGGCCTGGGTCATCTCGTTGCGCGGCGGTTGCATCGGCGGGCGCCCCTCGATGGAGGTGGCCGGGAGGCCCGCGGCCGCGTCTCCCGGGACGTTCACGTAGTCGCCGTCGCCCTCGATCTGGTAGCGGTTGAGGCTCAGCTGCGCGCGGCGGTCGCCGTCGATGTGCCAGCCGCCCTTGGCGAACAGGTTCAGGCTCTTGGAGTCCATCAGGTCGCCCTGGACCGCGTCGATCGCGAGCGCGTCGCCGTTGCCGTCGTAGTACAGACCCTCGTGCGCGTAGGAGGCGCCGCCGACGAAGTCGAGCGCGCCGCGACGCGTGCCGAACAGGTACGAGCCGCGCCAGCCGGTGCCGTCGGACTCGTGCGGCAGCGCGGTGCTGGTGGCGGCGTTGATGTCGTGGAAGTCCTCGCCGTCCTGGCGCGGCGCGCGCTTGGTGATGATGTTGATGATGCCGCCCGACGCGCCCAGGCCCTGCAGTGCGTTGGCGCCGTGGATGATCTCGATGCGCTCGATCATCGCCGCGTCGATGGTGTGGCCGTCGCGGCCGCCCGCGCGCAGCGGGGTCGACTGCGGCACGCCGTCGACCATGTACAGCGGCTTGCGCCCGCGCAGGGCCTCGCCGGCGTTGGTCATCTTCTGCCGTGCCGGCGTGAGCGAGGGCACCAGGTTGGCCAGGACCTGGGTGATGTCCTGGGTGATCGCCAGCTGCTGTTCCAGCTGTTCGCGATCGATGATCGTGATGGTGTTGGGCAGCGCCGACTCCGAATCGGGGATGCGGCTGGTGCTGGCGGAGACGGTGACCCGCGCGAAATCGACGACATCGCCGCCGGGAGCCTGCTGGGACAGCGCCGGCGACGTCGGGAGGGCGCCCAGCAGGACGCAGGCGAGAACGGAGAGGCGGACCATGGGCACTTCCAGGCGACGTGGATGCGCATGGTAGTGCGAATGATTCTTAATTTGAACGGGTGCAGCCTGCCGGGTCCGTCATTGCTGCTGGGTGAAGTACCCGCACCCGTAGTAGGTGCCGGTCTGGGCGGCGACCTCGATCGTATAGGTGGCGTTGTCGGCACTCCTGGCGTACGGGCACGACTTGCCCAGCGGGATGGGGTCGATCTCGATGTTCATCGGGGGCTGCCCTGGAAGTCCCGTCAGCAGGTAGCCGCCGTCGAGGTAGTTCAGCACGAGCCAGCCCGCGCTGCTGTTGCCGTTCGGCGGGACCAGCTTGTAGCCCACGCCCCTGGCGGGGTCGCTGTCGTCCAGAGCGATGCTCCAGCTGGTACCGGTGGTCACGAACAGCGGGTCGGGGAAGGTGACTTGCTGGGCCGCGACCGGTGGTGCGGACGCGCACAGGGCAAGTGTGGCGGCGAGCAGGAGTGCGGTTGGGCTGCGATGGTGCATGACGGTCTCCGATGGACGGCAAAAGGCCGCGGACATCAGTTGAACGTCGGCCGAGGCGGCGCGTGAACGCCCCGACGCGGCCGCGTGGTCATCCGCGGCCGGCCACCTGCTCGCGCGCCGGCAACCGCTGCGGCCAGCCGCCGGCCAGGGCGCGGTACAGCGCCACCGCGCCGGTGACGCTGCGGGTCCGCGCCTCGGCCAGCGCGTCCTCCGCCTGCAGCCGGGTGCGCTCGGCGTCGAGCACCTCGAACAGGTCGGCGGCGCCGGCCTCGAAACGGGTGCGAGCCAGCTCCGCCGCACGGGCGCTGTCGGCCGCCGCAAGCGCCAGGTGCGCGTCCTGCTCGCGGTTGCGGGCATAGCGCACCAGTGCGTTCTCGGTGTCCTCCAGCGCCAGCAACACGGTCTGCTCGTAGCGCGCCAGCTCGCCGGCGGCCTCGGCCTCGGCGGCGGCGATGCGCGCACGCACCCGGCCGATGTCTAGGAACGACCAGTCGATGCCCAGCGCGACCAGTCGCGTCTCGCTGTCGCGCTCGAACAGGGCGCTGCTGTCGATCGCCTGGCTGCCGATCAGGCCGCCGAGGGTAAAGCGCGGGAACAGGTCCGCGGTCGCCACCCCGATGCGCGCGGTGGCGGCGTGCAGGCGCTGTTCGGCGGCGGCGATGTCGGGGCGGCGGCGCAGCAGGTCGCCGGGGGTGCCCGCGTCCAGCCGCTGCGGCAGGGCCGGCAGCGGCGCCGACGGCCCGAGCACCTCGGCCAGCGCGTCAGGCGTGCGCCCGGTCAGCACCGACAACCGATGGATCTGGGTGGCGACCTCCGCCTGCAGCGCCGGCACCCGCGCCAGGGTGGATTCGAGCTGCGCACGGGCGCGCGCGGTGTCGAAGCCGGTGCCGCGCCCGGCCTCGAAGCGCGCCTCGACCAGGCGCAGCGTCTCGCGCTGGTTGTCGGCATTGGCCTGGGCCACGCGCAGTCGCTCCTGGGCGCCGCGCAGCTCCACGTAGCCGCGCACCACCTCGCCGACGATCGCTACCTGCAGGGCCGCCAGGTCGGCGGCGCCGGCCGCCGCGCCGGCGCGCGCGGCCTCCACGCCGCGGCGGACGCGGCCGAACAGGTCCAGCTCCCAGCTGGCGGAGATACCGGCGCTGAAGCCGTCGGTGTCGCGGTCGGCGCGCGGCACGCCCGGGGCCTGGTCGGCGCTGGCGCGGCTGCTCGCCGCTTCGGCCGAGCCGGTGACCGTCGGGAACCGGTCGAAGCGCGCGCCCCGCAACAGCGCGTTGGCGCGGTCGTAGTTGGCCAGGGCGATGCGCAGGTCGTGGTTGGCCTGCAGCGCCTCGGCGACCAGCGCGTCGAGCCGGGCGTCGCCGAACGCCTCCCAGAACGCCTCGTCCGGCGCCGGCAGCGCGGACGGATCGGGCGCCGGCGAGGCGGCGAAGGTCTCCGCCACCGCAAGCTCGGGGCGGACATGGTCGGGGCCGGCGGCGCAGGCCGCCAGCGCCAGCGCCAGCAGCGAGGGCAGCCCGCGGGCCGCGGAACGGTATCGGTCATGCATGGGAAACCTCCAGGTCGCCGCCGCGGCCGGCGCGCGCCGCCTCGCGGCGCTCGACCAGCTTGCGCAGGGCCACGTAGAACACAGGGGTGAGGAACAGGCCGAACCCGGTCACGCCGATCATCCCGGCGAACACCGCGGTGCCCAGCGCCTGGCGCACTTCGGCGCCGGCTCCCGTCGCCAGCACCAGCGGCACCACCGCCGCGGTGAAGGTGATCGAGGTCATGATGATCGGACGCAGGCGCAGGCGGCAGGCCTCGAGCGCGGCCTCCACGATGCCCATGCCCTGCTGTTCCAGCTCGCGGGCGAACTCGACGATCAGGATCGCGTTCTTGCACGCCAGCGCGATCAGCACCACCAGCCCGACCTGGACGAAGGTGTTGTTGTCGCCGCCGGTCGCCCACACCCCGAGCATCGCCGAGAGCATGCACATCGGCACGATCAGGATGATCGCCAGCGGCAGGGTCCAGCTCTCGTACAGCGCCGCCAGCACCAGGAACACCAGCATCACCGCCAGCGGGAAGATGATCAGCGCCGCGCGGCTCTGGTTGGCCTGCTGGAAGCTCAGGTCGGTCCACTCGAAGGTCATGCCGTTGGGCAGCGCGGCCGCGCCGAGTTCGGTCAGCACGTCCATGGTCTCGGCCGAGGACAACACGCGCGGATCGGACTCGCCGGCCAGGTCGGCGGCCGGGTACCCGTTGTAGCGCAGCACCGGGTCGGGACCGAAGGTCTCGCGGACGGTGACCATCGAACCGATCGGCACCATCTCGCCGCGGTCGTTGCGGGTCCGCAGGTTGGCGATGTCCTCGACGCTGTCGCGGAACGGCGCGTCGGCCTGGGCGATCACCTGCCAGGTCCGGCCGAACTGGTTGAAGTCGTTGACGTAGGCCGAGCCGAGATAGGTCTGCAGGGTGTCGAACAGATCGGTCAGCTGCACGCCCTGCGCCTTGGCCTTGACCCGGTCGACCTCGGCGTCCAGCTGCGGCACGTTGGCCTGGTAGCTGCTGATCGGAAAGCCCATGCCCGGGGTTTGCGAGATCGCGCCCTGGAACCGGTTCACCGCCTCCTGCAGCGCGCCGTAGCCGAGCCCCGCGCGGTCCTCGATGAACAGCTGGTAGCCGGAGCCGTTGCCCAGGCCCTGGATCGCCGGGGGCATGAACGAGAACGCGAAGCCCTCTTGGAGCGCGGCGATCTTCTGGCCGAGGTCGGCGTTGATCTCCTCGGCGGTGCGCTTGCGCTCGTCGAACGGCTTGAGATTGAGGAACACCGTGCCGTAGTTGGGCGTGTTGGTGAACTGCAGCACGTTCAGCCCAGGGAAGGCGACGGTGTTGATCACGTCCTCGTCCTGCATGGCGATCTCGCTCACCTTGTTCAGCATTTCGTGGGTGCGCGGCAGCGAGGTGCCGCCGGGCAGGTTCACGCCCGCGATCAGGTAGAGCTTGTCCTGCACCGGGATGAAGCCGGCCGGCACCAGCTGGAACATCAGCCCGGTCGCCAGCAGCAGGCCGGCATAGATGCCGAACACCGCGCCGCGCCGCCCCAGTGCCCGGACCACCCCGCGCTGGTACTGCTCCGAGCTGCGCTTGAAGAAGCGGTTGAACGGGCGGAACAGCCAGCCGAACATCCGCTCGATCAGCCGCGACAGGCGGTCCTTGGGGGCGTCGTGGGGCTTGAGCAGCATCGCCGCCAGCGCCGGCGACAGGGTCAGCGAGTTGACCGTGGAGATGACCGTGGAAATGGCGATGGTCACCGCAAACTGGCGATAGAACTGCCCGCTCACGCCGGTCAGGAACGCCATCGGCACGAACACCGCGCACAGCACCAGGCCGATGGCGATGATCGGCCCCGACACTTCGCGCATCGCCATGTGCGCCGCTTCCAGCGGCGAGGCGCCGTCCTCGATATGGCGCTCGACGTTCTCCACCACCACGATCGCGTCGTCGACCACGATGCCGATCGCCAGCACCAGCCCGAACAGGGTCAGGGTGTTGATCGAGTAGCCCAGCAGGTACAGCGCACCGAAGGTGCCCACCACCGACACCGGCACCGCCAGCAGCGGGATCAGCGAGGCGCGCCAGGTCTGCAGGAACAGGATCACCACCAGCGCCACCAGCAGCACTGCCTCGAGCAGGGTCTTGATCACCGACTTGATCGAGTCGCGCACGAACACCGTGGTGTCGTAGACGGACTCGTATTCCATGCCTTCCGGGAAGCGTTGCGAGAGCTCTTCCATGGTGGCGATGACCTGCTCGCGGATCTGCAGCGCATTGGCGCCGGGCGCCTCGAATACGCCCACCGCGACCGCGTCCTGGCCGTCGAGCTGCGAGCGCAGGGTGTAGTCGCCCGCGCCCAGTTCCAGCCGGGCGACGTCGCGCAGGCGCACGACCTGGCCGCTGGCGCCGCTCTCGATCACGATGTCGCCGAACTCCTCCTCTGTGGTCAGCCGGCCCTGGGCGTTGATCAGGGTCAGGAAGCGGCTGTCGGGCATCGGTTCGGCGCCGAGCTGGCCGGCCGAGACCTGCACGTTCTGCTCGCGCATCGCCCCCAGCACGTCGCCGACGGTCAGGCCGCGCGCGGCGATCGCGTCGGGGTCGAGCCAGGCGCGCATGGCGTAGTCGCCCCCGCCGAAGATCTGCGCGTCGCCGACGCCCTGGATCCGCGCCAGCTCGTCCTTGACGTGCAGACGCGCGTAGTTGCGCAGGTACAGCAGGTCGTACTTCCCGGTGGGCGAGGTGAGATGCACGACCATCAGGAAGGTCGGGGACTGCTTCTGCACGGTCACGCCCTGGCGGCGCACGTCCTCGGGCAGGCGCGCCTGCGCCTGGGCCACGCGGTTCTGCACCTTGACCGCGGCGTCGTCCGGATCGGTGCCGGGACGGAAGGTCACGGTGAGCTGCAGCACGCCATCGGAACTTGCGACCGACTTGACGTACATCATGTCCTCGACCCCGTTGATCGCCTCCTCAAGCGGCGTGGCCACGGTCTCGGCGATCACCTTCGGATTGGCGCCGGGGTACACGGTACGCACCATCACCGACGGCGGCACCACGTCCGGGTACTCGCTCATCGGCAGGTTCGGGATCGCGATCAGGCCGACCGCGAAAATGATGATCGACAGCACCGCGGCGAAGATCGGGCGGTCGATGAAGAAGCGTGAGAAGTCCATGGCGTGTTCCTGGTTCGATGTGCCGCTACGGCGGCGGCGACCGGCGGCGACCGGCGTCGTTGAAAAAGTCCCTGCCCGACCCGCCCCACGGCTCGGGGGAGGGGGCCGCCCGCGGCGCGGGCGCTTGCGGGGCGGATCGGACGGGACCCGGGCCGGCGCGCGCTGGGGAGAGCGCGGCCGGCCCCGAACTCATGCCGCGCTCACGGAGCCGCGGCGCTGGCGACCTGCGGGGCCGGGGCCGGGTCTCCCATGTCCACCGGCACCGGCGCCACCGGCATGCCCGGGAAGAACACCTTCTGCACGCCGTGCACGATCACCCGATCCTCGGCCGTCAGGCCCTCCTGGACCACCAGCAGCGAACCGCCGTTCGGGCCCGCGCCCGCGACGCTGCGGCCGGGCACGATGTCGCGGCGTTCGGCCTGGTCGTTCTCGCCGAGCACGTAGACGTACTTGCGGTCCTGGTCGGTGAGCACGGCGCGCTCGTCGATCAGCAGCGCCGGGCGCTCGCCCCTTGCCTGCAGCTGCACGCGCGCGTGCAGGCCCGGGACGAAGATGCGGTCCGGATTGGCCACCACCGCGCGCGCGCGGATGGTGCCGGTGCCCGGATCGACGTGGTTGTCGGTGAAGTCCAGCACCCCCTCGTGGGGGAAGCCTTCCTCGTTGGCAAGGCCCACCCGCACCGCGTTGCCGCCGTCCTCGCGCTGGCCGCTGCGCTCCAGCGCCTGGTAGCGCAGGAAGCTCTGCTCGTCGGCATCGAAGTGCACGTGCACCGGATCCAGCGAGACCAGCGTGGTCAGCAGGGTGGCATCGGCCTGGGCCAGGTTGCCGGCGGTGACCAGGGCGCGGCCGATGCGGCCGTCGATCGGCGCGCGGACCTCGGTGTACTGCAGGTCCAGCCGCGCCGCGGTCACCGCGGCCTCGGCCGCGCGCACCGCGGCGGCGGTCTGGGCGCTGGCGGCGCGCCGCGCCTCGTGCTCCTCGCGCGAGATCGCCGCGGACGCGAGCAGCTCCTCGGCGCGCGTGTCCTGGCTGCGGGCCAGCTGCGCCTCGCTGCGCGCGCTCGCCAGCTGCGCCTCGGCGCGCGCCAGTTCGGCGCGATACGGGCGCTGGTCGATCACGAACAGCAGGTCGCCCTTGGCGACCTCGTCGCCCTCGCGGAAGGCGATCCGCTCGATGTAGCCGCTCACCCGCGGACGCAGCTCGACGCTCTCGACCGCGGCGACGCGGCCGGTGAAGCCGTCCCACTGCGCGACCGGGCGCTCGAGCACCTGGGCGACACTGACCTCCGGCGGCGGCATCTCGCCTTCCCCCGGGGCAGCTTGACTGCTGCACGCGGCGAGCACGGCCGCGGCCAGCAGGCCGAGCAGCGGCGTGGCGAGGCGATGCGGGGCCCCCGCGAGCGCGGGCCTGCGGAAACTGCGGTGGATGCGGTTCATCGTGGCGTTGTCCTGGAGTCGGGGGAAGTGGAAGCGATGGCGTCGAGCAGCGCGCGTGCATCGCGCAGCTCGGGCGCCGTGTCCGCCGCGCCTTCTGCGTGCGCGGCGGCGAAGGTTGCGACCTCGACCTCGCTCGAGGTCAAGTCGGGCGCGCTGGCGTAGGGCACCACCGCAGGGGCGGCGCCACGCGCCGGGGCGCAGGCCAGCAGCGCCAGCGCCCGGCGGCCGACCGCCTCGGCCAAGGGCCACTCGGCGCAGGCATGGGCGTGGTTGCCGTCGCTGCGCACCGGGGTGTCGAGGGTGAGCAGCTGCACCCGCAGCCCGGCGCGCCCGGCCTCGTCGTGCAGCACGCGGGCGAGCATGCGCAGCGCCGCGGCGGCGATCGAGCGGTGGCCATAGCCGGCCCACGGGTACTCGCCGCCGGGCCCGCCGACCAGCACGTAGCCGGTGCCGCGGTCGTGCCGGGGCAGCAGCGGGAACAGGTGCCGCGCCGCGAACAGATGCGGCAGCAGGTCCTCGTCCAGGGTCCGCCGGAGCACCTCGGCCGGCTGGTCGAGCAGGCGGCCGCGCGCGGCTTCGGTGCCGATGGTGGCGATCACCCCGCACAGCGCGCGGTCGCGCAACCGCACGGCGAGCGCCGCGGCGTCCGCCTCGCTGCGCAGCGGCGCGGCGATCGTGGTCAGGTCCGCGTCCGGATGGCGGGCGCGCAGCGCGCGCAGGCCGGCCCCATCGGCCGAGACCGCGAGAACCGGCCGCCGCGAGGCGGCGGCGGCGGCGACCACGCCGCGGCCGACCGCGCCGGTGGCGCCCAGCACCAGCAATTGCCGGGTCATTGTCCAGCTCCCGGGATTATTTCTCCCGCCATTGGGATGCCCGCCCGATACCCGGGCCGTCCGGGCAGGCTCGGCCCCATGCCGGTGGAGGCGCGCATCACGACCCGCCGCAGCGCCCCCGCCCGATCGGCAAGTGACTGAACACGCACGATAACTGGCGCGCCGGAGCGCGGGCTGGAGGCAGCGATCCGGCGCTGGCGGGGGAGTGTCGGGAAGTGGCTCGGAGCGGGCATCGGGGGAGCGCCTGCATCGGGGAGGCGCACAAGTTAGCGCCCGCCATGGCACTTGATTAGTCCCTGAATGAGGGAATAATTGTCCCCGTTGCGGTCCAATCCCCTCTTGCGGGGCCGCAGCGCTTCTTCCCCCCCGGAATCGAACCTCATGTCCCGCGACCTCAACGACACCATCATCTTCGTCAAGGTGGTGGAACTGGGCAGCTTCATTTCCGCGGCGCGCGCGCTGCGCCTGCCCAAGACCACCGTCAGCCGCAAGGTGCAGGAGCTGGAGACGCGCCTGGGCGCGCAGCTGCTCCATCGCACCACCCGCAAGCTCGGTCTCACCGAGGCCGGCAACATCTACTACGAGCACTGCCAGCGTATCGCCCGCGACCTCGACGAGGCCGAGAGCGCGGTGAGCCAGCTGCAGGCCGGTCCGCGCGGCTGGCTGCGGCTGACCTCGCCCTATTCGCTAGGCATCGAGCGCATCGCCCCGCTGCTGGGCGAGTTCCACGCCCGCCACCCGGAGGTGCGGGTCGAGATGCTGCTGAGCAACGAGCCGCTGGACCTGATCGACCGCGAGATCGACGTCGCCCTGCGGATCGGCGAACTGCCCGACTCCAACCTGGTGGCGCGGCGGCTGTCCACGTTCCGCACCCAGATCTACGCCAGCCCCAACTACATCGCGCGCCACGGCGAACCGCTGCACCCCGACGACCTGCAGCATCACCGCACCCTGGGCATGCAGAAGTTCCAGCGCAACGGCCACTACTACTGGCCGCTCGACGACGGCCAGCGCAGCGTCGAGTACCGCATCGACCCGGTGATGGTGGCCAACGATCCGGCCGGCCTGCGCGGCGCCCTGCTCTGCGGCGAGGGCCTGATGCTGGCCGGCGACATCAACGTCAAGGCCTATGCCGAGCAGGGCTACGTGCGCCGGGTCCTGGCCGGCTGGACCGGTCCGGAGGTGGCGCTCAGCGCGGTGTTCCCGCGCGGCCAGGTGACCTCGCCCAAGGTACGCGCGTTCGTGGATTTCCTGGCCGAACGGCTCAACTTCGACGCCGATTACATGCAGATCCTCTGCCCGGACGCGCGCGAGCGCTGCATGATGGCCGAGAAGGCCTCCCACTCCGCGATCGCCGCCGAGATCGGCAAGGCCGGCGGACGTGCGCCGGCGCCACCGGTCGAGGCCGAGGCCGAAGCGCCGGCCGAGCCGGAGGAAGCGAGCGAAAAGGTCCTCGCCTGAGCGCACGCCACGCGCCATCGTGGCGACCAGGGCGCGCCCTCTGCGGGAGCGGCCCGTGGCCGCGAACGCCGCGGGCGTCTGCGTCCGGCCCGGCCGCGACTCAGCCCGGTTCGACCCGCCGTGACATCCAGCAGGGGACGGACGCCCGCGGCTGTGCGCACAATGGCCCCCTTTCGTTCCCTCCCCAGGAGTAGATCCGTGCGAAACGCATTCGCCTGCAGCACCCTGGCCCTCGCGCTGGCCCTGGCGGCCTGCTCGCAGCAGCCTGCCGACACCGCCGCCAGCAGCACCGCGCCCGCCGCCGCCACCGAAGCCGGGCAGCAGGCCGAGGACCAGTCCGCGCGACTCAACGCCTGGTTCGAGACCCAGTACGAGGAACTGCTGCAGTTCAGCCCGATGCGGCTGACCTTCCTGGGCCGCAAGGATCTCTACGGCGAGCTCGACGACTTCTCCGAGGCGGCAGCCCGCAAACAGCTCGCCTGGCTCGAGGCGTCGGTGGAGCAGATGGAATCGAGCTTCGATTACGACGCACTCGACGACGCCTCCAAGCTGTCCTGGGACCTGTGGAAGCGCCAGTACGAAAGCGCGCGCGACGGCGAGCCGTTCCTGCTCAACGGCTACGCCTTCGACCAGATGAACGGCATGAACAGCTTTCTGCCGACCTTCCTGATCAACTTCCACAAGGTCGAGACCGAGCAGGACTATCTCGCCTACATCTCGCGCCTGGAAGCGGTGCCGCGGGTGCTGGACCAGTTGATCGAACGCGGGCGCGCCTCGGCGATGAAGGCCATCCGCCCGCCGAAGTTCGCTCTGGAAGGCGTGGTCGAGCAGTCGCGCAAGGTGGTGGCCGGCGCGCCCTTCGACGAGGCGGCGGACAGCGCCCTGTGGGCCGATCTGCAGGCCAAGGCCGATGCCCTGGTCGAGAGCGAAGCGATCACCGCCGAGCGCGCCGAGGAACTGAAGCAGCAGGCGCGCGCGGTGCTGGTGGAACAGGTGCGTCCCGCATACGACCGGGTGATCGCGTGGAGCGAGGAGGAGCTGTCCAACGCGCTGGAGAACCCGGCCGGGGTCGGCACCACCCATCCCAACGGCGCCGACTACTACGCCTACCAGCTTCGCGAGAACACCACCACCGCGATGAGCGCCGACGAGATCCACCAGCTCGGTCTCGACGAGGTGGCGCGGATCCGCGGCGAGATGGAAGCGCTGAAGGAACGGGTCGGGTTCGAAGGCGACCTGCCGGCGTTCTTCGAACACATCCACACCGATCCGAAGTTCAAGTTTCCCGACACCGACGAAGGCCGCCAGGCGTACATCGACGAGGCCACCCGGGTCATCGACAACATCGAGCGCCACCTGCCCGACTACTTCGGCCTGCTGCCCAAGGCCGAGCTGGTGGTCAAGCGCGTGGAGCCGTTCCGCGAGCAGGACGGCGCCGCCCAGCACTACTTCCCCGGCACCCCCGATGGCAGCCGCCCCGGCATCTACTACGCGCACCTGTCGGACATGAACGCGATGCCGAAGCCCGAGCTGGAGGTGATCGCCTACCACGAGGGCCTGCCCGGCCATCACATGCAGATCTCGATCGCGCAGGAGCTCGAGGGCGTACCCACCTTCCGCACCCAGTATTCCAGCACCGCCTACGCCGAGGGCTGGGGGCTGTACTCGGAATGGCTGGCCAAGGAGATGCCGGGGACCTACGAGGACCCGTACTCCGAATACGGCCGGCTGACCTCGGAGATGTGGCGCGCGATCCGCCTGGTCGTCGACACCGGCATGCACGCCAAGGGCTGGACCGAACAGCAGGCGGTGGACTACTTCGGCGAGAACAGCTCGATCCCGGCGGCCGCGGTGCGCTCCGAAGTGCAGCGCTACCTGATCATGCCGGGCCAGGCCACCGCCTACAAAGTGGGCATGATCAAGATCCAGCAGCTGCGCCGGAAGGCCGAAACCGAGCTCGGCGAGGCCTTCGACATCCGCGGCTTCCACGACGCCGTGCTCGGCGGCGGCGCCATGCCGCTGGACCTGCTGGAGCGGCGCGTGGACCAGTGGATCGCGGAGAAGAAGGCGGGCTGAGCGGCAACGCCGATGCGTCGCCGGTCGCGTGGGCCGGCGGCGC
>NZ_JARXRM010000012.1:64411-129938 GCF_029887875.1 Luteimonas endophytica
CCGCCCGGTGCCGGGCGGCGGACGCACGCGGGGAACCGGTCAGCCGCCGAGACGGATCGTGACCGTGCCCTTCTCCCGCTGGATGACCGCGTCTTCGAACTCGAGCGCCAGTCCCGGCGCGCGCAGGGCGACGCCGCCGCCGTCCTGCCGGATGTGGGGCTCGGCCAGCCCGGTCAGGGTGACGCGCCGCACCCCCTCGAACAGCGGGTGGGCGCCCGCGCCTTCGGTCAACGCGGTTTCGTCCATCACCTCGAGCCGGCCGCTGTCGTTGCCCAGCCGCACGAAGCGGGTATGCAGCGCACGCTGGCCGTCGAGCGGTTCGACGTTCAGGGGATCGAACCCCTGCGGCCATAGCAGCCGGTCGTCGCGCGCGGCCTCGACGACCACCCGCCATCCGGGTTCGGTGTGGAACACGGCCAGGCGGCGGGTTCGCTCGGCCGCCAGTTCGGCCACGTCTTCTTCCGCCCTCGCGTGCGCGGCGGCGAACCGTTCGTCGCCGAACCGGCAGGTCTGGCCCGGGCCGAGCGCGGCCGCGAGCGCCGCGTGCAGCGATGGAGCCTCGGCATCGGCCAGCGTCGCCCGCCAGTCCGGCTGCAACCGGTCCAGCAGCAGCGCCAGCGACGCGCCGCTGGTGTAGGCGCGGCGGCGCACGTCGGCCGGCCCGAAGGCGGCCGGCAGGGTCTGCGCGGCCCGTCCCGCCGCGCGCATCTCGATGTAGGTGGCCAGGCCCTCGTTGAGTTCGGTGCCGCGTTCGTAGGCGGCGAAGGCCGGTTCGATGGCGGCATGGCGCTCTGCGCGCAGCGCCAGCGCGTGGCGCGCCCAGCAGGCGGCCGCATCGTCCGCGTCCGCCGCCAGCGCCTCGCGCAGCGCCGCCGCTTCCAGGCGCTGCAGCGCGAGCAGTTCCGCCGAGCCGGTCGGATAGGCGAACAGGTCGGCCTCGTTCGCCACCCAATCCTGGTGATGCGCGCGCTGATGGGCGTGGAACGCCTCGTGGATGGCGACCGCCGCCAGCTCGATGGGGTTGCGGTCCGGCGCCGGGCGGTCCAGCAGCATGGTGGCGGTCGCGGCCCCGCCCAGCTCGACGCTGGTATTGGCCGCGACGGCCTCGTGGCGGCCTTCGCTCGCATGCACGCCCGGGCCGTGCCCGGGCACCGGCGCGAAGCCGTCGGGCGGCGACGGATGGCGGAACAGGAAGGTACGCTCTCCGTCGTACACCGCCAGCGGCACCGCCAGCGGATCGAAGCCCGGCCAGAGGCCGTCCTCACCGTGCTGGGCGGCGAGCCTGGCGACCTCGCGCTCCAGGTCGACGGCGGCGAACGGCCGCTGCCGCGCGCGGCCCGGAGCGGCGGCTTCGTCGCTCGTGCCGGCCGCATCGGCGGAGACGGGCGGAGGCCGCTCGCAGCCGAGCATCGCGGCAACCAGCGGCAACAGCAGCAGCACTCGCATCGTGTCGGACCTCCCGAAGCCCGCCGGCCATCGTACCTCGCCGGCGCGGCGGCGAAGGTGCTGGTCGAGAACCTGCTGGAAAATGCCATTCTCCATTCGCCGTCGGGCGGCGAGATACGCGTCGTCAACGATCCGCCCGGCTTCAGCGTCGAAGACCAGGGCCCCGGTGTCCCTGCGGACCTGCGCCCGCGCCTGTTCGAACGGTTCTGGCGCGGCAACCCGAAGGACGGCGAAGGCGCCAGGCTCGGCCTCTCCATCTGCAAGGAGATCTGCCCGGCGCATGGCTGGAGCATCCGGACCGACCCTTCCCCTCACCGCTCCGGAGCCCGGTTCGTGGTTCACACCGGCGCGGATCGCGCTGCGGCGCAACGGACGCTGACGCGTGGCGGCCGCGCGGCCCGGCCGCTTCAATCCAGCGCCGCCAGCACCTGTGCGGCGAAGCCGGCGATGTCGAAGCGGTGGCCGGCCGGGTCCTCGCCGCGGCGCACGATCACCACCTCGCGCGATGGCACCACCACCACGTACTGGCCGCGGTTGCCGAACGCGGCGAAGGCATCGGCCGGCACGCCGGCCGAGCGCTGCAACAGCCACCACGTGGCGCCGTAACCGAACTCGCCATCCGGCTGCGGGCCCGAGGCCGTGGTCGCGTCCTGCACCCAGCCCTCCGGCAGCAGCCGGCGGCCGGCGAACACGCCGTCGTGCTGGTGGAGCAGCCCGAAGCGCGCGAGGTCGCGCGCGGTCGACCACACCTGGCTCGAGAGCACGAAACCGCCCTGCCAGTCGGTCTCGGCATGGGTGCGGGTCATGCCCAGTGGCCAGAACAGATCGGTGTAGGGGCGGGACAGGGCGCGGGCATCGTCGCCGGTCGCCGCGCGCAGCGCGTGGATGGCCAGCACGATGTCGTTGTTGGCATAGCGGAACGCGCTGCCCGGCGGCGCCCGCAGCGGCCAGCCGGTGGCGGCCTCGGCCACGGTGGCGCCGCCGAAGTACAGCGCGTCGGTGCGGTTGCCGGCGGTGTCGCTGTGCAGGCCGCTGGCCATCCGCAGCAGCTGGTCGGTGGTGATGGCGGCGCGCGGATCTCCGGGACGCTGCCACTCGGGCACCGGGGCCGGCGCGTCGGGATCCAGCAGCCCGTCGGCCGCGGCCACGCCGACCAGGGTGCCGGCGATGCTCTTGGCGACCGACCAGGTGCGCTGCGCCACGTGCGGGCCGAAGCCGTCGCGGTAGCGCTCGGCGACGATCTTTCCATGCTGCAGCACCAGCACCGCGGTGGTCGCGTGGCCCTCGCCGAATCGCGCCGGGTCGAACGCCGCGGCCACTGCCCGCTCCAGCGCCTGCGCGTCGCCCGCCGCGACCGCGGTGGCGTCGCGCTCGCCCAGCGGCCAAGGCCGACCGTCCAGATCGGGGGCCTGTGCATCGAAACGCGGCAGCGCCGCCACCGCCGCGGCATCGGCACCGATCGGCAGCTGCGCGCAGCCGAGATTCGGGCGCCAGGCGGCGATCCGCGGCGGCAGCGCCGGGTCGAACGGCACCGCGACGGTGCGGCCTTGCGGGTCGATGCGTGCCGGCAGCGCGCGCACCAGGGCGTCGTATTCCGGATAGACGCCGCGCAACTCCAGCGCCTCCACCGCGGCCCGCCCGCGGCCCGCGTTGAAGTGCGCGCTGCACAGGGTCAGCGCCTTGTAGCCTGCGGCCACGGCGCGCGCATGCGCGTCGTCGGCCGGAGCCTGCCGGGCGGATGCGGGCAAGGCGGCGAGCAGCAGGAGGGACAACAGCAAAGGGCGCATCGGGTTTCCCGCGGGCGAAGGGCGACCCGGAGTGTAGGACAGCGACAGACCGGCAACGGATCAGCCGCCGGTCCGCTTCCAGGCCCGGGATCGGCTGATGCTCACACCCCGAGCGGCAGGCTCATCACCCGGTCGTCGTAGTCGCGGCCGCCGACGTTGAACTTCCGCTCGGTGAAATCGACGAAGCCCTGCCGCCGGTAGAAGCCGATGGCCCGGTCGTTGCCGGCGTAGACGCCCAGCAGCAGGCGCGCGGCGCCGGCGGCGGTCGCGTGTTCGACCGCCCAGCCCAGGAGCTTTCGTCCGGTGCCCCCGCCCTGGTACCGGCCCAGCAGGTAGATCCGCTTGAGCTCCAGGTCGGTCGCCGGATCGGCACCCGGCAGGTCGGGCCTGGCGACGACCGCGTACCCGACCGGGGCATTGCCGGAAGCGGACTCGGCGATCCAGACCGCGGTGCCGGGGTCCGCGAGCCACTGTTCGTACTTCGCAGCGGAATGGGCACGGAGGCAGTGTTCCACGATCGCGGCGCCATCAAGCACCCCGGAAAACGTCTCGAGAAAGCTGGCCTGGCCCACCAGGGCCAGGGCGGCCTCGTCGCCAGCCCGGGCGCGCCGGATCGATGCATCGTCACTCAAGGGGAATCGCCTCCACTACCGGCGCCGTGCCGTCGACCAGGTAAGGGCCGCCACCGCCGGCGCGTCCCGGCCCCAGTTTGCCGACGAGCACCATCGCGCCGTCCTGCAGCGGCGCCACGTCTTCGGGGTTGACGAAGCCGCAGACGTAGTGCGCGTCGCCGTCGGCCACGCACGGCACCGCGCCAGGCTCCTCGGCCAGCGCCGGCGATGCGGACAGGACGATGGCCAGCGCCACCGGCGGCAGGAATTGGCCGGGCGCCCCGAGCCGACCCCCGCGCCGATGCCGGCTCGCCGGGAGATCGGCATTCATGCGGACCCAATGCCGTGCGCTGGAGACGTGGCTATCCAGATCGCATCGAGCCTCGTTCCCGGACCCGCTTGCCGATGAGTCCGGCGAGGACGCCGGCAGGCCGATCCGCCCGGTTCCGGAAGACCGCTGCGAAGCGACGGACGTCGAGTCTTGCATCGAAGGGGTGTCCAGTTCGCCGCGCACCCGCGGCTGCGGTCAGGTTCGCAGGCGCATCGGCCTCCGGTCAACGATGCTAGGCGGCGCCACGCCGCGCGAGATGCGAGGCTGTGGGCTGCAGGAGATCCCACAGATTGCCGTACAGGTCGCGAAACACCGCAACGGTGCCGTACGGCTCCTGCTTCGGCTCGCGCACGAACACCACGCCGCGGGACCGGTATGCCTCGTAGTCGCGCCAGAAGTCGTCGGTGTAGAGGAACAGGAACACCCTGCCGCCGGTCTGGCCGCCGATGCGGCTTTCCTGTTCCGGGCCGGACGCCCGCGCCAGCAGCAGCTGGCACGCGCCGGTGCCCGGCGGCGACACCACCACCCAGCGCTTGGACTGCTCGGGCACCGGCGTGTCCTCGACCAGCCGGAAGCCCAGCGTGCCGACGAAGAACGCGAGCGCCTCGTCGTAGTCGCGCACGACGAGGGAAACGAGGCCGAGCGATTGGTTCATCAGGATCTCCACATTGTGGGGCGGCCAGGGCTCGCGGACCGGTTCCGCAGCACCACGACCGTGGCCTCGGTGGCCCGATCGATTGGCTTGTGTCGCGTTCATCCCCTAGGCTGGGGCCACGCATTCAAGCGTTTACCCTTCTGCCGCCGCGGGGTTTGCGATGGTACAGGAGCCATGAGCGCCGATTCGAACATTCGCCGCCCGCGGCCCGGCCCCGGTGGGGTGCTGGACAGGCTGGTCGGGCCGGGGGCCACCAGGGCCGAACTGGCGCTGCAGTTCGGCGTGTCGGCGGTCGCTGCCGTCGCGGCGCCGTTCTACGCCTACGGTGCGGTCGAGCACTGGTCGTTGCTTCAGTACGCGGCGTGTTGCGTACTCGCCTTCGATGTGGCGGGCGGGATCGTCACCGGCTCGACCTCCACCGCGAAGCGCTGGTATCACCGCCCGGGACGGGGATTCCGGCACCACATGGCATTCGTTTCGATCCACGTGCTGCACCTGGCCGTGGTGTCCTGGCTGTTCCTGTCGTTCGATGGCTGGTGGCTCGCGCTGACGGCGGCGTACCTGCTGGGCGCCGCAGCGGTCGTCCTGACCGTCCCGAAGTACCTGCAGCGGCCTGCCGCGACGACCGCCTACCTGGGTGCGCTGCTGCTCGCCACCTATGCCGTTGCCCGGCCGATCGGGCTCGAGTGGTTCCTCCCTGCGTTCTATCTCAAGCTGCTGGTGAGCCACCTGCCGGCCGAGGCGCCCGATCCGCCTTCGCGCCGCTGAGCGACCGCACGCGCTCCGCGACACGATCGCGTGGCGCCGCCGCTGCTAACATGCGGCACAGGCCCGACCTGGAGGACGCGATGCACGCGAACCGTGGTCCCCGCGGCATCTCGCGGCGCGAGATGCTGCAGACACTGGCGCTGGGTGGCGCGGCGGCCGCGCTGCCAGGCGCGTTCGCGGGTCCGGCACCGGCGCGCCGGCTCGGCGTGGCGCTGGTCGGCCTGGGCGGCTACAGCCGCGATCTGCTGGCGCCGGCGCTGCAGCTCACCCGGCACTGCCGGCTGGCCGGCATCGTCACCGGATCGCCGCACAAGATCGCCGAGTGGCAGGGCAGCTACGGCATTCCCGATGCCAACGTCTACGGTTACGACGACTTCCATCGCATCGCCGACAACGACGATATCGACGTCGTCTACGTGGTCACGCCCAACCACCTGCACATGCCGCAGACGCTCCTCGCGGCGAACGCCGGCAAGCACGTCTGGTGCGAGAAGCCGATGGCGATGGACGCGGCCGAGGGCGAGGCGATGGTGAAGGCCTGCCGCGACAACCGGGTGCAGCTGACCATCGGCTATCGGATGCAGCACGAGCCGAACACGCGCCGCTTCATGGCGATGGCCGAGGAGCGGCCGTTCGGCAGGATCGTCAAGCTGCGCGCCGACGCCGGCTGGTTCGGCTGGCGCGACGGCGCCGACGATGCCTGGCGGCTCGACCCGGCGCGCGGCGGCGGCGCGATGTACGACATGGGCGTGTACTGCGTCAACGCCGCGCGCTACAGCACCGGTCTGGAGCCCACCGCGATCCGCGCCTGGAACGAGACCGCGCGCCGCGACGTGTTCGGCGAGGTCGACGAGACCATGCGCTTCGAGCTGGAGTTCCCTGGCGATATCGTCGCCAAGTGCGTCACCAGCTTCGGCCGCAACCTCAACACCCTGCAGGTCGACTGCGAGCGCGGCTGGTACGCGCTGTCGCCGTTCCAGGCGTACGAGGGCAACGCCGGCCGCGCCAGCGACGGCACGGTGTTCCCGGCGCAGCTGGGCGAACGGCCGCGGATGCAAGCCGAGCAGATGGACCAGGATGCGCTTGCCATCCTCAACGGCTCCCCGCCGCGCGCACCGGGCGAGGAGGGCGTGCGCGACATGCGCGTGCTCGACGCCGCCTTCGCCTCGGCGCGCGCGGACAACGGCAAGGTGGCGATCGGCGGCTGAGCCGTCCACGAGGCGGTGGCCACCGCGACCGCCGGGGTGGCGTCCGCCCCGACTGCCGGCGAGCGCCCACGCCGGGCGCCCGCTTCCAGGGTTGCCGGTCGATCTGCGCCAGGGATCGGGGCGCGCCTCGCGCGATACCGGGATCAGTCGGCCGCCCACCAGCAGTGCGATGCGCGGATGCTATTCGATCCGGTGCAGCGCCTTGCGGCGCACGAGGTTCTTGTAGTCCCACTGGATCCTGCGCGCCTTCGCCAGCCATCGGCCCAGGTCCGCCTCGTCCACTTCCGAGACGTCGTTGTAGAACACCGAGGCGTCCTTGAATTTCTTGCCGACCACGTTCAATCCTGGTTCCTCGAAGTCCGCGCCGCTCCAGAACATCAGCCGTATGCCAGGCTTCTGCCTGCTGTAGCCGACGATCGGATTGCCCTCCAGGAACCAGACCGGATGCGCGTGCCAGATCCTGTTTTCGGCTTCCGGCAGGTGCCTGTCGATTTCACGGGCAAGCAGGTCGCAGACCCTGCCGTGGTCGGTGGTCTGCCGCGCGTTGTACTTCAGGATCTCTGGGTGCATGGGACTCCTCCTGCTGCGGGCTCGTGCGGGTTCGTCGAGGCCACCCGGCCGGCCCTCACGCTGCGATCAGCGCGCCCCCTCGGCAAGGGTGCGGCCCTTGATCAACCGCGTCAGCGCCGCCGGATCGGTCACCGCCTGCAGCCGTTCGATCTGCAGCTCCTCGGCCAGGTAGCGCGCGTTCGCGCCGCCGAGCCATACCGGCACGCCGGGCGCGAGTTCGGCATCGAGGCAGCGCAGTTCCGCCAGCGCGGCCGGAGCCTGCCCCGGATCGACCGAGCTCAGCGCCACCGCCGCGGCGGCGAGCCGGTTGGCCACCCGCGCCAGCTCCACGGCCGGCAGCTCGGTGCCCAGGTACAGCACCGGGGCGCCGCCCTCGTAGGCGTGCAGCGCCGCGCCCAGCAGGCCCAGCTCGTGCGGCTCGCCCGGCAGGGTGGCGAACAGGACCCGCGGGCGCCGCTCGCGCGGGTGCTGGTTGAGCACCGACAGCAGCCGCGCCCGCAGCAGGCTGCTGATCAGCCGTTCCTGCGCGATCGCCAGGCGCCCGTCGGCCCAGCGCACGCCGACCTCGCGTAGCAGCGGCGTCACCACGCGCGCCATCAGCACCGTCAGCGGCAGGGTGGCGATCGCCACCGAGAGATCGCGGTCGAACACGTCCACCCGGTAGTCGGCGATCGCGTCCAGCATCCGCTCCGGCAGGGTCTCGACACCGCCGTAGCCGGCATGCCGGCTCTCCTCGAGCAACCGGTCGAGGGCGGCGTCCTCCAGGCCGGCCAGATCGCGGATCGGATGGCCGCGGTCGGTCAGCCGGTGCAGGCGGCCGAGCCGCTCCACCATCGCGGCGTCGTACAGCCGCCGCCCCCTGCCGTCGCGGTGCGGTGCCACCGCCGCGTGGCGCCGCTCCCAGGCGCGCAGGGTCTCGGGAGTGAGCCCGCTGAGTTCGGCGGCGGCCTTGACCGGGAACATACCGGCGAATGTACAACAAACGTACAGGACTGGATTGGACAACCGGCTAACGGCGGCTTCCCGAGACTGGCCGCCCTACCCCGATCCGGAAGCGTCCAGATGACCCGCACCGCCCAATCCCGCAACGCCTCCCCCGTCCGCACCCTGGTCGCCGCCCTGGCCCTCGGCCTGGCCGCCCCGCTCGTGTTCGCCGGCGAGCCTGCCGCCACCAGCGCCGCCGCCACCCAGGGCCGCGGCGACATCGTCGACACCGCGGTGGCCGCGGGCCAGTTCAACACCCTGGCCGCCGCGCTCACCGCGGCGGGCCTGGTCGACACCCTCAAGGGCACCGGACCGTTCACCGTATTCGCGCCCACCGACGCGGCCTTCGCCGCGCTGCCGGCCGGCACCGTGGACGAGCTGCTCAAGCCCGAGAACAAGGACAAGCTGGTCGCGATCCTCACCTACCACGTGGTTCCGGGCCGCTACCCCGCCTCGCGCGTGGTCACGCTCGAACAAGCCACCACCGTGCAGGGCGGTGCGGTCGACATCGACGCGACCGGCGGTTCGGTCAAGGTGGATGACGCGAACGTCGTCACCGCCGACGTGGCCGCCAGCAACGGCGTGATCCACGTGATCGACAAGGTGCTGATGCCGGGCGGCTGAGCGCCGCTCCCGCCCTTTCGAAAACATTCCCCCACGACCCGGAGACACCCATGAAAGCTCTCAATCTCGTCACCCTCGCGCTGGTGATCGTCGGCGGCATCAACTGGGGCCTGGTGGGCGCGGCCCAGTTCGACCTGGTGGCCGCGATCTTCGGCGGCCAGGACGCCATGCTGGCCCGCCTGGTCTACGTGCTGGTCGGCCTGTCGGCGCTGTGGCAGATCGTGCCGCTGTTGCGCGCCGGCAGCGTCGGCGAAGTGCACGCCCAGGCGCATCGCTGACCGTCCGCTTCTGCTTCGGTTGCGTCCCGCACCCGCGGAGCTGCCCGCGCCGCGCGCCACACTGGTGGTGTCGCGGAGCGGGCTTTTTTTTGTGATCGCTCGGTCGCCCGGATGTCGCATCCGAAGGATGTCTGACTGGTTCAGCCGCGCCCGTCGTGTCGTGCGCATTCATCGGGAAAACAGGCCTGAACTTCACGAAGCCTACCCCTCGCACACGCTAGTGTTGTCCTACACATTCGCCAGCGACGTGGACAGTGCACCGCTCGAATCGCTGGCGAAACCATCCGGGTTCTCGATTGGCCCGAAGTCGTGATCGGCCTGCGGTGATTTCTCTCTGAAGGCGAAGCACGACGGGTTTCGCACCAGGCGCACTCTTGTACCGGGGATCACCAGGTCGAGACCGCGCCCGGATCGAAACGCTTCCCCGCCGGTAGCCGCACGCTCGGGGACTCGATCGGAGCTTCCCGGACTCATCGGTGGATGAGTGCGACAACGCACCTGCGAACCACCGTGAACTCCCCGGATCCCGCGGATTCGTTGTCGCGGTTCGCATCCGGCACTCGGCACCACAACAGGAGCACTCTCCATGGTCACCCCTTCGCAGAATCCACCGGGCGCCGACAAAGGCAGCCCCTCCTCCGCCAACCATCCGGGCGGCGGCGACACCAAGGACAAGGCCAGCGCACTCGCCGGCGAGGCCAAGGCCGAAGGCCAGGCCAAGGTCGAGGAGATGCGCGGCAATGCCGCCGACAAGATCGACACCCTGGCCGACAGCGCCAAGGCCGCGGCATCGGAGCTCGAGGGCGACGATATCGGCCATATGTCCGACTACGTCACCGAGCTGGCGCAAAGCCTGGGCAAGCTGTCCAGCAGCATGCGCGAGAAGTCCGGCGACGAGCTGCTTCGCGAAGTCAGCCAGCTCGCACGCGACAACCCGGCGCTGTTCGTGACCGGCAGTATCGCGATCGGATTCGGTCTGTCCCGGTTCGCCAAGGCCTCGGCGAGCACATCCGGCTCCAGCTCGAGGCACGATCGCGATCGCGATTCAGACCAGCCGCAGCAGGACTCGACGGGCCGCAGCGCGACGGGCGCGAGCGGGGACGCATCGACGTATGCGACCGGCTCCGGCACCACCCCGCCCTATGGCGCGCAAACCCCAACCCGGACCCCGACCGCCGGCAACACCGGTCCGCAGCAACCAGGAGTGCGCTCATGAACGCTCGAATCGACGAACGCAACGACGGGCTCCGCTCCGGCGCGGAGATCCCGGGCGGGCCGGCAGCGCCAGCCACGCCCCCGGCCAAGGACGCATCGGTCGGCGCCCTACTGAAGGAACTGGCGCATGAGGTGCCTTCCCTGCTGCGCAAGGAAGTCGCGCTCGCCAAGAGCGAGCTGCGCGAGAACCTGGACGCCACCAAGCAGGGCCTGGCCGCGGTTTCCACTGGAGGCGCGGTGACGCTCGGCGGCTTCATCGTGCTCCTGCTGTCGGCGGTGTACGCCCTCAGCAACGTGGTCCAGCCATGGCTTGCGGCGCTGATCGTGGGCGGCATCACCTTCCTGATCGGCCTGGCCATGGTGGGCTCGGGCAAGAAGAAGTTCGAGGCGCAGTCGCTCAAGCCCGACCGCACGATGGACGCACTGCACAAGGACAAGGCCGCACTCCAGGAGAGAACGCGATGATCAGCCAACACACCAACCATTCCCCGACGGGGCAGCCCGCGTCGAACGCCAGCCCCGCGCAGCTGGAACGCGACATCGACCGCCAGCGCGAACATATCGGCGGCCTGGTGGATGCGCTCGAGAACAAGCTCTCGCCCGGCGAGATGTTCGAGCGCGTGCTCAACTACAGCAAGGGCGGCGGTCGCGAGTTCGCCAGCAACCTGGGCGGCACGGTCAAGGCCAACCCGGTGCCCACGCTGCTCGCCGCCGCCGGCCTGATGTGGCTCTACGCCAACAAGGACGCTCCACAGCGCCCGCCGCACACAGGCCCGCAGCACTCCGGGTTCGCCGGTGCCGGCTTGGACGGTGCGGACTGGAACGCGGACGACGACCATCCCAGCATGCGCGAACGCGCCCGAGAGGCGCGCGACGGGGTGTCCGAGAAGATGGGGCACGCCAAGGACCGCGCCAGCGGCGCCGCCCACAACGCCATGGATTCGGCACGCCAGCGCGCGCGGCAGGCCAACGACGGTTTCCAGCACATGCTCGAGGACAACCCGATGGCGGTCGGCGCGATGGGCATCGCGGTGGGCGCCCTGCTCGGCGCGATGCTGCCTTCCACCCGCAAGGAAGACGAGCTGCTGGGCAAGACCAGCGACCGGCTGACCGACGATGCCAAGTCGCTCGCCAAGCGCGGCTACGACCGCGCCGCCGAGGCCGGCCGCGAGGTCAGCACCCCCCAGCATGGCGGCCGCAATCAACCGAACGCGCCGATCTGATCATGCAGACCTGATCATCGATCCATGGCGCGTCACCCCACACCCCGCCCCCCGGCGGGATCTACAGGAGCACGAGATGGACAAGAACCGCAAAGAAGGCGCGAAGAACCAGGCCAGCGGCGCACTGAAGGAAGGCGTCGGCAAGGCCACCGGCGACCGCTCGAAGGAAGTCGCCGGCAAGGTGGAGAAGAACACCGGCAAGGCGCAGCGTGAAGTCGGCAAGGCCGCCGACAGCGCGCGCGACACGAAGCGCAGCGACTGATCGGCCGAACGAATGGCCGATCGGCCCATCTGATTGATGGGCGACACGCGCCCGGACCGCAGCCCATGCACGGCAGGGCTACGGTCCGGGCGTTTTTCGTTTGCGCTCGCGCGGCGGGAAGGTGCAACCTGCTTGTCGGGATCGCTCACGAGGAACCCGCTTCCTCGCGCGACGCGGCGCGTTTTTTTTTGCCTAGTCCGCTCGTTCCAGCGCCAGCGCATCGGCGCCGGCTGCGAAGCGCAGGCGCGCGCTGGTGTCGGTGGCGGCCCGCAACACGGTCTCGGCCACGTCGACCGGCCGGGTGGCGGCGTCGAGCTGCGCGAGGCCCTCGAACACCTTGCGGGCGAACGGCGCGTAGGGTTCGGTCACCAGGCCCTGCATGCGTTCGGCGCCGTTGTCGGCGAAGCGCGTCTCGGGGCAGTAGCCGGGCTCGACCAGCTTCGCGCGCACCCCGAACTCGGCCAGCTCCAGCGCCAGCGATCCGGTGAAGCCCTCGATCGCGGTCTTGCTGGCGGTGTAGGCCGCGACCAGCGCGAACGGCGCGAGCGCAGCGCTCGATGTGACGTTGACGATCGCCCCCGCACCGCGTTCGCGGAACCGCGGAATCGCCGCCTGGCACATCGCCATCGTGCCGAAGGTGTTGGTGTCGAAGATCTCGCGCACCGAAGCCATCGGCGTGGCCTCGAACGCGCCGAACAGGCCGAGGCCGGCGTTGTTCACCAGCACGTCGAGGGGCCCGGCGGCATCCAGCGCCCGGGCGATGCTGTCGGCATCGGTGACGTCGAGCGGCAGCACGCGGACGCCGGGCGAATCCGCGAACAGCTCGGCGCGTGGGCGGCGCATGGTGGCGACGACCTGCCAGCCCTGCGCATGGAAGTGACGGGCGGTGGCCAGGCCGTAGCCGGACGAGCAGCCGGTGATCAGTGCGGTCTTCATGGGGTGACTCCCTGGTTGGTTTGACGGGGAGGTCAGCGTGGGCCAGGATCGCCGGATGATCGATACTCGAATGTCCGCATTCGTTTAGTAAACGTCCGAATATGACCGATCCGCTCTCCCAGGTCGTCGGCCTGCTGCATCCGCGGGCGGCCTTCGCCAACGTGATCAGCGGCAAGGGCCGCTGGGCGGTCCGCTACGTCGAATACGGCAGGCCCAGCTTCTGCATCGTGCTGGACGGCGGCTGCCGCCTGGCCGTGGACGGCCACGCCCCGTTCGTCATCGGCGCCGGCGACTTCATCCTGCTGCCCACCACCCCCGCCTTCACCCTGTCCAGCGAGGACCCGCCCGCGCCGGTGCCGCTAGACCCCGACGCCCTGCCCAGCGACGGCAGCGAGGTGCGCTACGGCGACCCGGGCGGCGCCCCCGACATGCGCTCGCTCGGCGGCGCTTTCCTGTTCGGCAACGCCGACCCGGCGCTGCTGGTCTCGCTGCTGCCCGCGGTGGTGCACGTGCGCGGCGCCGCGCGGCTCGCGCAACTGGTGGCGATGGTGGCCGAGGAGACCACCCATCCGCGCCCCGGCGGCGAAGCCGCGCTGTCGCGGCTGGTCGAACTGCTGCTGATCGAGGCCATGCGCGCCACCACGGCGGGCGACGCGCCGCCGGGCCTGCTCCGGGGCCTGGGCGACGATCGCCTCGCCGCGGCGCTGACCCTGATGCACGCGCACATCGACCGGCCCTGGTCCGTGGCGCAGCTGGCCGACGCCGCCGCGCTGTCGCGCTCGAGCTTCTTCGAGCGCTTCACCCGCACCGTGGGCGCCGCCCCGATGGAATACCTGCTGGCCTGGCGCATGCAGATCGCCAGGCAGCTGCTGCGCGAGGGCGGCCTGCGCGTCGCCGAGATCGCCGAGCGCGTGGGCTATGGGTCCACCAGTGCGTTCAGCGTGGCGTTTCGGCGCCGCGTCGGCGTGGCACCGTCCGGGTACGTGCGGGCGAACGCGAGCGACGGATGACCGGGCCCGGTCCTGGTCGAACGCTCATTGAGGCTGCTCCAGGGGCCAGACCTCGACCACGCCATGGGCGACGGCGCAGGGCGTCTTCGCCGCCATCTCGATCGCCTCGGCCATGCCGGTCGCCTCGATGACGCTGAATCCGGCGACGGGGAGTGCCGAGGCCAGATAGGGGCCCTGCGTGGTCTGGACCTGCCCGGCCGCTCCGGGGTTGCGGACCTGCACGGGATGGCCTGCGATCCCCATCAGGGCGCCACCTTGTCTCAACGCTTCGTCATGGGCGTGGGCCGCATCCCGAACGCTTTGCGCGGTGCGGTCGTAGCCTGCGCGGTCGCCGTAGCCTATCGCGAGGAAGGTCGGCATTCGGGCTCTCCGGAAACGGTAGAGACGCCCAATGTGCGGCCTGGCGCCTGAACTGGGCCGTGTCCGCAAAGCGAATGGAGCGCGCGTTCCGACCCGCCTGTTTGGCCGATCGCGGTACGATGCCGCACCCCACGTCGCGCACGCTGTCGATCCCCCATGCAGTCCCGCAGCCTCGACCCAGTCCCGATGGCATGAGCCGGGCGCCGACCCGGAAGGGTGCCGGGGCGCAACACCGGATCGAACGCCTGCAGCCGTGGCTCGCCGCGCTCGGCAGCGTACTGCTGCATCTGCTGATCCTGCTCGTGGCGATGCTGGCGCCGCCGATCACCATGTCCCGGCCGCAGGGCGAGGCCGCCGGCGGCAGCCGGGTGGAGGTCACGTTCATCGGCGAAAGTCCGCCGCAGCCCGAGCCGGTGACACCGGAAGACGCCGCGCCCGCCAGCGAACCGGCCGAATCGTCCGCCGCGACGCCGCGCGTCCGGTCCACCCGGGTCGTCGAGGCCGAGGAGCCGCTGCCCGCCGATGCGACCGCCGCGTCGAGCGCACCGGCCCCGTCCCCCGTGCCCCGCCCCGTGCAGCAGCCGACACCGCCGGCCCCCGCCACGCCCCCGCCCACCCAGCGCCGCGCGCGCACCTGGGGGCAGCCGCCGGGCATGCTGGCCGAAGACACCGCGCCGGTGAACGCAGGGCCGGTCCGCAGCCCCGCCGCCGAACGCGGCCGCAGCTACGGCGCGTCCGGTTCCGAACCCAACCTGGAAGTGGGCGGCTTCCAGGTCGTCTACGAGCAGCGCAGCGAAGCCCGCCTGCGCGCCTGGCGCGACCAGGGCATCACCGAGATCTTCCTGCCCCTGCCGGGCGCGCGGGAGTACATGGTCTGCCCGCTGGAAACCGCGCTCAAGCGCGAATCCGGCCCCTGCCGCCTGCTCGACCCGGCCGACCCGGAGATGGCGGCCATCGGCGACGCGCGCGAAGTGATCACCGTGCAGCAGGTCTACCGGCGCGGGGAGCTGGTGTGGCGGGGGCCGCGTGCCTATCGGTAAGCGGCGTCCGCATTGCCACGTCGCGGCGAGAATGGCAGCCGGAAGATTGCGCGCAAGCCGAACACGTCCACGCGCAGCGCGCCGAGGGTCGGCCAGCTAGAAGCTCGAGGTGAGTTGCGCAATGCCCGGGCCCGTGTCGGGCGCCGCGGGCATGGCCGCGTCTCTCGTGCCCCGGCGCCCGGCTCGAGCACGCGACCCGCGTGCGCCGCCTATTCGAGCTCCCGGAACGCGCGCACGTGCTCCACCAGCGCGCGCAGCTTGCGCGGCTGGTTGTGGCGGCTTGGGAAGTACAGGAAGAAGCCGGCGAACGGCGGCAGGTAATCCTGCAGCATCGGCACCAGCCGGCCGGCCTGCACCCACTGGCGGTAGTTCTCCTCCAGGCCGAAGGTGATGCCGCCGCCGGCCAGCGCGGTGCGCAGCATCACGCGCAGGTCGTTGGTGGTGACCTGGGCGTTCACGTCGACCTCGAAATCGCGCCCGTCCTCGCTGAACTCCCAGCGGTAGGGCGCCACTTCCGGTGCGGGGCGCCAGCCGATGCAGCGGTGGTTCACCAGCTCGCGCGGGTGTTTCGGCACGCCGTGCGCTTCCACGTAACCGGGCGCGGCCACCGCCAGCTGGCGCTGCGGGCCGGTCAGCGGCACCGCCACCATGTCCTGCTCGATCACCTCGCCCAGGCGCACGCCGGCGTCGAAACCGGCGGCGACCAGGTCGATCGGGTCGTCGCTGACGGTGACATCCAGCGTGATGCCCGGATGCGCCTCGGCGAAGCCGGCCACGAACGGCCCGGCCAGGAAGCGCTCGGCGATCGAGGACACGTTGACCCTGAGCAGGCCGCGCGGCGGGCCCTCGTCCACCGCTTCCTCCAGCGCCGCGCCCACGGTGCGCAGCGGCCCGGCGACCTGCCGGTGCAGGCGCTCGCCGGCTTCGGTGAGGCGCACGCTGCGGGTGGAGCGCTGCACCAGCGCCACGCCCAGGGCGTCCTCCAGCCGGCGGATGCCCTGGCTGACCGCCGAGCGGGTGACGCCGAGCGCGTCGGCCGCGGCGCGGAAGCTCGCGGCCTCGGCCACCGCCAGGAACATGCGCAGGAGGTTGAGGTCGGGGCTCATTGGTTAGAGAGTCTAACCAATGCATCCAGCGTTCGGCGGGTTATCACGACACCGCCGGCTCCCTACCGTATCTCCACGCCGAACGGACCGGAGATACCCCATGTCGAACACCCCGCACTTCCAGACCCCCGCCGCCGTGGTCTCCGCCCTGCTGGCCGGGGCGCTGGCCGCGGCCGAACCCGCCGCCCCCGCGGCCCCGCACCCTTACGTGGGCATGTGGGTCACCGACGACGGCCATGTGCGCCATGAGCTGCTGCCCAACGGCCGCTACGACGAGGCGCGCGGCACCCGCGAGAGCGCCTACCAGGGCCGCTACACGGTGCGCGGCAACCACATCGACTACGTGGACGACACCGGGTTCACCGCCGACGGCGTGTTCGTCGACGAGGACGTGCTGCACCACGGCGGAATGGTGCTGCGCCGGGTCACGCCCGGTGCCGGCACCGGCACGCCGCGCGACGCGCGCTGAACGCGACGTCCTTCCCTTTGGCGCATGCCGACGGCGCGTTCGCCCGAGGAGTGCAGTTCACAGCGGAAGGCTGCAACCCCGAGCCACGCCCGACACCGGCGCCGATACGCCGCGCGACGCGCACCGGGTGCGCCGCCACTTTTTTTCAACGCAACAGGAGACCCGACCATGAAAGACCTCGACGACAAGATCGTGCTGATCACCGGCGCCAGCAGCGGCATCGGCGAAGCCACCGCCCGCACGCTGGCCGAACGCGGCGCCACCGTGGTGCTGGGCGCGCGCCGCATCGACCGGCTGCAAGCGCTGGTCGACGACATCGCCGCGCGCGGCGGCAGCGCGCATGCGCGCGCGCTGGACGTGACCTCGCGCGAGGACGTGCAGGCCTTCGTGGACGAGGCGGTCGCACGCCACGGCCGCGTCGACGTGCTGGTCAACAACGCCGGAGTGATGCCGCTGGCGCCGCTGGCGGCGCTCAAGACCGACGAGTGGGACACGATGATCGACGTGAACATCCGCGGCGTGCTGCACGGCATCGCCTCGGTGCTGCCGCTGATGGAGCGCCAGGGCAGCGGCCACGTGGTGAACGTGTCCTCGATCGCGGGGCTGTTCGTGATGCACAGTGCGGCGGTGTACTGCGCCACCAAGTACGCGGTGCGCGCGATCTCCGAAGGCCTGCGCATGGAGAGCGACACGGTGCGCGTGACCTGCGTGTACCCGGGCGCGGTGGAATCGGAACTGGCGCACACCATCACCCATGTCGAGACGGCGAAGGCGATCGACGCGTTCCGCCAGATCGCGCTGAAACCGGAGGCGATCGCCAACGCCATCGCCCATGCGATTGCGCAGCCGGCGGACGTGGACACCACCGACATCGTGGTGCGCCACGTGCGCAGCCCGGCGTGAGCGGGCGCGGCGCCGGTGCGTGGCTGCTGTGTCTGGCGCTGCTGGGCCCTGCCCATGCGGGCGGGGCCGCGGCCCCGCCCGGGCGCGACAACGCCGCGCTGGTGCGCGCGGCGTTCGACGAGTGGCGCGCGGGCACCGGCAGCGTGTTCGACCTGCTGGCCGAGGATGTGGAGTGGACGGTGGCCGGCAGCAGGCCGGTGTCCGGCGTCTACCGCTCGAAGCGGGACTTCATGGCCGGCCAGGAAGCGGGCCGGGTCGCGCGCGTTGGCCCCAGCGGTCGTCGGCGGACGGGGCGCTGCGCGCGTTAGCGCCCCGCGGCGGCGAGGATCAGCCGCGCGACCTCCTGCGGGCGGGTCAGCAGCGACAGGTGCCCGCTCTCGAGCTCTACGACGTTCGCGCCCATCCGCTTCGCCAGGAAGCGCTGCAGATCCGGCGAGGTCGTGTTGTCCGCGGTCGAAACCGCATACCACGACGGCTTGCTGCGCCAGGCCGCGACGGTGGTCCGGCCGGCGAAGAGATCCGCCGCCACCGGTTGCTGCACCGCGAACAGGGCCTTCGCCTTCGCGGCCGGCAGGCCATCGGCGAAGTGGGCCAGGAACGCGTCCTCGCGCAGGGTCGAGAAGCCGTCCCGGGTCACGACGCCGGCGCGCACCGGCATGGTCGGGAAGCGCTTGGCGAGCTCCACGAAATCCTCGCCCGCGTCGGGCGCGCGCGCGGCGAGATACACCAGGCCGGTGACCCGTGGATCGCCCCCGACCTCGCTGACCACCGTGCCTGCGTAGGAATGGCCCACCAGGACCGTGGGCCCTTCCAGGGGGTCCAGCGCGCGCCGGGTGGCGGCGACGTCGTCGGACAGCGAAGTCAGCGGGTTCTGCACCGAGACCACGTTGAGCCCCGCGCCCTGGAGCAGGGGGATCACCTCGTTCCAGCTCGATCCGTCCGCCCACGCACCATGGACGAGGACGACGTTGCGGGCTTGCGGCTGCGGCGATTCGGCGGCGCACGTGGTGCCGGAGGCGGCTGCCAGCAGCGCGATCAGCAGCGATGCGATGGATATGGAGAACTTGCGCATGGAGGGGCTCCTGGAAGGAAGCGGGATCGCTTCGGTGTAGGTATTCGCCCGCGATGGGCAGGTGTTACATTCCAGGCCATCGCGGCCTGCCGGACGCCGGCCTCTTCTGGTTCGGGAATGCGCATGGCAATGCAGGAACAGGCCTGGGCCGACGCCTTGCGCCGCGAGCGGGCGGGCGACGCCTCGCGCTACGCCTGGTTCCTGAAGGAGTATTCCGCGGTGCTGCGCCGCGTGGTCAGGGGCAGGCTGGCCAGCGCCGGCCTCGACCCGCAGGAGGCGGAGGACATCGTGCAGGAAGTGCTGCTGGCCATCCACCAGCGACGCGACCAGTGGGACTGCAACCGCCCCCTGCTGCCGTGGTTGGGGGCGATCTCCCGCTACAAGACCATCGATGCGCTACGGCGCCGTCGGTCGGAACGGCGCATGCGGATCGACCTTTCCGATCGCGAATGGGCCAGCCTGTTCGCGGCGGAAGGCGAGCCTGCGGTCGACTCGGGCGCCAGGGTCGAGCACATGGTGTCCACGCTGCCGAGGGTCGAACAGTCGGTGGTCCGGAAGGTGGGCATGGAAGGCTTGTCGCCGAGGCAGGCGGCCGAGGCCACCGGGATGAAGGAAGGCACGGTGCGGGTCGCGTTCCATCGCGGGCTGGCGCGGTTGCTGAAGCTGGCGCAAGGCGGAGGGGCCTAGGATGGAACACGATCACCAGCTGCAGACGGATGCGTTGATCCGGCGCCTGGCCGGGGATGCAGGCGCCCTGCCGCGCAGGCATCGCGCGCTGTTGCCGCGCCTGCTGGGCGCGGCCGGCGGCTCGGTGGCCCTGGCGGCGCTGGTGGTCGCGGTGGCGTTCGGCGTTCGCGGCGATCTTGCCGCGCACGTGTCGTCGCCGATGTATCTCTACAAGGCCGTGGCCATGGCCTGCGTGGTCGTGGCGGGGCTCGTTCTGGTCCGCGCGGCGGGCACGCCCGGCGCCTCCACGCGCCTGGCCGCGGCGTTGGCGCCTGCCGTGCTGATCCTGTTCGCGGGGATCGTGCTGCTCGACGACCGGGTGCCAGTGGCGGGGGCGAGCCCGGTGTCCGTTTCGGTCTGCCTGCTGGCCATCGTGCTGGCGGCAACGCCGGGGCTGGCGCTGCTGCTGCTTGCCCTGCGCCGCGCCACGCCCACCCGCCCGGCGTTCGCCGGCGGCATGGCCGGCCTGCTCGCCGGATCGATCGGCGCGCTCGCGTACACGCTGTCGTGCGTGAACGACGGCGCCGTGTTCGTCACGGTCTGGTACTCGCTGGCGATCGTGGCGACGTCCGCGATCGGGGCGCTGGTCGGGCGGCGCATGCTCGCCTGGTGAGGTCGCCGCGCCGCGGCCGCGGCGATTCGCCGGCCTTGCACGGGCTTTCGCACGGCTGCCGCCGCAGACCCCGGGCGTCGACGCTGCGAACGAACCGGTCCGTGCATTCGATCGATGCGCCGTGCGAAGTTCTCGCGCAGGTGCGGGCCTCTTCCGGCGCGCCCATTGAAACGGTCTCGAGGCCGGCCTTGCGCCGCGGGCATCGCTTAAACCCGAATTAATCGCCGGCGCCGAGCATGCACTCCCAACGCCACGGCCGCTCCCATCGGCCGCCGCACCCAGGAGCGCACTTCGATGACCCCACGCACCGATCCGGCGATGGCGCCGCGGCCCTCCCGTGCCGCGGGTCCCGCGCCGGGTGCCGTTCCTCGCGGGGCGTCGCGCTGACATGGGTGCGCTACCGCCACCGCGGGGCCGCTCCGGCCTGCTGCGGGCGCTGGCGAACATCCGCCGGGGCGAGCGGGCCGCGGTCGCCGTCGCCGCGCTGTTCTTCTTCTGCGTGCTGACCGCGCTGATGCTGCTGCGCCCGGTGCGCGACGCACTGGGCATGTCGCAGGGCATGGACCAGGTGCGGTGGCTGTTCGTCGGCACCGCGGTGGTCACGCTGGCGGTGAATCCGGTGTTCGCCTGGCTGGCAGCGCGGCTGCGCCGGTTCCCGCTGCTGGGCGCGACGTACGGGTTCTTCGCGGTCGGGCTGGCGACGTTCTGGGCGCTGCTGCAGTTCGCCCCCGGCGCGGTCGGCGAGCGCAGCGGCCAGGTGTTCTACGTCTGGTTCAGCGTATTCAACCTGTTCGCGACGATGGTGTTCTGGGCGCTGCTGGCCGAGCGCTTCGACGCCGACCAGGGCAAGCGCCTGTTCGCGCCGATCTCGGTCGGCGGCACCCTCGGCGCGATCTTCGGGCCGTGGCTGACCTCGCGCCTGGCCGAGGTCGTGGGCGCGCCCGCGCTGCTGCTGGTCGCCGGCGGGTTCCTGCTCGCGGCGCTGGCGCTGGGGTGGTGGCTGTTGCGGCTGTTGCCGGATCGTGCCGCGTCGCCGGCGGCCGAACGCGACGCCCCGGTGGGCGGCAGCGCCTGGGCCGGGCTGCGCGCGCTGGTCCGCTCGCCCTACCTCGCCGGCATCGCCGGCTACGTGCTGCTGATGACGGTGATGGCGACCTTCATCTACTTCACCCGGCTGCAGATGGTCGCCGCGGTCGCCGACGACACCGATGCGCGCGCGGCGGTGCTCGGCAACATCGACATGTGGACCCAGATCGCCGTGCTGGCGCTGCAGGTCACGCTGACCGGCCGGATCATCCAGCGCTTCGGCCTCGGGGTCGCGCTGGCGGTGCTGCCGGTGGCGACCGCGGTCGGCTTCGCCGGGCTCGCGGCCTACGGCTCGTTCGTGGTGCTGGTGCTGCTGGAGGCCGGCAACCGCGCGGTGCAGCGCGGCATCACCCGGCCGGCGCGCGAGGCGCTGTTCACCGTGCTCGGCCGCGAGGACACCTACAAGGCCAAGGCCGCCGTCGACACCTTCGTCTACCGCGGCGGCGACGTGCTCGGCGCGCAGGTCGAGGGCGCGCTCGGCCGCCTCGGGTTCGCGCTCGGCGGGCTGGTGGGCGTGGTGGTGCCGCTCGCCTTCGCCTGGGCTGCGCTCGGTCTCTGGCTCGGGCGCGCGCATGCGCAGCGCGCGGCGCCATCGACCCCCGGTTCGCTTCCCCCGCCCGCCGCGCCCGCTCGCCGCGCCCGCGGTGTCGCGACCCCCTCACTGGATTCCCCATGACCACGATCCGACACGCAATCGCCGGCAGCGCCGGCCTCGTCCTCCTCGCCCTGTCCGCGGCCGCCGGCGCGCAATCCGCGCCGCGCGTCGCCGATCCTTCCACGCGCGGCGAGTGGACCCTCGGCGTCGGCGCCGTCGCCATCGACAGCCCGTATGCCGGCGAGGGCTCGCGGCTGCGGCCGGTACCGCTGCTCGGCTTCGAGGGCGAACGCGCCTTCGTGCGCGGCACCGCGGCCGGCGTGCACCTGCTGCAGTCGCAAGGCTTCACGCTGGACGCGATCGCCTCGGTGCGCCTGGACGGCGTCGATATCGACGACCTCGGCCGCGACGAACTGCTCGCCAACGGCGTCGACGCCGCGCTGCTCGAGGACCGCGACGACGGCCTCGACGCCGGATTCCGCGCCAGCTACGGCGGTGGCTGGGGCACGCTGGCGCTGGAGGCGGTGCACGACGTCACCGACGCCAGCGACGGCTACGAACTCGCGCTCGACTACCGCCACACCTGGCTGCTAGGCCGCTCCACGCTGACCGCGAACCTGGGCAGCAGCCTGCTGTCGGACGATCTCGCCGGCTACTACTACGGCACCCTCGAAGCGGAGGTCGCGCGCGGTGTCCCCGCGTATGCGCCGGGTTCGGCGCTCGTGCACCGCATCGGCATGACCTGGATGCATCCGCTAGACGAGGCCTGGCACCTGGTCGCCTCGGCCGAGGCCAGCCGCCTGCCCGACGAACTCCGGGACAGCCCGCTGCTCGAGCCGGACAGCGACCGCAGCGGCCGGCTCTTCCTCGGCTTCAGCCGGCGCTTCTGACATGGCCACCGCAACCGCGCACGCGCGCGAGCCGAGCTTTCGCAACGGCGAGACGGCGACCGCCGTTCCTCCGCCTCCACCTCGACCCCTGACGCGGCCCGCCGCGCCCCCGCCTGCCCCCTTCCCCGAGGAGATCGACATGCACGCCCAGACCTTCACCGCACCCTCAATTGCGCGCCGCGCGCCCGCACTCTCCACCGCCCACCAGCGCCTCGCCACGCGGCATCCGCGCAACGCCGGCGCCGCCTGGCGCCAGCGCCTGGCCGCGGTCTGCCTGGTGGCCGTGGCCGCCTTCGCCAGCAACGGCGCGCGGGCGCAGGCCGCACCCAAGCCGGACTGGTCGCTGGCCGACATGCCGTCGCAGGCGGGCCGCATCTTCGTCGTCACCGGCGGCACCAGCGGCATGGGCTTCGAGGACGCCAAGGCGCTCGCCGCCGCCGGGGCGCGCGTGGTCATCGTCGCGCGCAACCCGGAGCGCGGCGCCGCAACCATCGCCACGATCCGCGCCGCCGACCCCGATGCGCAGGTGCAGTTCGAGCCCGTCGACCTGGCCGACCTGGCCACGGTGCGCGCCCTGGCCGCACGCCTGCGCGCAACGCTGCCGCGCATCGACGGCCTGATCAACAACGCCGCGATCATGGCGCCGCCGCAGCGCGGCACCTCGCCCGACGGCCTGGAAGCGCAGTTCGCGACCAACTACGCCGGCCACTTCGTGCTGACCGCCGAGCTGCTGCCGCTGCTGCGCAGGAGCGAGGCGCCGCGCGTGGTCACGCTGTCCAGCATCGCCGCCGCCCGCGGCCGGATCGACTTCGACGACCTGCAGTCCGAGCGCAGCTACGAGCCGATGGCGACCTATGCGCAGTCCAAGCTGGCCTGCCTGATGTTCGCGCGCGAACTGCAGCGGCGCAGCGACGCCGCCGGCTGGGGCATCCGCAGCCTGGCCGCGCACCCGGGCGTGGCGGTGACCGAACTGGTCGCGCGCGGGCCGGGCCTCGACAGCGAACAGGGCCGGCAGTGGGCCGCGCGCCGCGAACACCTGCAGACCGCCGCGCAGGGCGCGATCCCGACGCTGTTCGCCGCCACCGCGCCGGAAGCCGTCGGCGGCACGTACTACGGCCCCACCGGCCCGCAGGAAGTCAGCGGCCCGCTCGGCCTGGCCACCGTGCCGCCGGCCGCGCAGGACGCCGAGGTCGCGGCGCGCCTGTGGGCGGTCACCGAGCAGCTGACCGGCACCCGCTTCCCCGCGGCCGCGCGCTGACGGCCGGGCTCCTTCCCCTCGCTGAAGCATCGCCATGGACCGCTGGAGCGGAGCGGCGCGCCGGGTGCCGCTCCCTCCCCGGCTTGCGGGAGGAAAGCGCGTCAGGCGGCCCTGGCCTTCGCCCTGTTCCGCAGCGACAGGCAGTAGCCGAAGGTGACCGCGATCCCGACGATGATCGCGCCGGAGCCGACCACTTTCGCCACCGGGATCGGGGCGAACGCCCAGAGGCCGGCATAGATCAAGCCGCTCAGCACCATCGACCAGCCGCCCACCCGCTTGACCTGGCGGACCGCGGCGCTCGGCGCCACCGCCTTGGGCATGCGGTTGCCGATCCAGGCGATCATCAGCCCGTTCATGCCGATCACCACCCGGGTGGTGGTGTCGCCATCGATGTAGCCGAGCTTGCGCGCGGTGGTGGCGACGAGCGCCAGGGCGATGATGCCGACGCCCCAGGCGAGATAGCCGATCAGTTCCTTGTTCATGGTGCGGTCTCCTGCTTGGCCCCGGGTTTCGGCGCCTCCGCGCCCAGCCCGACGGAATGGACGAAGCCCAGCAGCGCTTCCTCGAGCACCGAGAGCTTCAGGTGGTAGATGACGGACTTGCCGGCCTTCTCGGCATGCACCAGGTCGGCCTCTTTCAACACCGCGAAGTGCGCCGACATCGTCGGCTTGGACACGTCGAACCGGTCGCTCAGCTCGCCCGCGCTCATCGGCCCGTCGCGCAGCAGCTGCAGCACCCGGCGGCGGGTGGGATCGGAGAGGGCTTTGAACACCTGGCTCATGGTGCGATATTTAGCTAAATATCGAATTGTGTCAAGTGGCACGGCTCGCCGGGGCCCGGTGGTGGCCGTTTGCCGGCGCCACCCGCCTCCGCCAAGCCCTGCCGCCGGGGGGCCGAGCGCCGCGGCCGCTACTTCATGGAGTGCAGCCCGAACATGTTGCCTTCGGTGTCGATGGCCAGGACGATGAAACCGTACTCGCCGATGGACATCTTCTCGCGCTCGATCCGGCCGCCGGCCGCTGCGACGCGCCCCGCCTCTTCGGCACAGTCCTCACAGATGAAGTACACCAGCGTGCTGTTGCCGCCGGAGGGCACGCCGCTCATCTTCGCCAGGGCACCGGACGCGCCCGGGCGCTCCATTCCCATCGGGAACGCCATCATCTCCAGGGATGCATCCGGGTTGCCCAGCTTCTCGAGCTTCACGCCCAGTACCGTTTCGTAGAATTTCTGCGCGCGCGCCATGTCCTGGACGTAGATCTCGAACCAGCCGACCGGGTTCATTTCCATTGCGGATCGACTCATGTGGAAGGGTGATGTGGTTGGCCCGAGGGCGGGCCTCACTTGCAGACGAACCGCGAGGGCTCGAATCGACATGCGCCGAACGGGAGAAGGCCGCCGAGGCGGCGCGCCGCTGGCCTCGACCTCCCAACTATCGTTTCTATATCGTAATGAAACAATAGGGAGGATGCTTGCGAAAGAGAAGCGAATCGGTCGATTGACGGGCGCCACTAGGGCAGATATCGTCCGATAATCGTAAAGAAACAGCTGCCCATGGCCCGCCCTCCGTCCGCTACCGTCGCCGACCTGCTGGCCCTGCTCGCCAGCGGCGAGCCGGTGCCTGCCGCCCGCCTGGTGCAGGCGCTGGGCGTGACCCGGCCCGTGCTTGCGCGACTGGTCGGGGAAGCCGGCGAGCAGGTGTTGCGGATCGGCCGCGCGCGCGCCACGGCCTACGTTGCGCGCACCAGCACCGCCGCTGGCGGCGCCTGGCCGCTGTGGCGGATGCGGCCCGATGCCACCCTGGAGGAACTGGGCACGCTGTACCTGCTGCGCGGCGAACGCTTCCAGTTCCTGCCCGAAGGCGAGCGGCCGAACCTGACCCGGCCGGTCGAGGCGGTCCCCGGCCACTTCCCCGGCCTGCCCTGGTTCCTGGACGACCTGCGTCCGCAGGGGTTCCTCGGTCGCAGCCTGGCCCATCGGCGCGGCCCGCTGCTGGGGGTGCCGGTGGATCTCAACCGCTGGCAGCTGCGCGACAACATGCTGGCCATGACCGTCACCGGCGGCACCGCCATCGGCGACCTGCTGTTGGGCGGCCGCGCCGTCGAGCAGGCCCTGGCGGAGCTGGACGCACCCCCCGATGCCGTGCCGGCCGCCGACCGCGCCGCCCGCTACCCGCAGTGGGCCGAGGCCGCGCTTGCCGGCGAGGAGATCGGGTCTTCGCCGGGCGGCGAGCAGCCCAAGTTCACCGCCACCGTCGCCACTACCGGCGGGCGCTACGCCGCGCTGGTGAAGTTCGCCATGGCCGGCGACGACCCGCCGGCGCGGCGCCGGGCCGACCTGCTGGTGAGCGAACACCTGGCGCTGCAGAGTCTGCGCGCAGCCGGAATCCCCGCCGCGCAGGCCGAGCTGATCGAGAGCGGCGGCCACCGCTTCCTCGAGGTCCGGCGCTTCGACCGGTCGCCCGACATCCTCGGCCGCCACGGCTTCGTCTCGCTGCTGGCGCTCAACGCCGCATTCGTCGGCGGCGACGGCCGCGACTGGAGCCTGGCCGGCGAACAGCTAGCCGCCCAACGCTGGATCGACCCCGCAACCGCAGCGCGGATGGCGGCGCTCTACTGGTTCGGGCGCCTGATCGGCAACAGCGACATGCACCCGGGCAACCTCGGCTTTCGCCTGGTCGACGAAGGCCCGCTCGCGCTGGCGCCCGCCTACGACATGCTGCCGATGTCCCTGGCACCCTCCCGCGCGGGGGTATTGCGCCCGGCCGCTCCAGTCGAGCCCGGGGTGCCGGAGCGGACCGGCCAGCGGGATCACATCGCGCGCGCGGCCACGGTTGCGAGCGACTTCTGGGAGCAGGTGGCCGAGGACCCGCGCATCGGCTCGGACGAACTTCGCGCGCTGGCCGCGCGCAATCGCGATGCGGTGGTGGCGTTCGCGCAACGGTTCGGGGGCTGATCGCGGGCATCCGAATCCGCCGGAAACGATCCTGGCTCGATTTCCACGCGCTACCCCATCGGCTGCCGAATGATCGTTCGAAGCTTCTGCGGCGCGGCCCGCCTGGGGTCGCTCAGGTAGATCTCGTGGTGCTTTCCGCGCAATGCGCCGCGGCTCAGGATGTAGTCGTGCACCTTTTGAATCGTCGGCCCTTCCTCCGAGAACGGCCCGATGTGCAGGATCTGCGCGCAGCGGCCTTCCTGAAAGGTCTCGAATCGCAGCTTCGCCAGCCCGGGCAGGTCGTTCTTGCGCCGCACCGCCGCGATCGCCGCCGGCACGTCGCTGGCGGTCACGAACGGCGGCTGCATGATCATCATCGTCCACTGCCACCGCGCCTTGTCGCCGGCGTGGAAGGTGGCCATGTCGTCCGCCCACCACAGCCCCTCGAGCGGCATCACCACGTAGTCCCGTCCGCCGCCCTGCTTGATCGCGAACTTCACCTTGTACGCCACCGAGAACAGCGCCTCGACCGCCTCCCGGTAGGCAGCGGAGGTGTTCGGGTCGCCGCTGCCGTCGATCATCAGGAAATCGAAGGCGGGCGCGTCGATCTCGGCGATCTCGTTCGCGGACGCGCGGTAAAGGCCGCCGAGGTTTTTCTTGAGGTCGAGCTTGCTCATGTTCCGCGATGCCGGCGCCCCTGGTCAGGGCGGCGAGGGTTCGACGACCTGGTTGGCGGCGGACCATTCCGCCCGGCCGACCAGGCAATAGGTGCCGCGGATCAGCACGGCCCCGCCCCGGGCCGCAGCGGGCAGCCAGGCCCGCGCCTCCACGCTGGCGCACCGGTCCGAGACCCGCACCACGCGGCCGCGCACCGCGGGCAGATGCGGATAGGGCACCGCGTAGTCGATCACGGCATCGGCCGGCTGCAAGCCGAGCGCCCCGGTGATGGCCACGACGATGCTGTTGTGCGCCACCTCGGGAAGCCCGGCGCCGGCCAGGCCGGCGAGCAGCTCCGCGCGGGTGTCCGAGGAGAGCCGCGGCGTCAGCGGAGCGACCGCGTCGCAGGTCATGGCAAGGGCTCCAAGGCACAGGGCGACCAACAGACGGTTCATGAACATCCTTCGGCCATGCGCTCGGGTCAAGCCATGCCGCGAAACGGCATCGCCCTCGCCCTCGCGTCGTGCAACGGTACGAATCACATCACGGCGCCGTGTCCAGGTCGACCCCCGGGGGCGGGCGGCCTTCGACGAACGCCTCCAGGAATGCCTGCGCGAATTCGGAGCGCTGCACCTGCGCCTGGTCGAGCGGGTTGTCCCACCAGACGCCCTCGCTGTTCGCCAGCACGATGAAGCTGAGGTCCAGCGCCGGCACCTTCAGATAGAGCGCCGAGTAGGCGTCCTCCCACCATCCCGAATGCCAGACGAGGGTGTGGCCCCGGTGTTCCTGGACGTACCAGCCGAGGCCGTACGGGAGCGGCTCGCCGCGGCTCGACCGGCCCGGCGCCACCATGGCCTCCCGCGACGCCGCCGACAGCAACAGGCCCTGATCCAGCGCCACGTCGAAGCGGGCGAGGTCGAGCACGGTCGCCACCACGCCCCCGGCCGCCCCGTCGCCCTGCGGCGACGGCGCCGGGGCGGGTTCGATCTCGCCCGAGGCCCCGAGCCGGTGGGGCGGCGCGAGGCGCCTGGCGAGGTCTTCCGGCAAGGGCAGATCCCGATGCTTGCGGGCCGATTGCTTCATGCCGGCGGGCGCGAACACATGGCGTTCGACGAGCGCCGAGAAGGGCGCGTCGGCAGCGGCCATGATGGGCCGCGATGCCCAGGAGTACAGCACCGGATTGTAGGAGAACCGGCTGCCGGGCGTGGCCGTCGCCGTATGCGAGAGCAGGTGCCGGAGCGTGTGGACCGCCGGCTGGCAGCGGAGCCCGCGGGCGAAGATCGACGGCTGCTGGCTGAAATCGTTACAGAACCCGGCCCAGTCGCTGTACTCGGCCATGGGCCGGTCGAGGTCGAGCGTGCCCTGCTCGGCGAGCCGGAGCGCGACGACCGCCGAGAGCGGCTTGGCGACCGAAGCGATGTCGTAGGGCGTCTCGGCGGTGGCCGGGATGCGGCGCTCGAGGTCGGCGTAGCCCAGGCCCAGGGCGAGCACGATCGCTCGATCCCTCACCACGGCGACGGACAGCCCCGGGATATCGGCGGACTTGCGCAGGGATTCGAGGCGCTCGACGAAGGCGGGAATCTCCGGGGGCGTGGCACCATCGGGAAGCGGTTCCTGGGCTGCCGATGCGCCGGCGCATGCCGCCAGGCCAAGTACGAGGAGCATGAGGTCCTTCATGAAATCTCCTTTGCAGAAGCGGTTCCGCATCGTCAGGCCGCGCCATCCGGCACCCAGTGCCAGGTCGCATCGGTCATCGAGGCGTTGCCCCCACCGCCGAGCGAATGCGTTGTACGAGGATAACCTTCGAATACGAGGCCTGTCGCGAGCACCGCCGCGAACTGGCCGGACCTGAAGGCGACGATGCCGCGAGGCTCAGCCGTGCACCCTGGCGCATCCTGTTCCAGAACCCCCACTCGCCCGCGATTCAGCGCACGGCCTGCCACTTCTGCTGCTCGGCGCCGTTGCAGCTCCAGATCTGCACGCGGGCGCCGTTGTCGCGCATGTCGGGGTGGTGGACATCCAGGCAACGGCCGTACGGGCCTACGAGTCTGCCACCGGAGAGCTTCCACTGCTGCTGGCGCGTGCCGTTGCACTCCCAGACCTGCATGCGGCCGCCGTTGGTCCGCATGTCCGGCGCGTGCACGTCCAGGCACAGCCCCCCGACGTTGCGAACGGCGCCTTCGGCGAACACCCAGCGCTGCTGGTCCTGACCGTTGCAGGCCCAGGCCTGCACCCGCCCCCCGTTGCGGCGCATGTCCGCCTGGTGAACGTCCAGGCACAGGCCTCCGCCGTTGCGGAGCGAGACCGACTGGGCCCGCGACGGCGGCGGCGCTACCGCGATCCGGGCCTCGCGCCTTTCGCTCCACGGCCCGCAGCGCACCCCGCCGATGCCGAACAACCAGTTGTTGGAGCAGCCTTTCATCGTCAGGTAGTAGGTCGCCCCGCTGCGCATGCCCGGAAAAACGAAGCTGCCGCCGTCCCGGGCATCGATGGTTCTCTGGTCGACATTGCCCAGTTGATCCTCCAGCCGGAGGACGAGCCTGGTGTACGGCCCGTTGCGGCTGGCCCAGGCGATGGAGACGGAGTTGCCCGACGAGCCCACCCCGGTGACGATCGGCGCACCGTCCATGGCCGGTGCGGCCGGCTCGAAAGGGGCGGGCATGGTCGTCACCGAGACGAAGCCGGTGCAATCGGAACTGTCTTCGTAGTTCGCGCAGACGCGAAAGTCGTAGGACGTGGCGGCCGACAACCCCAGCACCGGGAAGGTGTCGGCAAGATTGGCGCTGGTCCGGACCGTGCCGCTTCCCTGCTGTTCGAGATGGAAATTGAGGACGCCGTCGCCACCCGGATGCGCATACGAAACCGACACGCCCCCCGGCGATGTGGGGTAGGCATCGATGGTCGGCTCCACGGCCAGGGCGCTGGCCGGCGCCGCGACCAGCGCCGCCAGCACAGCGGCGCACCGAAGGATCTCTGATGCACGGTGTCTCATACCATTCTCCGCGTGGGATGTTGGCCAGGGTGACCGGTCGAAGGCCTGCCTTGGCGCCTGTTGACCCGGCTGCAAGATCGCCGTGCCGGAAGACAACGGCCGCAGCGGGCCCGGCCGGACAGACCCGGGGCAACCGCACCCCCCTCGAACCGCGCCTGGCTAGTCGCCCATGAGCGCGGCCAGCGAGAACACGGCTGCGAACACCGCGCTGGGGACGCTCACAGCCAGGGCCAGGCCGGCCGCCGGCCGCCCATCGCTGCCGCGCAGCGCGCGTACCGCCAGGACCCCCGCCACCACGGCCCCGGCCAGCCACGCGATGGGAACGAGCCGCGCGAGGTCGGGCGGGAACTGCTGGGCGCCTAGGTAGACGAACCAAGCCAACCCTACGGCGCACGAACTCGTCGCGAGGAGTAGCGCCCGCATTCCCTGCGACACAGGAGATGCGGAGCGCGCGGTCACCTGGCTGCCGCCGCACACCGCCCGGTCAGCGCGTCCAGCTCCTTGAAGAGCTGCGGATCCCCGGTCGAGAAGTTGAAGCAGGACTTGCCCTGCATCCGCTTGCGGAGCGCGTCGCTGGTGCCGGCCAGCAAGCCTGGGTCTTCGTAGACCGGCATGAGGTGATAGCTGACGTAGGACTTCTTGGTCTGCACGGCGCCGAAGAACCTGGGCTTGCCCTTCGGACTGGCCGGGGGCAGTTCCACGTACAGGTGGCCGGGCTCGTCGGTCCTGATGGACATGCCGGCGGCATGCTTGCGCAGCACCTTGGACAACGCGGCGAAGATCGAAGCGAACTCGTTCATGCGGCACCCCCGGGTTCTGATTGCGCAACTTCGATGCTGCGTCCCTCCCCAACCCACAGCCGGCGCGATGGCCTCTGCAGAACTCTGCGCTCCATGCCGGCGGCCGTCAATCCAGCTTCCGGGACAGCCTGGCAGCCGCTCCCAGCCGGGTTGGCCGAGCATCACGTCCGATCCCCGCCGCCAGCGCAACGCCGACCTCGGCTCGAAGATCAGCTGTCACGCTCGAACGGCTCGCTGCGAACGGTGAGCGCCAGCGCAGGGGCGCTGAGCGACCAGGTCGAAAACACGCAGCCATGGCTCTGCGCGACGTCGCACATGAAACCGACCCAGCTGATGTGATCCGCTGCCGACAGGGTGATGCCGTATGGGCGGGTGGTGCCTTCGAGCCGCCAATAGGCGTCCGGGCCACGCTCGGCCTTCACCGTGTAGTGCTCGGAAAGTTGTCGACCCAGGCTCTCCACATCCCCCTGGGAAGGACCGAAGTGCGTGAAGTCGACCGCCAGTACGGTTTCGTCCCCGCCGCCGCCCGCGACCAGCGCGCTCCAGACCTGCTCGGCTTCGCACAGCCGCTCGGCTCGCTTGCGTTTTGCGTACTCGATCCACGTGTCGCATGGTTGGGAATCGGTCATCCCTGCGCATTCCCCGCCGGCGGCACGGCGGTGCCCCGGTAGCGGTAGTGCTGGACCCGCTCGGGCCGCGTGAGCAGGAATCGGTCGTCCTCGGGAAAGTAGCGGGCGCGGTCGATCGGCTCGCCCGCGAACGCCGCGATGGCGTCCAGCGACACCCACAGGCTCAGCGTCACGATCTCGGTGCGCTGGTCATCGAGATCGCGGACGGCGATGCCCGCCCACAGGTTGCCGGGCGTTTCGCGGTAAGCCGCGATCCCGGTGCGCTCCACGTACGTCACGTACTCATCGGCGAGTTCGCGGCGGATCTCCGCCCGCCATTCCCTCAGGATTGCCATGGATACCTTCCTTCGACTATTGCTGCCAGCAGACCGCTGAATGATGACAAAAATTCACCGATCGCTCCCGCGGCCGGACACGACGCCCTTGAAGTGCGGCGTGGGCCCCAGGGCGGCTGCGATCGGCGGCCACCGCGGCGCCAAGTAGCGGGTCAGCAGGAACGAACACATCGCGAGAACCAAGGGCACGGCCACCCACCACCAAGCTGAGATCAAGCCCGATGCCTGAGCCAGCCAACGGCCAGCCGCAGGCAGGTCCCCGGCCACCTCGAGCTGAGGCGCGATGTAGACGGCAAGAGCGCGAAGCGCGATGCCGACAACGAGCAGGAAAGCGAGCAGCCCGTAGCTCAGGCAGGCGACAACGCAGGTGAACAGGCACTTTTGCGGCATCGTCGCCCTGCGACGAAACGACACCAGCGCCGGGTAGAGAACCGGAAACAGCGACAAAAGCCACCACACCATGGCGATGGCGATCAAGGGCCAGACGTCGGGTGCGAGGAATTCTTCCATTGGCCTAGTGCACGGGTGGCGCCATCATCAAGAAGGCAGCAAGCGCAAGGATCACAAGAGCGCACACGAACAGAATCCCCCGGCTCTCTCGCAACGACAACCCGCCCCTTTCTTTCACATTGCGGTCGACCAGGTAGGCGGGTCCAAAAAGCAGTCCCCAGCGCGCACCACGTTGTCGAGTTTGTCTGTCCCGAGCTTTCATCTTGATAGGGCCCTGGCGTTGGGTGACCGATTCGTAGATCCGAACCTCCCGCCTTGCTGACTCACCGATCATCACACAACGGCTGATGCCGGGCTATGTGGAACTGCGGACCGGCTTCGGCCTAAACGAACTGCTGGGCGCACGGCCGATGAGCCTGAGCGCCGCGCGCCTGATCGCGGATGAGGTGTGAATCGTTGCGAGAAGCGTGTAGAGCCATGCCTTCTGCCAGCGACGGCGGATCACAAAGACGTGCAGATGCAAGTTGTCTCGCTTTCTGACGAAGCCGCCGCTATGAATGATGACGAACGAGTGCGCATTGCCTGTGACCTTGGCAGAAAGCTCGTGCGCTTCTGACACGAAGAAGCTCATGACCGACAGGTCGATGCTCGGATGGTCCGGATCTGCCGGCTCGTGGCAAAGTACGAAGCAATGCTTGCACAAGGGCATCGCGTACGACACGAGACAACACTCCCTTTCCAGGTAGCCCGGCGGAGTGCTGACGCTTCTGTTTCTGACCAGAATGTTCAGAGGTGTGTGCCTGGCTGCGGTCTGTCCCTTGACGGACGTCGCACGAACTGTGCAATGCGTACCGCCGGTCGTCAAATGGACGACAAAGCAAGACGTCGAATATGCTCGAATTGAGGTGATTCTTTTATTTCGGCACGGGCCAAGGGCCCTTGGTTCCTGGATCAAACCGATCCCCGACGCGGTTTCGGCTTGAATGATTGCTACGCCGTCTCCCCTCCACACACCACCTCTGGAACGACTGGCGCGACGGTAGGTAACGAGAAGCGCAAAGACAGCTCGCGATACGCCGCCTCTGAAATAGGGCCCGTGAGCGCTCGACGGAGGTCTCCTAGCGGATCGTATTCGACCCTGGACAGGACGTAGTAATTGATGATGCCAGGAGCCGATACCGGCCTCTGCTTGACCACAACGTACTGGTCGTTGGCTCCAGCGGCGAACACGCACGCATCGACGATACCGATGGAGCTGTAATCATCTAGACGATAGGACAAATCGCTGGTGGAGTGCGTGTCTATCCAGCCGATCCGAAACTGATCGGACTCCCAGCTGGTGCCGGAATCGAAGAGGCCACAGCTGGTGCCTGATGCAGCAACGATGACAAGTAGGAGGATACGTACGATGGTTCTCTTGAGCGAGTTCATTGCAGTCCGTGGCAAGGATGGCACTCGGTTGATGCCTCGATCTGGCGTGGGAACTAGGTCAGGGGGCGCGGGCCACGAGCGGAACGAAGCGGCAGTACAGCCATAGCTCGACGGCGACGCCGGCAAGTATGCCGCCCGCCGGCAGCGCCAGGGAAAGCCAGCCTGAGGAATCGCGCATGGCAATGGCCATCACGCAGATGAGAAGCGGGATGAGTCCCATGCCCAGCAAATGCAGGGAACTTTGCAGCCACGGCACACCCACCATGTTCCCGCAGGTTTGGCACTTCTTCTTCCTGGCTGGACCGAGCGCGATTTTCGACCAGAAGTCCATGCAGCGCTGGCCGCAATGTGGGCAGAGCGTGGGATGCATGATGCGACGCCGACCGCCTGAGCCGGGTTGAAGCAAGGAGCGCATCCGGCCTGGACGAGACATCAAGGCGCCGGCCCCGAGCGCCTGTGCCGCAACGCTCGGATGGCCGCCGGCAGCGCCAGCACCCCGGCGAGCACCAAGGCAAGCGAGCCCACCAGGATGGCCGGACCCAACCAGGCAGGTGTGGTGTTCAACGCGCCGGCGTACCTGAGGCCAAGGAACGCACCGACCAGGCCGCCCGACCAAGAAAGGACCGCCAGCGTGAGGGGAAATCGTGGCTTCGCCTCCGAGTCCTTCATCTGTGCCTCCAGGTGCCGAACGCTCGAACTAGGCCGACCCGAAGCGGGTTCGGCTTGAATGAATTGTTCCGCCGCCACAGGCTTGTCGCAAGCCCTGGTGACTGGCTGCTCGACTATTGTTGAGTCTGTATCGCGATAACGGTTAAGGCGGACCCGCCAAGATCGATGGACTTGCGCCAGACATGCCTAGCGCCCGGGACTGGAACGAATGTTCCCTCATATGCCCGTGCGGACAGCTGCTTGTGAAGCGGCGGCGTGGGGCCCGGAAGAGCGCTCTTGGGCATGTTCGACGCCCACGTTGATATGAAGCCCGTGAAGTTGCTATGGCTGCCTTGCGCCACATGGGTGGCGCCTCTATACGCAACGATGTAGGTGAAAAGTGGCATCGCGACCTAGCGCTCGAGGTAAGCCGCCCCGAAACGAGGAAGCTGGGAGCCGAGGATGCCACACGGCCGGGCCATTGAACTCAAGCCTGCGGGCACGGGCCGACTCCCGTGCCATCCCGATCGCGGGCTACCATTGCAGACGATGACCGATCTCCCCACGACCCTTCGAGAACGCCTGGGGCTCGCTGACCCTGTGCCGGTCGGGTTCGAACGGGGCGAGGTCGAAGAGGCCGACGGCTTCGCCCGGGAACGGATCGAGTATCGGGGGCTCGAAGGCGACCTCATACCGGCTTTCCTGTTCACGCCGCGGGGCTGCAATCCGCTCGGCGGCGTGGTGGTCTTTCACCAGCACAATGGCGAGTTCCATTTCGGCAAGAGCGAGGTCGCCGGTTTGGTGGGCGACGCGCTCCAGGCCTTCGGGCCGGCGCTTGCGCGTAGGGGCCTCGCAGTCCTGGCCCCGGACGCCATCACCTTCGAGGATCGACGAGCCGCGGTGCGGGGGGTGGAACCGGACTACTACGATTGGCTTCAGCACTACAACGCCATGAGCTACCGCTTGCTGGATGGCGACGTGCTGATGAGGAAGTGCCTGGATGACGCCCAACGGGCCCTGAGCGTGCTGCTCCAGGCCACTGCGTTGGACCAGCGGCTGGTTGGCGTGGCGGGGCACTCGTACGGTGGCTACACGGCGCTCTACCACGCGGCAGTCGATGCGCGCTGCAGGTTCGCCTGCATCAGCGGTGCCGTGTGCAGCTTCGGGACGCGCCGCCGGGAAGGGACCGGGGTCACCCTCTTCGAGGCCGTGCCCGGGCTCGCCCGCCTGATCGACACGCACGATGTGCTTTCGGCCATCGGCCCCCGGCCGACCATGGTGGTGTCGGGCGCCCAGGACAAGTACTCGCGGGACGCGGACCAGGTGGTGGCCAAGGTCGCCGGCGACTTCATCACCGAACTCCGGGTCGACCGCGGACACGCGCTCGATCAGGAGAGGTTCGATGCGATCGTCGAGTGGATCGTTGGCCGCGTATCCGATCGGCACAAAGAGAAGCCCAGCACCTGAATCGCTCCACCAAGTGGTCTGGCCGTGGATTTGGCGGTCCCGTGTTTCTACATACGTCTACACGGGGTGTGGTGATAGCCACTTCGCCCTCAGCGGACCTGGACTTCAGTGCAGGCGCCACTCTGGAGCCAGACTTCGGCAACCAGCCGCCCCGCCTTCCATTGGGCCACCTCTCGGCCATGATCCATGCTGCCAAAGAAGGTGTACGGCCCTGCTTTACTGACGACGTATTCGATGTCCTTGCCGATGAAGTCACTGCCCGGCTCGAACAAAGCGCGAAGCGCCAGTTCGGCCTTCTGGCGACGCTTGCGACGGCGTACCAGCAAAGTGCCGAGCATCAGCGCGAGAAGGATCGAGATGGCGTACCAGATGTCCAACCCCTCGCCCCAACCTGCGCCAAAGGAATCAACTCGAACGAATCGTCAGGACGCAACCGCAGTGACGCTGCCACCAATGACCTTCCAGGAGCCTCCCAGGCTTGCCCACATGCGGATGTACCTGAACCTGCCCGAGAAGGCAGCGCCGTCGAACGATCCTGCCAAGTACGCCGTGACAACCGACACGGCAGCAGACCCGTAGGTCTCTACCTTGACCTCTTCCCAGTCAGCTCGGTCCAACTTTTGTCGTTTGGATCGATGAAGATCCAGGTCATCCTGCTTCCGAAAGGTTGTCCCATCGGGGCCAACGAACAGCAAGCTGTCTGAGATCAGCCTCTCGAGCGTCGGCACATCGCCATTGAGCATTGCCAGCCGGAGGGACTCTTCCAGATTGCGGATCACGGATTCCATGTTCTTCCTCTTGCAGCGCCTGAACCAGGCCACGCCGCGAACGGCGTCGGCTTGCATGAATCTTGAGGCGTCAGCATGCACCTTTTGCTTGGGACTTGTTAGCGTTGAGAGCCCGCCAAGCCGCACTCCACGTCGGCGCGGCCTCCCTGACGAGTTGGAGAATTTCAGGCGGCAGGTCTCCTGAGCCTGTCAGTTGACGAATTTCCAGAATGTCGTCCGTCCCGGAACCGGACGGAGCGCGGAGGGCCCATTGAACAGCCTCGTCGAGCGATCCCACCTCAATGAGATAGAAGCCTCCCACCAGTTCCTTGGACTCGGCGAAGGGGCCATCAACAATGCAGCGTTTGCCTCCATCGACCGCGACGCGGGCCGCTTTCGCCGCAGGGTTGAGCCCCTCTGAGGCGACAAGCACTCCGGCCTGGTGCATCTCTTCGTTGAAGCGCATGTAGGCCTTGAAGAGTTCTACGTCGAACTCGGGGCGCTGGTCGGCTGCCGTCTTCTCCGCGCTCGACTGCGCCGTAATGATGAATCGCATCGCTTGTTCCCCGAATGTAGGTGCTCTGGATACGGCTATGACGAGCGAGGGCTAGTCGAATCGACAGGACCACGCCCTTCAAGAAAGGAAGGCCACGCCGGGCTTGGCACTCAGCCTCCGGTCGCCCTTGGCCTCGATCGCCACCAGGTGGTGCTCCGACGGGAAGCCATGCTCGCCCCCAGCCACCCAGCTGCGCCGCTGACGATTGCGATGGTCACAAGCTCGATTGGTAGCGAGATCGCAGTCGATGGCCGAGCGACGGCAGCGCCGTGAAGATGAAGCTGGAAGATCGCCCAAACGCCAACGAATAGCAGGACGGTCGCGGTGTTCAATCGCCTGCCGCCCAGAAAGCATGTCAGGAAGGCCAATGGGGCGCTGGAGATGGCAGCCGCCGCGATCGAAGCTGCGAACAGGAACGCCAGGAGCGAGCCCGTGGCGCCGACGGCCTTGGCCCCTACCCCGGCGCCAAGGAAGGCCATTGCATAGACGAATGCAAAGGCATGCGCGATGGCGACAAGCACCACAACCAGCAGTCCGAGGAGTGGTGGCCTCATTCCGCTGGCACCCAACCTGGCCCTAGGGCAGCGGCTTGGTCCTGGACGAGCTGCCAGGCCACGCCGGACGGCCACGGCGCGAACCGCCCGCACACAGCCATGGCTGGCAACAGGATCAGATAGGCCGGCATGCCGACCTTGAGGATACTCAAGGCGAAATGGAGTTCGCGCTTCACTGATACGTCGAACTGCGATTCGGCCCCGGCGGGCCCCCGCCGGCACTCTGCGCCTCGTGCTCCGGGCCGTCAAATGCTGCCCGGCAGCGTGGTCAGCATTCCGCTTCCAGGCGCAGGCACGTCCACGGCCCGGGTTGAATTTCCAACCGGCACCCAGAGACTGAAAGGCAGCTCCGCGAGCCCAGCAGGACGAGCGCGCGGCAGTTGTAGTACCAAGTGTGATGAGCGCCACGCCTGGCGATCATCTGCGTGGCTCGCTGAGCGATGTTCTCCTCCGTGCCGCCGGAAGTGATCGTGCTCGCCAGGTCAGCCAGCACCCCCTTCGCAATGACTTGTATTGCCCGATGCGCATGAATGCCCGACACGAGATCCAACCTCGGAAATAAGCCGAGCTGCGAAGCGGGTTCGGCTTCAACGAATTTTTAGGTGCTGGACAGCTCGGCAGTGATGTCGGTGACACGGGCGTCTTCCAGAACATTGCGCCGAAACATGAAGATGTGACTGTTGCTGTGGGTTGAGAAGCGGCTCAACTCCGTAACAACCTCAATAGGGATTAGGGCGCCATAGAGAACAGAAAGGTCTTGCGAGTATGCGACAGCCGCCAAAGTGTCAAAAGGACGATCGGCCAAGTTGCGAAGGGCGCTTAGCTGAGTTGACTTGTTGTGGGACGTGAGTCTACGACCCTTGATTTGGTACCTAGTGCCGTCAGCGCTACGGGCGTCATACCCGGCTTGAGATTGCGGCTTAGGCCACTAGGCGGGGGGGGCCATCTGACACTCGACGCCACCCGTCTATGCCCCCTCGCCCCGCCACCTACTGATCGCAAGAGCCGATACCAGAAGCGCATACAGGAGCAGCGTCGAGACAAGCCCGTGCAAGAGGCTGCCCCTGGTGGCCCACGCCCACGCACCCAGCGCCAGCGACAGAACCAGCATTGCGGCTCCCGCACCGGTGGTTGCAGCGGACCGATAGCAACGTAGCAGCCGATTGCGTGCCATCAACATTGCGATCCTTCCCGCACTGCGAACAGATAAAACGGGGAATAAAACGAGGGTCAGAGTGGAGTGACCCCTGTTCTTCGACCCGAATCTTCTCAAGCCGGGCAAGCGCGGGCCGGCGCCGAAGCTGCAGCAGCAGCTTGAACGTATCCAGCAGTTGCCCAAGGTAAGGCAACGCACCGTCAGCGAAGTGCTCGACTCGCTACTCGCGCAGGCCGGACGCTGACCGCAGCGGTCACACTTTACTAACGACAAGGCCCACTTCCGGGCCTTGTCATGCGGCGCGGATCGAGATCCCTGCGAGATCCTCCCTCAATCCAGAGCGTCGGTTTCAGCGTAACAGGCATGTGGCATAGATGCGGAGCCGTCCCTGACCACAATGCTGCACATCACATAGTCTCGGAATGGAATCGCCCGGTTTGTCGTAGCCATCTTGGTAAGCGCTACAAAGTCCGGTGCGGTGCTCGTAGGTAGATAAATTACTTCCACCATTTTTGAACCATCCTGGGACTCGGTAACAGCTACCTTTGTTAGCACCCGCCCTCCTTCCAAGACGGAATATGCTGACCTCAGATCAGCACGCCCATGAAAGGGAGTGCTCGCGTCACCAATCATGTACTCGATCGTCACATCATCAAATACATCAGGGTTATTAGCTATTGCTTTCAGCGCTTGCTCATCTCGCAACATAACGGCTTCAAGCAGATCGCTGGCCAGATCCTCAATGCATGGTTGAGCTGCTTGGGCTACCGGCTGCCAAGTGCATCCAGCCAATATGCACCCAAACAAGAAGAACGAAAATTGTTTCATCTCTGCTCGATCTCCCTATCTTTCAACTGCGTTTGAACCGGGTCTACCGGCTTGGTTGCGGTCGTGGCTGGTGTATCACTCGTACCAGGGCGATAGGTGTAGTGCAAGTGCGGCCCCGTTATTCGACCACTGCCGTCAGAGCTACCAATCGGATAACCTGCTTCCACTCTGGTTCCTTTGCTAACTCCCTCCGCTGGGGCCGTATGCGCATAGCCAGATAGACTTCCGTCATTGTTCTGAACCATTATCTGATTCCCCCCGGATCCTCCCGAAGCTATTGATACAACTTCACCTGGCTGAGTCGACCTGATTTCTGCTCCGACGGGCGCCCTGAAATCTGTCCCGTTGTGTAGCCTTACTTGCCCTGTTACGGGATGTACGCGCTCACCATACCCGCTTGTAACAGTCCCGCTTTCTGTTGGCAGGACTGGGCCCGTGTAGGGATTTATGGGTGCAACACTTACTGACTGAGCATGACGCTCTGCCTCACGGAGGACGCTCTGCCGCCCATCCGGATCGGTGAACTTATAGGGATTGCTGTTTCCGTATCGGTACCGATTGAACGCCACCAATGGCTGATCGTAAGCCGTCACCGGATCCACGCTGAGGAAGCCGCCGATCCCCGGATCGTAATAGCGCTGCTGCATGTACGTCAGGCCGGTCGCCGCATCCTGGACGTGACCGGTGTACCCCGGTCCGTCCTGCACCGCAGGCGTGAGTTGCTGTCCGTACGCTTCGTACTCCCGACGCCCCTCGACGACGGCACCGGATGCATCCGTCATCGCCACCACGCTTCCCAGCGCGTCGGTATGGACATACTTAACCGTAGTCTGGGCCGCAGCCCCTATTGGGGTAAGGAGCGCTGCAACAAGCAGCAGGCCGCACAGGTGTGGCAGCCCGGTCCGGGCCGTCCGCGTATTCATTCATCGTCCCCCGGATCAGGTTCCGGTTCCAGCGCGGATCGGCAAAAAGTACACCCTGGTTCGAGCGCCAGCACGTGCACCACAGAGTACGCACTGCAGCCTGCGGCGTTGCAGGCACGCACGCGGTAAGTATATGTGCCCAACACGTTTCGCTGGAGCGTCGTGGCGGTAAGGGTACCGGTATAGATCGTCGCGAATCCCTGCCCGCGCTGATCTTCCTGCAGCTGGTAGCTGGTGGCACCCGCCGAAGCGCTCCAGAGGAGCGTGTACGACTCGTTTCGGTATGAAAAGCTCGGCCCAGTCAGCGTCGGCACCGCCGGTGGGGCGCTGACCGCGGTCGTGTCAACGGCCGACCAGCCTCCGCAGGTCGTGCCCTTGCAGGCGCGCGCGCGATAATCGTACGTCCCGGACAGCTGCCCCGACAGCGCCCTGCTCCTGGCTGCCGCATCGTGGATCTTGCTCCACGCGCCCGCGTTTTTCCGCTGCTCCAGCTCATAGCGTGTGGCGGTGGCCACGCTCGTCCAGCTGACCGTGTAGTTGCCCGTCGCGTTGGTGGCAGGCGCCGTGACGTCCGGGACTCCGGCGATCACGACCGTCGGCTTGATGACCGAGTAGCCGGCGCAGACCGTGGATACGCATCCCCGCACTCGATACTCGTAGGTGGCGTTCGCCAGACCGGAGAACGCCTTGCTGATCGCCGCCGCGTCGTGGACCTTGCTCCAGGACCCCCCATCCTGGCGCTGCGCGAGCTCATAGCGGGCCGCCGCCGTCACTGCCGTCCAGCTGACGGTGTAGCTGCCCGACGTGCTGCTGGCCGGGGCCGTCAGCGTCGGAACGCCTGTGACCACCGCGGTGGTCGCGATGGCGCTGTACGCCGAACAGCCGGCCAGGTTGCAAGCACGGACCCGGTAGCTCCACTGGCCGGCAGTCTGGCCGCTGAGCACCTTGCTGGTGCCTGCGGCATTGTGGATCTGCGTCCAGGCAGCGGCCCCGGGCCGTTCCTCCAGCTCATAGCGGTCTGCGGTTGCGACGCTGTTCCAACTGACCGTATAGCCACCTGAATTGCTGGCGGCCGGCACCATGAGCGTCGGCGGTCCTGCCGGCGGATACAGCACATTCACGCTCTTGATCGTCGACCATCCCCCACAACCGGCGCCGTTACAGGCGCGCACCTGATAGCTCCAGCTGCCTGCGGCCTTCCCACTGATCGCACGGGTCAGCGCCGAACTGTCCGGATAACTTGTCCAGCTGCCGTTCCCCTGTCGCTCCTGCAACTGGTACGTGTCCGCCGCGGGTACTGCCGTCCAGCTGACCGTGAACCCGCCGTTGGGTCCGCTCGTCGGGACGATCAGCGTCGGCACGCCGGTGGGCGACAGTTGCACGGCCACCGTCTTCTCCGCGCTCCAGCTGCCGCAGGTCGCCGGGCTGCACGCCCGGACGCGGTAGCCCCACGTACCGGCGGCCTTGCCGCTGACCGACCTGCTGTTGCCGGCCGCATCGTGGATGGTGACCCAGCTGCCAGTGCCCAGGCGTTCCTGGACCTGGTACTTGGTCGCCAGTGACGAGGTGCCCCAGCTGATGGTGTAGCTGCCGGTCATGCTCGAGCCCGGCACGGTCAGCGTCGGCGTCGACAGCGCGATGGCGTTCTCCACCTGCGCCACCAGACTGCCGCCGAGGTGGACGTAGTCGATCGTCTTGCCGGTGTGCTCGTCGCGCTGGAACCGCAATGTGCCGTCCTGGCCGTAGACCGAGTACAGGTTGCGGCCATCGCGCATCGACAGGACGCGGCGACCATGTCCGTCGTAGCGGTACTGCTCGCTTGCGCCCTGGCGCAGGCGATTGCCCTGGTCGAACGCGTACAAAACGCCATTCTTGTTGGTGAGGTTGCCCTGGGCGTCGTAGCTCAGGCCTATCACCGTGGCCCCGCCCGAGGTGTTGGTGACGTTGGCCAGTTGGTTGCGGGCGTCGTAGACGTAGGTGTGGTTGCGTGCCTTCGGCCCAGCGGTCACCTGCACGGTCTGCAGGTTGTCGAGCACGGTGTAGGTGTAGTTGGCCGTGCCGAACATGGGCGAGACGGCCTGGGTAAGCCGGTCGAGCGCGTCGTAGGCCATGTCGCGGTCGCCGCGATTGCCCGTGCGGCCATCGCTGATCGCCGCCACGTTGCCGTGCTGGTCGTAGTCGTAGCTGTCGCGCAGGACCGCGCTGGCCGTGCAGCTGGACCCGGCGAAGTCGCAGCTGGTCACTGGCAGGCCGCGGGCGTTCTGGGTCAGCGTGTGCTTGATCCCGTTGCCGTAGGTGAACTGCTTGATCCCACCGTTAGGGTAGTAGCTCACCGCCGCGGCATAGATGCCCGCCTTGGTCGGCTGGCCCAGCGCATTGGGCGCCAGATCGACCGCGACACCCAGGGAGGCATGGTCGGCCAGGTGGCCGTGCGGATTGTAGTTATAGTCCAGCGCCCACAACTGGCTGCCGACCGCGAATGTCTCGCCTTCAATGAGGCGGCGCTTGTTGTAGGCGTAGGTGTTGGTGACGACATCGCCGCTGCCGCTGTTCTGGGTGTTGATGGTGGCCGGCAGGCCGTCGCGGGTGTACGTCCAGCTCTGGTTGCCGCGCCCGTCCGGGAAGCTCAGCGTCCGCAGCCAGTTGCGGCCGTCGTAGGTGCGGGTCGTGCGCTGCGCGGCCGGGATGTCGGCCGTGCTGCAACTGTTGGTGGCGGTCTGGGTGGCGCCCGACTTGCTCCAAGCCAGGTTGCCAGCAGCGTCGTAGGCCATGATTGTGGCGCCGGTCTCCGGCTCCACGGATTTGCACAGCTGCTGGTACGCGTCGTAGACGTAGCTGCGGTTCAACGCGACCGAACCGGTGCTGTTGCGGCGCGTGATCGAGGTCGGCTTGCCGAAGACGTCGCGGCCGATGTCGGTGAAAGCGCCGGCGGGATGTGCGATCGTCACCGGCAGCTCGGTCGTGGGCTGGTCCCAGGCCAGGTAGCTGGTCGTGGTCTGGAACGTGGTGCCCGCGCTTTGCCCGCGTGGCGGGGTGACCCGCGTCTTGAAGCCGGTCAGGTACTCGGTCGTGGTCGTCAACGCGCCCAGCTCCGAGTCCTGCGTGACCTGGGTGGGCCGGCCGAGCGCGTCGTACCAGGTCCAGGTCCCGGCGGTCAGCGCATCGCTCGTGCCGGGATAGGACGCGAAGGTCACCCGTCCTTCGTGGTCGTAGGTGAACCGGGAGAAGCGCTGGGTTGCCGACACGTTGGCGGTGTCGTACTCGCGCACCACCAGCGGGCGCCAGAGCGCATCGAAGTAGCTCACCTTGCGGGCATTGCCGGTGCCGATGGTCTGGCGCCAGTGGCCGGCGCCGATGCCGTACTCGGTGCCGGCGACCGGTTCGAACGCCAGCGTCGTGTCGAGCCAGGCGACGCTGTCGCCGTCCGGGTAATCGATCAGCTCGATCCGGCCCAAGTCGTCGTAGCCGTAGCTGGTCGTGAAGCCGTTCTCGTCGGTGGTCGACGTGATCCAGCCATGGCCATTGACTACCGCCGTCTGGGTCGCACCGGCCGTCGCCTCGGGCGTGGCCGGATAACGGATCGACTGCGGGATGCCCCGCTTCCAGCTGCCCAGCGTGGTGACCTTGTTGTTGCCGTCGGTCACCGACGTAACCGTGCCGCGCTGGCCACTGGTGATCGAGGAAGTGGTGTCGTATCCCAGCGTCTGCACGGTGCGGCCGAACGACTTGGTGGTCACGGGCAGCGACCAGGTCGCATCGAAGCTGGTCTGCGACATCACCGAGTTCGTACCGCCATTGCAGTATGTGCTGGAAGGCGTCGAAGCGGTGCACGTCACCTGCGCGACCTGGCCGAGCACCCATTTGGACGGGTTGTCCTCGTAGACGATCACTTCCGTCCGGCTGTAGGCTCCCTGCGCCTGCGCCTGCGCCGCGAGCGGCAACAGGGACAGGGCCGCCAGCAGCCAGGCCGCCCATCGCCTGGTCCGCACCCCTGTGGCGGAATCGAACTGCGTCTGCGCACGAGCGCTCCCGTAGTTCCGGCTACCCGAGTCGCTGCCGCCGATCACGGGCCGCCTCCCGTCATGTTCCCCGTCCGGATGACCTTGGTCGGTCGCGCCCATACATCCAGGCAGTAAACACCGGACGTGATGCAACCCTTGGCGACTTCCCACACGAACAGCCCGCCATCCTGCACCGTCGCGGTCTTGACCAGCGGGCGGGTGTATTCCGCGGTGAATCCCGCGCCGCGCGGCTGCGGGCTGCTGCCGATCTTCGCCGCGTACGCCTGCCCGCTGGCGGCGTAGTTGTAGGTGTGGGTGACGGTGCGCAGCACGTCGAGGTGGCCGGTGCCCTTCTCGTGCTGGAGCAGCTTGCCTTCGTTGTAGCGGTAGCTGTTGCCGAAGGTATAGCGCTCCCAGGTGCCGTCTGGTCCGCTGATTTCCATCACGCGGCTGCCCGCACAGCTGTCGCTCAGGCAGACCGGGTCGGCGCAGGTCGACGTGTTGCAGATGGGTTCGGTTTGCCCTGGCGGGTACCGCCAGCTCCATGAGCTGCCCAAGCCGTAGCTCCACGAGGCCGCCGGGACGCCTGGCCCCTGGATCTGCTTGCTCTTGAGGACCAGCGATACCCAGTTGACCGGGAACACCGGGAAATCGTCGCGGGTATCGTTCCCCCCCGAACCGATCGACTGGTAGTTCCTGCAGATCCCCGGCACGTTGCTGCGACCTAGCTCGCGGGGTCCGACCACGAATGTGGCCGTGGCGCCCGCGGGATGCGTGATGCTGCCGGACACGTCGCCCGAGAGGATGTCATCCGGGCTGAAGCAGCTCCGCATGTCGTTGGGATCATTGGACCTCTGCATGACGGCATTGGACAGGCCCGACAGATTCATGCCCCAGCTGCTGCCATCCGGCAGCAACACGCCCGTCAGGTTGTGTCCGGTGTATTGATAGGTCCAGGTCCGGGTACCGTCGCTGACGGACGCGACGTAACCGCTGGCGTTGTACTGCAGCGTCAGGCTGCGGTTGTCGCTGGAGCTGATGGCCGTCAACCGCACGGGCTGGGTGGCAGTATTGCTGTAGGTGTAGGTGACCCAGTTGCCGAAGCGGTCCTCGACGCGGGTGGCGTAGAGAACGTTCTTGCGCCGGGAGACGACCACCCGTTCCGGCGAGGCGCCTTTGACCACGGAGACGTAGTTCGGCTCCCCGTACTGGGCCATGTGGTCAAGCCAGTACTTGTTGCCGCTCGTGTCGATCGCCAGGAACCCCTGGCCGGATCCGTTGTTGATGGTGGCCAGGCAGCTGAAATAGATGCCCCCCTCCGTGATCCAGAGATAGGGCCCTCCGGTCGACGGCATCGGGCGGTTGCTGTTCCTGAGCATCTCCCCGCCCCCGGGAAGATCGGCATGGTTGCCGGCCCAGTATTCGTCGGCAATGACCCGGGTGTGGACGACCGGCGGCGCAGCCTGGCTGCAGCGATTGTCGTGCCAGGTCGTGGCGAACACTCCGCTGATGTTCGGAATGTCGATATCCCAGTCGGCGAATGCCCGTCCGCGACCGCTCGTGCCGTACCTGTAGCGATCATGGATGTCGAGCTTGCGGGTGACGGCCACCGGCAGGGCGTTGTTGCCAGGAATCGATACGTCCGTCGTCGAGAATGACAGCGCGCCCGAATACAGGTCGACGTTGTCCCCGAACATGCTGTCCACATCGAGGGGCGCGATCTGGCGACCCTCCTCGACGAGGCGCGAATACTCCTGCCAGGGCAACTTTCCCTCCTGCGCGAACCCAGGCGCCGCGCAGGCGCACAGCACGAACCACAGTACGGTCGACGTTGGTCGAAGCGACATATCCCCTCCTTCCCTGAGCCAGCCGCGCGCGCCCATGTCGCGGCGGCAGCCCGCGACGCTGGATGCAATGCAATTCCACTTCCCCGGAAGCTGTATACACCGAAATGAGGGTCGCGTCAGCAGGAAAAGACGTGGCCGTGTGTAGGAGTTTCCTGACAACGCCGATCGACCCCGACGTGACGGGTCGTTGACGGCCTTCTCTGCTCCGAGTCAAGCACGGCCAGAGCTGGTGGATTCGGCCTTGGGTTGGGAAGCGAAGCAGGTGGCGACTAATCTCGGCGGGCGCGGGAAGCCGCCAGTTGGAGGCGTTCGGCAAGAGCGGTGGGTCATGAAGATCGGCATCCCTGGTCCGGCCTTCACGCGGCCGCCAGCGCCAACCGCCCTCCTGCTCTTCCAGCAGCGGCAACAGGACCCGCGCCAGGCCGGCGATCGCCGTCGCCAGACGCTCGGGCGCCACCGGAAGGCATTCTCGCGTCGGCAAGGCCGCCGCCTCTTGACGCCACTATACTTCCCCTTCGGACTCCGCAAATCGCACGCCTTGAAACTGAAAACGATGGATGAGTCTTGGCGGCTTGAGGCAGCATCTGCGCTGACCTCGATCCTTGCGCATGCGTTGTTGATTGGAGCCATGCTCTACCAAGCCAAACGCGGACCCGCTGATGGCGAATTGCAGGGACTCGGTGAGCCGCTCGTCGTTCAGTACATCACCACGATCACGCGGCCCAGTGCCATCAGCGACGTGGATGTCGAGCCACAGGAGCATGAAGATGCAGATGAGAACCCATCGAACGAGTTCGTACCACCGATCGATGAGCCACCTCCCGCCGATCTCGGCGAAGGTTCCGACTTGATCGCCGCTGACAGCACTGGCGTTTCAGTTCACGATGAGGGTGCAGCAGCGACACCCAATTCCGGCAGCATCGGCAGTGACCAGGATCTAGCAGCTCGCTACAGATCGGCCGTGCGATCCCGCATTGGGGCAGTGTGGGAAGATCTTTCGGGTACGTCCCTGCCATCGAACTGCGTGCTGTCGCTGCGACTCGAACCTGGAGGCGCAGTCCTCGAGGCGCAAGCCTCAGGATGTGAGCTCGACTCCGCTCAGAAGAATCAACTCGAAGCAGCAGCGCTGATGGCGCAGCCACTGCCGTATTCTGGCTTCGAATCTGTTTTTTCCTCTGATTTGGATCTGGATCTCAAATAGGTGCCTGTAACGATCCAGCCCTTCCCATAGCGTTCCGGTGCGGCCGAACGAGTCGTTGACATAGCACACACAGCTACCCCCCACCGTTTGCATCATGTGCGACGCACTGCCCTCGGAGTCGTGGTCCTTCATTACGACCGCGGCAGCCACTATGCAGCAGGCGGGCATGCAGCTCGCTGGCGAATGCCGGGCGGTCCGCCTGCGGCACGGCAGGCGCGTCCACGGCCGCGGCCGGCGCGAGCGGCTGTGCATAGACCTGATCCAGCAGGCCGCGCATCTCGCGGTGCCGAGCTGAAGGTGACCCCCAAAGCGTTCACGGCCGCTCAAGAGGGGAACCTCGAACTGTTATTTCAGATCGGTGTCGACCACAAGTGTCGCGCCGTTGTTCTTCACCCAGGGCTTATTGCGCTCCAACAGGTCGAAGGCAAGGCGATCCGAGTCGCGATTGATCTTGACGATGATGCTGGTGTTCTTCGGCGTTGGCACACCGCTTTCGCGCCTGAACTGATCGGTCTTAATGAACTCCAGGTACACCTCTACTTTGCGAAGCAATCGCTCCAGCGAGCGGCGATCTCCTGATAGCGGATCTGCGATCACGATGAACAGATCCGATCCTCCGCCATTTTTTACGGTGTTGACATCGATCACTCCAAGATCCGGTATGGGGTGATCATGGTCAATCTGGTAGGTCTCATCACCCATCAACAACTATCCTGTGGTACGCATTGTATGGTTCCCGCTCTATCACCAAGAGCATCCGAGTACTTCTGTGCTGAAGCTCCGGCATTCTGCCCTGGTGACAATACCTCCATGACATCGACCTTTCCATCTTGCCGAAGCGTTGCAACATCCGGCCGAACAGCCGATTGAGCTTCTCCACCCGTGACGGTGCTGACCCGCTGGTTCAAGTGAACGCTGACCGCATCCGTTCGCGCAGACTGCTCGCTTGCAATGCGTTGACTTGTCGAAGCATGAGCCGTTTCTTGGCCACCAGCTTTTGTTACTTGCGCCCTTCCTAGGATCGGGGCCGCGGCGGAAGCCGCGTCTGCTCCTGCGCGCACGGCGACACCAGCGCCTGTAACCCCGGGAACAACGGCCGCACCAACATCCGCGCCTAGCGCTGCAGCATTGGTCCAACTCGGATCCTTCGCTAGTACATAGGCGCTATAGGCTGCGAATCCGATATCGAGGAATACATCGAAGAGCCGCCCATCCGGGTCAGTGAATTTGTAGGGATTGTTCGCAGCGTAGGCATAGCGGCTGAAGAGCCGCATGTCTCCGGTGTCGTAAGCAGTCACCGGATCAACGCTGAGGAGCACGCCTAGCGCGGGATCGTAGTAGCGCTGCTGCATGTACGTCAGCCCGGTCGCCGCATCCTGTACATGCCCGGTGTACCCGGGTCCGTCAGCTAGTGCTGGCGTCAGCTGCGGGCCGTACGGCTCGTACTCGCGGCGTTCCAGTACGTTGCGGTTCTGGTCGGTGACCGCGACCACCGAGCCGAGCGCATCGGTGTGGATGTACTTCACCGTGGTTTGCGCGAATGCCGCGCCGACGGGCATCAGGCATAGCGCCAGCACGACGAGTAGCAATGTCGCACCGCAGGCCACGAGATCCTTCATTCGGCTGCTGCGCTGATCTGCGAACGTGGACACCACCCCGCCCATCTTGAAGGCGTGACGCCCACCGCTAGACTCGCGGCATTGGTCGATGTCCATACGACTCCCCCTGAGTCCTCCCTGGTCCGTCCGGAATATAGATCAGCTCGTGTCGCCTGCCCAGCCCCGCCTGTCGTACGCCCCAGCTGCTAGCTTACGCACCCTTTCCCTTCCGCCAACACCTGCCGACCCAACCCCGGCGGAAGATCGGACAGCCCGCTGGCCGCCCCCTCCCCAGACAGACTCCATCGGCCAAGCCCGGGATGAACGCTTCACGTTCAACGCGTAGCGTCGAATACAGCTTGGGTCGTCCTAAGGATGAGCGTCGGACAGGGTTTCCAGCACCTCGATCACCCCGCCCAGCATCTCGGCGGCGGCCTGGCAGCCGGCCGCGATGTCTTCCGCGCCATCGGCGCGATGGGCGGCGGCGGCCTTCATCACCTGCAGGAGCGAACGCGCATGCAGCAGGCGGGCATGCAGCTCGCTGGCGAATGCCGGGCGGTCCGCCTGCGGCACGGCAGGCGCGGCCACGGCGGCGGCCGGCGCGAGCCGCTGCGCATAGACCTGATCTAGGAGGCCGCGCACCTCGCGAGCCGCGCTGAAGATGACCTCCCCAAGCGCAGGCAGGCTGTGGTCATCCAAGGGGGCGGTGCCGATCGCGATGACGTCGCCAGTGGCGTTGATCGTTCGAAGCAGGCTCGACGCGGAAGTTTACGATTGGCTATAAGTGCCTGATCGAGCATGCAAGTGCTCTCAGGGGCGTTGCACTTCGGGCGTTAGTTCACCAGGCCTAACACTTGAATTAAGCCGACCCGCCGCGGGCCGACGAAGAGGCGAGGATGCCACAACGGCGAGACCTTTGAACGAGGCCGGTGGGCGGGTCCGCTTGAATGGGTTGTTAGCCCACAGGATCCCGATCAAAGAGAACCACATTGTTGGCTCGTAGGCACTTTATCTGAGAAACAAGTATGCACTTGCTTACTCCATACTTGTCCAAGTCCGTGCAAGAGGTCGCAATGTATCCTCTGATCCGCACGAACGAGCAGCCAGCGGGGATATCATCCGATGTGAAGGGATCAGATGCGTAGCGGACTAACCATCCGTCAGCGTATGCACCAGACTCGTCAACAGAAAAGTATCCTTCGATGTTGATAGGTCGATAACCGAGGCCAGGCATTGCCGCACTCGCTTTCTTAGGATTGCTTAAACGATTTGCCTGTCCCGCTAGAAACCCATCACGTTCTGACGCCGTTACCGCGGAAGAATGGTGTCCGGCTAGGCCCTCTGAAAAGCCGCTCAGAAAATCAGTTTGCGCATCATCAAGCTGTTGCTGCGGCGTTGACCTTGGGAATGACCCAATGTAGCGGCATGCCAGTTCTAAGACCTCATCGCCGGCTCCTCCTCGAAAAAGGCAACTGTCATGCCTAGCCTGTCGCTCCACAAAGAACGCGGTGCCGAAGACAGCGGTGGAGCTCAAGCATATGAGTGCCGTGCTGAGGATTGTTATCCTTTTTAAGTTCATAGGATAGTTGCACCTTCGGGCTAGCGCCTGAATTAAGCCGACCCGCGAAGCGGGTTCGGCTTGAATGAATTGTTAGAGCTCACTGCGGCGAGCCCATATCCAGACACAGAAAGCCGCCAATCCAACGCAGCATACAACCGAGAAGGCCCACATACTCATGTAGGACCAGTACAGCGTGGGATCCGCTGAGGCAACGACTTGCTCCTCCGGGTTACAGAAACGGCGACGCCGAACGCAAAGTCTACGTACCGTTGATTGCTCCCAACCATCCAGCAGCTGGATGGATGCGTAAATAGCAGCAGCCGATGATGCTGCTAGAATACTGAAAACCAGAACCCACCAACGTCGGGAGCCGAGAAATCCCGCTTTCTCCCATCCGAAGATGCGCATTAGCAACCGGTCAAGCATGAGTGAGCTCTAACTACGGTTAGACCCCTAGATGGGGCATAGCACGAACTCTGCTCTGCGTTCCTTGGGTCGTCAAATCGCGTTCGGACAAGCGATTGGACGGTGCCCCCCCATGGCCGGTCGCTGGAGTGCCGAGGCCATAGCCGACAGGCTACCTTGCGGTTGCGGTCTCGGTCGCGGGGCCGAGGCCTCTGCCAGCAGCTGGGCGGCCCGGGGTGGCACCTCGATCGGACGAATGCACCTTGGGCCGCCGCGCCGGCCCGTCGCTGCCCGCTGCCTACCGGCCGGCGCTTGCGTCCTCCGGAATTACGTCGAACCGCTTTCCAGGCCCTCGACCACCCCGCCCAGCATCTCGGCGACGGCCTGGCAGCCGGCCGCGATGTTTTCCGCGCCATCTGGGCGGCGGCGGCGGCGGCCTCCATGCTGAACACGCGCCCTGGATTCCGTGTCGATTTTCCTGGTGGTAGGCTTTCCCCAGGAAACGGCTAAGGATCAGCCAACCATGACACGGAACTGGATCGTGGTCGGGGACCCGACCAGCAGTGGGGGCCGGGTACTCACGGGCTCCCCGTTTACCGACATCGACGACAGCCCGGTGGCACGCGTCAACGACATGGCGATGTGCCCGCTCCACAAGGGACCCTTCCCGATCGTCGACGGCGACCCGACGCTCATCATCGATGGCCAGCCGGTCGCGCTCCATGGCAGTTCCCTCGCCTGCGGCTGCAAGGTGCTGTCGGCCAAGCAGATGCGCGTCTTCGTCGACGCCGGGCCCTCGGCCGGTGCACCGGGCAGGGCAGTAGGGAGCCCGGTCGAACCCGTGAACATCGTGGCGAGCAATGACAAGCCCGCCGTGTGCGAAGAATGCCTGATGGCCGGCGCCAGCAAGGGCGCGGCCTTCCTGGGTCGCTGACGATGAGCAGGTTCGTCATCGTCGACGCCGCGGCCTACGACGACACGCCCCGGGCCCTCCACTACTACACCCGGGACCTCCCGCGCCGCTCGCTGTTCGAGCGCCAGCCAGAGGCCAAACTCGCCGACAAGGGCCCGTGGCTGGTGCAGCTGCCCGACCATCCGCACACCCAGGTAGACGGCTGGCTGCGCGCCCTGGAGCTCGAGAAACCGGTTGTGGCGTGGCTTACCAGCAACGCCGACTTCGAACACCTGTTCGACCATCTGGAGCGCTGCCTGGATCTGCGCCGGCCCAACGGCAAGCTCGCGCTGCTGCGCTACTGGGACGGCAGGGTGTTCCTGCGGCTGCAGCGGGCGTTCACTCCGGATCAGCGGCGCCAGCTGATGGGGCCGATCGACCAGTGGCGTTTCCGCATCCTGGGCCAGCCCTACACCCTCGACCGCGCCAATCTCGAAGGCAAGGAGGCCGCCTGATGCTCGAAATCACGAAGGAGCAGGAAGCCCTGCTGCGCCTGCCCGACCCCACCACGTTCTTTCCCAAACTGGTGCAGGAGATCCGGCAGGAGTACCCGGGCCGCGTCGGGCACTTGAACGACCAGGCGCTCATGGATGAAGTGGTCAGGAGCCACGACCATGCGGCCTATGAGCTGCGCATCACGTCTCTTCCGGTGCTGGTGCGCTGGATCAAGGCCGACGTGGCCTGGGCGAAGGGGCTGCGCGCCAACCCCGGCGCGGACGTGTGGATGCGCAACGCGAAGAACAAGAACCTGGCAGCAGCGGATCTGCTGTCCAACCTCGCCGGCCAGTAGGGAGACCAGGATGGGAACAAGGACATGGGGCACGCGGCCGTGGTGGGGGCCGGGGGCCGGTGCCGGTGGCATGGGTGGCGTCGACGAGGACGGCAACCCCGTCGATCCCTACGGCGGCCCGACCACGGGCGAGGTGGTCGACGGCATCCGTGGCGCGATGGACCGGGCCACCGAGCGCGTGCGCGGCAATGCCGACGCCCGGTCCGAACCCCAGGCGCGGGCGCGCGAGGTCGACTGCTCGGAAATGGCCGACGAGACCGCATGCAACGAGTGCGCGTTAAAGCAGGGGTACATCGACAAGCCCAGTACCGGGCGCTACGTGAACCAGCGCAACATCATCAACTACGACTACCAGCTGTACATCGCGAACATGCGGTCGGCACCGCTGCGGTTCGGCTACGTCGTGGCGGACAAGGCCGACCCGGAGCGGAACTTCTTCTCGGTCGACACCCTCTTCGACTACCTCAACCGCCGCGGCTACTCCCGCACCATCCAGGAGTGGCACTTCAACGCCTGCGAGTTTGACGGCTTCTGGCCCGACGACTGCATGGTGGTGGAGGCGAAGGGCAACTACGATCACTTCCTGGACGAGAATGGCGAACCGAGGTACTTCTTCGTCTACCCCGGCGTTTTCGAGCCCTGGGGACTCCAGATGCAAAGGCAGAAGGCGGCCCTCACCATTGCGGAACCGGAAGGCAAGCTTCTCTGGTGCTTCATGCAGGAACTGACCATGGCAGCGGGGATCAGCATCGCCGGCATCGACCCCTCCATCTGCAAGCACGAGCCCATGCCGGGAGCATCCTTGTGATTCTCAACTCACAAATCAATCTCAGGGCCGAGCCGGTCGGCAAGACATCGGAGCAGGTCCTCCAGCTTGCCACCGACATCGTGACCGACCTGGCGCCCCTTCACAGGCTGATGGCGAACTGGCACAGCATGCCGGCCAGCCCAAAGGACAGTCCGGCACCGCTGAGCGACCGGGACACCGTGCTTGCCCGGATGGAATCGGAGATCGAGAAGAACCGGAAGCTGTACGGCGACTTCGATGAGCTGGGCGCTTCGCTGACCATCAGCAACGTCGACAACAACCGGGACTGGCGCAGCCCCGGCGTCGTGGTACTGGGCCTGAATCCCATGACGGGCTTCTTCAGCCTGCAGCTGAAAGGCATCGAGCCATTTGGCGGCGCGGCCCCCGATGTCATGCGCGACAGCCTGAACGTCCTTGTGCGCCGAATCGGGCCGAAGTTCGCCAATACCGACGTCAAGTCCCGAACTAGGGACAAAGGGCTGGTCGCCTACCAGTTCAACAGGCGCCTGTATCGGCACCGCGAGTTCTTCGGCTGGATGGGCTTCGTGCCTGCCGAGCTCCCTCACGACCGGATTCGGGATGCCGCTGCGGTGTATCCGGTGCCAGGCCACGGCACGGTCATCGTCTCGGTTCCGGGTTTGTTCGATCCGGCCGACGACGCCCAGGTGGACAAGGCCCACCGGGTGGAAATGGACCTGGCCAGCTACGACCTGCTGCCGGTGCTGGATCCCAACTTGAAGGAGTAGCCCAGCAACGCTTCGTCTCTCTTCGACATCGATTCGGCGGGAGCAGACGAAGGTGAGGAATGCCGATGCCGGAGTGCCGGGATGATCGTAACCGTCCAAGTCACTCTGTACTTCGAGCCTGCGGGAAGGTCAAACGAAGATCTGTATCGACTGGTCGCGGACGCGGTGGCCGATCTTGCGCCGCTTCATCCCAGGATGAGCAACTGGCACATCCTGCCGGCGAGCGCCAAGGAGAAGGCCACCCCGCTGGCCGAGCGCGAGCGTGCCATCGCGGCCATGAATGCCCAGATCGAACGCTACAAGCGCGAGTTTGGCGATTTCGACGGCTATGGCGCTTCGCTCGACGTCGCCAACGTCGACAACAACCGGGACTGGCGCAAGCCAGGCGTCGTGTCGGTGGGCGCCAGCCTGGCGGCTGGACAGTTCAGCGTGACGTTGAAAGGCGTCGAGCCTTTCGGCGCCGAGCTAGCCGGTATCGTGCAAGGCATCCTCGTCGCCCTGGCCCCCAGGCTCGATGCCAAGTTCGCCAACACCGACGTGAAGTCCAGAACGCCGGAGAAGGGCCTCGTCTCGTACCAGTTCGACCTGCGGCTGTACCAGCACCGACAGTTCTTCAGCTGGATGGGCTACGTCCCGGTCGAGATCCCGCACGAAAGGATTCGAGATGCCCACGTGACCGTCAAGGCGGGCAAAGGCACGGTCATCGTCGCCGTGCCCGGCCTGTTCGACCCTGCCGACGATGCCCAGGTCTACAAGGCCCACCGGGTGGAGATGGACCTTGCCAGCTACGACCTGCTGCCAGTGATCGACCCGAACTTGAAGAAGTAGCGGGTCACTACGCCCCGGGTACGCCATACGCATGGCTACCTCCGTCCTGCGCTTGGGTTGGATCGGGCCGTGAAGCCAGAGCTGTCGACATTCGTCAGGCGCCGCGCCGCTGTTCTGGAATTGATACCAGGCGAACCCCGGCAAGAAGTCCCACGCCGATACATCCTGGAAAGACCCAAGCCCAGTCACCTTGCTCTTGAAGAAGACTGGCCAGCAGCAGTGCAACCGCGCCCGCCACGAAGGACCAGCCGGACAGGTGGAACCCTTCGAGCGGCCTGCCAATGTCGAAGGGATTGCCGCGCCAGCTCGGGGCTACCCATTCCTTGTCGTTGCGGAAAACTGACAGGGCAACCACAGAGAACGCCGAGAACCCGATGAAAAAGAGCGGGAAGTCCCAGCTCGGCGGTGCCGAGAAGTCGTCTTGCATCACAGCCGTGATCGTGAGCCATGCCGGTATGGACAAAACGATGAATAAAATGCGAACCATCAACCAGGTTTTGGAGTTGCTCTCCATGGCATCTCACCTGCATTGAGTCTCGCCGGTACAGCGGCGGCGGTTTGGCGCCGGTACCAGGAAGCTGGAGCCAGCGGCGTCCAGCGATAGTACGCCCCGTGGGTCATGACGAGTAGCGATCTAGGCGTCCTCAGACACTCGATAGGTGCTTCCGCAATGAATGCAAGTAAACGTTCTCTTCTTGAGTACTTCACGGATCACAGCAGCCCACGCGTCATCTCCGCCAGCTGCAACGCTCGGGTGCGGCGAGGCGAATCCCTGGATGGTGGGATGCTTGTTGCAGCGCGGACACTTGTGCGCGAGGGCGAGTCCCACATGCGCTAGCAGCGAGAGCGCAGACAAGCCGAGCAGAACGAGAGGCAATGGGGCCTTCGGTGCGAACGATAGGCTCCTGTCAAAGATCTCCAAGAGAAGAATGTCAGCGAAAAGGGCTAATACGAACATGACAGTAAACACCGCCGTCGCGACAGCGGTGTACGCGTTCAGCACCATCACCTGAGATTGCGGGTACCGTTCCATTCCCACCACTCCTCGTCGAACCTTTGAGCTAGGCCGGCCCGATGGTAGCTGCCGGCCTGCGGCCAGTGTAGGCCGGGGAGCGTCGCACCATCGCGGGTGCCGTTGACCGTGGCCGACCAGCGCCCGCACATCCGACGAAGACGTTCCGCTGGAACCTGCCGTTAGAGCTCGACTGCTCGACCATCTGGGCCGAAGTAGTAGATGTTTTCATGCTTGAACCCCCACGCACCTCCGACCTTTCGGATGTGCGGCTCAAAGGTGAACAGGCCGACCTCGCCCAGGCGATCGTCGTTGTCCTTTTCAATGTAGCGACGATGCTCACGCGTTGACTCGATGCTATGCCCCACGTTTCCGAGGAAGTCTAGATTCTCGAAGCCCTCAGCGCTGATCATGGCGTTGGCGAACTCGAACAGGTCCATAAAGCGCATGTCTGGCTTCACTGCGGCAAGCATACGTGCATGAAGCTTCTGTTCGAATGCAATGCCTTCCTGAAACTCCGGCAGGTTGGGGCTTGCAGTCCACCGACCGTTCTCTACCACGAAGCTTCGCGCGCAGTCGCCCCAGACGCCCTCTATCGACGGACTTAGATCGACCGTGACGAGGTTCAGCTGGCCCACCACCTCGCTGCTCGGTTGGTACTCGCGACCAGATACTGAGAGGCAGCTCCGAGAGCCCAGCAGGACAAGCGCGGGGCAGTTGTAGTACCAAGTTTCATGAGCGCCACACTTGGCCATCATTTGCGTGGCTCTCTGAGCGATGCTCTGCTCCGTGTCGCCGGCAGTGATCATGCTCGCCAGTTCAGCCAGCACGCCCTTTGCAATGGCTTGTACTGCCCGATGCGCTTCAATGTTCGACACGAGATCCAACGCTTGAACTGAGCCAAGCCGCGGAGCGGCGTCGACTTGAGGTGAGTAGCTAAAAGCGCATTTATCGTCGTAGCAGCCGGACAAGTACCGCCAGCTCGCGCAGGGTGATCTTGCCGTTGGTTCCCACCACGGCGCACACCAGTGCTAGCACTACGCTCGATGCGAGCAGAGAGGTTGCGCCCGGCTTTTCCGCAACGCTCAGCCAACAAGCGACCGCGAGCGACAAAAAGCTCGACGCAAACAGGGACAGAAATACTATAAGAGGATGAACTTTCACGGCTGCCCTCGGCATGACAGATTCCGCCATCCTTGGCGCCCGACCCTCGCCATCTCGATGCGAGGTCAGCGATTAGTCGCTGGAACTAACGGTAACTCAAACTTTGGAGAAGCCGCAACCGCCTCCAACTACGAGTAAACCTCTAGATGAGGCATACCACGAACTCTGCGCTACGCTCCTTGCCGTCAATCGAGCTCGACAGCCGGTTGGGATCTTAACTTTGCCATGACAAATCGCGATGGCCGCGCCGAGGCATAGCCAGCGACAGAACACTTTGCGGGCGCAGGGTTCCGACCTTAGTCAGCACCTGGGCGGTTCGGGGGCAGAATACCGATTAGGCGAATGCACCTGTCTCGCCGCCCTCCCCGGCCCGTCGCTGGCCCGCTTGACCTACAAGCGGGAACCTACCTCCTCCGGAACCACGCCGAACTGCATCTCCAGCCCCTCGACCACCCCGCCCAGCACCTCGGCGGCGGCCTGGCAGCCGGCCGCGATGTCTTCCGCGCCATCGGCGCGATGGGCGGCGGCGGCCTTCATCACCTGCAGGAGCGAACGCGCATGCAGCAGGCGCGCATGCAGCTCGCTGGCGAAGGCCGGGCGGTCCGCCTGCGGCACGGCAGGCGCGTCCACGGCGGCGGCCGGCGCGAGCCGCTGCGCATAGACCTGATCCAGGAGGCCGCGCGCCTCGCGGGCCGCGCTGAAGATGACTTCCCCAAGCGCAGGCAGGCTGTGGTCGTCCAAGGGGGCGGTGCCGATCGCGATCACGTCGCCAGTGGCGGTGATCGTTCGCAGCAGTCCGTCGAGCTGATCGACCTGATCGAGGGTGATGCCGAAGGCCAGGCGGTTAGGTGGTGTGTCGGCGACGCTCCCCGCCCGGTGCTCGCCGTCGCACGCATTGCGGGAAGGGGTGACTGCTTCGGCCATGTTCGCGCTCCTTCGCTACGGGCCTCCATTGTTGGTGGCTATGGGCGATTTGTCGTCTCCACCTGGTGGACGTCCGAGGTATCCATTCGCGATACCGAAATGGAGCGCAGTCGGAGCCGCGCCCGACCGGCCCCAACACCACGAGGCGCCGCACAGGAAACGGCCCCGCCTGCGCGGGGCCGTCCCTCACCCCTTCACGCACACCACCTGGCGCAGGGTATGTACCACTTCCACCAGGTCGGCCTGCGCCGCCATCACCGCGTCGATGTCCTTGTACGCGGCCGGCGATTCGTCGATCACGGCCTGGTCCTTGCGGCATTCGACGTGCGCGGTGGCCTCGCGGTGCTGCTTCAGCGTGATGCTGTTGCGCGCCGCGGTGCGGCTCATCACCCGGCCGGCGCCGTGGCTGCAGCTGTGGAAGCTGTCGTCGTTGCCCAGGCCGCGGACGATGAAGCTCTTCGCCCCCATGCTTCCTGGGATGATGCCGAGCTCGTCCCTGCCCGCGCGCACCGCGCCCTTGCGGGTCACCAGCATTTCGCGGCCGGCGTGCGTTTCCTTCTGCACGTAGTTGTGGTGGCAGTTCACGGCCATCGCCTGCAGCTTGAACTTCGGCAGCTCCGCGCGCATGGCGTGCAGCACGCGCTGCATCATCGCCTCGCGGTTGGCGCGGGCGTAGTCCTGCGCCCAGCCCACGGCCTCGACGTAGTCGTCGAACAGCGGCTCGCCTTCCATGAAGAAGGCCAGGTCCTTGTCGGGCACGTGGTAGCCCAGCACGCGCTTGCCCAGCACCTCGCGGGCGCGCTGGATGAAGTACGTGCCGATGAGGTTGCCGGTACCGCGCGAGCCCGAGTGCAGCATCACCCACACCGCCTCGCTCTCGTCCAGGCACACCTCGATGAAGTGGTTGCCGCCGCCGAGCGTGCCCAGCTGCTGCTCCACCTTGTCGAGGCGGATCTTCGGGTGCCTGGCCTTGATGCGCTCCAGCCTTGGCCACAGGCCGGAATTGGCCAACGCGGTTTCCACGCTGTCGGGCGTCCTGCGGTGGTTGCCGCCCGGGCCGTTGCCGACCGGAACCGCGCGCTCGATCGCCGAGCGCAGCGCGCTGAGCGAATCGGGCAGGTCGCCCGCGCCGAGCGTGGTGCGCACCGCGGCCATGCCGCAGCCGATGTCCACGCCCACCGCGGCGGGAATGATCGCGCCCTGGGTCGGCACCACCGAACCCACCGTGGCGCCGATGCCGAGGTGCACGTCCGGCATCACCGCCACCCACGGCCCGACGAAGGGCAGGCAGGCGATGTTGCGCAGCTGCGCGTGGGCCTTGTCTTCCAGCGGCACGCCGCGGACCCAGCCCTTGATGGGGGTCTCGCCCTCGTGGTGCAGCCATTCGTAGTTCGTCGTGTCCATGTCTTCCATTCCTTGTAAGGCCCCGCGCGTCGCGTCCGTGCGACGAGCGGGGATATCGCTACTTCATCGTCACCAGTTGCCTGACGACGCCATCCAGGCCGCCGAACACGGTCAACCGGTCGATCTTCTCGGTCACCTTCTCCAGGGCTTCCAGCTCCTTGAGACGCATCAGCACCGGGCTCTCGTCGATCAGCTTCGCGGTGTTGAGCAGCGACCGGGTGGCGTTGGCCTCCTCGCGGCGGCGGATCACGTTGGCCTGCGCCTGCTTCTCCGCCTGCACCACGCCGTTGAGGATCTCGCGCATCTCGCCCGGCAGGATCACGTCCTTGACGCCGACACCCAGGACTTCGATGCCGAGCGCCTCCACGCGACCGCGCACGTAGGCGAAGATCTCCGCGTCCAGCGTGGCCTTGTCGCCCAGCAACTCGTCGAGCGTGCGCGCGGCCACGGCCTTGCGCAAACCGTACTGCAGTTCGCGGTAGACGTAGTCGCCGTACTTGGCCACCTGCGTGCGCGCGGCGACCGGGTCGGTCACGCGCACGGACGCGGCCAGGTTCACGCGCAGGCTCACCTTGTCGCGGGTCAACAGCTCCTGGCCGGAGACCTCCATGGACTGCACGCGCAGCTCGATGGTCTCCACCGCCACGTTCTTCCGGAAGTTCCAGAAGGCGTAGCTGCCGGCGCCGAGCACCTCAACCAGCATGTTGTCGACGAACACCAGGCCCGCCGACTCCGCCGGCACCTCCAGCACCACGGCCACGCGGGCCAGCGCGCCGAGCTGGCGCAGGCGACGCGCGACCTCCGGCGCCACCCGCAACCCTTCCGCGAGCGACACCGTCTCGACGTCGACCTGCACCAGGCCGCGCCAGTACAGCTGGCGCACGCCCGGGGCCAGCACGTCCTCGAGGCGGCCGTTCTTCGAGACCAGGCCCACCTCGTCCATGCCGATGTCGGCGAGCACGAAGGTCTCGCCCGGGCGCGCGCCGAGCGCGGCGATCAACGCGTCGGCATCGTTGCCGGCGTATTCCGGCTTGCGGATGTCGTGCACCACCACCTCCAGCTGGCCGCGCCACGCGAACAGGCGGTACACGCCCGGCGCGAGCACGCGTTCGAAACGGCGGTTGCGATACACCAGGCCGCGCTCGGCATCGCCGATCACGACCCGTCGGGTCCAGAACATCATGGGTGTCTCCTCGTGAATGGCTCTGGTGATCCGGCTCGCGAGGGGCGGGGAGCCGGTTGCCGCGGGATGCCGGCGGCGGGATGCCGCCGGCGGAAAAGGTGGGAACGCCCTTGACGGAGAACACGCGGGCGGCCGGTGCTGGCGTTGGCGTCTCGCGAGGATCGGCGGTCGCACCCGTGCCGGCGCACAACCGTTTCTCTTCGCTGTCGGCCACCGCCAGGACGCGGTGCCGGTGCGCTCCCCGCTGCGTGCTCCGTCGTGCATCGCGTTGTATTGCGATGCCCGGCGACCCACGCACGGGACGTTCCCGGATCGGGCTTGCGCCCTGTTGTGCTGATAACAATCAGCGATCGTTGGAGCGGGATTCGAACCCGCGACACATGGATGAAAAGTCCATTGCTCTAACCGTCTGAGCTATCCAGAGGTCAACGTGCGGGACTCGAACCCGCAACCGACAGCATCCGAAGCTGTTGCTCTCCCAGTTGAGCCAACGTTGTCGCAGCCGCCCCGGGCCGGCATCGGCATACGCCACGGCAGCGCCGCGCGCACCGGGCGGGACACGATCCCGCACCGCTGTTGCCGGTGGATCCGACTGCGCATTGCCGCCTCTCCCGAAGCGGCAATTCATGGCGTCGCACCGCGCCGCGGCCTGCACCGAGGCACCCAGGCGCCGCGCCGGACGCGGGCGTGAACCCGCACCGTCGCGTCTCCGCGTCCCTTGCCACAGGCCAGCATGGCCCGGGTGCCTCGGGATCGCGCGATGCACGCGCGTTCCAGATTTCCTTTGCGAACGCCGAAACGAAAATGCCCCCGGCATGGAGTCCGAGGGCATTCGCCGTGCCTCGGAAGATCGGGGCGACCGATCTCCCGTGGAGGAGCCGGTCAGGTCAGGGGGACGCCTTCATGCGCGAACCACGCGCGCAGGCCCGCATCGCGCTTGCGCAGCGATGGCATGGGGCGTTGGGCGATGTGGTTGCGGAGGGTCATGGTCGAAAGCCGATTGGTGCGTTGAGTCGGGATCTCGCGGATCCCGAAGGGTGCGCACCATACTCGCGTTTCTTGCCGGCCGCAAGCGGAACTTCAGTTTCGCGACGAGCGGTCAGGTGACGCGCTCGAGCGGCCACTGTTCGAGCAGGCTTGTGCGTGCAGAGGACAAAGGCAGCGCGATCTCCCTGCCTTGGTTCGAACCGATTGAAAGACCGACCACCTACGCTCGCCGGTCCTGGGATAGCATCTATGCTCACGGTCTGCCTGCTGTCGGAGCCATCTCGGCCGGGCATACCAACCATGGGCACACCGGGTCAGGAGACAACGACGTGAGGACTGGCAGCCCGATTCGATGCGTGCTGCTGTCGCTACTCAGCGCAATGGCATTGCTCGGGTGCGGCGAGACGGCACCACGCCAGCCCGGTGCTTCCCCACTCGCGCAGCTACCGGTGTGCGCTGAAGGGCAGATGGCCGGTATCGCGCCCACCCCAGCCGAGATCGCCTCGCATCGTCAGTACGAAGTTCCCGTCCTCACTATTCCCGGCCCCTACGATCCGGAGCGCATCTGGGGGCTGTCCCTCACGTTGCTGGTGGACGAGTCCGGTGCCGTGGCCTGCTATGAGGTGGAAGATTTCTTCGGTCGGCCGCAGGCCATGACGGGCGAGCGCCTCGCCCTGCTGCGCGCGATGACGGCATGGCGCTTCAAGCCATTCCTGCAAGCGGGCACCGCGGTGCCCGCGATCGTTCGCGAACAGATCTATGAGCAGCGTCTCCCGCAGCATCGCCGCTCCATGCCTGAAGTCCCGCACGGCCAGGTCACCGTTTCGCTTCATCGTAGTGGTTGCTTCGGCTTGTGCCCTGCGTACACCGTGGAGATCCAGGGCGACGGGACCGTCACGTATGAGGGCCAGCGGTTTGTCGACGTGGAAGGTGTGCACCGCTACCGGATTCCGGCCAGTCAGGTGGCATCGCTGGTCGAGGAGATCGAACGCAAGGACCTGTGGTCCATGGACAGGAACTATCGCGCGCCCATCACCGATAATCCGACCTACGTGTTGACGTTGCGGCTGGGGGACCAGACACACCAGATCGAGGACTACGTGGGGCCCATAGTAGGAATGCCGCAGGTCATCCGGGAGTTCCAGGAGCAGGTGGATCAGGTTGGGCGTACCGCGCAGTGGACCAGCCTGTCCCTTGCGGCAGTGGACCGCCTGCGGCAGGAGGGCTTCGACTTTCGTTCGGAAGATGCCGCAGATCTGCTGGTCCGCGCGGTAAGCAATCAAGCAGGAGACGACGAGAAGGCCATGCTCAAGTTGATCGAGTACGGCACGCCGCTGCAAGGCGGGAAGTCGAACCGCTTGTATGCGGAGCCTGTCGAGCAACCCCTGCTCGACTTGGCGTTGGCGAACCATCGCCTCCTGCTGATTGCCCCGCTGATCCAGCACGGCGCGCTGGAGACGGGCGGCGCGCTCGATCAGCGCAAGCTGGACGCCGCTTTCCAAGCCGCGATCCGCGGCGGAAGGCTGGAAGCGGTGCAGGCCATCTGGGATGAGGGCGGGCGCCGGGCGCGGCCTTCGCTGTTCTTTCCGGACGAGTCGGACGACTCGGAGCACCCGAAGCAGCAAGACTCACCAGTCACGCTTCTGCTGTCGCGTCGCCATGGGGATGAAGGGTGGGAGGGCAGGCAGATTGCGCAGTGGCTGGCGGCCCGGGGTTGCGACCTCGAGGCGCGCGGCGCCAGCGGGACCACGCTCCTGCACATTGCCGTGGACGGCGACGATGCCGCGTTTGTGCAGTACCTGCTGGATCAGGAGGTCGACGTCAATGCACCCGGGGAGTTCGATCTTCCGGCATTGGGTTCGGCCTCGAATGAGGACATCGCGCTGATGCTGCTACAAGCGGGTTCCCGCTGGGAAATGGGCGACACAGGTAGCGGCTTTCTGCGGTACGCCCGCGAACAGCGTTGGGGGCGGGTGCTGGCTTGGCTGGAGGATCATCATGGATCGCTGCCGTAGAGCGAAGGACAACCGCGGCCGGGATCGTCGGAGTCCCACTGGCGCAAGCGCCGGGCTCGTTGGCGGCGCCGCGGCGCGCTGGGGACTGGACGGAAAAATGAACCTGACCCTTTTACGCAGCAGCCAAGCGCTAGAAAGTTACCCCTGAGGCTTTTTCCACACTCGGTCGCAGGACAGAGGGCTTTGCCAGGACCTGGGCGCCCAGATCCATACACCGCAACCTTCAGAAAACTTGACCCGCATCTCAACATCGAGCCGCCAAAAATCTCAGATTAAACACGGCCATTCGCGGATATGGAGTTCCGCCATGAGCGCATTCCACACCAAGAGCGTGCAGCTGCAGGACCAGATCCGGCGGGCACTGCGATCAGGGCGCTACCTGCCCGGCGACCGGATCGATCCGGCCTCGCTGGCCGCCGAGTTCAGCACCAGCCTCATGCCGGCGCGCCTCGCGCTGGAGCGCCTCGTCGGCGAAGGCCTGCTCGAGCACCACGCCCGGGGCGGCGTATACCTTCCGCTACCGGTCGAGATCGAACTGCGCGATGCCTATGACTGGATGCAGCGCCTGCTGCTGATGGCGTGCGATGTCGGGATCGCCGCCAGGGCCCCGGGTGGCGTCAGACAACCCCAGCTCCCCTCGAACGACGGCGACCTGGTCGAGGCGACCTGGCAACTGTTCGACGCCATCGCCCATGCTACTGGTCACACCTTTCTCTACCCGGCCGTGAGGCGTACGAACGATCAGCTCGCGCCGATCCGACGGGCCAAGCCGGGCCTGGTCGATGATGCATTCGAGGAGCTCGCCGCGCTGAACCGGCATTGGCAGCAGCGCGATCTCCCCAGCCTGCGGTCGGCATTGCACGACTACCACGAGCGCCGCAAGCAGCTGGTCCCGTGCATCACGGTGACGCTCAAGCGGCAGCACGAGCACCGGCAATAGCCGCGGGCGGC
>NZ_JARXRM010000013.1 GCF_029887875.1 Luteimonas endophytica
GGAAGCGTATGGCGAGGCGATGCTGGAGCTGCGCGCCCGAAAAAAATTGGCGTCCCTGTTGGGCAAGGACGAGACCTGATGGTCGCGATCCAGCAGGGACTGCGCGAGGACGGGTTGGAGGTGTCAATGGTCAAGCTGTGCCGCTGGTTCGGTGTGGCGCGGCGCACGGTGTATTACCGTCCGACGAAGGCGCCTCCGGTGGTCAAGCCTGAACTGGCCGAGCCGATCAAGGCCCTGATCGAGGAGGAGCCGTCGTTCGGGTACCGCACGGTCGCCGGGTTGTTGGGCATGAACAAGAACACGGTGCAGCGCATCTTCCAGCTCAAGGGGTGGCAGGTGCGCAAGCGCGCGGTCGGTAATCGCCCCAGGATCCAAGCCCTTCCGTCGGTGGCCACGGCACCCGACCAGCGCTGGGCCACGGATCTGTGCCGGGTCTGGGGCGGGCGCGACGGCTGGCTGACCTTGGCCCTGGTCATCGACTGCCACACCCGGCAATTTCTGGGCTGGCAGCTCTCGCGCAGCGGCCGGGCCACCACCGCAGCCGCGGCCCTCGAGCAGGCCCTGCTCACCGCTACGGCACGCTTGGCCGTGTGCCTGCGCCGTTCCTGCTGCGCTCGGACAATGGCTTGGTGTTCACCAGCCGCCACTACACGCGCCTGGTGCGCAGCTACGGCCTCGAGTAGGAGTTCATCACGCCACACTGCCCGCAGCAGAACGGCATGGTCGAGCGCGTCATCCGCACGTTGAAGGAACAGTGCGCCCACCGCCACCGCTTCGAGACCCAGCAGCACGCCACGCGGGTGATCGGCGACTGGATTCAGTTCTACAACTTCCGGCGCCCGCACCAGGCGCTGGGTATGAAGACGCCCGCCGAGGCCTATGCCTTAGCGGCCTGACCTGTGCAGGAAGTGCTGGGTTATTACATAGGTGACCATCCATTGTCACAGGATAGGTTGCGACTCATGCACTTAACGTTGGGCCTGAGGTTGGCAAGGGAGATACTGGGCGGCACCTTGCGTCAGATCAACGATACGTTCTCTGTACCGGTGGGATCGACCTAGACTCGACACTTCAGTCCGCCGACATCGAGTACGGCCGCTCGGCACCGGCGCCCGGCCAGTCGCGGTTCGGCGTGGCCTGCATGCCGAAGCGGAGCTCGCCGCCGGCCAGGATCTCGTCGTGGCGGATAAAGGCGCGGCGCAGCGGTTCGCCGTTGAGTGTGGCCGAGGCGATGTAGCCATGGCCCTGGTCGAGGCCCTCGGCGACGATGGTGAAGGCCCTGCCGTTGGGCAGGTGCAGGGTGGCGCGCGGCAGGAACGGGCGGCCGATGACGTACTCGCCGCTGCCCGGCGCCACCGGGTAGAAGCCCAGCGCGGTGAACAGGTACCAGGCGGACATCTGGCCGAGGTCGTCGTTGCCGGCCAGTCCGTCGGGGCGCGCGGCGTACTGCGATTCCATGATCCCGGCCAGCCGCGCCTGGGTGCGCCAGGGCTGACCGGCGTGGGCGTACAGGTAGGCGACATGGTGGCTGGGCTCGTTGCCGTGCGCGTACCAGCCGATCAGGCCGGTGATGTCCTCCATGTGCGCGAACACGGCCGGGTCGACCTCGGCGTCGAACACCTGGTCGAGCCGCGCCAGCAGCGCGTCGGCCCCGCCGTGCGCCGCGGCGAGGCCGGCGACGTCGTGCGGCACGTACCAGGAGTACTGCCAGGCGTTGCCCTCGGTGTAGTCGCTGCCGTAGCCGCTGGCGGTGGCGTCGAAGGGTTCGCGGAAACTGCCGTCGCGGTTGCGCGCGCGCATGAAGCCGGTGTCCGGGTCGTGGACGTTGCGCCAGTTGCCGGCGCGGCGCTGGAACTCGCGCGCGATGTCGTCGCGGCCCATGGCCGCGGCCATGCGCGCGATGGTCCAGTCGCCGTAGGCGTATTCCAGGGTCTTGGAAGCGGCCTCGCCCTCCTCGTCGATCGGCACCCAGCCCAGTTCCATGTACTGGCGCAGGCCGTCGTAGGGGCCGTAGCTGGCGCTGGCGACCATGGCGTCGAGCGCGGCGTCGGCATCGAAGCCGCGGATGCCCTTGAGGTAGGCGTCGGCGATCACCGGCACCGCGTGGTAGCCGATCATGCACCAGGTCTCCAGGCCGTGGAACGACCACACCGGCAGGATCCCGTAGGGGCTGTGGCGCTGGTGCGCGAGCAGCGACTGGATGAAGTCGGCGTTGCGCGCCTCCGGCTGCACCAGGGTCAGCAGCGGGTGCAGCGCGCGGTAGGTGTCCCACAGCGAGAAGGTCGAGTAGTGGGTGAAGCCGTCGGCCCGGTGCACGGCGTTGTCGGGACCCCGGTAGCGGCCGTCGCTGTCCATGAACAGACTGGGACCCATCAGCGTGTGGTAGAGCGCGGTGTAGGCGGCGGTGCGCGCCTCAGCGGGCGCCTCCACCTCCAGTACCGACAGCGCTTCGACCCACTGACGCTTCGCCTCGGCGCGCACGCGGTCGAAGTCGAAGTCCGGCACCTCGGCGTCGAGGTTGGCGATGGCCCCGGCCTCGCTGACCGGCGAGATCGCCAGCTTGGCCACCAGCGGGCCGTCCAGGGCGCTGCCGAAATCGAAGCTGGCCAGCAGCTGCCGGCCCTCGATCTGCGCGCGCTGCGTGGGGTCGTCGGCGCCCGGCGGCGGAAAGCCCTTGTAGGGGATGTCCTGCTCGGTGTTGTGGAGCGCGTGCGCACGCGGCGGCCGCGAGAACCGCAGCGCGAAGTACAGCTGCCGGCCCGGTGCCCAGCCGCGGGTCTGGCGGAAGCCGGTGACGGTGCCGTCGTCGCGCACCCGGATCCGCGACCAGGAGATCTTGCCGGGGTAATCGTAGAGGCTGGTGCGCAGGTCCAGCAGCACGTGCGCGGGCGCGCCGTCCGGGAAGGCGTAGCGGTGCACGCCGACCCGCGCGCTGGCGGTGAGTTCGGCGCGCACGCGGTAGTCGTCCAAGGTGACCGCGTAGTAGCCCGGCTCGGCCACCTCGCCGTCGTGGCTGAAGCGCGAGCGGTAGCCGCTGCCGGGCACGTCGGGGTCGCCGCGCTCGAGTTTCGGCGCCCCGGTCACCGGCATCAGCAGGACGTCGCCGAGGTCGGAATGGCCGGTGCCGGAGAAGTGGGTGTGGGAGAAGCCGACGATGCCGTCGTCGTCGTAGCGGTAGCCGGCGGCCCAGTCGTAGGCCTGCGCGCGCGGCTGGATGCGGGTGTCGGGACTGAGCTGGACCATGCCGAACGGCACCACCGCGCCGGGGAAGGTGTGGCCCTCGCCGCCGGTGCCGATGAAGGGATCGACCGCGGCCCAGGCCGCTTCACCGCGTTGGTCCGCCGCGGCAGATAGCGCCGCGGCCATTCCCAGCAACAGCCCCGTCGCCATGCGCCATGCTCCCCTCGCCATCGCCCACCCGCCTTTCGATTGGATCGATCCAAAGGCGACCCTAGCACCGCCCGGCGGGGTCGGGCATGTTGCGGCGCAAAATGCGCGCGCCGTTCCCTGGGTGCAGGATGCTGCGCTTTGGATCGATCCAATTCCATGTCGAACCAGCCAGTCCCGTGCCGCGTCGCGACGCCCGTGCTGCCGCACGGGCGCGCCGCCGGCCTTGCCGCAGCCCCGCCCGAAGGAGCCCCCGGATGAGCCGAGGACAGTTGTCCAACCCCGCCGCGATCGCGGTGGTGAGCATGATCTTCTTCACCTGGGGCGGGCTGACCAGCCTCAACGACGTGCTGATTCCGCACCTGAAGGCCGTGTTCTCGATGAACTACGCGCAGACGATGCTGATCCAGTTCACCTTCTTCGGTGCGTACTTCCTGATGTCGCTGCCGTCGGGCGCGGTGGTGGCGCGGGTGGGCTACAAGGCCAGCATCGTGATCGGGCTGGTGGTGGCCGCGGTCGGCGCGGCGATGTTCTATCCGGCGGCGCGGCTGCCCTCCTACGGATTGTTCCTGGGCGCGCTGTTCGTGCTGGCCAGCGGGATCACCCTGTTGCAGGTGGCGGCCAATCCCTACATCAGCCTGATCGGCGATCCGCGTACCTCGCACAGCCGGCTCAACCTGGCGCAGGCGCTGAATTCGCTGGGCACCACCGTGTTCCCGTGGGCGATCGGGCCGCTGATTCTGGTCGGCGCGGTGCTCGGCGCCGACCAGCTGGCGGCGATGCCGGTCGCCGAGCAGGCCGCCTACCGCGCGTCGCAGGCGCGCTCGGTGGAGCTGCCCTACCTGATGCTGGCGGGCGGGCTGCTGCTGCTGGCGGTGTTCGTGCTGCTGATGCGAATCCCCTCGCTGCGCGAGGCCACCGACGCCGGCGACGACCGCCACCATAGCTACGGCGAGGCGCTGCGCCATTCGCACCTGCGCTGGGGCGTGCTGGGCATCTTCCTCTACGTGGGCGCGGAGGTGTCGATCGGCAGCTTCCTGATCAACTACATGGCCGAACCCACCATCGGCGGGTTGAGCGAGGCCAGCGCCTCGCGCTTCCTGGCCTTCTACTGGGGCGGGGCCATGGTCGGCCGCTTCATCGGCGCGGCCCTGATGACGCGGTTCGATGCGCGGCGGCTGCTGGCGCTGAGCGCGGTGGCGGTGTGCGTGCTGCTCGCCGTCACCATGACCACCCAGGGCCAGGTGGCGATGTGGAGCGCGCTGGCGGTGGGCCTGTTCAACTCGATCATGTTCCCGACCATCTTCACCACCGCCATCGAGCGCCTTGGCACGCTGACCAGCAAGGCCTCGAGCCTGCTGGTGATGGCGATCGTCGGTGGCGCGATCGTGCCGCTGGCGCAGGGGGCGCTGGCCGACCGCATCGGCATCCAGCCCGCCTTCGTGCTGCCGCTGGCCTGCTACGCCTACATCGTCTGGTACGCGCTGCGCGGCTCGCGGGTGCGCAGCGGCATGTCGCCGGGACCTGCATGGTCCGTACCCGCCGCCGGACCGATGCACTGATGCCCGCGGCACGCAACGCGGTCGCCTGCTTCGGCGAGGCGCTGATCGATTTCCGCGCCAGCTCCGGCGGCAGCGGTGCGCCGCGCAGCTTCCTCGAACAGCCCGGCGGGGCCCCCGCCAACGTGGCGGTCGGCGTCGCCCGGCTCGGCGGCCGCGCGCGCTTCGTCGGCATGCTGGCCGAGGACATGTTCGGCGAGTCGCTGCTCGGCGCGCTGCGGGTCCACGGTGTGGACGTGGCGCAGGTCCGGCGCACCGGCGCCGCCCCCACCGCGCTCGCATTCGTGGCGCTGGACGCGCGCGGCGAACGCAGTTTCAGCTTCTATCGTCCCCCGGCAGCGGACCTGCTGTTCCGCGCCGCCGATTTCGACCCGGCGGCGTTCGCCGATCTGGCCGTCTTCCACGTCTGCTCCAACAGCCTGACCGAGCCGGCGATCGCCGATGCCACCCTGCACGGCATGGGGCTGGCGACGGAGGCCGGCGCGCTGGTCAGCTTCGACCTCAACCTGCGCCCGGCGCTGTGGCCACGCGGCGCCGACCCGCGCCCGGTGCTGTGGCGGGCGCTGGAGCGCGCGCACCTGGTCAAGCTGAGCCGGGAGGAACTGGCGTTCCTGGTCGGTGGCGGCGAAGAGGACGCTGCGATCCGGCGCCTGTTCGGCGGCGCGGCCGAGGCGCTGGTGGTGACCGACGGGCCCGCCCCGATCCGCTGGTGGACCCGGGAGCGGCACGGCACCGCTCCGGTCTTCGCGGTCACCGCGATCGACACCACTGCCGCCGGCGACGCCTTCGTCGCCGGGCTGCTGTGGCGCCTGGCCGGCGCCGGCACGGGCGCGGCGCGGCTGGCCGGCGCATTCGAGAACGACGCGATCCGCCGCGATCTGCTCCGCCACGCGGCGGCGTGCGGGGCGCTCGCCGTGACCCGTCATGGCGCATTCGATGCGATGCCGGCCGCCGCCGCGGTCGAGGCGCTCGCCCGGACCGGGTGACGAGCCTGGCGGCCGCACCGGCACGGGTGCCAGGGCCGCGCCCGCAGGAGCGGCCCATGGCCGCGAAGGCCGCGGGCGGCTCGGGCCGGGTGGGCGGCGCTGCCGGGCATGGCCGGCAGCGCCGGCTTTCGTGTGCATGACACGCACCCACGGGGCGGCAGGATCGCATGCGGCCGCCAACGCGAACGGCCCCGCGCTGGGGCGGGGCCGTGGCGTCTGGGCCGGGACGGCGCGCGCGAGCGCCGCCGTCAGTCGATGTCGAGGAAGCTCCGCAGCTGCTCCGAGCGGCTGGGGTGGCGCAGCTTTCGCAGCGCCTTGGCCTCTATCTGCCTGATCCGCTCGCGGGTGACGTCGAACTGCTTGCCGACCTCCTCCAGGGTGTGGTCGGTGTTCATGTCGATGCCGAAGCGCATGCGCAGCACCTTGGCCTCGCGCGGAGTCAGGCCGGCGAGCACGCCGTGGACCGTCTCGGACAGGTTGATGTTGGTGGTGGCCTCGACCGGGGACTCGACGTTGGTGTCCTCGATGAAGTCGCCCAGGTGGGAGTCCTCGTCGTCGCCGATCGGGGTCTCCATCGAGATCGGCTCCTTGGCGATCTTCATCACCTTGCGGATCTTGTCCTCGGGCATCTCCATTTCCTTGGCCAGTTCCTCCGGCGTGGCCTCGCGGCCGTACTGCTGGAGCATCTGCCGGGAGATCCGGTTGAGCTTGTTGATCGTCTCGATCATGTGCACCGGGATGCGAATGGTGCGCGCCTGGTCGGCGATCGAGCGGGTGATCGCCTGGCGGATCCACCAGGTGGCGTAGGTGGAGAACTTGAAGCCGCGGCGGTGCTCGAACTTGTCCACCGCCTTCATCAGGCCGATGTTGCCCTCCTGGATCAGGTCGAGGAACTGCAGCCCGCGGTTGGTGTACTTCTTGGCGATCGAGATCACCAGGCGCAGGTTGGCCTCGACCATCTCCTTCTTGGCCTTGCGCGCCTTGGCCTCGCCGTAGGCCATGGTGCGGTTGATCTCCTTGAGGTCGGCCAGGGTGACGGTCATGGCCTTCTCGATCGAGGCGATCGACTCCTGCTCGGCGATGATCTGCTCCTTGACCTCGCGCAGGCCCGACGACCACTTCTGCTTGCGCTTGAGCATCTCGTCGACCCAGCCGGTATTGGTCTGGTTGCCTTCCCAGGCGCGCAGGAAGTCCTTGCGCGGCATCTTCGCCATGCGCGTGGACAGGTCGAGGATGCGGCGCTCGTGGTCCTTGATCTCGCCCACCACCTCGCGCAGCTTGCGCACCAGGGTGTCGACCAGCGGCAGCGGCAGCTTCAGGGTCATGACCTGCGCGGCCATGTCCTCGCGCAGCTTCAGCGCCGACTTGTGGGTGGGGCCGTGCTTGGCGTAGGTCTTCTGGAACTTGGCGTACTGCTGCGCCAGCACTTCCATCCGGCGCGCGACCTCCTCCGGATCGGGACCGGTGGGGCCGGCCTCCTCGGCGCTGTCGTCGTCGTCGTCGTCGTCGTCGGAATCGTCGTCGTCGCTGTCGTCCTTGGCGGACGGCTTGGCCGCCGGCTTGTCGTCCTCGGCCGCCGCCGCGGCGGCAGCCTCCTCCTCGAGATGGTCGTTGAAGCCGACCACGATCTCGGCCAGGCGCTTCTTGCCCGCCTTGTGCAGCTCGTAGTCCTCCAGCAGCAGCTGCACCGACCAGGGGAAGCTGGCCAGCGAAGCCAGCATCTGGTGCAGGCCCTCTTCGATGCGCTTGGCGATGGCGATTTCGCCTTCGCGGGTCAGCAGCTCGACGGTGCCCATCTCGCGCATGTACATGCGCACCGGGTCGGTGGTGCGGCCGCCCTCGGCGTCGAGCGCGGTCAGGGTGGCCGCGGCCTCCTCGGCCGCGGTGTCGTCGACGTCGCGGTTGCCGGTGGAATCGCCGGCCAGCAGCAGCTGCTCGGCATCCGGGGTGCTCTCGTGCACCTCGATGCCCATGCCGTTGATCATGCCGATGATGTCTTCGATCTGCTCCGGATCGACCAGGTCGTCCGGCAGGTGATCGTTGACCTCGGCATAGGTCAGATAGCCCTGTTCCAGGCCCTTGCTGATCAGCTGCTTGATGTCGGACTGCGGCGCCGCCTGACGTTCGTTGGCCATAGAATCGCGCTACCCGGGGAGAGGAAAAAGTGAACCCGTAATTATACCAGCCGGCCCGCTCCGCCGTCCGGTGGAGCAGGGTGCGGCAGGCTGCGGGGACCGGTCTTCAGGACCGCAGCAGGAAGCTCACCGGGCCGTCGTTGACCAGGCTGACTTCCATATGGGCACCGAAGCGGCCGGTTTCCACCCCCAGGGGGAGTTTTTCCCGGCAGATCGCCACAAGCTCGCTGAAGATGCGTTCAGCTTCCGCGGGGGCGGCGGCCGTGCTGAAGCCCGGGCGCATCCCCGAACGGGTATCGGCGGCCAGGGTGAACTGGCTCACCAGCAGCAGGCCGCCGCCGGTCTCGGCCAGCGACCGGTTCATGCGCCCCTCCTCGTCGGCGAACACCCGGTAGCCGAGCAGGCGCCCGGCCATGCGCTCCACCTGGACGGACCCGTCGCCCGGCTCCACCCCGACCAGGGCCAGCAGGCCCGGGCCGATCGCCCCCACGGTCTCGCCGCCGACGGTCACGGCGGCCCGGGAGACGCGCTGGATGAGGGTCAGCATGGGGATCGGAAATTGGGAATCGGAGCCAGGGCCAGGACAGCGGCAGGATCGCGGATCGCGGATCGGAGCATAAGGGATGCGAGCCGGCAGGCGCAGGGCGCGTCCCGTGGGGGCGACGGCAGTCGCGGCACCGCGGGACTCCAACGCCGAGCGCCCCGGAGGGGGTTGCGACCCCACCGCCGGACCACTGGCCGGGCCCACCCTGGCCCGATCCCGCCGCGGCGAAGCGGGCGACGGAGTCGCAGCTACCTTCGTTCCTACCCCTGCGGGCCTCGCTTCCGGCACGGCCGCGCACTCCCGCCGGTCCCCTGCCCGACCTCCCGGCTAGACTTGCGCGATGATCCGCGCCGCCGCCGCCCTGCTCTATGCGATCGCCGCCGGCATCGGCCGGCTGCCGTGGCCGGCGCTGTACCGGATCGGCGACGGACTGGCCTGGCTGTGGCGGCGGCTGGACGCGCGCGAGAGCTTCGTGGCGCGCCGCAACCTGGAGATCGCCTACCCGGAGCTGCTGCCGGGCCAGCGCGCGGCATGGCATCGCGAGATCCTGCGCACCACCGCGCGCCAGTTCCTGGAGACGCTGCGCTTCTGGACCCGCCCGCACGCGGCCAACCTGGCGCTGATCCGCCAGACCCAGGGCCTGGAGCTGTTCGACGCGGCGCTGGCGTCGGGGCGCGGGCTGATCGTGGCCGCGCCGCACTACGGCAACTGGGAGCTGCTGAACCAGTGGCTGGCCTCGCGCACCCCGATCTCGGTGCTGTACCGGCCGCCGGACGCGGCGATCGGCGAGGCGTTCCTGCGCAGGGTGCGCGCCGACGCCGGCGCCAACGTCACCCAGGTGCGCGCCGAAGGGCCGGCCGCGGTGCGGCAGCTGCTGCGCCTGCTCAAGGATGGCGGCGTCACCGGCATCCTGCCCGACCAGCAGCCCAAGGTCGGCGACGGCGAGTACGCTCCGTTCTTCGGCATGGACGCGCTGACCATGACCCTGCTCGGCCGGCTGGCCGCGCGCACCGGCGCCACGGTGCTGTTCGCCTACTGCGAGCGCATCGGTCCGGAACCCAGGTTCGCGCTGCGGATCGAATCGGCGCCCGCCCAAATCGCGGATCCCGATCCGCGCGCGGCCACGACCGCGCTCAATGCCGCGGTCGAGCGCATCGCCCGCCGCGACCCGGCGCAGTACCAGTGGACCTACAAGCGCTGGCGCTGGCGCCCGGCCGGCAGCGGCGAACCCAATCCCTACGAGAAGGCACCCGGATGATCGACATCGAAGACCTCGGCACGAGCGCAACGGCCGGTCCCGCGATGCCGGAAGGCGACGCCGGCTGGCAGCCGCTGCCGCGGCGCGCGCGCACGCTGTTCATGCTGGCCGGCGCGGTGGGGCCGCTGATCCCGGCTGTGATCACCCTGGCCGCCGGCGGCATGGTGCTGCTGCACCTGCCGCGGGTGCTCGCCGCGGTGGCGCTGGGCTGGCTGCTGTTCCTGCTGTTCTCGGTCTGGCTGGGCGCCAAGAAGTACCGCTACACCCACTGGTTGCTGGACGACGACGGCTTCGCCCTGCGTCGCGGGCGGCTCTGGCGCAGCGAGACCCGCGTGCCCGGCTCGCGGGTGCAGCACATCGACATCCGGCGCGGCCCGCTGGAGCGGCGCTTCGGCCTGGCCACGCTGGTGATCCACACCGCCGGCTCGCGCCAGAGCGCGGTGACCGTGCAGGGGCTGGATGCCGCCGACGCCGAGCGCCTGCGCGACCATCTCGCCCAGCGGGTCGAGCAAGATGACGACGAGTCCTGATCCCGGCGCCGGGACCCCGGTGCCGGAGACAGTGCTGCCCACCGAGGTCGAGCGCCGGCTGCATCCGCTGTCCTGGCTGTTCGTGCTGCTGACCCAGCTGCGCCAGTTCCTGGTGCCGCTGGTCGCGCTGCTGCTGTTCGGCGGCCGTGCCAGCAGCTACCAGATGGTGCCGGCGCTGGTGGCGGTGGTGGCGATCGCGGCGCTGTCGGTGTGGCGCTACTTCACCTACCGCTACCGCATCGGCAGCGACAGCATCTTCGTGCGCAGCGGCCTGTTCGAGCGCAGCCTGCGCCAGGTACCGTTCTCGCGCATCCACGACGTGGCGGTGCACCAGTCGCTGCTGCACCGGATCTTCGAGGTGGCGGAGGTGCGGCTGGAATCGGCAAGCGGCGACAAGCCCGAGGCACGGATGCAGGTGCTGCGGCTGGAGGAGGCGCTGGCGCTGGAGCGGCTGGTGCGGCGGCGCGGCGAAGCCGCCTCCGGCGATGCCCCGGCCGCGGCGGGCACGGACCCCGGCGGCGACCTGCTGCTGGCGTTGCCGACCCCGGAGGTGGTGCGGCTCGGGCTGGTGTCCAACCGCGGCATGGTGATCGTGGCCGGCGCGTTCGCGCTGTCCTGGCAGGTCCTCCCGGACCGCGTGGCCAGCGATGTGTTCGCCGACCTCGGCCGCCGTGCCGCCGGTTATGCAGACAGCATCGGCGCCGACTGGCTGGCGCGCGGCCTCGGCATCGCCGCGCTGGTGCTGGTGGCGCTGCTGCTGGTGCGGCTGCTCTCGGTGGCGCTGGCGCTGGTGCAGTACCACGACTTCCGGCTGGAGCAGCACGGCCGCCGCCTCACCGCCGGCCGCGGCCTGCTCACCCGCCGCCGCAACAGCGTGCCGCGCCGGCGCATCCAGGCCTGGACCCTGCAGGAGACGCTGCTGCATCGGCTGCTCGGCCGCCGCAGCCTGCGGATCGACACCGCGGTGGTGGAACAGGGCAACGAGGAGCGCGGGCTGGCGGAGCTGGCGCCGATCGCGACCCCGCAGGCCTGCGACGCGCTGGTCGAGCACCTGCTGCCGCAGGCGGCGTGGCCGCCCCCGGCCTGGCAGCCGCTGCACCCGCGCGCCTGGATCCGGCTGGCGTTGGGCGGATGCTTCGTCGCCCTGCTGCTGGTCGCTGCGATCGGCTGGCGCTTCGGCGCCTGGGGTCTGCTGGGCCTGCTGTGGATCCCGTGGGCGGCCTTCGTCGCCCGCCAGCACGCGCGGCGCGCCGGCTACGCGCTCGACGACCAGCTGGTCGCGGTGCGCGAGGGCTGGTGGTCGCGGCACTGGCGCTTCGCCGAGCTCGACAAGCTGCAGGCGCTGCAGCTGCGGCAGTCGCCGCTGGACCGCTGGTTCGGCATGGCCTCGCTGTGGCTGGACAGCGCCGGCACCGGCGCTTTGGCGCCGCCGCTGCGGATGCGCTACCTGCCCGAAGACGAAGCGCGCGCGCTGCTGGCACGCATCGGCGGCGCGGTGGCGCGCAGGAGGCTGCGATGGTGAGCAGTGCCGGCAACCGCCCGACGGCGCCGCCGCTTGTGGTGCGCTGCGGGGCAATGGGCGACATGGTGATGCTGACCTCGCTGATGCGGCTGGTCGCCGCGCGCCACGGCAGCAAGGTGGACGTGGTCAGCTCCGGCGGCTGGACCGCGCCGGTGATGGCACACGAGCCCACCCTCGGCCACCTGCAGCTGGTCACCAGCCGCAAGACGCCCTACCTGTTCTGCCCCAGCCAGTGGGAACTGGTGCGCTGGCTGCGCGGCCGCGGCCGCGGCCCGGTCTACCTGTGCGATCCGGACCCCGAAATCCGGCGCCTGCTGCTGCGCGGCGGCGTGCGCGAGGAGGACCTGGTCGAGCGCACCGGCGAAGAGCTCGCCACGCCGATGCTGTGGCCGGATCGCTGGATGCTGTTCGGCCTGCGCGACCCCGCCCGCCGGTATGCCGTGGCCGAAGCGGACCCCGCACCGTTTCGCCTCCCACGGCTGGTCGTCCCCGACGCTTCGCGCGAGGCGCTGGCGCGGTGGCTGGAAAGCGAAGCCCTGGCCGGCCCGCTGGTGCTGTTCCAGCCCGGCAACAAGCGCACCCACAAGCGCGGCAAGGTGATGACCGCCGACCATCCCAAACACTGGGAGCCCGAGCACTGGGCGGCGGTGGCGCGGGCGGTGCTGGACGAACTGCCCGGAGCCCGGGTGCTGCTGTGCGGCTCGCCGCCGGAGCACCCGGTGCTCGAGGACGTCCGCGCCGCGGCCGGCGACGAACCCCGGATACGCAACCTTGCCAACGACCTGCCGATCCCGCGCCTGTTCGCGCTGCTGGAGCGGGCCCACAGCATGGTCTCGGTGGACACCGGCCCGGCGCACGCCGCGGCCGCGCTGGGCTGCCCGCTGGTGGTGCTGTTCGGCGCCGCGCCGCCGGCGCTGTGGCGACCGGTCGGCAGCGGCCCGATCGCGGTGCTCGGCGGCGAGCGCGGCGCCGACAGCCGGGTCGCCGACATCGCCCCGCAGGCGGTGATCGAGGCGTGGAAGTCGCTGCCGCCGCGCGGCTGAGGCGGGAACGGCTCAGGCCAGGGTGCGGGCGCGCAGCGCCAGGTAGTAGCGCTCCACTTCCTCTGCCTTGGCCTCCACCCGATAACCGTCCAGCGGGTAGTCGCGCCGGGGGGGCCGCTCGGCGGCCACGCGCGACAGCGCCTGCGCGAGCGCCGCGCCGTCTCCCGGCGGCAGCAGCGGCCGCCCGATCAGCCCGCCCAGGTGCGAGGCGCCGGCGGTCGCGGTAGCCAGCACCGGCAGGCCGGACTGCATCGCCTCCAGCAGCACCAGCCCGAACGGCTCCTCGCGCGCCGGGCTGACGAAGCAGTCGAACGCGGCCATCCAGTCCTCGGGTCGCGCGACGAAACCGGGCATCGCCACGTCCGCCTCGGCGCGGCGGCGCAGCGCCTCCCAGGCACCGCCCTGGCCGACGATCGCCAGCCGCGCGTCAGGCGGGCGCGCCGTCTGGAACGCGTCCAGCAGCAGGTCCATGCCCTTCTCGGTCTCGACCCGGCCCAGCGCGCCGAACAGGAACTCGCGCTCGCCGACCCCGAGCTGGGCGCGGATCCTGTCGCGTGCACCGGCCGCCGCCGGGCGCGGCAGGGTCCAGTTGTCGATCTGCACCGAGCGCTCGCGCAGCGGCCCGGGGATCGTCGGCAGCTGCCAGGGCGCGATCGCCACCAGGCCATCGAGATGGGCGTGCTGCTCGGCGAAATAGCCGATGTGCAGCGTCGCCACCCGCAAGCAGTCGGCGTCCAGGCCGCGCAGCGCGCGGCAGGCCGAGCCGAGATGGGCGTGCGCGACGTCCGGCGCCAGCCGCCGGAGCGCCCGGCGCGCCATCGGCACCGCCGGCCAGCGCGCCAGCCAGTCGGGCACCAGCACCACGCCGACGCGGCGATCGACCCGGCAGGCGATGGCGTCGGTCGCTCGCCGCGCCGCCTTGCGGCGCAGCACCAGGGTGACCTCGTGACCCGCCTCGGCCTGTGCCGCTGCCAGCTCGAGCACGTGGCGCTCGGTGCCGGCGAAGCGCTGGGTGAGCAACACGTGGGCGATACGCATGCGATGGACCGATGAGGACGCCCTGGCCCCGGGGCCAGGGTGCGATGCAGTCTGCCGCCAGTCGCCGCAGCCGCGCCAGCCCGAGCCGGTCGGTTCCTTCCAGGGCGTCGGTCAGGTGGCCCGCTGCCCACCCTCGCCGAGCGCGAGGCCCGCGGGACTGGCGCCGCCGTGCGCCGGCCCCTTGACGATGCCGTGTTCGGTCCAGGTCGCCTTGGCGATGCGGGTGCGGGCACGGATGGCGAAGTTGCGACGCAGGGCTTCGCCGTTCCGGTAGCCGCGGGCGTGATCCAGGTGGAGCGCGATCGCGCGATGGCGCACGCGGATGCCGCGCACGCCTGCGTTGCCGAGCCGCTCGCCCAGCTCGCGGTCCTGGCCGCCGTAGCCCATGCGCTCGTCGAACCCGTTGGCGGCTACCAGGTCGCGTTTCCACCCCGAGGCGTTGTGCCCGTTCCAGGTCGGGCTGGCGGTGACGATCCGGTCCAGCAGCGCAGCCGAAGCGCCCTGCGCGAGCAGCTTGACGTTGCGCGCCGCGGTCGGCAGACCGTGCGCTCGCAGCCATGCCAGTTCGAAGCAGCGGTTGCTGGCGATGTCGTCCCCGCTGATCCGCCGGCTGAGCTCCATCGGCAGCTTGAGGTAGCCGCCGGACAGGTAGCGGCCGGGCCGGCGCAAACGCAGGTGCATGGAGACGAAGTCGCGCCTCGGGATGCAGTCGCCGTCGGTGAAGATCAGGTAGTCGGCGCGGCTGGCGGCGATCGCGGCGTTGAGGATGCGGCTCTTTCGGAAGCCGCGGTCCTCGTGCCACACGTGCCGCAGCGCGAACGGCAGGCGCGACCGCAGCGATTCGATCAGCGCCGCGGTGTCGGCGCCCGAGCCGTCGTCGGCGACGAGCACCTCGAAGTCGCGACGGTCCTGTGCCGCGAAACCGAGCAGGGTTTTTTCGAGCCAAGCCGGCTGGTTGTAGGTAGTGAAGACGATGCTGGCGACGGGCTCGGACATGGCGGGCTACGGAGGCGGCAAGCGGGACGAGCAATCGGGGCGGAACGCCGGCCGCGACCTTGGTCGCATCGAGCGGCTCGGGGCAGGGTGGCGGGTGAGGCGTTCAGAATGATGATGAGCGCCGCGAAAGCCCGCGTGACGGGAGCGGGAGAAGCATCAGCCTTCGTTCAGGCGCACGAGGCGGGCGACGAAGAACCCGTCGCCGCCCTGCTCACCGGGCAGCCGTTGCCGCCCCACCCCGTGGATCCGCCCGTAGCGGTCGTCCAGCGGCGCGGCCGTGGCATCGGCGGTCCGGGCGAGGAAGGCCGCCACCTGCCGGGCGTTCTCCTGGTGCAGGATCGAGCAGGTCGCGTAGACCAGGGCACCGCCGGGCCGCAGCAGCGGCCACAGGGCGTCGAGCAGCGCTGCCTGCAGCGCCGCCAGGGCGTCGATGTCGGAGGCGCGCCGGTGCAACAGGACGTCGGGCTGCCGCCGCGCCACGCCGGTCGCCGAACAGGGGGCGTCGAGCAGGATGGCGTCGTAGGGCTCGCCGTCCCACCAGCTGGCCGGCAGGGCTGCGTCGGCGGCCAGCAGCCGCGCCTGCGCGGCAACGCCGAGGCGCGACAGCCCGGCACCGACGCGGGCGAGCCGCGCCGGGTCGAGATCGAGCGCGGTCAGCCGCAGCCCGGGATCGCGCTCGAGCAGGTGCGCGGCCTTGCCGCCGGGTGCGGCGCACGCATCGAGCACGCGCGCGCCGGGCGCCGGCGCCAGGGCATCTGCCACGCACTGCGCGGAGACGTCCTGCACCGACACGGCGCCTTCCGCGAAGCCGGGCAGCGCAGCCACAGGAACCGGGGCATCCAGGCGCAGCGCGTCCTCGAATCCATCGGCCGCCAGCGCCTCGATGCCGGCCTCGCGCAGCCGTGCGGCATAGGCGTCGCGGTCGCCGTGGCGGCGGTTGACGCGCAGCCACAGCGGGGCCGGCGCGGCGCTGGCGGCGAGGATCGCCTCGGCATCGCCGGGCCAGTCGGCGCGCAGGCGCGCCAGCAGCCAGCCCGGCCAGGCCGCCGCGGGATCGCACGGCGGCAGGCCCTCGCGCTGGGCGCGGCGCAGCAGCGCGTTGACCATGCCGGCCTGGTGCGCGCGGCCGAGGCTGCGTGCCGCCTCCACCGTGGCGGCGACGGCGGCATGCGCTGGCAGGCCGAGCGGATCGAGCTGGGCGAACCCGGCATGCAGCAGCGCGCGCAGCGGGCGGTCGCGCGCCGCCAGCGGCCGCGCCATCCACGCCGCCAGTGCGGTGTCGTAGCGCGGTCGCTGGCGCAGCGCGGCGAAGCAGATCGCCTCGACCAGGGCACGGTCGCGGGTGTCGTCCAGCTGCGGCAGCGCCGCGGCGAGTTCGGCCTTCAGCGAACGGCCGCGGTGCAGCACCGCATCGAGCACCCCGGCGGCGAGCGCGCGCGGCGCCGAGCCGGCGGCCGGAGAGCTCTTCCCAGGCGGATTCACGCGGTTGGACACGGCTCGGGCTCCGTCGTTTCGTGGATCGGCGGCGGCTGCGCAGTATGGACTCCGGCCCCGCGGCGATCGCGGCGCAGCGGCGGCCGACGCGCGCGGGGAAGCTCCAGCGGGGGCGGTTTCCGCTGTTCCGGCAGGAAGATCGCGGTGGCTATCCGGACGGCGCCAGGTCGCGGCGGGCGTTGAGGTAGTCGGCGGCGGTGATGGCCTTGCCGCCGGCGCGCTGCAGGGTACGGATGCGCAGCGCGCCCTCGCCGCAGGCGATGTCGATGCCCTGGCGGCCGGCCGCCAGGATCGTGCCCGGCGCCGCATCGTGGCGCAGCGGCAACGCCACCGCGCCGTGGATGCGCAACCGCTCCCCGGCCACCTCGGCCTCGGCCATCGGCCAGGGATTGAAGGCCCGCACGCGGTTGGCCAGGGCCTGCGCCGGTTGCGCCCAGTCCAGCCGCGCTTCCGCCTTGTCCAGCTTGTGCGCATAGGTCGCGCCCTGCTCCGGCTGCGGCCGCGCGACCGGGCGGATCCCGGCGCGCAGCAGCCCGAGGCCATCGCCCAGCACCTGCGCGCCCAGTTCCGCCAGCCGGTCGTGCAACTCGCCGCCGGTCTCCTGCTCGCCGATGGCGATGCTCTGCGACAGCAGCACCGGACCGGTGTCCAGGCCCTTCTCCATCCGCATCAGGCACACCCCGGTCTCGGTGTCGCCCGCCTCGATCGCCCGCTGCACCGGGGCCGCGCCCCGCCAGCGCGGCAGCAGCGAGGCGTGGACGTTCCAGCAGCCCTCCGGCGGGATGTCCAGCACCGCCTGCGGCAACAACAGCCCGTAGGCGACCACCACCATCAGGTCCGGCCGCAGCGCGCGCAGCGCCTCGCGCTCGGCGGCGGAGCGCAGGCGCTCCGGCTGGCGCACCTCGAAACCGCGCGCCAGCGCCTCGCGCTTGACCGGCGAGGGCGCGAGCGCCCGGCCGCGCCCGGCGGGCCGGTCCGGCTGGGTGTAGACCGCGACGATCTCGGCCTTGCCCGCCGCCGCCCGCAGCGAGGGCACGGCGAACTCGGGGGTGCCGGCGAAGACGATTCTCAAGAGAAAAGGGGAATCGGGAACGAGGGATCGGGAATGGTAAGGCCAAAGGAAGGCGCGGCCCTACCCGCGCCCCGCCCGGCGGCCCCGAACCGCCCTACCGATTCCCCATTCCCGGCGCGCCTCAGGCGCGCTTGCGCAGCTTCGCCAGCTTCTTCAGCGCCATCTCGCGCTTGAGCGGCGAGAGGTGGTCGATGAACAACCTGCCGTCGAGATGGTCGATCTCGTGCTGGATGCAGGTCGCCAGGAGGCCGTCGACGCGCATCGCGAACGGCTTGCCGTGGCGGTCCAGCGCCTCGACCTCGATGCCGTCGGCGCGGATGACATCGGCATAGACGCCGGGGATCGACAGGCAGCCCTCCTGGTGCGCCCGCAGCTCCTCGGAGCGGGACCGGACCTGCGGGTTGATGAACACCAGCGGCTGGTCCTTGGCCTCGGTGACGTCGACGATCATGAACCGGTCGAGCACGTCGATCTGCGGCGCGGCCAGGCCGATCCCCGGCGCTTCGTACATCGTCTCGAACATGTCGTCGAGGCGGCGCTGGAACGCGGGTTCGGCGATCCGCTCGGCGGCGACGGGTTCGGCGAGCTTGCGCAGCTGCGGGTGGGGATACTCGAGAATCGACAGTCGGGACATGGCGGGGAAAAGGTGGCGTGGATCACAACCATGGGTGCTGGCGCCATTGTAACCGCCGGCAGGCTTGCGTTGGCCCGGCATTTCTGGGCTATAGTGCCCGCGCTGCAAGGGGAAATCTCCAAGGGGAGCAGGTAGATGGCCGGCATGCTTCAGCGCCTTTCTCGGGGGCTTCGTACGGTTTGCGCCGTGTCGTTGCTCACCGTTGCGACTTACGCCGCTGCCCAGGGGGTGCGCGGCGATCATCCAGATACGTACGTGGTCCAGCGCGGCGACACCCTGTGGGGCATCGCCGGCAAGTTCCTGGAACGGCCATGGCTGTGGCCGGAGATCTGGCAGGCGAACCCGCAGATCGAGAACCCGCACCTGATCTATCCGGGCGATGTGATCAGCTTGGCCTATCTCGACCGCGTGGCGGTGCAGCCGGGCCCGCGCCAGGACGCCGCGCCGATCGACGCGATCCCGCTGTCCGACATCGAGCCGTTCCTCAAGGATCTGCGCGTCGTCGACGAGTTCGAGCACCTGCCGCACGTGGTCGGACTGGAGGAGGACCGCCTCCGCGTGGTCGAGGGCCAGGTCGCCTACGTCCGCGGCCTGGGCGCCGCCACCGCCGGCGAGCGCTATGCCGTGGTGCGGCCGACCACCCGCTACCACCACCTGTCGCGCAGCGGGCTGTGCTGCGACACCTTCTCGACCCGCGATCTGGACTTCCGCGGCCGCAGCCGGCTCGACACCCAGCAGTACTGGGCCGACGTGGTGATGCCCGACAAGGGCAAGGAAGTGCTCGGCTACGAGCTGATGCAGGTCAACACCGGCACCGTCACCCGCGGCGAGGTCGGCGGCATCCAGGCCACCACCCTGCTGCTCGACGACCAGGGCCGCGAGGTCCGCATCGGCGACCGGCTGATCCCGGTGGACCCGCAGCCCTACGACCTGCAGTTCTTCCCGCATCCGCCGGCGCAGCAGACCGAATACGGCCGCGCCCGGGTGCTGGCGGTGGCCGACATGATGACCACCGGCGGCCCCCGCGACGTGATCGCCATTTCCATCGGCGCGCGCGAAGGCGTGGACAACGGCACCGTGTTCTCGCTCTGGCGCGAGGGCACCAACGCCGTGGACCGGGTCGAGAAGGGCCCCGACCGCGACGCCGACACCGTGTTCTTCGAGAACAAGGTGCGGCTGCCGGACGAGTTCTCCGGCCATGCCATGGTGTTCCGCACCTACGACCGGATGGCCTATGCGCTGGTGATGGACAGCATCAAGCCGACCCGCGTGGGCTACCACCTCAAGCACCCGGACGCGCCTTACTGACAGCGCGAGGCGGAAAGATCCTACGCAGCAACGCGACGGCGCCCCAGGGCGCCGTCGTCGTGTCCGGCCTAGGCTGGAGCGATGACCGTCGCACCCTTCCTCACCGCCACGCCCGAGGCCGACACCGCTGCAGGCGCCGATGCCAGGCCCCGGCCGGACCCGGACGACGACGAGGCGCTGCTGCGACTGCTTGCCGCCGGCGGTGCCGCCGCGCCGCGGCGCGCCCTGCTCGAGGCGCATGGCGGCGCGGGCGCAGCGCTGCGGGCCGGCAGCGGGGCCTGGCGCCGCGCCGGGCTGGCCCCGGCCCAGGTCCGCGCCCTCGAAGGCGGCGCCGCTGCGGACCCGCGCGCCCGCGACTGGCTGGCCCGGCCCGGCCACCACCTGCTCGGCTGGCACGATCCGGACTACCCGCCGCTGCTGCGGGCCATCCCGTCGCCACCGCTGGCGCTGTTCGTGGCCGGCGAGCCGGCGCTGCTCTGGCATCCGGCAGTGGCGATCGTGGGCAGCCGCTCGCCCAGCGCCGGGGGCCGCGACAACGCCCGCGCCTTCGCCCACGCGCTGGCCGGCTCGGGCCTGGCGGTCACCAGCGGCCTGGCGCTGGGCATCGACACCACCGCGCACCTGGCCGCGCTGGCGGCCGGCGGCACCACCGTAGCGGTGGTGGGCAGCGGGCTCGACTTCCCCTATCCACGCGCCAACGCGGCACTGCAGGCGCGCATCGCCGCGGCCGGGGCCGTGGTCAGCGAACATCCGCCCGGCACCCGCGCGCTGCGCGAGCACTTTCCCAGCCGCAACCGCATCATCGCCGGGCTGACCCTCGGCACCCTGGTGGTGGAGGCGGCGCGGCGCTCGGGCGCGCTGATCACCGCCCGCCAGGCGGCCGAGGCCGGGCGCGAAGTGTTCGCGGTGCCCGGCTCGATCCACAACCCGGTGGCGCGCGGCTGCCACCGGCTGATCCGCGAGGGCGCGGCCCTGGTCGAACGCGCCGACGAGGTGATCGCAACCCTGGCGCCGCTGGCGTCGGAGCTGGGCGGGGCCTTGCGCCGGCGCCTGGACGCCCCCAGTTCACTGTCCGGGACGCCCTCGCGGGGGGCCCGCGGCGCGCCGGGCGCCGACGATCCGGACTACAACCGCTTGTGGCAGGCCCTGGGCCACGACCCAACCGGTATGGATCTGCTGCTCGAACGCACCGGATTGACGACCGCACAACTGTCCTCCATGCTGCTGGTCATGGAGCTGGAGGGCTGGATCGTGGCCGAACACGGCCGATATTCGAGAACATCCTGAAACAGGCGCCCGAGGGCGCAGGCCGGGGGCAATGAAAGAGAGCATTCTGGACGTCCTGCTCTACCTGTTCGAACACTATTTCACCGACGAAGCGGACCTGCTCCGCGACCGCGACTCCCTCCAGACCGGCCTGCTGCAGGCCGGATTCAGCCCCGCCGAGATCAGCAAGGCCTTCGACTGGCTCGACGGCCTGGCCGAGCAGCGGCCGGGCCCGGCGGCGCCGCGCACCGACGGGCCGATCCGGGTCTACGCCGGGCCGGAGCTGGACAAGCTGGACAACGAGGGCCGCGGCTTCCTGCTGTTCCTGGAGCAGCACGGCGTGCTGGACGCCGACCAGCGCGAGCTGGTGCTGGACCGCGCCATGGCGCTGGACCAGGAGGAGCTGGACCTGGACGACCTGAAGTGGGTGGTGCTGATGGTGCTGTTCAACCAGCCCGGCAGCGAGGCCGCCTACGCCTGGATGGAAACCCAGATGTTCGCCGACGAGCCCGAGCCGGTGCACTGACCGGTCGCGCCTCCCCGCCACCGCGCGATCCGGCCGCGACCCCCCCGCGCCACGGGCCGATTCGGTCGACCGCATAGCGCAACGATCGCGCAAGTCCGCGGCCCGATCGGCCCGGCACCTTCTTACCGTTTGCCGCACGATGGACCGCATGCACGACACGCAAGGACGCGACCGGGACCCGGCGCAATGGCATTACGCCGATCCTCGGGGCCACCGCTTCGGCCCGTACCCGGCCGCGGCGCTGGTGCGGCTGTTCCAGTTTGGGCATATCCACCTGGAGACACCGGTCTGGTGCGGCGACCCGCGGCAGGCGCGGCCCCTGCGCGACTGCACCGCGACCTTCGAGATCGGCCCCGGCAGTCGCATCCGGCTGCTCCCGGGCGCTCCGGCTGCCGGACCCGTCCATCCTCCGGCCGGCACCGAGACGGCGGCGCAGCCGGCACGCGCGGAGGGAGCCGGCAGCCGCGCGGCGAAGGACGCCCCCGCAGCCGGCCCCCCGGCCGCGGCCGGGGATCGCGACCGGCCACCGGCTTCCGGCGCCCGGACCGGTCCGGCCCCCGCGCTCGCCCCCACGTCGCGGCGCCGGGTTCTTGCCATTGCGATCGCGGCGGCGGTGCTGGCCGTGACCGCCGTCGCGCTGCGTTTCGCCACCTGAGCGCAAACCGGCGACAATGCGCCCCCGAACACGCCGGCCCGCTTGACAGCGGGCGGCTTGGCATGATTCCTGTAATAAGGTGATACCTGAACGCCCGGGGCCTGGTCCCCGGGCGTCCGCGTCTGCAACGCCCCCTCGCAAGGTGCCGCCACAGGCGCCCGGAACCCCTTTGATGGCCAAGAACCTCCTCATCGTCGAGTCGCCCGCCAAGGCCAAGACGATCAACAAATATCTCGGCACGGACTTCCAGGTCCTGGCCTCCTACGGCCATGTCCGCGACCTGGTGCCCAAGGAGGGCGCGGTCGACCCCGAGCACGGCTTCCGGATGCGCTACGACCTGATCGAGAAGAACCAGAAGCACGTCGAGGCGATCGCCAAGGCCGCCAAGGGCGCCGAGGGCATCTACCTGGCCACCGACCCGGACCGCGAGGGCGAGGCGATCAGCTGGCACATCGTCGAGATCCTGAAGGAACGCGGCCTGCTCAAGGACAAGGACCTGCACCGGGTGGTGTTCACCGAGATCACCCCGCGCGCGATCAAGGAAGCGATGGCCAACCCGCGGCAGATCGCCGGGGCGCTGGTGGACGCCCAGCAGGCGCGCCGCGCGCTCGATTACCTGGTCGGCTTCAACCTCTCGCCGGTGCTGTGGCGCAAGGTGCAGCGCGGGCTGTCGGCCGGACGGGTACAGTCGCCGGCGCTGCGCATGATCGTCGAGCGCGAGGAGGAGATCGAGGCGTTCGTCGCCCGCGAGTACTGGAGCATCGAAGCCGAGTGCGCGCATCCGTCGCAGGGCTTCACCGCCAAGCTCAACAAGTTCGACGGCAAGAAATTCGAGCAGTTCACCATCACCGACGGCGAGACCGCCGAGGACGCGCGCGCGCGCATCGTCGCCGCCGCCAACGGCGTCCTGCACGTCACCGACGTGGTCAGCAAGGAGCGCAAGCGCCGCCCGGCGCCGCCGTTCACCACCTCCACCCTGCAGCAGGAGGCCGCGCGCAAGCTCGGCTTCACCACCAGCCGCACCATGCGCGTGGCGCAGAAGCTGTACGAAGGCGTGGCGATCGGCGAAGAGGGCACGGTCGGCCTGATCACCTACATGCGTACCGACTCGGTGAATCTGTCGGCCGACGCGCTGAGCGAGATCCGCGACGTCATCGCCCGCGACTTCGGTACCCGCTCGGTGCCGGACAAGCCGAACTTCTACCAGACCAAGTCCAAGAACGCGCAGGAGGCGCACGAGGCGATCCGCCCCTCCTCGGCACTGCGCACGCCGTCGCAGGTGGCGCGCCATCTCGACGACGACGGCCGCCGCCTCTACGAGCTGATCTGGAAACGCGCGGTCGCCTGCCAGATGGTGCCGGCCACGCTCAACACCGTCTCCGTCGACCTGGCCGCCGGCAGCGAACACAGCTTCCGCGCCAGCGGCACCACTGTGGTGTTCCCCGGGTTCCTTGCGGTGTACGAGGAGGGCAAGGACCAGAAGGCCGCCGAGGACGAGGACGAGGGCCGCAAGCTGCCGCTGATGAAGCCGGGCGAGCGCGTGCCGCTGGAACGCATCAACGCCAACCAGCACTTCACCGAGCCGCCGCCGCGCTTCTCCGAGGCCTCGCTGGTCAAGGCGCTGGAGGAATACGGCATCGGCCGGCCTTCCACCTACGCCTCGATCATCCAGACCCTGCAGTTCCGCAAGTACGTGGAGCTGGAGAGCCGGCGCTTCCGCCCGACCGACGTCGGCCGCGCGGTGTCCAAGTTCCTCAGCAGCCACTTCACCCGCTACGTCGACTACGACTTCACCGCCAAGCTCGAGGACGAACTGGACGCGGTCTCCCGCGGCGAGGAGGACTGGGTGCCGCTGATGGAGAAGTTCTGGGGCCCGTTCAAGGAGCTGGTGGACGACAAGACCGAGTCGGTCGACCGCAGCGAAGCCACCGGCGCGCGCGAGCTGGGCACCGACCCGAAGACCGGCAAGCCGGTCAGCGTGCGCCTGGGGCGCTACGGGCCCTATGCCGCGATCGGCAGCACCGCCGAGGACGCCGAGGACAAGCCGAAGTTCGCTTCGCTGCGCCCCGGCCAGAGCATGCACACCATCACCCTGGAGGACGCGCTGGAGCTGTTCCTGATGCCGCGCCAGCTGGGCCAGGACAAGGGCGAGGACGTCAGCGTCGGGATCGGCCGGTTCGGGCCGTTCGCCAAGCGCGGCAGCGTGTACGCCTCGCTGAAGAAGGAGGACGACCCGTACACCATCGAGCTGGCGCGCGCGGTGTTCCTGATCGAGGAGAAGGAGGAGATCGCCCGCAACCGCATCATCAAGGAGTTCGACGGCAGCGACATCCAGGTGCTCAACGGCCGCTACGGGCCGTACATCAGCGACGGCAAGCTCAACGGCAAGATCCCGAAGGACCGCGAGCCGGCCTCGCTGACCCTTGAGGAAGTCCAGAAGCTGCTGGAGGAGACCGGCAAGCCGGCGCGCGGCCGCTTCGGCAAGAAGGCTGCGAAGAAGGCCGCGCCGGCGAAGAAGGCGGCACCGGTGAAGAAGGCGGCACCGGCGAAGAAGGCCGCAAAGAAGGGCGCCAGGAAGACCGCGAAGAAGGCGGCGAAAAAGGCCGCGAAGAAGACCGCGGCCAAGACCGCGAAAAAGGCCGCAGGCGCCCCGGCGCCGTCCGCCTCGGCCGGCGCGGACGACGCGCCCTTCTGATCGCGACGGGTCCGGCCCACCGTGTCCGCAACGCTCTCGCCCCGGCTGGCAGCGATCGTCGATGCGCTGCCGCTCGCACCCGGGATGCGGGTGCTGGAGATCGGCTGCGGCCCGGGCGCGGCGCTGCGCGAGGTGGCGCGGCGGATCGGTGGCGGCCATGCCCTGGGAATCGATCGCTCGGCTGTGGCGATTCGTCAGGCGCGCGCCGCCGCGGCCGCGCAGACCGGCGGCGGGCGGCTGGAGTTCCGGCAGGTGGCGGCGGAGGATTTCGTTCTGGAGGAAGGGCAGGCGCCGTTCGACCTGGCCTTCGCGGTGCGCGTGGGGGCGCTCGACGGGCGGCGCCCCGGCGCTGGCCGTCGCGTGCTGCAGCGGCTGCGCGCGGCGCTCGCAGCGGATGCGCGGCTCCATGTCGACGGCGGCGATCCGCTGCGGGTGGTGGGCCTGGATGACTGACCACCCCGACGCCATCGCCGAGGCCGTCGCCTGCCTGCGCGCCGGCGGCGTGATCGCCTACCCCACCGAGGCGGTCTGGGGGCTGGGCTGCGATCCGATGGACGAGGCCGCCACCCTGCGCCTGCTCGCGCTGAAGCGGCGCGAGATCGACAAGGGACTCATCCTGGTCGCGGCCGCGCCGGAGCAGGTCGAGCCCTATGCCGACTGGTCGGAGCTGCCCGCGCCGCGCCGTGCCGCGGTGCTGGACAGCTGGCCCGGCCCGCACACCTGGATCGTTCCGGCGCGGGAGCGGACGCCCGGCTGGATCCGCGGCAACCACGCCGGCATCGCGCTGCGGGTGAGCGCGCATCCGCAGGTGGCGGCGCTGTGTCGCGCCTTCGGCGGCGCGATCGTCTCCACTAGCGCCAACCGCGCCGGCGCCCCGCCACCGCGCGCGCTGGCGGAATTCGATCCAGACCTGCTCGGCGCTGTCGATCTCGTGCTGGAGGGCGAGACTTCCGGCCTGGAGCGCCCCACCGCCATCCGCGACGCCCGGAGCGGCACGACCCTGCGCTGAGCGGCTGCGCGTCTCTCGATTGCAGCCCCACGCCCGCAGGAGCATGCACGCGAAGCCGGCGCGATCGGTGATGTCCGAAATCGCCGCCCTCGCGACCGGAGCCGCCGACGCCAGCCGCGGCATGAGGCCTCCCCACCGCCAATCGGTTGCCGCTGCAACGGATTTTCCGTGCAGTCATCCGTTGCCGCACTGCACAAACTGTGATCTATTCGAAGGTCCGCGGACGCGTCGCAGGCGCCGGTGGCCACAGCCGAAGGGCTGGAGCGCCGCGCACCGCCACGATTCCCGCGGCCTCCACACACCGTTACGGCGAGACACGATGCGGGCATTCCCGGATCGGGGCCTGTACGACCCCGGCAGCGAGCGCGACAACTGCGGCTTCGGCATGATCGCCCGCATCGGCGGCGCGGGCGACCGTGCGCTGGTGGAAACCGCATTGCAGGCGCTCGCGCGGATGCGCCACCGCGGCGGCGTGAACGCCGACGGCCTGAGCGGCGACGGCTGCGGCGTGCTGCTGTGCGGCGCCGGCGCGTTCGTACGCCTGCTGGCCGAGGAGGCCGGCATCGCGGTGCACGCCGGCACCTGCGCCTCCGGCCTGGTGTTCCTGCCCCGCGACGGTGCCGCGGCCGCGGCCTGCCGCGCACGCCTGGAAGACGAAGTGACCCGGATCGGCGCACGCCTGGTCGGCTGGCGCGATGTGCCCACCGACCCCGGCGCCTGTGGCCGCATGGCGCGCGAGGCGATGCCCGGCATCGAGCAGGTCTTCATCGAGCGCGACGGCCCCGACGACGACGCGTTCGAGCGCGCGCTGTACCTGGCCCGGCGCCGCTGCGAGCAGGCGCTGGCCGCGGACCATCCGGACTTCTACATCGTCAACCTGTCGGCGAAGCTGCTCGGCTACAAGGGCATGGTGCTGCCCGACCACCTGCCGCAGCTGTATCCGGACCTGGCGCGCACCGAGCTCACCGCCAGCGCGGTGGTGTTCCATCAACGCTTCTCCACCAACACCCTGCCGCGCTGGGCGCTGGCGCACCCGTTCCGGCGGCTGGCGCACAACGGCGAGATCAACAGCATCGAGGGCAACCGCCGCTGGGCGCTGACCCGCCGCAACGTGTGGCGCTCGAAGCTGCTGGACATCTCCGAGTTTCCCGCGCCGGTGACCATGCACGGCTCGGACTCGCAGACCCTCGACAACATGCTCGAGTGGCTGCTGCTCGGCGGCATGGACCTGCTGCAGGCGATCCGCATCCTGATGCCCCCGGCCACCCAGTCGCTGGAGTACAAGGACGCGGACCTGGCGGCGTTCTACGAGTACTACTCGATCAACTCCGAGCCCTGGGACGGCCCCGCCGGCGTGGTGATGTGCGACGGCCGCTACGCCGCCTGCACCCTGGACCGCAACGGTCTGCGCCCGGCGCGCTGGACGCGCTCGCGCGACGGGCTGTTCCTGATCGCTTCGGAGGCAGGGGTCTGGGACCTGCCGGCCGAGCAGGTGCTGGCCAAGGGCAAGCTGGGTCCCGGCGAGATGATCGCGGTGGACCTGCAGCAGGGCGCGCTGCTCGACAACGACGCCATCGACGCGGTCAACCGTGCACGCGCGCCGTACAAGCAGTGGCTCAAGCAGGGCATGACCTACCTGCAAACCGAGCTGATCGACCCGGCCCTGACCGACGCCCCGTTCACCGCGGACACCCTGCTCGGCTTCCAGAAGCTGTTCCAGCTCAGCCGCGAGGAGCAGGAATCGGTGCTGCGGCCGCTGGCCGAGACCGAGCAGGAGGCCACCGGTTCGATGGGCGACGACGTGCCGATGGCGGCGCTGAGCCAGCGTGTGCGGCCGCTCTACGACCACTTCCGGCAGGCGTTCGCACAGGTCACCAACCCGCCGATCGACCCGCTGCGCGAGGACTGCGTGATGACGCTGGCCACGCAGATCGGCCGCGAGGGCAATCTGTTCGAGGACGGCCCGGAGCTCGTCGACCACGTGCTGCTCAACTCGCCGGTGCTCTCGCAGCGCAAGCTCAACCAGCTGATCGCGCTGCCGCGCTTCGCCGAGCGCTACCGATACCTGGATCTGTACTTCGACGCCGGCGTGTCCCTGCAGGACGCGCTGCTGCGGCTGCGCGCGCAGGCCGAGGCCGCCGCACGCGAGGGCGTCGAGCTGCTGATCCTGAGCGACCGGCGCCCGCGCCGCGGCGCCGCCGCGGTGCACGCGCTGCTGGCCACCGGCGCGATCCACCAGCACCTGGTGCGCACCGGGCTGCGCTGCGACGTCAACCTGATCATCGAGACCGGCACCGCGCGCGACCCGCACCACTTCGCCTGCCTGATCGGCTACGGCGCCACCGCCGTCTATCCCTACCTTGCCTACCAGACGCTGCATGCGCTGGGGCGGCGCGGCATTCTCGGCGGCAAGACCAGCAACGAACCGCCGCAGATCGGCCGCAGCTACCGCCGCGGGGTGAAGAAGGGGCTGCTGAAGATCCTGTCGAAGATGGGCATCGCCAGCATCGCCAGCTACCGCGGCGCGCAGCTGTTCGAGATCGTCGGCCTCGACGGGGCGGTGGTCGAACTGTGCTTCGAGGGCACCCCCTCGCGGATCGGCGGTGCCGGCTTCGCGCGCCTGGAGGCCGACGCCCGCCATCTGGCCCAGCTCGGCTGGGACGACAACGCCCTGCCCGAGCCCGGCGGCCTGCTGCACTACGTGCACGGCGGCGAGTACCACCAGTTCAACCCCGACGTGGTGCAGTCGCTGCAGCGCGCGGTGCTGACCGGCGAGCGCGAGGACTGGAAGACCTACGCCGGCTTCGTCGACGGCCGCGCGCCGGCCTCGCTGCGCGACCTGCTGCGCCCGCGCGCGGCGGCGCAACCGGTGCCGCTGGACCAGGTCGAGCCGGTCTCGGCGATCGTCAAGCGATTCGACTCGGCGGCGATGAGCCTGGGCGCGCTGTCGCCCGAGGCGCACGAGGCGCTGGCGATCGCGATGAACCGCCTGGGCGGGCGCAGCAATTCGGGCGAGGGCGGCGAGGATCCGGCGCGCTACTTCGACGAGCGCCGCAGCAAGATCAAGCAGATCGCCTCCGGCCGCTTCGGCGTGACCCCCGAGTACCTGATCAACGCGGAGGTGCTGCAGATCAAGATCGCCCAGGGCGCCAAACCCGGCGAGGGCGGCCAGCTGCCCGGCAGCAAGGTCGACGCGCTGATCGCAAGGTTGCGCTACGCCAAGCCCGGGATCGGCCTGATCTCGCCGCCGCCGCACCACGACATCTACTCGATCGAGGACCTGGCGCAGCTGATCTTCGACCTGCGCCAGGTCAACCCGCGTGCGCTGATCTCGGTGAAGCTGGTCGCGCATGCCGGCGTGGGCACGATCGCCGCTGGCGTGGTCAAGGCCGGCGCCGACCTGATCACCGTGTCCGGCCACGATGGCGGCACCGGCGCCAGCCCGCTCGGCTCGATCCGCTACGCCGGCGTGCCCTGGGAGCTGGGGCTGTCGGAGGCGCGCCAGGCGTTGCAGTACAACGGTCTGCGCGGCCGGGTGCTGCTGCAGACCGACGGCGGTCTGAAGACCGGGCTGGACGTGGTCAAGGCCGCCCTGCTCGGGGCCGACACCTTCGGATTCGGCACCGCGCCGATGATCGCGCTGGGCTGCAAGTACCTGCGCATCTGCCACCTCAACAACTGCGCCACCGGCGTGGCCACCCAGGACGAGCGCCTGCGTGCGAACCACTTCAAGGGCCTGCCGGAGCGGGTGGAGTGCTTCCTGCGCAACGTCGCCGAGGACGTGCGCGAACAGCTCGCGCTGCTCGGCGCGCGCTCGCTGGACGAGATCGTGGGCCGCACCGAGCTGCTGGAACAGACCATCGACAGCCCGCGCGAACACGTGCGCATCGACCTGTCGCGGCTGCTGCAGCGCGACCCCGCGCACGCGCGGCGCTTCGAACCCGCGCAAGCCACGGCGCGCACCGCGCCGGACGCCGCGGCGGGCAACCCGGAACCACGGCCGCCCGAGCCGAATGCGCCCGATGCCGTGGATGGTCCGGCGGGCCGCGATGCCGGGCGCCACGCCACTGCCGGGTCCGATGCCGAACAGGACGCGCTCTATCCCGGCTACGCCAGCTACGGCGCCGGTGCCGGCTGCGGCGCGGCCCTGCGCGCGCCGGTCGACGGCCTGGCGCTGCGCCTGGATGCGGATCTGGCCCAGGCGATCGAGCAGGCGGCCGGGGGCGAGCACGCCTACCCGATCCGCAACACCGACCGCGCCATCGGCGCGCGCCTGTCCGGCGCCATCGCCCGCCACCACGGCAACACCGGCATGGCCGGCGCGCCGATCGCCCTGCACCTGACCGGCACCGCCGGGCAGAGCTTCGGCGCGTTCAACGCCGGCGGGCTGCACATGACCCTGGAGGGCGACGCCAACGACTACGTCGGCAAGGGCATGGCCGGCGGCCGCCTGGTGCTGCGCCCGCCTGCGGCCGCCGGTTACCTCTCGCAGGAGACGCCGATCCTCGGCAACACCTGCCTGTACGGCGCCACCGGCGGCGAACTGTACGCGGCCGGCCGCGCCGGCGAGCGCTTCGCGGTGCGCAATTCCGGCGCGACGGCGGTGATCGAAGGCGCCGGCGACCACTGCTGCGAGTACATGACCGGCGGCGTGGCGGTGATCCTGGGGCGCACCGGGCTGAATTTCGGCGCCGGCTTCACCGGCGGCCTGGCCTACGTGCTGGACCTGGACCGCGACTTCGTCGACCGCTACAACCACGAGCTGATCGACATCCTGCGGGTCTCGCCGGAGGGCTTCGAGAACTACCGCCAGCACCTCACCGGCCTGATCGCCACCCACGCCCGCCTCACCGGCAGCCGCTGGAGCGCCTGCCTGCTGGAGGAGTTCCGCGACTACGTCGGCAAGTTCTGGCTGGTCAAGCCGAAGGCCGCGAGCCTGGAGGCGCTGTCGGAAGACCTGCGGAGGGCGGCATGAGCAAGAAACAGGTCTTCCAGTTCCTGGACCTGCCGCGCGAGATGCCGCGGCGGATTCCGCTGGCGCTGCGCACCGGCGGCGACTGGGGCGAGCTGTACGGGAAGTTCGCGCACGAGGAGGCGGCGCACCAGGCCGGGCGCTGCCTCGACTGCGGCAATCCCTATTGCCAGACCGGCTGCCCGGTGCACAACTACATTCCCAACTGGCTGCGCCTGGTGGAGGAGGGGCGGATCCTCGAGGCTGCGGCACTCTGCCACGAGACCAACCCGCTGCCGGAGATGTGCGGGCGGGTGTGCCCGCAGGACCGTCTGTGCGAGGGCGTGTGCACGCTGGAGGACGGTTTCGGCGCGGTCACGATCGGCGCGGTGGAGAAGTACATCGTCGACACCGCGTTCGCCCAGGGCTGGCGCCCCGACCTGTCCAAGGTGGTGCCCAGCGGCAAACGCGTCGCGGTGATCGGCGCCGGGCCGGCGGGACTCGCCTGCGCCGACCGGCTGGTGCGGCGCGGTATCGCGGCGACGGTCTTCGACCGCTACGAGCAGATCGGCGGGCTGCTGCAGTTCGGCATCCCCAGCTTCAAGCTCGACAAGGCGGTGATCGCCACCCGCCGCGAGGTGCTGGAGGGCATGGGCGTGCGCTTCCGCCTGGGCACCGAGATCGGCACCGACGTGTCGCTGGACGCGCTGCTGCAGGATTTCGACGCGGTGTTCCTCGGCCTGGGCGCATACCGCTACACCGACGGCGGCCTGCCCGGCCAGGACCTGCGCGCGGTGCTGCCGGCGCTGCCGTTCCTGGTGCAGAACGGCCGCATCGTCACCGGACTGGACCCGCGGGGCAGGCCGATCGCCGGCTGGGAGGACCGGGTCGAGATTCCCGACCTGCACGGCAAGCGCGTGGCGGTGCTCGGCGGCGGCGACACCGGCATGGATTGCGTGCGCTCGGCGGTGCGGCTGGGCGCGGCCGGCGTGAGCTGCGTGTACCGTCGCGACGAGGCCAACATGCCCGGCTCGGCGCGCGAGGTGGCCAACGCCCGCGAGGAAGGCGTGGAGTTCCTGTTCAACCGCCAGCCGCTGGCGGTCGAAAGCGACGGCGATGGCAACGTCACCGGGGTGCGCGCGATCGCCACCCGCCTGGGCGAGCCCGACGCGCGCGGACGCCGACGCGCCGAGCCGGTGCCCGGCACCGAGTCGGTCATCGCCGCCGAGGTGGTGATCATCGCCTTCGGCTTTTCTCCCGAGCCGCCGGCGTGGCTTTCGGGCCACGGGGTGGAGGCGGCGGCCGACGGCCGCATCGCCGTGGGGGGGGCCGGCCGCCTGCCCTACCAGACCAGCCACAGCAAGCTTTTTGCCGGCGGCGACGTGGTGCGCGGCGCCGACCTGGTGGTCACCGCGGTGCAGGAAGGCCGCGACGCCGCCGCCGCGATCGCCCGCCTGCTGGCGGTCGATACCGGCCACTCGGCGCTGGACGCGGCCTGAACGCGGGCTCCGGCGGCGACCGCGATGCTGGGCACGCGCCGGGGCAGGCGGCATGATGGGCGCATGCGTCCCTGGCTGTCGCCGCTGATCCTGCTGCTGGTCCTGGCCGCGCCCCGGGGCGCGCCGGCGCAGGAGGACGACGTCACCATCTACCGCTGCGTCTCCAGCGACGGCAGCCTGAGCATCGGCAACACGCCGTGCGGCGACGACGCCACCACCGAGCAGGTGCGCACCATGCTGCGCCCGCAGGACGCGCCGCCGCGCGAGCGCGCCGCCCGCCCCGCCGCCCCTTCCGAACCCGCGCCGGCACGGGCGATCGAACGCCGCGCGACCACCGTGCGCGAGCCGCGGCCGATGTACGAATGCGTCACCCCCGAGGGCGACCGCTACACCAGCGACGACGGCGAAGGCAATCCACGCTGGGTGCCGCTGTGGACGCTCGGCTATCCGGTGGGGGGACACTACCCTCCGCCTGGCGGTTCGCCGCCGCCCACCGCCAGGCGCGGCGTCACCTTCGTCGACGACCGCACCCGGATGCCGCCGCCGGCCAACCTGAGCATTCCACCGGCGGGCGACCGCCCGCGCCCGTCGGCCGACCCGGCGCACCGGCCGGGGCGCCCCCACCCCGGTGACGGCTACGGCTACGGCCAGGGCGGCGGCACCTGGATCCGCGACGCGTGCGTGCGGCTGCCGCAGCAGGAGGTCTGCGACCGCCTGGCCGACCGCCGCCAGGAGATCCGGCGCCGGGTCTTCAATGCCCAGCAGACCGAGCGCCTGCGGCTGCGCGCCGAGGAGCGCGTGATCGGCGCGCGCCTGGCCGAGGATTGCGGCATCCGATGAGGCGGCGACTGATCGCGGCCGCCGCGCTGCTGCTGGCGGTGCCGGCCGCCGCCCAGCAGGCCATCGTGATCTACCATTGCACCGATGCCCGCGGCGCGGTCACGGTGCAGAACGACACCCCCTGCCCGGCCGGGACCACCCAGCGCACGCGCGAGATCGACCCGCCGCCGCCCCTGCCCGCCTACGTGCCGATGGCGCCACCGCCCGCACCGGCGCCATCGCTCCTGGCTGCTCCGGTGGCCCCGCTGGTGCCCGGCAGTGCCGACAGCGGCGACCCCGCCGTGGCCGGCGCGCTGGCGATCGACCTGCGCTCGCTGCCGGCGCCGCCGCTGCAGCACTGCGTGGCCTACGACCAGACCCGCTACTACACCCCGGACACCGAGCCGCGTTCGCGCTGCCAGCCGATGCGGACCGTCGGCATCGGCGGCCTGCAGGGGCTGGGCGCCGGCGCGGCCTGCATCCGCGTCACCGACAGCTGCGAGCCGGTGCCGGAAGCCGCCCTGTGCGAGGCCTGGCAGGCGCGCCTGGACGAGGCCGAGTTCCGGATGGAGTTCGCGCAGGGCCACTACGACACCCGCGCCCGCCGCGATGAATACGAGGCGATCGCCCGCATCATCGCCACCAGCGTCTGCGCCGCGGACTGAACCGTTCGCGGGCGCGGCGGCGCGTGCCCCTACAATGGCCGCCTTCCGCACCGGGCCCGCCGCCATGGCCGCCAACGCCACCGTCGTCAAAGCCGAGCTCCAGGTCAGCGACATGGACCGGCACTACTACGCCACCCACAACCTCACCCTGGCCCAGCACCCGTCGGAAACCGATCTGCGGCTGATGGTGCGATTGGTGGCCTTCGCCCTGTACGCCGACGACCGGCTGGAATTCGGCCGCGGCCTGAGCGACGAGGACGAGCCCGCGCTGTACCGCCGCGCCTACACCGGCGAGTACGAGCTGTGGATCGATGTCGGCCAGCCCGACGAGACCCGCATCAGAAAGGCCAGCGCCCGCGCCGCACAGGTCGTGGTGATCAACTACGGCGGCCGTGCCTCGGACATCTGGTGGGACAAGATCGCAAGCGCGCTCACCCGCCTGAAGAACCTCACCGTGCTGGCCCTGCCGGAGGACGCGATCGAGGCCCTGCCCGCCATCGGCGAGCGCGGCATGCGCCTGAACGCCCTGGTCCAGGACCGCGAACTGCAGCTGATGGGCGACCGCGGCAGCGTGGCGATGCGGCCGGTGGAGCGGATGGTGCCGAGGTAGCGACCCGCCCCGCCACTCCCTGCCCCGGCGGCCGCCGGAAGCGCCTGCGCGAACGAAGGCTGGCCGCGGCGAGCTCGGCGCCCGGTCCCGCCACGACGACAGGACGGTCGCTATACCCCGGCCGCTCCTTCGGTGATCACCAGCAGCACCTCGCTGTCCGGGCCCAGTCCGTGGCGGTCCGCATGCGTGCCGGGCGCAGCGGCATGCAACAGGCCGGCGACGCCCGCCGCGCCCGAGGCCGTGGTGCGGATGCCGCAGAGCGTCCACAGCAACGCGACGACAGGTTCGAGCCCACCCTCGTTCACCAGCAGCGACCGCGCATCATGCGCGCGGAGCACCGGCACCGCCGACGCGGACGCGAGCCCGCAGGCCAGCATGTCCGCCGCGGTATGCAGCCCGCCTTCGATGCGCACCGGCGCGCCTGCCTGCAGCGCCGCCGCCACGCAGGCCGCGTCGGCCGGCTCCACCACCACCAGCCGTGCAGGGTCGCGCAGCCGCGCATGGAGGGTCGCTGCCATCGCCGCGGCGAGACCGCCGACACCCGCCTGTACGAACAGGTGGCTTGGCACGATCGCGGCAAGGTCGAGCTGGGCCGCGATCTCGTCCGTCATCACCCGGTAGCCGTCGATGACGTCGCGCACGACCGGATCTTCCGGGTCGGGGCTGGTGTCGGGAATCAGCAGCGCGTCGCCGGCCGCCGCGGCGGCCACCGCGGCCAGCACCGCATCGTCGTAGGTGCCGTCGACCCATGCGACCTCGCCGCCGATCGAGGTAATGCGTGCCGCACGGAGCGCCGGCACCGCGCGCGGCAGGTACACCTCGGCCCGGGTCCCGGCGCACGCCGCCGCGGCGGCCACCGCCAGGCCGTGGTTGCCGTCGCTGGCGCAGAGCAGGCGCGGCAGCGGCCGCGCCGGGCCGGACAGCAGCGCACCGATCGACTCCGCGTCGACGGCGCGCGCCAGCGCCCGCAATCCGGCCAGCATGCCGCCCAGCGACTTGAAATTGCCCAGCGGCCGCTCCCACTCGCACTTGGCGAGCACGCGGCGCACGCCGGCCGCGCGCGCGAGCCCGGGGCAGTCGACCAGTCGCGTGGGGCGCGGGTTTTCCAACGTTGGGGCCGTGTGGCCGGCGGAAGCGGTGCGGCGTGTGTGCATGCCGCATCGTCGCTTCCGGGCCACGGCGTTCTTCCTCGAATCGAGGGGTCCTCGCGCGGAAATCCCGCGCATGGCCGGCCGAGCGGCTAGTCCGGGATCGGGATGGTCAGGCCGCGCTTGACCACGTCCAGCGCGACGCTGGTGGCGAAACGGGTGGCGCCCGGGCACTCGGCCAGCAGCCGCGACATCAGCGCGTTGTAGGCCGCGACATCGGGAGCCGACAGCACCACCACGAAATCGGCCTCGCCGGTGACGTAGTAGATCTGCTGGATGCGCGGCTCGGCCAGCAGCCAGCGCCGCACCGCCGCCATCAGGTCCGGCCGCTCGCGTTCGACGGTCAGCGAGGCGATGAAGACGGTACAGGGCCCGACGCGCTCCGGATCGACCACCGCGATGTCGCGGCCGATCGTGCCCTGCGCGCGCAGGCGCTTCAGGCGGCGCTGGATCGCCGAGGGCGACAGCGCCACGCGACCGGCCAGCTGCTCGGCGGTCTGCCCGGCGTCTTCCTGCACCAGGTTCAGCAGTTGACGGTCGAAGCGATCCAGTTCCATCTCGCGCGCTGCCTCGGCTGGGGACATGCGCGGAATAAACGCGCCGATGCGGCGCTTTCCGCGGCCGAACGTCGGCGGCCGGCCCGCAGGATTCTAGGCCCGTCCCGGCGAGCCCGTCCATGAATCCCCAGCAGCTCGAGCACTTCATCGAAAACGAATGGCAGGCCGAGGTGCTGCCGGTGCTGATCGACTACATCGCCATCCCGGCGCTGTCGCCCGGGTTCGATCCGACCTGGGAGGAGAACGGGCACATCGAGCGCGCGGTGCGGCTGGTGGTGGACTGGGCAAGGCGCAAGCTGGCCGGGGTCGCCGGCGCGGCGGTCGAGGTGGTGCGATTGCCGGGCCGCACCCCGGTGCTGCTGGTCGACGTGCCGGGAGCGACGCGCGAGCCGGTGCTGGTCTATGGCCACCTCGACAAGCAGCCGCCAATGGAGGGGTGGACCCGTGGCCGCAGCGCCTGGACGCCGGAACTGGAGGGCGACCGCCTGTACGGGCGCGGCGGCGCCGACGACGGCTATGCCCCGTTCGCCGCCGTGACCGCGCTGCTCGCACTGCGCGAACAAGGCCTGGCGCATGCGCGCTGCCTGCTGCTGGTGGAGACCTGCGAGGAATCCGGCAGCGACGACCTGCCGCACTACATCGCCCACCTGGCCGGCCGCATCGGCACGCCTGCGGCGGTGGTGGCGCTCGACGCCGGCTGCGGCAACTGGTCGCAACTGTGGCTGACCACCTCGTTGCGCGGCCAGGTGGCCGGCCGGCTACAGGTGCGCGTTCTGGATGCGGGAGTGCACTCCGGCGACGCCTCGGGCGTGGTGCCGTCGCCGTTCCGCATCGCCCGCAACCTGCTGGACCGCATCGAGGACCCCGCCAGCGGCGAAGTGATCGCGGATTTCGCCGCGGAGGTTCCCGAATGGCGGCGCCGCGAGGCCGGCGAGGCGGGCACCATGCTCGGCGAGGACTTTCACCGCTTCCTGCCGTTCCACGCCGGCGCGCGCCCGGTGACGGGTGACGTCGCGGCACTCATGCTCAACCGCGCCTGGCGCCCGCAACTGGCGGTGACCGGCGTCAGCGGTCTGCCGCCCGTGGAACGGGCAGCCGCGGTGATGACGCCGGCGGTCGCCCTGAAACTGAGCCTGCGCCTGCCGCCCACGCTGGATCCGCAGGCGGCCGCCCAGGCCCTGCAGCGCCGGCTCCAGGCCGATCCGCCCTACGGCGCCGAGGTGCGCTTCGACATCGACATGGTGTCCCCGGGCTGGCATGCGCCGCCGCTGCCGGCCTGGCTGCGGGACGCGCTGGACGACGCCTCGCGGGCCGGCTTCGGCCAGCCCGTCGCGCTGATGGGCGGCGGCGGCGGCATCCCGTTCCTGGCGATGCTGGGCGAACGGTTTCCCGATGCAGGCTTCGTCGTCACCGGCGTGCTGGGTCCGGAGTCGAACGCGCACGGACCCGACGAGTTCCTGCACCTGCCCACCGCGAAACGCGTGACCGCCGCCGTCGCTCACGTGCTGCATGCCGCGGCGCTTCGCTAGGACCTCCAACAGACCCCGGGAAACGCCATGAAACTGCTCTACCAGACCCACTCTCCCTACGCCCGCAAGGCGCTGGTATTCGCCCACGAGGCCGGCCTGGCCGGCCGCCTCGAGGTGCTGCACCACGAGACCAGCCCGACCCGGCGCAACGACGCGGTGTTCGCCGAAAACCCGCTCGGCAAGGTGCCGGTGCTGTTGCGCCCCGGGCTGCCGCCGATCTTCGATTCCGACGTGATCTGCGCGTACCTCGACACCCTGCACGACCGGGCGCCCCTGATTCCGGAACAGGGCGAAGCCCGCTGGCAGGCGCTGCGGGTGCAGGCCATCGCCCAGGGCCTGTGCGATGCGGGCATCGCGGTGCGCTGGGAAACGGTGCGCCGGCCGGAGGCGCTGCGTTATCCCCCGCTGCGCGAGGGCTACCTCCAGAAGCTGGCGGCGAGCTACGACTGGCTCGAGCGCGAACTCGACCTCGACGGGCCGCTGCACGTGGGTCATGTCGCGCTGGCCACGGCGCTGGACTGGCTGGCGTTCCGTGGCCTGCCGGCCTTCCGCGACGGACGGCCGCGGCTGACGGACTGGTTCGAAGCCTTCCTCGCGCGAGACTCGATGCGCGCCACGCCGCTGTCGGGCGAGACGCAGGACTGACCACGCCGAAGCGGATGTCGACAAAAGCGCAGTCCTGCCTGCCCACTACTCAGTTCGATCGGGTCTTCCCGGGCGATACGCCCAGCGCGCGCAGCCGTTGCATGAATCCAGCCGGCGCCATCAATGTCTCCGGGAAGTACAACCCCGGTGCAGGTGCCGACCGGCCATCCAGGCCCAGCATCCGCTCGATCGCGAGCGCGATGCCGCGGGCGCTGAGGAACGCGTAACCCTCCGGATCCACCAGTTCGCGGCGGTAGCGGCCCCGGCCGCGCCGGCGGTGGTCGCCGCGGATCTCGACGATCACCTCGTGCGAGACCGCACCGCCTGCGAGTCGAGAGGCGGTGGGCGCCTCCGCCAGGTCCACGCGCACCTCGGGCGCGCCGGCCGATGCCAGGCCCAGCACGTCCACCAGGCCGACCGCGGTGCCGGCATGGCGCCTGCCGTCGACGCCGGTGAACTCGCGCGCCGCGGACGCCTCGCCGGCCCAGGCCCAGCTTCCACGCTCGCGCAGCAGCGGCGCCGGGCCGATCCTCGCGATCCGGTCCATGTCGACCGCAGAAGCCGGGCCCAGCGGATCCTCCGGATCGAACACCAGCCCGACCTGGATCGCCTCGACGCTCCGGAATTCGCCCGCCAGCTCCAGCGCCGACATCATCGGCACCGCGCCCATGCCGTGTCCTAGCAGCAGTACCGCCGAGGCGGACGGACGCTGCGCATACTGCGCCACCGTCGGGCCGAGTTCGAACACGCCGTCGGACAGCGCGACATAGGGCAGCCCACGGGCCTGGGCGAAGCGCAGGCTGCGCAGGGAGAGATCGCGCACCGCGGTGAGCACCAGCGAGTGCGCTCCATCTTCGGGCAACCCGAGATCTTCGCGCGTCAGGTCCAACGGCGCCCCGCGGGCGTGCCCCAGTTCCGCCGCCAACGCGTGGGCCTTCGCCAGGTCGCGGCCGGCGATCGTGACCGGAAGCTCGGGATGCAGCCTGCGCAGCATTCGGATCGTCTTGGAACCGACGCTGCCGTAGCCGCCAAGCACCAACACCGGCGCGGTCACGCCGCGACTCCGGCCGGGCCGGCGAAGGAGGTGCCGAATTCGCGCATCCGCGCCACCACGTCGCCGGGCGCCAGCAGCAGCTCGGGGAAGTACAGCCCCGGCGGGGGGGCGGCCGCGCCCGACAGGCCGAGCAGGCGCTCCACGCCCAGCGCCACCAGCAGCCCGGTCAGCGGCGCCTGACCCTCGGGGTGGACCAGTTCGTAGCGGCGCGCTTCGACGGCACCGGTATCGGTCTCGCCCTCGATCTCGATGACAATTTCGGTGGAGAACGCCCCACCCCGGCGCCGGCTGGCCGATACGCTGTAGGCCAGGTCCAGCCGCACCTCGCGCGCGCCGGTCGCCACGCCGAGGCTGGCGATGTCGAACGGCGAATACGGCTGCGCGTCGAGCACTACCCCGTCGACGCTGGTATAGCGGCTGCCGTGTTCGTCGATGCGCCGCCACACGTACTGGCCCCCGGCCACCGCCAGCGCCGCCGGCGCCACCTTGGTGATGCGCTCGTAGTCGGCCCAGGCGGCGGCGCCGCCCATGTCGTGCTCGTCCAGCAGCACGCCGATGCGAATGCCGTCGACCCGTTGGAAGCCCGCGGCGTAGTGCAGCGTCGGGAAGAGCGCCGCACCGGCCAGCCAGTGGCTGGCCAGCAGCACGGCAGACGCGTGCGGCGCGTGCACGTATTGCGCCACCTCGGGGCCGATCTCGAAGGCGCCGCTGGACAGGCTGAGAAAGGGGATGCCACGCGCCTGGGCGAAGCGCATCGCGTTGAGCGCGTGGTCCTTGAGGAACACGACCACCGCGCTGAAGGGCTGCCCGTCGGCGAGCCCGAGCCCGAGCCCGGGCAGGGCGAGATCCGTGGCTATGGAGATGGCCGGCTCGACCTCGCCGGCGATGGTCGCGGCACGGGCCACGTCGCGGCCGGCGATCGCCAGCGGCAATTGCGGCTGCAGTCTGCGCAGCGCGCGGGCGGCCTGTGAACCGACGACGCCGGATCCGCCGACGAGGAGAACGGGAGCCTGGGGAGAGGTCACGGGAGCAGTCCTGGGAGGTGGGGGGGAGCAGGTGGACCACGCCGAACCGGGCCTAACCTACTAAAGGTAACTTACCTCTAGTAGGTTAAACTGGCAACCCCTCCCCTGCACCCAGCGAGGACGCCCATGGCCAAGAGACTTTCCAAGGACGCGCGCCGCGAGCAGCTGCTGGAGAGCGCCATGGCGATCGTGGCCGAACAGGGCGCCGACGCGCTCACCCTGGCCACGGTGGCCGAACGCGCCGGCGTCACCAAGCCGGTGGCCTATGAGCATTTCGGCACCCGCGCCGGGCTGCTGCTGGCGCTGTACCGGCGCATCGACGCCCGCCAGGCCGACGCCTTTCGCAGCGCACTGGCCCGCACTCCGCGCAGGATCGGCGAGGTGGCCAGGGTGATGGGCGACGCCTACATGTCCTGCTATTCCACCATCGGTCCGGAGTGGCACGCGATCACGGCCGCGCTCAAGGGCGACCCGGCCATGGAGGCCGTGCAGCAGGAGCTGCTGGACGGCTACGTCGACCTCTACCACCAGGCCCTGCGGCCGTTCTCGAAACTTCCCCCGGACGAACTGCAGCTGCGCTGCGTCGGCATCGTCGGCGCCGGCGAGGCGATCTCGCGCGATCTGACCCGCGGCCGCGTCGATGCGGACCGTGCCGCACAGTCGCTGGCCGCGGTGATCCAGCGGGCGATCAAGGATTGATCATTGCCGGCGGCGTGCTTGCGCGGCCAGTCACATCGCGCCCCGGCTAGGTGCGGGCCTCGGCCATGGCGGACTCGGCGGCGGCGGCGGAGGTGCGGTCGACGTCGCGGCCCAGCAGCAGGTCGCCGAGGCGGGCCGACGCACCATGGCCCAGGCCGGTGGCGGCGTGGTAGCCGGCGGGGGGATTGCGGAAGGTGCCGAACACGATGTCCCACAGCGGCAGGTCGGCGTAGTTGTACGCATGGACGCCGCGCTGGTGGTGCAACAGGTGGCTTTCCGGGCGCTGGATGAACCAGCCCAGCCAGCGCGGCGTGCGCAGGTCGGCATGCTGGAACGCCGCATTGAACGCCAGGAAGGCGGCCGCCGTCGCGCCCGCTTCCGGCGCCACGCCCAGCAGCGGGAAGAACACCACGCTCTGGATGGTGGTGAACACCAGCGTATCGATCGGGTGCAGGTAGTAGGCGCCGAAGGCGTCGAGGGTCTCGGCGCTGTGATGCATCTGGTGGCTGGCGCGCCACAGCCGCGGGCTGCGGTGGGCGGTGCGGTGATACCAGTAGTGGCCGAACTCGTAGACCAGCACGCCGAGCGCGGCGCCGGCCCACAGGCCCAGGCCGGAGAGGTCGAACAGGCTGCGGCCGGCCAGCAGGTGGCCCCAGCCGAGGGCGACGGCCATCGACAGGGCAATGGTGAAGGCGCTGACCAGCAGGCCCCGCAGGCGCCACCAGCGGCTGCGGGGCGCCCGGCGGTGGCCGTACAGCAGGTCGAGGACCAGGAACGCGGGGAGCATGGCGAGGGCGAGGATCTCGAGGCAGGGAATCATGTCGGGCGGTCCGGGGAAGGAGGGGTTCTTCGGTAACGGGCGCTCCTGCGAGCGCGTCGCGGTTGGAGAAGCGCGCCCTGGCCGTGAGAGCGCGCCAGGGCGGTAGGAGCGGCCCATGGCCGCGAAAGCCGACGCGGGTTGCGATCCACGGAGATGCCGCCACGGCCGGAATCACCGTCCAGTTGAGCGGCGCACTCCGCGGCTTCGCGGCCAGGGGCCGCTCCTACGGGAGGAAGTGCCGCATCTATGCGATGCGGTCCATTGTTCGGCGCAGGGGCGGGTGGGTGCAGGCGCTGGCGATGCACTCGAGATGGCGGTGGTCGGTGCCGCAGCAGCCGCCGAGCACGTTGATGTGCGGGTGACGGTGCAGCAACTCGCGGTACTGGCGGCCGAGTTGCCGGGGGTCGCCGTCGTCCAGGGCTGGAGCCTGGTCCAGCTCGGCATGGCTGCGGCAGGAGGCATTGGCGCGCAGCCCGCGGAGCCGCCGCACCCAGCCGCCGCCGGCGTCCAGGGTGGCGGCGAAGTGGTCGGGGTGGGCACAGTTGAGCATGTAGTACACCGGCGCGGCGGCGGTGGCCGCGTCGACTTCGGCGATCGCCTCGCCCAGCGGCTGGCCGGTAGGCAGGCGGCCGTCGGTCTCGACGGTGAAGGACACCACCACCGGCAGGCCGAGCGCGCGCGCGCCACGGGCGATGCCGATCGCCTCGGCGCTGTTGGTGATGGTCATGGCGGTGGCCAGGTCGGCGCCTGCGCGGGCGAACACCGCCAGCTGGCGCAGGTGGTAGGTCTCGGCCTGTGCCGCGGTCATCGCCAGGTCCGGCGCGTAGCCGTCGCGGCGCGGGCCGACGCAACCGCTCACCACGAGCCGCGCGCTGGCCGGATCGTACTCGGCCGCCAGTTCGCGCATCAGCGCCACGGCGCGGGCGTTCAGCGCGTCCAGCTCCACGTAGGCGACATTGAGCCGCCAGGCCCAGTCGCTGCTGGCGCGCCAGGTGGGGGTCTCGAGGACGAAGCCGCTGCCGGTGGCGTGGGCGATGCGCAGGTATCGGCGGTAATAGCTGCGCAGCCACTCGCGGCCGTCGGCGTTGCGCAGCAGCAGGAACGCGGCGCCGTGCGGCAGCTCGATGCCGTGATGGAAGATCGCGGTCGTCTCGAGGCCGCCGTCGGTGAGATAGGTGCCGCCGCGCAGCTGCGGCAGGCGGGTGCCGGCGTGGTGAGCGCGCCCGGCGCCGGCCAGGGGCTGGTTGGCGGCAGGCCCGGCGCGAAGGTCGGCGGCGCCGGTGGAAAGCGTGTGGATCCGGGGGTCTGTTTGCATGGCCGTGCTCTTGCGTAGCGGGGGAACCGGCCATGCTGGGCCGCGACCGTTGGCGCGGCCGTGGCAGCCGGCGTTGAAAACGCCCGGGCGCGCGTCGAAAATGACCGGACGCGAGCGCCTGCCGCGTTGGAACGGGGGGTGGCCGGCCGGTCGCGACCCCGGAGGCGGCGCCCATGTCCGCTGTACGCATTCGTTTCTGCGGTGAACCCGCGCTGTTGCGCGACGGCGTGCCGGTGCCATTGCCGGCCTCGCGCAAGACGCGCGCGCTGCTGTTCCTGCTGCTGCGCTCGGCGAGGCCGTGGCGGCGCGAGCAGCTGTGCGAGATGTTCTGGGACGTGCCGAACGATCCGCGCGCGGCGCTGCGCTGGTCGCTGTCGAAGCTGCGCCAGGCATTGGGGGAGCAGGCCCACTGGATCCAGGCGAGCCGCGAGCACGTCGCCTGCGTGGCCAGCGGTGTCGAAACCGATCTGGAGCAGATGGCGGCCGCCACGACCGGTCCGGTCGACGAGGCACAGCTGCTGGCGCTGGCCGGCGAAGCGCTCGAGCCGCCGCTGCTGGGCCTGGACGTGCCGCGCAGCGCCGAGTTCGATCTGTGGCTGGCCAGCGAGCGCCTGGTCGCCGACCGCATTCGCGCCACGGTGCTCTCGCGCGCGGCGCGGATCCCAGGCGTGGACGCGGCGCAGGCGCTGCTGTTCCAGCGCGCCGCGGAGCTGGCACTGCCGGGCAGTGCCGGAGCGCTGCCAGCGGAGACTGCGCCCGCGCTGGCCCGGCCGTCGACGCCTTTCCCCCCGGCCGCGGTCGTGCCGCCGGCGCGCCGCGCCGCCGACGCTCGGCTGGCAGCGCTGCCGCAGACGGTACGCTACCGCATCGCCCCCGACGGTGCCCGCATCGCCTATGCCTGCACCGGCGCGGGTCCGCCGCTGGTCAAGACCGCCAACTGGCTCAACCACCTGGAACTGGACTGGGACAGTCCGCTGTGGGGCCGGCTGATCCATGCGCTGTCGGAACACCACCAGCTGGTGCGCTACGACGAGCGCGGCAACGGCCTGTCGCAGTGGGATGTGGACGAGATCGGCTTCGACGCTTTCGTCAGCGATCTGGAGGTGGTCGTGGACGGACTGGGTCTGGAGCGCTTTCCGCTGCTGGGGGTGTCGCAGGGATGCGCGGTGTCGGTGGAGTACGCGGCGCGGCACCCGGAACGGGTGAGCGCGCTGGTCCTGATCGGCGGCTACGCCAACGGTTGGCGCATCGCCGGCGATGCCCGGGTCATCGCCGAACGCGAAGCCACCATCACCCTGGTGCGGCACGGCTGGGGCAAGGACAATCCCGCCTACCGGCAGATCTTCTCGCACAGCTTCTTCCCGAAGGGCACCCCGGAGGAACTGGACTGGTTCAACGAGTTCCAGCGGCGCACCGCCTCGGCGGAGAACGCGGTGCGGTTCCTGGAGGCGTTCTCCACCATCGACGTGCGCCACCGCCTGGCGGACGTGCGCGCCCCCACCCTGGTGATCCACGCCCGCGGCGACCAGCGCGTGCCGATCGAGCAGGGCGCGGCACTGGCCTCGGGCATCCGCGAGGCGGAACTGGTCACCCTGGACTGCGACAGCCACCTGCCGCTGGACCGGGAGCCGGCGCATGCGCACATGCTCGCGTGCATCCACCGGTTCCTGGCCGCGCATTGAGCGCGGAACGTTCGCCCGGCACTGGCCGCGCATGCGCGCAGCGCACGCCGGGCGAGGTCAGGCGCGCGCCTCCAGCACCATGTTGAACGGCGTCTCGGCGGCGCGGCGCACGCTGCCGAAGCCGCCGGAGCGGATCACCTCGGCCAGGCGCCTCTCGCCGGCCTGCGCGCCGAGCGCGGCGCCGGTTTCCTGCGCCAGCGAGGTCGGCACGCAGATCATCGTCGAGGCGGCGTAGTACAGGCGACCGACCGGGTTGAGGTTCTCGACCAGGCTGTCGCCGGCGATCGGCTCGACGATCATCCAGCTGCCGCCCTCGGCCAGCGCCGCGCGCACGTGCGCGGCGGCACCGGCCGGGTCGCCCATGTCGTGCAGGCAGTCGAAGCAGGTCACCAGGTCGTAGCGGCCGGGGAAGTCCTTGGCGGTGGCCACCTCGAAGCGCACGCGCTCGGGCGAGATGCCCTCGGCGTCGCGGTGCGCATTGGCGGCGGTGATCGAGTCGGGGTGGAAGTCGAAGCCGACGAAGCTGGAGTTCGGAAACGCGCGCGCCATCACCAGGGTGGAATGGCCGTGGCCGCAGCCCACGTCTGCCACGCTGGCGCCGCGCTCCAGCTTGCCGACCACGCCGTCGAGCGCCGGCAGCCAGCTCTGCACCAGGTTGTGCTCGTAGCCGGGGCGGAAGAAGCGCGCCACTGCGCAGAACATGCACGCGCCCTGGTCGCCCCAGGCGACGCCATCGCCGCTGCGGAAGGCCTCGGCCACCCTGGGCTGGTTCTGCACGTGGCTGCCGACCATCTCGAAGCCGCCCATCAGGTAGACCGGGCTGTCCTCGTTGGCGAACACCATCGCCTGTTCGGGGGGGAGGGCGAAACGCCCGCTCGCGGGGTCGTAGGCCAGGTAGCTGGAGGCGGCCTGGTGCGACAGCCACTCGCGCAGGTAGCGCTCGGCGCAGCCGCTGCGCGCGGCCAGCTCGGCCGGCGTGGCCGGGCCCTGGTCGCGCAGCGTGCGATAGAGGCCGAGACGGTCGCCCAGGGTGACCAGGGTGGCGCTGTAGGCGCCGCCGAGGTCGTTGAGCACCTGGCCGATGAAGGCGTGCAGCCGGTCCTCGTCGATTCCCGTGGAAACGGGGCTCCGGGCGGCGCCGGAAGGGGCACCGGTCGAAGCATGGGCGTGATTGATCGATTGCATGGCAAAACTCGGGGGAAAAGGCGGATACGCCGGAGCCGCCACCCTGGCAGCGGGCCGTTGGTACCGGCGTTGTGGTGGGCGTACGAATTCCGTTGGAAAACGCACGCATGCCCCGGTTCCGTCGACCCACCCGGGCGGGCGACGCGCAGTGCGCATACGCCGCCTTCATTCGCCTGCTTCCCGGCTGCGACCACCGTGCGGTCCCGCGCGAGCCCCGCGCACCTCGTGACACGCATCCGCACCCCCGGGCGAAACGTCAGCCGGTCTGCCGCCGGGCCCGCGCCTGGACGACGCGCCCGGCGCGCCAGTCCCTCGCCAGGAACCGGCCCTCCCCGCCGGCCAGCACATGCAGCGCCTTGTGCAGGTTCCGCTCCTGCGCCTGCGGCGACTTCAGCCGCGCGAAATAGCGCAGGATCTCCTTCTGCAGGCTCGGCGTCAGCGCCTCCCAGGCCTCCCCTGCCGCACGGTCGAGAGACAGAGCATCCTCGAACCATGCCGGCATCGGGTCGACCGGGCCAGCGTGGTAGGCGTCGTCGAACGTCAGCTCCACTTCGATCTCGTCGCCGACCTGCGTTTCGGCCGCAGCGCGGGCGGCGGCGTGCAGGTAGAGGCAAAAGGAGCCATCGCCGTACGGCATCATGTTGATGCGCCACGGGGTGCGCGGCCGGCCGTCGATGCGATAGCGCACCGGCATCGGCCCGCGCCAATGCTGTTTGAGCTTCGCCGCCTGCGCGGCCGTGACCGGAACGTACGGATTGATGCCGACGAGCAGGACCACCGCACGAAATCGCAGCCCGGTCGCCCGTCGCGGCGCCGGCCGGTGTTGCGGTCCCTTCATCGCGGTTCCGCCCCTTCCCGATCAGAACCCGTAGCGCAGGAAGCCACCGTCGACGGCGATGCATTCGCCGGTGATGTAGGCGGCGGCGGGCAGGCACAGGAACGCCACCGCGGCGGCGACCTCCTCCGGCTCGCCCACCCGCCCCATCGGGGTACGCAGCAGCACCTCGTCGAGATAGTCGGGATCGGCCAGCTTGGTGGAGGTGCGGCGGGTGCGGATGTACCACGGCGCCACCGAATTCACCCGCACGCCGTCCTCTGCCCATTCGACGGCGAGGTTGCGGGTCATCTGGTGCAGCGCGGCCTTGCTCATGCCGTAGGGCGCGCCGGAGCGCACGTGGGTCATGCCGGACACGCTGCCTACATTGACGATGCACGAACCGGGGTGCTGGGTGAGCAGCGGAAACGCGTAGCGCGACAGCTCGAACGCGCTGAACAGGTTCACCTCGAAGATCTCGCGCCATTCCTCGTCGGTGTAGTCGTTCGCCGCGCGGGTGAGGTTGCCGCCGGCGTTGTTCACCAGAATGTTGAGGCCCTCGCCCTGGTCCTCGACCCAGTCGAGCACCTCGCGGCGCTGCTCCTCGTCGGCCACGTCGCCGACCAGTGCGCGCACCTCGCCGTCCGGGTGCTCCTCCAGCAGTTCCTCGCGGGCCGACTCCAGCGCGTCGCCGTCGCGGGCCACGATCACCACACGGGCGCCGAAACCGAGCAGTTCGCGCGCGATGGCGCGGCCGATGCCGGCGCTGCCGCCGGTGACCAGGGCGAGTTGTCCGTCGAGTCGCCAGCGGTGCGGGTCCATGGCCGGGCCTGTGTCTGAGCTGGGAGTAGGATAGCGCCGGTGCCCACGTGAGGAGCGCACATGACCCGACGCATCCCGGCCGCATTCGCCGTTGCCGGCCTGGCGCTGGCCTGCGGCGCCTGCACGCCACCGGAGCAGCCGCTGCCCGACGAACAACCCGAGCCCCAGGCCACCCAGCTGCGCGATGCCATCCAGGCCCCCCAGGACCGCGCCCGCGCGGTCGGGGGCACCGTGCGCGAGGCCGAGGAGAGCCGACGGCGGGAAAACGAATCACCGTAGCCGGACGCCCGGGGCGCGCCGATTTTCCGCAGGAGCGTGCCATGCAGGGGAGAAAACGGCGCGGGTAGCGATCCCGGACAAGTCGCAGTGCCTGCCATCATCCTGCCGGGTCGACGCTCCCACGGCCTTCGCGGCCATGATCCGCTCCTGCCGCGGGTGGGCCGCACCTGCACGGAGCCGCCCGATCCCCTTCGGCTCAGAATCCGGTCGCGGTGACCGTGCAGGTGAGCTCGAGATTAACGCTGCCGCCAGTGGGCAGGGTCGGGATCACCAGCCCCGCGGCGAGTTGCGCCGGGGTCGGCGCGCCGGGGCACACCGCCCCGCCGACAGCCGAACAGGTCAGTCCCGTGCACTCCAGGCTGCCGGGCACGCCGGGGTCCGTCAGGATGGCGCCGTCCGCGGCATCGGGACCGCCGTTGGTCGCCTCGATCGTGTAGACCACCTCGTCGCCCGAGGCCACGGTCTGGGGCGTTGCGGTCTTCACGATGGCCAAGTCGGTCTCCGCGACCGCCATCTCGACCTGGTGATCTTCGATTTCGCCGGAGTCGGCCAAGCCGAGGAACCCCAGGCCCGGCTGGTTGGCGATCCGGAAGCGCGCAAGCGTCGTTCCGGCTGTCGCCGTTGCCGGCACGGCAATGTCGAAGGCGTTGGCGCCCGGGGCGACCGCCGCGTCCACTAGCACCTGGTCGCCTGGTTCGGCGAAGCTGCCATCGCCCGCCCAGTCGATCCAGCCTTGCAGCAGCGCGCCCGCGCCGACGTTGCCTGCAGTCACGTCGATCTGGGCGCTCATGCCGATCAGCAAGGCTGGAACGAGCACGCCGTCTTCGTCGTCGACCCCGGTCAGATCGTCGCCGGAGGCGCCCGCGCTCGATTGTCCATCGACCTCGAAGTCCGGCAGGTCGGCGCCGAGATAGGGGCTGCCGGCAACGATCGCGTGCCGGGCCCCGTTGCTGGCGAGCAGGGTGCCGTAGCTGTCCGGTGCATCGCCCCAGTCGTAGAAGCAGTCGGCCAACGCCGGGCCGCCGACGCGCGCCGCGTCGCCTGGACCGCCATTGTAGAAACCCGCCGGCCTGTTCGGTGGATCGTACTGATCGGCTTCCTTGTAGGCGACCACGGGATTGGCGAAGAACGGATCGTTGGCATGCCCCAACTCGTCGAGGCCGCGACCTTCCACCACGTTCAACCGGCAGGCATCGGCCTGCGGGCTGCCGTTGCGTGCGGCGAGATGGCTCGTAAAGGCAATGCCGGAGATTGTGTAGGGTGGTACCAGTGCGCCGTCGAAGCCATTGTTCTGGGCCGCGATGGGAACGGCCGCGACCCAGCCGGCATCCGGATCGAAAACCCGGAACTGCAGCCCGCCATAGCCGATGATCCCCATCCCATTGCCGGCAAAGTCGATGTCGGACGCAGTCGACGCCGCACCAAGACCGACGGCGATGGGAGTTCCCACGACGGTTCCGGACGGGCCGATCTGGACGACACTGTCCGAAGTGCAATCCAGGCCCCACAGCCGGCCCTGGCCATCGAAAGCGGCGCCATTGATATGGCGACCCGTGAGCCAGGGGCCGACGTAGGAAACTACACCGGTCGTCGGATCGATGGAAACCAGCCTCGAACTCTGGTTCGCCGTGCATCCGGTGGCGGGGTCCCAGGGGATGAAGCCCCCGGTGGAAGCCTCGTCGATCGCGAAGCCGAAGAGATTGCCCGACAAATCGGTTGCCAGGCCATCGACCGGCAAGGGCCCGTCGGTGACATGGCGCAGGTAGGTGCCGTCGCCGCCGATCTGGCCTTGTGCGCCGGTCGCGTCGTTCCACAGAAACAGGCCTGTTGCGCCCTGTTCGGCATCCACGGCTGCGCGCGTGCGCGAGAAATAGAACTCGTCCGCGAACGCCGGCCCGGTGCCGAGCAGGACCGCCAATCCCACCAGCAGGAGCGCAATGACGTTGCGCCTGCCGCGTTGGGCGCCCGTGGTTGCGCGGCGATGGCCCGGGCGGCTCGTTGCCTTCATGCTCATTGCTGCATCAATCCCCTGCAAGGACATCGTCGTCCTTGCTGTACATTTCACTTCCAGTTGCGGCCTGCATGCCTGCTCCGGCAAGCGCTCCCTCTCGTTCTCGTAATTCTTCCGCTCACAATCCCGTCGCGGTCACCGTACAGGTCAGTTCCAGGGTGACGGTGCCGCCAACCGGAAAGGTCGGTATCGGCAGGCCGGCCGCCAGCTGCGCCGGCGTCGGCGCGGCGGGGCAGGTCGCACCGGCGTCGGCCGCACATGTCAGCGCGGTGCACTCCAGGCTGTCCGGTACGCCGGGGTCGGTCACGATCGCGCCGTTCGCCGGATCCGGGCCGTTGTTGGTGAGTTGCATCGTATAGATCACCGCTTCGCCCGACCTTACCTCCTCCGGCGTAGCGGTTTTCACGACCCCCAAGTCGGCGCAAGGGTCGCCGGCAAAGGAAAAGTTGTCTATGAAGAGTCCGGTATTGAAATCTGAGGGAGCGGTGTTGTTGACGAACTGGACCGTCGCTTCCGTACCGGTCGCGACAAAGGTATGCCGGTAGGTACCCCAGGTCACCGAATACGATGGCGTTGCCGGTATGCCGGCATTCCCGTTGCTGACGGCATCGGCAGACGGCTGGAGCGTCGCGAGGGTGACAGGCGCCGCCCCGACGCCATTGCCCAACTGGATGACGGCAATCGAATTGGCCGCCGAGAGGCCGGAATAGTCCACCGAGAAGGTGTACTGGGCTCCCGGGACGAGGCCGGTGAATGTTTGCCGTATCGTTGCCGCCGCCGTGCCCCAGAGGTCGATGCTTTGCAGTCCATTACTGGCGTTGTTGAAATGGCGCAGGATGTCGATGGTGCCGGCGACGGTTTCCCAGCCGCTGATCGGATTGGTCGTCGTTCGCCAGATCGCGAAGCCGTTTACATAGGCCGTATTGTCGCCCGGGCCTTCCGGATCGTTCTGGATGTCCGGTGATTCGAACGAGCCGTTGTCGGCGATGTTGCACACGCTCGGGTTCGGGCCGGGCGGAGACGTGAACTCGGTGTTGGTGTCGGTGGCCGTGTTGTTGGCGGGGTCGGCGTCGGTCATGCCGGCCGGCGCGTCCACCGTGGCCGTGTTGACCAGGTCACCGCCGAAGCCGGGCGGGACCGTCATGGTCAGGGCATAGGTGACCGAGGCGCCCGCCGGCAGGTCCGCCGTGGTGGCGATCGCGCCGGTGCCGCTCGCGGCGCCACAGGTGCCGCCGCCGTCGTCCGTGCAGGTCCAGCTTGCATCGGTGATGCCGTCCGGCAGTGGATCGCCGACCTGGGCGCCCAGCACGCCCACGGGGCCGAGGTTGGTCACGACGATCTCGTAGACGACCGTGCCGCCCGGCGAATAGGCCGTCTGGCCATCGTCCTTGGTGATGGCGAGGTCGACGTCGTCGTCGATGATCTCCCAAGTGAGTTCGGCGTTCGCGGGCCCGCCACAGGTTGTGGTGCTGCTGACGACGTAGTTCGTCGGATCCTCGACGATGGCCAGCGTGACGGTCTCGTCGCCTTCGATGTCGGTGTCGTCGATGACCGACAACGGCAGCGGGAAGTCCTGGCCGGTGCCGTAATCGCCGGCCGGGATGGTGACGCTGAAGGTCGATCCCGGTGCCGAGAAATCCTTCCCCAGTGTTGCGGTGCCTCCGGTGATCGCCACCTGCACGTCGAACGCGGCCTCGATGATGCCGGTGACGCGCAACGCCGGCACGCCGGTGGATCCCTGGCCCTCCGCCGTGGACGCGGTGGCCGGGAAGAATTCGACGTAGGGCCTGAGGATCACGACGATCTGGTCTAGGAAGTTGCCGGCCGCCTGATTGCCGTTGCCCGTTGATATCGCTTCGAAGCCGAACGTGTGGACGCCGGCGGCGCCGTTCCAGACGAAGCTGCCACCGTAGTCGGCCCAGGTGCCGACCGTCGCGGGCGCATCGCAGCTCGCACTGCCGACACTGCCGGAACCGCAGGAGCCCGCGACCACTGTGCCGGCGCCCGTCTCCGACGTCGATGTACGGACGATCTGGTTGGCGACCGAGTCGATGTTGAACGACATCACGTCCGTGCCGCCGCGGCCGCGATGGCTCAACCGCCAGTCCACGACCTCACCGCTGGCCAGGCACACGGACTGGTAGATGCGCGAGTTTTCGAAGGCGTTGAGCTCGGCGTGGTTGAGTCCGGTCCGGGGCGCGTTTCCGTTTAGGTTGCGCCATAGCTCGATCGAAGGCCCCGCACTGCCCGCAGGACTGGTGCAGGTGCCGGCACGCGCATTGACGGAATGTGTGGTCTCCCAGCCGGGCACGTCGGCCGAGCTGGTGATGATGTAGCAGTTGTCGGGCGCGAGCGCTGGCTGCTCGAAGCCCAGGTTGATGAAGCTGCGTTGCACCTGCGCCTGTGCGGCGGCGCTCCAGAGCACCAGCGCGGCGAAGGCTGCGATGTAGCGCATCGCGAGACCGACGGACCGGACTCGACACGCAAGCCCCTGGGTTCTCGCTTTCGCGGAAGTGACCGCGGAGGCGGGAATGGCGATGGAGGATGAGGCCATGGTGAATCGCATTTAGTCGATGTCCGGCATGTCAGGTTCTGCACATATGTCCATGGGTGACCAGCCTTTCAGGCTGTTTTAAGGCGCTTCCCGCCTGTGGGGAACGACGGTTATGACGGTACGGAGGGCAGTGCATACCGGCGTGCGTGCCTCCCGAATCGGCATCAATAGCTCCCCACGAAGTTGACGAACCAGCCCTTGTGGTCGTAGTCGAAGTCGGTCAGGTCGTCGCTGAAATCGGTGAAGTTGTAGCCGGCGCCGATGCGGAAGTAGTGGTTGAGGTCGCGGTCCACGCCGACCAGGAAGCCCTGCCTGGTGCCGCCGTCCTTCACGTCCAGCCAGCGGTATTCGGCCAGCGCATGCCACTTCTCGCGCAGCTCGTAGCGGACCTGGCCGGCAGCGAAGGTGGTTGCCGAGTCGAACCAGGCCCCGGTGCCGCGCCCGAACCGCACCTCGCCCTCGCGCCGGGCCAGCTTGGCCGCCAGCTCCCAGTGCTGGTCGATGCGGTACACGCCCTCGAACGCCAGCACCTGGCTCTTCTGGTCGTACTGCGCCCCGCCCACCTGGCCCAGGGTGGCCAGGTCGTACAGGTACGTGTAGCGCCCGAACAGGCCCCAGCGGCTGCTGTCCCACGGCCGGTAGGCAAAGCCGAAGTTGCCCTCGATGAACTTCGCGCCCGCCGCCGGATCCAGCTCGTCGTCGGTGTCGGCGTAGTTGAACCTTGCAGCGAGCCGCCAGCTCTCGTTGAGCTTGTGCGCCAGGTGATTGGTGCTCACCCACTGGGTACGCCGCTCGGCACCGCCGTCGCGGCGCCACTCCAGCTTGCTGCGCCAGTCGGTCGCCTGCGAGGTGCGCCCACCACTGATGCTCACCGCCTGGCGGTCGACCTGATTGCCGGCGCTGTTGGTCAGCTCACCGTCGCTCAAGGTGAAGCCCAGGTTCCAGCCCACCGCCGGGTAGAAGTCCATGCCGTAGGTGTGCGCCAGCCCGGACTCGTTGCGGGTCTTGAGGAACTGGCTCTCGTTGAACAGGTTGACCTGGTTGGACAGCCGCCAGCGCTGGCCGAAGGTCCAGCCGTTCTGCCGGTTGGGGTTGAACAGCGAGTGGTACTCGGTGCTGTCGGTGGAGTACGTGTAGCCGCCGTAGAAGCTGTGCTGCGGGCTCAGCCGGTACTCGCCGTTGACCGTGGCCGCGTCGCCGCGGTCGCCGGTGGTGATTTCCGCGCCGATGTTCGACAGGTTGGCGAAGTTGTAGCGCGCGCCCAGGCTGTAGGCGTCGTTGTCGGCGTAGTTGCCGCCGTCGTCGTCCAGCGTCAGCTGGGCGGTGCCGAACACGTCCAGCGCGGTGCCGAAGCGGTGGGTGTAGCGCAGCGCCCCCAGCGTGCCGG
>NZ_JARXRM010000014.1 GCF_029887875.1 Luteimonas endophytica
GTTAGGCATGTGGTGAAACTCTCTCGGCAGGACCAAATATGGAACCGTGCTTGCCTTGAGTCTGGCGGGCCGTCGCCAGCCGCCGGAAACAAAGCTCTTGCATCACTTCTGCTCGCGCACGGCCTCGCAATGAATGGTGGCGTGGTCCACGCCCTGGAGTGCTTGAGTCAGCCTGAGGTCGATTCGGCAGTGGCTGGCTTCAACTACTTTGGCTTGGCTGAGGCAGCCCGTGTTTTTCAGCAGCCGCCGGACGATACTGATGAGACTGAGGAGCGCCTAAACCAGCTGTACTGGGTTGCTGTGCCAAGCGACGAGACGCTGGCTCATGCTTTCCGTGTCAAGCTACTTGCATCACCAGAGGCATTTGCTCCCACAGATTCCGGGGCACATGCCTAACAATTCATTCAAGCCGACGCCGCTTCGCGGCGCGGCTTAACTCAAGCGTTAGCTCTCATGAGCAGTGTCGTCAGACCCATGCACTTCCAGCGATTTGAGCTCCCATTTAAGGGGGTGCTTCTCCGCTGCTTGAATGAGCAAAGGCAGCCTTTGAAGACCGGCAGCGGTTTCATTCGGCGAGAGGGCAGCGACCTATTCTTGTATACCTGCTGGCACGTCGTTACCGGTTACGACAAGAACGATTTGAGAGTAGGTCATCGGCTTCCTGACCGCGCCTACATTGAAATCAACATGCAAGACGCCCAGCAGCAACAGCCCGGCGTAACAACAGTCGGCGGGCTTCAGTCCGTGATCCTCCCGCTCTACGACACCACTGCCACCCCCAAAAGGCCGCTTTGGTATCAAGACAATCGCCACATACCAAATGCGGACCTGAATGCCATCCAGCTCTTCGTCCCTTTTTGGCACGATGCCGTAAAGATCAAATTGCCCTCTGACCTACGCGTCACAGAAATGCAGGTCATAGATGAGTCCAATGTCTTTCCTGGCATCACAAACCTCACAGTTGGTGACAAGTTGTACGTGGTTGGCTACCCGTATGGCTTTAGCGCCTTTGGTGCAGAGCAACCCACTCCAGTTGTTCTAACTCGCCATGTTGCAGCCACCTTATTTGGCGGCCGAATGCAGGAGGCGCTTTTGGATGGTTCTGGCGCGCCTGCAATGTCAGGCGGCCCAGTCTTTGTGGAACGGGAGAGCAACATCTACTTGCTGGGCATGTACACCGGACTCATTTATCCGGACCATGTGATAGACGCCAACGAGAGGGTGACGGCGCTTGGCACCTGTTCCAACATGACGCTTGCCTTATGGGGGCATCTCCCGTTCGTGCAGGATCCTAGCGAGAGCTAACAATTCATTCAAGCCGAAGCGGAGCTTCCTTCGGTTCAGTGGACACCCTGATCTAGCTTCAGGAGTGTTCCCATGCCAAAGCCAGGTCCCAGAACCACGTACTGCTACAGCCCCGAGTTCAAGGCAACCGCCGTCCGCCTGAGCCAGTTGCCAGGGGTGTCGGTTGCCGACGTCGCCGACTCGCTTTACATCCATCCCTTCATGTTGTCTCGTTGGCGCAGGCTGGCGCGGGAGGGGCAGATCATGACCAAGGGTGTGGATGTGGATCCGGCAGTGGCGGCCGAGCTCAAGGAGCTGCGTCGAGTCAAACAACAGTACGAGCGTCTGAAGCTCGAACACGACCTTTTAAAAAAGCCATCGCGTTCACTTCGGCTCGAAAGGCGACGTCTTCGCCTTCATCCAGCACCACCAGGAAACGCACCCGGTGAGGTCGATGTGCCGCATGTTCGGCGTCAGCCCGGCGGGCTACTACGCCTGGGCAGCCCGCCCGGCAAGCCCGCGTTCGCTCGAGGATGGGGCGCTGGTGGAGAAGATCCGCCAAGTGCACGACAGCAGCCGGCAGACCTATGGCAGCCCGCGCGTCCATGCAGCCCTGCAGCGCCAGGGAGAGCAGGTCGGCAGGCGCCGGGTGGAGCGGCTCATGCGGGCTGAAGGGATCGCAGCCTGCTCAACCCGTCTCTACCGCCGTCGGCCCGCTCTGGCGCGCTTCCTGGCCACCGTCGAGAGCCGGGCGCACGAGGTGACGCCGACACGCCCCAACCAAGTCTGGGTGGCCGACGTGACATACCTGAAAGTGCGCGGCCAGTGGCGATACCTCGCCACGGTCATGGACCGACACTCCCGCCGCCTGCTGGGCTGGTCGTTGGGTGCCGATCGCACCACCGCGCTGACGCGGCGAGCACTGGCGGCCGCTTTGCGCGCACGCAAGCCTGGCTGCGATACCCTCTTCCACAGCGATCGGGGGATCGAGTTCCTGGCTGGCGACTTCAAGCGTAAGCTGGTCTCAGCCGGCCTCCAGCAATCGGCCAACCGACCGCATCGCATGAACGACAACGCGTACATGGAGTCCTGGAACAAGTCGATGAAGTCCGACATGTATCACCGCCAGGCCTTCGACAGCGACCGTGCGCTACGCAATGCCGTGCGCAGCTACGTCCACTTCTACAATCACCAGCGACTGCACTCTGCGCTCGGATACCAGTCCCCGGCGGAGTATGAACTGCAATGTGCGTGACCCGCAGGTGTTCACTTTTACGTAGGAAGTCCCACCCGCTTCGCGGGTCGGCTTAATTCAGGCGTTAGGCGCTCAGGACGATGGTCAAACTCTCGCTGCATACAAGCAACTGCGACGCCGCCAATCACTTCAAGATTGAAGAGTTGGCGACGGCCGAGCTTGAGCTAAGAATTGAGTTCGATCGTATCGTGAGCATCCAGTCGCAAAAAGAAGCTCGCGACGAGCTTTGCTCCGCCATTCAAGAGCAGCTGCGACCCTTTGAATGGATATGTGCAGGCCCAGTCAACCTTGAGCTGCTGTGGTACTTGCATGGCACGCAAAGACAAGAGACCGACAAGGTCGGAGACATCGATAACATCACGAAACCGATCATCGATTCTCTGACTGGAGAGAGCGGGCTACTGATTGATGACTCGCAAATTGGCTCCCTACATATTTTTTGGAACTCTAGGAACCACCTGACTCAGAAAGATGCGCTTTACATCAGGCTACAGTTCAACAATGACGAGTGCTTGCGTAAAGATGCCTTGGTTTTCGTCCGATATGCGGGAGCCGTATGCCTTCCTTTAAATGTTGACTTCAACAACATTAAGGACATGCTAGGGGCGCTGTTTGTGATCCGCGCTAGGCTTCGTCACCGGAGAACAGCAGAGAGAATAAGGGTCCTGGGGCAGAATTTTGATCGAGCGCTCGTTGTGTCGTCGTGGGACGTGCACCGCACTAGGTTAGGAGGGTTCAGCAATGCCAATATTTATAGCCTTGCCGAATTTCGTGCCAAGTGCCGCGAGCACGGACTTTCATGGCGTCGCCTTCTTAGCTCTCTGCGAGAGGCGCGGACGAAGCGCGTCTAACAACTCATTCAAGCCGACGCCGCTTCGCGGCGGCTTAACTCAAGCGTTAGGCGCCATGCCAACCTGTCCGACGTGTCATGAAAAGCAGGGAATCTCGCGTCTGGCCAAGGTGTGGTCGGACAGTGCGGCACCGGCACTGTGCCAATCCTGTGGCAACTACGCTTACGTGCCGCCGATGGACTGGATGCTGAAGCTCGTCGCGCATCTCATAGGCGCTGGAGCCATACTTGCTTCTTTGGCCCTTTGGCAGTGGTGGCCTACCGGGTTGGCCATTACCGTATTTGCGGCATGGATAGCTTGGCGGTCTACCCTTGCTCCGATGTTGTCCCTGACGCCTGCGGAGGCAGCGGCGGTCAAGCGCGCTGGGAACGGACTTTTAGTTGCGGTTGTGGCTGTTGCTCTGGCGGCATACCTGTTGTATCGGTATGGCGCCTAACAATTCATTCAAGCCGAACCCGCTTCGCGGGTCGGCTTAATTCAGGCGTTAGGCCTCGCACATGGATCGAGACGAACTGAAGAGACGGAGATGGCGCCTTCTGCCATGGCGCATCAAGCTTGTGTTCTGGCTTATCGCGCTGCCTCTGTTCGTTTTTAGCTGCGTCGCGTGGTTTATTCCAGGCGATTATGGTCATGTCGCCACACTCTCGTGGCTCGCTAGTCTGGTCGTTTATGGTTTCTTTGAGGCGCTCTGCTACAGCTGGTACAACAAGCAGGGGCTGCTCTAGCCATGCGGGCGGGCCCTAACAATTCATTCAAGCCGAACCGGAGCTTCGCGGGTCGGCTGAATTCAGGTGTTAGGCCTCACATGAAGCATCTGCCGCTATTGACATGCCTGCTGCTCGTAGCCGCTTGCAACCCCCAGAGTCCTACATCACCTGATGCAACGGTTTCGGTTCCACCGCCCCCCGATGTTGGTGACATTGGCCAGTTCCTCAACTGCGCGGCAAAGTCTCGGCGTGAGCTGTCGGCTCGCGAGAAGTGTGAGATAGCAGCCTTTCGTTCTCGCTGCACCGAGCTTGATGACTGCTATGTCAGCTGCATCAGCAGCCCTTCAGGTTCGTTCGTTGGTGGGCGCTGCGCTCACGTGTGCACCATGGGCGCTCACCCAGACGCTCCACCCCCGGACTCGCTGGCTAACTGCGCCAGTGTTGCCGGGCGCTCTGGCGTGGACGTAGAGTGAGGCCTAACGATTCATCCAAGCCGAAGCCGCTTCGCGGCTCGGCTTAATTCAAGGTGTTAGGCTCTAGGGGAGAGTTATGGTGCTGTCGTTAGATGACTGGAGCAATATCGCGCAGATTCTAGCAACGCTGGTAACAGCTGCTGGTGTACTCGTGTCGCTTTGGGTCGCAGTGCGTACTCTGCGAGAGGTTCAACGGGACAGGCAGCTTCGTCACCGCCCCTATCTGGCTTTTCAGCCGGGGGGCTATCGACTTCCGATTTCCTTTAAAGCAATCGGACATCGCATTCCAGGCGTAGACCCGAGGTACCTTGAGACAGCGCTTGCACATCTTCCTAAGAGCAAGGAGTCCGTAGTCCTAGGCGGCGAAGGAGAGAACGGAAAACGCACAGTTCGCCACTATAGTGAGCTCAGAAACTATGGCTCCGGCGCCGCTATCAATACGACGGTCACTTGGGTGCCGGAACGGATTTGGATCAATGGCGAAGAGTTTCCTATCACGCCTGAAAAGCTGGCTGATCCGCTTTACGCATCCGATCTCAATCACATCCCGGCAGTACCGCGACATATTGAGCCGGGAAAACATTCTGAGCTAACGCGGCTACCCGCGCTCATCGTCAAGGATTACGACCGCAAGATTACCCAGATAGACGGGCACTTGCTGATTAGTTGCTGGGACATCTTTGGCAATGAGCACACCACAAAGCAAGAATTCCATTTTTTCACTCACTACGGCGATGCTCCGGCAGCGGTCCATATCACCTTCTCAGACCATACGTCGCTAGAGCCTAACAATTCATTCATGCCGATGCCGCTTCGCGGCACGGCTTAATTCTGGCGTTAGGCGACAGGCTGATGATCAATCGCGAGACCAATCCAGTTGGCTGGGCTCTCTTGCTCTACGAGCTTGTTGATGCGCACGAGCACCTAGGCAACCTGATCAAGGAAATCTCCCAAGATCCTGACTACTCAGAGGGTGATCTTCGGGTGGACCTAGGCCACGTTTACGCGCACCTCAATCGCGCTTGGTTCAGACGCAATATCCCTGAGGATTTCCCAGAGACACAGTGGGACACTGCAACCAAGTTTCCGGGCGACCTTGATCCCGTCGCCTAACAATTCATTCAAGCCGACGCCGCTTCGCGACGCGGCTTAATTCAGGCGTTAGGCCGCTATGGCAGCAACTAGGCTTTCGGAGGGAGAAGCAGCGGAACTTTCATCGCGCTGCCCGCAGCTTCCCGCCGAATACATCTCGCACCTTCTTGGCCATGGTTGGGGAGATACCCCTAATGGCAAAGTGATCTACAACGGACCTTTGACCTCGGAGGACGTATACGGCATACCGGTCGGGCCGCCCGACCTGCTGGTCTTGGGGGACGATCTGGCGGGCTACTGCTTCGCCTATGATCCAAGCGCAGGCGTGTACGGGGAGCTAGACCCAAATGGTCGCTGGGAGGCGTGGCAGCATGGCATGGGCCTAGGCGCGTATGTCGCGGCCTAACAATTCGTCCAAGCCGACGCCACTTCGTGGCGCGGCTTAACTCTGGTGTTA
>NZ_JARXRM010000015.1 GCF_029887875.1 Luteimonas endophytica
GGTGACGGAGGTGGGCGTGACCTCGCCGGGCGGTATTCGCGAGGTCCTGCTGACCGGCGCCGACTACTACCCCTTCGGCCCGGCCGCCGGATGGACGTACGGGAATGGCCGTCGCCTCGATCGGGTGCATGATCTGGATTACCGGCCCGCGTCCATCAGCGACCCGGCTGCCGGCGGATTGGATTTCGGCTACAGCTACGACCCGGTCGGCAATCTCACGGCGCTGCACACCGCCGACTTGGCCGAGCCGCCGCGAGCCAGCTTCGACTACGACCCGCTCGGCCGCCTCACCGCCTTCCGCGACGGCGCCGCCGGCGCGGCCATCGAGAGCTACGGCTACGACGCCACCGGCAACCGCACCAGCTTCACCAATGCCGGCGGCAGCCAGGCCTACAGCTACCCGGCCGACAGCCACCGGCTCGCCGCCGTGGCCGGCGTGGCCCGCAACTACGACAATGCCGGCAATACCCTCGCCATCGGCACGGCCAGGGAGTTCGTCTACAACGCCGCCAACCGCATGAGCCAGGCGAAGCAGGGCGGCGCGTTGGCGATGCACTACGTCTACAACGGCCGGGGCGAGCAGGTACGCAGGCACCTGGGCGCCAGCGACACGACCACGGTCTTCGATGAGGCCGGCCGCTGGCTCGGGGACTATGACGCTGCGGGTGCCCCGCTGCAGCAGGCGATATGGCTCGACGACTTCCCGGTCGGCCTGCTGGTCGGCAGCTCAGGCGTCAATCGGCTCCACTACGTGCAGCCCGACCACCTCGGTACGCCGCGTGCGGTGATCGATCCGGTGCGGAATGTGGCCGTATGGAACTGGGACCTGGCGAGCGAGGCTTTCGGCAATAGTCCGCCGAATGAGGATCCGGATGGGGATGGCATCGGGTTCGTGTTCGATATGCGCTTTCCGGGCCAGCGAGACGATGCGGCGAGTGGGCTCAGCCAAAACTACTTTCGGGATTACGAACCAGAAATGGGCCGGTACTCACAGAGTGATCCGGTTGGGTTTCAAGGCGGAATAGCGACGTACGCTTACGCGTACAACAACTCTCTATTGTGGCAGGACGCCCGAGGGCTGAGTCCTATTACATGTTCCAATATTGGTGCGCGCGTCGGCGTAGGAAGTACAGGAACGATCCAATGCAATGGACGTGGTGGATACGAAATTGTCAATTGCGCTAGTCAGTGTATGAGAGGATGCACGCAAGCTCACGAGCAACAGCATATAAGTGACTATGTAGCACGGTACGGATCAAGGTCGTGCGCGAACCGGCCTAGAGGTAGTCTGCCGGACGACGAAACAGCCGCACCAAGGGACATGGCTCATTATGATCAGTTCCGAAATATGAGCGAATGCAGAGCGTACGGGAGAAGTATCGAGTGCGCGAAGAATATTCTTGAATCTGGCTGTGATTGCAACCAAGAAGCTGAGCAGGTGATCAGCGCTGCTGAAGCGCAAAGGAGGCGGTTCTCGTGCAGTACATATGGGTTATAGCTGTGGCGATGCTGGTCGCATGTGGTACCGGCGAAATCTATCCAAGTCCTGCAAGTTCCAGTAACGACTGTGACGATGTTGAACTGTCGCAACTCCCGGTGTCTGCCGAGAGGCTGCGGTCCAGAGTCTCCGAGCTGACGGGCTACGAGGAAGGTTATACGTTTGACCGGATATGCAGAACGGGTGGAATTTATCTCCTTGGCATTATTCCTCCGAAAGATCGGCGTCATGGCATATTTTCAGTGCTACTGATGATGGATGAGTCCGGCGAGATCAGTATTGTTCCTTCGGAGTGACTGGGCGTGCTTGGTGCATGATTGTTGCGGGGGGGGGGGTAACAGGGGTCAGAGTAGACTTTTTCTGATGGAGACAAAGGAGCCGCGATGGACGATGTCAGCGGCAGCACTCGCTACTGCTACGACCGCTTCGGCCAGATGACGCGCAAGCTCCAGGTCACCAACGGGCAGACGTTCGCGCTGCGCTACAGCTACACCAAGGGCGG
>NZ_JARXRM010000016.1 GCF_029887875.1 Luteimonas endophytica
GTTAGGCCGCTATGGCAGCAACTAGGCTTTCGGAGGGAGAAGCAGCGGAACTTTCATCGCGCTGCCCGCAGCTTCCCGCCGAATACATCTCGCACCTTCTTGGCCATGGTTGGGGAGATACCCCTAATGGCAAAGTGATCTACAACGGACCTTTGACCTCGGAGGACGTATACGGCATACCGGTCGGGCCGCCCGACCTGCTGGTCTTGGGGGACGATCTGGCGGGCTACTGCTTCGCCTATGATCCAAGCGCAGGCGTGTACGGGGAGCTAGACCCAAATGGTCGCTGGGAGGCGTGGCAGCATGGCATGGGCCTAGGCGCGTATGTCGCGGCCTAACAATTCGTCCAAGCCGACGCCACTTCGTGGCGCGGCTTAACTCTGGTGTTAAGCCGCTAGGAAGCATCATGGCAAAGCACACTCCCAAGATCGTTTTCGGCCTTACTTACGCTGTCACGTCGTTTGGTGTGACCGCGCTACTCAGCGGCGCGAGTGCCGGCCCGACGGATGCGGCGCTTCAACAGGTCGTGCCTATTTTAACGGCACCTCTAGCATTGCTTGTGGCATTGCGGCTAGGCGCGCTTTCCAAAGTTGGTGTCGCTGCTGCTTCCTTGGCCGTGGAGCTGGCATGCTATGTCGCAATCTGGGCAATTTACCATTCGCTAGCTGTGCCGGTCGGTGGCTCTGTTCCCTTCTTCGCTCCCGCGCAGCAGGGCGGATGGCTTCTCGCTTTCAACTCCGTGCTCTTTGTTCTGTCGCCTGTGGTTTGGCTACATTTCGTCGGCTCGCAGAGCCGGCAGCCACAGAGTCCGAATGCCGCGGCCTAACCATTCATTCAAGCGTTAGACATCTGTGACAGAGCGTCGTGTCCGCATAGTTGCCCCAGAGCCTCACTACACGCTCTTTGACAGCACTCGCAATGACTTGCCTGAAATCATTGTGGTCAATGATGCATTGCTGGCCTTCCAGCACCACGAGATCTTTCCTTGGCACCTAGAAATAAACATCCAGGCCGAGGAGCTCGTTGAGAGAGGCATGCCGAGCCCGGATGAGAGCAAGCTACTGCTCGAAATCGGGGACATGATCGAGTCCGCCATTGAGGGCAAAAATGCCTTGTTCCTGGCACGCAGTACCTGGGATGGCCTTCGGCAGCTATCCTTTCGCGTACATGACCCTGAGCTAGCTAATGACACCTTGCAGTCACTATTGGCGGACAAGCCAAACACCCGGTTCTGGGAGTACCGCATGCATCATGATCCGGAGTGGCAAGAAGCAGGCTATATCTTCAGTCTCTTCCCGTTGGCAAACGGGCCAGATGGGTGAATTAACACCCCAAGTGCAACACCCCTGAGAGTTCGTGTAAGCGTTCGACCGGGCTCTTTTAGCCATGTCGCTTCCTCGGTCGTGTGTTGAGTTTGTGCGTGATGCGATCGCAGTGGGCTTCGCTTATGCGTGCCAGGCTCTTCCGCTTCGGCAGGTACTGGCGCAGTAGGCCGTTGAAGTTTTCGTTGCTGCCGCGTTCCCACGGGTGATGCGGGTAGGCGAAGTAGCAGCGAACGCCCGTTGCCTGTTCGATCGCCCGATAGCCGTCGCACTCGGTGCCGTTGCCCCAGGTGATGGTCTTGAACGGCAGGCCGCTGCGGGCGATCACTTCCACGGCTGCGCGGTTGACCGCCTTGACGGTCCGGTGCGGCAATCTGACCACCAGCGCCAGTCCCGTACTGCGTTCGACCAGCGTCAGCAGGCAGGCTCGCTCGACCGCCGTCCCCCTGAGCCAATTACCGACGTCGCCGACTCGCTTTACATCCATCCGCGGGGTAAGTGCAACACCCGCGCCCTAGGCGCCGATGTTCGTGTCCACGTCCATCGTTGCATGAAGAATGCGAACGATCAGCAACTCGTTGTCGTTCGGCTGCTTGTAGTAGATCACGTGCGCCCCGTGGGCAAGCTTTCTGTAGCCCTCGCGGATCTCGTCGCAAGCCCTTCGGATCAGGGGGTTCCTTGCCAGGGAACGAAAGACCTGTTCCATTTCTTTCAGGTACGCATTGCGCTGCCGCACGCCCCACCGGTCTTGCGTGAAGCACGCGATCGACTTCAGGTCGGACCGCGCCGACCTGGTAAGGTAAGAATGCCTCACTGCTGTTCTGAGTCCAGCTCCGCCACAAGCGACTCGTAACTGTATTTGGCACGCCCGCTGCGTTCACCGGCAATCAGCGCATTCCTTAGGACTTCGCGCTTGCCTTCAGTGGTCTCGAGCAAACGCAGCCCGGCCCGGACAACCTCACTTGCAGAGCCGTATCGGCCGCTGTCGACCTGGTCTGCGATGAAGTGCTCGAAATGATCGCCCAAGCTGACGCTCGTGTTCCTCGCCATGACATTCTCCTGCAGATGTACCAAGTATTGGTACAAGTGGGTTGGCGGTGTCAACCGGCTGCCGGTACTTTCATGAATCGCTCGCCGCAGGACACCAATGAGGCCCCTGTCCTTGTCTTTGGCTTGAGCCAATCGCCGCGATCGGTGCGCGCTGCATAAGGCGTTGTCCGTCCTTGCGCCCGGGAATGAGCCGGCCCGAAGTCTCTCTCAGTTGCCGGCCTTGACACCCCCGAAAACCGGTAGCAGACTCGATTCCAAGGAGCGTCGAAACTCCTCGTACAGCGGCCCCCACCTCCGTCAAGCCGGTGGGTTTTTTGTGCCCGCGGCTCTTGCGGGCACAGACCGACGCGATGCCTGCGTCGGGAGGGCGGCTAATACAACACCCCTCGGGGGAATATGCCCGCCGTCTGTACGCGGTTTCGAACCTCCCGACTTCCCGTCCGCCGTGTGGTGGGCGGGCACTTCATGGAAGGAGGAGGCAACGATGTCGAACCGTGAACCGAACGACCCGGGCATGACGGGCTATTTCCTGCCGGAAGACAGCCATTTCCGGCTCAAGAAGCTGCATGAGCACATGGTGTTCCTGTCGCAGTTGGCGCAGCCGCGTACGGACGACGAGGAATCGACCGGATGGGGCCCGCAGATCAGCGGGGGTGAACTGGCCGTCTGCCTGGAGCAGCTGGCCGACCAGGCCGAACGCGTGCTCGACGAGGTGACCTGGCCGGCCAAGCAGGGCGCCCGACGCAAGCCATCGCATGCAAGCGACGCGGCCGAGGCGCCAGAAGATTCCGCCCAGACCGTCGAGGCAGCGGACGCCGGGGCAGCAGACGCCGAAGCAGCGGACGCCGGGGCAGAGGACGAAGCGGCGGGCGAGGAAGCCGCCGTGGCCGCCGAGGCGAACGCCGAAGACCGCCTCGTCTTCGGCATGACCATGGACCAGCTGGACACGCTCAACCGCCGGCACGACCGACTGCACGCCTACGGCGACCTGCTCTTCGGCGTCGAGCGAATCGACCTGGCCGACGGCACGCTGACGATGCTGGGCGATGCGATCTTCGAAGAGGCCGAAGCCGCAAGCGATCTCATGGACAAGGTGGCGTCGCAGTACCTTCCCGACCGGCCGGGGCCGCGCAACCGTGTTCGTGAGGAGCCCGCCGCCTATGGTGCAAGCACTGCGTCACCCGGTGCGGACCGCGCACAACGGCCGGCGTTGCCGCTGGCCGCGCCTGGGCGGGCGGGGTACCTCCCCCAGCCTTGCGCACAGCGCCTCCACTGATCCGGCGGCAGGCTGCCGGCTTGGTCATCCCGGCGCTGCGGCTGAAAAGGCAGCGCCGGGGTGCCGTTGAGCTTTGCCACCGGAGGAAACCGGGAGTAGGATTGAATCCTACTCCCTCTGGGGCTCGCCGTGCGCACGACTCAGCAATTCAGCATCACGCTGCCCAATGAAATGGCCGACGCAGTGAAAGCCAAGGTCGCCGCCGGCGAGTACGCCACTGAAAGCGAAGTCATTCGCGACGGCCTGCGCACGCTGCTTGCGCGTGACCGCGCCGTCGAGGCCTGGCTGCGCGAGCAGGTCGTTCCGGCCGCCCTTGCGCTCAAGGCCGACCCTGCCCGTGCTCTCTCGGTGGACCAGGTGCGGGAGCGGCTTGCGACGCGGCGCCAAGGTCGTACCAGCGCGAAGAAGACGTGAGCTGGCATGTCCAGTTCGCGCCAGAGGCGCTGGATGCGCTCGATGCTACGAGGCTGTGCTGCAGCACGATCCTGGCGACTGAGCCAAGACAACGATAGGAACGGATCGGTACACGCCTACGAGTTCATGGCCCGCCAAACTTCGCAGGTCGATATCGCGGAGGAGGTATGGCGCCTGCCGCAGACCGGGCTCCCGCAGGCGCTTGAAGCGCCGTTTGCGCGAATGGGCGAGCTGAAATAGGATATTAAGATATGCTAGATCACAATCAGATCCGTTGAAAAGCATATTAAAGTAGACTAAGTTTCGATCATGGACAGCTTGATCGAGCTCCACACCGGTGCGGCCTGGCGCCCTGCCGCCCGGTTGTCGGTGGGCGAGCGAGCGATCCGGCTCGAGTACCTGCCGGAGTACGTCTTTGGCGAGGCGGCCGAGCCACTCGCCCTGGCCCTGCCGCCCACGATGGAGATCCTGCAGGCGCCGCTTGCGCCGCAGACCGGCCCACTCGCCTTCCTGTGGGACCTGGTGCCGCAGGGACGTGGCCGCCAGCACTTGGCGGGCCTGCTGGGTATTTCCGATCAGGATCCGGCCCGGGACCTGTTTCTGGCACAGCACGGCGCGTTCGCTCCCATCGGCCGGCTGCGGCTGGACACCGCCGTGCGCTTCTACGAGGAACATGCCGCAAGCACGCCCGCCCCCGGGTTCACGCTGGACGACATGGTCCACCGCACCGATGCCTTCCTGGAACAGCTGTCGGTGCACGGCATGCTGGCGGCCGGCACGCCCGGGGTCCAGGGCGTGGCCCCGAAGTTCCTGTTGACCCAGGACGAGACCGAACGCTGGTACCCGGACGTGGCGCTGCCGGAAGCGCGTGCGCGCGCGCACTGGATCGTGAAGCTGCCGCGCGGCCGGCACGAGACCGACTTCCGCATCCTGCGGCACGAAGCCATCTATCTGCAGGTGGCGGCGGCCTGCGGGCTTCGATCCATCGATCGGCCGTTGCATCGCGAAGGCATGCTTTTTCTGCCCCGCTTCGATCGCCGCATCGAGGGCGGCCGGGTCGTACGCCTGCACCAGGAAACCCTGGCGACCCTGGCGCAGATGCCCGGCTTCGGGCGCAGCGCCTGCCTGTTCGACGCGACCGAACGCCTGGCGCGTCATGCGACACATCCGGAAATCGAGATCTCCGAGTTCCTCTGCCGCGACGTGCTCAACCGCGCCTTGCGCAATCCCGACAATCATCTGCGCAATACTTCCGTGCAACAGTTGCCGGACGGTACCGTGCAACTGACGCCGCTCTACGACCTGGGGCCGATGTACCTGGACCGGGAACTGATTGCGCGCGCGAGCGCCTGGCGCGGGGCCAACAACGAAACGCTCGACGATTGGAACGCGATCCTCGAACGGTTGGCGATCGAAGAGGCGATCAAGCCATCCGTCGCACAGGCGCTGGTCGCATTCGCGGAAACGCAGCTGCCGCGACTGGTGGAGCGACTGGCGGCCCTGGAGGCCGATGCCGACATCATCGAAGCGTGCAAACCCGCCATCGAAGCTCAAATCCGCGGTTTGCGCAGGGTCGATACCGATGCCTAGCACACCAAGGAAGCGCCGCAGCCCCGAACTGGTTCGCGAAATGCGGGACCGTTTCGCGGAGGACATCGAAGCCGGCCGGCTGGGCCTGGGCGAGGCCGTCAAGCGCATGCGCAAGATCAGTGGTTTGACGCAGGCCGAGTTCGCACGCCACCGTGGCGTCAGCCTGCTCACCCTCAAACGCATCGAATCGGGGAAAGCCAACCCTACCGTCGAGACGCTCGAGCGCATCGGGCGAATCTTCGGGTTGCGCGTAGGATTCGTTCGCGCTCACCGGACCGGATACACAGCTGAGCCGGGCGAGCCATGATGTTTTCGACCGGCTTGGGGGGCGGCCGGCCCACCCGGCCATCAGCCTCGCCGCAGCGGGGCCACTTACTGAGGCGCTGGGCGGCATGAACAGCATCGAAGCGACCGTCATGCAACTGGAGCAGGCGCTGCTCGATCCGGCCGTGCGCGGGGATGCCGGGCGCCTCGATGCGCTGATCGCGGACGACTTTCTCGAGGTGGGGGCCACGGGCCGCGCTTTCGGCAAGGCAGAGGTCGTCAACCGCCTGCCGGGCGAGACCGGCGTTGTCTTTCGCGCCCGCGCCATGCAGGCCCATGTGCTCGCGGCAGACGTCGTGCTGGTCACCTACGCTGCCGAGCGCACTCACCAAGGCGGCACGGCTCTCTCGCTCCGCAGCTCGGTGTGGGTCAAGAACGCTGGCGGCTGGCAAATGCGGTACCACCAAGGCACCGCTGCCACGTGACAGTAATTCAGTATTCTCGGGCTTGCTACACTTCGCCAGCGAGTTGGTGCTGTCCAACCACTCATGCCGACGCCGCGTCGGCGCAGCCGAATTCTGGCGTGAAGGCTCACATGCGAGCGAGGCGTGGTGCTGGTTTGAAAGCGGCTCTTCTGCTTGGCTTGGCTGGCGCGCTTGCCGGTTGCGCCGAGGATGGCCACCTCCGGGGCTTCGTCACGGACAGCCCCGATGGCAAGACCTACCTGGCGATCGTTGACGACCACGATGGATGTCCCATCCTGGTCGACGGACGGAAGTGGACGGCACCAACGGGGCGCGCCAGAGAGATCGCGCCCGGCGAGCACTCGATTGAATGCTATGGGGGCGAGATTCGCTTCGTCATCCCTGCCGGAGTCGTGTTCAACTTCGACTATTGGGGGCCATAGCCTGGAGTTCTGGTTTATGAAGGGCAATCTTCGCGGCGCATTCGCAACGCTTCCAGTGCGTTGCCCAGCGGATCAGGCCCCCCGCTCGAGACCACCTATCACTCATTCGTTCTCCAGGAGAGCTTGATGCTCAAGACCTACCTAGGCAGTTGCCATTGCGGCGCCGTGCGGTTCGAAGCCGACATCGATCTCAGTGCCGGCACGAACAAGTGCAACTGTTCCATCTGTACCAAGACACGCAACTGGAACGTCATCATCAAGCCCGGCGCCTTTCGGCTGCTGGCTGGCGAGGGGGACCTGGCCGACTATCAGTTCAACCACAAGGTGGGGCATCACCTGTTCTGCAAGCATTGCGGCGTGCGCTCGTTCGCCCGTGGCCACATCGCGGAGATCGGCGGCGACTACGTTGCGGTTCAACTGTCGGCACTCGACAATGCCGACCCGGCGGAACTCGTCGAGCCACCGGTTCGGTACGCAGACGGCAGACACGACAACTGGGGGGAGGTGCCTGCCGAGACCCGGCACCTGTAGCGGCAGCACCGGCACGGGTGGGTGCCGGCGCCTCCGTCGGTGCCCGCCAACCCTCTGGGGACGTGCGTACCGGCTGCAGCGTGCTGAACGATCTGTTTCTACCTTCACTTAGGAAGTCCCGCTGCTTCGCGGGCCGGACGAATCCGGGCGTCAGGTGCCAATGATCACTGCGGCGATCTCATCCGAAGACCATCTCGCCGCCCTGCGGCTTCACCGGAAGCGGGCGGTCAGGCGCCTGTTGCTCGTGCTTGCTGCGCTGGCTGCCGCCGGCGCGATCGCCATCGCCATTGGCCACGTGCTGATCGGGGCCATCGGCATCGGCGCCGGGGTTGGCGGGCTCATTGGCGAGTTCGTGCAGTCCAGGTTCGCCCTGCCGCGCAGGGCGCGCAAGATCTACCAGCAGCAAGCCTCGCTTCGTGCGACCTACACCTACTCGTGGGACGCCGATGGCCTGAGCGCCTCATCGGAGGCCGGGCACGTCAGGCGCCGATGGCCGGATTACATCAAGCTCCTGGAGAGCGATCGATTGTTCCTCTTGTACCACTCGGACATCATGTTCGAGATCTTTCCGAAATCGTGGTTCCGCACCCCGGAACAGATCGACGAGTTCCGTACGCTGGCTTCACGGGCCGATGCCCAATGACTCAACCAGGTACGCGCGCAGCGGCAGGCATGCGCGCGTCTTGATCACCCGAACACTCGCTTCATCGCCGCCAGGCCCTCCTCGATCATCGCCGCGACCCCCGGTGCGGCCTCATGCGGCAGCAGGTCCGCGATCCAGACGCCCCGGGTGCGCTCGCCGCCCTCCTCGAAGAGCTGGAACGATGCGCTGTAGTGGGTGAGCTGCGTGCCCACCGCGGCCCAGCTGACCCGGTGCCGCTGCTCGTCGACATCGAGAATGGGTTCCTTGACGACCATGCCGTTGCCGAAGGTCACGATGCGCGCGCCTTCTTCGAGCTTCGTGTCGGCGACGAATCCGGGCACCAGCCGGGTGTGGAGCGCACCGACGTCGCGCAGCGCGTCCCACACCTGGTCCAGCGGCGCCTGCAGCAGCACTTCGCGGTGAATCGAGGCCATCGCTACGCTTCCGCGAGGCACACGGCCTCGACGTTGTTCCCGTCGGGGTCGACGAGGAATGCGGCGAAGTAGCCAGGGCCGTACTCCGCGCGCAGGCCGGGCCCGCCGTTGTCCCGGGCGCCGGCTTCGAGACCGGCACGGTGGAAGCGCTCGACGGCCTCACGCGTTGCGGCCCCGAACGCCAGATGGGTTCGCGCCACTGCCTTGTCTTTGGTCTCGTAGAGCCAAAGGGCAGGCGCGCCCTTGGGCCCGAAGCCTGTCCCGGACTCGTCCTGGACGTGCCCGAGCGGGGCCAGAGCGGCCCGGTAGAAACGGCGTGCGGTTTCCAGGTCGCGCACTTGCAAGCCGACGTGATCGAACATGGGTTGCTCCCTCCGGTGAGGTAGCAGATGCTAGGTTCGCAGCGGGGCGGATTCTTGGAAAAAATTGCGATCGCCCCGGCCGCCGCGCCGAAAGGTACGGGGTGAGGCGCCCGCCGCGCGCCGAAACGTCCGCACGAAGTTGGAGACGTCGTTGAAGCCCACGTCGAAGGCGACTTCCGTGATCGGCCGGTCGCTCTCCACCAGCAACCTCGCGGCATCACGCAGCCGCGCGCGGATGAGATACTGGTGCGGCGTTACCCCCACCACGGCCGAGAAGATGCGCAGAAAGTGGTGGCTGCTCAAGCCTGCAACCTGTGCCGCAGTCGCCAGGTCGATGTCGCGCCGGGCGTTCGCATCGATCCAGAGGGCTGCATCGACGGCTCTGCGTCGATCCCGCGAACTGGGCTTTGGCGCCGGCGTGCGCTTGCCCGTGGTCACCTGCGCCAGGCGTGCACCCAGCATCAGGCCAAGCTCGTCCAAGCCAAGGTCGCCGTTCGCATCGGCAACGCTCTGCGCCCATTCGCCCAGCACCATCAGCTGGGCGATCGGCGGCAGCGCGCCGACGCGCCACGATGGGCCGGGGGCGAGCTCGTCGATCAGCTCGGGGGCGTACTGGAACGACAGGCACTCGTCGCCGCCGTGGTGATGCTCGTGCGTGCACGTGTACTCGTCCCCAGGGTGTCCCACGAGCACGGATCCCGCCACCAGCTCGAACGAACGTGCGCCCCAGCGATATCCGAAGGAGCCCTTGCGCACGTACGAGATCGAGTGCCGGCTGTGGGCTTCGGGGAACGGGCGATCCGCAGGACCGCAGGTGCATCGATACTCGATCACCGAAACCGGGCCGGATTGCAATGTGCGCGTCGTGGGTTTCACGGCGGCGAATCTAGCAGCGGCGCCACTTCATGGCCACGGGCCCGGCCGGACCGCAGCCAAGGCTCCCTCTTGGGGAGCGCCGTTGCTTCCAGCAGGCCCGGCGCGGCAGCGATGCTCCAACCTCGCCAGGCGTAGGCTCACGGAATGACAAGGTCTCCAACCGACCGATCCAACGGATACGAAGCGGTCTCCGCGGAGTTCATGGCGATCCGGAGCCGATCGGAGATCGGCATGTCGACCGTGCGCGACTGGGCCGGCAGCCTGCCGCGTGGGGGCTCGGTGCTCGACCTGGGGTGCGGCGCTGGCGTGCCGGTGGCGAGGGCCCTGATCGACGCGGGGTTCGCCGTGCACGGCGTGGATGCCTCGCCCGCCATGATCGCGGCCTTCCGGGCCCGATTCCCCGGCAGCCCGGCCGAATGCAGCGCGGTGGAAGACGCGCAGTTCCTGCGCCGCAGCTTCGACGGCGCGATCGCGTGGGGCCTGATGTTCCTCTTGCAGCCGGCCACCCAGAGGGAGCTGATTCGCCGGGTCGCCCTGTCCCTCGCGCCGGGCGGCCGGTTCCTGTTCACGGCACCGGACGAGGCGTGCGAGTGGCCGGACAACCTCACCGGGCGGACCTCGGTGTCGCTGGGGTCGGCCGCCTACCGCAGGGCGCTGGAATCGGAGGGCCTGGCGCTGGTCGGCGAGGCCGAGGACGAGGGGCAGAACCACTATTACTTCGCGAGCAAGCCGGCCGGCCCAGGCGCCGCGGGTTAGCCGTCTATGGCGCGTGGCTGGGCGGTTGTTGCGGTTTCGTGGGCACGGTGCCGGCCTGCATGGCGCATGGCTTGCCGCCGGCGCGCTGCAGGGGTAGCTTTCGGTGCCCGAAGCGCGTACGGCCAAGCGCGTTTCGCCGACGACCCGACCGCCAGGATCAACCCGATCGGCGGGAGCGCCGGGCGCCGCTTGGCCTCTCACTGGAGTCGTTCATGCCGCTCGTCACCTTGACCGTGCAGCGCCCGAAGTCCGCCGAGTTCAAGGCCTCCGTGCTCGACGCGGTCCACGCGGCCCTGGTCGCGGTTGGCGTGCCTGCCACCGACCGGTTCCAGCGCGTGCTCGAGCTTTCGCCCGAGGACTTCCGCTTCGACCCGACCTACCCGGATGTGCAAGGCGCGCGGAACGAAGACTTCATCCTGATCGAAGTGCTGTTGTCCGCCGGCCGCAGCGTCAAGATCAAGCGGAAGCTGCTCGACGCCTTGATGGCCGAACTCTCCGCAGCGGGCCACGACCCTGAGAATGCCATGCTCGTCTTCAAGGAGACGACCTGGGAGAACTGGGCCTTCGCGGGCGGCCGCCAGATCCATGTGTAGTTCCATTGTGTGACTTGGTGCCGGGGGCTCAGCTGGCCGGTGTCCAACCATTCGTTCGGGCCGATGCTTGGTGGCGCGGCTCGCTTTCGGCGCTAGAACCTCGAATGTTTCGCAAGCGCAACCTCTATCTTCTTGTCTTCCGCGACCACTTCATGGGGCGTGTCGTCGGTGAGGACAGAAGGGCACGGCGCGATTGCCATGCGCTCGACAACACCCGTGGCGATCCGGATTTCTCTCGAGTAGGCAAGGCATTGAAGTCCCTGGTCGAGGATCTTGCGCCTGGCTTCTCGCTTCGCAAGCCAACGGCGTTGCTGCATTTCATTCCGGAGCACTACGCGCCGACCCAGCGCCAGCTGGCGTTGTTCAAGCGAACGGCAGAGCGCTCAGGCATCTCACGGTGCTGGCTATCGACGTGGGAGACGCCGAACACCGACCGGGAGCTGGCCGTTGTGTTCCGCTCGCTCTAAGGGCTCGGCCCGGGGCTTTCCCAGTCCGCGTTGCAGCTTCAGGCCTCGAGGTGCTGGATCTCAATGAGATTTCTAGGAAAAGCGATCGGTTGTCTGGCCACGGCACTCGGCCTGGGTGTCGTCATCTTCGGTGCGGTCGCGCTCGCTGACCCGCAAGGCGCACAGCTCGCCAACGACTCGGACCCGTTTGGTGTGCCGCCGTCGACCGTCGAGCTCTTGCTGCACGTCGCTGCTGGTGCGGCGCTATCGGCCCTGGGTGTCTGGCTTGTCGCGCGGAAGCCCCGCGTGTAGCTTGAGGCCGGCCAGTCCTTCCAACCGGCGCTTCCTGGCGCGATACGATTGGACCTGAATCAGGTGCTGAATCTCATGAACGATCGGTTCTTCGCAACCTTGGCGATCGCCCTGGCACCCGCCGCCGCCGCGGCCTGTCCCCATGATCTGACGGGAACATGGAAATCCGATCGGGAAGCCTCCGTGGCATTTGCCCATGGCAATGCCAAGCTGGAGCCGCGCACGGAAGCGTTTCTTGGGGCGCTGTTCGGGCACATGACGCTCGCCTTCACCGACAGCGAGGTCCACATCGCAATGCCCGATGTCGAGGTTCCCGTTTCCGGCGAGCGCACGGTGTTTGCCGGCCTGGAGGAGCGCAAGCCCTACGAGATCCTGTTTTGCGGCGAGTTCGCGGTCGTCTGGTCGGCGAGGCGGCCGTTCGGCACGGCGCTTACGGCAACGACGTTCAACTTCGTCGACGACGACATCTTCTGGGTCTATGGCGGTGGCACCGACCCGGCGGCACCGGATCTGCATACGCGCGAGTACTTTCAGCGGGTCCGCTGACCGCGCCGAATTCGAGAGCAGGGCCGGATGTCTCTTGGTGACACGGCTCACCCCCAGCCGTCAGGCCCCGGAAACGAGGTTGCAGTGTCGGACGAATCTCAAGACAGCCACTGGAAGCTCGAACTCCGCTACGGTCGGCGGGTCACGCCATACAAGCACTTCACCGTCATCGCCGACGGCCTGGCCGGAGAGCTGACGGACGGCTTCGAGTGCCGTGCTGGGCCTGCCATCATGACAATGAAGACCTGGGCATCCGACGCGGACGAGTCCGCCGACATGGCCAGATCCATCGGGCGGCAGATCGGGTTCTCCGTGACCGGCAGGATCGAGATCTACGAGACGGAAGCGGAGCGAGCGCCCGGTGAGCACCCTCACGGCTACGACATCAAGTTCGTCCCGTACGGGCCGGACTGAAGCGTGGATGTAGTTCGTACCCAGCCCAGGAGACAACATGCCCGCCCACGAAAAGATCAACTACGTCGAATACCCCGCGCGCGACCTGGCGGCGACGAAGCGCTTCTTCCAGGACGCGTTCGGCTGGGCGTTCGAAGACTACGGGCCGGACTACGCGGCGTTCTCGGGCCAGGGCCTCGATGGCGGCTTCTTCCGGTCGGAGCTGGCGGCCCGCACCAGCCAAGGCAGCGCGCTGGTGGTGTTCTACAGCGAGCGCCTGGAAGAGACGCTGGCCAAGGTGGTTGCCGCGGGCGGCGAGGTGGTGAAGCCGGTCTTCTCCTTCCCGGGCGGCCGCCGGTTTCATTTCACCGAGCCCAGCGGCAACGAGTTCGCGGTGTGGTCGGAGGCGGCGGCCGCCGCGGGCGACGGCGCGCCGGAAGGATGAGGATCCGCACCGCGGACGAGCAGGAGCTGGATCGCCTGGCCGACATCTGGCACCAAGGCTGGCAGGACGCGCATGCGCGGATCCTGCCGGCGGAACTCGCCCGGCACCGCACGCGCGTAAGCTTCGCGCAGCGGCTGCGGGCGGCGCTGGGCGAGGTGCGGGCGACCGGGCCCGCCGGGGCCCCGACGGCGTTCTGCATCGCCACCGGCGACGAGCTGTACCAGCTGTACGCATCGGCCGAGGCCCGCGGCACCGGGGCCGCCGCCGCCCTGCTGGCGGACGGGGAGGCGCGCATCGCCGGCCGCGGCTTCCGCAGGGCCTGGCTGGCGTGCGGCATCGGCAACCAGCGCGCGGCGCGCTTCTACGAGAAGCACGGCTGGGTGCGGGCCGGCAACATGATCAGCGAGCTGCCGACGCCGGACGGCCCGTTCCTGCTGGAGGTCTGGCGCTACGAGAAGGCCCTGGCGGACCGGCCTGGCAGGTGATCGGCGGCGGCGCGGCCGCATGCCGCGGTCGGAGCGCGGCCGCCGGCAGGAGCGGGCTCGCGCTTCGGTGCGCCGATGGGGAACAATGGGCCTGCGTTGCGGTTCGGCGCCACCCCGGCGCCCTGCCCCGCAGGAGGGAACCATGGTCGCGGCACGCAGGCTCCGCATTTCGCAGTGGCTGTTGCTCGGCTCGGCGCTGGCATGCGGCGCGGCGTCGCTCTGCTTCGGCTTCCTCTACGTTTCGCTGTACTGGCGCTACCGCGAGCTGTTCAACGCGGAGGGCCGCTACTTCGATGCGCACAGCGCCACCGTGTATCACCAGCAGGATGGCGTGCTGATCGTGCCCGCGCTCGCGTTCCTGCTGCTGGCGCTGCTGCTCGGGTTCGCCTGGTGGTTGAGGCGGGCACGCCCGGACCGCGGCCGGTCCGCGTAGCGGTGGTCCAGGGCCGCGAAAAGCCGCGGGGGCCTCCGGCAGGATGGGCGGCGATTGCCGGTATTTGCAACGGCGCCGGCTTTCGCGTGCATGGCACGCTCCTACGGGGATGGCACGCTTCCTACCGGGAGCAGGACTTTCGCGGCGTGCCGCCTGTAGCAGCGGCCCATGGCCGCGAAGGCCGCGGGCGGCTCCGGTTGCCGTGGCGGCGAACGGCTGACGGCTACTTCATCGCTTCCAGCGGCAGCAGCGCCAGCCATGCCAGCAGCAGGGCGATCCACAGCCAGCGCCACCGGCCGATGCCATGCCATACGGACCGCCAGCCGCCCGGCACCGCGCCGGCTTCGGCTGCGAGCGTTGCCGGCGCTGCGGTGGCGGCGGGCAGCGCGCGCGCGCGACGCGGCGCCGAGCGCGGGGCGGCGGCCGCTGCCGCGGTGCGGCGCGTGGCCGAGCGCAGGGTGTCGGTGGCGCGCAGGCCGTAGAGGTACGCGCCGGTCACGCACAGGCCGGTCAGCAGCACGCCGAACACGAACCACAGCAGCTTGACCGGCAGGCCGGCGAAGTTGCCGAAGTGCAGCGGGTCGGCCATCTCGGCGATGCGCTGGTGCACGCCCATGTCGCGGCCGTCGCGGCGGCCGATCCAGGCGCCGTCGGCGGCGGCGAAGGCCATGGCGTTGGCGCGCGGCCGTACCAGGATGGCTTCGGCCTCGCCCTGCAGCAGCAGGGTGCCGTCGCCCGCGCCGGGGTCGATGGCGCGGACCTCGAACGCCGGCCAGCGGCTGCGCGCCTCGGCCACGGCGCGGTCGATGACGGCGGCACTGGCGCCGGCGGGGTCCGGCCCGCGTTCGGTGCCGGCCGGTGCGGCCTGCAGCTTCCGCGGCGGGCCGGCGCCGCCGCCCAGCGATTCCACCAGGTACCAGCCGCCGGTCAGCGCCATCAGCGCCACGAAGCCCAGGCTCCACACCCCGGCCAGGCGGTGCAGGTCGCCCCAGAACCGGCGCGGCCGCTCCCGCCGCGGGCCGGCGAAGAACCCGCGCCACCAGTGCCGGTAGATGTACAGGCTGCTGACCAGGCTGATCGCCAGCGGGATCGACAGCGCCGCCACCAGCGGCACGCCGAACCGCAGCGGCAGCATCAGGTGGCGGTGGGTGTTGCGCAGGAAGCGGTGCGCGCCGAACCAGTGGGTGTCGCCGGTCACGGCGCCGCGGTACGGGTCCACCCAGACGAAGCGCAGCCGCCCTTCCGGGGTGCGGGCGCGCACCCGGGCGGCGAAGCGGCCGCCTTCGGGCGCCTCGATGGCGGTCAGCGACCAGTCCGGGTAGGCGTGGCGCGCGGCGGCGAGCATCGCGCCCCAGCTGGCGCGCTCGGGGCCGGGCGCCACGCGGATCTCCGGGTGCAGCAGCCAGTCGATCTCGTGCGCCAGCACCGCCAGGGTGCCGGTGAAGCACACGAAGGCCATCAGCAGGCACAGCTTCAGCCCCACCCAGCTGTGCAGGTCGAACCACAGCCGCCGGCCGCGCGGCTTGCGCGGCGCGGCGGCGGGGGCTGGCGGCGGCTGGCCCATGCGGGGGGTCAGAACGCGTAGCGCGCCTGCAGGTACAGCCGCCGCGGCTCGCCGGGAAAGTGCCCGGTGCGCTCGATGAAGCCGCTGGCGGCGTACACCTTGTCGAACAGGTTCTTGATGTTGGCCTGGAAGTGCCAGCCGTCCCAGTGGGTCTGCCAGCTGAGGTCGTAGATGGTGTACGGCTTGACCCGCTGGCCGCCGATGCTCAGCCGCTCGTCCACGTAGTCCACGCCGAAGCCCACCGAGGACAGCAGCGCCGGCAGCTCGTAGCGGGTCCACAGGCCGAAGGTGTTCTGCGGGGCGTTGGCGAACTTGTCGCCGACCGAGTTGGTGATGCCGTTGCTGCCGGCGTCGATCACCCGGGTGTCGTTGTAGGCGTAGGCGGCGCTGACCACCCAGCGACGGGTCACATCGGCCAGCAGGTCCAGTTCCAGCCCTTCGCTGCGCACCAGCCCCAGCGGCGCGAGCTGGTTGACGCCGTCGACCACCTCGCCAGTGGCCTGCAGCACGTTGCTGCGCTCGATCCGGTACAGCGCCGAGTTGAGGGTGACGCGGCCGCCGGCCAGGGCGGTCTTCAGGCCCAGCTCCCACTGCCGGCCACGCTCGGGATCGAACGGGCCGCCGGCGGCGGGGTCCTGGTTGCCGGTGGACTGCGGCACGAAACCGCTGGCGAGGTTGGCGTAGGCGTTCACGCCTTCGACCAGCGCATAGGTGCTGCCCAGGCGCCAGCTGATGTCGTGGCCGTCCACCGTGGTGCCGCCCACCCGGTCCTCGTCCTGGAAGCCGTCCCAGCGCAGCCCGGCGAGCAGCTGCCAGCGCGGGGTCAGTTCCAGCTGGTCCTGCAGGTAGGCGCCGTAGCGGGTGCCGCGGCTGCGGGTGACGCGCCAGGGGTCGAACGTGTAGTCGGCAGCGGAGCTCAGGCCGTACACCGGCTGGAACAGGTCGATGCCGGGCACGTCGCCGCCCACGGCGTCGCTGTGCGCGGTGCGGCCCTGGAAATCGCTGTCCTCGCGGTAGCCGTCGACGCCGAACAGCAGGGTGTGGCCGAGGCCGCCGGCGCGCACCCGCCACACGCCGTTGGCGTTGGCGGCCAGGCCCTCGACGCTGCGCACCTGGTCGCGGAACTGGCGCGTCATCCACTCGGCGGTGCCGTCGCCGTCGCGATCGATCAGGCCCCACGGCTCGTGGTACTGCTGCCGCTCGTCGTTCTCGAACCAGCGCGCGGACACGTCGATGTCGAGCGCGTCGGTGGGGGAGGCGGTGTAGGTGGCCAGGGCGATGCGCGCGTCCATGTCGAGGAAGTCGGTGGCCTCGTTGTGGTTCCAGCGGCGGTCGGTGAGGAACGCGCCGTTGTCGTCCACCGGCACCCCGCGCAGGCGGTTGCCGGCTTGGTCCTGGGCGATGTCGGTGAGCTTGAGGGTGAGCTCGCCGGTGGTGCCGACGTCGAGCGCCGCGGCCGCGTCGCCCATGCGCAGCTCGTTGTCGGTGTTCCAGCGGAACGGCTCCTCGCGCTCGCCGTGCACGCCGATGCGGTAGCGCAGGCGCTCGCTGCCGGCCAGCGGCCCGGTCGACTGGAACGAGGCGGCGGCGAAGTCGTCGTCGCCCAGCTGCAGTTCCACGCTGGCCTGCGGGTCGCGCTGCGGCTTGCGGGTGATGTAGTTGATCACCCCGCCCGGGTCGCCGCCGCCGTACAGCGCGCCGGCAGGGCCCTTCAGCACCTCGACCCGCTCGATGTCGAACAGCTGCGGCACCGAGAAACCGGCGTAGGGATCGCCGCGCAGGCCGTCGTAGAGCACGTTCTCCTGGCGGAAGCCGCGCAGGGTGACGCCGGCGTAGCTGAAGAAGCTGATGCCGCTGATGCTGCGGTACAGGTCGGTCACCTGGCGCGCGGCCTGGTCGTCGATCAGCTCGCGCGGCAGCACCTGCACCGACTGCGGCACCCATTCCAGCGGGGTGTCGGTGCGGGTGGCGGTGGTGGAGCCTTCCACCTTGTAGAGGGTCTGGGCGCGGCCGATCACCTGCACCGCGTCCAGGTCGGTCACCGACGGCGGCGGCGCCTGCGCGAACGCCACCGGCGGCAGGGCCAGCCCGAGCAGGCAGGCAATGGACAGGAGCGAGCGGTGCGGGCGGGTCAAGCGACGCCGGGAGGGGGACATGCGGGGAAGTGCTCCATAGGGAATGCGACTCATTATCACATGATGTCGATTCTCATTTCATAGATCGCGAGCGCCTGCTCCTGTAGCAGCGGCCCATGGCCGCGAAGGCCGCGGGGCACCGATGCGGTGATGCGGCCCCCTTCCGACCGGGCGGCCATTCCGGGCACGGCCGGCCGCGCCGGCTTTCGCGTGCATGGCACGCTCCTACGGAGGGTGGGCCCTCCGGGGGCGGGCCCTCCTAGGGTGATGGCGCTCCTGCGGGCGGTGGGCTTCGCACCGGGGCCGCCGGCGCGGTGCCGCGTACACTTTGAACGGCCACTCGGGGATGGGAATGCTGTCGGACTGGGTCTTGCTGCTGGTGTCGGTGGGCTACGCCGCGGTGCTGTTCGCGGTGGCGTGGTGGGGCGACCGGCATCCGGAGTTCGCGCAGCGGCCAGGGCTGCGGCCGGTGGTCTACAGCCTGGCGCTGGCGGTGTACTGCTCGTCGTGGACGTTCTACGGCGCGGTCGGCAGCGCCGCGCGCAACGGCATCGGCTACCTGCCGATCTACCTGGGCCCGCTGCTGCTGCTGCTGTTCGGCTGGCGCATCCTCGAGCGCCTGGCGCTGATCGCGCAGTCGCAGAGCACGGTCTCGATCGCCGACTTCATCGCCGCGCGCTACGGGCGCTCGCAGCGGCTGGCGGCGATGGTCGCCCTGATCGCGCTGATCGCGGCGGTGCCGTACCTGGCGCTGCAGTACAAGGCGGTGGCGCTGAGCCTGCAGGTGCTGAGCGCCAGCCCGGCCGCCGCCACCACCCTCGGCGACCCGGCGCTGTACATGGCGATGCTGATGGCGCTGTTCGCGATCCTGTTCGGCACCCGCCAGGTCGACGCCACCGAGCACCGGCCGGGGATGATGCTGGCGATCGCGCTGGAATCGCTGGTCAAGCTGATGGCGCTGGTGGCGGTGGGCCTGTTCGCGATCTTCTGGTTCGGCGGGCACGAGCTCGACCTGGTGCCGGCCACCCGCGAGCTGCTGTCCAACACCCCGCCGGTCGGCTTCGTCGGCCAGACCCTGCTGGCGTTCACCGCGATCGTGTGCCTGCCGCGGCAGTTCCACGTCGCCGTGGTGGAATGCATCGACGTGGCCGACATCCGCCGCGCACGTTGGATGTTCGGCGCCTACCTGGTGCTGATCTGCCTGATGGTGCTGCCGATCGCCAGCGCCGGGATCGCGCTGTTCGACGATGGCGCGGCGATCGCCGACACCTACGTGCTGGCGCTGCCGCTGGCGGAGAACCGCAACGCGCTGGCGCTGTTCGCCTACATCGGCGGCTTCTCCGCCGCCACCGGGATGGTGATCGTGGCCAGCGTGGCGCTGGCCACCATGGTCAGCAACGACCTGGTGATGCCGCTGCTGCTGCGGCGCGGCTGGGCGCAGCGCCACGGCGGCGACCTGGCCGCGACGGTGCTGTGGATCCGGCGCGTGGCGATCGTGGGGTTCGCCGCGCTGGCCTACGGCTACTACCGCGCCAGCAATACCGACACCACCCTGGCCGCGTTCGGGCTGATGGCCTTCGCCGCGGTGGCGCAGTTCGCGCCGGCGCTGATCGGCGGGCTGTACTGGCGCGGCGCCAGCCGCCAGGGCGCCGAGGCGGGCCTGCTGATCGGCTTCTGCGTGTGGGGCTACACCCTGCTGCTGCCCACCCTCACCGATGCCGGCTGGTTCGGCTCGGCGTGGCTGGAACGCGGGCCGCTGGGCATCGGCTGGCTGCGGCCGCGGCAGCTGTTCGGGCTGGAGGGCTGGGACGCGCTGACCCACGGCACGTTCTGGTCGCTGCTGCTCAACATCGGCGCGCTGATGGTGGTCTCGGCGCGCTGGCGCCCGGGGCTGGACGAGCGCCTGCGCGCCTCGCCGTTCCTCAACCCGTATACCGAACGGCGCACCCTGGCCGGCAGCGACTGGCGCGGCGGGCTGCACGTGGCCGACCTGCTGGTGCTGGCGCGGCGCATCGTCGGGGTGCGCAACGCCCAGCGCGCCTTCGCCGAACAGGCGCTGGCGCTCGGCCAGGAGCTGCAGCCCAACACCGCCGCCGACCGCGCCTGGGTGCAGTTCACCGAGCGCCTGCTGGCCTCGGCCATCGGCGCGGCCTCGGCGCGGCTGGTGCTCACCAGCACCCTGCGCGGCTCGGGCATGGACCTGGCCGAGGTGGTGGCGGTGCTCGACGAGGCCGGCCAGGAGCTGCGTTTCAACCGCGAGATCCTCTCCACCACCCTGGAGAACATCGACCAGGGCGTGAGCGTGGTCGGGCCGGAGATGCGGCTGGTGGCCTGGAACCGGCGCTACCAGCAGTTGTTCGGCTTCCCCGACGGCATGCTGTTCGTCGGCCGCCCGGTCGCCGACCTGATCCGCTACAACGCCGAGCGCGGCGAGCTCGGGCTGCTGTCCCGCGCCGGGATCGAGGCCGAGATCGCCAAGCGCATCGGCTACATGCGCGCCGGCTCGGCGCACGTGTCCGAACGGGTGCTCGCCAGCGGCCTGGTGATCGAGGTGCGCGGCCAGCCGCTGCCGGGCGGCGGCTACGTCACCAGCTACAGCGACGTCACCGAGCACAAGCGGGTGGAGCGCGCGCTGCGCGAGATCAACGAGACCCTGGAACAGCGGGTGACGGTGCGCACCCGCGAGGCCGAGGCGGCGCAGCAGTCGCGCACGCGCTTCCTGGCGGCGCTCAGCCACGACGTGCTGCAGCCGCTCAACGCCGCGCGGCTGTTCACCTCGGCACTGCGCGAGAGCGACGCGCCCGGCGAGCAGCGGCGCCTGGCCGAACGCGTGGACACTTCGCTGCGCGCCGCCGAGGAGCTGCTCGACGGCCTGCTCGATGTTTCGCGGCTGGACGCCGGCGCGCTGAAGCCCGAATTGAGCGATTTCGACGCCGGCGAGCTGCTGCGGCAGCTGGCGGCGCAGTACGCGCCGATGGCGGCCAGCCGCGGCATCGCGCTGCGCCTGCACGCCCAGGCGTTGCCGGTGCACAGCGACCGGCGGCTGCTGCGCCGGGTGTTGCAGAACTTCCTGGCCAATGCGCTGCGCTACACCCGCGAGGGGCGCATCGTGCTGGCGGCGCGGCCCAGCGGCGGCGAGGTGGCGCTGCAGGTCTGGGATACCGGGCCGGGCATCCCCGAGCACCACATGCGCCAGATCTACGACGAGTTCCACCGCTACCAGCAGCCGTTCGACTGGGACGAGCGCGGGCTGGGGCTGGGGCTGTCGATCTGCCAGCGGATCTCGCGGCTGCTCGGGCACCGGCTGGACGCGCGCTCGCGGGTCCGCCACGGCAGCATGTTCTCGATCGTGGTGCCGCGGGCCCAGCATGCGCTGCAGGCCGCCGCCCCGCCGCGCCTGGAACTGGCGGCTTCGCTGGCCGGGCTGCGGGTGCTGTGCGTGGACAACGATCCGGACATCATCGCCGGCATGACCGCGCTGCTGCGGCGCTGGGGCGTGGAGCCGCTGTGCGCCACCACCGTGGACGAGGCGCTGGCGCGGGTGGCCGAACGGCCCGACGTGCTGCTGGTGGACTACCACCTGCACGATCGCCTGGACGGGCTGCAGACGCTGGACGCGCTGCGCGCCGACGCCCCGCACCTGCCCGGCGCGCTGGTGACGGCCGACGGCAGCGACGCGCTCAAGCAGGCGGCGCGGGCGCGCGGCTACCGGGTGCTGACCAAGCCGATCAAGCCGGCCTCGCTGCGCGCGTTCCTGGCCGCGCACCACCACCCGGCGCGGCGCCAGGCGGCACCCGAGCCGGCACCGCCCGGGCAGAGTTGAGGCGGTTCTCGCGCGGCGGCCCCCTGCAGGAGCGGCCCATGGCCGCGAAGGCCGCGGGCGGCTCCGGTGTCCGGGGCGGCGATTCCCGGTGTTTCCAGCGGCGCCGGCTTTCGCGTGCATGACACGCTCCTGCGGGAACCGGCGTTCGCGGGCGCCTGAGCGGCAGGCGGCGCCTCAGGCGGCGCCGGGTTCCTCGGGCGGAGCGGTCACGGCGCCCGGGTCGAGCGCGAGGCGGCCGGCGATCAGCACCGCCTGGGTGCGGTTGGTGGCGCCGAGCTTGCGCAGAATCGCGCTCATGTGCGCCTTGACGGTGGCCTCGGAGACCCCGAGTTCGTAGCCGATCTGCTTGTTGAGCATGCCGGCGCCGAGCATCTGCAGCACCCGGAACTGCTGTGGAGTGAGCTCGCGCACCCGCGCGGCCACGTCCTGTTCGTCGGCGCTGGCGGCCGGCGCGGCATGGGCGGCGGCCGGCGCCCACTGGTCGCCGTCGAGCACCTGCTGCAGCGCGACCGCCAGGGTCTGGGCGTCGGCGGACTTGGGAATGAAGCCCATCGCGCCGTGGTCGAGCGCGCGCCGCATCACCGTGGGCTCCTCGCGCGCCGACACCACCACGATCGGCAGCTGCGGATGCTGCGCGCGCAGGTGCACCAGCGCGCTGAAACCTTGCGCGCCGGGCATGTTGAGGTCGAGCAGCAGCAGGTCGGCATCCGGGTCGGCCTCGACCAGCGCGTACAGGGCGTCGGTGTCGTGGGCCTCGCGCAGCACCGCCTGCGGCAGGATCCGCGCCACCACGCCGCGCAGCGCCTCGCGGAACAGCGGATGGTCGTCGGCGATGAGCAGGGTGGTCATGGGCACGGGCGGGCGATCCGGAACAGGGAGGGGAGTGTGCGTCATTGGGCCAGCGTGCGCCGCGATCCTCAGCCGCACCCGGCCCGCGCCCGCACGGTCCGCCGCCGGCTGGCCGCAGGCCGGTGCGTGCGCGGCCGTTGCCGGCAGGGCCGAAGCGGGCCGCATCGGCAACCCGGCGCGCCTGCCGGGCCTCGCTGAATCCGTCCGTCGCGGGCCGCCGTATGGCCCACGGCCCGCTGCCCGTGGATCGCCCCGACATGGGAGGCGCCGCGCGCGTCGCAACGCCACGGCTGCCGATGGATCACCCTTCAGGAACCCGCCGGTTCTTGACCAGCGCGTCGACCACCGAAGGGTCGGCGAGGGTGGAGGTGTCGCCGAGCTGCTCGGGCGCGTTCTCGGCGATCTTGCGCAGGATCCGGCGCATGATCTTGCCCGAGCGCGTCTTCGGCAGGCCCGGCGCCCACTGCAGGTGGTCGGGGGAGGCGATCGGGCCGATCTCCTTGCGCACGTGCGCCACCAGCTCCTTGCGCAGTGCGTCGTCGCCGGCCTCGCCGGCCACCAGGGTCACGTAGGCGTAGATGCCCTGGCCCTTGACGTCGTGCGGGAAGCCCACCACCGCGGCCTCCGCCACCTTCGGGTGCGAGACCAGCGCGCTTTCGACCTCGGCGGTGCCGATGCGGTGGCCGCTGACGTTGATCACGTCGTCGACCCGGCCGGTGATCCAGTAGTAGCCGTCGGCGTCGCGGCGGCAGCCGTCGCCGGTGAAGTACATGCCCGGGTAGGTCTTGAAATAGGTGTCGATGAAGCGCTGGTCGTCGCCGTAGACGGTGCGCATCTGTCCCGGCCAGGAGTCGAGGATCACCAGGTTGCCCTCGGTCTCGCCCTCCAGCACGGTGCCGTTGGCGTCGACGATCGCCGGGCGCACGCCGAAGAACGGCAGCGTCGCCGAGCCGGGCTTGGTGGCGATGGCACCGGGCAACGGGGTGATCAGGTGGCCGCCGGTCTCGGTCTGCCACCAGGTGTCGACGATCGGGCAGCGCGAATCGCCCACCACCTCGAAGTACCAGCGCCAGGCTTCGGGGTTGATCGGCTCGCCGACGGTGCCGAGGATCCGCAGCGAGGAGCGATCGGTCCGCTTGACCGGGCCGTCGCCCTCGCGCATCAGCGCGCGGATCGCGGTGGGCGCGGTATAGAACAACGTCACCTTGTGGCGGTCGACCACCTGCCAGAAGCGCGAGCTGTCGGGGTAGTTCGGCACGCCTTCGAACATCAGCGCGGTGGCGCCGTTGGCCAGCGGGCCGTAGACGATGTAGCTGTGCCCGGTGACCCAGCCGACGTCCGCTGTGCACCAGAAGACGTCGTCCTCCTTCAGGTCGAAGGCGCATTCGTGGGTGTAGGCGGCGAACACCAGGTAGCCGCCGGTGGTGTGGAGCACGCCCTTGGGCTTGCCGGTGCTGCCCGAGGTGTAGAGGATGAACAGGGGGTCCTCGGCGTTCATCCGCTCCGGCACGCAGCTGTCCGGCTGGCCGTCCACCACCGCGTCGTACCAGCGGTCGCGCGGCATCTGCATGTCCACCGCGCCGCCGGTGTGGCGCACCACCAGCACCGTCTCGACGCTGGTGGTGCCGGGCATCGCGAGCGCGGCGTCGACGTTGGCCTTCAGCGGCACCTTGCGGTCGCCGCGCACGCCCTCGTCCGCGGTGATCACCAGCCGGCTGCCGCAGTCGGCGATGCGGTCGGCGATCGAGTTGGGCGAGAAGCCGCCGAACACCACGGTGTGGATCGCGCCGATGCGGGCGCAGGCCAGCATCGCCACCGCCGCCTCGACGATCATCGGCAGGTAGATGGTGACCCGGTCGCCCTTGCGCACCCCCAGGCTGCGCAGCGCGTTGGCCAGCCGGCAGACCCGCGCGTGCAGCTCGCGGTAGCTGACGTGCTGCGGCTCGGTGGCCGGGTCGTCGGCCTCCCAGGTCAGCGCGGTCTTGTCGCCGCGGGTCTCGAGGTGCCGGTCGAGGCAGTTGACGCTGGCGTTGAGCTCGCCGTCGGCATACCAGCGGATCCGGAAGTCCTCGAGCGCGAAGCTGACGTCGCGGATGCTGGTCGGCTTGCGGTCCCACTGCAGGCGCTCGGCCACCCGGGCCCAGAAGGCATCGGGGTCGCCGACCGATTCGGCGTACATGCGCTCGTAATCGTTCTTGCGGATCGCGGCCCCGGCGGCGATCTCCTCGGGCACCGGATACAGGGCTTGGCTGCTGGACATGCTGGCGTTCCCGGAATCGAAAAAACGGTTGCCGACAGTGTGCCGCATCCGCCCAGGGCCCGTCTTAGACCTTCGTCTAAGCCGGTGCGGGGCATTCGACCAATGGTGTATTGGCGCTCACCCCGCCAGCGCGCAGGCTCGGCTCGGAGTGGGCTGAACGGCCTGCCTTCATGCACCCTTCGGGAGGGGAACCAGATGAATCGACACGTCGTAGCGAAGGCGCGGCCGCGGGTGCTCGCGGTGGCGTTGCTGGCGGCCCTGGCCGCGCCGGGGATGGCGTTCGGCCAGACCGCCAAGGAACAGGAGCTGGAAGCGCGGATCGCGCAGCTCGAGGCCCAGGTCCGGGCGCTGCTCTCGCAGCAGCAACAGCAGCAGTCCGAGCTCGCCGAGACCCGCACCCAGGTGACCGAAGTGCGCACCGCCCAGGCCCAGGCGCCAGCGGCGGCCGCGGCCGACGGCAAGGGGATCCAGCGCGGCACGATCATGACCGCCGCCAACCCCGGCACCACCTTCTCCTACGGCGGCATGATCAAGTTCGACGCGATGGTCACCGACACCAGCGACGGCCGCATCGCCGATGGCTCGGCCGGGCGGCTGTTCTACGTGCCCAGCACCATCCCGGTCGGCGCCGATGGCGCCGACGGCGGCGACGCCTACACCGACCAGCACGCGCAGTTCTCGCGGTTCTGGTTCAGCGCCGACCACGCCACCGAGGGCGGCGACAAGTTCAAGGCCTACATCGAGGCCGACATGTTCGGCGGCGGCAGCAACGCGCTGCTCGGCAACGAGACCTCCACCAACACCTACGGCGTCTCGCTGCGCCACGCCTACGTCAGCTGGAACCGCTGGCTGGCCGGCCAGACCTGGTCCAACTTCATGGACGTGGGCGCGCTGCCCGACGCGGTCGACTTCGTCGGGGTCACCGACGGCACGGTGTTCGTGCGCCAGGCCCAGCTGCGCTACACCAACGGCCCGTGGTCGTTCTCCGCGGAGAACCCGCAGACCACGGTGCAGTCCTACTCGCCGTTCAACCCGGTGGCGGGCGCGCGCTTCAACACCGGCGACAACGTGCTACCGGACTTCACCGCGCGCTGGATCACCCGCGGCGACTGGGGCCACTTCACCGTCGCCGGCCTGGTCCGGCAGTTCAAGGCCGCCGACGAGACCGAGACCGGGGCGGCGGTCAGCGCCTCGGGCAAGTTCAACCTGGGCACCAGCGACGACATCCGCTACGCGGTCAACGCCGGCCAGGGCATCGGCCGCTACCTCGCCTTCGGCATGGGCAGCGACGTGATGCAGGACGCCAACGGCGATCTGCACGCGCTCGACGGCTACGGCGGCTTCGTGGCCTGGCGCCACGTGTTCTCGCCGCTGGTGCGCACCAACCTGATGTACTCGGCGGCGCACTACGACAACGACGAGGCGCTGGTCGGGTTCGGCGTGACCGAGCGCGCGCACTCGCTGCACGCCAACGTCATCTATTCGCCGTTCCCGAAACTCGACGTGGGCGCCGAGCTGATCTTCGGCCAGCGCTTCCTCGAGGACGACCGCGAGGGCGACCTGACCCGCGTGCACACCCACGTCCGGTACACCTTCTAGGGGGAGACATGAACGCAACCGACAAGGCCGCGCTGCGCCCACGATCCCGGCGCCGCGCGAGCCGATCGCACGCCACCGCCCACCGCGCGTGGGCGGGCCATCCATCCGACCGCAAGGGGGACGCCGCATGACGCTCGACAAGACCGCAGCCAAGTACTGGAAAGCCAATCTGCGCATCATCTGGATCTGCATGTCGATCTGGGCGCTGGTGTCGGTGGGATTCGGCATCCTGCTGCGCCCGCTGCTGTCGGGCATCCGCATCGGCGGCACCGACCTGGGTTTCTGGTTCGCGCAGCAGGGTTCGATTCTGGTCTTCATCGCCCTGATCTTCTTCTACACCTGGTACATGAACCGGCTCGATCGCGAGTACGACGTGGACGAACAATAGGGCTGCGCACATGGATCAATTCACGATCAACCTCATCTTCGTCGGCGGTTCGTTCCTGCTCTACATCGCCATCGCGATCTGGGCGCGCGCCGGTACCACCGCCGAGTTCTACGCGGCCAACCGCGGCGTCCACCCGGTGCTCAACGGCATGGCCACCGCGGCCGACTGGATGTCGGCCGCCTCGTTCATCTCGATGGCCGGCCTGATCGCCTTCGTCGGCTACGGCAACTCCACCTACCTGATGGGCTGGACCGGCGGCTACGTGCTGCTGGCGCTGCTGCTGGCCCCGTACCTGCGCAAGTTCGGGCGCTTCACCGTGCCCGACTTCATCGGCGACCGCTTCTACAGCCGCAGCGCGCGGATGGTGGCGGTAGCGGCGCTGCTGATCATCTCGATCACCTACGTGATCGGGCAGATGACCGGCGCGGGGGTGGCGTTCTCGCGCTTCCTCGAGGTGGACGCCACCACCGGCCTGCTCATCGCTTCGGCGGTGGTGTTCGTGTACGCGGTGCTCGGCGGCATGAAGGGCATCACCTACACGCAGGTGGCGCAGTACGTGGTGCTGATCATCGCCTACACGATCCCGGCGATCTTCATTTCCATGCAGCTCACCGGCAATCCCGTGCCGCAGCTCGGGCTGTTCTCGACCCATACCGAGTCGGGCCTGCCGCTGCTGGCCAGACTCGATCAGGTGCTGCTCGAGCTCGGCTTCCAGGACTACACCGGCAACAACGGCTCGACCCTCAACATGGTGCTGTTCACCCTGTCGCTGATGGTCGGCACCGCGGGCCTGCCGCACGTGATCATCCGCTTCTTCACCGTGCCCAAGGTCTCCGACGCGCGCAGGTCCGCGGGCTGGGCGCTGGTGTTCATCGCCCTGCTCTACACGGTGGCGCCGGCGGTGGGCTCGATGGCCCGGCTGAACATCATCAACACCATCTACCCCGCCGGCACCGCGGCCGCGCCGATCGAGTACGAGGCCCGGCCCGACTGGATGCGCAACTGGGAGCAGACCGGGCTGCTGGCGTTCGAGGACCTCAACAACGACGGCCGGATCCAGTACTACAACGCCACCAACGAGGAGTTCGCCGCCACCGCCGCGGAGCGCGGCTGGGCCGGCAACGAGATGGTGACCTTCAACCAGGACATCCTGGTGCTGGCCAATCCGGAGATCGCGCAACTGCCCGGCTGGGTCCTGGGCCTGATCGCCGCCGGCGGCCTCGCGGCCGCGCTGTCCACGGCGGCGGGCCTGCTGCTGGCGATCTCGTCGGCGGTCAGCCACGACCTGATCAAGTCGACCTTCAAGCCCGACATCTCGGAGAAGGGGGAACTGCTCGCCGCCCGCTTCTCGATGGCCGCGGCGATCGTCCTGGCGACCTACCTGGGATTGAATCCACCGGGGTTCGCGGCACAGACGGTGGCATTGGCGTTCGGACTGGCGGCGTCGTCGCTGTTCCCGGCGATCATGATGGGCATCTTCTCCAAGAAGATGAACTCCACCGGCGCGATCGTCGGCATGCTGGTCGGACTGGTGTCGACGTGCGTGTACATCTTCACCTACCTGGGCTGGTTCTTCATTCCCGAGACCAACACCCTCGAGAACGTGCCCGAGAACTGGCTGCTCGGCATCTCGCCGCTGTCGTTCGGCGCGGTGGGTGCGGTGCTCAACTTCGCCGCCGCGTACCTGGTGCTGTCGATGACCAAGCCGGCGCCGGAGCGGATCCAGGAACTGGTGGAGAGCATCCGCGTGCCGCGTGGCGCGGGTAGCGCGACCCACATCGCGCACTGAGTCCGGCGTCTCTCCAGGGCCCGCCCCCGCCACGCGGGGGCGGGTCTTTTTCGTCGGCGCCCGGCGCTCCATTCGCCGCACGCCTTCGCCGCGCACGGCAACGTGGCGGCCGATTTGTCATGATGGCGCACGGCGAGCGATCGCCGGGCCACAACGGGGGTCACCGGCATGCTGTTGGAGTTCATAGCGATCATCTCCGCGGGCTTCGGCCTGGCGGGCCTGGTCCTGGCGCTGAACTTCCTGGTCCGCAAGCGGCTGCCCGGCTGGGCGGTGCCCGCCGCGGCGGGCGGCGGCATGCTGGCGATGGCGATCTGGCTGGAATACTCCTGGCTGGACCGCGTCACCGCCACCTTCCCGGACGAGGTGGAGGTGGCCTCGACCAACGAGCTGCGGGTCTGGTACCGCCCGTGGACCTACGTGGTACCGCAGACCAGCCGGCTGATCGCCATCGATCACCGCTTCGACCGGCGCAACCCGGCGATGCCCGACCAGGTGCTGACCCAGGTGCTGCTGATGGGCCGCTGGGAGCCGGCGCGCCAGTTCGGCGCGGTGTTCGACTGCGCGGGCCGGCGCCGCGCCGACCTGGTGGACGAGGTGGTGTTCGACGAGAATGGCGCCCCGCGCAACGCCCGCTGGATCGCGCTGCCGGAAGACGACGGCCTGCTGCGCGCCGCCTGCACGCCATGACCGGCCCTCGCCCATCGCGGCGTCCCGGCACCACCGCGCCGTGCCGGCGCGCGGATCCCTCGGCGCCGCCCCGCGAAGGCGGGTTCGGCAGAAGCCCGACACGCTAGCGCCATGGACAGCGTGCCCGGCCTGGACCTGAGCCAGCCCCCGTTCGACCTGCTGGACGACGCCGGGCGCGCGCGCCTGCAGGCCAGCGTGGACGTGGGTTTCCACGCCGCCGGCAGCACCCTGATCGAGGCCGGCAAGGCCTCGCCGCACGTGCATGTGATCCTCAAGGGCCTGGTCCATGCCTATCAAGCCGATGGCGGCGGCGAGCAGCGCTTCGCCGACTACGGCCCGGGCGACGTCTTCGGCGCCTGGGCGGTGATGGCGGGCCGCGCCCGGCTGAGCTACCGCACCGAGGGCGAGTGCCTGAGCTTCCTGATCCCGGCCGAGGTGTTCCGCCGGCTGATCGACGACAACCCGCGCTTCGCCGCCTATTTCAACGAGGGGCTCGCGACCAAGGGGCAGTTGTCGGTCTCGGGGCAGGAGCGCCGCGAGGCGGCCGAGCTGATGGGCACCCGGGTCGGCGAGGCGCAGCTGGCGCCGGCCGAGCGCGTCGCCGCCGCGACCTCCATCGCCGATGCCGCCGCGCGGCTGCGGGAGCGCCGCGTGGATTGCCTGCTGGTGGACGACGCCGGCCATCGGGAGCCCGGCATCCTGACCCGCACCGACCTGCTCGATGCGGTGGCGCTGCAGCGGCTGCCGCTGGAGGCGCCGGTCGGGCCGCTGGCCAGCCGGCCGCTGGTCTGCGTGGGCGCCGACGAGGTGCTGTTCCAGGCGCTGATCGGCATGACCGAGCACCGGATCGAGCGGGTCGTGGTCCGCGACCGCGGCGCCATCGCCGGGACCCTCGGCATCGCCGAGGTGCTCTCGCACTTCGCCAGCCACTCGCACCTCATCAGCCTGCGGCTGGCCCGCGCCCGCACCCTGGAGGACATCGCCAGCGCCGCGGCGGGCATGAACGAACTGATCCGCAGCCTCGCCGCGCACGGGGCGCGCATGCCCTACCTGATGGGCCTGGTCAGTGCGCTCAACGGGCGGGTGATGGCGCAGATCTTCGACCTGCTGGTCGCGCCCGAACACCGCGGCCGCATCTGCCTGCTGGTGATGGGCAGCGAAGGCCGCCGCGAGCAGCTGCTCAAGACCGACCAGGACAACGCGCTGGTGATCGCCGACGACCTCGACTGGCCCGGCCTGGCCGACGCCATGGCGCGCTTCAGCGCGGCGCTCGATGCGGTCGGCTACCCGCCGTGCCCCGGCAAGGTGATGGTGAACGAGCCGCATTGGCGGATGACGGCCAGCCAATGGCAGGAACGCGTCGGCCATTGGCAACGGCGCCACGGCGGCGAGGCGGCACTGGACCTGTCGATCGCGCTCGATGCCCGCCCCATCGCCGGCAACCCGGCGCTGTTCGCCCCGGTCAAGGCCGGCCTCATGGCGCTGGGCCAGGACGAGATCCTGCTGCACCACCTGGCCTCCGCCACGCTCAACTTCAACACCCCGCTGACGCTGTTCGGGCGGGTGCGCGGCGATGCACACGGGATCGACCTGAAGAAGGGCGCGATCTTCCCGGTGGTGCACGGCCTGCGCTGCCTGGCGCTGCGCCATGGCGTTGCCGCCACGGCCAGCCTCGAACGCTGCGAGGCGCTCGCCGAGCGCGGGGCGCTGCCGCGCGAACTCGGCCGCGACCTGCCGCAGGCGCTCAACGTGTTCCAGCGCATGCGGCTGGACGCGCAGCTGGCCGCGCTCGCGGCAGGCCGCGTCCCCGACAACCACCTCGACCCGCAGAGCCTGCGCCGGCTGGACCGGGAACTGCTGCGCGACGCGCTGCACGTGGTGAAGGAATTCCGCGAGCACGTGCGCCGCGCCTTCCATCTGGCGGACTGACGCCGATGGACGCCCTGCGCCAATGGTGGCTGCGCAAGCGGCACGGGGATGGCGAATGGACGGCGCTGCTGCGGCCCGCGCCGGCGGCCGAGTGGGTCAGCCTGGACGTGGAAACCACCGGCCTCGACCCGCAGCGCGACCACATCCTCAGTCTGGCGGCGGTTCCCGTGCGCGGCGGCCTGGTGCTGCTGTCGGACCGGTTCGAGCGGCGGATCCGGCCGGACCGGGGCTTCGACATCGAATCGATCCGCCACCACCGCATCACCCCCGACGAGGCGGCCGGCGGCATGTCGGTGACCCCCGCGGTGCGCGAATTCCTGCGCTGGCTGGGCCCCCGCAGGCTGCTGGGCTATCACCTGGCGTTCGACCTGGCGATGCTGGCCCCGCACGTGAGGGCGCTCACCGGCTTCGCCCTGCCCAACCCCCGGGTCGAACTCGCCGAGGCGTTCGCCGCGCGGGCGCGCCGGGCGCGGCCCGACGTGCCCCCCAACCTCGATTTCGGCCACATCGCCGACGCGCTGGGCGTGCCGGTGCTGGGACGGCACACCGCCCTGGGCGATGCCACCACGGTGGCATTGTGCTGGCTGGCGCTGCAGGGCGCCGCGCGCAACGCGTCTTCGGACCGGCGCTGAACGCAGCCGCGCGCGCGTCATCGGGACGGCCGCAGGCGCTGGGTGCTGCGGAGGCCTATTGCGGCGGGGCGGCGAGTTCGCGGGCGTCGAGGAAGCCGTCGCGGTCCAGGTCCTGGCGGTTGAAGCGGTCGGTCAGCCGGGCCAGGTGGGCGGCGCGGGCAATGGGCCGGCCACGGCTGCCCGGCTGTTCCGCGGGCGCCAGGGTGCCGTCGCCGTCGGCGTCCATCGCGTCGAAGGCGTAGCTCATCCAGTCCTGGTACTCGCCGAGCGAGACCCGGCCGTCGCCGTCGGCGTCCATGCGCGCGAGATAGTCGGTGGTGGCCGCGATCTGCGCGGCGGCCGGCGCCGCCGTCGCGGCGAGCCCAAGTGCCGCCGCCGCGGCCATGAAAAGGCCCGGCCGTCGCCGGCCGGGCCCGTCGTGCATCGCCTGCGCCATGGCGCGGGGCTCAGGCCCGCGCCGGCTGCAGCGAATAACCCTTCAGCCGCGCCGAGTACTCCTGCAGCACCCGGATGCCGCTGGCCTCGGCCTCGTGGCACCAGGCCTGCAGCTGGCGCAGGCGCTCGGAGGCGTCGTTGCTGCGCGCCTCCAGCACAGCGGCCAGGCGCGCGCGATACTCGACCAGGGTGCGGATGCGCGGGCGCTGCTCGACCCACTGCTGCAGCTCCTGGCGCGCATCGGGCTGGAGCCAGCGGCCGTCGTCGGCCAGCGCCTTGCGCAGCCTGCGCGGCAGCAGCGCGCGCAGGCGGGCACCGGCGGCCCGCGCCTCCTCGCGCAGCGCCGGCTTGATCACCTTGCGCTGGTAGTCGGTCATGGCCTGGAAGCGCAGCGCCAGCAGCGCGCGCATGGTGTCGGTGTCGGGCACCTGGATGTTCGGCCGGACGTCGAGCGAGGGCGCGACCCGCAGCACCTTCGCCAGGCCGATCTTCTGCAGGCCCTGGATGGTGGCCCAGCCGATGTCGAACTCCCAGCGGCGCAGGGCGAACTTCGCCGAACTCGGGAACGCGTGGTGGTTGTTGTGCAGCTCCTCGCCGCCGATCCACACGCCCCAGGGGGTGAGATTGGTGGCGGTGTCGGTGGTCTCGAAGTTGCGGTAGCCCCACCAGTGGCCGAGGCCGTTGACCACGCCGGCGGCCCAGAACGGGATCCAGGCCATCTGGATCGCCCACACCGCCACGCCGGCCAAGCCGAACAGCGCGAACATCACGAACAGCAGCAGGGTCGGGCCGAGGGTGGCGTGCGGGGTGTACAGCCGGCGCTCGATCCAGTCGTCCGGGCAGCCCTTGCCGTACTGCTCGATGTCGTCGCGCTGGCCACGGGCCTCGCGGTACAGCTCCACGCCGCGCCAGAAGACCTGGCGGATGCCCTTGAACTGCGGGCTGTGCGGATCCTCCTCGGTCTCGCACTTGGCGTGGTGCTTGCGGTGGATGGCGACCCACTCGCGGGTGATCATCGAGGTGGTCAGCCAGGTCCAGAAGCGGAAGAAGTGCGCCAGCACCGGATGGAAGTCGACGCCCCGGTGGGCCTGGCTGCGGTGCAGGTACAGGGTGACCGAGAGGATCGTCAGCTGGGTGGCGACCAGCAGGACCAGCACGAGCGGCCAGAAGCCGAACTGCAGCAGTCCACCGGAGAAGAAATCGAGCATTGATGCGGGCATGGGAACGCCAGAACGGAGTGACCCGGCCATCATCGCGCGCCGCGCAGATGAAGTCATCCCTGCGCCCGGGTATGGCGCGGAAGACGTTCAGCTGCATGCTTGTGCAGTGAACACCGCGGCTCCACCTTGCGGACATGCCCGAACTTCCCGAAGTCGAAACCACCCGGCGCGGTCTCGCACCGCATCTCGAGGGACGCCGCATTCAGGGGGTGCAGCTGCGCCGGGCCGACCTGCGCTGGCCGATCCCGGAGCAGGTGGCGGAGGCGCTGCCCGGGCAGCGCGTCCATACCGTGCGCCGACGCGCCAAGTACCTGCTGCTGGATACCGCGGCCGGCAGCGCGCTGCTGCACCTGGGGATGTCCGGCAGCCTGCGCGTGCTGCCCGGCGATGCGCCGGTGCGGGCCCATGATCACGTCGACATCGTTCTGGACAACGGCAGGCTGCTGCGCTTCAACGATCCCCGCCGCTTCGGCTGCCTGCTGTGGCAACCCCGGGGGGAGCTGCACCCGCTGCTGCGCGGGCTGGGGCCGGAACCGCTGTCCGCGGACTTCGACGGCGATCACCTGTACGCGGCGAGCCGGGGGCGCAAGGCCGCGGTGAAGACCCTGCTGATGGACCAGCGGATCGTGGTGGGGGTCGGCAACATCTACGCGGCCGAAGCGCTGTTCGCTTCGGGGATCGCCCCCCAGCGGGCCGCCGGCCGGGTCTCGCGGGCGCGCTACGAGGCGCTCGCCACCGAGGTCAAGGCGGTGCTGGAACGCGCGATCCGACGCGGCGGCACCACCCTTCGCGACTTTCTGGACGCGGACGGCGCGCCGGGGTATTTCGAGCAGGAGCTCGCGGTCTACGGCCGCGGCGGCGCTCCCTGCCGGCGCTGCGACCGGCCGCTCAGGCAGGCCTGGCTCGGCCAGCGCACCACGGTGTGGTGCGGGCACTGCCAGAAGTAGAGCCTGTCTGGAAGTCGGGCCGGGCACGCCGGAGCACGGCGCACCGGGTCGCCGGGCCTGGGCGGGAAGCACCAAGCCCCCCGTCCAATCGCCACCGCGAGATGACGCGCCAGGGGCGCCCGCGGCCCCGGCCGCCCGGGTCGCTTCCAGCGGCACCGGGGAGCCCCGGCGGGGACGGCGGGTATATAGTGGCGCCTGTCGCATGGGGATGGCGATGGGCAGCTCCGCTGACATCACGCAACTGCTGGACGCGGCGCGCGGCGGCGACCGTGGCGCGCTCGACCACGTCCTGGCCACGCTCTACCAGGAGCTGCATACGATGGCGCGCCGCCAGCTGGCCGGGCAGTACGGCCAGACCCTGGACGCCACCGCGCTGGTGCACGAGGCCTACCTGAAGCTGATCGGCGGCAACGGCGCCCGTTTCGAGGACCGGGCGCACTTCTTCGCCTATGCCGCCTCGGCGATGCGCAGCGTGGTGGTGGACTACGCGCGCCAGCGCCTGGCGCGCAAGCGCGGCGGCGACCAGCACCGGGTGACCGACCTGCCAGAGGACCTCGCCGGCGGGCTGCGCCTGGACGAGGAGATGCTCAGCCTCGACACCGCCCTCACCCAGCTGGCGCGCGCCGACGAGCGCCTGGCGCGGGTGGTCGAACTGCGCTATTTCGCCGGCCTGTCGGAGCTGGAGATCGCCGGCGTGCTGCAGCGTTCGGAGCGCAGCGTGCGCCGCGACTGGCAGAAGGCGCGGCTGTTCCTGCTGGCGGCGCTGCGGGATGAGCCGGCGGCCTGAACCGCGGCCGCGAGCCCGGCCCGCACCCGTCCGGCACGGCCGCGGCCCGGGCCGCGACGCGGCGGGCTGACCGGGCATGGACGCCGATCGCTGGCGCCGGCTGTCGCCGCTGCTCGACGCGCTGCTCGATGCCCCCGCCGCCGAACGCGCCGCCACCCTCGCCTCGCTGCGCGAGGAGGACCCGGCGCTGGCCGAGGAACTCGAGCGGCTGCTGACGCTGGAGCAGGACCACGACGATTTCCTCGATACCCCGCTGGTGGCCCCGCTGCCCGGGGCGCGCTCCGGCACCGAGGTGGGCCCGTACCGGCTCGAGCGCCTGCTCGGCGAGGGCGGCATGGGCCAGGTGTGGCTGGCCAGCCGCGCCGATGGCCTCTACCAGCGCCGGGTCGCCCTGAAGCTGCTGCGCCCTGGCCTGGCCGACCCCGGCCTGCGCCTGCGCTTCACCCGCGAGCGCGAGATCCTCGCCCGCCTCGAGCACGCCCATATCGCGCGCCTGCTGGATGCCGGCATCAGCGCCGACAACCAGCCCTACCTGGCGCTCGACTACGTCGACGGCGAGCCGCTCACCGACTGGTGCCGCGGCCGCGCGCTGGACGTGCGCGCCAGGCTGCGGCTGTTCCTGCAGGTGTGCGACGCGGTCAGCCACGCCCACGCCAACCTGATCGTGCACCGCGACCTCAAGCCGTCCAACATCCTGGTCACCCCGCTGGACGAGGTGCGGCTGCTGGACTTCGGCATCGCCAAGCTGCTCGACAGCGCCGAGCTGCCCGACCAGACCCGCACCGGCACCCGCGCCTTCACCCTGCACTACGCCGCACCCGAGCAGATCCGCGGCGAGCCGGTGACCACGCTCACCGATGTGTACGCGCTGGGGGTGGTGCTGTACGAGCTGCTCACCGATGCCCGCCCCTACGAGTTGGAACGCGCCAGCGACGCCCAGTGGGAGCAGGCGATCCTCGAAGCCGACCCGCTGCGCCCGTCGCTGAGGCTGTTGCGTCGCGCCGACACCGAATCCGCCGCGGCCGCCGGCCTGCGCCGGCGCGCGCGCGCGGTGGCCGGCGACCTCGACAACATCGTGCTCAAGGCGCTGGCCAAGCGCCACGACCAGCGCTATCCCTCGGTGGAGGCGCTGGCGCTGGACCTGCAGCGCTATCTCGACGGCAGGCCGGTGCTGGCGCGCAGGCAGCGGCTGGCGTACCGGGTCTGCAAGTACTTCCGCCGGCACCGCTGGCCGCTGTCGACCGCCGCGCTGGTGGCGGCGGTGCTGGTGGCGGCGCTGGGCACCGTGGCCTGGCAGGCGCGGGTGTCGCTGCAGGAGGCGGCCCGCGCGCAGGCGATGCAGGACTTCATCGTGGGGCTGTTCGAGAACACCGGCAGCCTGCCCGAGGGCGCGCCGCTCGACGTGCGCCAGCTGCTGGCCGCGGGCGTGGAGCGGGGCGACATCGAGCTGGCGCGCCAGCCGCTGGCGCACGCCGGCCTGCTCGGGGTGATCGCCCGGCTGCGGATGGGCCTGGGCGACCATCCGCAGGCGCTGGCGCTGCTGCAGCGCCAGGCGGCGGTGCTGTCGGGCCTGGACGAGGTGCCGGCCAGCCTGCGCCTGGAGGCCGCCACCGATCGCGGCCACGTGCTGCGACTGTTGCAGCGCCCGGCGGACTGCGTGTCCGGGATGCGCGAACTGCGACCGCTGGCGCGGCGCCAGGAGCGGCGCCTGCCGCTGCAGGCGGCCGAGTTCTACTCCCAGCTGGGCCGCTGCCAGCGCGCGGTCGGCGATCGCGAACTGGCCGCCGCGCTGTTCCAGCGCGCGCTGAGCCTGCGCCGGGACCCGCTGGCCAGCGACGCGGGCATCGCCGAGAGCCTGGCCGACCTGGCCGGCCTGCACGCCGATGCCGGAGAGCGCGCGGACGCCCTGCGGGAGTTCGGCGCCGCGCTCGAACAGCTGCGCGCGACGGTCGGAGAACGCCATCCGCTGGCCATCGCCATCCTGCGCGAGGTCTGCGCGCTGGAGCGTTCCGAACACGGGGTGGACGCCGCCGAACGCGCCTGCGCGCAGGCGCTGGCGCTGGCGGTGGCGCTGCGCGGCAGCCAGCACCACGTCACCGTCGAGGCGCAGCGGCAGCTGGCCGCGCTGCACCTCGAGCAGGGCCGGCTCGCCGAGGCGGAGGCCGGGCACCGCCAGCTGTTGGCCTGGCTGGTGTCGCGATACGGCGCCAGCCACGGCGAGGTGGCCGAGACCTACCACGGCCTCGGGCTGATCGCGCGCGAGCGCGGCGAGCCCGCGCAGGCGCTGCGGGCGCTGCGCCGGGCCGCGGCGATCTGGCGCCACCAGGACGATCGCGCGCGGCTGGCGACGGCGCTCACCGACCAGGCCCTGGTGCTGCTCGAGGAGGACCGCGCCGCACAGGCGCGGCCGCTGCTCGACGAAGCCTTGCGGCTGGCGCGGCCGGAGGGGTCGGCGCCGCAGCGGGCTCGCACCCTGGTCGCGCTCGGCCGCGTCGAGGCCGCCCTGGGGCGGCGAGCACGCGCGCACGAACACCTGCGTCGCGCGGTGGCCGTCGGCGGCGACGACGGCGCCATCCGCCGGAGCGCGCTGGCCCTGGCGGCGTTCGAGGCCGCGCTGGATGCGCCGGGGGCGCTGGCGCGCCTGGACCGGTTGGGCAGCCTCGCCGCCGGCGACCGCGGGGCGCGGGAACTGGCCTGGCTGGCCCGGGCGCACGCGGCCGCGCTGCGCTGCCGCGAGGAACCGGCAGCGCAGGCCTCGGAACTGGCGGAACTGGAACTGCGGGTGCGCCAGGCCATGCCCGAGGGCGGGACCGTGGTGCGCGAGATCCAGGCGCTGGCCGGCACCTGCCGCGGGCGCCAGGCGCAAGCACCGGCCACCGGCCCCTGAAGCCGCTGCCGGTCAGCCCAGCGGCAGGTCCGGCTGCAGCGGATCGATCCGGCCTTCGCCGCGGGTGACCTTCTTGAACTCGGCGCGGCTGACCGAGACGTAGCGCTCGTTGCCGCCGATCTCCACCTGCGGGCCTTCGTGCACCGCCAAGCCGTTGCCGTCGACCCGCACGGTCATGATCGCCTTGCTGCCGCTGTGGCAGATGGTCTTGATCTCGCTGAGCTCGTCGGCCCAGGCCAGCAGGTACTGGCTGCCCTCGAACAGCTCGCCGCGGAAGTCGGTGCGCAGGCCGTAGCAGAGCACCGGGATGCGCAGCGCGTCGACCACCTCCGACAGCTGCCACACCTGCGCCCGGGTCAGGAACTGCGCCTCGTCGACCAGCACGCAGTGCAGGCGCCCGTGCGCCGCGATGTCGCGCTCCGCCCAGCGCTGCAGGTCGTCGCCCTGGCCGAACGCGGCCGCATCCGCCTGCAGCCCGATCCGCGAGGCGACCCGGCCGCTGCCGGCGCGATCGTCCAGCCGCGGGGTCAGGATCGCCACTCGCATGCCGCGTTCGCGGTAGTTGTGCGCCGACTGCAGCAGGGTGGTGGTCTTCCCCGCATTCATCGCCGAATAGTAGAAGTAGAGCTTGGCCATCGGCGCAGTTTAGCGGCGCGGGCGGCGCCGCGGCGCCCGCTGCCGCGCGGCGCCGGAGCGCACCGGCCGGCAGGCTACAATCGCCGGCCCATGCACGGTCTCAATCCCCAACAATCGGCGGCGGTCGCGCACTGCGACGGCCCACTGCTGGTGCTCGCCGGCGCCGGCAGCGGCAAGACCCGGGTGATCGTGGAGAAGATCGCGCACCTGGTCGCCTCGGGCCGCTATCCGGCCAAGCGCATCGCCGCGATCACCTTCACCAACAAGTCGGCGAAGGAAATGCGCGAGCGCGTGGCCAAGCGCATCCGCGGCGACGCGGCCGACGGCCTGACCGTGTGCACCTTCCACGCCCTGGGCCTGAAGCTGCTGCAGATCGAGCACGCCCGCGCCGGGCTGCGGCGCGGTTTCTCGGTGTTCGATTCCGACGACAGCCTGGCGCAGTTCAGGGACCTGCTGCCCGGCGCCAAGCCCGACGTGGTGCAGGCGATGCAGCAGCTGGTGTCGCGGGCCAAGAACGGCGGGCTGTCGCCGGACGAGGCCGCCGCCGCCGCGCGCAGCACCCGCGAGCAGGAGGCGGCGGCGCTGTACGCGCGCTACCAGGCGCGGCTGGCGGCGTTCAACGCGGTGGATTTCGACGACCTGATCCGGCTGCCGGTGCAGCTGCTGGAGGCGGAGGCCGAACTGCGCCTGGGGTGGCGCGAACGCATCGGCTACCTGCTGGTGGACGAATGCCAGGACACCAACGACGCCCAGTACCGGCTGCTCAAGGCGCTGGCGGGCGAGCGCGGCGCGTTCACCTGCGTGGGCGACGACGACCAGAGCATCTATGCCTGGCGCGGCGCCAATCCCGAGAACCTCTCGCAGCTGGCGCAGGACTACCCGGCGCTGACGGTGATCAAGCTCGAGCAGAACTACCGTTGCTCCAGCCGGGTGCTGCGCGCCGCCAACGCGCTGATCGCCAACAACCCGCACGAGCATCCGAAAACGCTGTGGAGCGCGCAGGCCGACGGCGAGCGGATCCGGGTCTGGGAGTGCCGCGACGCGGCGCACGAGGCCGAGCGCGTGGCCGCCGAGATCCAGTTCCTGCAGACCTCGCGGCAGGCGCAGTGGAACGAGTTCTGCGTGCTGTTCCGCGGCAATCACCAGTCGCGCGCCCTGGAGAAGGCGATGCAGCTGCTGCGGGTGCCCTACCACCTGTCCGGCGGCACCGCGTTCCTGGAACGGGCCGAGGTCAAGGATGCGCTGGCGTGGCTGCGGCTGATCGCCAACCCCGAGGACGACGCGGCGTTCCTGCGCGCGGTGCAGTCGCCCAAGCGCGAGGTCGGCGCGACCACCCTGGCCAGGCTGTCCGAGCTGGCGCAGCACGCGCAGCTGCCGCTGTCGCGCGCCGCCGAGTCGATCGGCCTGCTCAAGCAGCTGCCGGCGCGGGCCGGCAACGCCCTCGGCGGCTTCGCCGACATCGTGCGCGGGCTGCGTGCCGACGCGGCGCGGCTGCCGCCGGCGGAACTGGTGCGCAATCTCAACGAGCGCTCCGGCCTGCTCGCCGCGGTGCGCGCCCAGTGCAAGTCCGAGCAGCACTTCGCGATGCGGCGCGGCAACCTCGACGAGCTGGCCGACTGGTTCGACGGGCCGCGCGGCGGCGGGCCCGGCGAGCTGGCGGCGCAGCTGGCGCTGCTGACCCACGCCGACCGCGACGACGGCGGCAACCAGGTGCGGCTGATGAGCCTGCACGGGGCCAAGGGCCTGGAGTTCCGCTACGTGTTCATCGTCGGCGTCGACGACCACACCCTGCCGCACGAGGCCAGCGTCGACGAGGGCCGCATCGACGAGGAGCGGCGCCTGCTCTACGTCGGCATCACCCGCGCCAAGGAGCGGCTGTGGCTGTCGTACGCGCGCGAGGCGCAGAAATGGGGCAGCCGCCTGCGGCTGGCCCCGAGCCGTTTTCTCGAAGAGCTGCCCGCTGTCGAGCTGCAGCGCGACGGCGCCGACCCGGTGGCCGACGCCGAGCACAAGCGAGAGCGCGCCGACGCCGGCTTCGCCGCGATCAAGGCGCTGCTCGACGCGTGACCGCGACGGCCGGCAACGGCGGTCGGCTAAACTCGGCGGCCCGACCCGCCGGAGTCCGCGATGCGCAAGAACCTGCTCGGCGCCTGCCTGCTCGCACTCGCCCTGGCCGCCTGCCAGTCGCTGCCGACCGCGCCGTCGGCGCCGTCCGCCGCCGACGACAATCTCAACGCGGTGCTGTGGATGCAGACCTCCGCCGAATACCGTGCGGTGGCGCTGTCGGTCTACCAGGCGGCCGGAGCGCGGCTGGACCAGGCACTGGCCGACCCGGACTGGGACGCGCTCGATCCCGAAGAGCGCGCCCTGGCCGGCAGCGCCGCCGGGTTGCCGCCGGCGGTGATCGTGGATATCGACGAGACCGTGCTCGACAACTCGCCGTACCAGGCGCGGCTGGTGCGCGACGGTGGCGAGTACCACGACGACAGCTGGGCGGACTGGGTCGGCGAACGACGCGCCGCGCCGGTCCCCGGCGCGCTGGAGTTCGCCCGCCTCGCCGCCGGCCGCGGGGTGGCCGTCGTCTACCTGTCCAACCGCACCCGCGAGTCCGCGCCCGACACCCTGGCCAACCTGCGCGAGGCCGGCTTCCCAGTCCCGGACGACAACGCGTTCCTCGGCAAGGGCACGCGGGTGGAGGGCTGCGAGGGTAGCGGCAGCGACAAGCGCTGCCGGCGGCTGCTCGCCGGGTCGCGCTACCGGGTACTGATGCAATTCGGCGACCAGCTCGGCGATTTCGTCGCCGTGGAAGAAGAGACCCGGCCGGCCCGGGCGCGGCTGCTCGCCCGGCATGCCGGCTGGTTCGGCGAGCGCTGGTGGATGCTGCCCAACCCCAGCTACGGCGGCTGGGAGCCGGCCACGTTCGGCGGCGACTGGAGCCAGCCGCGGGAGCGGCGGCGGGCCGCCAAGCGCGCCGCACTGCGGACCGGGCCGGAATAGACTCGGCAACTTGCCGGTGCCCGACCCGGCGGGCGCCTTTCCGGGCCAGGATGTTGCCACCGTCGCGCCACGGCGATGCACAAGTCACAGTATCGGCCTACCTAGGGTGGCCCCCAGGGTGCCAGCCGCGCCACCAGCCCTTAGCTTGGCGGAGACCCCACTGACGATCCGGGGCCCCACCTCGCCACCCGAAGCCAAGGGGGGTTCGCCATGTCCATCTTCTCGGCCTCCGGTCCTTCGGGCCTGCTGAACAACCTGGTCGGCCCGGGAGGCGGCGGACTCCGGCAGCTCTTGGCCAGTCTGCAATCGCCGCTCGCGCGGGGAGGCGGCCCCCATGGGCTCCACGGCGGCCCGCATGGTGCTCATGGCGCCCACGGTAGCCACGGCACCCATCCCGGGAGTTCCACAGGCATGCCGGGGCCCGTGCCGAATGGGCCCAACATGCCGAACCTGTCCGGCAACCTGCCCGGTGCCGGCCATCACGGCATGCAGGGACCTTCGCTGCCGCCCTCACCGATCCCGGGCGGAGCTTCGCCACCCGCACCGCCATCGCATGCCGGCCCTCCCTTGCATGCCGGCCCTCCTGCGCATGCGGGGCCACCGCTCCATGCCGGGGCGCCGGCGCACGCCGGCCCGCCCGCTCATGCCGGCCCGGCGGCGAACGCCTCGAGCCAGCCGGCGCAGGGTGCCGCGCCATTCACTCCCGCCGCCACGGCCCCGGCACCGTCGGCTGCCCTGCTGCCGGCGGTGGCCAACGCTGCCGGCACGGTCCTGGGCAACGTGCTGCAGGCGCTGGCACCGGGACTGGCGCGCCAGCTGGGGCCGGCCGCGCAACCGCCTGCCGCTCCCGGCGGCGCGGGCCAGGCCGGCCCGGCCGGCCAGCCCGTTCCCTTGCAGGCCCCACAGGCCCCAGCTTCGCAGGCCGCGGCCATGGCTGCGACCGCGCAGCCGCAGGCTCCGGCCGCGGCACCGGCGGCGCAGCTGCAGGGCGGCCAGCCGGCCCACAATCAGGCCCTGCCCGCGCAACCCGCGCCGACGTCGCAGCAGGCGGTCACCCAGGCGGCGGCGGGTGCCCGGGGCGAGGCGGTGTCGATGCCGGGTGCACCGCCAGGCCAGGCAGCCAGCACGGTCGCCGCGCAGCCGGCGCCGGCCAATCCGGCGATGACCGTTCCCACCCGCGCCGAGGGCGCGATGGCGGACCGCGGCGCCACCGCCGTGCCCGGCGCCCCGGCCGCGAACAGCGCTGCTGCGGCGCCGGGCGCCACCCAGGCGGCCGCCGCGGTCGCGCTGACCCAGGTGGCGGTGCCCGCCTCGCAGTCGCCCGCCGACGCCAGGGGCGTCACGCTGCTGGCTGGCGGCGAACAGCGCGCCCAGGCCCGCGTCGATGGCGTCGCCCATGGCCATACCGTGACGCTGGCGGAGCGCCGGCCACGGTTGTCGCTGGGACTGGGCGGGCTGATCGCCGCGCTGGGGCTGCGCGACGCGGCGATGCGCGAGCGCCACCAGGCCGAGCTGGCGCAGCAGCGCCTGGTCGAACGGATCTTCCAGTGGCTGTACTGGGTGCTGGCGATCACCGCCTACGGCTGTCTGGCGATGGCGATCCTGGTCCTGCTGCCGGTCTTCGACGCGAATGTCGCCAGCTCGGCGCTGCCTGCGCCGGGGCCGTGGATCGGCGGGTTCGCGACCTTCGGTCTGATCGCCGGTTTCGGGGCCTGGATGCTGGCGCGCCGGCTGAAATGACGCCGCCGCGCGCAGCGGCGCCGGCGACCGCGCGCGTGGTCGGCGCCGATCCGCTTCCCGGGCCGTGGCCCGGCCGGGGCGGCTCGCCGGTCACCGGATCCGCCACCCGCCTTCGCGTTGCCGCTCTCGCCGGCCTGCTGGCGCTGGCGGTGTCCGGGTGCGGGAGCGACCGGGGCCCGGACCAGGGCGAGGCGTTCGTCGGCACCTACGCCGGGGACCCGTACACCGGTTTCGTCGAGGTGGAGGTCCGGCCCGCCGGCGGCCGAGCCTGGAGACAGCACGGCGAGGGCAGCGCCCATTTCGTCGACGAGGGCGGCGGCAAGGCGCGCCTGGTGGTGTTCGGCGCGATCGACGACGAGAACGGCGACGCCGGCTTCGCCATCGATGGCGCCTTCACCGACGGCCGCTGGAAGAGCGAAACCGAGGGCGTGTCGCTGGAGATCGACCGCGACGGCCGGATCGGCGGAGGCGGCACCATGCACCCGCAGCGCTTCGACTTCTCCGGCACCGCGACCGCGACCGACTTCGCGCTCGACGTCGGCATCGAGCTGCTCGAGGACAATCCGCAGTCACTGCCGGCCGGCAGCACGTTCCGGTTCGCCTACGAGCTGTCGCGCGCCGAGCCCGGAAAGGACGCGGAGCAAAGCGCTGGCGAGGACGAAGATGGGCGCGGCGGCGACCGGAAGTGCCGCAGGATCCGCTACGAGATGCGGCCGGTGGCCAACATCGGCGACGGCTCGATGAGCATGATCCAGGTACCGGTCTGCCTCGAATAGCCCGCTAGGCCGGGCGCGTGACTCGAGGCCGGCCGGACCGGCCCAATCGGGATACCGGCGCAAGTCGCGATCGCGAGTGACTTGGGGCGGCGCCCCGACCGCGAAACGCTTCCCTGGCGCGTTCATCCAAGGCCGACGCAGCGCCGCAGTCCCGTGCCGTTGCGCGGCCCGGCCTGCCGGCGTTCGGTACTCGCCCCACGAGGGGCCCGACGCCTCATCTCCAAGCTCCTGCGCAGCGTCCCGCCGGTGCGGCGCCCCGGCGCGGGACCATCGACGCCATGGCTAGCGTCGATGAGCCTCCAAGGACGGATGGACAGCGCGTTCCACCCGCCTCGGAAAGGCCAAAAAGAAAGGGCCCCGGATGACCGGGGCCCTTCCTGCAACGCGGGAGCCGCAGCTTACTGCTTGCGGGCCAGCGAGGTGTTGCCTTCACCAACCGACTTGATGACGTTGTTGGTGGCTTCGGTGACCATCTTGAACAGCTGGCTCAGCGCCGTCAGCTCGGCGGTCAGCTCGTTGGCCGGCTCTTCCTTCTTCGCCGCGGCGTCGATCTCCTTCGCCTTGTCCATCATCTGCTCGGCGATGTTGTTGGCGACCTCGCCCATCAGCTTGGCGAAGGCCATCAGCCAGCTGTTGCTCTTGCCGGCGGTGCGGGCCTGGATCTCACCTTCCTGGCGGACGTTCTCGACGAAGGAAAAGACGAATCCCTGGATCTCGGTCATGATGTGTTCTCCGGTTGCGCTGTCTAGTGTGGTTTGCGGGTTGAAGCGTCGGCCTTGCGGCCGGGTCGACTACGCTTCAACCGGGCGGACCACGCAGACGGCGCGAACGGGACTTGACCACTTCGTTGCGCAGCGATGGATGATCGTCCTGCGGCAGCGCCACCGGCCGCTGGGCCTGTTGCGCCGAACCCTTGTCGGTCTGGGCACGCAGCCACTCGATGGCCTTTTCCTCGCCATCGGCCGCCATGCGCCGGCTGAACTCCACCGCCAGCTGCGATTCCCGCCGCTCCAGCGGCTCGAGGGCGTCGTTGAGGCAGCGGATCAGGTCGTCCGCCTCGTCCTCCGCGACCCCGCCGCTCTGGCGAAGCAGTTCCACCGTCTCGCGCCAGGTGGCGCGATCGAACACTTCCTCGCTCAACGGAGCACTGGAAGCGGCCGCGCTCGCCAGGGCCTGTTCGAAGAACTGGCCCATCTGCTCGCGCTGCTCCGGACCCAGCTCGGCATCGCCTTGCAGGATGGTCTGGAACTGCTGCTGCAGTTTCTCCATCCCGGACTGGACCAGATCGCCTACCTCGCGCGACGCCGCCGCGGGAGCGGTGGTCGCCGGCTGCGCCGCCGCCTCGCGCGCGACCAGCGGCTGCGCCGGAACCGGCGTCGGGCTGGAGGCTTTGCGGATGGCGGGACGACGCGACATGGCTGCTCTGGTGGATTCCGGGAGTGGTGATTGGCGGGGTTGTGGGACGGGTGGTTCCGAGGGCTTCGAGATTAGGCGAGTGGCGCGTCGCCGCAAGCTAGGGGCGACCCTATGCGGACTCGGCGGTCAGGCCCGGCGAAGTGAACTGCTCGAAGATCCGGCGCATGCCGGCACCCTCGCGTTCGCCGATCTCGCGCGCCGTGGCGGCGAGCCAGGCATCCGCGCTTTCCTTGCCGTCCTCGCCCACGCGACGCTGGTACTCGGGCGCGATCCTCGCCAGCGCTTCCTCGATGGCGGCCTGGCAGTCGTTGAGCTGGCGGATCAGCGCGGCCTCGTCGTCCGCGTTGATGAGCCCTTCCGAGCGCATCTGCTCGATCTGTTCCAGCCAGGGTTGCGGCGCGACCGACACGACGGATCAGCCGCGGAAGGCGGAAGTGAACGCGCTGAGGAAGTTGCCGCTGAACAGGCTCTGCGCGTCGAACGGCAGGCTCGAGTTCGAAAGCGACTGGCCGAGCTGGTCGCCGACGAACTGGATCGCGAAGTCGGCGATCATGCCGCCGAGCGCCGCACCGATCGGACCACCGATCATGCCGCCGATGGCCTGGGCGGCGGAGCTGAAGAGACCACCAATACTGTCAAACATGTCGACCTCCTGTTGTGGATGTGGCGGGGGCCCGTACCGGGACCCCGGGTCGACTATCTGGAAAGCCGCCGGCGCGGCCAAGCTGGGGCGTTCCCCAGACTAGGGACAACCCGAGCGTCCGCGGGCTCAGCCATGGAACTGCGGATCGATGCTGAGCGTGCCCAGGTTGCGCTCGGCGAAGCGCCGGACCAGCTCGGGGGCGGCTTCGCGGATCGCGTCGTAGCTCCCGCGCGAGCGCGCGTCGGCACGCAGCAACCAGCCGTCCGCGGTCTTGCTGAGCAACAGGTCGGTGCCGGGCAGGGTGCTGTCGGCCATGCGCAGCAGCACCTGGCCGTCGCCGTCGTCGGCGGCGCCACCGACCGCCAGCTGGCGCACGTGGCGCTCGACCAGGTCGGCGAAGGCGGAGGTGTTGACCGGCGCCGGGGCGGCCGGGGCGCTCGCCCCGTCGCGCAGCGCCGACTGCGCCTGCATCATCGCCATGATCTCCGAAGAATCCATCAGGTTCTGGGGAAGCGGTTCCGAGCCGTCGCCGGCGGCCTGGCGGCCGGCCTCCACCGCGTCCTGGGTCGCCGCCTGGCGCGCGGCGGCCTCGGCCTCGGCGCGCTGCTGGCCGCTCAGCTCGCCACCGCCCTTCGCTCGGGCGGCCAGGAACTCGTCCTTCGCCTCCTGCTTGCTCTGCAGCACCTGGCGGAAGCGGTCCACGCTCTCCTTCGGCGGCGGTTCGCGCGCCGGCTCGGTCTTCGGCTGTCCCTCCACGTCCCGGGGGCGTTCCGGCGCCTGCGCCGGCTGGCTGTTGCGTTCGATGCTCATGTCGACCTCTCAGGATTGTCCGCGGCCGAGGTGACGCGCCAGCTGCAGGTCGGCGGCGGCATCCTCTTCCCTGCGTGCTTCCAGCGCGTTCTGCTCGTCGCGCCACAGGCCCTTGCGCTTGTGCAGCGCGTCCTCGCGCGCCTTGGCGCGGAAGTACGCCTGCTTGGCGTCCTCCAGCACCCGTTCGGCCGCCTGCAGCCGCTGCTGCGCCTGCTGCAGGCACTGGCGCGCCGTTTCCGCCTGCTCGGCAAGCAGGTCGATATGCGCCTGGCGCTGTTCCAGCACCGACGGCCACGACGCGCCGGGCGGCGGCGGGTCGAGCAGCCGCAGCCGGTGGGCGGCCCGCTGTTCCCGCAGGCCGTCGAGTTCCCCCTCGATGCGCGCGCATTCCTCGCGGCAGGCGATGGCCGCGCGCTGCTTTTCCAGCACCACCAGGCGCGCGTTCTCGGTGCGATGGGCGCGCAGCTTGAGCAGGGTCTGCAGCGGGTAGCGCTTCATTTGAACAGCTTCCTGAGCGCGTCGGAGGACTGCGCGAAGGGCACCAGCTCCGCCGAGGACTGCTGCAGCAGCTTGCGGATCGGGCCGATCTTCTCGATCGCCACGTCGGCCTCTGGATCGCTGCCGCGCTTGTACTCGCCCAGCTGCAGCAGCAGCTCGATGTCCTGGTGCTTGGCCAGGTACTTGCGCAGCTGCCCGGCCGCGCGCATGTGGCCCTCGTCGACCACCCGCGGCATGGTCCGGCTGAGGCTGGTCAGCACGTCGATGGCCGGGTAGTGGTAGGCGGCCGCCAGCTTGCGCGACAGCACGATGTGGCCGTCGAGGATGGAGCGCACCTCCTCCACGATCGGGTCGCCGCCGTCCTCGTCCTCGGCAAGCACCGTATAGAACGCGGTGATGCTGCCGCGCTCGTTGTTGCCGGCACGTTCGAACAGCCGCGGCAGCGCGCTGAACACCGAGGGCGGAAATCCGCGCCGCGCCGGAGGCTCGCCGATGGCGAGGCCCACGTCGCGCAACGCGCGGGCGAAACGGGTCACCGAGTCGAGCAGCAGCAGCACCCGCTTGCCGCGATCGCGGAAGTGCTCGGCGATGGCCGTGCCCACCCAGGCGGCGCGGCTGCGCTCGAGCGCCGGGCGGTCGGAGGTGGCGACAACGATCACCGAGCGCGCCAGGCCCCGCTCGCCCAGGTTGTCGTGGATGAACTCGTTGACCTCGCGGCCGCGTTCGCCGACCAGCACGATCACGTTGACGTCGGCGTCGCCTCCCCGCGCGAGCATGCCCAGCAGGGTGCTCTTGCCGCCGCCGGCCACGGCGAAGATGCCCACGCGCTGGCCTTCGCCGGCGGTCATCACCGTGTCGATCGCGCGCACCCCGGTGGAGAACGGACGCTCGATGAGGTTGCGGGTGAGCGGGTTGGGCGAGGCGGCGTAGATCGGCACCGCTTCGGTGACGCCGAGCGGGCCGCGATCGTCGATCGGTTCGCCGTGGGCGTCGAGCACGCGGCCGAGCAGGCCGTCGCCGGCCCGCACCGAGGCCTGGCGGCCGCTCGCGTAGACCTCGGTGGTGGCGGAGATTCCGTCCAGCGCGCCCAGCGGGGTCAGCAGCGTGTGTTGTTTGGACACGCCGACCACCTCGGCCGCCAGCTCGAAGTCGGGATCGCCCTCGCCGCGGGGGTGGCGCAGGTGGCAGAGCTCGCCGATCGAGGCCTTCAGCCCGGTGGCGCGGATCAGGGTGCCGTAGGCGTCCGCCACCCGGCCGACGCGCTGGATCGGCTTGACCGCCGAGAGCGCGTCGAGCAGGGGATCGTGGGCCGAGGCGTTCATTTTCTGCCGGCCTCGCCGCCGGCGCCGGCGCCGGCGCCGGCGCCGGCAAGCGCCGTGCGGATCGCCTCGATCTGCTGGGCCACTCCGGCGCGCACCTCGCCCGCCTCGGACACCACCACGCAGCTGAGCGGATCCAGGCTCTCGTCGTCGACCAGTTCGATCACGCCCACCGCCGGGTGCGCCTGGCGCACCGCCCCCAGCCCGGATTCCACCGAGGCGCGCACCGAAGGATGCACCCGGATCAGCAGGAACTGTTCCGCCTGCGCCGCCTCCACCGCCTGCATCACCAACGGGGGCACCACGGCGGCGGCGTCGAACCCGGGTGCCAGCCGCGCGACGATGGCGCAGGCCAGGTCGGTGATCCGGCCGGTGGCCTCGGCCAGCACCCGCGCGCGGCGCTCGTTGAGCCCGGCCAGCTTCTCGGTCATCTGCTGCTGCGCGCGCGCCAGGCCCTCGGCGAACCCGGCCGACTGGCCCTGCTGGCGCGCCTGCTCGATCTCGGCCTCGGCCTCTGCGTAAAGGGCGTTCAGCCGCTCCAGCAGCGCGTCGACCCGCTCCAGCGACGACCACTGCTGCGCGGGCACGATGCGCGCGGCGACCGCACGCTCGAACTCGCGGCGCTCGAACAGCACCACCCCCCTGTCGGCGGCGCTGGCGGGGCCCGGTGGCGTGGCTGACTGGCGCTGCATGAAGGCTGGCTCTCCGCGTTCAGGCCGCTGCCGCGGCCCGCGATTCGTGATGGGTGCACAACAACAGGACCGGTTTCTCCGGCAGGTGAGCGGGCCCGACCTCGCTGCGCTCGTGCAGCAACGCGGTCCAGTCGCCCAGCGCCGGATCGCGGATCGCGGCCCAGGCGCGCAGTTCGCCGCGGCCCTGGCGCTCGAGCATGGCGAACAGCGCGTCGTCGTCCTCCACGAGCGCCCGCTCCCAGTCGGCGGCGAGCCTCGCGAGCACGGCGCGCCCGACCGCGGCGTCCCAGACGGTCGGATCGAGCGCGAGAAGATAGCTGTTGCCGAGGGTCCGCCGCAGTCGCCGTACCGGCTCGCGCCGCACCTCGGCGCGGATCACCGGCGCGTACGCCAGCACGCCCAGGTCCCGGACCAGCCGCGCCAGCCGCTCGCGCGGCCAGCGTGCCACCGCGGTCGGCAGCCCGCTGCCGGGCCGGGGCGCGAGCAGCGCCTGGCCGGTGCCGCTGGCCAGCAGTGCGCGGGCCAGCATCCGCCGGCCCAGCCTGCTGCGCAGCGCAGCCCCGAGCAGCGCCGGCGCGGGCGCGGGCTCGCCATCGGCGGCGTACCAGCTGGGGTGCACCTCGGCGAGCAGCGCCTGCAACGGCATGGCGGCGGTTATCCGTTCCAGACCCGCGGAGTCTGCTTGGGCTGGCCCTGCAGGCGCTGGCGCATGCGGCCGCCGAACGCCAGCAGCAGCGCGATCAGGCCGACCACCGCCGCGACCAGGGCGATCGCCATCGGGCTCACCGCCGACATCGCCACCGCCGTGGTGCCGCGCTGGCCCTGGCGGTTCTCCGAGGGGCCGGGCACGGTGGTGAACTTGACCGTCACCTTGTTGACGTCGGTGAGGCCGGGCACGCCGTCCTTCACCACGACCTTCATCTCGGTTTCCTTGTCGCGCAGGTTGGCGCCGGGCTGCTCGAAGATGACCACCGAGGCCGACGCGTCGCTGGAGGTGCCGCCGAGCGGGTCGCGCTCTGGCAGGTTGATGTGCACCCGCGCATCCACCACGCCCGGGTAGCTGGAGAGCGTGCGCGCCATTTCCTGCTGCAGGCCGTGTTTCAGGCGCGCCATCTCCTCCAGCGATGAAGAGGCGAACCCCTCCTTCTTGAAGATGTCGCCCAGCGATGCGTACTGCTGGCGCGGCAGCCCGCGCGACTGCAGTACCTGCACCGCGTAGGGGAAGTCCGCATCCTCGACGCGGATCTCCCAGCCGTTCTTGCTGACCGAGAGCCGCTTGTCGGCGCTGACGCCGCTCGACAGCAGCGCCGCCAGGACCTCGTTGGCCTGGCGTTCGTCGAGGTCGCTGTAGAGCGTGGTGCGGCCGCACGCGGCCAGCAGCATGGCCAGCGCCAGGATCAGCGCGGCCCGCAGGATTCCGCGGTTGCGTTCCGAGCTACTCATCTCGATACCCCCGTTCCTCAGGACTGCTGGCGGAACAGCTGCTGCACGCCGTCGGAGGTGCGGTTGGCCACGTTGGAGGTCAGCTGCGACTGGAACAGGAACTCATGGCACTTCATGGTCATTTCCAACATCTGGCCCGGCGACAGGTCGGCCACGCTGCCGCTCATCGCCTGCGACATCGCCTCGATGTTCTTGGCGCTGCCGTTGAGGCTGTCGAATGCCGAGATCATCATGCGGGTGCCCTGCGAGGGATCGGTGGCGCTGGCGCCGGCGACCGCCTCGGGCGCCGCCGCCGGGTCCGCCTGGCCGACGCCGCCGGTCCGCTGCATCGCCTGGGCGAAGTCGCGTACCTCGATGGCGGAGGCCTGGGGCTGCGCCGCGGCGCTCGCGGCGGTGGTGGCCTGCGGTTCCATGGCGGCAACCTGGATGGCTTCGATCATGTCTTGTCTCCCGAACGGTGGATGTCATGCCCCCGGCATGGCCGCTGCGATCGGGAGGGCGGCGCGTCCACTGAAGACGCGCATCCTGCCCGGCCGCGGCGGCTCACCGCGATCAGTTGCGCTTGCCCAGCGTTTCCAGCGCCTGGCCGACGCTGTTCTGCGAGGTGGCGGCGTTGTTGGACATGAACTGCATCTTCAGGCTGGCCGCGGTCAGCTGGACCATGTCCGAAGGCTGGTCGCTGCCCGCGCCGATCGCGTCGGACATGGTGGTGATCTTGGCGGCCTGGCCGTCCAGGGTCTGGCCCCAGGCGCGCGACATCGCTTCGTACCAGCTGCTGCTGCTGCCGGAAGAAACGCTGCCCTTGCTGGCGCCCGGGCCGTTGGCGAAAGCGGCCATGCCGATGTAGTTGTTGAAACCGGAACCGTCGACGGTGCTCATGGTGTCTCCTCCTCAACCTTGATGGATGTTGCCTGATCGACCGACCGACTCTAATCCATTCGTCTGTCGGATTTGCGAAACCTCGGGTACGCCCCAGGGGACCTCCGCCCCCCGCCTACGCCTGCTACCTGCGCTGTGCCGCCGCCCGCGCCTGTTCAGCCGCGAAGGCGCGCGCGTTCGCGCTGCTGGCCACCTGGCGCAGCGGGTCCTTCTCCGTGCTCCCGGCCCCTTCCGCGTTCGCGGCCTCGCCGGGGCTTTCGGCGACGGCGGCGTCGTCCGCCTCGAGCGGCTCGGGCCGCAGCTTGGTCAGCGAACCGTCCTCGCGCAGCACCTGCGCGTGTTCGCCGATCGCCAGCAGCGTGCCCTTGCCGGGCAGCTCCGCGCCGACCGCGTAGCGCACGCCGTCGGCGTCGACCACGTGCGCGTTCTCGCCGCGCTCGATCGCCACGATGCGCACCTCCTCGACCTCGGCGGCCTCGGCGGCCGCGTCCACCGGCGTTGCCAGGTTGATCGGGATGACACGGCGCACGCCGGTCTCGCGCATCGCCCGCGAGGTGGCGAAGGCCTCCAGCGCGGCCATGTCCTCGAAATAGCCGGTGACCTCGACATCGTTGTTGCCCAGGTAGCGCGTCTTCTCGGCGGGGAAGTGCCCGCGCAGCACGTCGGCGACGTCCTGCGCCATGTCCTCGCCGGTGCGCAGCGACAGGCTGGCGTCGATGCGCTCGCTGTCGAGCTGCTGGCGCATGCGCTGGCGGGTGGCCACGTCCTTGACCGTTCCCGACAGTACCGCCACGCCGTGGACGTCGCGCTCCACCCGCGCCTCGGCCACGCGGTACTCCCGCGCCAAGCTCTGCAGCCGCGCCTCGACGTCGAACGGCGCCTCCTCCGCCGGCATCACCGCCGCGAAGATCGCCAGCGAGGCCAGAGAGAGCACGGCGATGGCGGCGATCATCGGCAGGCGGCGCGCGAACGGCACGCCCGGGCGTACCGGCGCGTGCGTGAACTCGCCGCCGTCGGGGGCCAGCGCCAGCCAGGCCGGATCGTCGGCGTGGCCGAACGCCAGCGCGGCGTCGCCCAGGCCCACCCGCTCGACCTTGCCCAGCTCGACCGGATCGCCCGGGTGCAAGATCCGGCCCTCGAGCCGCAGCGGCGCGTCCAGCGCGCGCAGGTTGAAGTGACCGTCGACCAGGCTGATCAGGGCGTGGTGGTTGGCGACCCCGTTGTCGGCCAGGACGATGTCGCAATCGTCGCCGCTGCCGACCAGGATCATCTCGCGGTCGGCGAGTTCGCGGCTCGCCCCGGCGTGCAGGCCCGCGACGATCCGCAGCACCTGGCCGCTGCCGGTGGCGTTGCTGGTGGTTTCGGCGGAAGACATCGGTTACTCCTTGCGAACGGCTGGCGTCTGCGTTGTGGGGCTTGGTCGGGACCGGTCAGGCGTTGATCTGGCCCGCCTGGACGATCCTCAGGTCGGGGGCGAGCTCCTGGTAGGACAGCACCGGGAGCTCGAAGAAATCCACCTCCATCAGCTTGCGCAGATGGCGGCGTACGTCGAGCGAACACAGCAGCACCGGGCGCACCCCGGGCGGCTGGCGGCCCAGGTGGCTGCGCACTTCGTTGCCCAGCCGGGCGGCCAGCTCCGGCGAGATCGCCAGCTGGCTGGCGCCGCCGGCCACGCGGACCGACTGGCGGAGCTTGTCCTCCAGCTCCGGGTGGATCAGCAGCACGTGCAGGGTGCGCTCGCTGTCGGAATAGCGGTCGGCGATCTCGCGCTTGAGCGCCACGCGCACGTACTCCGTCAGCAACACCACGTCCTTCTCGCGGCCGCCGACGTCGGTGATGGCCTCGAACGCGTCGCGCAGGTTGCGGATCGGCACGCCTTCCTCGGCCAGCCGCCGCAGCACGTCCGCGACCCGCTGCGGGGCCACCACGCGCAGCATCTCCTTGACCAGGTCGGGGTAGTCGCGCTGCATCCGCCCGAACAGGTTGGAGGTTTCCTGGATGCCGAGGAAGCCGCCGAGCCTGCGCTGCAGCGCGGCGCGGCAGTGCGCGTCGATCACGTCCAGCGGGGCGCGCGCGCCCTCCACCGGCGCGGTCACCCATTCGCCCGCCAGCGGCGGGAAGAAACCGGGCAGCCGGGCGCTGGCGTCGGCCCCCGGGGAAGCGGGGCTCAGCTGCGCGTCGGCGCGCAGCCGCCCCGAGGCGACCCGCGCGCCGAATGCGTTGAGGCGGTATTCGCCTTCGCCCAGGGCGGGGTTGATGCGCAGGGTCGGCGCCGGCACCGGCACCCCGTATTCCTCGCGCAGCTGCTGGGAGAGTTCGCCGAGGCGCGCCCGCATCGGTTCCTGGCCGAACCGCTCGGCCAGCGACGGCGCCACGTCCAGCTGCAGCGGCGGCGGCGGCGCCAGGTCGTCGCTCTCCACCTGGGTCTGGCTGGCGGCCATCTCCTCGTCGGAGATCCGGAACAGGCGGCGCAGGGTCTCGAAGCTGTGGCGGTAGCGCCAGGCGCTGATGCCGAGCAGGGCGATGCCGAGCACCCCGAACACGGGTTTCGGGAAGCCCGGCACCAGCATCATCAGCAGCGCCAGCAGCCCGGTGATCAGCAGCACCCGCGGCTGCCCGGAAACCTGGCGGGTGATGGCGTCGCCGAGGTGGCGGTCCTCGATCTCGCCGGTGGTGCGGGTCACCACCAGGCCGGCGGCGATGGTGCCGAGGATCGCGGGGATCTGCGAGACCAGCCCGTCGCCGATGGTCAGGATGCTGTAGACGCGGGTCGCTTCGCCCAGCTCCATGCCCTTCTGCAGCACGCCGATGGCCAGGCCGCCGAGCAGGTTGATGATGATGATCACGATGCCGGCGATGGCGTCGCCCTTGACGAACTTCATCGCGCCGTCGAGCGAGCCATGCAGCTGGCTCTCGGTCTCGAGCAGGCGGCGCTTGCGGCGCGCCTCGTCCTTGTCGATCAGGCCGGCGCGCAGGTCGGAGTCGATCGACAGCTGCTTGCCGGGCATCGCGTCCAGGGTGAAGCGCGCGGCGACCTCGGCGACGCGCTCGGCGCCCTTGGCGATGACGATGAACTGCACCACGGTGATGATCAGGAACACCACCAGGCCCACCACCAGGTTGCCGCCGGCCACCAGCGAGCCGAAGGTCTCGACGATGTGGCCGCCCTCGGCATTGAGCAGGATCGAGCGGGTGATCGCGATCGAGATCGCCAGCCGGAACAGCGTGGTCAGCAGCAGCACGCTGGGAAAGCTGGAGAAGGCGACCGGGTTGGGAATGTAGATGCCGAGCAGCAGCAGGCCGAAACCGATCGAGATGTTCACCGCCACCAGGGAGTCGATCAGCACCAGCGGCAGCGGCAGGATCATCACGCTGATGATCGTGACCGCGCCGAACGCCAGCAGGACATCGCTGTACCCCAGTCCCCGCCGCGGCGCCATGCCGGCGGGCGCGGCGAGCAGGTTGCCGATCAGGGCGCGCACGCTGGAACTCCCGCGCCTTCGTTCGGGCCGCACTCAGCCCCCGGCACCGTAGCGTCGACCGCCGTTCCCTGGTGCCCTGCTCGAGCCGTCTGCCGCATCGCCCCTGCCCTCATGCGTCACTTTGTGCCAAGTTACGATAGCGATGTAAAGTGATTCGCAGGTAAAAATAATGTTTCAACGGCGCGAACGCCGTCATCGTTCCACAGAAAGATGTGAATCAGTTCACATTTCTGCTGGGGAGGGCTCACAGCCGGTTAACGCAGCCGGACGGTATCAATGGCGCCGGGACTGCGTCGGCTCGGCCGGAGGGTCGCCGCTCCCCTCGAGGTCGGCCTGATCGAGCGTTGCGACAAGGTTCACAGATTGGGCACTGACACCGATGGCGAAGAGCTTGCCGGCGCGGGTCCGCAACAGCACCACGCGTTCGCGCGGGCCCACCGGGAGGATCTGCAGCACCGAAAGCGGCGCGTCCTTGCCGGTGAGTCCGTAGCGGCGCCGGGCCAGCCGCCACACCAGGAACAGGGCGAAGATGACGAAGGCCAGCGGCACCACGATCCCCAGCAGTTCGCGCCAGGCCGAGGGCGCAGCCGGCACCGGATCGGCGACGGCGGCAGCCGCCGCGGCGCAGCACAGCAGCAGCGGCACGCCGGCGGCCAGCCGCACGGAGGAAAGGGCAACGAGGGGGAGGCGGAATCGCATATGGAATGGCTTCGGATGAGGGCGGCATGCCGGTCCGGCGGCACTCGCGCAGGGTACCGCAGGGCCGTGGCCTCGGATGCGCCGCCGCCGCGCGGCTGTCATGGCGCCGCCCCAAGCTCTGGCTGGCCGCCCGCCCGCGCCGGGCGGGGAGCAAGCCGATGAGCGCCACCCGTCGCCGCACGCCTGCGCCCGTGGCCGCCGTGGCCGCGTCCCACCCGCCGGACCCGATGCCGGCACTGCAGGCGTTGCTGCAGGCGCTGCCGTTCGCCTGTGCCGCGTTCGGCCGCGCCGACGGCCGGCTGCTCGCGGCCAACTGCCTCTACCACGAGGAGTTCGCCGCGCTGGCGGGCCACGACCGCCGCGAGGGCCTGCTGCAGGCGCTGCACGGCAGCGGGGTCGACATCGACCCGGGCAGCGAGGTGCGCGCCCCCCACAACCAGCGCTGGTATTCGCTGTACTGGCGCGACACCGAGCACGACGGCAGGGCGCTGTCGCTGCTCACCGCGGTGGATATCAGCGAGCGCATCGAAGCGCTCGACTCGCACAAGAGCCGACAGGAGAAACTGCTGTTCACCTCGCGGTTGATGTCGGTGGGCGAGATGGCGGCGACCCTCGCCCACGAGCTGAACCAGCCCCTGGCGGCGATCGTCAACTACCTCAATGGAAGTCTGCGGCTGGTCGACCAGGCCGGCGGGCCGGTGCAGGTGGAGCGCGCGTTGCTCGCCGCGCGCACCCAGGCCGAGCACGCCGCGGCGGTGATCACCCGCGTGCGCGAGTTCGTACGCGCCCGGGAACCGCGCCGCGACGCCCAGGACCTGGCGACGATCTCGGCCACCGTGCTGGAGCTGCTGCGGCTCGAGGCCGAGCGCCAGCAGCTGCGCATCGACGTGGCGTTGGCGGCGATGCTGCCGGAGGTCTACGCCGACCGGGTGATGGTGGAGCAGGTGCTCCTGAACCTGGTCAAGAACGCGATCGAGGCGATGCGCGAGGTGCCCCCGGCGCAGCGCGGGCTGCGGATCGAGGCGCGGGTGAACCTGGACGACGAGATCGAGGTGCGGGTGTGCGACCGCGGCAAGGGCCTGAGCCAGGCCGAGAGCGAACAGCTGTTCTCGCCGTTCTACACCACCAAGGCCGACGGCCTGGGCATCGGCCTGGCGATCTGCCGCTCGATCATCGAATACCACGAGGGGCGCCTGTTCTTCGAGCCGCGCGAGGGCGGCGGCAGCGTGTTCGGCTTCACCCTGCCGCGCGCCGAGGGAAGGGTCTGACATGGAACGGACCCGGATCTGGCTGGTCGACGACAACGACGGCTTCCGCGACTCCACCGCGTGGCTGCTGGAAACCGCGGGGTTCGAGGTGCTCGCGCACGCATCGGGCCGCGCGTTCCTCGACGCCTACGCGGCGCAGCGCCACGGCGCGGCCGAGGAATGCCTGGTGTCCGACATCCGCATGCCGCAGATGAGCGGCCTGCAGCTGCAGGAGGAGATGCTGCGACGCGGCAGCACCCTGCCGATCGTGTTCGTGACCGCGCACGGCGACGTGCCGCTGGCGGTGGAGGCGATGCGCAAGGGCGCGTCGAACTTCCTGGAAAAGCCCTTCGGCGACGAGACCCTGGTCGAGGCGATCCGCGCCGCGCTCGCCAGCGCGCGCAACCGCGGCGACGGTGCCATCAACAGCGAAGCGCTGGCCCGGCTCAGCCCGCGCGAGCGCCAGGTCCTGGACCTGGTGGTGGCGAGCAAGCCCAACAAGATCATCGCCGACATCCTCGGCATCAGCATCAAGACCGTCGAACTGCATCGCGCGAACATGATGAACAAACTCGGTGTACGCTCCCTGCCCGAACTGATGAAGGTGGCGCTCGGGCATGGCTGAAACCGCGAAGCGGACCAAGCGTTCCGCCAGGCGCCGCGCCGCCGGCGCCGACACTCCTCCACTGGAGGCCGCGCCGCTGCGCGGGCGGCTGCGCGCGCTGCGGCCGGCCCAGGCCGATGCGCTGCGCACGTTCTTCTCGGCGCCGCAACGCTGGTACCTGGCCGAGGGCGGCCTGCTGCATTTCATGCCGGGCGACGCCCGGCTCGACGCGGCCGTCTTCGAGCTCGACGCCGAGGGCACCCGCCTGGGCCTGCGCCTGCAGGCGGGCGAGGTGCTGGCCGGCGACGGCCTGCACTGGAGCGACTACACCGGACGCTCGCGCCTGCTGGCCTGGAGCCTCGCGCACGAGCCCCACCTGATGCGGCTGGGCGAGGCCCTCGGCGTGGCGCTGGCGCCCCTGGCCGAGAGCGCCCCCGGGGATCCGCCCGACGAGGACGCGCTGTGGCTGGATTTCGTGATCGACGACAGCGCCGGCGGCGACGAGGACGCCGCGCGGCGGCCGCCGGCGACGCAGGGCTCGCTGCGGCTGCCCGCCGCCTGGCTGGAACGCCTGCTGGCGCGCGCCGAACCGCCGGTGGAGGGCGAGCCGCCGCCGCCGCTGGGCCGCTGGCGCGAGCTGCCGGCCACGGTTTCGCTGCAGCTGGCGCTGCCGCCGCTGCCCGGCGCCGACTGGGCCCTGCTGCGCCAGGGCGATGTGATCGTCGCCGGCAGGCGCGGCCGGCCGCCGCAGTTCGAAGCGCACGCCTGCGGACGGCTCTGGCCGCTGGCGGCCACCGCGCAGGGCTGGCGCATCGACGGCCCAGCGCAACATCAACCCCGTCCGCAGGAGACAGCCACGATGACCGAGACCCCAGCCGAAGCCGTCGCCGACGGAGAGGACCAGGACGCCGACGCCGGCGCGCGCCAGCTGCCGGTGCAGGTGGCGTTCGAGATCGGCCGGCTGGAGATGCGCGTGGGCGAGGTCTCGGCGCTGCAGCCGGGCTACGTGTTCGCGCTTCCGGCGCACCTGGAGGGCAGCAATGTCGTCATCCGCGCCAACGGCGAGGCCGTGGGGCAGGGCGAGGTGGTTGCCGTCGGCGACACCCTGGGCGTGCGGCTGCTGAACTGGACATAGGGGTCCCGGCGCAATGGATTTCAGCAACTATTCCCCGGCGCTCGTCCTCGTCGTCGTCGTCAGCCTGGCGCTGGCGCCGTTCGTGGCGGTGATGGTGACCTCGTTCACCAAGATCGTGGTGGTGCTGAGCCTGCTGCGCAACGCGCTGGGCCTGCAGCAGGTGCCGCCGAACGTGGTCATCAACGGCCTGGCGATCGTGCTGTCGATCTACGTGATGTACCCGGTGATCCTGGACACCCACGAATCGATCAACGCGCGCCTGGAAGGCCGCCCGCCGCCGGCATCGGTGCAGGCGCAGATCGACGCCCGTGCGCGCGCCCAGGCCGAACGCACCGGCGGCCGCGCCGCACCCGCGGCGCCGGCGCGACCGGCCGCGGACGATCCCGCGCCCGCCAGCCCTGCGGCCGCCGACGCGCTGCGGGCCGAGGCCGAGGCGGTCGGCGCGACCGGGACGGAGGCCGCAGCCGCACCGGCGCAGCCCGAGCGCGGTCCGCTGTTCCGCAACGTCACCGGCAGCGTCGGCGCGCTGGCGGAGGCCGCGGAAGCGGAAGCCGCCCCCGTCGATCCGGACGAGCCGGTGGTGATCACCGCGCCGCCCGCGCCGCCGCCGCTGCCGGAGAGCGGCGGCATGGACGCGGCGCGGCTGCTGTCGCTGGTCGAGGCCGGCAAGGAACCGCTGCGGACCTTCCTGATCCGGCATTCGCACGACGCCGAGCGCGCGTTCTTCCTGCGCAGCGCCCAGCGCCTGCTGCCGCCGGAGCGGCGCGCCTCGCTGACCGTCGACGATTTCATCGTGGTGGTGCCGGCCTTCACGGTGAGCGAACTGACGGCCGCGTTCCAGATCGGCTTCCTGATCTTCCTGCCGTTCCTGATCATCGACCTGGTGGTGGCCAACATCCTGCTGGCGCTGGGCATGATGATGATGTCGCCGACGATCGTCTCGCTGCCGTTCAAGCTGCTGCTGTTCGTGCTGATCGACGGCTGGGCCAAGCTGGTGCACGGCCTGGTGCTGACCTACGCCGGCGCCGCCTGATGCCGACGCGCCGCTCCACGGAGGCAGGGCGATGAACGAGGTGATCGAACTCACCCGGCAGGCGCTGTGGCTGGTGCTGCTGCTGTCGGGGCCGCCGATCGCCGCGGCCGCGCTGGTCGGGCTGGTGGTGGCGTTCCTGCAGGCCGCCACCCAGCTGCAGGAGCAGACCTTCGCCTACGCGCTGAAATTCCTCGCGATCGTGCTCATGCTGTTCGTGACCGGGTCGCTGATCGGCGGATCCCTGTACACCTACGCCCACCAGATCTTCATCGACTTCCCGGGCCTGGTCCGCGACAGCGACCGCGGCGGCTGATGCCCTACGATTCGATCGGCGACGCCATGCTGGCGCTGGGGCTCACCCTGCCCCGGATCATCGGCGCGTTCCTGATGCTGCCGCTGATCACCCAGTCCAACATGCCGGCGATGGTGCGCAACAGCTTCCTGGTGAGCCTGGCGATCGTGGCGCTGCCGGTGGCGGTGGCCGCGGCGCCGACCGAGAGCATGAGCACCCTGCAATGGCCGATGATGGTGCTCAAGGAGCTGTTCATCGGCGTGGCCATCGGCTTCTGCTTCGGCATCGTGTTCTGGGCGTTCTCGGCGGCGGGCAGCGTCATCGACACCCAGGTGGGCATGGGCATGTCGCAGGTGTTCGACCCGATCCAGGGCCACCAGGTCACCCTGCACGGCGAATTCCTTTCGCATTTCGCCGCCTGGCTGTTCATGGCCAGCGGCGCGTTCCTGATCTTCCTCGACCTGCTGATGTCGAGTTACGCGCTGTGGCCCCCGACCTCGTTCTTTCCCAACCTGCCGGCGACCGGGATCAACCTGTTCGTCGGCCATTTCAGCTTCATGATGACGCTGCTGCTGGTACTGGCGGCCCCGGCGATGGTGATCCTGCTGATCATCGACCTGTCGTTCGGGCTGGTGAACCGCTATGCGCCCTCGCTCAACGTGTTCGCGCTGACCCTGCCGATCAAGGCGTGGCTGGCCACCGCGATCATCCTGCTGATGCTGGGCGTCTACGTGGAGATTCTGGTCGAGCGGCTGACCGACAGCCGCGGCCTGATCGAGCTGCTGCGGATCATCTTCGAGGATCCGTCTGCGTAGCGCGGAACCCGCTGCGCTGCTCTGCCTCCGGAGCCCGGAACGCGATCAGCCGCCGTGGTGGCCGCGGCGCACGCCCTCGGCCCAGTGCAGCACCTCCGCCACCGCCTCGAAGAATTCGCTGCCGATGTAGTCGTCGAGCTCCACCTTCTCGTTCAGGCCGCGGGCCAGCGGAACGTTCTGCAGGATCGGCACCCCGGCCTCCTCGGCGGCGCGCTTGATCTCCTCGGCCAGCGCGCCTTCGCCCTTGGCCACCACCACGGGCAGCTCGGTCTCGCCGTGCTCGTACTGCAGGGCGACCGCGATATGGGTCGGATTGGTCACCACCACGCTCGACTTTCGGACCGAGCCGAGCATGTTCTGCTGGGACCACTCCTGGTGCAACTGCTTGCGCCGCTGCTTGACGTAGGGGTCGCCCTCGTTCTCCTTGACCTCCTGCTTGATGTCGCGGCGGCTCATCTTGAGCTTCTTGGTGTAGGAGTACTTCTGGTACCAGACGTCCAGCGCCGAGACGAAGAAGAACACCGCCACGGTCCAGATCACGATCCACTTCAGGGCGTGCCAGATCGCCGAGCCCATCGCCGCCGGCGACGCGTAGGGGAGCTTCAGCAGCCCCTCGAGCATGCCGCGCAGCACGATGTAGCCGATCCCGATCAGCGCCGCGCTCTTGAGCACCGACTTGATCAGCTCGACCAGGTTGTCCATCGAGAACATCTTCTTGACGCCCTCGACCGGATTGAGCTTGTCGAGCTTGGGGCTGATCTTCTTGAGCGTGGCGATCGGACCGGTCTGCAGGAACTCGGTGACCGCGGCGAGCAGCATCGCCAGCACCATCAGCGGTACCGTCAACCACAGCAGGGTCTGCAGGGCCAGCGAACCGAGTTCCGGCAGGGTCTCGAAGAACGGCTGGCCGACCGCCTCCAGACTCCTGTCGAACAGCTCGCTGATGCGCGCGTGCATCATTCCCATCAGCATCCACGCGCCGGCGATCCAGCCCATCACCAGCACGGTGCTGGTCAGCTCCTTGCTCTTGGCGACGTTGCCTTCCTTGCGGGCGTCGCGGATCTTCTTCGGGGTGGGCTTTTCGGTCTTGTCGGCGCCCTGGTCCTTGTCTGCCATCCGCGCACCGCGTTGCCGTGACGTCGCCGCGAGGCTAGCATGCCCGCAGCGCCCCGCCGCGCCAGCGAGCACGATCCTGAACAGCGCCCCATGCCGCCCCCGCCGACCTAGGGTTGCCCCCGGGTGACACTGGCGCTGCGGCGCCGTTACATTGCTCCCAACGCCGCAAGGCGGACCAATCCGCAACGCCGTCCGGCAGCCCATCAGGTGTCCCCAAGCGCATGAGCAGCATCGGTTCCGATCCGCACCTCAACGTCACCGGCCTCGGCCGGCTCGACGGGCAGGTCGCGCTCGACGATCTGCGCCAGCAGGGCCCGCAGCAGGCGCCCGAGGTCGCCCAAGAGGCGCCGGCCGCGGCTTCCCCCGCGGTCGACGCCGGCGAACGCGTGCTCGGGGCGTCCGCCTGGGAAGGATTCGGCGCCGGCACCCGGATGCTGGCGGGGGATCTGGGCTTCGAGAGCGCCCTGGGCGGCCTCGATCTGGCCCAGGCGGCCGACCGCGCCGCCGACGCGATCCTCGACGCCCTGGCCTGAGCCGCGCGCGGCGGCCCGCCGCCGCGGTAGAGTCGTGATCCGTCTTCCTGCCCGCCGCACGGCGGCGCCGCCATGACCGACACCCCGCCCTCTGCCGCCGCCCTGCGCGCCGCCGCGGACCGTCTGGTCTCGGCGCTGGCCGCGCATGGCGATCCCGAATACCGCCTCACCGTGCTCAAGCGCCTCGCCCGCCGCCTCGGCGAGGAGCACTACCCGATGTTCCTGCGCCTGCTCGGCGTCGTCGCGGAAAGCGACGACGACCGCGCCAAGCGGCTGCTGGCGGAGACCTTCGGCACCGCGTTGCGGCGCATGGACCTGCCCGGCGGAGCACTCAGTTCCTGGGGCGCGACCCGGCTGCCGGACAACGTCACCCCGTTCTCGGCCAGCACCCTGTCGGGACAGTTCTTCGGCGCCACCCCGCGGCGGCTGCTGGGGCCGGTCGAATACCTCACCGTCTGGCATCTGCAGCGAACCCAGCGCACCCCGCTGGGGCCGAACGCCTTCCGCGACGCGCTCGCCCACCTCATCGACCTGCTCAATCACAGCGAGGACGCCCGCACCCTGTACCCGCAGAAGCTGGCCGCCGACGCCGAGAACGAACTGGAAGGCGCCTTCACCCGCGCCACCCGGGAGCGGCTGGCGGCGGTGGCGGCCGCCTGGAAGGCCGGGCGCGCCCCGGCGGAGGTGGCCCAGGCGGCCCTCGATGCGGTGCCGGCGCAGACCCCCGGCTGGGTGGTCCGCGACCTCTAGGGCCTGTTGGCCGTCACGTTCCAGGACACCGCCGCCCGCTTCGCCTTGTCCGCGCCGCCGGGGGCGGCCAAGATGCCGGCTGCACCCAGGGGAACGCCATGTCCGCGATCGTCCGCCTGCTGCTGCTGACCGCGGCGCTGGCCGCCTGCGCCACCGCATGCCGGCGCGAGGCGCCCGCCGTCGCGCCCGCGCCGGCGGGCGCCTCCCGGCCGGTGGACGCGGTGCTGCTGCCCGCCCGGCACCTGCGCGACGGCGACCTGGCCGGCTTCGCCCGCGACGCGGTGCCGCCCGGGCTGTACCAGCGGCTGCAGGACGCATGGGCGCGCGGCAGCCGCTGGCCGCTCGAGGAACTGCCGCTGCACGGGCAGCTGCCGGCGCTGCTGCAGACGCTGGCGGCCGAGGACTCGGAAACCCGGCTGCGGCGGCAGTTTCGCGAGCAGTTCGGCGGCGCCGAGGCGGAACTGCGCCAGGCGGTCGAAGCGCTCGGCCTGTTCGGGGTGCATTACGTGCAGGGCGACGCCGCGCTGGACGAGCACGCGCGCGAACGCGACGTGCAGCTGATCACCGCGCTGGTGCGCTGGGGCCTGGAGGCGCCGCTGGCCGATCCGGCGCGCGCCGATGCGGCGATCGCCCGCCTGGCCGCCGCCGCCCGCGCCACCGGCCTGCGCGACGACGACGCGTTCGCGGCCGCGGGGATGGAAGGCACGCTGCGGCGGCTGTCGCCGTTCCTGGCCGAAGTGAAGCAGGTCGTGGCGGACTACGGCCTCGACATCGATGCTGCCCTGTCCGGCATCGACGCCACCCTGGAGCGGCAGACCGGCGACCGGGCCGTGGTGCGGCTGCGCTACGAGCTGGCGGGGCAGCCGATCGACGGGCGCGTGGCCGTCGAACGGCGCGGCGGCCGCTGGTACCGCAGCGACTACCTGCGCCGGGCCGAGGCCAGCGCCGCCGCCGGCCAGCCCGCTGCACCGGCGCCGCCCGGGCGCCCCGGCGAAGGCGCCTGAACGGCCCAGCGCCGGGCGCCCCCCGCGCTGGGCGATAATGCCGCCCATGCCGCAGCAACCCGACCAGTCCCGTCTGCCCTTTCCCGAATCCGGCGCCAGGGACGATCCGGCGGCGGGCGCCGCCGCGGCGGGAGCCACGGCCGGGCCGGCGCGGGGGCGGCCGCCGCGCACGCCGCGGCGGCCGCTGTGGGCGCGCCTGCTCGGCCGCCTGCTTTCGCCGTGGATCGGGCTGAAGATCGAACCGCAGGATCCCGAGGGCTACGTCGATCAGCGCCCGGTCTGCTACGTGCTCGAGGACTACGGCCTGTCCAACGCGCTGATCCTCGAGCGCGCCTGCCGCGAAGCCGGGATGCCCTCGCCGCTGCAGCCGCTGCCCGGCGATCCGCTGGGGCGCAAGCGCGCCTACGTGGCGCTGTCGCGGCGCAATGCCGGCAGCACCCTCAACGCGCTCGCGCCCGGCAAGCGCCCGCCGCAGAAGACCCATTCCGAATCGCTCGCGCGGCTGCTCGAGGCGCACCGCACCGATCCGGCGCTCGATGTGCAGCTGCTGCCGGTCTCGATCTTCGTCGGCCGCTCCCCGGACAAGGCCAGCGGTTGGTTCTCGGTGCTGTTCTCGGAGAACTGGGCGCTGGTGGGCCGGTTCCGCCGGCTGCTGGCGATCCTGCTCAACGGCCGCGACACCCTGGTGCGGTTCGCCGCGCCGGTGGACCTGCGCGCCAGCATCGCCGAGGACCTGAGCCCGGAGCGCACCGTCCGCAAGGTCTCGCGGGTGCTGCGCACCCATTTCAACCGGATCCGCGAGGCGATCATCGGCCCGGACCTGTCGACCCGCCGGCTGCTGGTCGACAAGGTGCTGGCGGCGCCGGCGGTCAAGGAGGCGATCGCCGACCAGGCGCGCCGCGCCGGCTCCAGCCCTGAGGAGGCCTGGCGCAAGGCCCATGCCTACGCGTACGAGATCGCCGCGGACTATTCGCACCCGGTGGTGCGCTCGGCGAGTTTCCTGCTCACCACGGTGTGGAACCGGATCTTCCGCGGCGTGCTGGTGCATCACCTCGACGCGCTGAAGGCGGCCGCGCCCGGGCACGAGATCGTCTACGTGCCCAGCCATCGCAGCCACATGGACTACCTGCTGCTGTCCTACCTGCTCTACAACCGCGGCATCGTGCCGCCGCACATCGTCGCCGGCATCAACCTCAACCTGCCGGTGATCGGCACGGTGCTGCGCAAGGGCGGCGCGTTCTTCATCCGCCGCTCGATCCGCGGCAACGCGCTGTACTCCACGGTGCTGGCCGAGTACGTGGCCCAGTTGGTGGCGGGTGGGTACTCGATCGAGTACTTCGTCGAGGGCGGGCGCTCGCGCACCGGCCGCCTGCTGGCGCCCAAGGGCGGCATGGTCTCGATGACGGTGCGCGCGTTCCTGCGCCAGCCGACCCGGCCGGTGCTGTTCCAGCCGGTCTACATCGGCTACGAGAAGCTGATGGAGGGCGACAGCTACCTGGACGAGCTGTCCGGCAAGCCCAAGGAGAAGGAATCGATCTGGCAGCTGCTGCTGGGCATTCCCAGGGTGCTGCGCTCCAACTACGGCCAGGTGGTGGTGAACTTCGGCGAGGCGATCCCGCTGGCCGACATGCTGGCCGAACACGCCTCCGCCTGGGACGGCCGGCCGCTGCCGGACGAGGAGCGCCCGGACTGGCTGTCGCGCACCGTCGACGCCACCGCCCAGCGCATCCAGCAGAACATCAACCGCGCCGCCGACGTCAACCCGATCAACCTGCTGGCGCTGGCGCTGTTGTCCACGCCCAAGCACGCGATGGGCGAGGCCGACCTGCTGGCGCAGATCTCGCTGTCCAAGACGCTGCTGGCCGAGGTGCCGTACAGCGACCTGGTCACCGTGACCCCGCACGCGCCGGCCGAGATCGTCGCCCACGGCGAGGAGATCGGCGTGCTCAACCGCGTCGCCCATCCGCTCGGCGACGTGTTCCGGGTGGACGACGAGACCGCGGTGCTGCTGTCGTACTTCCGCAACAACGTGGTCCATCTCTACACCGCCTCGGCCTGGATCGCCTGCTGTTTCCTCCACAACCGCCGCATGAGCCACGCCAACCTGCTGCGGCTCGGGCGCGCGGTCTACCCGTTCCTGCAGGGCGAACTGTTCCTGCCCTGGAGCGCGGAGGAGTTCGCAGAGCGCATCGACCGCACCATCGGCGTGTTCGAGCGCGAGGGGCTGCTGGAGCGGGTCGGCGAGGACGACGGCGGCATCTTCCAGCGCAACGTCGGCCAGAGCGACGAGGTGTTCCGGCTGCGCGCGCTCGGGCATCCCCTGCAGCAGGCGTTCGAGCGCTACTACATCGCCATCTCGGTGCTGGCCAAGAACGGCCCGGGCACCCTCGGCGCCGGCGAGCTGGAAAGCCTGTGCCAGCTGGCTGCGCAGCGCCTGAGCCTGCTGTACGCGCCGGCGGCGCCGGAATTCTTCGACCGCTCGCTGTTCCGCGGCTTCATCCAGAAACTGCGCCAGCTCGAGCTGGTGAAGCTGGACGGCAACAGCAAGCTGACCTTCGACCAGCGCCTGGACGCCTGGGCGCGCGACGCCAAGGTCATCCTCGGCCGCGAGCTGCGCCACACCATCGAGAAGGTGAGCCCGGAGGCGGCCAAGCCCGGACCCGAGCCCGAACCCGCCGACCCGTAGGTGCGCCGGGCTATGCCGGCTCGTCGGGGATCAGCGACGACTCCAGCCGCGCGATCGCGTCCTTCAGCTGCAGCTTGCGCTTCTTCAACCGCTTGACCGCGAGGTCGTCGGCATGCGCGTCCGCCTGCACCCTGGCGATCGCCAGGTCCAGGTCGCGGTGCTCGACGCGCAGTTCGGCGAGCTTGCGCGAGGCTTCGGCCAGGTCGGTGGTCTGCATCCTGCCCGCAGCTTAGCGCCTGCGGGCCCGCGCCGTCACCGCGACCGCAGCCGGTAGACTATGCGCACGATGAGCACCGTCCTGCCCCTGCCCGAACCGGTCCGCCGCCGCCCCGAGCCGCAGCGCGCAGCGCGCGAGCTCAAGCGCCTGGGCGGCCGCCTGCGCCACCAGGTGGGCCGCGCGATCGCCGACTTCGGGATGATCGCCGAAGGCGACCGGGTGATGGTGTGCCTGTCGGGCGGCAAGGACAGCTACACCATGCTCGACATCCTGCTGCAGCTGCGCGAGAAGGCGCCGGTGTCGTTTTCGATCACCGCGGTCAACCTCGACCAGAAGCAGCCCGGCTTCCCGGAACACGTGCTGCCCCGGTACCTCGAATCGATCGGCGTCGACTTCCGGATCCTCGAGCAGGACACCTACTCGGTGGTCAGCCGCGTGGTGCCCGAGGGCAAGACCATGTGCGCGCTGTGCTCGCGGCTGCGCCGCGGCGCCCTGTACAGCTACGCCGCCGAGCACGGCTTCACCAAGATCGCGCTCGGCCACCACCGCGACGACATGGTGGCGACCTTCTTCCTCAACCTGTTCTTCCACGCCAAGCTCTCGGGGATGCCGCCCAAGCTGCTGTCGGACGACGGCCGCCACGTGGTGATCCGGCCGCTGGCGTACGTCCGCGAGGCCGACATCGCCGCCTACGCGGCGGCCCGGCGCTTCCCGATCATCCCGTGCAACCTGTGCGGATCGCAGGAGAACCTGCAGCGGCGCCAGGTGCAGCGGATGATGGCGCAGTGGGAGCGCGAGACGCCCGGCCGGATCGACCAGATCGCCCGCGCGCTCGGCGACATCCGCCCGTCGCAGCTGGCCGATCCGAACCTGTTCGATTTCCTTTCCCTCGCCCCCGCAGGCGGCGACCGCGAGCCCGACGCCCGCGCCGCACCGGCCGGAGCCTCCGAGGCCCGGCCGGCCCGCCACGGCGGGTGCTGAACGCCACGACCCTGCCGCTCGCTTCCCGCGCGCCGGGACGCGAGCCGCTGCATTTCCCCTCCCCACTTCCGGCCACCGAATGTTCTTCAGAAACCTCACCCTGTTCCGATTCCCCAGCGCCCTGGACCTGGCCCATCTCGATGAAGGCCTGGGCGAGGCGCGGCTCAAGCCGGTCGGCCCGCTGGAGCTGTCCTCGCGGGGCTTCGTATCGCCGTTCGGCCGCGACGCCGAGGCGCTCTCGCACCGCATCGCCGACGCGATCTGGTTGACCGTCGGCGGCGAGGACCGCCTGCTGCCGGCGGCGGTGGTCAACGACCTGCTGGCGCGCAAGCTCGCCGAGATGGAGCAGAAGGAAGGCCGCAAGCCCGGCGGCCGCGCCCGCAAGCGGCTCAAGGAGGAGCTGGTGCACGAACTGCTGCCGCGTGCGTTCGTGCGGCCCTCGCGCACCTCGGTGCTGCTGGATCTCGAGCACGGGGTCTGCGCGGTCGACACCTCCAGCCGCAAGAACGCCGAGGCCGCGGTCTCCGAGGTTCGCCGCGCGCTCGGCAGCTTCCCGGCGCTGCCGCTGAACGCCGAGGTCGCGCCGCGCTCGGTGCTGACCGGCTGGATCGCCGGTGAGCCGCTGCCCGCCGGCCTCGCCCTGGGCGAGGAATGCGAACTCAAGGACGCCGCCGACCATGGCGCGATCGTCAAATGCCAGCGCCAGGACCTCGAATCCGACGAGATCGCCCGGCACCTGGAGTCCGGCAAACAGGTCACGCGCCTGGCGCTGACCCTCGACGACCATCTTTCGTTCGTGCTCGGCGAGGATCTGGTGATCCGCAAGCTGAAGTTCCTCGATGGCGCCATCGACCAGCTCGAGGGCACCGAACAGGAAGACCTGCGCGCCGAGCTCGACGCGCGCTTCGCGCTGATGAGCGGCGAGTTCCGGCGGCTGTTCGCGATCCTCGAGCCCGCGCTCAAGCTGTCGAAGGCCGATGGCTGAGCGCCCCACCGCAGCGCCGCCCGGCCGTAGAATCCAGCCATGCCTTCCCCGCTGCGCCGCCTGATCGCACCGCGCGCGCTGCTGCGCGATCGCACCTCGGTGCGGCTCGACGATGGCCGCGAGATCGAGGTCGAGCGCGTGCGCGACCCGCGCGCACGCCGGCTGCGGCTGACGGTCGGCGAACGGGGCGCGCGGCTCACCCTGCCGCCGCGCGCCAGCCTGGTGGCGGGCCAGCGGTTCCTGCATCAGCACCGCGACTGGCTGGTGCTGCAACTGGCGGCCCAGGATCCCGACGGCATCGTCGCGCTGGTCCCGGGGGAAAGCGCGGCGCTGCCGCTGCGCGGCCTGCTGTTGCCGCTGCGCTGGGAACAGGGCCGCTACGCCAGCCTGCGCGAGGATGCCGGCGGCATCACGTTCGCGCTGCCGCCGCGCGCCGCGCCGGCGGCGCTGCGCCGCTGCCTGCGCGACTTCTACGAAGCCCAGGCCCGCGCCGACATCGGCCGCTGGCTGCCGCGCTACCTGCCGGCGCTGCCGCGCGCCCCGGCGCGCATCCGGCTGCGGCCGATGTCCTCGCAGTGGGGCTCGCTGGCCGCCAACGGGGTGCTGTCGCTGGACCTGTCGCTGGTGCTGGGCGAGCCGGCGGCGTTCGAGTACGTCCTGGTCCATGAACTCTGCCACCTGATCCACGCCGACCATTCGCCGTCGTTCTGGGCCGAGGTCGAGGCGCGCTGCCCGGAATGGCGCCGCCAACGCGCCTATTTCCACGCCGAGGGCCGCCGCCTCAAGGCGCGGCTGCACGCGCTGCTGTCCGGCTGAGCCCGCGGCTGCCGTTGTTCCCGGGAACGGCAGCTGCGAGGCCATGCAATGCTCACCCCGGGTCGGGTTCTCCCGCGCATGGCGCTGGTGCCGCTGGCGGCCACCCTGGCGCTGGCCGCCTGCAGCCGCGCCGGCGATGCGCTCGCCGAGGCCGCGGCCGATCGCAACGCGATGGAAGTCCCGGCGCCGCTGGCGGGCGATTCCGGCCGCCGCGCGTCGGCCCCGCTGCCCCTGCCGCCCGGCTTCCCCGAGGACGTGTACCTGCCGCCGCGCTACGACATCGACAGCGTGGTCGACATGGACGGCACCACCACCGTCAGCCTGCGCGCGCCGGGACAGGTGGGCGCCCTGTTCGGCGACGCCGACGCGGCCATGGCGCGGCTGGGCTGGCAGCCGACCCTGTCCCGCCGCGACGCCGGCGACAGCGCCATGCTCGCCTTCGAGAAGGGATCCCGCACCGCGGTGCTGTCGTTCGCGCGGGGCCACGGCGACGGCGGGGGCGTGCTGGTCGGGCTGCAGTTGCACGAGCGCCGGCAGTAGCGCCGGCGGCGTGGCTCAGGCCGCGCCCAGGAAATCCCCGATCGCCGCGGCCACCGCCGCCGGGTCCTCCATGTGCAGGTGATGGGTGCCCTGCACCACCACCAGTTCGCCCCGCGGCAGTAGCCGCACGCGCCGGCTGCGTTCCGGTTCGGGCAGGTACGGCTGCGGCGGGTCGGCGTAGATCACCCGGGTTGGGCAGGCGATGCCGGCCACCAGGTCGTCGACCTGGGCATCGGTCATGCGCACCATGGTCGGCAGGGTCAGGCGCGGGTCGCTGCTCCAGCGCCAGCCGCCCTCGACCGCCTCCAGCCCGCGCTCCACCAGCAGCCGCGCGACCGGCTCGCTGAGGCCGTTGGCCTGCATGCGCGCGCGGACCGCCGGCTCCGGGTCGGGGAACAGGCGCAGCCGCTTGCCGCGCAGCGCACGGGCGGCGGCGACCGCCTCGCGCAGCCGCGCCGCGGTGCGCGCCGGATCCTCCGGCAACGCCCCCAGCGCCTCGATCGCCAGCAGCCGCTCGATCCGGCGCGGCGCGGCGGCGGCCACCAGGCTGGCGATCCCCGCCCCCATCGAATGCCCGAGCAGCGCGAAACGTTCCCAGCCCAGCGCGTCGGCGATGTCGAGCACGCTGTGCAGCGCCCCGGCGAAGGAATAGTCCGAACCCGGCGGCAGGTGCGCGCTGCGGCCATGGCCGGGCAGGTCCGGCGCCACCAGGTCGAGGTGCGCCAGCCACGGCGCCAGCGGCAGGAAGCTGGCGGCGTTGTCGAGCCAGCCGTGCAGCGCCAGCACCCGCGGCGCGCCGGCATTGCCGCTGCGCAACCCGGCGATGCGGACCCCGGGACCGTCGAGCGCGAACTCGTGCATCAGGCGCCGAGGGCCCGCCGCGCCAGGCGCGCCAGCGCCTCGGCGTGTTCGGGCGCGTCGTTGAGGCATGGAATGTAGTGCAGCGCCTCGCCGCCATGCTCGCGGAACAGTTCGGCGTTCTGCAGCGCGATCTCCTCCAGGGTCTCGAGGCAGTCGACCGCGAAACCGGGGCAGACCACGTCGATGCGCTTCAGCCCCTGCCCGGCCAGCGCGCGCAGGGTGTGGTCGGTGTAGGGCTGCAGCCAGGGTTCGCGGCCGAAGCGCGACTGGAAGGTGAGCCGCCACTGGTCGTCTTCCAGGCCCAGGGCCGCGGCGATCGCGGCGACGCTGGCGCGGCACTGCGCCTGATAGGGGTCGCCGGCGTCCACCAGCCGCTGCGGGATCCCGTGGAACGAGAACAGCAGCAGCTCGCCGCTGCCGTGCGCATCGCGGTAGCCGCGTATCGAACCGGCCACCGCCGCGACCCAGCCCGCATCGAGGTGGTAGTCCTGCACCACCTGCACCTCGATCCCCTCGACCGCCGCCGCCACGTCGACCACCGAAGCGGTGGTGGTGGTGGAGTACTGGGGATACAGCGGCAGCACCAGCGCCCGGCGGACGCCGCCGTCGCGCAGCGAGCGCAGGGCGGCGCCCAGCGCCGGTGCGCCGTAGCGCATCGCGTGAGCCACGCGCAGTTCCGGCAGGCGCTGCTGCAGCGCCCGCGCCAGGCGCTCGGTATGCACCGCCAGCGGCGAGCCGCCTTCCATCCAGATCCCGGCGTACAGCTTCGCCACCCGCGGCGAGCGCAGCGGCAGGATCACGAAGTGCAGCAGCGGGCACCACAGCCAGCGGGTCAGCGCCACCACCCGGTAATCGTGCAGGAACTCGGCCAGGTAGCGGCGCACCGCGGCGGCGGTCGGCGCGGCCGGGGTGCCGAGATTGACGACCAGCAGCGCGGTGTCGCGGATATCGCCCGCATCGGGGGGGACTGGACTGGCCATCGGCATAGGATGACAGGCCGGTGCCGCCGCCGACAGCGGCCGCGGCTCACCGCCGATTCATCGCCGCGGCCCTAGCCTGAACTTTGTTGCGCCTGGCGCGGTCTGCCTGCCTGCTCGCGCTTCACCCTTTGCCCGGAGTCCCGCATGTCCCAGCCCCGCCGCCGTCCTTCCGCCCCGCGCCTGGTCCTGATCGGTGCCGCGCTGGCGCTGTCGCTCGCCGCCACCGGCACCGCGCTCGCCGGACCCGAGGAAGACGCCCGCGCGCACAACGCGGTGCGGGTGCTGACCGAGATCCAGGCGATCCCCGAGAGCGCCATCCCCGACAAGCTGCTCGACGAGGCCCGGGCGATCGTGGTGGTACCCGACACGATCAAGGCCGGGCTGGTGCTCGGCGGCCGCCGCGGCCACGGCCTGATGGCGGTGAAGAGCCCCGACGGCACCTGGTCGCAGCCGAGCTTCGTCACCCTCACCGGCGGCAGCATCGGTTTCCAGGTCGGGGTGCAGTCCGCCGACGTGGTGTTGGTGTTCCGCAACGATCGCAGCCTGGAATCGGTGGTCAACGGCAAGTTCACCCTCGGCGCCGACGCCGGGGTCGCCGCCGGCCCCCTGGGCCGCAACGCGTCCACCGCCACCGACGGCCAGCTCAAGGCCGAGATCTGGTCGTGGTCGCGGGCCCGCGGGCTGTTCGCCGGGGTGGCGCTGGATGGTGCCGTGCTGAGCATCGACGACGATGCCAACCAGGCGGTCTACGGCCAGGGCACCACCCCGCGGATGATCTTCGAGGGTCGCGCCGGGCAGGCGCCGTCGAATGCGGTGGTGGACTTCCGCGACCGGCTCGAGGAGGCCACCGCGATCGCCCGCGCCAATCGCGGCACCGCGACCGCGCCGGCCGCGGTGGCGCACGCATCGGCAGCGGTCACCGTTCCAGCAGGCACCCAGGCGCTGCCGCAGCCGCCAGCGGACGCCGCGGCGCCGATGCCGCAGCCGTTCGAGCCGGTCGCCGAGGGCGAGATCCGCAGCGAGCCGCTCGACGACACGCCCTGATCGCCGTCGCCTGCGCATTCATCCCGGGCGGGCCGGCACCGCGCCGACCGGCTGCGGTATCCTGATCGCTTCCTCCTCTTCTTGGGCACCCCATGGGCAGTTTCAGCATCTGGCATTGGCTCATCGTGCTGGTGGTCGTGCTGCTGGTGTTCGGCACCAAGCGCCTGCGCGGCGCCGGGCGCGATCTGGGCGAGGCGATCAAGGGCTTCAAGAAGGGCGTGAGCGACGCCGACGCCGATCGTCCGGCCGCGCGCCTGGAGGACCAGGCCCGCAGCGACGACGCCGCCACCCGCGACACCCAGCGCGACGACGACAAGACCGCACGCTGACGCCGCTGCGCGGCGCCGCATCGCATGTTCGACATCGGCTTCAGCGAGCTGTTCCTGATCGCGGTCGTCGCCCTGGTGGTGCTCGGGCCCGAGCGCCTGCCCAGGGCGGCGCGCTTCGCCGGGCTGTGGGTGCGCCGGGCGCGCGCCCAGTGGCATTCGGTGAGGTCGGAACTGGAGCGCGAACTGGCCGCCGAGGAGCTCAAGCGCAGCCTGCACGACGCCGAGGACGCGATGCGCGAGGTCGACGGCTCGGTGCGCGATGCGCGCGAGCGGATGCGCAGCGAGGTCGACGCGGTGCGCGACTCGGTGCGCGAGACCGCGCGCGAGGTCGAAGCCGGGATGGGCCGCCGCGGAAGGTCGGGCGAGGACCAGGAGGCGGGCGCGCAGGATGCGGCCGCGCCGGCCCTGCCCGCTACCGACCAACCGCAGCCGCCGCCCGCGCCGGCCCCGGCGCCTCCGGAGGACGACGATGCCGCGCGACGCTGAGAGCGCCGTCGACAGCAGCCTGATCGACCACCTGGTCGAGCTGCGCTCGCGGCTGATGCGCGCGCTCGCCGGCGTGGTGCTGGTGCTGCTGGCGCTGCTGCCGTTCGCCAACCGCCTCTACGGGCTGCTGGCGCAACCGCTGCTGGACAAGCTGCCGGAGGGCGCGCACCTGATCGCCGTGGAGGTGGCCTCGCCGTTCTTCGCGCCGCTGAAGCTGGCGTTCTTCGTGGCGGTGATCTCGACCATGCCCTGGCTGCTCTACCAGGCCTGGGCGTTCGTGGCGCCGGGCCTGTACCGGCGCGAGAAGAAGCTGGCGCTTCCGCTGCTGGTGTCGGCGGTGGCGCTGTTCTACATCGGCTGCGCGTTCGCGTTCTTCCTGGTGCTGCCGGCGGTGTTCGGCTTCCTCACCAGCGTCACCCCGGACGGGGTGGCGATGATGACCGACATCCACGCCTACCTGAACTTCGTGCTGGTGATCTTCCTCGCCTTCGGCCTGAGCTTCGAGCTGCCGGTGGCGCTGGTGATCCTGACCCTGCTCGGCTGGGTGACGCCGACGCAGCTGCGCGAGTGGCGCGGCTACGCCATCGTCGGGGTGTTCGTGCTGGCGGCGGTGATCACCCCGCCGGACGTGATCTCGCAGCTGATGCTGGCGATCCCGATGTGCCTGCTGTACGAGGCCGGCATCGTCGCGGCGCGGTTGCTGGCGCCCAAATCGCAGGGCCGCGACGACGAGGCCGACCGGCCGGCCACATGACCGCGGCGGGCTTCTGGCGGCGCTACGCCGCCTGGTCGCTGGACGCGGCGCTGCTGGCGTTGCCGGTGCTGCTGCTGGGCGCTGCGCGGCTGCGCGAAGGCGGCGCGCGCATCGCCGCTGGGTACGCGGAACTGGTCGACACCGTCGCCGCGGCGCTGCTCGCGCTGGTGTCGACGAGCGGCTCGCCGCTGGTCGCGGCGCTGGCCGCCAGCCGCGATCCGCGCCTGCGGGAAGCGGCCGCGGCGCTGCTCGACGCGGTGGCCGCGACGGCGTTGCCGCCGCTGGCGGCGTTCGCGGCGCTGGCGCTGCTCTATCACGTCGGCGCCGAGGCCTCGCCGCACCAGGCGACCTTGGGCAAGCGCGCGCTGGGCCTGCGGGTGGGCGGCAGCGACGGCCGCCGGCTCGCCCCGGCGCGCGCGCTGGCGCGTCATCTGGCCGGCGCGCTGTCGTGGCTCAGCGGCAATCTCGGCCACGCGCTCGCGGCGCTGCCACCGGAGCGGCGCGCGCTGCACGACCGGATCGCCGGCGCGCACGTGCTGCAGGACGGCACGAAGGCGCTGCCGGCGTGGGCGCGCGCCTGGATCGCGGCGCAGGCGCTGGCGGGCGCGGCGGCGGCGCTGTGGCTGCTGGCGGCGATGCAGTCGCAGCTGCAGCTCGCGCTGCAGCGCGCACTCGGCGGCTGAACCGCCTCAGACCTCGATGCCGGAAGGCGGCGGTGCCGCCATTGTCGGCGCCGCGCCATCCGCCGGCGCCAGCATCTTCTGCCAGGCGCGGTAGGACGCGCCCAGCATCACCGGCATCAGCACCGCCATCATCAGGATCTGGGCGACGAACTGCATCGCCAGCGGGCCGGCGGCCAGGCGCGCGACCACCGCCACCAGCTGCGCACCCACGCTGACCAGGAACACGATGACGATCAGCAGCACGAAGAACAGGATCATCGCCGGCACGTTGCGGATGCACGCCGCGAAGCTGCGCTTCATCGATTCCAGCGCGCCGCGCCCCTCGAACATGATCTGCGGGGTGGCGACGAAGGTGAAGAAATAGGTCAACACGCCGAGCACGAACGCCAGCAGCATCCACAGCAGGAACCGGCCGATCGGCAGGTTCTCGAACATCGCCGGATCGGGGTTGGCCTGGCCTTCGGCCTGCTCGAGCACGGCGATCGCCTCCTGCAGCTGGGTCGGCCCCACCATCACCACCAGCAGCAGCACCGCGAGCACCGCCATCGCCACCTGCGGCAGCAGCAGCGCCACCAGGCGCGGCGCGCGGCCCCCGGAGAACCCGTGCAGCAGGTGAGCGGGCACCGCCTGGCGCCCGGCATCGACCTCGCCGACCGCATGGACGAAGCCGCCCATCAGCACCGGCCCCAAGATCACCAGCACCAGCTGGAACGCCATGAAGGCGCCGAGCTGCTCGCCGAACAGCAGCGGCAGCGCGGTCAGGAAGCCGAAGATCGCGCCCAGCAGCCCGAGCCCGAGCGGCGACCTGCGCAGCAATCCGAAACCGGCCAACAGCCATTCCGCGCCGTCACCGATCGATACCTTCCTCACCTGCGTCATGGTCACTGTCCCCGATGGCCCGCCGACAGTGTACGCGCCCGCCGCGCGAAACGCCGCAGCGCGCGGCGTGCGTGCGGGGCCGCGCGCACGCCGCGCGCCAGCGCCTCCGGGTCCGCGCCCTCCGCGCAGCTGTTCGGCGCGGGCGCGGATGTAGCCGCGCATGTGCGTGGCGCTGAACTCCGGATGGAACTGCACGCCCCAGGCGTGGCCGCGCCAGCGGAACGCATGGCAGCCGTCGTGCCGCGATGCCGCCAGCAGCACCGCGCCGGGCGGCGGCCGCAGCACGCTCTGCAGATGCGTGACCTGGGCGGCGAAGCGCGCCGGCAGGGTCGCGAACAGCGGGTCGCCGGCGCTCGCCGGCGCGCGGGCCACCTCGACGGTACCCATCTCGCGGCCGCGCGGGTGGTCGCCGACCTCGCCGCCGAGCGCGTGCGCCAGCAGCTGGTGGCCGTAGCAGATCCCGAGCAGCGGCAGCCCGCCATGCGCCGCCTCGTGCAGCCAGCCGGCGGTGCGCTCGCTCCAGCCGAGGCGCTCGGTGACCATCGCCGCAGAGCCGCTGACGATGGCGCCGGCGAAGCCCGCTGGCGGCGGCAGCGGCGCCCCGGCCTCGACGTCGACCACCACCGCGTCGCGGCGCCCGAGCCCGGCGGCGACGCGGATCCAGTGGCCGAACCCGCCGTGCCGGCGCAGCGGTTCGACCGGGCGGCCGGCGACCACGATCAGCAGCGGGCGAGGTTCGGTGGAGACGCTCATCCGGCCGCGCCCCTCACTCCCGTGGCGGCAGCACCGTCAGCACTTCCTCCACCGTGGTCAGGCCCTGCGCGACCTTGGCGGCGGCGGCGTCGCGCAGGGTGCGCAGGCCGCCCTGCCGGGCAGCGGCGGTGAACCCGGCCAGCTCCATGTCGGGACGGATCCGCGCACGCAGCGCCGGCGTCACCGGCATCAGTTCGTACAGGCCGACCCGGCCGAGGTAACCGGTGTTGCGGCACTCCAGGCAACCCACCGCGCCCTGGGTCTCGCCGGGCGGCGGCCGCGCGCCGTCGCCGAGCAGCGCCTGCCAGGCCTCGTCCGGCACTTCGCGCGGCTGCCGGCAGTGCGGGCACAGGGTCCGCACCAGGCGCTGCGCCAGCACCCCGTTCAAGGTCGAGGCGATCAGGTAATGCGGCAGGCCCAGGTCGAGCAGGCGGGTGACCGCCGAGGGTGCGTCGTTGGTGTGCAGCGTGGACAGCACCAGGTGGCCGGTCAGCGACGCCTGCACCGCCATCTGGGCGGTGTCCAGGTCGCGGATCTCGCCGATCATGATGATGTCCGGGTCCTGCCGCAGCAGGGTGCGCACGCCGGAGGCGAAGGTGAGATCGATCGCGGTGTGCACCTGGGTCTGGTTGAACTCCGGCCAGACCATCTCGATCGGATCCTCGATGGTGCAGATGTTGAGGTCGGGCGTGGCCAGGCGCTTGAGCGCCGAGTACAGCGTGGTGGTCTTGCCCGAACCGGTCGGGCCGGTGACCAGCACGATGCCGTGCGGCTGCTGCACCAGCGCGTTCCAGGCCGCGGCCTCGGCATCGTCGAAACCCAGTTGCTCGATCGGCTTGAAGGCGGTATCGGGGTCGAAGATGCGCATCACGCATTTCTCGCCGAACGCCGTGGGCATGGTCGACAGGCGCATCTCCACCTCGCTGCCGCCCGGCGAGCGGGTCTTGATGCGGCCGTCCTGCGGGCGCCGCCGCTCGCCCAGGTCCATGCGCCCGAGCACCTTGATCCGGCTGATCACCGCGCTCATCACCGGCGGCGGCATCTCGAACACCTTGTGCAGCAGGCCGTCGATGCGGAAGCGCACCCGGCCCACGTCGCGGCGCGGTTCCAGGTGGATGTCCGAGGCGCGCTGCCCGTAGGCGTACTGCAGCAGCCAGTCGACGATGTTGACGATGTGGTGGTCGTCGGCGTTGACGTCGCCCGAGCGGCCCAGCTCGACCAGCTGCTCGAAGCTCGGCGCCGCGCCTTCCTCGCGCACGTCGCGCGCGCCGCGCACCGAGCGGGTGACGCCGAAGAACTCCATGGTGTAGCGGTGCAGGTCCAGCGGGCTGGCCACCACCAGGTCGATGCGCCGGCGCAGCAGCCGCTGCAGGTCCGCCAGCCAGTCCAGCGCCATCGGCTCGCTGGTGGCGATCAGGGCATGGTCGCCGCCGACCTCGAGCGGCAGGATGCGGTGGCGCCTGGCGTAGGCGTGCGAGATCAGGTCGGTCACCCCGGCCACGTCGAGGCGGGTGGGATCGATGCGCCGGTAGGGATGGCCGCTGGCCGTCGCCAGCCATTCGGTGAGCTGTTCGAGCCCCAGCTCGGTCCCCGGCACCCGCGCCGAAGGCAGCTTGAGGTTCGCCAGCAGCACCAGCGGATGCACCGCTTCGAGCCCCCGGCCGTGGCGGCCGGAGACGCGCGCGCGGTCGGCCTGCTCCGCGTCGAGCATGCCGTCGGCGACCAGCGCGTCGAGCACCGGCTCCAGCGTCAGCCGCCCCGGCGGCAGCCGCGCTGTGGTCCGTTCGCCAACGGCATTGGGCGGGTGGGTCAAGGCGGACTCGCGGCTGCGGAGGGAGCCGGGCCCCGCCGCGCCGGGCGGCGCGGACCCGGCCGCTATACTAGCGCGCCGTGTCTGCGAGCCGGATACCGACGATGAGCGGTCCCACCTTCCAGGAACTGATCCAGGGCCTCAATGCCTACTGGGGCGAGCGCGGCTGCGTGCTGATCCAGCCGCTGGACCTGGAGGTCGGCGCCGGCACCTTCCACCCCGCCACGTTCCTGCGCGCGCTGGGCCCGGAGCCGTGGAACGCCGCCTACGTGCAGCCCTGCCGCCGCCCCACCGACGGCCGCTATGGCGAGAACCCCAACCGCCTGCAGCGCTACTACCAGTACCAGGTGGCGCTCAAGCCCAGCCCGGACGACATCGTCGAGCGCTATTTCGGCTCGCTCCAGGCGCTCGGCGTCGATCCGCTGGTGCACGACCTGCGCCTGGTCGAGGACAACTGGGAATCGCCGACGCTCGGCGCCTGGGGGCTGGGCTGGGAGGTCTGGCTCAACGGCATGGAGGTGACCCAGTTCACCTATTTCCAGCAGGCCGGCGGCCTGGAGTGCAGGCCGGTGCTGGGCGAGATCACCTACGGGCTCGAGCGGCTGTGCATGTACCTGCAGAACGTCGACGACGTCTTCGACCTGGTCTGGACCCACGGCCCGGACGGGGTGCCGGTGACCTACCGCGACGTCTACCACCAGAACGAGGTCGAGCAGAGCGCCTACAACTTCGAAGTGGCCGACGTACCGGAACTGTTCCACCGCTTCGACGCCTGCGAGGCCGAGGCCCTGAAGCTGGTCGGGCTCGACCTGCCGCTGCCCGCCTACGAGCAGGTCTGCAAGGCCTCGCACTGCTTCAACCTGCTCGACGCGCGCCGCGCGATCGCCGTGACCGAGCGCCAGCGCTTCATCCTGCGGGTGCGGCGGCTGTCGCAGGCGGTGGCCGGCAGCTACCACGCGCAGCGCGAGAAGCTAGGGTTCCCGGGGCTGAAGCGCGAGGCCGAGGCGGCATGAGCACGGTTGGCGGCGATTTCGCGCCATATGGCCTGGTCGCGTTCCTGTTCGGCGTGTTCTGCGCGTACTGGGCCCAGGAAACCGGCCGCAGCGCCTGGCTCTGGTTTTTCCTCGGCCTGCTGCTGCCGCCGATCGCGGGCATCGCGCTGCTGTCCAAGAACGCGGTCCGCCTCGAACGCCTCGCTCGAACGCTGAAGGACAAGGCATGACCCGGCTTGCACCCCTGCTCATCGAACTCGGAACCGAGGAACTGCCGGTCAAGGCGCTTCCGGGACTGGCACGCGCGTTGTTCGACGGCGTGGTCGAGGGGCTGGGCCGGCACGGGATCGCGGTCGAGCCCGGCGCGGCACGGCCGCTGTACACGCCGCGACGGCTGGCGGTGCTGCTGCCGCGGGTCGGCGTGCGCCAATCCGAGCAGCGTTCCGAGGTGCTCGGCCCCTACCTCAACATCGCCCTGGACGCGGACGGCCAGCCGACCCGCGCGCTGCAGGGTTTCGCCGCCAAGGCCGGCGTCGACTGGTCCGCGCTCGAGCGCACCACCGATCAGAAGGGCGAGCGCTTCGTCCATCGCGCGGTGAAGCCGGGCGCCGATACCGCCACGCTGCTGCCGGAGATCCTCGGCGAAGCGCTGGCGGCGATGCCGGTGCCCAAGCCGATGCGCTGGGGCGACCATGCGCACGCCTTCGCCCGCCCGGTGCACTGGCTGGTGATGCTGATGGGCGAGGACGTGGTCGACGGCGAAGCGTTCGGCGTCGGCGCCGACCGCATGAGCCGCGGCCATCGCTTCATGCACGATCGCACGGTCTGGATCGCACGCCCCGAGGACTACATAGACGCTCTGCGCGGCGCCCGCGTGCTGGTCGACCCGGAGGAACGCCGCGCGCGCATCGTCGAGGAGGTCACGCGCGCCGCGCACGCCGCCGGCGGCGCCGCACGGATCGAGCCGGGCAACCTGGAAGAGGTCAACTGCCTGGTGGAGTGGCCTGAGGCGGTGACCTGCTCGTTCGAGCCCGAGTACCTCGCCGTGCCGCAGGAGGCGCTGGTCGCCACCATGGAGGCGAACCAGAAGTTCTTCCCCGTGCTGGGGCCCGACGGGCGCCTGCGCGAGCACTTCGTCGGCATCGCCAACATCCTCTCCAGGGACCAGGCCGAGGTGCGCAAGGGCTACGAGCGGGTGATCCGCCCGCGCTTCGCCGACGCGCGCTTCTTCTTCGTCGAGGACATGAAGCAGGGCATGGCGTCGATGAACGCCGGGCTGCGCAACGTCACCTACCAGCAGAAGCTCGGCAGCGTCGCCGACAAGGTGGCGCGGGTCGCCGCGCTGGCCGAGGCGGTCGCCGCCCGGGTCGGCGTCGACCCGGCGCTGGCGCGGCGCGCGGCGGAACTGTCCAAGGCCGACCTGCAGTCGCGCATGGTCGGCGAGTTCCCGGAACTGCAGGGGATCGCCGGGCGCTACTACGCCAGCCAGGACCCGGCGCTCGACGGCCTGCCGCACGAGGAGCGGCTTGCGGTGGCCAACGCCATCGACGAGGCCTACCGGCCGCGCCAGGCCGGCGACGACATCGCCCTGTCCGGCCTCGGCAAGGTGCTGGCGATCGCCGAACGCCTCGACACCCTGGCCGGCGGCTTCGCCGCGGGGCTGAAGCCGACCGGCAACAAGGACCCGTTCGCGCTGCGGCGCAATGCGCTGGGGCTGGCGCGCACGGTGATCGAGAGCGGCTACGATCTGGACCTGGGCGAAATGCTCGCCGCCGCGGTGGACCGGGCGACGCGCGCGATCGCGATCGCCGGCGCCGCGGCGCAGCAGAAGCGCGCGGCGACAGAGGCCGGGCACTCGCGGCCGCCGCGACCTGGCGACGACACCGGATCGGACGCTGCACCGGCCGCCGACGAAATCTACGACTTCGTTCTGGACCGCCTGCGCGGCTACTACGCCGAGCGCGGCGTGCCGCCGCAGCACTTCGCCGCGGTGGCCGAGAAGCGGCCGCCGTCGCTGTACGACTTCGACCGGCGCATCGCCGCGATCGGCAGCTTCGCCGATCTGCCCGAGGCGACGGCGCTGGCGGCGGCCGACAAGCGCATCCGCAACATCCTGCGCAAGGCCGGCGACGACACCGCTGCGAGCATCGACCCGACGCTGCTGCGCGAGCCGGCCGAACGCGCCCTGGCCGAGGCGGTGGAGGCGGTCTATGCCGAAACCGGCGCCGCCCTGGCCAGCGGCGACTACGTCGACGCGCTCTCGCACCTGGCACGGTTGCGGCCGCAGGTGGACGCGTTCTTCGACGCGGTGATGGTCAACGACGAGGACCCGGCGCTGCGCCGCAACCGCCTGGCGCTGCTGCGCCGCCTCGGCGACCGGCTCGGCAGCGTCGCCGCGATCGAACAGCTCTCGACCTGAGCCGCACGCTCACGCCGCCCCCTCGCGACACGCGTGCCCGTGGGAACGGTCCACGGCCGCGAAAGCCGCGGGCGTCGCCGGTCGCGGTGGCGCCAACCTCCGGCCGATCGCGCGGCCGTTCCGGACATGGCCAGGCACGCCTTCGCGTGCAGGGCACGCGGCCGCCGGCACCATGGACCGCGCTGCATCCGGCCGACGCGCATGGCCGGCGTTAATCGGTTCTTGACTCGCCTTGGGTATCCTCTTCCGATGTTACGACGCCCCTTCTCCAGCGCCTGCCTCGCCGCGCTGCTGCTCGCCGCCGGCGCCGCGCAGGCCGCCGAGGTCGCGCGCGTCGACATCCGCGGGCTCGACGAGGAGATGACCGAGAACGTGCGGGTCTCGCTGTCGCTGGTCGAGGCGCTCGGCCGCGACGTTCCGCCCAGGCGCCTGGTCTACATGGTGCGCGAGGCGGAAAGCCAGACCCGCGAGGCGCTGGAGCCGTTCGGCTACTACTCGCCGACGATCGAGGTCGAGCGCGAGCGCTCGGACGACGGGCTGGCGGTGACCATCACCGTTGACCCCGGCGAGCCGGTGCGGGTCCGCAACAGCGATATCGCGATCCTGGGCGCCGGCCATCGCGACCGGTACCTGCAGGAGGATCTGGGCGAGTTCGCGCCCTCGCCCGGATCGGTGTTCGACCACGCCCTGTACGAGGCCAGCAAGGCGCGGATCAGCCGCCGCCTGGCCGAGCGCGGCTACTTCGATGCCGACTTCAGCGCGCGGCGGGTGGAGGTGACCCGGGCCGAGCGCGCCGCCGACATCGAGCTGGTCTGGACCAGCGGCGAACGCTACGACATGGGCCCGATCGACTTCAGCCAGGAACCGGAGTCGGTCGTCAACGACTCGCTGCTCGAGCGCCTGGTCTACTGGGACGAGGGCGACTACTACCACCAGGGCCGGCTGGACCGGCTGCGCACCTCGCTCACCCGGCTGGACTATTTCAGCCGCATCGAGATCAGCACGCGGCCCGAGGACGCCGGCCCCGACCGCCGGGTGCCGGTCGAGGTCACCCTCACCCCGGCCCCCCGCAAGGTGCAGACCGCGGGCATCAGCTACGGCACCGACAGCGGCGCCGGCGTCCGCCTGGGCGAGGAGCGCCGCTACGTCAACCGACGCGGCCACAAGGCGCTGGCCCAGCTGGACTACGCGCAGCGCCGCAAGACCCTCACCCTGCAGTACCGGATCCCCGCATTCGCGTGGCTCGACGGCTGGTACACGGCCAGCCTGCAGGTCGCCGACGAGCAAACCGACTACATCGACACGCGCCGCGTCGAGCTGGTCGCCAGCCGCAGCGGCCAGTACAACCGCCATCTCAACCTGGTGGCCTCGGCCCACGTGCTGCGCGAACGCTGGGCCTACGTGGAGGAGAACGGCGACGATCCGGAAGCCGAACCGGACTACCGCTACGCCACCTTCAGCTACCCGTCGCTGCGCGGCGAATACATCGACGTCGACGACCGGATCTTCCCGACCCGCGGGATCGGCGGCTCGCTGGTGCTGCGCGGCGGGGTCGAGGGCGCCGGTTCGGACGCGAGCTTCGCCCAGCTCCACGCCCGCGCCACCTGGTACCGCGGGCTCGGCGCGCGCAACCGGCTGATCGTACGCGGGGAACTGGGGCATACCTCCACCGACGCGCTGGTGGCGCTGCCGCCGAGCCTGCGCTTCTATGCCGGCGGCGATCGCAGCATCCGTGGCTACGACTGGCGCGAGGTGGGCCCGCGGCTGGGCGATTTCGCCCTGGGCGCCAAGAACGTGACCACCGCCAGCGTGGAGCTGGAGCACTACTTCGCCAACGCCTTCGGCATCGCCGGCTTCGTCGACAGCGGCAGCGCGTTCGACGACAGCCCGGACTTCCGCACCGGGGTCGGCATCGGCGTGCGCTGGCGCTCGCCGGTCGGGCCGCTGCGCCTGGACATCGCCCGCGGCCTCGACGATCCCGACTCGCCGTTCACCCTGCACCTCGACATCGGCACCGCGTTCTAGGCCATGCCGATCCTGCACCGCCATCGGATCGACCCGGCACTGACGCCCGAACAGCGCGAGGCGCGGATCGCCGAGCTGCGGCAGCGGCGGCGCGCGCGGCTGCGCTGGCTGGCCTGGCGCTCGGCGATCGCCCTGGGCGCGCTGCTGCTGGTCGCGGCGGGCCTGGCGTACTGGCTGCTGATGACGCTCGGCGGCCGCGAATTCCTGCTGGCGCAGATCGTCGCGCGGCTGCCGGCCGGCACCTCGCTGGAGTGGCGCGAGGCGGAAGGACCGGCCGCCGGCCCGCTGACCCTGTACGACGTGCGCTTCCGGCACCGCACCTGCCCGGATCGCGACGGCGAGCCGGTGGCGTTCGGCGATTGCGACGCGCCGCGGACCCTGTCCTTCGAGGCGGCGCGGGTGATGCTCGACCCGGACATCCGCCCGCTGCTGGGGCGGCTGTTGCGCCTGGACGTGCTGGAGGTCGAGGACGCGGTGCTGACCCTGCCGCCGGCGGCCGAGGACGAGCCGTTCGAGCTGCCGCGCTGGCCCGAGTCGCTGCCCCAGATCGGCCCGCTGCCGCTCGCGCTGGAGGCCGACGCCATCCGCGTGGAGCGGCTGCGGGTGGTGGGTGCGGACGGGCCGCTGGTCGACATCGCCTCGGTGCGAGGCGGCTTCGACGTGCGCGACGGCCTGCTGCGCCTGGAGCGGCTTCGGGTCGAGAGCGACCGCGGTCGCTTCGCCCTGCACGGCGAGTACGCGCCCCGCGACGACTACCGCATGGACCTCACCGGCAGCGCGCTGCTGCCGGCCCCACCGGGGCGCACCCGCCCGCGCTTCGGCCTGGCGGCGCGCGGCGACGTCGCGCGGCTGGACGTGGCCGTGGTCGGGCACGCGCCCGCGCCGCTGCGCGCGGTGCTGACCCTGCGGGGCCGCGACCAGCCCGGCTGGCGCCTGCGCGCCGGCTCCGAGGCGCTCGACCCGGCGCTGCTGGCCGGGAGCGGCGAGCCGGGTATTCCTGTCGCGTTCGCGCTGGAGGCCGACGGTCGCGGCGGCGAGGCGGTGCTGGAGGGAAGCTTCTCGCGCGGCGATTTCTCCGCGGTGCTGTTGCCGTCCACGCTGCGGCTGGACGAGCAGGTGCTCGAGCTCGATCCGCTGGTGCTGCAGCTGCTCGACGGCACCCTGGCGCTGCGCGGCCGTGCCGACTTCCGCGATGCCGCGAATCCGGTCGGGCGCTTCTCGGTGGCCGCGCGCGGGCTGCGCTGGGCCGGCACCGCGGCCGCCGACGGCACCCCGGCGCCTGCGGTGACCGCCGATGCGGACCTCGGCATCGCCGGCCGCATGGCCGCCTGGGCGGTGATCGGCCACGCCGAGCTGGCGCGCGACGGCGTCCAGGCGCGGCTCGAACTGGACGGCCGCGGCAATGCCGATGCCGTGGACCTGCGCAGGCTGCACGCGCAGACCCCCGGCGGCGCGCTGGAAGCCAGCGGCCGGTTCGCCTGGGCCCCGGCGCTGGCCTGGAATCTCGAGGCCGCGCTCGAAGATTTCGACCCCGGCTATTTCCTTCCCGACTGGAACGGCGCGATCGACGGGCGCCTGACCAGCGAGGGCGGCACCCGCGCCGACGACGGCGGCCTGGACGTCGAGGTCGTCGCCGAGCGGCTCGGCGGGCGCCTGCGCGGGCGCACGCTGCGGGGCCAGGGCCGCTTCGCGATGCGCGGCCCCGCCGCCGCCGCCGGCGACCAGGGCCGCAGCGACTACGAAGGCGAACTGGACCTGTCGCTGGGCTCCAGTCGGGTGGAGGCCACCGGTTCGGTGACCGATCGGCTGCGCATCGACGCTACCCTGGCGCCGCTGCAGCTGGCCGATCTCCTGCCCGGCGGCAGCGGCCGGATCGAAGGCGAAGTGCGGCTGAGCGGCGCCCGCGACGCGCCGGATGCCGATGTGGACCTCCGCGCCACCGACCTGGCGTGGGGGGCGTACCGCGCCGAGGCCGCCACCCTGGCCGGGCGCATGCCGTGGCAGCGCGGCCAGCAGGGCAGCCTGGCCCTGCAGGCCAGGGGGCTGCAGGTGGGCGTCGCCCTGGACACCCTGGCGGTCCGCGCCAGCGGCGCGGTCGAATCGCTGCGCGCCGAGGCCAGCGCGCGCGGCGCGATCGGCGCGCTCGACCTGGCCGGAAGCCTGGAGCGCCGCGGCGAGACCTGGCAGGGCCGCCTGGCGTCGCTGCGGCTGGCGCCCGAACGCGGCGCGGCCTGGTCGCTGCAGGACGCCGCCGCGATCGGCCTGGGCGGGGGCGCCTGGCGGATCTCCGAATCGTGCTTCGCCAGCAGCGACGGCGGTTCGCTGTGCGTGCAGGCCGACTGGCCACGGACCGGGGTGAGCGTGACCGGGCGCCAGCTGCCGCTGGCGCTGGCCGCACCTTACCTGCCGGAGCGGGAACCCGGCCGGCCGTGGGTGCTGCGCGGCGAGATCGCCCTGGACGGACGGCTGCGGCCGGCCGGCGACGCCTACAGCGGCGACCTTTCGGTGCGCTCGGAAAGCGGCGGGGTGCGGGTGGCGGCGCGCGCGCGCCGCGACGTGATCGGCTACGAGGCGCTGCGGCTCGACCTGGAGTTCGATCCGCAGGCGATCCGCGGCACCCTCGCCGCCACCCTGGGCGACGGCGGCCGCGTGCAGGCGCAGGCGACCACCGGCTGGGACGCGTACTCGCCGCTTTCTGCCGAACTGACGCTCGATACCGACGAACTGCTGTGGCTGGAGCTGTTCTCCCCGGACATCGTCGAACCCGAGGGGCGGCTGTCGGCGCGGATCTCGGTGGCTGGTACCCGCGCCGAGCCGCAGCTGGGCGGACAGGCGCAACTGAGCCAGTTCGCGACCACGATCCCCTCGCTGGCGATCGAGCTGACCGACGGCAACCTGCGCCTGGACGCCGCTGGCGACGGCAGCGCGCGGATCAGCGGCAGCGTGCGCTCCGGCGAAGGCACCCTGGACGTCGGCGGGTCGCTGGGCTGGCGCGGCGCCGAGACCCCGCTGGAGCTGAACCTGCGCGGCCGCAACCTGCTGGTCTCCGACACCCGCGACCTGCGCGCGGTGGTCGACCCGGACGTGGTGGTGCGCTACGGCGCCGGACGGCCGCTGGAAGTGGTCGGCACGGTCGTCGTATCGGAGGCCCGGATCGACCTGGAGCGTCTCGACGACGGCGTCTCGGTCTCCCCCGACGTGGTGGTCCTCGACCCGGTCGATCCCGACGCGGGCCCGCCGCTGGCGCTGCGGCTCGACCTCACCCTGGTAATGGGGGATGCGGTGACCTTGAACGGCTTCGGTCTGGAAGGCACCCTCGACGGCCGGCTGCGGGTGCGGCAGAGCCCGGGCCGCGACATGCTCGCCACCGGCGCGTTGCAGGTCGGCGGACGCTACGAGGCCTATGGCCAGGAACTGGAGATCGTGCGCGGCAACCTGGTGTGGAGCAACGACGTGGTCTCCGACCCGCTGCTGGACATCCGCGCCCAGCGGCGGATCGAGGCCGAGGAGCTGACCGCCGGGATCGATGTCACCGGGCGCGCTTCGGCGCCGCAGGCCACGGTGTGGACCGATCCGGCCCGCGACCAGTCCGAGGCGCTGGCCTACCTGGCGCTGGGCCGTTCGCTGTCCAGCGTGACCGGCGACGAGGGCCGCCAGCTCGACGCGGCCTCCGCCGCGCTCTCGGCCGGTGGCGGCCTGGTCGCCTCGCAGCTGGGCTCGCGCATCGGCCTGGACGACGCCGGCGTGAGCCACTCGCGAGCCCTGGGCGGCAGCGTGCTCGGCGTGGGCAAGCAGCTCTCGCCGCGGCTGTACGTCGGCTTCGGCGTCTCGCTGCTGGGCACCGGCCAGGTCCTGACCCTCAAGTACCTGCTCGGCCGCGGCTTCGACATCGAGATCGAGTCCAGCACGGTCGAGAGCCGGGGCTCCCTGAACTGGCGGCGGGAGACGGATTGATCGGAAGCCCCGATGGTGATTGGCGATTCGTAACCGCCGTAGGGCAGGTTCGTGTCAGCGCCATCTCCTGCGGGCCCAGGCCGTTCAGGTTCAGGCGGCCTTTTTGCTGATCACGAACGACCGATCCCCAATCACGGCGCAATAAAAAGCCCCGCAGGCAGGGGGGGCCGGCGGGGCTCGGTGGAACGGGGCTCGGGGAGAAGCCTTACGTTCCGGGATCACTCCAGGGGAAGGGAGAGATCAGCGACAGACGTTGCATCTGTCGCGAGCTATATGACCATTCCGCACATGGATGGTTCGTGAAGATTCCGGTTAAATTTCCGCAGGATTCAGCCTGCATTTACCCAGCCCGAAAACGGTCGTTCCCACTGAATGGATCCGATAGGCGCCGTCGATCAGGCGCCCGCCTAATGGGCCTCGTCCCAGTTGTCGCCGGTGCCGCTGTCGACCACCAGCGGCACCCGCAGTTCGGCGGCGCCGGTCATCCGCGGCACCACCTCCGCCAGCAGGGTGTCGACGAACCCGGCCGCAGCCTCGAACACCAGTTCGTCGTGGACCTGCAGGATCATCCGCGCCGCGCCCGGCGGCTGGGTGGCCAGCCAGGCGTCGATGGCGATCATCGCGCGCTTGATGATGTCCGCCGCGGTGCCCTGCATCGGCGCGTTGATCGCCGCGCGCTCGGCGCCGGCGCGCAGGCCCTGGTTGCGGGCGGCGATGTTCTCCAGGTACAGGCGGCGACCGAACACCGTCTCCACGTAGCCCTGCTCGCGCGCCTGCTCGCGGGTGCGCTCCATGAAATCGCGCACGCCTGGATAGCGCGAGAAGTACAGCGCGATGTAGTCCTGCGCCTCGCCGCGGCCGATGCCGAGGTTGCGCGCCAGCCCGAACGCGCTCATGCCGTACATCAGGCCGAAGTTGATCGCCTTGGCGGCGCGGCGCTCGTTCGGGGTCACGGCGTCCATCGGCCTGCCGAACACCTCCGCCGCGGTGGCGCGGTGGATGTCGGCGCCGGAGGCGAACGCCCTCAGCAGACCCTCGTCCCGCGACAGGTGCGCCATGATCCGCAGCTCGATCTGCGAGTAGTCGCAGGCGACGATGCGGTTGCCGGGATCGGCGACGAAGGCGCGGCGGATCCGGCGCCCGTCCTCGGTGCGGATCGGGATGTTCTGCAAGTTGGGATCGCTGGACGCCAGCCGCCCGGTGGCGGCGCCGGCCTGGTGGAAGCTGGTGTGGACCCGGCCGGTGGCCGGGTTGACCATCTCGGAGAGCTTTTCGGTGTAGGTGCTGCGCAGCTTCGCCAGCGCGCGGTACTCCAGGATCACCCGCGGCAGCTCGTGCAGGTCGGCGATCGCCTCCAGCGCCTCCTCGTTGGCCGACGGCTGGCCCTTGGGCGTCTTCACCAGCGCCGGCAGCTTCAGCTCCTCGAACAGCAGCGCACAGACCTGCTTCGGCGAGTCGAGGTTGAAGCTGCGCCCGGCCAGTTCGGTGGCCTGCTGCTGCAGCGCCAGCATGCGCCGAGACAGGTCGGCGGTCTGGCGGCGCAGCTCGTCGGCGTCGATGCGCACGCCGTTGGCCTCGATCCGCGCCAGCACCGGCACCAGCGGGATCTCGATCCCGCGGTAGACCTGTTCCAGCGCCGGCACCGCGGCCAGCTTCGGGCCCAGCAGCCGGTGCAGGCGCAGGGTGATGTCGGCATCCTCGGCGGCGTAGCGGGTGGCGTCGTCCAGCGCGACCTGCGAGAAGGGAATCGCCTTGGCGCCCTTGCCCGCCACGTCGGCGTACTTGACCGTGGTGTAGCCGAGGTAGCGCAGCGCCAGCGAGTCCATGTCGTGGCGGCTGGCGGTGGCGTTGAAGATGAAGCTCTCCAGCATGCTGTCGTCGGCATAACCCTGCACCGCCACCCCGTGGCGGCGCAGCACGTGCAGGTCGTACTTGCCGTGGTGGCCGACCTTGCGCTTGCCCGGGTCTTCGAACAGCGGCCGCAGCGCGGCCAGCGCCTGGTCGCGATCGAGCTGCACGGGAGCGCCGCCGTAGTCGTGCGCCAGCGGCAGATAGGCGGCGCTGCCCGGCTCGACGCTGACGCTGATGCCGACCAGGCTGGCCCGCATCGGGTCCAGCGAATCGGTCTCGGTGTCGAAGGCGAATTCCGGCGCGGCGCGCATGCGTTCGATCCAGGCATCGAGCCGGGCCTGGTCGAGCACGGTCTCGTACTCGCCCGGCGCGGCCAAGGCCGGGTCGACGCCCTCGGCGGCCGCGGCCGCCGGGCGCGCGTAGCCCGCCTCGGTGCCGCGCACGCTGACGCGGTCGCCGGCGGCGTCGGCCGGCACCGCGCCGGCCCCTTCCAGCTCGCGCAGCGCCTGGGTGAAGCCGTAGCGGGCGTACAGCATGCGCAGCGCCTCGACGTCGCGCGGGCGCAGCGCGAGCTGGCGCGGCCCACGCGCCATCGGCACGTCGGTCCGGATCGTCACCAGCTCGCGGTTGAGCGGCAGCCGCTCCAGCACCGCGCGCAGGTTGTCGCCGATCTTGCCCTTGATGTTGGCGGCATTGGCGATCACCCCGTCGAGCGATTCGTATTCCCCCAGCCACTTGGCCGCGGTCTTCGGCCCGCACTTGTCCACGCCGCGGACGTTGTCGACGGTGTCGCCCATCAGCGCCAGCAGGTCGACGATCTGCGACGGGCGCACGCCGAACTTGTCGATCACCGCCGCCTCGCTGTCCAGGCGGCTGCCGCTCATGGTGTTGACCAGGGCGATGCCCGGCTGCACCAGCTGGGCGAAGTCCTTGTCGCTGGTGGAGACGGTGACGTCGATGCCGTCGCGGGCCGCGGCCAGGGCCAGGGTGCCGATCACGTCGTCGGCCTCCACCCCGTCCTCGCGCAGGATGCTGATCCCCAGCGCCTCGACGATGTCGCACATCGGCTGCAGCTGCGCACGCAGCTCGTCGGGCATCGGCGGGCGGTTGGCCTTGTACTCGGGGTAGAGGTCGTCGCGGAAGGTCCTGCCCGGGGCGTCCACCACGAACGCCACGAAGTCCGGCTGCTCCTTCAGCGTCGCGCGCAGCATGTTGACCACCCCGAACAGGGCGCCGGTGGGCTCGCCCTGGGCGTTGGCCAGCGGCGGCAGCGCGTGGAAGGCGCGGTAGAGGTAGGAGGAGCCGTCGATCAGGACCAGTCGTGTCATCCGCCGATTCTAAACCGGCGGGCCGCGGCGCACTTCGCTAGCAGCGGCCCCGTGGCCGCCAAGGCCGCGGGAGCGTCCTTGCGGCGGCGATGCCTGGCCGGCGTCGATCCCTGCGCCTGCCGAACCGATCACGGCCGGTGGCCGGGGCCGGGCGCATAATCGATGCGAACCGTTTCCGGAGCCCGCGATGAAATTCCTGCTGCTGATCCCGCTGCTCGCGCTCGCCGCCTGCGCTACCGTGGGCGCGCCCGATCGCCCGGAGGTCCCGGCCAACGCGGTGGAAAACACCCGCACCGAGCCCAACGGCGACGTCATTACCGAGTACCGCGTCGGCAACCAGTTGCGGATGGTGCGGGTGCAGCCGGCCCGCGGACCGGAGTACTTCCTCTACGACCGCGATGGCGACGGCAGCCTCGACAGCGACATCGACGATCCGCCGCAGACCTATTTCGAGCTGTTCGAGTGGTAGCCAGGCCGCACTGCCGGCTGCGACGACCGATCCGCGGAGCGCAGCGGACCATTGGCCTATACTCCCAGTCGAGCCACGAACATCCTGACTGGAGAAAGGAGCGGGTGCCCGGTGGCCCGGCCGGGCCCTGCGCGGCCAGGGAAGACGCGATGTCGCCGCATCCGGCTGGCGGTCCGGTCCCGCGCGGGGCATCCTGATCAGGACACCGCCACCGCTGCACCGATCCTCGGAGAAGATCGTCCCGATGAACCCGAAACTCCCGACCCTCGGCGCCCTGCTGCGCGGGCTGAGGACCCGCAACGGCTGGACGCTGAAGCAGATGAGCGAGCGCACCGGGATCCCGCTGTCGACCCTGTCGAAGGTCGAGCACGACCGCCTCACCCTGACCTACGACAAGCTGCAGCAGCTCAGCCAGAAGCTCAACGTGCGCATGTCCGAGCTGTTCGCCGAGCCGGCGCCGGGCGCGGAAGCGTCGGCGGTGACCGCACGCCGCAGCATCGGCGACCTGGACAAGGCGATCCGCGTCACCACCGACAACTACGACTACTACTTCCTGTGCCCGGAACTGCGCCGCAAGCGCATGATCCCGGTGGTGACCCGGATCCGCGCCAAGTCGGTCGAGGAGTTCGGCGAACTGGTCCGCCATTCCGGCGAGGAGTACATCCACGTCCTCGAGGGCCGCATCCAGGTCCACACCGAGTTCTACGACCCGGTGGTACTCGACGCCGGCCAGTCGATCTACCTGGACAGCAACATGGGCCACGCCTACCTGGTCGACCGGGGCTGCGAGGAGGCGGTGGTGCTCGGCGTGTGCTCCAGCGCCGACGAGGACCTGATGGAGGCGCTGCTGGCGCTGCGCGAATAGCGCCTCCGCCGGCGCGGCTACTCCAGCCGGATCCGCACCGGCGAGACGAACCCCGGTACCGCGGCCTCGACCCGGGCCGAGGATTCGGCCAGCGCCAGGATCGCGCCGCACATGCGCGTCGCCGCTTCCGCCACCTCGGCGCCGCGGCCGCGGAAGATCGCCGCCATCGGCTTGACCTCGCGCGCGGTCCGGTCGGCCTCGCCGAGGAAGCGGCGCAGGTCCTCGTAGTACCCGGGGTCGCCGTGCGCCACGCGGCGGCCGTCCAGCACCAGCGCCTCGGCGTCGATGCTGGTGTCCACGCCTGCGCCGGTGAAGTCGATCCGCGCGTCGCCGAGATGCACCTCCGCCGGCAGCTCCACGTCGACGATGCGCGAACACTGCGCGGGATCCGCGGCAGCGGCGGCGCCGGTCGCCGCCAGGGCCGCGGCAGCGGCGAGCGGCAAGACCGCAGTGCGAAGCCGGAGATTCATCGCGGGGCTCCTGTTGCGTACGCAGACGCGATTCCAACATGGCGCCGGCGCCGGGCGGGCGTGCATGAGGGCACCATGACTTCATGCCTGGGGGCCAAGCGCCCTCCCGATCGCCGCTGGCGGGATAATCGCGGCAGCCCGACCGGAGCGCGCCCATGTCCACCTGGCTTTCCCCACGGCAACGCTTCCACGGCGGAGCACGCCCTTGAAGCCGGTCCTCAATGCCGCCCTGGTGGGCTACGGGTTCGCCGGGCGGGTGTTCCACGCGCCGCTGATCGCGCACACCCCGGGCCTGGCCCTGCATACCGTGGTCTCGGGCCGCGCGGCGGCGGTGCGCGCGGATCACCCACAGGCACGGGTGGTCGCCCAGCCGCAGGCCGCGTTCGCCGATCCGGCGATCGATCTGGTGGTGATCGCCACGCCCAACCCCAGCCATGCGCCGCTGGCGCTGGAGGCGTTGCGCGCGGGGCGCCACGTGGTGGTGGACAAACCGTTCGCGGTCTCGCTGGCCGAGGCCGGCGCGGTGGTCGCGGCGGCGGAGCGGGCCGGGCGCATGGTCAGCGTGTTCCACAACCGCCGCTGGGATACCGACTTCCTCACCCTGCGCGGCCTGCTCGACGCGGGCGCGCTGGGCGAGATCGTCGAGCTGCAGTCGCACTTCGACCGGTTCCGCCCGGAGGTGCCGGACCGCTGGCGCGAGCGGCCGGGGCCGGGCGCGGGGCTGTGGTTCGACCTCGGGCCGCACCTGGTCGACCAGGCGCTGCAGCTGTTCGGCATGCCGGAGACGGTACAGGCCGACCTGGCGGCGATGCGCGACGGTGCCGGCGTCGACGACTGGTTCCAGGCCACCCTGCGCTGGCCGCGCCGGCGGGCGCTGCTGCATGCCTCCACGCTGTGCGCCGCCGGCAGCCTGCGCCTGGCCGCGCACGGCACCGGCGGCAGTTTCGTCAAGCACGGCCTGGACCCGCAGGAAGCGCGGCTGCGCGCCGGCGTGGTGCCCGGCTCGCCAGGCTGGGATGAGCGCCCTGAGCCGGGCGAGCTGGTGCGCACTGCCGGCGAAGGCCTGCGCCGCGAGCCGGTCGCCAGCGTGCCTGGGGACTACCGCGCGTACTACGCCGGCATCCGCGCCGCGATCCTCGGCCAGGCCGCGCCGCCGGTCACCGCGGTGCAGGCGCTGGAGGTGATGCGGGTGCTGGAGGCCGGCCTCGAAAGCGCGCGGACCGGCGCTGCGGTCCGCCCCGGGCCCGGCTGACCGCCTCGGCGGCGGACCTCAGCGGCGGACCTCCGCCGCCATCTTCACCGCGAACGCGGCCAGGGCGGTGCCCATCAGCCAGCGCTGCGCCAGCAGCCACAGCGGGCGCGCCGCCAGGAACCCGGCGATCGCCCCGGCGAGGATCGCGATCAGCGCGTTGACCATCACGCTGATGGCGATCTGCAGGCTGCCGAGCAGGATCGACTGCCCGAGCACGTTGCCCTGGGCCGGATCGATGAACTGCGGCAGCAGCGACAGGTACAGCACCGCGGCTTTCGGATTGAGCAGGTTGGTCACCAGGCCCATCGCGAACAGCCGGCGCGGGCTGTCCTTCGGCAGCGCGCGCACCTGGAAGGGCGAGCGCCCGCCGGGGCGCAGGGCCTGCCAGGCCAGGTACAGCAGATAGCCGGCACCGGCCAGGCGCAGCGCGTCGTAGGCGTAGGGCACCGCCATCACCAGCGCGGTGATGCCGAACGCGGCGCAGACCATGTAGAACACGAACCCCAGCGCCACCCCGCCCAGCGAGATCAGCCCGGCCGCCGGCCCCTGCGCGATCGAGCGCGAGATCAGGTAGACCATGTTCGGCCCCGGCGTGAGCACCATGCCCAGCGAGATCAGCGCGAACGCCAGCAGCTGGGTTGGCTCGGGCATGGCGGACACTCACTGGGACCAGACAGCGAAAATACGCGATCTCCGCCGGCCGATCTGCGTTGCGCTGCGCAATGCAGCGTGCCGTCCGTGCGGGTTCGCGCCCAGGGACCACGCCCGCCCCACCGTAGGAGCGCCCATGGCCGCGAGGGCCGCGGATGTCTCCGGCCAAGCGGGCGGCGATCGCGGGCGTTTGCCGCCGCGCGGGCGTTCGCGTGCATGGCACGCTCCTACGGAACGATCGCGTCGGACGTGCCTCAGTCGTGCCGCACGCCGTGCCCGCCGAAGGCATCGCGCAGCGCTGCCAGCAGCCGGTCGGCGAAGGCGGCGTCGTCGCGCGAGCGCAGCCGCTCGATCAGCGCCTGGGTGATCACCGGCGCGGCCACGTCCAGATCGATCGCTTCGGCCACGGTCCAGCGGCCCTCGCCGGAGTCGGCCACGTACGGCGCGATGCCCTCGAGCCCCGGGTTGTCGCGCAGCGACCCGGCGCACAGGTCCAGCAGCCACGAGCGCACCACGCTGCCCTCGCGCCAGATCTCGGCGACCTGCGCAAGGTCGAAGCCCAGCGCCTCCTTGCGCTGCAGGATCGCGAACCCTTCGGCATAGGCCTGCATCAGCCCGTACTCGATCCCGTTGTGCACCATCTTGGCGAAGTGCCCCGCGCCCGCCGGCCCGACGTGGCCCCAGCCGCGATCGGGCGCCGGCGCCAGGCTGGCGAACAGCGGCGCCAGCCGGCCGGCCAGCGCGGCATCGCCGCCGACGGTGAGGCTGTAGCCCTCCTCCAGCCCCCAGATCCCCCCGCTGGTGCCGACATCCAGCCAGCCGAGGCCGGCGGCGGCCAGCTGCTCCGCGCGGCGCTGGCTGTCGCGATAGAAACTGTTGCCGCCGTCGATCACCGTATCGCCGGCGGCCAGCAGCGGGCGCAATGCGGCGATGGTGTCGTCGACGATGGGGCCGGCCGGTACCATCAGCCACAGCGCGCGCGGCGCCGGCAACGCATCGACCAGCGCCGCCAGGCTCTCGACCGTCTCGATGCCGCGCGCGGCCGCGGCGGCGCGCGCCGCCTCGCCGGGATCGTAGCCGGCCACGCGGTGCCCGCCGCGCAGCAGCCGCTCGCCCATGTTCGCGCCCATCCGGCCCAGCCCGATCATGCCCAGGTCCATGCGTGTCTCCGTCAGCGGCCGAACGCCAGCCTCGCACACCACCGCTCGCGCCGCACCCCGGCCCCCGTAGGAGCGTGCCATGCACGCGAAAGCCCGCACCGCGGCCCAGCCTGGAATCACCGCCCGCCCGACCGGAGCCCCCCGCGGCCTTCGCGGCCACGGGCCGCGCCTACGAGAGACGCGCGGAGCTCACCCGCCCGCCAGCAGCCGCGCGCCGCGCAGCTGCGGCCGTCCATCGATCACATCGGTCCATACCGCGTGGGCGATACCCTCGTGCACCACCAGCCGCGGAAACCCTGTCGCGCGCCCGCGGCCCACCAGCCTCGCCAGCTCGATGCGCTCGAACTCGCGCGACAGATCCGGCGCCAGCCGCGCATACCACAGCGACTGCCCCTCGCCGTCCTCGCGCAGCCACAGCACCCGGACCTGGCGTTCGTCCAGCGCCACCGCGACGCGGCCGTGCACCCCGCCGCCGCGGTCTAGCACCAGCGGCTCGCCGAAGCTGTCGCCGGCGTCCTCGCTGTGGGCCATCCGCACCTGCGGCTCGTCGCCGGCGGCGGTGTACCAGGCCACCACCGCATCGCTGCCGCGCGCGTCGATGTCGGGGCCGTTCACCGGGCAGGCCGGCATGGTCCAGTCGTCGGCGTGCACCCGCTTCGGCGCGGTCCAGGCATTGCCCTCCAGCCGGGTGGCGAGGATGTCGCGGATCTCCTCGCCGGTGCGGCCGCGGTAGACCAGCAGCGCGCCACGGTCGGTCATCGCCACGTCGGTCTTGCAGCACTCGCAGGTGCGGGTGTCCACGGTGGCCTCGTGCACCGGCCGCAGCCCGGCATCGAACAGCGCCGAGCGCAGCATCATCGCGCCCCCGCCGCCATGTGCGCCATGGCCATCGCCGCCACCGGTGTTGCGGCCGTCCAGCCAGGCGATGCCGAGCAGGTCGCGGCCCTGCGGCCACAGCGAGACGAAGCCGTGCTCGGTCGGGGTGCCATCGTCGTGCGGCGAGACCGGCGGCGCCCAGTTGGCGCCGCCGTCCTGCGAGCGGGTCATCACCACGTCGTAGGCGTAGGGCGCGTCCGCGGTCTTCTGCAGCCAGTGCGCCCACAGCGCACCGTCGGCCGTGGCGAGGATGTGCGGGGTGTCGGCCCAGTTGACGAACATGCGGTTGCCGACGGCGATCGTCGCGGGCGCGTTCCGCCAGCGCTGCTGCGCGGTATCCCAGGCGCTGAAGCGGAACAGGTGCCGCCGCCCGGGCTGCGAATCGAGCCAGGACAGCAGGATGCGGCCGTCCGGCGCCAGCGCCAGGTCCGGCGCGGAGGTGCCGGGCGTGGCGCCCGGCAACGGCCAGTCGAGCACCCGCGTCGGCAGCGCGGGATCGCCGGCCGCGGCGGCCGGCGCAGGGGGCGCATCGGGCTGGCCGGTACAGCCGGCGGCCCCGAGGGCCAGGACGATCAGCGGAATGCACCTGCGTGCGACAGTCGGCTTGGCGGTGTCCATGGCCCAAGCGTACCCTGCGTTGACCGCCGCTGCCCGGCCGCCCGTCGACTCCCGCCCATGCTGGTCATCGTCGCCACCTACAGCGACCCGATCGAGGCGCGCATCGCCTGTGGCCTGCTCCTGGCCGAGGGCATCGAGGCGCACCTGGGCGACGAGCACAGCGCACTGGCCAACTGGGAATGGCGGCTGGCGATCGGCGGGGTGAAGCTGCGCGTGGCCGAGGAGCAGGCGATGCATGCGCGCCGCATCCTCCAGGCGCTCGACGAGGGCGCCTATGCGCTCGGCGATGAAGTCGATCCGCCGCTCCTGGCCGGCCACCTGCAGCCGCCGGACCGCGAGACCTGGTCCAGCCGCCTGGCCTGGGCCGCGCTGGTGCTGTTCGGCGTTCCGCTGCCGTGGCGGCGGCGCCGCGAGGAGAGGGCCACGTCCATCCGCGGTTTCTGAGCCCCCTTTTGGCGGTGCGCGACGCGCTGCTCCGGCCTTCGCGGCCGCATCGCCCCGCAGGAGCGTGGCATGTATGCGAAGACCGGCGCGGCTACCAACGCCGGGAATCGCCGCCAATCCGGACGGAGCCTCCCGCGGCTTCGCGGCCATGGGCCGGTCCTACGGCGGAGGCCTTCGTCGAAGTCAACCGCTACCGCCGCGACGCCACGGTTGCCACAATTCCCGCTCCGCGGCCGCCGCCGCCCGGCACGCACATCATGTCCGAATCGAACCCGCAACTCGCCCGACGCATCGCCGAGACCATCGCCGCCGAGATCGGCGCCCGCCCCGCCCAGGCGGAGGCCGCCATCGCCCTGCTCGACGGCGGTGCGACGGTGCCGTTCGTCGCCCGCTACCGCAAGGAAGCCACCGGCGGGCTGGACGACACCCAGTTGCGCGACCTCGAGACCCGGCTGGCCTACCTGCGCGAACTCGAAGACCGCCGCGCCACGATCCTCGCCAGCATCGACGAGCAGGGCAAGCTCACCGACGCGCTGCGCGCCGACATCGCCGCCGCCGACAGCAAGGCGCGGCTCGAGGACCTGTACCTGCCGTACAAGCCGAAGCGCCGCACCCGCGCCCAGATCGCGCGCGAAGCCGGGCTGGAACCGCTGGCCGACGGGCTGCTGCAGGATCCGAACCGCGTTCCCGAGGACTACGCCGCGGGGTTCGTCGACCCGGACCGGGGCGTCGCCGATGCCAGGGCCGCGCTGGAAGGCGCGCGCGCGATCCTGCTGGAGCGCTGGGGCGAGGACGCGGCGCTGCTGGGCGAGCTGCGCGGCTGGCTCGCCGAACGCGGGGTGATCCGCGCGCGCGTGGTCGAGGGCAAGCAAACCGCCGGCGAGAAGTTCCGAGACTATTTCGACCACGCCGAACCACTGGCGAAAATTCCCTCGCATCGAATGCTGGCGCTGCTGCGCGGGCGGCGCGAGGAATTCCTGCAGCTCGACCTCGACCCCGGCAGCGACGCCGAGGCCGGCCACGCCCATGCCGAGGGCCGCATCGCCCTGCATGCCGGCATCGCCGACCGCGGCCGCCCCGCCGATGCCTGGCTGCGCAACGCCTGCCGCCTGGCCTGGCGCGCGAAACTGCACCTGCACCTGATGATCGACCTGGTCAACCAGGCACGGGAAAGAGCCGAGGCCGCGGCGATCGACGTGTTCGGCGAGAACCTCAAGGACCTGCTGCTGGCGGCGCCGGCGGGACCGAAGCCGGTGCTGGGGATCGACCCCGGCATCCGCACCGGCTGCAAGCTTGCGGTGGTCGATGCCACCGGCAAGCTGGTCGCCACCGACACCATCTACCCGCACGAGCCGCGGCGGCAGTGGGAACAGTCGCTGCACACGCTGCGAGCGCTGTGCGTGAAGCACGGCGTGCGCCTGGTCGCGATCGGCAACGGTACCGCATCGCGCGAGACCGACCGGCTGGCGGCGGACCTCATCAAGGCCGCGCCCGAGCTGAAACTGCAGAAGATCGTGGTCAGCGAGGCCGGCGCCTCGGTCTATTCCGCCTCGGAGCTGGCGGCGCGGGAGTTTCCCGGGCTGGACGTGTCGCTGCGCGGCGCGGTCTCGATCGCGCGCCGGTTGCAGGATCCGCTGGCCGAACTGGTCAAGATCGAGCCGAAGTCGATCGGCGTGGGCCAGTACCAGCACGACGTCGACCAGTACCGGCTGGCGCGCGCGCTCGATGCCCGCGTCGAGGATTGCGTGAACGCGGTCGGCGTGCAGGTCAACACCGCCTCGGCGGCGCTGCTGGCGCGCGTGGCCGGGCTGTCGGCGGGCGTGGCCGAGAACATCGTGGTCCACCGCGACGCCAACGGCCCGTTCCGCCGCCGCCGCGACCTGCTCGACGTGCCGCGCCTCGGCGCGCGGACCTTCGAACAGTGCGCCGGCTTCCTGCGCATCGCCGATGGCGACGAACCGCTGGACGCCTCCGCGGTGCATCCCGAAGCCTACCCGGTGGTCGAGCGCATCGTCGCCGCCACCGGCCGGCCGATCCGGGCGCTGATGGGCGATGGCGCCTTCGTGCGCGCACTGAAGCCGGAGCAGTTCACCGACGCGAGCTTCGGCGTGCCCACGGTGCGCGACATCCTCAAGGAGCTGGAGAAGCCCGGCCGCGACCCGCGCCCGGCCTTCAAGGCCGCGCAGTTCGCCGAGGGCGTCGAGGACATCAAGGACCTGCGGCCCGGCATGGTGCTCGAGGGCGTGGTCAGCAACGTCGCCGCGTTCGGCGCCTTCGTCGACATCGGCGTGCATCAGGACGGCCTGGTGCACATCTCCGCACTCGCCGACCGCTACGTGAAGGACCCGCGCGACGTGGTCAAGGCCGGCGACATCGTCAGGGTGAAGGTGCTGGAGGTGGACGTCGCCCGCAGACGCATCGCCCTGAGCCGGCGGCTGGAGGACCCGGCCGGCGAGGGCGCCGCCGGGGCGGGTGCGAAACGCGCGGCGGCGACCGGCGAGCGCGACGGTGGAGCACGCCGCGGCGACTCCGGCGCGGGGCGCCGCCCCGGTTCCGAAACCGGACGCGGAGCCGGTGGCGGCACCGGTGAGCGACCCAAGCCCGGCCGAGGGCCCGGTGGCCCGGCGCGGGGCGGCAGGGGCACGGGCAGCGCCCAGTCGGCGCCCTTCGACAGCGCCATCGCCGAGGCCCTGGCGCGCGCGCGCCGCGGCTGACTAAACCGAAGAAACCCTTTCTTCCGCACCCCGGCTTTGGCATTGGAACACTCCTGAAGCTGGATCAGGGTGTCCACTGAACCGAAGGAAGCTCCGGTTCGGCTTGAATGAATTGTTAGGCGTCACCCTCCGACGCACTGACCGGAACAAGCAGGTTTGCATCACGGGCAATTTTCCACTTCCCAGCATCTTTCTGCAGAATTGTAAGAGTATGGCCGGAGCGCACCATGGGCTCCTTGCCAAGCTGAGTAGCGGTAACTCTAAGCTTTGTAACGGCGTAAGCCCAATCGCCTTGGACCTTAACCTCTATAACTTCACTCTCGCCATCGAACTCTACAGATGCATTGGACTGCGCCTCCGATGCTTCGGCGAAGGCCGACTTGCCGAAAGGCTCTTGGCCAGCGACGAGAAACACTACATCGTCTGTCATTAGCCCGAGTACGGTCTCGGAGTCACCGGCCTTTGTAGCCGTCATCCACGTATCCACGAGGTTTCGGATCTCTTTCTCGTCATTCACGACGTGCTCCCTGCGGCGTCTAACGCCTGAATTAAGCCGACCGGCGAAGCGGGTTCAGCTTGAACGAATTGTTGGGCGGCGACACGATAGAACTCACTTGCCCTCAGCTATAGCTTTGCGGCTGAACTCGAGCATATAGGCTTTGCGATTATCTGAATCCTTGAGCTTGGCAAAATGACGGCGTTGCTCCTCGGTCAATTCAACTTGTCGGTAACCCAGGCGCGCAAGACATGCGTCGTGCGCTGCCATGAAGCGCTCCATGTCGCCAAAGCCCTTAGCCATGCCGGAGCTAAGCGAACCAGCCATTTGGGCTGCAGTGTCGTCGTTCAGAGTTGAGGTCGGAGCAATAGGCTCGCCACGCTCAGCGGCCTTTGCCTCCGCGAGACAAACCTCACCATCGGCGTCGAGTTGCTCTGCGGTCAACCCTTCGCGCACGACCAAAGTATCCGGAGGGACAATTGCGCAAGCGGTAATCAATCCGAACGATAAAACTGCCACAACTGCCTTAACGAGATGCTTTGACATGTACTGCCTCCAATAACGTACCTAGCGATGGCTCCCGAGCCGCCTACACCTGAATTAGGCCGAGCCGAGAAGCGGCTTGGGCTTGAATGAATTGTTAGCCATTTGAGGCCGCATAAGCATCCGCTGCCGCTCCAAAGCCACCGTTCTCTGTCTCTATGAGCACGAAGAACGACTCATCAAGATGCCCGAAGGGACCGCTCTCGTTGTCGCCGCACGCATCCCACGCAGCCTCAATTGCATCCTCACGCTCGTCACGATCTCGAGGATAAGTGGGGCCAAGAGCTGACATGGCTTGCTCTATCAGTGCCGCAGTTTGTGACATGCCGATCTTACGGAACGCCTCGACGCCCTCCGGGGCGAGCACGCCAGTGCTGTCGGAGAAAAACTAATCAAAGCCGCCATTGCAGATCTCAGGTTGGCACCAGTGCGCGGCAGATAGAACACGAGAAGCCTCGGGCGAAGCCGCATATCGCTGAAGGAAGGTGTCTGGGCCGTCGTAGATTGAGACCGTTTCCCAGATTGGATCACCAAGATCCCAATAGCCCATACAGTCTCCCCAAATGGCTAACGCCTGAATTAAGCCGACCCGCGAAGCGGGTTCGGCTTGAATGAATTGTTAGGCGGCTGCCCCACGCTGCATAAGCACGAGATCATCTGCCTTCTCCGTTGTGTAGTGAACAAGTCCGCCAAAGTCAGTGTCTACCATGATGCCAGTGCCAAGATAAGCCCAGCCATCCTCGCCTGGCAGGTACTCGCCTGTGTCCATTGAAGCAATAACACGGCCGCGGTATTGCGTGTCGATCTGTACGACGTCTCCAGGCTTTATGTCTGTGCCATCCGCATACTTCATGCTGCCGCTTAACACCAGAATTAAGCCGAGCCGCAAAGCGGCTTCGGCTTGAATGAGTTGTTAGCCCTCACCATATGCGCCTGGGTCGTACATAGCTTTATGCTGGTCATCCAGAAGTTGCTCAAATGGAACAGTTTTGAGCAACGCGTACCGCTCGACCAGCGGCTTAAATTTCTTTTGGCCAAGAGTGGTCTGACAGTTATAGAAGAGCAATAAAAGCTCTTGGCTAGATAGTTGGGCGCGGATCAGGTTTGTGTAGAACCGCTTGTCAGCCACATAGCTTCGGTCGACAAACTTGACAAGGTTATATAGGGTTCGGAAGTAGTGTCCAACGTCACCCTGATACTTGGAATAAAACCCCATGTACGCGCGGGTAACAGCATCGCTATCTGACTGTCTCTGCAGCTGTTCGTATCTGACGCGGAAGTCACGATAAAAAAATGAAAAGCAGTCCCTGCCCATTAGGTCATTCTTACCTGAGCGCTGGATATCGATTGACTTGACAATCTCGGCGAGAATTCCTAACACGCGGAAGAAGGAACTCTCAAACCCCTCAGCTCTTAGCAAATCATTCTGTGCCGCAATTTGAAGCTTTTGCCCTTCGAGCTCGGCGCGGGTCAGCCGCAGTTCTTGTCGTTGCAAACGAAGTTCATTGCGTTGGAGATAGATGGTATAGATGAGAGAGGCAAACGCGAGTCCCGAGAAGAGCGCGTTAACTGCGCCAAACATATCTCCAAATGTACCCCGTTGTTTCAGCGGATAAAGGAACAACCCTGAAACCACCCATAGAGCCGTGATTGCGACAAGAAGGGCGATGAGCGCTCTGTAGCTTGGCTGAGGATCGGCGTTCACTTTGTCAAATGTCATGGAAATCTCTAGTGGGGGCTAACACCTGAATTAAGCCGACCCGCGAAGCGGGTTCGGCTTGAATGAATTGTTAGGCCTCATAAGCCGTGTTCTCCGGATAGAGACCATTGAGATGGTGCTTGATAACTTTGGCAGCGACACGCTGGAAGATCACTCCTTTTGCGTCCCAGTCGCTGCCGGATATCTGGGTAACGGTGCTAGTGCTCTTGCAGAGAGTAACGCGCCCGACGTTGTGCCCTACCTCGACAAAACGCCGCGGCTTAGCGGGATCGGCTACTCGTATGGGTTGCGAGTACTCGTAGGTCACGGCGTCAGGCGTGTGCTCTATCAGCTGGATTGGAATGAAAAATGCCATGAGGCCTAACACCTGAGTTAAGCCGGCCCGCCCCGACCAGCGTTCAGATCATAGCCGTAACGATGCGGGCTCGGCTTGAACGACTTGTTAGGCCGCTGGCCCGGAAGCGCAAAGTCCGGCGACCACAAACGCAACAGCTTGCTCGACCGTGTCTGCTGTGAGCCTATCAGTTACCGATGAGCTCTCACAAAGAAACGGACAAGTGCCAGTGCTGGACTCAAGTTGCACCTCAGCGTCAGTGCCAGCACGGCGGAAGAACCATAAACCGTCGTCGTCAGCGCCAGGATGCACGACGGGGAGCTGCGCTGCCGATATCTCGGGATGCACCGAACCCAGTTGAGTAATGATTGCATCAATGTCCCGCACACTGTCTCCTGCGGCCTAACGCCTGAATTAAGCCGACCCGCGAAGCGGGTTCGGCTTGGATGAATTGTTAGGGCTCATTACGACGCAAGTAGAACCAGCCCCAGGTGACCAGCATACCTATCACTACACCCAGCGGTGTGGTCGCAAAAGCAAGCAAGGGGCCTTGAGCATCATTGGTGAGAACGAGAGGACCAAAGAAACCACCGACTAAGCCCAACAAACCAAGGCATAACATCAAGCCGAACCCCACGAGAGAATAGACAAAGAGGGTTGGCCCTGTGCGCCGCTTGAAGTGGGCACGCCAAATGAGTAGCGGCAAGTACAGCAAGACAACGCAGGCGGTAAGGATCAAACCGATTGCTGTGTCAATGCTCATGAGCCCTAACACCTAAGTTAAGCCGACCCGCGTAGTGGAGCCGACAACATGGCAAGCTTTACCTGCCATGTTGTGGTGTAACGAAGCGGGTTCGGCTTGAACGCATTGTTAGGTGCCACTAGCCGGCAGTGGCCCACGCTTGACCATTGCCTCCTCTGCACCGTGAAGATAGCTGCCGCTTGGGCCGCTGTGCTTAAACTGCCAGTGGGAGCCGTCCCAGATCACGTCGTCCTTAATCGCCTTACTGTGGTTCTGGTAGTAGCCAACACCGAGCGAACCATCGCTGTAGGTCTCCAGGACCAAGCCATCGACTGCGGGCGAGTGCCCCACGCGAATCCACTGATTGATCTGTACGACGGGAATATCTGTCATGTGGCACCTAACAACTGAATTAAGCCGTGCCGCGAAGCGGCATCGGCTTGAATGAATTGTTAGGCCCCAGCCACATGCTGCCAGAGCCTAGAAACGCCACGGTACTCTCTCTCCGCACGGTGCTTCGCCTCCGCAACTGTCGGGCAGCTCGCAGCAGCCAGAACGTACCAGTCAGCGTCGCAGAAGAACAGCAAGATGTCGGCCGCGTCGTACTGATTGCGCGCAATAACAAGGCCGGGCACCGAGTCCAATCTCGTTCCGTCCACCACCATGTATGGACCGTCGGGATCGTGCAATACGGATGCGTCGATGCGAGCAAACTCAAGCACGTCGGCGTTGTCGAGTTCGGTCGGTGGGCGAGACTCTTTATTCATGGGGCCTAACACCTGAGTTAAGCCGACCCGCGAAGCGGGTTCGGCTTGAATGAATTGTTAGGCCTATGCCACGCGTGTGCCGAGCAACCCGAGTACACATTGGCCACGGACAAGAGCATAGCCCCAAGCGAACGCCTTGCCGCTGGGGGGCCAAAGTTGCTCATAAGCGACGAATCGATCCCCCGAGAGGTACTGGGCTTTGAGCCATAGCCAGTCTTTGTTGCCATAGGCGAATGGCACCTGTGGAGCCTTTGGATTTCTTGCGGCGTACTTAAGCCCTAGGGCCTCCATTTGTTGGATGGAAAGGTTTGGGCCGCTCAAACGGATTGCGTCGGACTCCTGGCAGGACGAAGACTCTGCTGCCACGCTCTGAGCGGTAGCGAGGACGAGTAAGCAAGCTGCGAGAGTCTTCCACCTAGGCCTAACGCCTGAGTTAAGCCGCGCCGAAGGCGTCGGCTTGAATGATTAGTTAGCCTTCGCAGGCGCCGCTACAAAAACGAAAGCAGAAGGACCTACTTGGAGGCCCTCGTTAATTGCGAACACCTCAAGCCGCAGCTTGAATGGCCTCGACCATCCCGCTGGCGGATCAATCAACCTCACTCTTAGACGAAATACCTCGGAATTCCTGTTAAGCGGAACGATCGGAAAATTCGGAAAGGCCATGAACGGATCTTGCGGTCTCGCCGCTTCTGACCGAAACACGAATCCGAGATCCTCCAACTCGAAGTCAGAATCGACAGGAATTAGTATCTCCAAGTCCGCTACAGCGTAGGCGGCGCAGCTTCCGGCGACTTCCGAACTTGCGCGTTGAACTGAGACAACTCTCACGACCGGAGCTGGAACCGACAAGGCTAGAGGAAAGTCGTACTCGCGGTCGAACCGGGACCGGTCTGGAACGAACGCTTTCGCCGTGGGCACAGGCGAACACGCAGCCGCTGACTCGATGGCCAGCGCCGTGGAAATCAAGAGGCCCGCGAGGAGGTAGCGTTTCATCGTGGCTAACACCTGAGTTAAGCCGACCCGCGAAGCGGGTTCGGCTTGAATGAATCGTTAGGCCCCAAACCGGGCTACTACTGACTTGCAGGCTGGTAAGGCGATTGGCTCGGCCCAAATTGTTGCAGATTGTATCTCTGGCTCAAGCCCGGCGAGCGCGTCACGGGTCCAAAGGCCACGTGCCTGACCAATGGGCAAGGCGTCTGTCTCGGACTGAATCAGACTGAAGGCGCCGAAATCCGGATCGTTGTCTGGAACCTCAACGGCTGAACTCAGTTGGTCGAGCAGGTGACATCCATCCAGTAAAGGCATGGAGCCGGCAAGGATTGCGGCTGCAATCTCCGCCGCCCTCGCGCGACAGGAAGCGACGTACT
>NZ_JARXRM010000017.1 GCF_029887875.1 Luteimonas endophytica
ATGGCCAAGGGTAAGTTCGAGCGCACCAAGCCCCACGTGAACGTGGGCACGATCGGTCACGTGGACCACGGCAAGACGACGCTGACGGCGGCGCTGACGAAGATCGGCGCGGAGCGTTTCGGCGGCGAGTTCAAGGCCTACGACGCGATCGACGCGGCGCCGGAGGAGAAGGCGCGCGGGATCACGATCTCGACGGCGCACGTGGAGTACGAGAGCCCGAACCGTCACTACGCGCACGTGGACTGCCCGGGCCACGCGGACTACGTGAAGAACATGATCACGGGTGCGGCGCAGATGGACGGCGCGATCCTGGTGTGTTCGGCGGCTGACGGCCCGATGCCGCAGACCCGCGAGCACATCCTGCTGGCGCGGCAGGTGGGCGTGCCGTACATCGTGGTCTTCCTGAACAAGGCGGACATGGTGGACGACGCCGAGCTGCTGGAGCTGGTGGAGATGGAGGTGCGGGAGCTGCTGTCGAAGTACGAGTTCCCGGGCGACGACACGCCGATCATCCACGGTTCGGCGCTCAAGGCGCTGGAAGGCGACCAGAGCGACATCGGGGTGCCGGCGATCATCAAGCTGGTGGAGGCGCTGGACAGCTGGATCCCGGAGCCGGAGCGCGACATCGACAAGCCGTTCCTGATGCCGGTCGAGGACGTGTTCTCGATCTCGGGCCGCGGCACGGTGGTGACCGGTCGGATCGAGCGCGGCGTGATCAAGGTCGGCGACGAGATCGAGATCGTGGGAATCCGTCCGACCCAGAAGACGACGGTGACGGGCGTGGAGATGTTCCGCAAGCTGCTGGACCAGGGCCAGGCGGGCGACAACGCGGGTCTGCTGCTGCGCGGCACCAAGCGCGACGACGTGGAGCGCGGGCAGGTGCTGGCCAAGCCGGGCTCGATCACCCCGCACACGCAGTTCGAGGCGGAGGTGTACGTGCTGTCGAAGGACGAGGGCGGTCGCCACACGCCGTTCTTCAAGGGCTACCGGCCGCAGTTCTACTTCCGGACCACGGACATCACCGGCGCGGTGACGCTGCCGGAGGGCACCGAGATGGTGATGCCGGGCGACAACGTGAAGATGGTGGTGGAGCTGATCAACCCGGTGGCGATGGACGATGGTCTGCGCTTCGCGATCCGCGAGGGCGGCCGCACGGTCGGCGCCGGGGTGGTGGCGAAGATCCTGAAGTGACGCCCGGTCCCGTGCGCCGTTAGGCGCGCGGGCTCGCCGGATCGCAGGCCGGGAGCCCGGCCGCGGCGCCCAGGCGCCTGGCCTCGTCGGTGGGGGTCCAGGGCGCCAGGGAGCGGATCGGGGTGTTGCATTCAGGCCGGCCGACTCTCTATAATGATCGACCACTTCGCGGGGCGCCTTCGGCGGCCCCGCGGAACCGCGAAATGAGGCGCAGGAGGCGCCTCGTTTTCGCCAGACAGGGAAAATGTCGCGCGGCAGCGCCCCGGTCGTCCCGAAATGGTTCGGGACATCATCGGCAGGGGCATTTCGTCGCGCTTGCAGTTCTCCGTCTGGGCGGGCCGGGTGACCGGCCTGCCTTCGTTTTTTCGAGGGAAACTGCCGGGTCGGCGTCATCGATCCGGGAAGTCGTTGATTCCACGAGGTTTTGCGCACCCAGCCGCAGGGCCTGTCGCTCTTTCAATCAAGGAATTCCGTCATGGCGGACCAAAAGATCCGGATCCGGCTGAAAGCGTTCGATCATCGCCTGATCGACCGTTCGGCAAGCGAGATCGTCGAAACGGCCAAGCGGACCGGCGCCCAGGTGCGCGGCCCGATCCCGTTGCCCACCAAGATCGAACGCTACACCATCCTGACCTCGCCGCACGTCGACAAGGACGCGCGCGACCAGTACGAGACCCGCACGCACAAGCGCGTGCTCGACATCGTCGACCCCAACGACAAGACCGTGGACGCGCTGATGAAGCTCGAGCTGGCGGCCGGCGTCGACGTCCAGATCAAGCTGACCTGAGGGCCCGGACCATGACCGCGAAGAAGCATTCGTTGGGAATCGTCGGCCGCAAGGCCGGCATGAGCCGGGTGTTCACCGAGGACGGTCAGTCCGTGCCGGTGACCCTGATCGAGGCGACTCCCAACCGCATCACCCAGTTGAAGACCACCGACACCGACGGCTACAGCGCGGTGCAGGTGACGGTCGGCGCGCGTCGCGCCTCGCTGCTCACCAAGCCTGCCGCCGGGCACCTGGCCAAGGCCAAGGTGGAGCCGGGCCGCGGCCTGTGGGAGTTCCGCGTGGCCGACGACCGGCTCGCCGAGTTCCAGGTCGGTGGCGAGATCAAGGCCGACATCTTCGAGGTCGGCCAGATCGTCGACGTCCAGGGCGTGACCAAGGGCAAGGGCTTCCAGGGCACGATCAAGCGCTGGAACTTCAAGATGGGCGACGCGACGCACGGCAACTCGCTGTCGCACCGCTCGCCCGGCTCGATCGGCCAGCGCCAGACGCCCGGCCGCGTGTTCCCCGGCAAGAAGATGTCCGGCCACATGGGCGCGAAGAACCAGAGCACCCAGAACCTCGAGGTGGTGCGCGTCGACGCCGAGCGCGGCCTGATCGCGGTGAAGGGCGCGGTGCCCGGCGCCCCGGGCGGCGACGTCATCGTGCGTCCGGCGAGCAAGGGTTAAGGAGACCACGATGGAACTGGCTATCAACAACAGCAGCGAGAAGCTGTCGGTGTCCGACGCGGTCTTCGGTCGCGAGTTCAGCGAGGACCTGGTCCACCAGGTCGTCGTCGCCTACCGCAACGCCGGCCGTGCCGGTACCAAGGCGCAGAAGACCCGCTCCGAGGTCAACGGCACCACCAAGAAGTCGAAGCGGCAGAAGGGCGGCGGCGCCCGCCACGGCGCGCTGACCGCGCCGATCTTCGTGGGCGGCGGCGTGACCTTCGCGGCCAAGCCGCGCAGCTTCGAGCAGAAGGTCAATCGCAAGATGTATCGCGCCGCGATGGCGGCGATCCTCTCCGAGCTCAACCGCCAGGGCCGTCTCAAGGTCGTGGACGCGTTCGACGTCGGCGAGACCAAGACCAGCGGTCTGGTCGCCCGGCTCAAGGAGTTCGACCTCGGCCAGCGGCCGCTGATCGTGACCGAGGAGGCTTCCGAGCACCTGTACCTGTCGGCGCGCAATCTGCCCTACGTGCAGGTCCGCGACGTTCAGGGGCTGGACCCGGTTGCGCTGGTGTCGTCCGACACCGTGCTGATCACCGCTGACGCGGTCAAGAAGATCGAGGAGTGGCTGGCATGAACGAGGCCAAGCTCTACGAGGTTATCCGCGCGCCGCGCGTGTCCGAGAAGACCGCGCGCCTGCAGGAGCTCTCCAACCAATATGCGTTCGAGGTGTCGAAGGACGCGACCAAGGCCGATATCAAGGCTGCGATCGAAAAGCTCTTCGACGTCAAGGTCGAGGCGGTCAACGTGCTGAACGTGAAGGGCAAGAACAAGTCCTTCCGCTTCCGCAGCGGCCGTCGCGGCGACTGGCGCAAGGCGTACGTGAAGCTGGCCGAAGGCCAGTCGATCGACGTGATGACGGCCAAGGTCTGACGAAGCCCTGCCCGCAGGACTTCACTGAACAGGATCCAGTCCCATGCCATTGATGAAATTCAAGCCCACCTCAGCCGGCCGCCGTTCCGCGGTCCGCGTGGTGACGCCCGAGCTGCACAAGGGCGCCCCGCACGCCGCGCTGGTCGAGAAGCAGGGCAAGACCGGCGGCCGCAACCACCACGGCCGCATCACCACCCGCCACATCGGCGGTGGGCACAAGCAGCACTACCGGATCATCGACTTCAAGCGCAACAAGGAAGGCATCCCGGCGCGCGTGGAGCGGATCGAATACGATCCCAACCGCACCGCCCACATCGCCCTGCTGTGCTACGTCGATGGCGAGCGCCGCTACATCATCGCGCCGAAGGGCCTGAAGGCCGGCGACCGGGTGATCGCGGGCTCCGATGCACCGATCAAGGCCGGCAACACGCTGCCGCTGCGCAACATCCCGGTCGGATCGACGGTGCACTGCATCGAGATGAAGCCCGGCAAAGGCGCGCAGATCGCGCGCGCCGCGGGCGCCTCGGTGCAGCTGGTCGCGCGCGAGCAGGGCTACGCCACGCTGCGCCTGCGCTCCGGCGAGATGCGCCGGGTGCCGGCCGAGTGCCGCGCCACGATCGGCGAGGTCGGCAACGTCGAGCACAACCTGGAGAAGCTGGGCAAGGCCGGCGCCAAGCGCTGGCGCGGCATCAAGCCGACCGTCCGCGGCGCGGCGATGAACCCGGTCGACCATCCGCACGGCGGCGGCGAAGCCCGCGCCGGCCAGGGCAACCCGCACCCGGTCACGCCCTGGGGCGTGCCGACCAAGGGCTACAAGACCCGCAAGAACAAGCGCACCCAGCAGTTCATCGTGCGCGACCGCAGGAGCTAATTGGCTATGGCACGTTCCCTGAAGAAAGGTCCGTTCGTCGATCATCATCTGATCAAGAAGATCGAGACCGCCGGCACCAGCAAGCGTCCGATCAAGACCTGGTCGCGCCGCTCGATGATCCTGCCGGAGATGGTGGGCTACACCATCGCCGTGCACAACGGCAAGAACCACATCCCGGTGCTGGTCAACGAGAACATGGTCGGCCACAAGCTCGGCGAGTTCGCCCTGACCCGCACGTTCAAGGGTCACAGCGGCGACAAGAAGTCGCGTTAAGGAGATGACGACCATGAGCAACCAGAATGGCGCCAGGGCGGTCCTGCGTACCGCACGCATCTCCCCGCAGAAGGCCCGGCTCGTCGCCGACCAGGTGCGCGGGCTTTCGGCCGAGCGCGCCGTGAACCTGCTGCGCTTCTCCGACAAGAAGGCCGCCCACATGATCCGCAAGGTGGTCGAGTCGGCGATCGCAAACGCCGAGAACAACCAGGGTGCGGACGTCGACGAGCTTTCGGTCACCAGCATCATGGTCGACGAGGGCCCGACGCTGAAGCGCTTCATGGCGCGCGCCAAGGGCCGCGGCACCCGCATCCTCAAGCGCACCAGCCACATCACGGTGGTGGTGGGCGAATCCACCGGAAAGGGCAAGTAACCATGGGTCATAAAGTTCATCCCACCGGTATCCGGCTCGGCATCTCCAAGGACTGGAACTCCAAGTGGTATGCCGGCAAGAAGGAATACGCCGGCTATCTGGCCGCCGACCTGAAGGTCCGCGAGATGCTGCGCAAGAAGCTAGCGCAGGCCGGCATCTCGAAGATCATGATCGAGCGGCCCAACAAGACCGCGCGGGTGACCATCCACACCGCCCGCCCGGGCGTGGTGATCGGCAAGCGCGGCGAGGACATCGAGAAGCTGCGCCGCGAGGTCAGCGACATGATGGGGGTCCCGGCGCACATCAACGTCACCGAGGTGCGCAAGCCGGAACTCGACGCGCAGCTGGTCGCCGAGTCGATCGCGCAGCAGCTCGAGCGCCGCATCATGTTCCGCCGCGCGATGAAGCGCGCGGTCGGCAACGCGATGCGCCTGGGCGCGCTGGGCATCAAGGTGAACGTGGCCGGCCGCCTCAACGGCGCCGAGATCGCGCGCTCGGAGTGGTACCGCGAGGGCCGGGTGCCCCTGCATACGCTGCGCGCCGACGTCGACTACGGCTTCGCCGAGGCCAAGACGACCTACGGGATCATCGGCATCAAGACCTGGATCTACAAGGGCGAGATCTTCGATTTCAGCCAGGTGGGCCAGGAGAAACAGGACGATTCGCCGCGTGGCGATCGCGGCGAGCGCAACGAGCGCCCGCGCGGTCCGCGCCGCGACCGTGATCGCGAGGCGAGGGACTAAGTCATGCTGCAACCCAAGCGAACCAAGTACCGGAAGATGCACAAGGGCCGCAACGAGGGCCTGGCCTGGAACGGCAACCTCGTGAGCTTCGGCGAGTACGGGCTGCGCGCGACGCAGACCGGGCAGCTGACCGCGCGCCAGATCGAGGCCGGCCGCCGCAGCATCAGCCGCCACGTCAAGCGCGGCGGCAAGATGTGGATCCGGGTGTTCCCCGACAAGCCGATCACCAAGAAGCCGATCGAGGTCCGCATGGGCTCGGGCAAGGGCAACGTGGAGTTCTGGGTCGCCCAGATCCAGCCCGGCCGGATGATCTACGAGATCGAGGGCATCGACGAGGCGACCGCGCGCGAGGCGTTCCGCCTGGCCGCCGCCAAGCTCTCGGTCACCACCCAATTCGTGACCCGGACGGTGCGCTGATGGCTACGATCAAGGAACTCCGCGAGAAGTCGGGGGACGACCTCCAGGCCCACCTGGCGGATCTGCACAAGGAGCAGTTCTCGCTGCGCATGCAGAAGGCCACCGGGCAGCTCGCCAAGACCCACGAGGCCCGCCGGGTGCGCCGCGAGATCGCGCGCGTCAACACCCTGCTCGGCCAGAAGAAGTGAGGACGGCCGACATGACCGAGAACACCGCCGATATGAACCAGGCCGAAAAGAAGCTGCGCACGGTCGAAGGCCGCGTCGTCAGCAACAAGATGGACAAGACCGTGACCGTGCTGGTGGAGCGGCAGGTCAAGCATGCGCTGTACGGCAAGTACATCCGCCGCTCGACCAAGCTGCACGCCCACGACGCCGACAACGCCTGCAACGAGGGCGACATGGTGCGGATGGTCGAGATCGCGCCGATGTCCAAGACCAAGAACTGGCGCGTGGTCGAAATCGTCACGCGTGCGGCCGAATAACGAGGAGCGCCGAACATGATCCAGATGCAAAGCCACCTCGACGTGGCGGACAACTCCGGCGCCAAGGAAGTGATGTGCATCAAGGTGCTCGGCGGCTCCAAGCGCCGTTACGCCGCGATCGGCGACATCATCAAGGTGTCGATCAAGGATGCGATCCCGCGCGGCAAGGTGAAGAAGGGCGAGGTCTACAACGCCGTGGTGGTGCGCACCCGCAAGGGCGTGCGCCGTCCGGACGGCTCGCTGATCCGTTTCGACGGCAACGCTGCGGTGCTTCTGAACAACAAGCACGAGCCGATCGGGACCCGCATCTTCGGGCCGGTGACGCGCGAACTGCGGTCCGAGAAGTTCATGAAGATCGTCTCGCTCGCGCCTGAAGTGCTCTGAGCGCGGAGGACAGACAAATGGCAAAGCGAATCAAGAAGGGCGACCAGGTCATCGTGGTCGCCGGCAAGGACAAGGGCAAGAAGGGCGACGTGGTGCGCGTGCTCGGCGACAAGGTGGTCGTGTCGAACATCAACATCGTCAAGCGCCACACCAAGCCCAATCCGCAGGCCAACCAGCCGGGCGGCGTGATCGAGCGCGAGGCGCCGATCCATGTGTCCAACGTGATGCCGTTCAACCCTGCCTCGGGCAAGGGCGAGCGCATCGGTACCAAGGTGCTGGAGGATGGACGCCGGATCCGGGTGTTCCGCTCCAGCGGTGAGGCGGTCGACGCCTGAGGAATGCTGAAATGACCCGTCTGGAACAGTTCTACAAGGACGAAGTGGTGCCGAAGCTGATGAAGCAGTTCGGCTACACCAATCCGATGCAGGTGCCGAAGCTGACCAAGATCACGCTCAACATGGGCGTGGGCGAGGCGGCGGCCAACAAGAAGATCCTCGAGAACGCCACCGCCGACATGGCCAAGATCGCCGGCCAGAAGCCTCAGGTCACCAAGTCGCGCGTTTCCGTGGCGTCGTTCAAGATCCGCGACGGCTGGCCGATCGGCTGCAAGGTCACGCTGCGCCGCAACCGCATGTACGAGTTCCTCGACCGCCTGGTCAACGTCTCGCTGCCGCGCGTGCGCGACTTCCGTGGCGTGTCGGGCCGTTCGTTCGACGGCCGCGGCAACTACAACATGGGCGTGAAGGAGCAGATCATCTTCCCGGAGATCGACTTCGACCAGGTCGACGCGATCCGCGGCATGGACATCGCCATCACCACCACCGCGAAGACGGATGCCGAGGCCAGGGCCCTGCTCGAAGCCTTCCGCTTCCCGTTCCGCAACTGAGGATTCACACATGGCTAAGACCTCCATGGTCAACCGCGAGATCAAGCGGGCCAAGCTGGCGAAGAAGTACGCCGCCAAGCGCGAAGAGCTGAAGAAGATCATCAGCAGCGAGACGGCGAGCTACGACGAGAGGATGGAGGCTGCGGTCCGTCTGCAGAAGCTTCCGCGCGACTCGTCGCCGGCGCGCCAGACCACCCGCTGCGCCATGACCGGCCGCCCGCGCGCGGTGTACAGCAAGTTCGGCCTCGGCCGCAACAAGCTGCGCGAGGCGACCATGCGCGGCGACGTTCCGGGTCTGCGCAAGGCTTCCTGGTAGAAAAAATGCGGTGAATCGTGGTTCGTGATCGCCGGGAGCGACATTGCTCTTTCGAATCACCAATCCAGAATCACCAATCACGGCTCTCAAACGAATTCGCAATCCCGCGGATATCGGTGCACTCAGAAGGTTCCACACAATGAGCATGACTGATCCCATCGCCGACATGCTGGTCCGCATCCGCAATGCGGCCGCCGTCGGCAAGCCAGGCGTGAAGATGCCTTCGTCCAGGACCAAGGCCGCCATCGCCAAGGTGCTCAAGGACGAGGGCTACATCGGCGACTGGCGCGTGACCGAGAACGGCCCCAAGGCCGAACTCGAGATCGAGCTGAAGTACTACGAAGGCCGTCCGGTGATCGAGAACCTCAAGCGCGTTTCGCGCTCGGGCCTGCGCCAGTACCGCGGCAAGGACGAACTGCCCAAGGTCCTCAACGGCCTGGGCATCGCCATCATTTCCACCTCGAAGGGCATCATGACCGATTCGCAGGCGCGCCAGCAGGGCGTCGGCGGCGAGGTCCTGTGCTTCGTGGCCTAAGGAGTACGCCGCATGTCTCGCGTCGCCAAGAAGCCGATCGCCCTTCCCAAGGGCGTCGAACTGAACATCCAGGCCGACTCCGTGAGCGCCAAGGGCCCGAAGGGCACGCTGTCGATCGCGCGTCCGGAAGGGGTCGACATCTCCGTCGAGGACGGCACCGCGGTGCTCGCGCCGCGTGAGCCCGAGCACATGGCCATCACCGGCACCCTTCGCGCCATCCTGGCCAACATGGTGCAGGGCGTGTCCGAGGGCTTCGAGCGCAAGCTCGAGCTGGTCGGCGTGGGCTACCGCGCCTCGATGCAGGGCAAGGACCTGAACCTGTCGCTGGGCTTCTCGCACCCGGTGGTGTTCGCCACGCCCGACGGGATCAGCATCACCACGCCGACCCAGACCGAGATCGTGGTCAGCGGCGCCGACAAGCAGCGCGTCGGCCAGGTCGCCGCCAAGATCCGCGGCTATCGTCCGCCCGAGCCCTACAAGGGCAAGGGCGTGAAGTACGCCGGCGAAAACATCATCCGCAAAGAGGCCAAGAAGGCGTAGTTCGTCGATCCGCCTCGGAGAAAGACCATGGACAAGAAGAACGCCCGTCTGCGCCGCGCAAAGTCGACCCGCGCGCGCATCCGCGACATCGGCACGCCGCGCCTGTCGGTGCTGCGTACCGGCCAGCACGTTTACGCGCAGCTGTTCAGCGCCGACGGTTCCAAGGTGCTGGCGGCCGCCAGCACCACCCAGGCCGACGTGCGCGACGGCCTGAAGAGCAACAAGAACATCGAGGCCGCCGCCAAGGTCGGCCGCGCCATCGCCGAGAAGGCCAGGGCCGCGGGCGTCGAGAAGGTCGCCTTCGATCGTTCCGGCTACCGCTACCACGGCCGCGTCAAGGCGCTGGCCGAGGCCGCGCGCGAGGGCGGGCTGCAGTTCTGATCACGGCCGGTTCCCGGAAGCGCGGCGCCCGCCATCCGCTTCCGGAGACCGCTTTCCCCGCCGATGCGGGCCGCATCGGGCGCAGCGACGATTAGTCCGTCGCCGCGAAACACCCGCGACACACCACAACCATAAGCGGCCACGCCGCAAATTCCCTCAACTAGCAGAGATACCGCAATGGCAGAGCAACGCGAATCCCGAGGGCGCGACCGCAATCGCGACCGCGAGGAAATGGACGACGGCATGGTCGAGAAGCTGATCGCGGTCAACCGCGTCAGCAAGACCGTCAAGGGCGGCCGCCAGTTCACCTTCACCGCGCTGACGGTGGTGGGCGACGGCAACGGCAAGGTCGGCTTCGGCTACGGCAAGGCGCGCGAGGTGCCGGTGGCGATCCAGAAGTCGATGGAGTACGCCCGCAAGAACATGAGCAGCGTCGAGCTCAATGGCGGCACCCTGTGGCATACGGTCAAGGCCGGCCACGGCGCGGCCCGCGTGTTCATGCAGCCGGCGTCCGAGGGCACCGGGGTGATCGCCGGTGGCGCGATGCGCGCCGTGCTCGAGGCCGTCGGCGTCAAGGATGTCCTGGCCAAGGCGGTCGGTTCGCGCAACCCCATCAACCTGGTCCGCGCCACGGTGCGGGGCCTGGAGTCGATGCACTCCCCGGGCAAGATCGCCGCCAAGCGGGGCAAGAAGGTGGAGGACGTGCTCCATGGCTAAGAACGAAACCGCCGGCGGCACCGTCAAGGTGCGCCTGGTCAAGGGCCTGCGGGGAACCCAGGCGCGCCACCGGTTGTCGGTGAAGGCGCTGGGCCTCAACAAGCTCAACGACGTCCGCGAACTGAAGGACAGCCCGCAGGTCCGCGGCCTGATCAACAAGGTCCATTACCTGGTCCGGGTCGAGGAGTAATCGCCATGCGTATGAACACACTCAAGCCCGCCGACGGCGCCCGCAAGGAGCGCACCCGCGTCGGCCGCGGCATCGGCTCGGGCCTGGGCAAGACCGCCGGGCGCGGCCACAAGGGCTCGTTCGCGCGCTCGGGCAAGGGCAAGATCAAGGCCGGCTTCGAGGGCGGCCAGATGCCCATGCACATGCGGCTGCCGAAGATCGGCTTCCGCTCGAAGCTCAAGAACGACACCGCCGAGGTCATGCTGTACCAGCTGGACCGGCTCGAGGGCGAGATCGACTTCGCCGCGCTGCGCGCGGCCAAGCTGGTCCCGTCCACGGCCAAGCGCGCCAAGATCGTCAAGAAGGGCGAGATCAGCAAGAAGCTCGTCCTAAAGGGCGTGCTGGCCACCGCCGGCGCGCGCGCGGCGATCGAGGCCGCGGGCGGCACCGTCGAGGGCGAGCCGGCGTAAGCTGGGGCGGCCCGCCGCGCCATGCCGGACGGCCCGGAGCCGCTGAAGCCGCGCCATGGATGGCGGTCATTGTCATACAAGCGAAAGGTTCTTGGGCGTGCGGATAGATCGTCACATCGGAGCAGTCAATGTCACGCAGCGGTAGCGCTATGGGCGGGGTCGGTTCGGGGCTGGGCAAGTTCACCGAGCTGCGCCAGCGCCTGCTGTTCGTGCTCGGTGCGCTGCTGGTCTACCGCATCGGCTGCTACATCCCGGTGCCGGGCGTCAATCCGGAGGCCATGCTGCGTCTGATGGAGCAGCAGCAGGGAACGATCGTGGACATGTTCAACATGTTCTCGGGCGGAGCCCTCGAGCGCTTCAGCCTCTTCGCGTTGAACGTGATCCCCTACATCTCCGCCTCGATCGTCATGCAGCTGATGGTGCAGATCGTGCCGAGCCTGAAGGCGATCCAGAAGGAGGGCGAGTCCGGCCGCCGCAAGATCACCCAGTGGTCCCGGATCGGTGCGATCCCGCTGGCGATCTTCCAGTCGGCGGGCATCGCCGTGGCACTGCAGGGCTCGGGCGCCAGCAACGGCATCCAGGTGGTGTACGCGCCGGGCATCGGTTTCGTCCTGACCGCCATCGTCGCACTGACCGCCGGCACCATGTTCCTGGTGTGGCTGGGCGAGCAGGTGACCGAGCGCGGCGTCGGCAACGGCGTGTCGCTGATCATCTTCGCCGGCATCGTCGCCGGGCTGCCGAGCGCGGTGTTCAGCACGCTGGAGCAGGCGCGCAACGGCGACATCAGCCCGATCGCGGTGATCCTGATCGGCGTGATCGTGCTCGCCTTCATCTTCTTCGTGGTGTTCGTCGAGCGCGGGCAGCGCCGGATCACGGTCAACTACGCGCGTCGCCAGGGCGGACGCAACGCGTACATGAACCAGACTTCCTTCCTGCCGCTCAAGCTCAACATGGCGGGCGTGATCCCCGCGATCTTCGCCTCGTCGATCATCATGTTCCCGGCCACCGTGTCCACCTGGTTCGGCCAGGCCGGTTCGGCGCTGTGGCTGCAGCGGGCCGCCCAGGCGCTGTCGCCCGGCGAGCCGCTGTACATCCTGCTCTACGGCGGGCTGATCGCGGGCTTCGCGTTCTTCTACACGGCACTGGTGTTCAACAGCCAGGAAACCGCCGACAACCTGAAGAAGTCGGGCGCGCTGATCCCCGGCATCCGTCCCGGCAAGGCGACCGCCGACTATGTCGACGGAGTGCTGACGCGGCTGACCGCGGCCGGTGCGCTGTACCTGGTGATCGTCTGCCTGTTGCCGGAATTCATGCGTGCCGAGCTGGGCACCTCGTTCTACTTCGGCGGCACCTCGCTGCTGATCGTGGTGATCGTGGTGATGGACTTCATCGCCCAGATCCAGGCGCACCTGATGTCGCACCAGTACGAGAGCCTCCTCAAGAAGGCCAACCTGAAGGGGGGAGCGCGGGCGCGCTAGCGCGGCACTGCCGCGCTGCCCGCGCGAGCGCCCGGCCATGGATGGCCGGGCAGGTCCCTCCGGAGGCAGCGCAGTCCCGC
>NZ_JARXRM010000018.1 GCF_029887875.1 Luteimonas endophytica
CCGGCCTGCGATCCGGCGAGCCCGCGCGCCTAACGGCGCACGGGACCGGGCGTCACTTCAGGATCTTCGCCACCACCCCGGCGCCGACCGTGCGGCCGCCCTCGCGGATCGCGAAGCGCAGACCATCGTCCATCGCCACCGGGTTGATCAGCTCCACCACCATCTTCACGTTGTCGCCCGGCATCACCATCTCGGTGCCCTCCGGCAGCGTCACCGCGCCGGTGATGTCCGTGGTCCGGAAGTAGAACTGCGGCCGGTAGCCCTTGAAGAACGGCGTGTGGCGACCGCCCTCGTCCTTCGACAGCACGTACACCTCCGCCTCGAACTGCGTGTGCGGGGTGATCGAGCCCGGCTTGGCCAGCACCTGCCCGCGCTCCACGTCGTCGCGCTTGGTGCCGCGCAGCAGCAGACCCGCGTTGTCGCCCGCCTGGCCCTGGTCCAGCAGCTTGCGGAACATCTCCACGCCCGTCACCGTCGTCTTCTGGGTCGGACGGATTCCCACGATCTCGATCTCGTCGCCGACCTTGATCACGCCGCGCTCGATCCGACCGGTCACCACCGTGCCGCGGCCCGAGATCGAGAACACGTCCTCGACCGGCATCAGGAACGGCTTGTCGATGTCGCGCTCCGGCTCCGGGATCCAGCTGTCCAGCGCCTCCACCAGCTTGATGATCGCCGGCACCCCGATGTCGCTCTGGTCGCCTTCCAGCGCCTTGAGCGCCGAACCGTGGATGATCGGCGTGTCGTCGCCCGGGAACTCGTACTTCGACAGCAGCTCCCGCACCTCCATCTCCACCAGCTCCAGCAGCTCGGCGTCGTCCACCATGTCCGCCTTGTTCAGGAAGACCACGATGTACGGCACGCCCACCTGCCGCGCCAGCAGGATGTGCTCGCGGGTCTGCGGCATCGGGCCGTCAGCCGCCGAACACACCAGGATCGCGCCGTCCATCTGCGCCGCACCCGTGATCATGTTCTTCACGTAGTCCGCGTGGCCCGGGCAGTCCACGTGCGCGTAGTGACGGTTCGGGCTCTCGTACTCCACGTGCGCCGTCGAGATCGTGATCCCGCGCGCCTTCTCCTCCGGCGCCGCGTCGATCGCGTCGTAGGCCTTGAACTCGCCGCCGAAACGCTCCGCGCCGATCTTCGTCAGCGCCGCCGTCAGCGTCGTCTTGCCGTGGTCCACGTGACCGATCGTGCCCACGTTCACGTGGGGCTTGGTGCGCTCGAACTTACCCTTGGCCATTGCTTTTAGCTCCGTGATTCGCGATTCGTGATTCGTGATTGGCGAAGGCGGGATCGTGGCTCTTTCGAATCACGAATCGCCCAGCCGCCAATCACGGCTTTCAACCCTTCTTGGTGACCGTCTCGGCGATGTTCGCCGGCGCCTCGGCGTAATGGTCGAATTCCATCGTGAAGGTTGCGCGACCCTGCGACATCGAACGCAGCGAAGTCGCATAGCCGAACATTTCGCCCAGGGGGATCATCGCGTTGATGATCTTGCCCGAGGGGCTGTCGTCCTGGCCCTGGAGGATGCCGCGCCGGCGGCTGACATCGCCCATCACGTCGCCGAGGTAATCCTCCGGCGTCACGATCTCGACCTTCATGATCGGCTCCAGCAGCACCGGGCTGGCCTTGTGGAAGCCCTCCTTGAAGCCCATCGAGCCCGCGATCTTGAACGCCATTTCAGAAGAGTCGACCTCGTGGTACGACCCATCGACAAGGCGCACCTTGACGTCGACGATCGGGTAGCCCGCCATGATGCCGTTCGCGACGGCCTCCTGGATGCCCTTGTCGACGGCCGGGATGTACTCCTTGGGCACCACGCCGCCGACGATCGCGTTCTCGAACTCGTAGCCCTTGCCCTGCTCGTTGGGCGAGATCTCGAGCCAGACGTGACCGAACTGGCCCTTGCCGCCCGACTGGCGGACGAACTTGCCCTCGGCCTTGACCGCCTTGCGGATGGTCTCGCGGTAGGCGACCTGCGGCTTGCCGACGTTGGCCTCCACGTTGAACTCGCGCTTCATGCGGTCGACCAGGATGTCCAGGTGCAGCTCGCCCATGCCGGAGATGATGGTCTGGCCGGACTCCTCGTCGGTGCGCACGCGGAAAGACGGATCCTCCTGCGCCAGGCGGCCGAGTGCCAGGCCCATCTTTTCCTGGTCGGACTTGGTCTTCGGTTCCACCGCCATCGAGATGACGGGTTCCGGGAACACCATGCGCTCCAGGGTGATGATGTTGTCCTGCGCGCACAGGGTGTCGCCGGTGGTGACGTCCTTCAGGCCCACCGCGGCGGCGATGTCGCCGGCGCGCACTTCCTTGATCTCCTCGCGGTTGTTGGAGTGCATCTGCAGGATGCGGCCCACGCGCTCCTTCTTCGACTTGACCGGGTTGTAGACCTGGTCGCCGGAGTTGAGCACGCCCGAGTAGACGCGGAAGAACGTCAGCGAACCGACGAACGGATCGGTCATGATCTTGAACGCCAGCGCCGAGAACGACTCGGTATCGGTGGCCTTGCGCGACGCTTCCTTCTCGGAGTCGTCCACACCCTGCACCGGCGGGCGATCCGACGGCGAAGGCAGCAGCTGGACCACGCCGTCGAGCATCGCCTGCACGCCCTTGTTCTTGAACGCGCTGCCGCAGAACACCGGAATGATCTCGGTCTTCAGGGTGCGCTCGCGAAGGCCGGCCACGACCTCTTCCTCGGTCAGCTCCTCGCCGCCGAGATACTTGTCCATCAGCGCCTCGTTGGCCTCGGCCGCGGCCTCGACCATGAAGTTGCGCGCCTGGGCGGCCTTCTCGGCCAGCTCGGCGGGAACGTCGCGGTATTCGAAGATCGTGCCCTGGGAGGGGACGTCCCAGTGGATGTACTTCATCTTGATCAGGTCGATCACGCCCTCGAAGCCGTCCTCGGCGCCGACCGGCATCTGCATCGGCACGGGATAGGCGCCCAGGCGCGACTTGAGCTGCTCGACCACCTTGTCGAAGTTGGCCCCGGTGCGGTCCATCTTGTTGACGAACGCGAGACGCGGCACCGAGTACTTGTTGGCCTGGCGCCACACCGTCTCGGACTGCGGCTGCACGCCGCCGACCGCGCACAGCACGAACACGGCGCCGTCGAGCACGCGCAGCGAACGCTCCACCTCGATGGTGAAGTCGACGTGGCCGGGGGTGTCGATGATGTTGAGCCGGTACTCGGGCAGCGACTGGTCCATCCCCTTCCAGAACGCGGTGGTCGCGGCCGAGGTGATGGTGATGCCGCGCTCCTGTTCCTGCTCCATCCAGTCCATCACCGCGGCGCCGTCGTGGACCTCGCCGATCTTGTGGCTGACGCCGGTGTAGAACAGGATGCGTTCGGACGTGGTGGTCTTGCCGGCATCGATGTGGGCCATGATGCCGAAGTTGCGATAGCGTTCGATGGGAGTGGTGCGAGCCACGGTCGTCTCTCGTCTCGGGGCCCGGCGACGCCGGGCTGGAATGGCCGGACGCCGCCTCGAGGGCGGCTTCCGGATTCGCGGGGTGCGGCCGGGCCGGCCGGACCGCTGCTGGCGCCGCGCGGCATGCGCGCCGGTCGCCTGGGCGGGCACCCCTCAGGGCGCCACGGGGATCACCAGCGGTAGTGCGCGAACGCCTTGTTCGCCTCCGCCATGCGGTGGGTTTCCTCGCGCTTCTTGATCGCGCCGCCGCGGTTCTCGGAGGCGTCGACCAGTTCGGCGGCCAGCTTGCGCGGCATCGTGTTCTCGCCGCGCTTGCGCGCCGACTCGATCACCCAGCGCATCGCCAGGGCGGTGCGGCGCGAAGCGCGTACTTCCACCGGCACCTGGTAGGTGGCGCCACCGACGCGGCGGGACTTCACTTCCACCGCCGGGGACACGTTGCCGAGCGCCTTCTCGACCAGCTCGAGCGCGTTGCCGCTCTTCTCGCCGATGACATCCATGGCGCCATAGACGATCTTCTCGGCAACCGACTTCTTGCCGCTCTTCATGACCATGTTGATGAAACGCGCGATCGTCTCGCTGCCGTGCTTTGGATCGGGCAGGACATTGCGCTGCGGAGCAGAACCTTTACGGGACATGATGCAGACCTTGTTCTATCAATCTTCGGTTACGCGATCGCGAAGCGGCCGCGCTCAGCCCTTCGGGCGCTTGGCGCCGTACTTGGAACGCGCCTGCTTGCGCTTGGTCACGCCGGCGGCGTCGAGCGAACCGCGCACGGTGTGATAGCGCACGCCCGGCAGGTCCTTGACGCGGCCACCGCGGATCAGCACTACCGAGTGCTCCTGCAGGTTGTGGCCCTCGCCGCCGATGTAGGAGATCACCTCGTAGCCGTTGGTCAGGCGCACCTTGGCGACCTTGCGCAGAGCCGAGTTCGGCTTCTTCGGGGTCGTGGTGTAGACGCGCGTGCAGACGCCGCGGCGCTGCGGGCAGTTCGCCAGCGCGGGCGAAGTGCTCTTGTAGGTCTCGGGATTGCGCGGCTTCCGCACCAGCTGGTTGATCGTTGCCATCGTTTAGTGGGTTCTGTCGTTGGGGCCGGGGCCCGTGCGTGAAAACGAAGGCAGGCCGGTACAACCCGGCCCGCCGAGACGGAAAAGTATAGCGGGCGCTGACGCCTGGCGTCAACGCAAGAGCCAACCCTGCACCCGGAGCGCCGCCTGGACGCGCCGGGATCCGGTTCCGCATCGATCCCGCCCGTCCTGGGCCGAATACGAGGCGCGTCCGTGGCGCCTCATTTCGTGATCTGGGACGGCCCGGGGGCCGTCGCTATCTGTCCGTGCCGTTATAGGGCCGGCGCGCCGGGTTGGCAAGCCCGGGAACGGCATCGCCGTCCCCGGCCCGCGGCCCGGCAGCCACCCTACTCCTCCGCGCCGGTCGCGGCATCCTCGCCGCCGCCGTCCTCGGCGACCGTCTCCGCCACCGCAGCGGCGGCGGAGCCGCCCGAGAGCGCCTCCATCTCCGACTCGGTGAGCCCGGAGGCGTCCCGGCGGCGCTGGGTGTGATAGGCCAGCCCGGTGCCCGCCGGAATCAGCCGGCCGACGATCACGTTCTCCTTCAGACCGCGCAGGCCGTCGCGGGTACCGCGCACGGCGGCCTCGGTCAGCACGCGGGTGGTCTCCTGGAACGAGGCCGCCGAAATGAACGACTCGGTCGCCAGCGAGGCCTTGGTGATGCCGAGCAGCACCGGGTCGAACCTCGCCGGCAGCTCGTTCTTGGTCTCGGCCTTGGCGTTGTCCTCGATCACGCGCTGGCGCTCGACCTGCTCGCCCTGCAGGAAGCGGCTGTCGCCGGCGTCGGTGATCTCCACCTTGCGCAGCATCTGCCGGATGATCACCTCGATGTGCTTGTCGTTGATCTTCACGCCCTGCAGCCGGTAGACGTCCTGGATCTCCTTGACCAGGTAGGCGGCCAGCTCCTCGACGCCCTTCAGGCGCAGGATGTCCTGGGGACTCGGCTCGCCGTCCACCACGGTCTCGCCCTTCTCGACGTGCTCGCCCTCGAACACGATGATCTGCCGGTACTTCGGGATCAGCTCCTCGTGCTCGTCGCCGTCCGGTCCCTTGATGATCAGGCGCTGCTTGCCCTTGGTGTCCTTGCCGAAGCTGACCACGCCCGATTTCTCGGCCAGGATCGCCGGGTCCTTGGGCTTGCGGGCCTCGAACAGGTCGGCCACGCGCGGCAGGCCGCCGGTGATGTCGCGGGTCTTGGAGGCTTCCTGCGGGATCTTGGCCACCACGTCGCCCACGCCCACGGCGTCGCCGTCCTGCAGGTTCACGATCGAGCGCGGCGGCAGCAGGTACTGCGCCGGCAGGTCGGTCCCGGGGATGGTCAGGTCGTTGCCCTTCTTGTCGACGATGCGCACCAGCGGGCGCAGGTCCTTGCCCTGCGAGCCGCGCCGCTTCGGGTCGGTGATCTCGCGCGAGGCCAGCCCGGTCAGCTCGTCGGTCTTCTCGATGACGGTGACGCCGTCGACGAAGTCGACGAAGCGCATGGAACCGGCGACCTCGGAAACGATCGGGTGGTTATGCGGATCCCAGCTGGCAACGGTCTGTCCGGCCTTCACCGAATCGCCGTCCTTGACGTTGACCATCGCGCCATAGGGCAGCTTGTAGCGCTCGCGCTCGCGGCCGTGGCCGTCGAGCACCGACAGCTCGCCGGAACGCGAGACCGCCACCAGGCCGCCGCTGGCGTGGTTGACCGACTTGAGGTTGTTGAACTTCACCGAGCCGGTGGTCTTGACCGTGACGTTGTCGATCGCCGCCGCACGCGAAGCCGCGCCGCCGATGTGGAAGGTCCGCATCGTCAGCTGGGTGCCGGGCTCGCCGATCGACTGCGCGGCGACCACGCCGACCGCCTCGCCGTGGTTGACCAGGTGGCCGCGGCCGAGGTCGCGCCCGTAGCACTGGGCGCAGACGCCGAAGCTGCTCTCGCAGGTGATGGTGGAGCGCACCTTGATGGTCTGCACGCCCGCGTCCTCGAGCTTCTGCACCCAGGCCTCGTCCAGCAGGGTGTTGCGGGTGACGATCGGGTCCTCGTCGTCGCCGGGCAGGAACACGTCCTCGGCCACGATCCGGCCGAGTACGCGGTCGCGCAGCGGCTCGACCACGTCGCCGCCTTCCACGATCGGGGTCATGGTGAGGCCGGTGACGGTGCCGCAATCCGGCTCGGTGATCACCACGTCCTGGGCCACGTCGACCAGGCGGCGGGTCAGGTAGCCCGAGTTGGCGGTCTTGAGCGCCGTGTCGGCCAGGCCCTTGCGCGCGCCGTGGGTCGAAATGAAGTACTGAAGCACGTTCAGGCCTTCGCGGAAGTTCGCGGTGATCGGTGTCTCGATGATCGAGCCGTCCGGCTTGGCCATCAGGCCGCGCATGCCGGCCAGCTGGCGGATCTGCGCCTGCGAGCCGCGGGCGCCGGAATCGGCCATGATGTAGATCGAGTTCATCGACTTCTGCGGGACCCGCTCGCCCTTGGCGTTGGTCACGGTCTCGGTGCCGATCGCGTCCATCATGGCCTTGGCCACGCGCTCGTTGGTGCGCGACCAGATGTCGACCACCTTGTTGTAGCGCTCACCGGCGGTCACCAGGCCCGACTGGTACTGCTGCTGGATCTCCAGCACCTCAGTTTCGGCCTCGGCCAGGATGCCCTTCTTCTCGTCCGGGATGGTCATGTCGTCGATGCCGATCGACACGCCGGCACGGGTGGCGTAGCCGAAGCCGGTGTACATCAACTTGTCGGCGAACACCACCGTGTCCTTCAGGCCCAGCTGGCGGTAGCAGGAGTTGATCAGCCGGCTGATGTTCTTCTTGGTCAACTCGGTGTTGACCAGCGCGAACGGCAGGCCGACCGGCAGGATCTCGTCCAGCAGCGCGCGCCCGACCGTGGTGTCGATGATCGCGGTGCGGCGCTCGCTGGTGCCCTCCTCGTCGGTCACCGTTTCGGTGATCCGCACCTTGACCTTGGCGTGCAGCGCCACCACGCGGTTGTCGTAGGCGCGCTTGACCTCTGCGACGTTGGCGAACACCATGCCCTCGCCCTGCTGCGCCTCGAGGGCGCGGGTCATGTAGTACAGGCCCAGCACCACGTCCTGCGACGGCACGATGATCGGCTCGCCGTTGGCGGGCGAGAGGATGTTGTTGGTCGACATCATCAGCGCGCGCGCTTCCAGCTGGGCCTCGAGGCTCAGCGGGACGTGCACGGCCATCTGGTCGCCGTCGAAGTCGGCGTTGAACGCTGTGCAGACCAGCGGGTGCAGCTGGATCGCCTTGCCCTCGATCAGCACCGGCTCGAACGCCTGGATGCCCAGGCGGTGCAGGGTCGGCGCACGGTTGAGCAGCACCGGGTGCTCGCGGATCACCTCTTCGAGGATGTCCCAGACCTCGGCTTCCTCGCGCTCCACCAGCTTCTTGGCGGCCTTGATCGTGGTCGCCAGGCCGCGGCGCTGCAGCTTGGAGAAGATGAACGGCTTGAACAGCTCGAGGGCCATCTTCTTCGGCAGGCCGCACTCGTGCAGGCGCAGGGTCGGGCCGACCACGATGACCGAACGGCCGGAGTAGTCCACGCGCTTGCCGAGCAGGTTCTGGCGGAACCGGCCCTGCTTGCCCTTGATCATGTCCGCCAGCGACTTCAGCGGCCGCTTGTTGGTCCCGGTGATGGCGCGGCCGCGACGGCCGTTGTCCATCAGCGCGTCCACCGACTCCTGCAGCATGCGCTTCTCGTTGCGCACGATGATGTCGGGGGCGTTGAGCTCGAGCAGGCGGCGCAGGCGGTTGTTGCGGTTGATGACGCGGCGGTACAGGTCGTTCAGGTCGGAGGTCGCGAAACGGCCGCCGTCCAGCGGCACCAGCGGGCGCAGGTCCGGCGGCAGCACCGGCAGCACCGTCATGATCATCCACTCCGGACGGTTGCCGGACTCGACGAAGGCCTCGACCAGCTTGATGCGCTTGGTGAGGCGCTTGAGCTTGGTCTCCGAACCGGTGGCTGCGATGTCCTCCTTGAGCTTGATCATCTCGGCCTGCAGGTCGATCGTGCGCAGCAGGTCGTAGACGGCCTCGGCGCCCATCGCCGCGTCGAAATCGTCGCCGTGCTCCTGGCGCATCTGCATGAACTGCTCTTCGTTGAGCAGCTGGCCGCGCTCGAGCGGGGTCAGGCCCGGTTCGGTGACCACGTACGCCTCGAAGTACAGGATGCGCTCGATGTCGCGCAGGGTCATGTCCAGCATCAGGCCGATGCGCGAGGGCAGCGACTTGAGGAACCAGATGTGCGCGACCGGCGAGGCCAGGTCGATGTGGCCCATGCGTTCGCGCCGGACCTTGGCCAGGGTGACCTCGGTACCGCACTTCTCGCAGACCACGCCGCGGTGCTTCATGCGCTTGTACTTGCCGCACAGGCACTCGTAGTCCTTCACCGGGCCGAAGATCGCGGCGCAGAACAGGCCGTCCCGCTCGGGCTTGAACGTGCGGTAGTTGATGGTCTCGGGCTTCTTGACCTCGCCGTAGGACCACGAACGGATCATGTCCGGCGACGCCAGCGCGATCTTGATCGCGTCGAAGTCGAGCGTCGGACGCTGCTGGTTGAAAAGATTGAGTAGGTCTTTCATGTCTTTGTCTCCGATGGAGCGGGATTCGTGATTGGTGATTGGTGACTAGTGGAAAAGCGGATTCGTGGCCGCGGATTCGAGGTCTTGCCTTTTCGAATCACGAATCACGAACCCCCAATCACCGCTCCTCAGTGCTCCTCGAGCTCCATGTTGATGGCCAGCGAGCGGATTTCCTTGACCAGGACGTTGAAGGACTCCGGCATGCCGGCGACCATCTCGTGTTCGCCGTCGACGATGTTCTTGTACATCTGGTTGCGGCCCTGCACGTCGTCGGACTTCACCGTCAGCATCTCCTGCAGCGTGTATGCCGCGCCGTACGCCTCCAGCGCCCAGACCTCCATCTCGCCGAAGCGCTGGCCGCCGAACTGCGCCTTGCCGCCCAGCGGCTGCTGGGTGACGAGCGAGTACGGGCCGGTCGAACGCGCGTGCATCTTGTCGTCGACCAGGTGGTTGAGCTTCAGCATGTGCATGTAGCCCACGGTCACCTTGCGCTCGAAGGCATCGCCGGTGCGGCCGTCGTACAGCTGGGTCTGGCCGCTGGTCGGCAGGTCGGCGAGCTCGAGCATCATCTTGATCTCGGACTCGGCCGCTCCGTCGAACACCGGGGTCGCCATCGGCACGCCGTCGGTGAGGTTGCCGGCCAGCTGCAGCAGCTCGGCGTCGCTGAACTGCTTGAGGTCGACGCGCTCACCGTTCAGCTTGGTGTCGTGGTTGTAGATCTGGTCGAGGAAGGCGCGCAGCTCGCTCACCTTCGCCTGCGCCTCGAGCATCCGCTGGATCTTCTGCCCCAGGCCCTTCGCGGCCCAGCCCAGGTGGGTCTCGAGGATCTGGCCGATGTTCATACGGCTCGGCACGCCCAGCGGGTTGAGCACGATGTCCACCGAAGTGCCGTCGGCCATGTAGGGCATGTCCTCGACCGGCACGATATTGGAGATCACGCCCTTGTTGCCGTGGCGGCCCGCCATCTTGTCGCCGGGCTGGATGCGGCGCTTGACCGCCAGGAACACCTTGACCATCTTCAGCACACCGGGGGCGAGATCGTCGCCCTGGGTGATCTTGCCGCGCTTGTCCTCGAAGCGCAGGTCGAACTCCTTGCGGTGGGCCTCGATCTGCTTCTGGGCGCGCTCGATCGCCTCGACGGCGTCCGCGTCCTTCATCCGGATCGCGAACCAGTCGGATTTCTTCAGCCCGTCCAGGTACTCGTCGCCGATGGCGTCGCCCTTCTTCAGGCCGGGGCCGCCGTTGGCGACCTTGCCGACGATCTGCGAGCGCAGCCGCGCGTAGATCGCGCCCTCGAGGATGCGGAACTGGTCGTCGAAGTCCTTCTTGACGCGCTTGATCTCGTTCTCTTCGATCTGGCGCGCGCGCTTGTCCTTCTCGATGCCGTCGCGGGTGAAGACCTGCACGTCGATGACGGTGCCGTCCATGCCGGGCGGAACCCGCAGCGAGCTGTCCTTCACGTCGGACGCCTTCTCGCCGAAGATGGCGCGCAGCAGCTTCTCCTCCGGGGTCAGCTGGCTCTCGCCCTTCGGCGTGACCTTGCCCACCATGATGTCGCCGGCGCGGACCTCGGCGCCGATGTACACCACGCCCGACTCGTCGAGGCGGTTGAGCGCCTGCTCGGAGACGTTGGGGATGTCCGCCGAGATCTCCTCCGGCCCCAGCTTGGTGTCGCGGGCCACGCAGGTCAGCTCCTCGATGTGGATCGTGGTGTAGCGATCCTCCTCGACCACGCGCTCGGAGAGCAGGATCGAGTCCTCGAAGTTGTAACCGTTCCAGGGCATGAACGCGACCAGCATGTTCTGGCCCAGCGCCAGCTCGCCGATGTCGGTGGAGGGGCCGTCGGCCAGCACGTCGCCGCGGGCGATCACGTCGCCCACGTTCACCAGCGGGCGCTGGTTGATGCAGGTGTTCTGGTTGGACCGGGTGTACTTGATCAGCGAGTAGATGTCGACGCCGGCGTCGTGCTCGCTCGAGATCTCGTCCTCGTTGACCTTGACCACCACGCGCCCGGCGTCGACCTGCTCGACCACGCCGCCGCGGCGGGCGTTCACGGTCACGCCGGAGTCGCGCGCGACCGCCCGCTCGATGCCGGTGCCGACCAGCGGCTTCTGGGCGCGCAGCGTCGGCACCGCCTGACGCTGCATGTTGGCGCCCATCAGCGCGCGGTTGGCGTCGTCGTGCTCGAGGAACGGCACCAGCGCCGCGGCGACCGACACGGTCTGCATCGGCGAGACGTCCATGAAGTCGACCTCGGACGGGGGCTTGAGCAGCGATTCGCCCTGGTAGCGGCAATCCACGAACTGGGCGTCTAGCTTGCCGCTGGCGTCCTGCGGCGCATTGGCCTGGGCGATGACGTACTCGTTTTCCTCGATCGCCGAGAGGAACTCGATCTCGTCGGTCACCTTGCCTTCCACGACCTTGCGGTACGGCGTCTCCAGGAAGCCGTAGCGGTTGGTGCGGGCGAACACCGCCAGCGAGTTGATCAGGCCGATGTTCGGGCCTTCCGGGGTCTCGATGGTGCAGACGCGGCCGTAGTGGGTCGGGTGCACGTCGCGCACCTCGAAGCCGGCGCGCTCGCGGGTCAGGCCGCCCGGACCGAGCGCGGAAACGCGGCGCTTGTGGGTGACCTCGGACAGCGGATTGTTCTGGTCCATGAACTGCGACAGCTGCGAGGAGCCGAAGAACTCCTTCACCGCGGCCGCCACCGGCTTGGCGTTGATCAGCTCCTGCGGGGTCAGGCCATCGGCCTCGGCCATGGTCAGGCGCTCGCGGACCGCGCGCTCGACGCGCACCAGGCCCACGCGGAACACGTTCTCGGCCATTTCGCCCACCGAACGCACGCGGCGGTTGCCGAGATGGTCGATGTCGTCGACGGTGCCGCGGCCGTTGCGGATCTCGGTCAGCACCTTGATCACGTCGAGAATGTCGGAGCTGTCGCCGAACTGCTCGCGCAGCTTGGCCGAATCCTCGTCCTTGCGCTCGGCGTAGTAGTGCGAGTCGTACAGCACCGAAGCGCCCTCGGTCTCCTTGCGGCCGAGGCGGCGGTTGAACTTCATCCGGCCCACGCCCGACAGGTCGTAGCGCTCGAAGGTGAAGAACAGGTTGTGGAACAGGTTCTGCGCCGCATCCTTGGTCGGCGGCTCGCCGGGACGCATCATGCGGTAGATCTCGACCAGGGCCTCGAGCTGGGTCTTGGTCGGGTCGATGCGCAGGGTGTTGGAGATGTACGGGCCGCGATCGAGGTCGTTGACCCAGATGGTGCCCACGGTCTCGACCCCGGCCTTGCGGAACGCGGCGAGCTGGTCCTCGCTGATCTCGTCGTTGGCGGTGGCCAACAGCTCGCCGGTGGCCGGATCGATCACGTCGTGGGAGAGGATGCGGCCGAGCAGGTACTCGTCGGGCACCGCGAGGGCCTCGATCCCGGACTGCTCGAGCTGGCGGATGTGGCGCGCGGTGATGCGCTTGCCGGCCTCGACGATGACCTGGTCGCCGTCGGCCAGGTCGAAATCGAGGGTTTCGCCGCGCAGTCGCTCGGGCACCAGCTCCAGCTGGACGCCCTCGCTGGGATCGACATGGAAGGTGTTGATCTCGAAGAACTCGTTCAGCATCTCCTGGTTGGAGTAGCCGAGCGCGCGCAGCAGGATCGTCACCGGCAGCTTGCGGCGCCGGTCGATACGGGTGAACAGCGCGTCCTTGGGGTCGAACTCGAAGTCGAGCCAGGAGCCGCGGTAGGGGATGATGCGGGCGCTGTAGAGCAGCTTGCCCGAGCTGTGGGTCTTGCCGCGGTCGTGGTCGAAGAACACGCCGGGCGACCGGTGCAGCTGCGAGACGATGACGCGCTCGGTGCCGTTGACGATGAAGGTGCCGTTCTCGGTCATGAGCGGAATCTCGCCCATGTAGACCTCCTGCTCCTTCACGTACTTGATCGCCTTGCTGGACGATTCGCGATCGTAGATCACCAGGCGCACCGTCACGCGCAGCGGAGCGCCGTAGCTGAGGCCGCGGTTGCGGCATTCGCGCTCGTCGAACACCGGCTCGCCCAGCTTGTAGCCGACGTACTCGAGGGCTGCGTAGCCGTTGTAGCTGACGATCGGAAACACCGACTTCAGCGCGGCATGCAGGCCGCGGTCGTCGCGCTTGGCGGGATCGATGCTGGCCTGCAGGAACTCGCGGTAGGAATCGACCTGGATCGCAAGCAGGAACGGCACCTCGAGGATGGTCCGGCGCTTGCCGAAGTCCTTGCGGATGCGCTTCTTCTCGGTGAACGAATACGATGTCGTCATGGGGAATGACCGCCTTTGGCATCTGCGAACCGCGCGTCCGCGGTTCTGGGGGGATCAATGTCTGACCGGGTAAATCGCCAGTGGGAAGTCGCTGGTATTGCCGGCACCAGCACGCCCTCTCCCGCTACTTCCTACTGTCGACTCTATGTGGAGCAACAACGGCCGAAGGCCGGGGGCTTTCGCCCCCAGCCTCGGCTGGCCGCCCGATGGAACCGGCGACGCAACTAACGCTTACTTCAGCTCGGCGGTGGCGCCGGCGGCCTCGAGGTCCTTCTTGAACTTCTCGGCCTCGTCCTTCGACACGCCTTCCTTCACTTCCTTCGGAGCGCTCTCGACCAGGTCCTTGGCCTCCTTCAGGCCCAGGCCGGTGATCGCGCGGACCACCTTGATGACCTCGACCTTCTTCTCGCCGGTGGCCTTCAGGAACACCGTGAACTCGGTCTGCTCCTCGACCGGAGCGGCAGCGGCAGCGGCGGGGCCGGCGGCCACGGCCACCGGGGCGGCGGCGGAGACGCCGAACTTCTCTTCCATCGCCTTCACCAGCTCCATCACCTCGACGAGGGTCTTGGTGCTGATGGCTTCGATGATTTCTTCATTCGAAAGGGACATCGTGATTACCTCTGTTAGCTAACTTGGAAACGGCTGATTGATTTGGAAATCGGATACCGAACCGGGCTGATCGCCTAGGCCGCCTTCGTCTGACCGACCGCGTTGGTGACGCGGGCGATCTGCGAAGCCGGCTCGGACAGCAGCCGCACCAGCATGGTGGCGGGCTGGACCATGACGCTGAGCAGCATCGACAACGCCTGATCGCGGGTCGGCAGAGACGCCAGGACATCCACGTGGGAGCCCGGGTACTTCTGCCCGCCCAACGAGACCAGGCGCGGCTTCAGCTTGTCGTTCGCCTTGGCGAACTCCTTGATCAGACGTCCGGCCGCACCGGGGTCTTCCTCCGAGAAGGCATACAGCAGGGGACCGGTCAGCTCGTCCTTGACGACGGCGTAATCGGTGTTCTCCACTGCGCGCGAGACCAGCGTGTTCTTGGCAACTTTCAGGAACACGCCTTCCTGGCGCGCCTTCTTGCGCAGGTCGGTCAATTGCGCGACCGTCAGACCCGCGTACTCGGCGGCAACCAGCGAGTGCGCCCTGCCGGCGACCTCGGCCAGTTCGGCAACGACTTCCTTCTTCTCGTTCAGATTCAGAGCCATTGCATTCTCCTGACTACACTTTCCGCCCGTCCGGATCCTCTTCGGGGCGGCCCTTGATCCGCACCGGTCCATCGATGCGGCGAACGCCGGAGCGTTCACGGTTGGCAGCCGTTTCCAGAATTCACTGGAGGGTCGGCGACCATCTGCGCAGGCCCTTTCGCGCTCTCGCGCTACGGGATTAAGCGATCCACGCGTGCGGCGGCGGCGATTCCCTGCCGGTCGAGCCTCCCTGCCCGTCGCCGCCGCAGCGCGGAACGCGCCTGCGGTCTTTGACGGCGCCGCGCCGGGCCGGGGCCCGTTGCGATGCCCTCAAAATTTTCAGCTCGTCACTTCAACGACAGCGACGACTGGTCCACGGCGACGCCGGGACCCATGGTCGAGCTGATCGAGACCTTCTGCAGGTAGGTGCCCTTGGCGGTGGCGGGCTTGGCCTTGACCAGATCCGCCAGCAACGCCTGCAGGTTCTCCTGCAGCTTGCCGTCCTCGAAATCGGCCTTGCCGATCGTGCAGTGGATGATGCCGGCCTTGTCGGTGCGGTAGCGCACCTGGCCGCCCTTCGCGTTCTTGACCGCCTCGCCCGGGTTCGGCGAGACCGTGCCGACCTTGGGGTTGGGCATCAGGCCGCGCGGACCGAGCAGCGTGCCGAGCTTGCCGACCACTCGCATCGCATCGGGAGTGGCGATGACCACGTCGTAGCTCAGATCGCCGCCCTGCATCTTCTCGGCCAGGTCCTCCATGCCCACGGCATCGGCGCCGGCGGCCAGCGCCTCCTCGGCCTTGGCGCCCGAGGGGGCGAACACCGCCACTCGCACGGTCTTGCCGGTGCCGGCCGGCAGCACGGTCGAGCCGCGCACCTGCTGGTCGGACTTGCGCGCATCGACGCCGAGCCGAACGGCCACGTCGACCGCCTCGTTGAACTTGGCCTTGCTGTGGTCCTTGACGATCTTCAGCGCCTGCTCGATCGGATAGGCCTTGCCGGGCTCGATCGCAGCCGCGATGGCCTTCTGTCGCTTGGTCTGCTTGCTCATGTCCTCAGCCCTCCACCGTCAGGCCCATGCTGCGGGCGGAGCCCGCGATCGTGCGCACCGCCGCTTCCAGGTCGGCAGCGGTCAGGTCCGGCTCTTTCGCCTTGGCGATCTCTTCCAGCTGCTTGCGCGTCACCTTGCCCACCTTCTCGGTGTTGGGGCGCTTGGAGCCGGACTGGATGCCGACGGCCTTCTTCAGCAGCACCGTCGCCGGCGGCGTCTTGGTGATGAAGGTGAAGGTGCGATCGGAGTACGCGGTGATCACGGTCGGGATCGGCAGCCCTGGCTCGAGCTTCTGCGTGGCGGCGTTGAACGCCTTGCAGAACTCCATGATGTTCAGGCCGCGCTGGCCCAGCGCAGGACCGACGGGAGGACTCGGATTGGCCTGCCCGGCCTTGACCTGCAGCTTGATGTAGCCGACGACTTTCTTTGCCATTGTTGCTTCTCCTCGGGTTCGAACGCTTCGGGGCCGTCACCGGCCCGTACAGCTCCCCGTCGTTTTGAAAGGGTGATGCGTGAATAGGTGATTCGTGATTCGCAAAAGACCGGAGTGCCCGCCGCTCTTGCCAATCACCAATCACGAATCACCAATCACGGCTGCTAGGCCTTCTCCACCTGGCCGAACTCCAGCTCGACCGGCGTCGAACGCCCGAAAATCAGCACCGCCACGCGCAGGCGGCTCTTCTCGTAGTTGACTTCCTCGACCACGCCGTTGAAGTCGTTGAACGGCCCGTCGGTCACCCGCACCATCTGGCCCGGCTCGAACAGCACCTTCGGCCGTGGCTTCTCGACGCCCTCGGCAACCCGCTGCAGGATCGCGTCGGCCTCGCTGTCGCTGATCGGCAGCGGCCGGTCGGCGGTCCCGCCGATGAAACCCATGACCTTCGGAGTTTCCTTGATCAGGTGCCAGCTCTCGCTGTCGATACGCGGGATGCCGCTTTCTTCGTGGGTGGCGATCTGCACCAGCACGTAGCCGGGGAAGAACTTGCGCTCGGAGCGGCGCTTCTGCCCGGCGCGCATCTCCACCACTTCCTCGGTCGGTACCAGCACGTCGCCGAACCGGTCCTGCATCTCGGCCCGCACGATCCGGTCGCGCAGCGCCTGCGCCACCGTCTTCTCGAAGCCCGAGTAGGCATGCACCACGTACCAGCGCTTGTCGCCTTGCGTTTCCATCGAATCCGAACTCTCCGTCATTGGCCGAGGAACAGGCGCAGCAGCCACTGGATCACGCTATCGAAGGCGGCCAGGATCAGCGAGATGATCACCACGGCGATGATCACGATCCAGCTCATCCGCACCGCTTCCTGGCGCGTCGGCCAAACCACCTTGCGCAGCTCGAAACGCGTTTCCGAGAGGAACTCGCGGGTCTCCGCGCCCTTGCCACTGGTCAGGAACACCACGGCGCCGGCGGCCACGCCCGCCGCCACCGCGATCACCCGGACCGGTCCGGGCCACTGCCCGTCGAACCAGTAGAAGGCGAACACGCCGGCGACCACCAGCAGCAACGCAAGCGCGTACTTGACGATGTCGCCGCTGGTGGCGCCCCTGGGTTGTTCGACTCTGCTGTTCATTCGCTTCGATGCGGACCTTCGTTGGCCGTGAGGTGGCACGCCAGGAGGGACTCGAACCCCCAACCTGCGGTTTTGGAGACCGCTGCTCTGCCAATTGAGCTACTGGCGTATCGGTGCGTCGTTCCTGCCGGGTTCTTGAGACGGCGAAGGCGGACCGAGGTGCTCGGCCCGCCGTTCGCCTCGTCCCCCGCCGCTTTTTCCGGCCGTAGACGGACGGCGCGGGGCCTTGGGTCTTCCGTCGGTGGTTCCGGACCGCGTCCGGCCTGCGATCCGGCGAGCCCGCGCGCCTAACGGCGCACGGGACCGGGCGTCACTTCAGGATCTTCGCCACCACCCCGGCGCCGACCGTGCGGCCGCCCTCGCGGATCGCGAAGCGCAGACCATCGTCCATCGCCACCGGGTTGATCAGCTCCACCACCATCTTCACGTTGTCGCCCGGCATCACCATCTCGGTGCCCTCCGGCAGCGTCACCGCGCCGGTGATGTCCGTGGTCCGGAAGTAGAACTGCGGCCGGTAGCCCTTGAAGAACGGCGTGTGGCGACCGCCCTCGTCCTTCGACAGCACGTACACCTCCGCCTCGAACTGCGTGTGCGGGGTGATCGAGCCCGGCTTGGCCAGCACCTGCCCGCGCTCCACGTCGTCGCGCTTGGTGCCGCGCAGCAGCAGACCCGCGTTGTCGCCCGCCTGGCCCTGGTCCAGCAGCTTGCGGAACATCTCCACGCCCGTCACCGTCGTCTTCTGGGTCGGACGGATTCCCACGATCTCGATCTCGTCGCCGACCTTGATCACGCCGCGCTCGATCCGACCGGTCACCACCGTGCCGCGGCCCGAGATCGAGAACACGTCCTCGACCGGCATCAGGAACGGCTTGTCGATGTCGCGCTCCGGCTCCGGGATCCAGCTGTCCAGCGCCTCCACCAGCTTGATGATCGCCGGCACCCCGATGTCGCTCTGGTCGCCTTCCAGCGCCTTGAGCGCCGAACCGTGGATGATCGGCGTGTCGTCGCCCGGGAACTCGTACTTCGACAGCAGCTCCCGCACCTCCATCTCCACCAGCTCCAGCAGCTCGGCGTCGTCCACCATGTCCGCCTTGTTCAGGAAGACCACGATGTACGGCACGCCCACCTGCCGCGCCAGCAGGATGTGCTCGCGGGTCTGCGGCATCGGGCCGTCAGCCGCCGAACACACCAGGATCGCGCCGTCCATCTGCGCCGCACCCGTGATCATGTTCTTCACGTAGTCCGCGTGGCCCGGGCAGTCCACGTGCGCGTAGTGACGGTTCGGGCTCTCGTACTCCACGTGCGCCGTCGAGATCGTGATCCCGCGCGCCTTCTCCTCCGGCGCCGCGTCGATCGCGTCGTAGGCCTTGAACTCGCCGCCGAAACGCTCCGCGCCGATCTTCGTCAGCGCCGCCGTCAGCGTCGTCTTGCCGTGGTCCACGTGACCGATCGTGCCCACGTTCACGTGGGGCTTGGTGCGCTCGAACTTACCCTTGGCCAT
>NZ_JARXRM010000019.1 GCF_029887875.1 Luteimonas endophytica
CCGGCCTGCGATCCGGCGAGCCCGCGCGCCTAACGGCGCACGGGACCGGGCGTCACTTCAGGATCTTCGCCACCACCCCGGCGCCGACCGTGCGGCCGCCCTCGCGGATCGCGAAGCGCAGACCATCGTCCATCGCCACCGGGTTGATCAGCTCCACCACCATCTTCACGTTGTCGCCCGGCATCACCATCTCGGTGCCCTCCGGCAGCGTCACCGCGCCGGTGATGTCCGTGGTCCGGAAGTAGAACTGCGGCCGGTAGCCCTTGAAGAACGGCGTGTGGCGACCGCCCTCGTCCTTCGACAGCACGTACACCTCCGCCTCGAACTGCGTGTGCGGGGTGATCGAGCCCGGCTTGGCCAGCACCTGCCCGCGCTCCACGTCGTCGCGCTTGGTGCCGCGCAGCAGCAGACCCGCGTTGTCGCCCGCCTGGCCCTGGTCCAGCAGCTTGCGGAACATCTCCACGCCCGTCACCGTCGTCTTCTGGGTCGGACGGATTCCCACGATCTCGATCTCGTCGCCGACCTTGATCACGCCGCGCTCGATCCGACCGGTCACCACCGTGCCGCGGCCCGAGATCGAGAACACGTCCTCGACCGGCATCAGGAACGGCTTGTCGATGTCGCGCTCCGGCTCCGGGATCCAGCTGTCCAGCGCCTCCACCAGCTTGATGATCGCCGGCACCCCGATGTCGCTCTGGTCGCCTTCCAGCGCCTTGAGCGCCGAACCGTGGATGATCGGCGTGTCGTCGCCCGGGAACTCGTACTTCGACAGCAGCTCCCGCACCTCCATCTCCACCAGCTCCAGCAGCTCGGCGTCGTCCACCATGTCCGCCTTGTTCAGGAAGACCACGATGTACGGCACGCCCACCTGCCGCGCCAGCAGGATGTGCTCGCGGGTCTGCGGCATCGGGCCGTCAGCCGCCGAACACACCAGGATCGCGCCGTCCATCTGCGCCGCACCCGTGATCATGTTCTTCACGTAGTCCGCGTGGCCCGGGCAGTCCACGTGCGCGTAGTGACGGTTCGGGCTCTCGTACTCCACGTGCGCCGTCGAGATCGTGATCCCGCGCGCCTTCTCCTCCGGCGCCGCGTCGATCGCGTCGTAGGCCTTGAACTCGCCGCCGAAACGCTCCGCGCCGATCTTCGTCAGCGCCGCCGTCAGCGTCGTCTTGCCGTGGTCCACGTGACCGATCGTGCCCACGTTCACGTGGGGCTTGGTGCGCTCGAACTTACCCTTGGCCATGGTTGCGTTTCTCGTTGAACTGTTTGGGATGGAGTGCCGCGGAAGATGGTGCTCACGAATGGAATCGAACCATCGACCTCCTCCTTACCAAGGAGGTGCTCTACCGACTGAGCTACGTGAGCAGGTGTTCTTGCTTGTTGCAGAAGATCGGGCTCCTGCCCGGCTCCTGCGTCGCGGCCCCGGCCAAGCCGGGACTCGCTCCCGCGCGACGCTTTCGCCTCGCGCGTCCGGGGCATCCTGTCCCGGTGGGTGACCGATGTTCTGCTGTCGCGGGGCCCAATGGAGCGGGAGACGGGAATCGAACCCGCACCATCAGCTTGGAAGGCTGAGGTTCTACCATTGAACTACTCCCGCGCCGCGCGGAACTTCACTGGATCTGGTGGAGGGAGGTGGATTCGAACCACCGAAGGCGTAAGCCAGCAGATTTACAGTCTGCCCCCGTTGGCCGCTTGGGTATCCCTCCGGTGTTTCTGGCAAGTCGGTGAAAACAGCCCGCGATTTTCGCCTGAACCCGCGCCCCTGTCAACGCGGCCCGTCGCCCGGGTGCGCCAGGCGCGTTCGCAGTTCGGCCAGCTCGCGGCGCAGCTCGCGGATGTCGTGGCCCAGGTCCGCCAGCGCGGCTTCGGGAGCCGCGGCGACGGCCTCGACCGGCGACTCGGCCGCGATGGCGGCCTCCCCCACGTCGCGGTCGTGCAGCGTCTGCATGGCATTCACGATCACCGCGATGAACAGATTCAGCATTGTGAAAGTAGCCAGCAGGATGAACGGGACGAAGAACGCCCAGGCCCAGGGGTGGACCTCCATCACCGGCCGCACGATGCCCATCGACCAGCTTTCCAGGGTCATGATCTGGAACAGGCTGTAGAAGGAGGCCCCCAGGCCACCGAACCACTCCGGGAAATCCGACCCGAACAGGCTGGTGGCGATCACCGCGGCGACGTAGAACAGGATCAGGATGAGGCCGCCGATCGCGCCGATCCCGGGAATCGCCCGCAGCAGCGCCTCCACCACGAAGCGCAGCCGCGGCATCATCGAGGCCAGCCGAAGCACGCGCAGCACCCGCAGCGCGCGCAGCACCGCGAGCGGCCCGGACGCCGGCACCAGGGCGATCCCAACCACCACCAGGTCGAAGACGTTCCAGGCGCTGCGGAAGAACCGCGGGCCGTGGGCCCACAGCTTGATGCCCAGTTCGGCCACGAACACCGCCAGCGCCGCCATGTCCAGGCGCACCAGCCAAGGCCCCCATTCCGCCCGCAGTCCCGGCGAGGTCTCCATGCCCAGGATGGCGGCATTGAGCAAGATCACCACGATCACGAACTTCTGGACCGGCGCCGATTCCACCCAGGCCGCGGTGCGGCCGCGCAGCCCCGGGCGCGGCGCTTCCCCAACGGTCATGTCCACCCCTGCTCCTCCCGGTCAGACGTTGAAACGAAAGTGCAGCACATCGCCTTCCTGGACCCGGTACTCCTTGCCCTCCAGCCGGAGCCGGCCCGCATCGCGCGCGCCGGCCTCGCCGCGGTAGCGGATGAAGTCCTCGAAGCCGATCGTCTCGGCACGGATGAAGCCCTTCTCGAAGTCGGTGTGGATCACCGCCGCCGCCTGCGGAGCGGTCGAACCGGCCTTCACGGTCCAGGCCCGCACTTCCTTGACCCCGGCGGTGAAGTAGGTCTGCAGCCCCAGCAGCGCGTAGGCGGCCCGGATGACCCGATTCAGCCCCGGCTCGTCGAGGCCGAGGTCGGCGAGGAAGGCGTCGCGATCGGCGTCGTCGAGCTGGCTCAGCTCTTCCTCGATCGCGGCCGAGACCGGCACCACCTCGGCGCCCTCGCCGGCGGCCCGGGCGCGCACCGCGTCCAGGTGCGGGTTGTCGTGGAAGCCGTCCTCGAGCACGTTGGCCACGTACATCACCGGCTTCAGGGTGAGCAGGAACAGGTCGCGGACCGCGGCGCGGTCGTCGTCCGAGAGGGCCAGGGCACGCGCCGGCTTGCCGGCATCCAGGCCGTCGCGAACCCGGGTCAGCACCTCGACCCGGGCCTTGGCGTCCTTGTCGCCGGTCTTGGCCGAACGCTCGGCCCGCTGCAGGGCCTTTTCCACCGACTCCAGGTCGGCCAGGGCGAGTTCGGTGTCGATGGTCTCGATATCGGCGATCGGGTCGATGCGGTTGCTGACGTGGACGACGTCGTCGTTCTCGAAGCAGCGCACCACGTGGGTGATCGCATCCACCTCGCGGATATGGGCCAGGAACTTGTTGCCCAGGCCCTCGCCGCTGGCCGCGCCCGCCACCAGTCCGGCGATGTCGACGAACTCGACCGCGGTCGGGAGCACCTTCTGCGGCTTGACGATCTCGGCCAGCTGGGCGAGCCGCGGGTCCGGCACCGGCACGATCCCGACGTTGGGCTCGATGGTGCAGAACGGGAAGTTGGCCGCGGCGATGCCCGCCTTGGTGAGTGCGTTGAACAGGGTCGACTTGCCGACGTTGGGCAGGCCGACGATGCCGCATTTGATGCCCATGATGGTTCCGTGATTCGGGATTCGTGATTGGTGATTCGAAAAGGCGGCGCGGTCGCTCGTCGAATCACCAATCACCAATCACCAATCACCAATCACCAATCACCAATCACGGCCTCGGCGTATGCAACCGCTTCATCGCCTCGTTGAGATCGCCCGCCACCGCCAGCGGCAGCACGTCCAGGGCGTCGTCGATGGCGCGGTCGATGAGGATGTCGTCGTCCGCGGAGGCACGCCCCAGTACCCACGGGGTGACCTTGTCCTTGTGGCCAGGGTGGCCGATACCGATGCGCAGGCGGTGGAAGCGCCCGTGCCCCAGCAGCCGCATGGTGTCGCGCAGGCCGTTCTGGCCGCCGTGGCCGCCGTCGAACTTGAGCCGCGCGGTGCCGGGCGGCAGGTCGAGCTCGTCGTGCGCCAGCAGCGCCTGCTCCGGCTCGATCTTCCAGAACCGCAGCGCCGCGGTCACCGATTTGCCGGAAAGGTTCATGAAGGTCGCCGGCTTCAGCAGCCAGACCTGGCGCCCGCCGACGGCGACCCGCGCGGTCTCGCCGAACAGCTTGCCATCGATCCGGAACCGCTCCCCGCAGCGATCGGCGAGCGCGTCCACGAAGCGGAACCCGGCGTTGTGCCGGGTCCGCGCGTACTCCTGGCCGGGATTGCCCAGCCCGACGATCAGTCGCAGTTCCGTCATTGCGCGCACCGGCGCCTGGACGCCCGGAGCGGGCGTCCAGGCAGCGACCGGCATTACTCGCCCTTGCCTTCCTCGTCGACCTTGGCCGCGGGAACGGCACCGGCCGCGTCACCCTCGCCTTCGCCCTCGGCCTCGATGCGGCCGTGGCGTGCGATCACCACCGCCACGTCGTGCTCCTTGCCCAGCTTCAGCTCGGGGATCTCGACGCCTTCGGGCAGCTTCAGGTCGGACAGGTGCACCGCGTCGCCCAGCTTCAGCTCGCCCAGGTCCACCTCGATGTACTCGGGCAGATTGCCGGGCAGGCAGCTGATCGCGACTTCGTTCATCTCGTGGGTGATCACCACGTCCGAGGCCTTGCCGGCCGGCGAGGTGTCCTCGTTGAGGAAGTGCAGCGGCACCGAGGTGCGCAGCGCCTGGTTGGCGCTCACCCGCTGGAAGTCGAGGTGCATGATCTGCTGCCTGTAGGGATGGCGCTGCATATCCCGCAGCAGCACCTTCTGCACGTCGCCGTCCAGGCTGAGGTCGAGGATCGACGAATAGAACCACTCGTTCTTGCTGGCGAGCAGCACGTCCTCGTGGACGAGCTGGATGTTCACCGGATCGAGCTCGCCACCGTAGACGATGGCCGGCACGTTGCCGGTACGACGCAGGCGGCGGCTCGCACCCTTACCCTCGTCTTCGCGGCGTTGCACCTTGATTTCATGCGTGGTTGCCATGTTGTTTCACTACCTTCGTTGAATGAACCGCCTCGCGGCGGCTTTGGCGACTCTCCCGCGACCAGGAGAGACGGTGGAACCATGATTCGTGACAGGCTAGCGGTTCCTTCCTGCGCGTTGCGGACTACGGATCACCAATCTAGGCTCTCAATCGACATACAGCGAACTCACCGACTCGCCGAAGGCGATCCGGCGGATCGTCTCGGCCAGCAGCTCGGCCACGCTGAGCTGGCGGATCCGGCCGCAGGCCCGCGCCGAGGCGGCCAGCGGGATCGTGTCGGTGACCACCAGCTCGTCGAGCTGCGAGCGGGTGATGTTGTCGATCGCCGCGCCCGAAAGCACCGGGTGGGTGCAGTAGGCGACCACCTTGGTGGCGCCGTTGTCCTTGAGCGCGCCGGCAGCGGCGCACAGGGTGCCCGCGGTGTCGACGATGTCGTCGACCAGCACGCAGGTCTTGCCCTCCACGTCGCCGATGATGTTCATCACCGTGGCGACGTTGGCGCGCGGACGGCGCTTGTCGATGATCGCCAGGTCGGCGTCGTCGAGGCGCTTGGCGATCGCCCGGGCCCGCACCACGCCGCCGACGTCGGGCGAGACCACGATCAGGTTGTCGGTGCCGTGCGCGCGCCAGATGTCGGCGAGCAGCAGCGGCGAGGCGTACACGTTGTCGACCGGGATGTCGAAGAAGCCCTGGATCTGATCGGCATGCAGGTCGATGGTCAGCGCGCGGTCGCAGCCCACCGCGCCGAACATCCGCGCCGCCACCTTGGCGGTGATCGGCACCCGCGACGAGCGCGGGCGGCGGTCCTGGCGGGCGTAGCCGAAGTACGGCACCACCGCGGTGACGCTGGCGGCGCTGGCGCGCTTGAGCGCGTCGATCAGCACCAGCAGCTCGACCAGGTGCTCGGCGCTGGGGGCGCTGGTCGGCTGCAGCACGAACACCTCCTGCTTGCGCACGTTCTCCTCGATCTCGACCTGCACCTCGCCGTCGGAGAACTGCGAGACCAGCGCCTTGCCCAGGCGCGTGCCCAGTTCGCGGCAGACCGCCTGGGCCAACGGCTTGTTGGCGTTGCCCGAGAAGATCAGGAGATTGCGGTCTTCTTTCATCAGGAGGTACTCCGCGTCGCTCTGACCGTGGCGGGGTTGAAGGCCGAGATTGGTGATCGGTGACTCGAAGAAGCGCGCAGTCGCTGTCGCTCTTGCCAAACACGAATCACCACTCGCCAATCACGACCCAATGGCAGGGGCGGCAGGATTCGAACCTGCGAATGCCGGGATCAAAACCCGGTGCCTTGGGCCACTTGGCGACGCCCCTGTGAAACCGGAATTCGTGATTCGTGATTGGTGATTCGCAAGACGCCCTCCCCCAGTGCTTGCCAATCACCAATCACCAATCGCCAATCCCGGCCTTCTCCAGGGCATCCAGCAGCGGCGAGCGCGCGGCGCCCGCCACGACCCGGGCCGCGAGGCCCGGCGGCAGCGCCGCCAGCGCGGCCTCGGCGGATCCGCGCGTGGCGAACTCGACGAAGCAGCCCCCGCCGGTCCCGGTCAGGCGTGGCGTGCCGACCCGCGCCAGCGCGGCGAACGCGGCCTCCACGGCCGGTTCGCGGCAGCGCAGTACCGGCTCGAACGCATTGCCGAGCGGAGCACCCGAAACGAAGTCGGCCATTGTCGCGGCGACCGCATGACGCGTCAATTCCGGCGCCTGGAAAAGCGCGGCAGTGGGCACCGCCACCCCGGTGTCGACCAGCAGGTACCAGGCCGGCGCCAGGGCCAGGGCGTTGAGGCGTTCGCCGACCCCCTCCGCCCAGGCGTTGGCGCCGTGGACGAAGACCGGCACGTCGGCGCCCAGCCGCAGCCCCAGCGCCGCCAGCCGGTCCGCGCCCAATCCAGTCCCCCACAGCCGGTCCAGCACGACGAGGGCGGTGGCAGCGTCGGACGACCCACCGCCGAACCCACCCCCGACCGGAATGCGCTTTTCGACGAAAATATCTGCTCCTTGAGCGACGTTTTGCTCGCTTTGCAGCATCTTCGCCGCCCGAACGGTCAGGTCGTCGGCGCCCTCCATCCCGGCCACGGGAGGGCCGTGACGGACGATGAGGCGGTCGCGCCGGGGCCGGAGATGCACGGTGTCCCCCCAGTCCAGCAGCCGGAACACGGTCTGCAGGTCGTGGTAGCCGTCGGGCCGTCGGCCGGTGATGCGCAGGAACAGGTTGAGCTTGGCGGGCGCCGGCCAGGCGCTCCAGCCGGCGGCGGGATCGGGCGCGGGCGGCACGCTTCAGCCCTCCCGCGGCGCCGGCACCGTCCATTCGTCGACGATCAGCCGCACCCGCGCGTCGCCCTGGCGGGCGCTGATGCGCTGGGGCCAGTCCGCCCCGCCCGGCGGCGCAGCGCCAGGCGCCCAGGCCTGGTAGTCGATGGTCCAGCCGCCCTGCTCGATCCGCACCAGGGTGCCGGCAGCGTCGAAGTGCAGCCGCGCCGGCCCGAATGCGCCCGGGTCGGCGCGCGTGCCGGCCGCCCAGGCGCTCATCGCCCCGACCGGGATGCGCATGCCGGTGGCCTCCAGCAGCAGGGCCTCGACATCGGCCCCCGCCCGCGGGCCGCCCTCCAGGCCCTCGATGCGCGCCCCGCCGGCATCGCCGGTGAGGCTCCAGCTCTGGCGGGTCACCGGCGCGCTCAGCACGACCCGATAGGCCCCGCCGGCCTGCGACCATTCGATGCGACCGTTGCCGCCGTCGCGGCCGTTCGACAGCGCGACCCGGCCGATGAAGCCGATCCGCGGCGCGGCGCGCAGCCGCATCTCCCGCGCCTCCACCCGCGCGGTGGCCGCGGCCAGCGCCGCACCGCCGAGCGCCACCGGCTGCGGGGTGCGCGCCGGTCGCGAAGCGCAGCCGGCGAGCAGCAGCGCGGCCAGCAGCGCGCCGGCCCAGGCCCGGGCGCTCACGCCTCCGCTCCGGTCTTGCGCAGGGCGCGCAGCAGCGAGCGGTTGTCCGGATCGAGCTCGCGCGCCTTCTGGAAGTACTCGCGGGCCTCGTCGCGGCGCCCCAGCGTCCACAGCACCTCGCCGATGTGCGCGCCGATCTCCGGATCCTTCATCAGCCGCCAGGCGCGCAGCAGTTCGGCCAGCGCTTCCTCGTGCCGCCCGAGCCGGTACAGCACCCAGCCATAGCTGTCGACGATCGCGGCGTTGTCCGGCTCGGCGACCCGCGCGCGATCGATCAGCTCCAGCGCCTCGGCGTAGCGGTTGGTGCGGTCCGCCAGGGTGTAGCCGAGCGCGTTGAGCGCGGCGACGTTCTCCGGCTCCGCCACCAGGACCCGGCGCAAGTCGGCCTCGGCGCGGGGAATGTCGTCGCGCCGCTCCCACATCAGCGCGCGCGCGTACAGCAGCGCGCCCTCGTCCGGGTGCGCGGCCAGGCCGCGGGCGAAGGCCTCGCGTTCGCCTTCGGCATCGTCATCGGCGGCGCGCAGTTCCGCCTCCATCAGGTAGGCGTCGCGGCGCAGCCTCTCGTCGACATCGGCGTCGGTCTGCAGGGCGCGCAACTCCGCATAGGCCTCCTCGGCTCGGCCGAGGTCGTGCAGCGCCTTGGTGGCGCGCAGCCGCGCCACCTCACGCTGCGGCCCGCCGGGCACGCTCCGGTACCACTCGAGCGCGTCGTCGTGCCGCTCGAGGTACTCGGCGATCTGCCCCAGCAGCAGGCGCCCGGCGGGGTCGGGCTGCCCCGCGCCGTCGCGCAGCTCCGCGTAGAGCGCGGCCAGCGCATCGCGATCCTCGGCCTTGACCAGCAGCGTGGCGCGCAGGCCGTAGCTGCGCTCGTCCTGCGGCCCGAGCGCCATGATCCGGGCGGATGCGGACGGGTCGCCGAGGCTGTCGTACTCGGCGGCGATGGCCAGACGGAGCTCGGGCGAAACTTCGGCCTGGCGCTCGATCGCCGCCAGGGCCGCGCGCGCACCGTCGGCATCGCCGGCCTCGCGCAGCTGGCTGGCGCGCAGCAGCGCCACCCGCGGCTCGTCGGGGAAGCGCTCCACCACCTCGGCGACGATGCCTTCGGCCAATCCGGGCTCGCCGAAGCGCTGCGCCAGCCCGCCGAACGCCAGCCAGGCCTGCAACTGGTCGGGGATCGCGCCGGACGCCACCAGCCGGCCCAGCACCTGCGCCGAAGCGGCGGGGTCGCGGGTCCCGCTACCCAGCGCCGCCAGCGCGTGGCGCCAGCCGTCGGGATCGGGGTCGCGCAGCAGCTTCTCCAGCTCCCGGCGCGCCGCCCGTTCGCGGCCGCCGCGCAGCAACCAGGTGGCCTGGGCCGAGCGCATCGCAAGCGAATCCGGGGCATGCCGCTTCCAGAGCCGGATCGCATCGCCGGCCAGGTCGTCGTCGTTGGCCAGCAGGGCGATCCGCGCGGCGCGCTCGGCCAGCGCCGGGTCGCCGTCGGCGGCGCGGGCGGCACGCAGGTACCAGTCGGCCGCCTCGCCGAGCCGTCCCGCCTGCAGGGCGTACTCGCCGGACAGGGTGGCGGCGAGCACGTCGTCCTGTTGCGCGGCGGCAGCCGGTGCCGACGCGGCCGGCGACGGCAGCGCCAGCAGCGCGGCGAGCAGCCCGGCGAGGACCGGACCGGGGGGGAAAGGCGAAAGTGCGGGCATCGGGGTCGGTCGGGCCGTAAAATGGGCGTTTCGCCAGCAAGCTTATCGCAAGCACCTGAACGGACGACTCCCGTCGTCACGAGCCCGCAGTCATGAGTATTTTCGCCCTCGGCATCAACCACCAGAGCGCGCCGGTCGCCTTGCGCGAGCGGGTCGCGTTCGCGGAAGGCGCACTGCCGCAGGCGCTGGCGGCGGTGCGCGCGCTGCCGCAGGTGCGCGAGGCGGTGCTGCTGTCCACCTGCAACCGCACCGAGCTCTACGCAGTGGCCGATGACGACGGCAGCTCGCTTTCCGACTGGCTGGCCACCCACCCGGGCGACGGGGCCGCGGGCACTGGCGACCTGCACGCCTACCTGTACCGGCACCGCGACCGCGATGCGGTGCGGCACCTGTTCCGGGTGGCCACCGGCCTGGACTCGCTGGTGCTGGGCGAGCCGCAGATCCTGGGCCAGGTGAAGCAGGCCTGGGCCGCGGCGCGCGCCGCGGGCACGCTCGGCAGCCAGCTCGATCGCCTGTTCCAGCACGCCTTCGTCACCGCCAAGCGCGCCCGCAGCGAGACCCGCATCGGCAGCAGTCCGGTGTCGGTGGCCTCGGTCGCGGTGCGCCTGGCGCAGGAGTCCTTCACCCGCCTGTCCGACGCCACCGTGCTGCTGATCGGCGCCGGCGAGACCATCGAGCTGGCCGCCCGCCACCTGGTGCGGGCCGACGTGAAGCGGCTGCTGGTGGCCAACCGCACCCTGGGCCACGCGCAGGACCTCGCGTCGCGGCACGGCGGCGTGGCGCTGCCGCTCGATGCCATCGGCCGCCACCTGTCGCAGTCCGACGTGGTGTTCTCGGCCACCGCGAGCCGCGAGCCGGTGCTGCTGAGCAGCGACGTGGAGGCTGCGCTGCGGGCGCGCCGCCATCGGCCGATGCTGCTGATGGACCTGGCGGTCCCGCGCGACATCGACCCGGAGGTGGGCCGGCTCCGCGACGCCTATCTGTACACGGTCGACGATCTGGAACGCTCGGTCGAGGACAACCGCCGCAATCGGCGCGAGGCCGCGGACGCGGCGGAGGCGATCATCGAACTGCAGGTGGCGCGCTACGCCGAGGCCCTCGCCTCCGGCCCGCTGAACGAGCCCCTGCGCCGCCTGCGCGCGCATGGCGAAGCCGCCCGCGCCGAGGCCCTGGCGCGCGCGCGGCAGCAGCTGGCGAACGGCCGCGATCCGGAGGCGGTGATGGAATTGCTGGCCCATACCCTGACCAACCGCCTGCTGCACGCGCCCACGGCCGCCGTGCGCGAAGCCGCCGCCGCAGGCAACCTCGAACTCGCGCACGCCCTGGAGCGGGCGCTGCGCCAGGCCGAAGACACCCGACGCGATGCTGCCGACCCTGCGCCGTAAGCTCGAGGCGCTGGCCGAGCGCCGCGACGAGCTCGAGCGCCTGCTGGCCGATCCGGAAATCGCCGCCGACCAGGCGCGCTTCCGCGCGTGCTCGCGCGAGTTCGCGCAGCTGGAGCCGCTGGCCGCCGCGCTGGCCGCGGAAACCCGTGCCCGCGCCGACCTGGCCGCTGCCGAGACGATGCGCGACGACCCGGAGCTCGGCGAACTGGCGCAGGAGGAGATCTCCGCGGCGCAGCAACGCCTGGAGCGCCTGGACACCGAACTGATGGCGATGCTGGTGCCCAGGGACGCACGCGACGAGGGCGGCCTCTACCTGGAGATCCGCGCCGGCACCGGCGGCGACGAAGCGGCGATCTTCGCCGGCGACCTGTTGCGCATGTACACGCGCTACGCCGAGCGCCAGGGCTGGCGGCTCGAGGTCGAATCGGCCAGCCCCGGCGAGCACGGCGGCTTCCGCGAGGTCATCGCGCGGGTCGACGGCCAGGGCGCGTATGCGCGGCTGAAGTTCGAGTCCGGCACCCATCGCGTGCAGCGGGTGCCGGAGACCGAGTCGCAGGGGCGGATCCACACCTCCGCAGCGACGGTGGCGATCATCCCGGTGGCCGAGGAGATCGAACCGGTCGAGATCAACCCGGCCGACCTGAAGATCGATACGTTCCGCTCGTCCGGCGCGGGCGGGCAGCACGTCAACAAGACCGATTCGGCGATCCGCATCACCCATGCCCCCAGCGGGATCGTGGTCGAGTCGCAGACCGAACGGTCGCAGCACGCCAACCGCGACAAGGCGATGAAGCGGCTCAAGGCGATGCTGGCCGAAGCCGAGGTCGAGAAGCGCGCCGCCGCCACCGCGCAGAGCCGCAAGCTGCAGGTGGGCAGCGGCGACCGCAGCCAGCGTATCCGCACCTACAACTATCCGCAGGGCAGGATCACCGACCACCGGGTCGAGGGCCTGACCCTGTACGACCTGCCCAACGTGCTCGAAGGCGCGCTGGATGCGCTGATCGAGCGCCTCGCCCAGGAACACCAGGCCGAGGAACTCGCGCGCCTGGCGGACGGCGGCGCCGGGTAAACCATCTGTCTCGATTGGCGGCACCGGGCAGGCCAGGCGTCGCGGCGATCCATCTCCGTCCTGATGGCGCAACCCAAATGAATCGCGCTGCCGGGAGCATGCGCGGGCCTTGGGTCCGCATTGGCCGCTTTTGGGTGCGGCCGCGCGACCTCCGGCAACCGCCACGGGTGACAAGCGTGGCGCCCGCGGGCGACGATGCGGTTCCTTTCACGACCGAGGAGCGCGCAATGCCAGCAACCATCCGCCGCGCGACGCTGGACGACCTGGACGCCCTGGTGCCGCTGTTCGACGGCTACCGGATGTTCTACTCCCAGCCCTCCGATCCGGCGCTGGCCAGGGACTTCCTGCAACAGCGGCTGCAGCGCGGGGAGTCGGTGGTGCTGCTGGCGGAGCGCGGCGATACGGCCGCCGGGTTCACCCAGCTCTATCCGATGTTCTCCTCGGTGCGGGCCGCGCGGACCTGGCTGCTCAACGACCTGTTCGTCGCGCCCGGCGCCCGCGGCGAAGGCGTCGGCCGCGCCCTGCTGGACGCCGCCGCGGCATTCGGCCGCGAACACGGCGCGGTGGGCCTGGAACTGGAAACGACGCCCGACAACCGCGCCGCACAGGCCCTGTACCGGTCCGCCGGCTGGCAGCCGTATACAGACACGCTGCGCTTTCAGCTGCCGCTGGCGGCCGCCCCGGCATGAATTCCGTGGCGCAGGATCCTCGCGTCCAGGCGCGGCTCGCGGTGCAGCGCGAACCCGGCAACGCGATGGCCTGGATCGTCCTGGCGGACGCCGAACTCGAGGCAGGCGATCCCGGCCGCGGCGGGGGCGCAGCCCAGCGCGCGCTGCAGCTGGCCCCCGGCCACCCCGAGGCGCTGGCGCGGCTGGGCCGGGCGCTGTGGATGCTGGGCCGGCATGCCGAGGCCGCGGACAGTCTGCGGGCCGCGGCGCGGCAGGCGCCGCGGCATGCCGGGATCGCGGTGTGGCTGGGCCACGTGCTCGAGGACGCCGGCGATCCCGAGGGCGCCAACGACGCCTATGCCCGCGCCCACGCCCTGGCGCCCGAGCATCCGCTGATCGCCGCCCATCTGCTGGCCTGGCGCCGGCGCCTTTGCGACTGGCGCGATCTCGACCGGCTCTCGCGCCAGGTGCGCGAGGCGGTGCGCGCCGGCCACGGCGTGATCGAGCCGTTCGCGTTCCTGAGCGAGGACGCCGGCGCCGACGAGCAACTGGCCTGCGCGCGGCTGCGCGCCCGCGAGATCGCGGCGCGGGTGCGCCCGCTGGCCCCGGCGCCGCTGGCGGCGCCTGGACCGTTGCGGCTGGGGTTCCTCTCCAACGGTTTCGGCGCGCACCCGACCGGGCTGCTCACTGCTGCATTCTTCGAGGCGCTGGGGGCGCGAGAGGAAATGGAATCGCACCTCTTCTCGCTCGCCCCGGACGACGGCAGCACGATCCGCGGCCGGCTGCGCCGTGCCGCGTACCGGCTGCACGACGTCTCCGGCAAGCCGCACGCGGCGATCGCCCGCAGCATCCGCGAGGCCGGCATCGAGGTGCTGGTCGACCTGCGCGGCTGGGGCGGCGGCGGCCGCCCCGAGGTGCTGGCGATGCGGCCCGCGCCGGTGCAGGTGAACTGGCTGGCCTACCCCGGCACCAGCGGCGCGCCCTGGATCGACTACGTGCTCGCCGATCGGACCGTGCTGCCCGAATCGCTGGCCACGCAGTTCTCCGAGGCCGTGGCCTGGCTGCCGCGCTGTTTCCAGCCCTCGGACATCCGCCGTGCGATCCCGCCGGCGCCTTCGCGCGCCGAATGCGGCCTGCCTGACCGCGGCACCGTCTACTGCTGCTTCAACAACAGCTACAAGCTCAATCCGGCCTCCTTCGCGCGGTCGCTGGCGGTGCTGCGCGAAGTGCCCGGCAGCGTGCTATGGCTGCTTTCCGGCCCGGGAAGGGCCGACGACCGTCTGCGCGATGCGGCCGCCGCCGCGGGCATCGACCCGCAGCGGCTGGTGTTCATGCCCAAGCAGCCGCAGGCGGCCTATCTGGCCCGGCTGCAGCTGGCGGACCTGTTCCTCGACTGCAACCCCTACAACGCCCATACCACCGCGTCGGACGCGCTCTGGGCCGGCTGCCCCGTGCTGACCCGCCCGGGCGACACCTTCGCCGCGCGCGTCGCCGCCAGTCTCAATCATCATCTCGGCCTGGAGCGGATGAACATGCAGGACGACGCCGGTTTCATCTCCCGGGCCGCCACCCTCGGACGCGACCCGGAAGCGCTTCGCGCGCTGCACGAGGAACTGGCGCGACGGCGCGACGACAGCGGACTGTTCGACATGGGCGGCTTCGCCGGGGATTTCTCGGCCGCCATGCAGCGGATGTCGGCGACGCATCGCGCGGGCGGGTCGCCGGCCTCGTTTTCGGTTCCAGGCGGCTGAGCCTGTCGCATGCGCGGCGATCCAACCCGCACCCGGGCGGGCCGCCTGCAGGTCGCGGGAGACGGGTTCCTCCATCGCGCGCCAGACGCTAGGCTGCAGCCATGAGCAAGAGCGCTGGATTCATCCCGCTGTCGATCTGCGTGCTGACGGTCTCGGACAGCCGCACGCCCGAGGACGACGGCTCGGGCGACTATCTCGCCGGAGCGCTGCAGCAGGCCGGGCACAGCCTCGCCGCCCGCGCCCTCCTCCCCGACGACCGCTACCGGCTGCGGGCGCTGGTCTCGCAGTGGATCGCCGAGCCCGACATCGACGGCGTACTGGTCACCGGCGGCACCGGCTTCACAGGCCGCGATTCCACGCCCGAGGCGCTGCTGCCGCTGCTGGACAAGCGGATGCCGGGGTTCGGCGAACTGTTCCGCGCGATCTCCTTCGAGGAGATCGGCACGTCGTCGCTGCAGTCGCGCGCCTTCGCGGGGCTGGCCAACGGCACGTTCGTGTTCTGCCTGCCGGGGTCGACCTCGGCCTGCCGCACCGCCTGGGAACGCATCGTCCGCGACCAGCTCGACGCCCGCACCCGCCCCTGCAACCTGGCCACGTTGCGGCCGCGGCTGAAGGAACGACCATGAACCAAGACGGGTCCGAATGAGCGAACTCAAGCGCAAGCAGTACGAGCAGCTGCTCGAACCGCTGCAGCTGGAGCTGGTGGCGCTGGCGCGCTGGGTGCGGCACGCCGGCAAGCGCATCGTGATCGTGCTGGAGGGGCGCGACACCGCCGGCAAGGGCGGCAGCATCAAGGCCATCACCGAACACCTCGATACCCGCCAGTACCGCGTCGCCGCACTGCCCAAGCCGAGCGATCGCGAGCAGAGCCAGTGGTACTTCCAGCGCTACATCGCCTACCTGCCGGCGGCCGGCGAGATCACCCTGTTCGACCGCAGCTGGTACAACCGCGCCGGCGTCGAGCGGGTGATGGGCTTCGCCACGCCGGCGCAGGTGCGGCTGTTCCTGAAGCAGGCGCCGGTGTTCGAGAAGATGCTGACCGACGATGGCATCCTGCTGTTCAAGTATTGGCTGACCTGCGACCAGGCGCAGCAGGAGGAGCGCTTCACGGAGCGGCTGGAGGATCCGCTCAAGGCCTGGAAGCTCTCGCCGATCGACGTCGAGGCGCGGCGTCGCTACGCCGACTACACCCGGGCGCGCGAGGCGATGCTCGAGGCCACCCATACCGAGCATGCGCCGTGGACGCTGGTCGACTTCAACGACCAGAAGATCGGCCGGCTGACCCTGATCCGGCACCTGCTCGACCGCCTGCCCAACATCCGCGTGCCGCGCTCCCGCCCGGAGTTCCCGCCGCTGCCCGGCCGGCCGAAGCGCGAGCGCTTCCGCGTCCTCGAGCCGATCGCCCCGTTCCCGGTCGAGGAAGATCCGGAGTAGCGCTGGGCCACGGGGAAGCGGCCGGGGAACGCCGCTGCGGACGTCCGCCTGTCGGGATCGCGGCCCGACCTCAACCGGTGGTGAAGCCCTCGCCGGCGGGCGCGCTGGCCGGCTCGCGCATCACCGCATCGACCCGCGCGGCCGGGGGGCCGCGCCACAGCCAGCGTTCCAGCGCCTCGATGGCGCCGGCCTCGCCCGCCGCCAGCACCTCGACGCCGCCGTCGTCGAGGTTGCGGGCATGACCGCGCAGACCGAGGCGCTGCGCCTGTTCGCGGGTGGAGGCGCGGAAGAACACGCCCTGCACCCTGCCGCGTACCAGGAAGCGGACCGCCAGGCTCACGCCGGCGCCGCCTCCGGCCCGCCGGCGGCGGCGATCGCCGACTCGATCTCGTGCGCCGTCACCGGGCCGAGGAACTGCCTGGCGACGGTGCCGTCCGGCGCGATCAGATAGGTCATCGGCAGTCCGCGGGGGGTCTCGAAATCGGCCGGCGGCGCGTACACGTCGACGATCGCGACCGGGTAGAGCACCGGGTGCTTGTCCAGGAAGGCGCGCATGGCATCGGCCTCGATTTCCTCGTAGGCCAGCCCGATCACCTCGATGTGCTCGTGCATCGCCCCCAGCGCCGACAGCTCGGGCATCTCCTTCAGGCATGGCGCGCACCAGGTCGCCCAGAAGTTCACCACCACCCACTTGCCGCGATGGTCCGCGAGGTCGTAGGCGGCACCGTCGACGGTGGTGACCTGCAGCGCCGGCGGGCCTGCAGGCGCGGCCTGGGGCCCGTCCGCGGGGGGATCGGTGGGCGCTGCAGCGCCGTCCGGCCGCTGCGTGGTCTCCTGCACCGGCGGCTGGTCGGGCCGAACCGCGGCCGGGTCGGCACCGGGCCCGGGTTCGCGGCGGCACGCGACCGCCAGCGCGAGTGCGCATACGAACAGCAACAGCCTTGGCAGGGTCATGTGGACTCCTTCACGGTTGGATACAGGTCGCCGACGCGGCGCTTCAACAGGTCCCGCAGCGGCACCCGCAGGTCGTCGACCGCGGCGAGCGCGGCGATCCCGAGCGCGTCCTCGCGGCAAGGCAGGTGCGCCTCGGCGATCGGAATGCGCAGGTGGCAGGCCTCGTACAGCTCGCCCAGGGTCAGCCGGTCCAGATCGCGCGCGAGCAGCCACTCCCCGGATTCGGCACGCGCCACCACCCCGATCTCGACCAGCTGGGCGAGCATTTCCTGCACCAGGCTGTCGGTCAGGCAGGGTTCGAGCTCGAGGATCTCGTCGCTGTGCAGCCCGCGCCCGCGGCCGCGCGCCTGCCCGAAACGGCCGAGCAGGCGCACCAGGCCGAAGAGTTCGTAGCCGATCGGCAGGCGCATCGCCGCGGGCTGGTAGCGGAACGCGGAGATCGACGAGGCGAAGGAGGCGCCCAGCAGGATCGCCACCCAGGCGAAGTAGATCCACAACAGCAGGATGGGGATGAAGGCGACCTGGCCGTAGATCTTCTGGTAGGCGTCGAAGCTGCCCAGGTACAGGCCGATCAGGCGCTTGGCGATCTCCAGCAGCACCGCGGCCAGCAGCGCGCCGGCGAAGGCATGGCGCCACTGCACCGTGCGATGCGGCACCACCCGGTAGATCGTCGCGAACGCCAGCAGCTCGATGGTCAGCGGCGCCATCCCCAGCAGGACGCCCTGCAGCCACTGCCCGGAGGTGGTGCTGAAGATCCCCAGCGCGAAGAAGCGGGTCGAGAGCGCGAGGCTGGCGCTGGCGACCAGCGCGCCCAGCGTGAGTACGGTCCAGTACACCAGGAAGCGCGAGAACCTCGGACGCGGGGTGCTCACCCGCCAGACCCGGTTGAACGCGTTCTCGATGCCGTACAGCGTGATCAGCACCGAGCCCACCAGCGCGATCACGCCGATGGTGGTGAGCTGGCCGGTGTTCTGCGAGAACTGCAGCAGGTAGCCCTGCACCGCCCGCGCCGAGCTGGGCACGAAATTGGAGAAGATGTAGTCGCTCAGCTGCTGGCTCCAGGTGTCGAACACCGGGAACGCCGACAGCACCCCGAACACCACCATCGACAGCGGCACCAGCGCGAACACCGTGGTGAACGCCAGCGCCCCGGCGACCTCGAACAGGCGGTCGGCGAGAAAGCGCTGGCCGAGGAAGCGCGCGAACGAGCGCGCCCGGGCCCGGTCGACGAGGCGGTCGGTCCAGCGGTTCAGGGTGTCCAGCGGCTCCACCATCGCGCCGAGATTACCCGAAGACGCCCACGGGCCGGGCGGAGGCAGCGGCGCATGCTCTATCCTCTTGCGCCCGGTCGGAGAACGGCATGCCGGACATCCTGGTCCTCTACTACAGCCGCGGCGGTTCGGTGGCGGCCCTCGCACGCCAGGTCGCCCGCGGGGTCGGCGAGGCCGCGGGCGCGAACGCGAGGCTGCGGACGGTGCCGCCGGTGGCGGCCACCACCCAGACCGCCAGCCCGCCGGTGCCCGCCGAAGGCGCGCCCTACGTCGAGCGGCGGGACCTGGCCGAGTGCGCCGGCCTGATCCTCGGCAGCCCGACCCGCTTCGGCAACATGGCGGCGCCGCTGAAGCACTTCATCGACGGGCTCGGCGCGGAATGGGCCAGCGGCACCCTGGTCGGCAAGCCGGCGGCGGTGTTCACCTCCACCGCCACCCAGCACGGCGGCCAGGAGGCGACGCTGCTGTCGATGATGGTGCCGTTGCTGCACCACGGCTGCTATCTGGTGGGGATTCCCTATACCGAACCGGCACTGCACACCACGCGCGGCGGCGGCACCCCGTATGGCGCCAGCCACGTGGCCGGCGGCGACGACCAGGCGGCGCCGAGCGACGAGGAGGCGGCGCTGGCGCGGGCGCTGGGGCGGCGCGTCGCTGAACTCGCGACGCGGCTGGCGTCGTGAGCGCGCGCTGGGCCGGTCCACGCCTGCCGCTGGCGGCCGCACTGGGCGCACTGGCGGCGCTGTTCGCGCTGCGCTACCTCGGCGGCGGCCACCTGGCGGCGGCGCTGCTGGTGTTCGTGGGCCCGCCGCTGCTGCTGATGGCGCTGGTGCTGCGCGGCAGCGCGCGCGCCGCGTTCTGGTCGGGCGTCGGCGGATTGCTGTGGTTCTCGCACGGGGTGATGGATGCGTGGAGCCTGCCCGAGGCGCGGCTGCTGGCGGTGCTCGAGGTCGCGCTGGCGCTGGCGGTGATCGCCGCGGCCAGCTGGCGGGGCCTGTCCGCACGGTTCCGGCGACGGCGCGGCTGAGCGCACCGGCCGCGGCGAAGCCCTAGAATGCGCGCTGGCCCTCCCCGCACGCATGCAATGGAAGAACTGCTGATCGTCACCACCGGCGGCACCATCGACAAGGTGTACTTCGACGACAAGTCGGACTACCAGGTCGGCGAGCCGCAGATCGGCCGCATCCTCGAGGAGCTCGGGGTGGCTTTCCGGTTCCGGGTGATCCCGATCCTGCGCAAGGATTCGCTGCACATCACCGATGCCGATCGCGAACTGGTTCGCGCCACCGTGGCGGCGCAGCCCACCCGCCACGTGCTGGTCACCCACGGTACCGATTCGATGGTGCAGACGGCCCAGGCGCTGGCGCCTGTGGCTGGAAAGACCATCGTGCTGACCGGGGCGCTGAACCCGGCGCGCTTCCGCGGCTCGGACGCCGAGTTCAACATCGGCACCGCCGTGGGCGCGGTGCAGTCGCTGGGCGCCGGCGTCTACATCGCGATGAACGGGCGGATCTGGGATCCTGCGCGGGTGCGCAAGAACGTCGCCGCCAACCGCTTCGAGGCCGACGCCGGCTGAAGGCGCCCTCGCCGCACTCAGTCCGGGCGCGGCGGCGCGGAAGGGCCGGCGCGCATCAGCGCATCCACCTCCAGGTATTCGACGTCGGGATCGGCGGCCAGCGCCTCCAGCAACCGGCGCGCCTCGGCGCGCTGCAGTGGCCGTTCGGCCTGCAGCACATCGGCCTGCACCGCCAGCCGCCGCTGCCAGCGCAGGGCCAGCGGCGTATCCTCGTCGGACAGCATCAGGCCGCTCGCGGCGACGGCGCGGTCCAGCCGCGACTGCACCTCCCGGGGATCGCGCCCGGGAACGGTGTGCGCGCGGTATTTCACGATGAACCGCTGGTACGGACCGGGACCGGCCAGTTCTCCCACGGTCGCGCTCATGAGTTCCTCCGTCACCGCCGGACCGCCCGCCAACGCGAAGCCCGCCGCGCGGCCCGGCACGCACGGAAAGCCATGGACTTGTCCGTCGAGAGCTGGTGGGCCGGAACTCCCGCCCCGGCCGAGCCGGGGCGGGAGCGGACGGCTCAGTAGCTGCCGGTCAGAGTCACGCCCGAGAACGCGGTATAGCCGCGGATCATGACGTGCCAGGTTCCCGCCTGCGGGGAAGCGATGGTGCAGGTCTCGTTGCTGCCGACCAGGTAGGGCCGGCAGTCGTAGGTGGTGGTGTTCGGCTGCTCGCCGTGGCGCACGTACAGATCGGGATCGCCGCTGCCGCCGGACATCGCGACTGTCAGCGAGGAGGTTCCGGCGGGAACCTCGATCGTCCAGAACTGCTCGCTGCCGGCGTCGCCGGCGATGTCGGTCACCGGTACGCCGTTCTCGAGTTCGCCGTCGCCGGGCCCGGTTTCGGGTTCGGCGTGGCGCGCCTGCAGGGTGACGCCGCTGAAGGCCCGGACCCCGACCAGCTTGATGTAGTACGTGCCGGCCTGCGGCTCCGCGACCCGGACGGTTTCGTTGTTGCCCGGACGCTGCGAAACGTAGTCGTACGCGTCGGCGTCGGGCTCGGCTTCGAAAGCGACGTACATGGTGATGTCGCCGCTGCCGCCGGAGCTGATGAAGCTCAGCGGTCCCTCGACGCCCTCGGGCACCACCAGGCTGTACAGCAGCGCGTCGCCGGCGGCGCCGGACAGGCCGGTGACCGGCTGGCGGTTGAAGATCTCGGTGGCGTCCGGCCCCAGGTCCCCGACCTCGATGGTCTGGCTGGCGCTGTCGGTATTGCCTTCGTCGTCGGTGACCGTCAGGGTGACGGTGTACACGCCGGCCGCGTCGTAGGTCTTGACCGGGCTGGCCTCGGTCGAACCGGTGCCGTCACCGAAGTCCCAGTCGTGCGCGGCGATGGTGCCGTCGTCGTCGCTGGAGGCGTCGGTGAAGGTGACCGTCAGGGTGTCGTTGTCCACGGCGAAGCCGAAATCCGCGACCGGATCGCCGGGCTCGCCGCCGCCGTCGGCACCGATGCCGTCGATGAACTCCGCGCCGCTGCCGGTCGGGTCGAGCCAGTCGCTCAGGCGGGTGGCAGCGCTACCGCCGCCGGCCCAGGAGGTGTACACGCGGCCGTAGTAGTCGCTGTGGTCGTCGCCGGAGGTCGAGCAGGAGGCGAGGCCGCCGTGCAGCTGACCGATCACGCGCCCCTCGGGGCTGTAGAGCGGCGAGCCCGACGAGCCGCCCTCGGTGGTGCCGGGCTGGTCCCAGAACACGTGCAGGTGGTCGGTGCCGGCGCCGAAGTAGCCGCTGATCTCCAGCGGGTTGGAGGAATGGGTGATGCGCTTCTCGGCGACGCGCGGATGGTGGATGCCGGTGGCGCCGTCGAAGCTGGTGTCGCGCCGGTCCCATCCCGCCCAGTACAGCGCGAACGCCGGATCGGCCGGATCGTCGAGTTCCAGCAGGGTGAAGTCGGAAGTCGACCAAGTCGCACGCGGCACCGCACCGGTCTGGTTCTGGTCGAGGCTGCCGTCGCCCTCCTGCCCGCTCTCGGCGCTGCCCGGGGTGCGGCAGTAGGAATTCTCGTAGTTCCAGTACACCACGATCGACGCGGCGGCGTCGGCGGTCCCCATGCCGCAGTGGTGCGCGGTCAGGAAGTACATCTTCTGGTCGTTGGCGGTGTTGTTGACCAGCGAGCCGCTGCAGTAGAACGTGCCGAAGCGGGAATAGGCGCCGACCGCGGGAATCTGGTCGCGCCACTCGTCGCCGGCCGGGCAGACCACGTCGATGTTGCAGGAACCGGAAATGCCCTGCGCCTGCTCCATGGCGCCGCGCCGCGCGAGATCGCCGAAACCGACGTAGTCGTGGTTGACGCTGGTCAGACGGAGCTTCAGCTCGCCGAGCTTCGCCCGCGGCACCACCACCTCGATCACCGCGTGATCGCCCGGCACCACCGGGGTCCAGAGCTTGCCGTGGGGCTTGTTGTCGGCGTCGGTGAAGGTACGGATGGCGGACGGATCCGCATTGCGCCCCAGCCCGGCCGGATACAGCAGCATGCGGCCGCCGGCCGGCATGTGGTATTCGGAGAAGCCGAAGTTCAGCGAAAGCGCATCCTTCGATTCCACGCGCAGGCGCCAGACCAGCATGTCGCCGTCGATCTCGTCCCAGTCGCCGGCATCCAGCGGCGTGATGTCGACCGGATGCGGCGCGGCGAAGCGCACCGGCTCGTCGCGCCTGGCCGCGGCCCGCCGCATGTCCTCGGCGCGCAGCCTGGCCACGTCGACCGCGGGCATGTTGCGCACTTCCACGGTGTGTTCGGCGGGCAGCCGGTGCTCGAAGGCCGCCGGGCGCGCGTCGCGCGGTGCGGCCGTCGCCGCCCCGGCCAGCAGCACGCCGGCCCCCAATAACCCAATCAATCGCTTCATCTGATCCGTCCCCATGTTCGTCGGCTTGCGCCGTATGAGCCGGCATCCCCCCCAGTCGAGGGTGCCAGAGCATTCATTCAGGATGCGTAAAGGAGCGGCGCCGGCCGGCGCCGCTCCTTGGAAGGGCCTCCATCCGCCCCTCCTCCCCGCTGGCTCAGAAGGTGCCCGCCAGGCTGACGCCCGAATAGGCGCTGTAGCCACGCAGCATCACGTGCCAGGTACCCGATTGGGGGCTGGAGAACGCGCAGCTCTCGTTGTTCCCGGTGCGATACGGGCGGCAGTCGTAGGCCAAGGTGGTCGGCTGCGAGCCGTGGCGCACGTACAGGTCGGCATCGCCGCTGCCGCCCGAGGTGGAGATGTTGAGGCTGCTCCTGCCCGCCGGCACGTCGATGGTCCAGAACTGCGTGCTGCCGCCTGCGCCGGCGATACCGGTCACCGGCACGCCGTTCTGCAGCTGGTTGCCGCCTCCGCCACCGCCGCTGTAGCTGCCGGTGAGGGTCACCCCGGAATAGGCCGAGTAGCCGCGCAGCATGATGTGGTAGGTCCCCGCCTGGGGCGCCGCGAACGTGCAGGTCTCGCTGTTGCCGTTGCGGTACGGTCGGCAGTCGTAGGCGGAGGTGGTCGGCTGCGAACCGCGGCGTACGTACAGGTCGGCGTCGCCGCTGCCGCCGGCGATCGCGATGCTCAGGTTGGTGGCGCCCGCCGGGACTTCGATGGTCCAGTACTGGGTGCTGCCGCTGCCGCCGGAAATGCCGCTCACCGGCACTCCGTTCTCGAGTTCGCCGTCGGGGTCTGGACCAGGGCCGCCGCCGCCGCCGGCGGCGTCCACCGCCGCCTTGGCGTTGAGGATGCCGGTGCCGATCGGCTGCGAAGGAGTCGAGGGGAAGGCGCGCGCGGTGCTCTTCAGCGTCGACTCGACCTGCGCCGGGCTCAGCACCGGATTGGCCACCGACTGCATCAGCGCCACCACGCCGGCCACGTGCGGAGCCGCCATCGAGGTGCCGTTGTAGGAGGCGTAGCTCTCGCTGCCGGGGGTGGTGCTGCCGCTGTTGAGCGTGGACATGATGTTCGAGCCGGGCGCGGACACGTCGATCAGTGCGCCATAGTTGGAGAAGCTCGAGCGTGCGCCGGTGCTGGTGTTGGATGCCACCGCGACCACGTTGTTGCAGTTGGCCGGCGAGAAGCCCGATACGTTGGCGTTGCTGTTGCCGGCGGCGATCACCAGGGTGGTGCCGCGGCCGACCGCGCCGTTGATCGCGCTCTGCATGGCCGAACCGCAGGAGCCGCCGCCGCCGAGGCTGAGGTTGATCACTTCGGCGGGGTTGGCGTTCGCCGGCACCCCGCCAACGCTGCCGCCCGAGGCCCAGATGATCGCGTCGGCGATATCGGAGTCGTAGCCGCCGCCGCGGCCGAGCACCCGCACCGGGACCACTTTCGCCTGCGGCGCGGTACCGGCGACGCCCTTGCCGTTGTTGGTCACCGCGGCCACCGTGCCGGCCACGTGGGTGCCGTGCCAGCTCGAGGCGTAGCCGCCGTAGTAGTCGCCCGGGTCGCTCGGGTCGCTATCGCGGCCGTTGCCGTCGCCGCCCACCGTCGCGTCGCTGATGAAGTCGTAGCCGCCGACGACATTGGCGTTGAGATCGCTGTGGTTGGTGATGCCGGTGTCGAGCACCGCGACGACGGTACCGGCGCCCTGGGTGACGTCCCATGCCTCGGTGGCGCGGATGCCGCCGGCGCCGGTGCCGAAGCCGTACTGCTGGCCGAAGTTTGGATCGTTGGGAGTGAGGAAGATCCGGTTGAGCTTGTCGACCTCGACGTACTCGACGTTGGGATTGGCCGCCAGCTGGCGCATCAGCGACTCGGCCTCGACACGGTCGAGCTTGCGGTCGGTCTTGACGACCTGGGCGCCGATCGCCATGCGGCGCAGCGGCACGATGCCGAGCGCAGCCCCGCCTGGGGCGGGCACGGCGCGGGCCGCGCCCTTCAGGCTCGACCGGAGCGCGCCGGCGCCGGCCGCCTCGGGGCTGCCCTCGTGGTACTTGACGATGAAGCGGTCGTGCAGCTCGGAGGCCTGCAGTCCGCTCAGGTTGACGCGCTCGCCGGCCAGCGCGGGAAGCGCGGCCATGGAGGACAGGGCGATGGCGGTAGCCATCGCGAGTTTGCGGACGTGCAGACCGCGCTTGGAGACATCGGACATCGTGTGTTACCCCCGGAAACGAAAATGGAAGGCCGCTGGGCGGCAGAAGGCGGGGCAACGGTGCGAATGGAGGAGCGAGAACGTCGCACTGCGTCCCGTCATGAACGTGAACCTGACAATCCTGTCCACAAACTGACGCTAAGCGACGGTTCATTGTGAAAGCAATCGGCCAAGGCGCGCCCGATTACAGTTAATACTTGCTCTTAGTCACAATTTGAAACATCAGGCGATTTCAGGCGCAACTAATTCCAGTGTGCCTGCTGCCGGAATGCGCACAGCGTGGGCGCAACCTGCGCACATCAAGAACGTGCACGGGGCAAGCCGGAAAGAAGGCCTGCTCGGTCAAGCCCGAAGGGCACGGGGCCGGGGAAGCGGGGCCGGACCGCGGGGCAGCCATGCGCGTCCTGCTTCTTCTTTTCAGAGGGGGCCGGTAGGGCGAGGGGATCCGGGCACACGCCGAGATCAGAACATCCCGGTTTCCAGGCGTGCGGCCTCGGACATCATCGAGCGGTTCCACGGCGGATCGAACACCAGCTCGACGTCGGCCTCGCCCACGGTCGGGATCATTTCCAGCTTGTTGCGGACGTCGTCGACCAGGATCTCGCCCATGCCGCAGCCGGGCGCGGTGAGGGTCATCTTGACCTCGACCATGCGCCCCCCGTCGGGCGCCGGCTTCACTTCCGCCTCGTAGACCAGGCCCAGGTCGACCACGTTGATCGGGATCTCGGGGTCGAAACAGGTGCGCAGCTGTTTCCACACCAGCTGCTCGACCGCGGTGTCGTCGGCGTCGGCGGGCAATTCCAGCGGTTGCGGCGGTTCCTTGCCGAGCGCGTCGGCATCGCCGCCCGCGATCCGGAACAGGTTGCCCTCGATGAACACCGTGTAGCTGCCGCCCAGGGCCTGGGTGATGTAGCCGATGCTGCCGGCCGGAAGGGTGACCGCATCGCCCTGCGGCACCAGCACCGCGGCGCAGTCGCGCTCGAGCCGGACGGGTTCGCTGCTGCTGGAATACATGGGCAGAAGATGGGGACGGCGCGGCGGCGCGCAAGGCGTCCATTGTATCGCCGCGCGGCGCAGACGTTATGCTGGCGCGCCTCCCGCAACCGCGACTACATGCGCAAGAGAACCGCACCGGCCTCCCCCTGGTTCGCCACCGTCCTGCTGGTGCTCGGAAGCGCGGGGTGCGCCGCGCTGTGGATCATGCTGGCGGCCGCCACGGCGCGCCAGAGCAGCTGGATGGCAGTGGTGGCGGCGCTCGACGCCGCGCTGCTGCTGCGCATGGCCCGGGTGTCCCCGGGTGCGGCGCGCGCGCTCTGGGGGGTGCTCGCCACCGCCGCGGCGATCGTGCTGGCCAACTGGTTCATCGCCGCCGCCCAGCTGGGCAGGATGTTCGGCCTGCTGCCCTGGGATTCGGCGCTCAAGCTCGGCGCGGGGCACGCCTGGAACCTGGCGCAGCTGGCCAACGATCCGGTCGAGCTGGCTTGGCTCGGCGCCGGGCTGGCCGTTGCGGCGGTGGCGTCACGCTGAGCCGCGCGGGAACAGCTCGTCCAGGCAGGCCGCGAACAGCCTCATCCCCTGCTCGATCTCGGTCACCGACAGCCCCGCGTACCCCATCAGCAGCCCGGCCCGGTCGGGCGGATCGAGGTAGTACGGGGCGATCGGATACAACCCGAGCCCGCGCCTGCCGGCCAGCGCGATCAAGGCGTCGCCGTCGGCTCGCCCACGCCCGGCGATCCAGACCGGCAGGTGCATCCCGGCGCCCGAATCCGCGATCCGCAGGCGCCCGCCGCCGCACTCGCGCAGCAGCCGCAGCAGCACCGCGCGGCGCGCCCTCAGCGCCAGCGCGCTGCGGCGCAGGTGGCGCTCGAACCCACCGTCGGCTATGAACGCCGCCAGCGCCGCCTGGTCGATCGCCGGGGTGGCGAAATCGGCCAGCCACTTGGCCGAGACGAAATCCCGGCGCAGCGCCGGCGGCAGCACCATGTAGCCCAGCCGGAGCGCCGGGTACAGGGCCTTCGAGAACGTCCCCACGTAGATCACCCGGCCGGCGCCGTCGAGCGAGCGCAGCGCCGCGAGCGGGCGGCCGTCGTAGCGGAACTCGCCGTCGTAGTCGTCCTCCAGGATCCAGCTGCCATGCCTGCGCGCGTACTCCAGCAGCGCCATGCGCCGCTCCAGCGACATCACCGCGCCGGTCGGAAACTGGTGCGAGGGGGTCACGCAGATCAGCCGCGGCGGCGCCTGTTCCGGCAGCAGCTCGCAGCGCAGCCCCTGCGCATCCACCGGCACCGGCACCAGCCGCGCGCCGTGCACCCTCAGCACGGTGCGGATGGCATTGTAGTGCGGCTCCTCGAATGCCGCCGGGTCGCCCTCGTCGAGCAGCACCCGGGCAGCGAGCGCCAGCGCCTGCTGGGTGCCGGCCACGATCAACACGTCCTCGGGCGCGGCGTACACTCCGCGCCGCCTGGCCAGGTAGTCGCACACCGCACCGCGCAGATCGGGCAGTCCCTGCGCCGGCGGGTAGTGGGGACGGGTGTAGCGCGCCGCGTGCGCCAGCGCCCGTGCCCAGGCGCCGGTCAGGGCCGGGTTCACCAGCGGCACCCCGTACTGGAAGGAATAGCGCATCCCCGGGATGTCGCGGCCGACCAGGCGCTCTGGGTCGTGCAGCTGCCTCGCCCGCCGGGCGTATGCCGACTGCGGGGCGGCGTTCCCCGGGGCCGAGTCCGGCTCCGCCGGCGGCGCCATCCGCAGCGCGACGAAGCTGCCGGCCCCGACCTTCGCCTCCACGAACCCCTCGGCCCGCAACTGCTCGTAGGCGACCAGCACGGTGTTGCGGGACACGCCGAGTTCGGTGGCCAGCCAGCGGGTCGCAGGCAGGCGGCTGCCATGGGCCAGCCGCCCTTCCAGGATCGTCGCCTTCAGCGCCCGGGTGACCTGGGCATGCAGCGGACCGTGACCGTCGAGAATCAAGCGTACCCCCGGGTAGTACCGCCCCGATTCCACCTCGGACCGGCTGGCGCCGACAGTGCCGATGGTTGGCGGACCGGGCGCTCTTGCATGCAGGAGCACGTCCCCCCGCGCCTCGCCGCCGGGATCTGCGCAAATCCGGCACACCGAGCGATGCCTTCACCGCGCATGCTGACGCGTTAAAGATTCGTAATTTCGCTGTGCGGCCAGGCCGTATCCATCCAATCAGCGGAGTCAGTAATGCGAATCCACCATTTGAGTCACGCCGTGCACCATGCCCTGCTCGCGGGCGCAGCGCTCGGCTTGACCGCGCTCCCGTCCGGCGTCGCCGGCGCGCAGGAGGCCGAAGCCACCACGCTCGACCGCATCGAGGTGACCGGCTCGCGCATCCGCCAGGTCGACATCGAGACCGCCCAGCCGGTGCTGAGCATCAGCCGCCAGGACATCGAGAACCAGGGCTTCCAGTCGGTCGCCGACATCCTGCAGAACATCACTGCCGCGGGCACCCCGCCGCTGAGCCGCGCGGCGCCGCTGGGCGCCGGCGAGGCCGCCGGTGGCCAGGCCATCGATCTGCGCAACCTGGGCGCCCAGCGGACCCTGGTGCTGCTCAACGGCAAGCGCCTCGGCGTCACCACCACCGGCGTCCAGGACATCTCCACCATTCCCGCCGCCATGGTCGAGCGCATCGAGGTGCTGAAGGATGGCGCGTCCGCCGTGTACGGCTCGGACGCGATGGCGGGCGTGGTCAACATCATCACCCGCACCAACTATGAAGGCATCCAGGGCAGCGTCTACTTCGGCCAGTACAGCGAAGGCGACGGCGCCGTCGAGAAGTACGACTTCGTGATGGGCGCCAGCAACGATCGCGGCTCGATCACCATCGGCGCCGAATACGCCAAGGAAGACGATGTCTGGATGCGCGACCGCCCGTTCAGCGCCACCCCGCTGGGCGACCGCCACCCGACCCTCAGCTGGACCCCGGTCGGCCAGTACGGCGGCTTCGTCAGCAACCCGTCGCAGGCGCTTCCCAACGTCACCTATCCTGCGCCGACCGACACCAACCCCGACAGCACCGTCCGCGTGGTGCTGCGCCCGGGCGGCGACGCCAACAACCCGGCGGACTACATCAACCAGCAGTTAGGCACAGTGCACACGTCGAACTACGTCGAGCAGATGCACCTGCGCACCCCGCTGGAGCGCAAGTCGCTGTTCGTCGACGGTAGCTACGAGATCACCGATTCCATCCGGTTGCGCAGCAACATGCTGTACAGCAACCGCATCAGCGATCGCCAGATCGCGGGCTATCCGTACCAGGCCGCTTCTTTCGGCACCCCGATGTCCGCGGACAGCTACTTCAATCCGCTCGACGAGGACATCGGCAACTGGTGGCGCCGGCCATGGGAAGTGCCCCGCACTTCGACCAGCGATGTGACCACCTGGCGTTTCGGCGCCGCGCTGGAAGGCAGCTTCCAAGTCGGCGAGCGCTACTTCGACTGGGATGTAGGCGCGCTCTACAACCAGAACAAGGTGATCCAGTCCTCGTTCGGCAACCTCAACCTCGCTAACGTCCAAGCCGCGGTGGGCCCGTCGTTCATGAACGATGCCGGCCAGGTGCAATGCGGCACGCCAGACGATCCGATCGCGTTCACGGCGTGCATTCCCTGGAATCCTTTCCTGGCCTACGGCGAAGCCGGCCCGGGTAGCCTCGACGACCAGGCCCTGCAGAACTTCCTGTTCCAGCGCGAACATTCCACTGGCGAGACCGAGACCACGATCTACACCGCCAACCTGACCGGTGGCCTGTTCGAACTCCCGGCCGGAGAGATGTCGTTCGCGGTCGGCGTCGAGACCCGAAAGGAAGAGGGCGAGTTCATTCCCGACGCGCTCTCGGTGAGCGGCGGTTCGACCAACCTCGGCGCACGCCCGACCCGCGGCAGCTACACCGAGGACTCGGTGTACGGCGAGCTGTACGTGCCGATCCTGATGGGGGTCACCGGGGCGCAGGAGTTGAGCCTGAACCTCTCCAGCCGCTATTCTGAGTTCGACACCTTCGGCGACACGCTCAACAGCAAGTTCGGCATCAAGTGGAAGCCGATCGACGACCTGCTGGTCCGCGCCACCTGGGCCCAGGGTTTCCGCGCGCCGAACATCGCCAACCTGTACGGCGGCGGCTCGCAGACCTTCGCGTCCTTCACCGACCCGTGCGACACGGTCTACGGCGCCTCCGCCACCGACACGGCGGTACGCGCACGCTGCGCCCAGGACATCGCCAACGCGGACACCTACAGACAGCTGCAGCAGGGCTTCGTGCCGACCGAAACTGCCAGCGCGCAGACGCCACTGGCGTTCTTCTCCGGTGCCGGCAACCCGAACCTGGAGCCGGAAGAATCGACCAGCACCACTGTCGGCTTCGTCTGGAGCCCGGGCTTCGCCGAAGGCCTGAGCATGAACGTGGACTGGTGGGAGATCGAGATCGACAACACCATCGTCCTCGACACCCCCACGCAGATGCTGGACGACTGCTACATCGAGAACATCGCTTCGCGCTGCACCACGTTCACCCGCGATCCGGTGACCGGCATCGTCAACAACATGAACTTCGGCAGCCGCAATGCCGGCTACGTCGAGGTGGAAGGATTCGACTTCGGCGCCGCCTACCGGATCGATACCGGTTACGGCCGGTTCGGCGTCGACTTGCAAAACACCTACACGGTGCGCAACGAGTTCAAGTCCGATGACGTCTCCGAATTCACCACCCAGGCCAACAGCTTCGGCGGCAACTTCCGGCTGCGCTCGAACCTCAACCTGACCTGGGAACAGGGCGATTTCGGGGCCAGTTGGGCGATGCGCTACCACTCGGCGATGAAGGAGGAGTGCCTGGATGCGGAGGCGTTCCCGGGTGAGTGTTCGGATCCGGACTACATCGCGGCCAACCCATCCCAGTCCGGCCCGACCAACCGGACCGGCTCGGTGACCTTCAACGACGTCCAGCTGCGCTGGAGCGCACCATGGAACGCGACGATATCGGTCGGGGCCAACAATGTGTTCGATCGCTACGGCCCACCGATGTATTCCGCACCAAACTCGAATACCAACTACTACGGCGGCTTCGACATCGGCCGTTTCGTCTACATGAAGTACCAGCAGCGCTTCTGATCCACCGCGCGTCGGGCGGCGGCCTCCGGGCCGCCGCTCTTTTTGGCCTCGCGCCGGTTCCGGCATACGCCGCCGTCGAGCTTCGCGCAACCGGTGGTGCGCGGCGCGCACAACCTCGCGGCCCGGACCGGGCCAATCTGTACCGGTCCGCATTGCTCATCTCTCTCTCCAGCAAAGGCCGGCTGCGGCCCCAGGCGCCCATCGCCGGCGCCACTCCCATACCAGAGGGGTCGTCACCACCATTCGCGGACATCGCCCGGCATGCCGGGCGTCTTTTTTTTCGTTCTTCTCGCAACTTCGGGAACCGTCGTTCCGGAGCAGCTACGTGCACGACTCCGGACGGGCGCCGTGCCCTGCCGGCCGGGAGCCGCTTTCCTGGGAATGGCTCCTGTGGATCGGCGCGGATTGGCGCCTGCGGCAGGCCATCGGCGCGATTAAGTTTGCACCGGTGGACGACTGGGAATGGCATGCGCGGCGCGCATTCGCGCACATCCCCCGGACGCTCGTCCCCGGAAACCTGCGGTCCATCCTGCCCACCCGGTCTTTCCCCCCCGCTCGCTTTTTCCGCTCCCCCCGGCCGACCCACTCTGGCCCCGCTCCCAACCGCAGCCGCCACCGCCATGACCGTTCAATACCACTGCATTCGCTCCCATCAGTCGTTCGACCTTTCGCAGCAGCGGACCGACCAGCTGCTGGTACTGCATGGCACCGGCCGCAACCAGCAGGCGACGCTGCCGGCCCGCTGGATCAGCGTCTGGCTGCCCTTTTCCGACGGGCTCGAACTGGAATCGCCCGACTGCCGCTGGTCGCTGAAGCCGCGCGAGCTGCTGGTCTGGCGCGACGCGCCCTTGCAGGCTGGAAGCCGCCGCGGCGGCCCCTGGCTGGCCGTGTGCGGCGGGCCCGACGCGTGGGACCGGCTGCGGCGCCCGCGGCGCGGCGAGCCCTCGCTGGCACTGCTGCCGGCCGAGCATCGCTGTCACCGGGAAGTCCGCCGCCTGCTCGTTCGCCTGGCGCGCACCGCGCGGCGCCCGGCGGATGGCGCGCCCGACGCGACGGCGACCGCCGAGATGCTGAGCGACGCGCTGGCCGAACAGCAGCGGGAGCTGCACGTGCTGCTGCCGCGGTGCAACGGGCGCACCCTGGTGCGCCGGGAGCAGACCCTGATGCGGCTGCTGCGCGTGCACCACCTGATCCGTCGCCACGAGGAGGGGCGCGTCGATCTGGCCCGGTTGGCGGCCAGTGCCAACTATTCCCCCTGCCACCTGATCCGCAGCTACCGCGAGGTGTTCGGCGCCACGCCCTCCGAGCATGCCGCGCGGCTGCGCTCGGAAAAGGCCTGGCGCCTGGTGCGCGAGACCGACATGCCGGTCTGCGAGATCACCGCGGCGCTGGGCTTCGAAAGCCAGAGCGCGTTCTGCCGCGCCTTCAAGAGCAGTTTCGGCATGACCACCACCCAGGCCAGGCAACTCGGCGCGCCGGTGCCGATGCGCGCCGAGGCGTCCGGGCCCGAGTTCGCCCGCGCCCGAGCCGCCTGACGGCCGCGGCGGGCGGCGCCGGGGGCGGCCGTTGGTCAGTGGCCGCCGTCGAGCGCCTTGAGCTCGCTCACCAGCGCGTTGGCCATTTCGGCGCCGTCGCCGTAGAGCATGCGGGTGTTGTCGGCGTAGAACAGCGCATTCTCGATGCCGGCGAAGCCGGTGCCCTTGCCGCGTTTGATGACGACGGTGTTCTTCGAATCGACCACGTCGAGGATCGGCATGCCGTAGATCGGGCTGGCCGGGTCGGTCTTGGCGACCGGGTTGACCACGTCGTTGGCGCCGATCACCAGCGACACGTCGGTGTTGGCGAATTCCGGATTGATGTCGTCCATGTCGGCGATCATGTCGTAGGGCACGCCGGCCTCGGCCAGCAGCACGTTCATGTGCCCGGGCATGCGCCCGGCCACCGGGTGGATCGCGAACTTGACCTTGACCCCACGCTCGGTGAGCCGCTGGGTCAGCTCCCAGATCTTGTGCTGGGCCTGCGCCACCGCCATGCCGTAGCCCGGTACGATCACCACGCGGTCGGCGAAGGCCATCATCGCCGCCACGTCCCCGGCCTCGATCGGCTTCTGGGCGCCGGCGATCTCCTGCGCCTGCCCGCCACCGCCGAAGTTCGAGAACAGCACGCTGCTGATCGAGCGGTTCATCGCCTTGGCCATCAGCCGGGTCAACAGCATGCCGGCTGCGCCCACCATGGTGCCGGCGATGATCAGCGCCTCGTTGCCCAGCACGTAGCCCTCGAAGGCCACCGCCAGCCCGGTCAGCGCGTTGTACAGCGAGATCACCACCGGCATGTCGGCGCCGCCGATCGGCAGCGTCATCAGCACGCCCAGCGCCAGCGCCGCCAGGAAGAACGCGACCACCAGCGGCACGCCGAGCGAATGGATCACCGCCCCGCCCAGCGCCAGCGCGGCCAGGAACACCGCGCCGTTGAACCATTGCTGCCCGGGGAAGGCGTAACGCTTGTCCATGCGCCCGTCGAGCTTGGCCCAGGCGATCACCGAGCCCGACAGTGCCACTGCGCCGATCAGCGCGCCCAGCACCGCCAGCACCAGCACCACGTTGCCTGGCGCCGCCCCGGTGTCCGACCAGCGCAGCAGCTCGACCGCGCCGATCGCCGCCGCCGAGCCGCCGCCCAGGCCGTTGTACAACGCCACCATCTGCGGCATGTCGGTGATCGCGACCTTCTTGCCGGAGTACCACGCCAGGCCGGTGCCGATGAGGATCGCCAGCAGGATCAGGCCGAGGTTCTCCAGCCCGGGCAGGAAGAACGTGGCGACGGTGGCGATCACCATGCCGCAGCCGGCCCAGAGGATGCCGCTGCGAGCGGTCAACGGCGAGGCCATCCGCTGCAGGCCCAGCAGGAACAGGGTGGCGGCGACCAGATAGCTGATCTTCACCGCCACCGCCAGCACTTCCGGCAGCGACCCGGTCATGGCCCGCCCCCCGCGCCGGGCTTGCGGCTGGACCTGAACATCTCCAGCATCCGCTCGGTCACCACGTAGCCGCCGGCCGCGTTGCCGGCGCCCATCAGCACCGCGACGAAGCCGATCGCCTTCTCCAGCGCGGTATCGGCGTGACCGAGCACCACCATCGCGCCGATCAGCACGATGCCGTGGATGAAGTTGGAGCCCGACATCAGCGGGGTATGCAGGATTACCGGCACCCGCGAGATGATGACGTGGCCGGCGATCGCCGCCAGCATGAAGATGTACAACGCCACGAAACCGTCGATCATGCAGCGCTCCCAGGACCCGGTGCCGTCCCGCATCATAACCGCACATGAACCCGATGCCAGCCGGTCAACCGGCGTCCCTCCCGCGCGTTGACGAGGCATTACGTGATCAGCGAATCGACCGACGCAGGTGGACGGCAATCTGGACCAGTATCGCGAGGCGCCGGCCCTGAGGCCCCTGCCCACGCAGGCGCGCGCTAGGGTGGCGCCGGTGAAAGCGCCCGCCGCCCCCGTCGCCCCGCCCCCGGCCGCGCTTCCCGTAAGCCCCCCCGCGGCGACCCTGGACGCGTTCTTCGGGGAGGTCCGCGCACGCGCGTTCCGCTTCGCCGAGATCGGCCTGCGCAACCGCGACGACGCGCTGGACGCGGTGCAGGACGCCATGGCCCGGATGCTCGGCTACCGGGAGCGCCCCGCGGAGGAATGGACCGCGCTGTTCTGGACCATCCTGCGCAGCCGCATCGTCGACATCCAGCGCCGCCGGATGTTCCGGCTGGGCTGGATGAGCAGCACCGGCGAGGACGAGCCGGAGGGGCTGGACTGGGCCGACACCGGCCCGGATCCGGCCCGCGCCCATGAAGGTCGGGAAGCCTATGCCCGGCTGGTGGCGGCGCTGCGGGGCCTACCGCGCCGCCAGCGCGAGGCGTTCGGCCTGCGCGTGCTCGAGGAGCTCGACGTCGCCACCACCGCCAGGGCGATGGGCTGCAGCGAGGGCTCCGTGAAGACGCACCTGTCGCGCGCCCGCGAGGCGCTGCGCAACCGACTGGAGGAATTCCGATGATCGACCAGACCGACTCCGATGCGCGCCTCGATCGCGCCGCCAGGGCCTGCCACCAGACGGCACTGGAGCGTTTGACGCCACGCACGCTGGCACGGCTGCGCCCGCATCCCGCGCCTGCGCCTGCGCCTTCGCCGCGCGCCCGTCGGCTGCTCCTGGGCTGGCCGCTGGCCGGAGCCGGGGCCGCCGCCGCGCTGGCACTGGCGATCGGGATCGGGATCGGCCTGCCGCCGTCCGGCGAAACCGCGGCCCCCGCGCCCGCCGTGGTCGAGGCGCCGCCCCCCGCAGCCCCGGCCGTCGGGGCAGATCCCTACCGCGACGCCCTGGCGGCGTTCGAGGAGGATCCCGAGATGTTCCTGTGGCTGGCCTCGGCCGAGGCCGCACCGCTGGCAATGGAGTAACGACCGATGCGCAACCCGATCACCCTCTTCGCCCTGCTGGCGCTGGCGCTGCTGGCGGCGCCGGCCCGGGCCGGGGACACCCCTCCTCCCTGGGAGCAGCTGGACGCGGCCCAGCGCGAAGCGCTGATCGCGCCGGTCCGCGATCGCTGGAACGACCAGCCCGAGGCCCGCGAGCACATGCTCCGACACGCGGGGCGCTGGCAGCGCATGACCCCCGAGGAGCGGCGCAGCGCCCATCGCGGCATGCAACGCTGGAAGCACATGAGCCCGGAGCGGCAGGAGCAGACCCGGATCCTGTTCCGGCACCTGCGGACCCTGCCCGAGGACGAGCGCGGGGCGCTGCGCGAACGCTGGAACGCGATGACCCCGGAACAGCGGCAGCAGTGGTTGCGCGAGCACCGCCCGGAGGAGTGATCGATGCCGCTTCAGGCCTCGGCTGGCGGGCGTTCCGGCCACACGGTCCTGGCCAGCAGCTCGTCGTCCCAGTCGAAGGCCAGCGCGCCGTCCTTCAACAGCAACTGCACGAAATTGAGCACATTGCGCGCATACATCTCGCTGGCGTGCTGCGCGCCCTGGCTGGCGAGGTCGAGCGGTCCGGCCACGACCACGCCGCCGTGCTCGATGGTCTCGCCGCGGCGGGTCAGCGCGCAGTTGCCGCCGGTCTCGGCGGCCAGGTCGACGATCACGCTTCCTGGCTTCATGCCGGCGGCCATCTCCGCGGTCACGATTCGCGGCGCCGGGCGCCCCGGCACGGCCGCGGTGCAGACCACCACGTCGACGTTGCGCAGATGCTCGCCCAGCCGTCGCTGCTGCTCGGCGCGTTCCTCGTCGGTGAGCTGGCGGGCGTAACCGCCTTCGCCGGCGGCGCTGACACCGAGATCGAGGAACCGCCCGCCCAGCGATTCGATCTGCTCGCGCGTCTCCGGGCGCACGTCGAAGCCCTCGACCTGGGCGCCGAGCCGCCTGGCGGTGGCGATCGCCTGCAGGCCGGCGACGCCGGCGCCGATCACCAGCACCTTGGAGGGGCGGATCGTGCCGGCGGCGGTGGTCAGCATCGGGAAAAAGCGCGGCGCGAGCACCGCGGCGATCAGGACCGCCTTGTAGCCGGCCATTCCCGCCTGCGAGCTGAGCACGTCCATCGCCTGGGCGCGGGTGGTCCGCGGCAGGCGCTCGAGCGGAAACGCCAACACCCCCCGCTCGGCGATCGCGGCGGCGCGCGCTTCGTCCAGTTGCGGCTGCAGGATCCCGACCAGCACCGCGCCCCGCTTCAGCGCGGCGATGCCGTCCGCCGGCGGCGGCTGCACGCACAGCACCGCGTCGGCTTCGCCGACCGCGGCGGCCGCGCTGCCGGTGAGCTTCGCACCGGCCTGCTCGTAAGCGCTGTCGGGGAAATGCGCGCCGGCGCCGCTGCCGCGCTCGACGTGGACCTCGGCCCCGGCGGCCACCAGCTTCCGGCAGGTTTCTGGCGTGACGGCGACGCGCCGTTCGCCCGGCGCGGTCTCCCGCGCGATCCCGATCTTCAGTGTCATGTTCGGCTCCGCGACCCCTCGCCGCCATCCTAACCGAAGCCCCGGGGCGGGTGCGCTCAGTCGGGCGCCGCCTCGAGCCTGCGCAGCGCATCCTCGACCGGCCCATCGGCCGCGCGCAGGCGCAGGCGCCCGGTTTCGAGCATCCGCGCGAACTCGCGCGCGCCGAGCAGCAGCTCGCGTCCGCCGTGGGCGTTGACCAGCAGCAGGTCGCCACCGAGCGGGCTGCGCCAGGCCAGGCGCAGGGCCTGGGCCGAGCCGTCGTCGAGGGTGCGCACCACCCTCTGCCCCACCGTCGCGGGCACGGGTTCGTCCGGGTTACCCGCTGCGGGATCGTGTCCGCCTTCCAGCAGCGGCTCGAAGCGCTGCGGCGAGCGCGGCGCATCGGGGTTGGCCAGCTCCGCGACCAACTGCGCCAGCAGCACCTGGGAACCACCCTCGTCGAGTCCGCAGGCCACGTAGCAGGCGCGCAGCGGCGCCTCCAGCGCGAGCAGGGCATCTGCGACCGCGTGGCCGCGCGCGTGCGCCGCATCGGCGTCGATCCGCACCACCGCCTCGCCCAGCGCGAGCAGATCGGCATAGCGCTGCGATTGCGCGCCGTCGCGCAGCCAGGCCTGCACCAGCGCCTGCCGCCACTGCTCGCGCAGGAACCCGCCGACCCGGTCGAGCATCGGCGCGCGCAGGCGTTCGGCCAGGTGCCGGTCGGCCTCGGCGCGCGCCGCCTGCAGCCGTTCGCGCCCCTCGATCGCCTGTCCGACCCGGCGTTCGGCGACGGCGGCGCGGCGCTGCAGCGGCTCCAGGACCTGCTCGAGCTGCTCCAGCGCACGGGCGAAGACCTGTTCGTCGCCGTGAAAGTGCTCGGCGATGTCGTCGGCGACCGCGTCGGCGAGTTCGTGCAGTTCGGTCTCCGCGCCGCTGCGGCAGGGATTGGCATCCCACAGCCGCAACAGCCGGTCCAGCACCCCGAGCGCCGGCGAGGGCGGCCGTTCGAAAAGATAGGGGTCGGTCAGCGCCAGCCGCAGATACGGCAGCGGCAGGCGCGAAAGCCGGGCCGCGGCCTGGTCGGACAGCGCGTGACTGGCGACCAGGTCGTCGAACAGTCTTCCGACCAGTTCCACCGCATCGTCCTGCTCCGGCGCCGGCGCCGCCGTCGCCGGATCGATGCCGAGCCTCGCGGCGACCTCCGCCAGGCGGACCCGCAGCCGCTGCGCGCAGCCTTCCGTCGCCAGCGCGGGGGCCGGCTCGCCCTGCAGCAGCGACAGCACCGCGAGGAATTCTTCCAGCCGCATCGCCCGCCGCTCCGCGGGCGATGGCGGCCGCAGCCCGCGCATGCGCTGGCGCAGCGCGTTGCCGCGCACCGCATCGCTGGGCGTGCGCCTGGGCGCCGGGCGCTTGTGCCCGGGTTGTTCGCGCCAGGTCGAGCCGGCCGCCGGTGCCAGCGCATTGTGCTCCGCCCACAGGTCCGCCTTGCCGCCGCCGTTGCCGCTGGGGGGCTGGCCGGCCATCAGCAGAGCGTAGTCGCCGGTGCCGACCAGCGAATGGCCGGCCTCCGAGAGCAGGGTGTTGCACCACGCATAGGCGTCGCCCAGGCATGCGGCGACGCTGCGCTCGAAATGGCGCAGCAGCCCGGCCCGCAGTGGCGCGTCGACCTCGGTGGCCGGAAACGCGTGCAGGAACGCCTCCACCACGTGCCGCGGCGCGACCGGATTGTGCGGCCGGACCTGGCCGCCGAGCTGCGCCGCCAGCGACCACAACCGCTTGTCGATCACGTCGAGCGGGTCGGAGAAGCGGCGCTCCAGGGCCTCGATCACCGGCTGGCCGACCAGCTGCGACTGCAGCTCGTCGTCGGACACCAGCGCGTAGGCGTCGTCGGCCATCGGCCGGGGCGGCTGGGGCCAGCCGTTGAAGCCGCGCGCGAACCATTTGCGCCAGCGCCGTTCGGACACGCCGACATAGCGCGAGAGGATCCGCAGGCCGGTGAGCTGGTCGGCGAGGCGATCGGCGGCGGGTTCGGCGGCGCGGCGCGCCTCGAGCTCGCGGGCGGCGGCCTGCAGGGTCGCTGCCAGCGTCGGCTGCAGGCGCCCGGCCATGCCCTGCTCCAGTTGCTCCAGCAGCTGCGCCGGCGCGACGGACGCCGCGCGCGGCCCGGCGGGCGGGCCCGGATGCTGCGAGCTGGGCATGTCGATGTCGGTCCGCGGCCTGAAACGATGCGATAGCGTAAGCGATCACAAAATCGCCTGCCTTAACTGATCGGCCGCGGCGCGGGAACCTGAAGGCCGGGTGCGAGGACCGGGTTCCGGACCCGCGATCAGCCGGCGTTTGCCGCCTTCTGGGTCGGCGCTGGCGCCTGGTTGAGGCGCTGCCAGAGCTGCTTCATGGCCTCGTCGAAGGGAGCATCGACCGAGCGCACCATCACCCTGCCGGAAGCGACCAGCAGGCCCAGCTCCTCGGGCGAAACCACCATCTTGCGGACGCCGCGGCGGTTGACGATCAGGAACCGCGAGGTCAGCGGGCTGATCCAGGCGATCCGCGCCGCGGTCTCGCGGCCGCCCCGGTCGATCATCCGCAGGCCCTGGCCGACCCGCAGCCTGCGCATGCGCGCGGCGATGGCCGGATCGCAGGCGACCTCGTCGGTCCCGCCCGCCAGGCGCAGCGGCAGCATCGCCTCGTCGCCGTCCTCCTCGTCGATCTCGCCGCCGGTCGGCGTGCGAACCGCGCGCGGGGTGTCGGGCATCGCCAGCGCGGAGATGATCCGGGCCATGGCGTCGCGGGCGGCGGTGGCATCCAGCCCGCAGCTGGAATAGCACTCGCCCAGCGGCACCTGCAGCGCCAGCAGCTGGTCGGCCACCGCGGCGCCGCGCACCTGGGCGGCGTCGGCATCCACCTGCACCATCGCGTCGCCCAGGCCGATGGCGGCATGATGGCGCTCCGACTCGGGACCGTCGCGCAGCCAGGTCTGGGTGAGGTAGTGGCGCCAGTGCTGGTCCAGGAAATGCCCGACCGGCGCGGTCAGTGCGCGGTCGGCCATGCGCGAGGCGACTAGGCTCTCGGCGTTGCGCCGCGCCATCTGCAGCCGCTCGCGGCCGTGGATGGCCTCGGCGGCGCGCTTCTCGGCGATGTCGGAGCGCTTGCGCTGCTGGTCGAGCTGGTCGCGCAGTTCCGCGGCGGCCAGTTCGAACACCGCCTGGTCCTCCTGATACTCCTCGACCACACGGTCGACAGCGTGCTCGGCCTTGTCCAGGGTCTCCTGGTCCTGCGCGGTCTGCCCGGTATTGCCGTCGCAGGCTTCGGTCAGCGCATCGAGCAACTGCCGCGCCGGGTGGCTGCGGCGGTTGAACAGCGAGTCGTCGGTCAGCGCGACCTTGACGTAGGGCACCACCAGCTTGCCGTACAGCGAGCGCGAGCGCTGCAGCAGGTCGTTGGCGGTGAACAGCGACTGGAACAGGATGCCGACCAGATCGATGGCATCCTCCTCGTCGGCGCTGAAGCGGGTCTTCTCGGGGTCGAAGCCGAGCTGGCGCACGCCGCCGAGGATCTCGGCGCGGATCACCTCGGCGAGGTTGCGCTGGTCCTCCCCGGCCAGGGCGCGGGTGTAGGGGCTCGGGTCGTCGCCCTGCAGCAGTGAGGCGATGTTGAGCATGTCCTCGGTGCCGAGCACCTGGCCGACCGCCTCGGAGGCGGCGTCGGCCAGCGCCCCGATCTCGGCGGCGACGCTGTCGGCGCCCTCGGCCGGCACCGCGTGCAGGCCGCCCTGCGCCCGCCATGCGCGCAGCTGTTCGCGGACGATGTCGCGATAGCGCAGCGGCTGGCCGTCATCCCCTGGGCGCGCACCGCCCGGGGCCGGGCCCTGGGCCGGGCGCCGGCCGCCGAAATCGGCGGACATGGAGCCCTGGTCGCGGACCTCGCCGCCACCGCCGGCACCGCCGTGCTCGACCAGCCCGCCATCGGGCACCCAGCCCTCGGCGGGCGCATCGGCGGCGCGTCCGGCGCGTTCCGGGGCGCGCGGGGCTTCCGGCCGCTGGACACCGCCACGCCGGGCGCTCGCGCTGCGCTGGCCGCTGCCGAAGGCCGCGGTCTGCAGGGTCGCGTTGGCCTTCGCATAGACCTCGCCCAGCACCTTGGGCAGGCGCTTGTCGAACTGGTGAAACACCATCGTCCGCAGGCTCGGCGTCAGGTCGTCGGCCTGGAACAGGTCGACGAATGCGGACACCGCCACTTCCGGGCGGAGCGGGTTCTGCGGCCGTCCTTCGATATCCAGGCTCACCGCCAGCGCCTCGAGCCTTTCGTCGAGCTGGGCCAGGGGATGCAGGAACTGGTGCTCGAGCAGTTCGGTGATCTGCTGCCCGGCGAGGTGGATCTCCAGTTCGCCCTCGGACATCAGTTCCAGCGACTGCACCCGGTCCTGCTCCTCGCGCGGCTCCAGCCAGCGCTCGAAGGCCTCCTCGATCGCCTCGCGGTAGCGGGTGGCCAGCTCCAGCGCGCGATGGCTGAGGGCGATCACCGCGACCCGGTCTTCCTGCGCTGCGCTGAAATCGTGCCCCGCCAGCGCCGCCAACCGCACCTGTTCCTCGATCGAACTCCAGAATCCCGAAAGCACGCCCACCAGTTCGGTGATCGCATCGCGCTTGAGCGATTCCAGCACGCGCTCGCCCGCGCGGCTGCCGGTGCGGCGGGCGCGGGACTTCGCGACGGTGTCGTCTATGGACGCCATTTCGGGGGACAATGAGTCATGGATTGGCGCAGGGGCGCGCCCAGTCAGCATACATTCCTTAAAGGTCAAAACCACGTCTGTGAACACCGTCCCAAATAGTGCCACTGACATCCTGCGGTCACTCGATTCGCGCCGGTCCATCCCGGCGCGCCAGCTCGACGCGCCCGGCCCGGACGCCGCAACGCTCGCACGGATGCTGCGCGCCGCGGTCCGGGTGCCGGACCATGGCCGCCGCGTGCCATTCAGGTTTCTCCGCATCGCCGGCCCGGCGCGGGCTTGCCTGGGCGAGGCGCTGACCGCGATCGCCCGGCACCGCGACCCGGACGCATCCCAGGCGGTGCTCGACAAGGACCGCGAACGCTTCAACCACGCGCCGCTGGTGATCGCCGTCATCGCCGTGCTCGACGCCTCCGACGACAAGATCCCGGCGCAGGAGCGGCTGCTCAGCGCCGGCTGCGTCTGCTTCGCGCTGCTCCAGGCGGCGCAGGGCCACGGTTTCGGCGCACAGTGGCTCACCGGCTGGCCCGCCTACGACCGGCAGGTGCATGCGCTGCTGGGCGTGGGCGAGGAGGAGCGCGTGGCCGGTTTCATCCACATCGGTACGCCGCGCGCGGACGCGCCCGAGCGCGAACGCCCCGACCCGCTCGCCCTGCTGAGCGACTGGTCGCCCGCGTGATCCCGACCGGGCTGCCCGCGCTGTACCTGGTGGACGCCAGCCTCTACGTGTTTCGGGCCTGGCATTCGATGCCGGACGAGTTCCGCGGCGCCGACGGCCACCAGACCAATGCGGTGCACGGTTTCGCCCGTTTCCTGCTGGAGCTGCTCGAACGGGAACGGCCGCGCCATATCGTGGTGGCCTTCGACGAGGCGCTGGACAGCTGCTTCCGCAACGCGCTCTACCCCGCCTACAAGGCCAACCGGCCGCCGGCGCCCGAAGAACTCAGGCGCCAGTTCGCGCATTGCAAGTCGCTATGCATCGCGCTCGGGCTGACCGTGCTCGCCCACAGCGAGTACGAGGCGGACGACCTGATCGGCAGCGCCCTGCAGCTGGCGCGCGCCAGCGGCCTGCGCGGCGTGATCGTTTCGGCCGACAAGGATCTCTCGCAACTGCTCGACGGGACCGACGAGCAGTGGGACTTCGCCCGCGGCCAGCGCTGGGGCGCGGCCGGGGTGGCCGCGCGCCACGGCGTGGAGGCGCGGCAGATGGCCGACTACCTGGCGCTGTGCGGCGACAGCACCGACAACATCCCCGGAGTGCCGGGTATCGGCGCCAAGACCGCGGCCGCGCTGCTGGCGCACTTCGGCAGCCTCGACGCGCTGCTGGCGCGGGTCGACGAGGTGCCGCACCTGCGCCTGCGCGGGGCGGCGCGTGCGGCCGATCGCCTGCGTGCGCACCGCGAACAGGCGCTGCTGTGCCGCCGGCTGGCGACGATCGCGCTCGACGCGCCGCTTTCCGAGGCGACGCCGCCGTTCCTGCGCGCAAGTCCCGACGCCGCCGCGCTGCTGGCGTTGTGCGAACTGGTCCGGTTCGGGCCGTTGACCCGGCGGCGCCTGCACGAGGCCTCCGGGCTGGCGTTCGCTCCCTGATCCCGGCCGCCCTCGCGGAGCGGGCTCGCTGCCTGCTCCCGCTCCGGAGCCCGCGACGCCGAGCGGCCTCCGCTTTGCCGGGAGTCCGCCGTCTCGCCGAAGGGCAGGTGGTTGGGCCCGAGGGAACATGTCGTTTCGCGCGACGGGGCGATGCCGCTTCGCTCCGGGGGACGGCACGCGCTAGCATGCGGCGATGAAAGAGCAACCGGCCGAAGACCTCGAGATCCTGTACCAGGGCGACTGGCTGCGCATGGTCCGGCGCGGCAAATGGGAGTCCTGCGAGCGCACCCACGGCCGCGACGGGATGGCGGTGATCGTCATCGCGGTCACGCCGGACGAGCAGGTGCTGTTCGTCGAACAGTTCCGGGTGCCGCTGGGCGCGCCCACCATCGAGATGCCGGCCGGACTGATCGGCGACGACCTCGACGACGATTCGATCGAATCCGCCGCACGCCGCGAGCTGATCGAGGAGACCGGCTGGGACGCCGGCCGCATCGACGTGCTGCTGACCGGGCCCACCACGGCCGGCATGAGCAACGAGCGTGTCGCCTTCGCCCGCGCCCGCGAGTTGCGCAAGGTCGGCGAGGGCGGAGGGGTCGGCAGCGAGGACATCACCGTGCACACCGTGCCGCGGCGCGACGCCCCGGCGTGGCTGATGCGCAAGCATGCCGAGGGCTTCGAGATCGACCTCAAGCTGTGGGCCGGGCTCTGGATGATCGAATTCAACCCGGACGGATCGCCGGCCGCCTGAGGCCAGGAGCGACTCGAAGCCGGGAGCAGGGAAGTGGTCGCGCGCCGCTGCGCACTCGGCCTGTTGGCTGCATTCGCCTCGCTCGGGCCGCGGCATCGGCCGCCGGCCGAACCGCCTACGCCGCGGCGAAGCGGTCGGTCGCCTGGACCAGCGCGTCGACGTTCTCCGGCTCGAACGCGGAATGGCCCGAGGTGGGCGTGATCGCCAGCTCCGCGCGCGGCCAGGCCTTGTGCAGATCCCAGGCGTTCTGCACCGGGCAGACCACGTCGTAGCGGCCATGGACGATGACGCCGGGGATGTCGACGATCCGGTAGGCGTCGCGCAGCAACTGATCGTCGGTCTCGAAGAAACCGCCATTGACGAAGTAGTGGTTCTCGATCCGGGCGAACGCCAGGGCGAAGTGCGGATCGTCGTGACCGTGGACGAAGTCCTGGTCGACGCGCAGGAACGAGGTGGCGCCCTCCCACACGCTCCAGGCGCGCGCGGCGGCCAGCCGGGTGGCCTCGTCGTCGCAGGTCAGGCGGCGGTGGAACGCGGCGATCAGATCGTCGCGCTCGCCGGGCGGGATCGCGGCGAGGTACTGCTCCCAGGCTTCGGGAAACAGCCGCGAGGCGCCTTCCTGGTAGAACCACTTCAGCTCCCAGCGCCGCAGCATGAAGATGCCGCGCAACACCAGCTCGGTCACGCGCCGCGCATGGGTCTGGGCATAGGCGAGCGCGAGGGTCGAGCCCCAGGACCCGCCGAAGACCTGCCATGCGTCGATGCCCAGGTGTTCGCGCAGCGCCTCGATGTCGGCGACCAGGTGCCAGGTGGTGTTGTCGACCAGGTCCGCATGCGGCGTGGAGCGCCCCGCACCGCGCTGGTCGAACAGCACGATCCGGTAGCGCTCGGGATCGTGGAACCGGCGCATCTTCGCGTTCGATCCCCCGCCGGGCCCGCCGTGCAGCAGCACGACCGGCTTGCCCCTCGGATTGCCGCACTGCTCGTAGTGCAGCGCATGGCGCGCATCCACCTGCAGGGTGCCGGTCTCGTAGGGCTCGATTTCGGGGTAGAGCGTGCGCATCGCGTCACCGTGGGCAGAAAACCGGTGCGCGAGTCTACCAGCCCGCCGCCCTCGCCCCGGCCCGGCCCAGGGTGACGCGCTCGCGGCGCTCCAGGTCGGCGGCCGTGGCGATGTCGGCCAGGCCTTCGCGGCGCAGGATCTCGCGCACGGCGTCGCCCTGCCCGTGCCCGTGCTCCAGCAGCAGCCAGCCGCCCGGGCCCAGGTGCGCCAGCGCGCCGGCGGCGATCGCGCGGATCGCCTCGAGCCCGACCGGCCCGGAGACCAGCGCCGAATCCGGCTCGAAGCGCAGGTCTCCGCGCTGCAGGTGTGCATCGCCGGCGGCGATGTAAGGCGGATTGCTGGCGATCAGCGCGTAGCGTTCGCCGGCCAGCGGCGCATACCAGTGGCCGGCACGGAACTCGACGTTGGCAATGGCGTTGGCGGCGGCGTTGGCGGCGGCGACCGCCAGCGCCGCGGCACTGCGGTCGGTGGCCACCACGCGGGCGCGCGGCCGCTCGCGGGCAATCGCCAGGGCGATCGCTCCGCTGCCGGTGCCCAGGTCCGCGACCGCCAGGGGCGCATCGGGCGCCAGGCGCCCCAACGCCAGTTCCACCAGCAGTTCGGTCTCCGGGCGGGGAATCAGGGTGTCCGGCGTGACCGCGAGATCCAGCGTCCAGAAGCCGCGGCGGCCGGTGAGATAGGCCACCGGCTCGCCGGCCGCGCGGCGTGCCACCAGCGCCTCGAACGCCGCCGCCGCCGCGTCGGCGACGGGCGCGTCGCCGTGCGCGTACAGCCACGCGCGCGGCCGCGCCAGGGCGTGTTCGAGCAGATGCAGGGCGTCCTCGCGATCGATGCGCCCGGCGGCGCGCCGCAGCATCGCGTCCACGCGCAGGGGGCTGGGTCGGTTCATGCAGTGCAGTGTGCCGCAGGCGGACCCGGCTGCGGCGGGGAGCCGCGGCGGCGGCCGACGAAGCACCAAAAAAGAAGGCGGCCGAGGCCGCCTTCGAAGATTCCGTATCACGCGTGGGAGGGAGTGACGGGACACGGAACTGGTCGCGGCCCGGGCCGCCTGTGCTGAGCGGCCGGGGCCGGTTCGACGCGTCCATCTTGCTGCAACGCAGCACGGATGGCAACGGTTTCAGCCATTGAAACCCTCGATGGAACCGGCTCATCCATACCCGCCGCCTATCGATTAGATCGGATCTATCGATTTTACAGATTGATAGGTGGTCCCTATCCTCTGTGTTCCGCCCGCCAATCGAACCCGGCGGGCTTCGTTTACCCCCACCACGATGAGGATGTCCATGTCGTTGATCAACACCGAAATCAAGCCGTTCGCCGCCACCGCCTACCAGAACGGCGAGTTCATCGAAGTGACCGACGCCAACCTGCGTGGGCAGTGGTCGGTGGTCGTGTTCTACCCGGCCGACTTCACCTTCGTCTGCCCGACCGAGCTCGAGGACCTGGCCGAGCACTACGCCGAGTTCAAGAAGCTGGGCGTGGAGATCTACAGCGTCTCCACCGACACCCACTTCTCGCACAAGGCGTGGCACGACAGCTCCGCGGCGATCGGCAAGATCCAGTACCCGATGGTCGCCGACCCGACCGGCACGATCACCAACAACTTCGAGGTCATGCGCGAGGGCCAGGGGCTGGCCGACCGCGGCACCTTCGTGATCGATCCGGAAGGCCGCATCCAGCTGATGGAAGTGACCGCCGAGGGCGTGGGCCGCGACGCCGCCGAGCTGCTGCGCAAGGTCAAGGCCGCTCAGTACGTGGCCGCGCACCCCGGCGAGGTCTGCCCCGCCAAGTGGAAGGAAGGCGAGAAGACCCTGAAGCCGTCGCTGGACCTGGTCGGCAAGATCTGACCCGCGCCACCCGCTCCCATCCCCGTTCGCGGGGGTGGGAGTGGACCGGNCCGGAGCCGGCGCAGCCCGCCAGCTGCCGCCAGCCCGCCGCGCGCCGGCTCCGGTCCACTCCTCTCCCCAGAGCCCGATGCGCCGCCGCGAACGGTTGCATCGCGGGCCGCCATTACCGGCCCATTTCCCTTTTCCCGAGTTCCACGAGGACCTTCCATGTTGGATGCCGATCTCAAGACCCAGCTCAAGGCGTACCTGGAACGGGTGGTGCGTCCGATCCACGTCACCGCCTCGGTGGACGAGGGCGACAAGTCGCGCGAGTTGCTCTCGCTGCTCGACGACCTGGCCGCGTTGAGCGGCTTCATCACCGTGGAGGTGCGCCGCGACGACGCCGAGCGCAAGCCTTCGTTCGCGCTGTCCTCGCCCGGCCACGACATCGACCTGCGCTTCGCCGGGCTGCCGATGGGCCACGAATTCACCTCGCTGGTGCTGGCGCTGCTGCAGGTCGGCGGGCACCCGCCCAAGGCCGCGGCCGAGATCCAGGAGCAGGTGCGCCGGCTCGACGGCGCGTACCGTTTCGAGACCTACTATTCGCTGTCGTGCCAGAACTGCCCCGACGTGGTGCAGGCGCTCAACCTGATGGCGGTGCTCAATCCGAACGTCCACCACGTCGCGATCGACGGTGCGCTGTTCCAGCAGGAGGTCGAGGCGCGCCAGGTCATGTCGGTGCCCGCGATCTACCTCAACGGCGAGCCGTTCGAGCAGGGTCGCATGAGCCTGGAGCAGATCCTGGCCCGGCTCGACACCGGCGCCGAGCGCCGCGCCGCCGAGAAGATCGCGCGCAAGGCGCCGTTCGATGTCCTGGTGGTCGGCGGCGGCCCCGCCGGCGCGGCGGCCGCGGTCTACGCCGCGCGCAAGGGCATCCGCACCGGCGTGGTCTCCGAACGCTTCGGCGGCCAGGTGCTCGATACGATGGCGATCGAGAACTTCATCTCGGTGCCGGAGACCGAGGGGCCGAAGATGGCGGCGGCGCTGGAGCAACATGTGCGCCAGTACGAGGTCGACATCATGGACATGCAGCGCGCCGAGCGGCTGCTGCCGGCGGGCGAGGACGGTCTGGTCGGGCTGGAGCTGGCCAGCGGCGCCGCGCTGAAGGCGAAGACGGTGGTGCTTTCCACCGGCGCGCGCTGGCGGACCATGGACGTGCCGGGGGAGGCCGAGTACCGCAACCGCGGCGTGGCCTACTGCCCACACTGCGACGGTCCGCTGTTCAAGGGCAAGCGGGTGGCGGTGATCGGCGGCGGCAACTCCGGCGTCGAGGCCGCGATCGACCTGGCGGGCATCGTGCGACACGTCACCCTGCTCGAGTTCGACGGCCGGCTGCGCGCGGACGAGGTGCTGCAGCGCAAGCTGCGCAGCCTCGGCAACGTCGAGGTGGTCACCAGCGCCCAGACCACCGAGGTGGCCGGCGACGGCAGCAGGGTCACCGCGCTGGTCTATACCGACCGGATCGGCGGCGACAGCCATCGCCTCGAGCTGGACGGCGTGTTCGTGCAGATCGGGCTGCTGCCCAATACCGAGTGGCTGCGCGGCACGGTGGAGCTGTCGCCGCGCGGGGAAGTGGTGACCGACGGCAGCGGCCGCACCAGCCTGCCGGGCGTGTTCGCCGCCGGCGACTGCACCACCGTGCCGTACAAGCAGATCGTGATCGCGATGGGCGAGGGCTCGCGGGCGGCGCTGTCCGCTTTCGACCACCTCATCCGCAGCAGCGCGCCGGCCGGCGCCGCCGCCGCCGAGGCGGCGTGAACGCGCCTGCGCCGGGACTCCGGCGTATGCTCGGCGGCGGGGACGACCCGTCCCGCTGGCGTCGCCACCACCGGCGACCGGTGGCCGCATGAACCTGCGCGACCTCAAGTACCTGGTCGCGCTGGCCGACCACAAGCACTTCGGCCGCGCCGCGGCCGCATGCTTCGTCAGCCAGCCGACCCTGTCCACCCAGATCCGCAAGCTGGAGGACGAACTCGGCGTCTCGCTGGTCGAGCGCGCGCCGCGCAAGATCATGCTCACGCCGGCCGGCCGCGAGGCCGCCGAGCGGGCGCGGCGGATCGTCGCCGAGGTCGAGCAGATGAAGGAGGCCGCCCGGCGCGAGCAGGATCCGGAGTCGGGCGCGGTACGCCTGGGGATCTTCCCCACCCTCGCCCCCTACCTGCTGCCGCACGTGATCCCGCGCCTGCGCGCGCGCTTCCCCAAGCTCGAACTGCTGCTGGTGGAGGAAAAGAGCGACGTGCTGCTCGGCCGCCTGCGCGACGGCCGCCTCGACGCCGCGGTGCTGGCCCTGCCGGTCGACGACGACCAGCTGCACTGCGAACCGCTGTTCGAGGAGCCCTTCCTGCTCGCGGTGCCCGAGGGCCACCCGCTCGCCGGGCGCGACGGGCTGCGCATGGAGGAACTGGCCGACCAGCGCCTGCTGCTGCTGGAGGACGGGCACTGCCTGCGCGACCAGGCGCTCGAGGTCTGCCACCTCGGCGGTGCCGGCGAGCGCAGCGAGTTCCGCGCCACCAGCCTGGAGACCCTGCGCCAGATGGTGGCCGCCAACGTCGGCGTGACCCTGCTGCCGATGCTGGCGGTGCAGCCCCCGGTGGCGCACTCGCGTTCGATCCGGCTGCTCCCGTTCCTCGACTCCCGGCCCAGCCGCCGGATCGCGATGGTCTGGCGCCGGAGCTCGGCGATGGATGCCTTCCTGCACCAGCTGGCGGACGTGTTCGCGCAGCTGCCAGCGGAGCTGTTCGAATACCGGCCGCCGGCGCACCCGCCGGCGAGCGAGGCGCCCGCCGCCGCTTGAACCTCCCCGCGACTGGGGCTAGGGTTGCGGCTACGGCGGGCGGCGCGCAATGCGCCGCCCGCGTCGTTACGCGCCGGTGCCGGCGCTCCCTTCCGAGGACCGCCCCATGCACGACCAGAACCCCGGCGGCCCGCCGCCACCCATCGTCGTGTCCGAGACCGATGCCGCGCGCCTGGACGCGCTGCTGGAATCCGACGCCTGGCGCAACCACCCGGCCGCGGCCGCGCTGCAGGCCGAGCTGGTCCGCGCCGAGGTGCGGCCGCTGGCCGGAATGCCGCCCGATGTCGTCGGCATGCACTCCACCGTCGACTGCGAGGACGTCCACAGCGGCAGCCACCATCGCCTGGTGCTGGTGTATCCCCGCGAGGCCGATGTCGCCAGCGGGAAGGTTTCGGTGCTGGCGCCGGTCGGCAGTGCGTTGCTGGGGTTGGCGGTCGGGCAACACATCGACTGGGAGGCACCGGGAGGTCGCAAGCTGCGCCTGCGCGTGACCGCGGTGGCGCCGCGCGCCGACGGCTGATCCGGGAACCGCGGGTGCCGGCGGCGCCCGACCGGCGCGCCGTTGCCGGGCAGGAACGCCCGCGGCTCAGGCCGGCTGCGCCGGCAGCCGGGCGCGCCCGCGCAGGCCGGCCAGGAAGATCCCGGCCAGGGTCAGCGCCAGGCCGAGCCATTCGCGCCCGGTGGTCGCGCGGTCGAGCAGCGCGACATCGAGTACGAACGCCACCACCGGCTGCAGCAGCAGCAACAGCCCGACCACCGCCACCCGCAGGTGCGGCATCGCCCGAGAGATCAGCACCCAGCTCAGGCAGTGGCCGACGCTGGCCAGCAGCAGCAGCCAGCCCAGCGAACGCCACGACGGGATCGCGAACGAGACCCCCTCGACCAGGCCGCCGGCCCCGAGCAGCAGCGCGCAGCCGAGCGAGGCGAGCGCGAGCACCTGGGCGATCGGCGCGGTGCCGGCGGTTGCGCTGCGTGCCTCCTGCTGCGCACGCTTGAGCCCCAGGTTGTAGGCGGCGTAGCAGATGCCGGTGGCCAGCCCCAGCAGCACCCCCCAGCGGTACTCGGGAGCCAGGCTGCTCCATTCGCCGCCCAGCAGCAGCCACAGCCCGAAGAACGCCAGCAGCAGCCCGGCGAGGAATCTCGCCCCGACGCGCTCGCCGTACAGCAGCGCTCCTGCCAGCGCCATCGCGAACACCTGCACGTTGGCAAGCAGGGTCGACAGCCCCGGGCCGACCAGCAGGATGCTGCGGTGCCACAGCCACAGGTCGGCGGCGAACGCCGTGGCCGGCGCCAGCACCCACAGCCAGGCGCGTGGCGGCAGCCTGCGCCAATCGCGCCGGGCCAGCACCAACAGCCACAGCAGCAGGCCGCCGAACAACACCCGGTAGAACGCCGAGACCGTCGGCGGCGTCTCCGCGAACCGGACCATGAGGCCGTTGGTGCCGATCAGCGAGGCGCCGGCGAGCATCCACACCAGCGCGATGCGGTCCTGGTTGCCTCGCTGCTGCATGCGCCCCGCGTCCGTCCGGAAAGGCCGCGACATTAGCAGGCCGCGACCGGCCCGGGATGCGCCGTGGCCGGCCGGTCGCGATCGGCGAGTGCAATCAGGTGAAGACCGCGGGCGCCACGTGCACGCAGTTGCGGCCACCGCGCTTGGCCGCGTACAGCGCCTTGTCGGCGCGGTCGATGGTGGCCGCCGGGCTGTGCTCGCCGTCGCGCCGCGTCGCCACGCCCACGCTGACGGTCAGGCGCAGCGCCTGGCCTTCCCACTCGAGCGCGAGCCGCTCCACCGCCGCGCGCAGGTCCTCGCCGACCTGTCGCGCCGCCGCACCGCCGCGCCCGGGCAGCACCGCGATGAACTCCTCGCCGCCGTAGCGGCCGAAGATGTCGCGCTCGCCGAGCGCACCGCGCAGCGCCGCCGCCGCGGCGCGCAGGCAGTGATCGCCGCAGGCGTGGCCGTAGCGGTCGTTGACCGCCTTGAACCGGTCCAGGTCGACGAACAGCACCGACACCGGCTGCCGGTCCCGCTCCGCTTCGCTGAAGGCGCGCGCCAGCCACTGGTCGATCGAACGGCGGTTGAAGCTGCCGGTCAGGGCGTCGAGCTCGGCGGAGCGGCGCAGGTTGACCGCCGCGATCGCCTGGTCGATCTGGATCTGGGTCAGGCGCACGAACTCGGTCGCCAGCGCCATCTCGTCGCTGGTGAATCCGTCGCCGCCGGCGCGCCGCAGCAGCACCGCGCCCCAGGAAGGAGTGCGGATCTGCAGCGGGATCACCGCCTCGATCGCCACCGAATCCGGAGACGTGAACGGCTGCTGCAGGGCGATGCCGTTGGCGGCCTGGCGCTTGAGCGGCAGCAGCCGCGGCTGCAGCTCGGCCACGAACCGGTCCTTCTGCGCGTGCGGATGCGCCACCATCAGATCGCGGCCGTGGAACCCGTGCGCCACCGCCACCATCGACGCCACCGGGAGCAGCGGCGCCAGGTGGTCGAACAGCGTGCGGAAGCCGGTCCACTCGATGTCGCCGGGAGCGAGCGTGCGCAGCTTCGCCTGCAGCGCGCCGACCAGGTCGGTGCGGGCGGCCTCGCGCTGCATCCGCCGTTCGGTATCGGCGCGCGCCAGGCGATCGTGATCGCGCTGGTCGCGGTACTCGCTGATCCGGCTCACCAGGCCCACCGCGAACACGATCAGCGTGGCGACCACCCCGGCCTGGAAGCCGTAGCGCATCGCCGCCAGGCCGGGTACCACGTCGTAACCGGTCATCCGGCGCAGCAGCGCCAGCAGCAGCGTGGCCAGCACCACCAGCAGCAGCGGCCAGGCCATCGCCACGCGCCGGCGCCCGGCCCCCATCAGCAGCACCAGGCTGCCGACCCCGCTCGCCGCCGAGCCCAGCGCGGCCAGGGGCTGCATCACCGGGTCGAGCAGGCGCAGATCGAGCAGGCAGACGGCGGCGGTCGCCACGAGCGCCCCCGCCGCCACGTCGACGCTGCACGAGGCGGCCGCGCCGAGCCGATGCCCGCCGACGTAGTGCTGTACCAGCTTGAGCCAGGAGGCCAGGAACAGAAACACCAGCGCCCAGATCCCCTGCGCCTGCCAGGTCGCGAACAGGCGCAGGACCGGCATCGCGTACAGGTGGCCGTTGAGCGCCGCCAGCGCCAGCAGCGCGAGCGTGGCGCAGCCGAACAGAAGCAGGAAGGCGCGGTCGCGTGCCGCGCTGTAGAGCGCCAGCGCCAGCAACGAGAGCGTCAGCAGCGCGGCATACACGGTGGCGGCGATGGCGACCGCCCGCTGTTCCAGCCGCGCGACCTCGTCCTCGTCGAGCACCACCGGGCGCAGCGCCGCGGCCGCGCCTCCCTCGACGTGGAGGTCCAGCTCGACCGGTCCCTCCCAGTGGGCCGGAAGCCGCAACCGATACCCGGCGGCGAGCACACCCTGGTCGCCGCCACCGTCGAAGAACCCCCGGACCGGGCTGCGCCAGTCGCCGGCTTCGGCCCACATCGCCGCCACCGGCTCGCGCGGCAGCCACAGCATCCTCCCCGCGCCGTCGGGCCGGGCCGACCCCAGGGTGAAGCGCACCCGCGCATGGCTGCGCTGCGCGCGTCCGCCGGCGTGCCGCAGCACCCGGCCGTCGGCGACCACCTCGCCGGCGCCGCCCGGGACCACCGAGACCGCGATCTGGCCCCGGCCTTCGCCCCCTGCCGCGAGCACCGCGGCCGCGAGCAGGCACACCAGCAGCGCGAACCCGGCCAGGAAGACCGTGTCGTGGTCGCGATGCCAGCGGCCGAACCGGTTCAGCACCCGCGGTCCCCGGTCCCTGCTTCCCGCGCGTCGCGCTCACCGAATTGCATGCTTCCCCCTGTCCCCGAATCGTTCGCAAGACGCGTGCCATTATGATAATAGCGTCACACATCGCACCAGATGGAGTGCGCATTCCACCGTGTGCGCCCCAGGGCGGCGGGCAGGCCCTACACTGTCCGTTTTCCCCGCAAGCGACCATGAACAGCTCCGCCCCCCACGTTTCGCCGCCGTCGGCTCCGCTCCAGGCACCCGATGCCGCGCCCGCGGAAGGAAAGCAGGACTTCATCCGCCAGATCGTCCGTGACGATCTGGCCAGCGGAAAGCATCTCGCCATCCGCACCCGCTTCCCGCCGGAGCCCAACGGCTACCTGCATATCGGCCACGCCAAGGCGATCTGTCTGGATTTCGGCCTCGCCGCCGAATTCGGCGGGCGCTGCAACCTGCGCTTCGACGACACCAACCCGGCGAAGGAGGATCCCGAATTCGTCCAGGCGATCCAGGAGGACGTGCGCTGGCTGGGGTTCGAGTGGGCCAGCCTGCGCCACGCCTCGGACTACTTCGAGGTGTTCTATCTCGCCGCCGAGAAGCTGATCCGCCAGGGCGACGCCTTCGTCTGCGACCTGAGCGCCGAGCAGGTTCGCGAGTATCGCGGCACCCTCACCGCGCCCGGCCGCGAGTCGCCGTTCCGCGGCCGCAGCGTGGACGAGAACCTGGACCTGTTCCGGCGCATGCGCGCTGGCGAATTCGCCGACGGGGCGCGTACCCTGCGGGCGAAGATCGACATGGCCAGCGGCAACATCAACCTGCGCGATCCGGCGCTGTACCGCATCAAGAAGGTGGCCCACCAGAACACCGGCGATGCCTGGCCGATCTACCCCATGTACGACTACGCGCACGCGCTGGGCGACGCCATCGAGGGGATCACTCATTCGCTGTGCACGCTGGAGTTCGAGGACCACCGCCCGCTCTACGACTGGTGCGTGGAGCGGGCGGATCTCGCCGGCGACCCCGGGCTGCTGGAGCCCCTGATCGCCCGCGGGCTGCCCGCCGAGGCGGCCAGGCCGCGCCAGATCGAGTTCTCGCGCCTGAACATCAACTACGCGGTGATGAGCAAGCGCAAGCTCTCGGCGCTGGTGGCCGACGGCCTGGTCCAGGGTTGGGACGACCCGCGCATGTACACCCTGCAGGGGCTGCGCCGCCGCGGCTACACCCCCGCGGCGCTGCGGCTGTTCGTCGACCGGCTCGGCATCAGCAAGCAGAACTCGGTGATCGACTATTCGGTGCTGGAAGGAGCGCTGCGCGACGAGCTCGACGCGCGCGCGGCGCGGCGCATGGCGGTGGTCGACCCGCTGCGGCTGGTGCTGGCCAACCTGCCGGACGGCCACGCCGAGACGCTCACGTTTTCCAACCACCCCAAGGACGAGCGCCTGGGCCAGCGCGCGGTCCCGTTCTCGAACGTGGTGTGGATCGAGCGCGACGATTTCGCCGAGGTGCCGCCCAAGGGGTGGAAGCGCCTGGTGCCCGGCGGCGAGGTCCGCCTGCGCGGTGCCGGGATCGTGCGCTGCGACGAGGTGATCAAGGACGCGGACGGCGCCATCGTCGAGCTGCGCGGCACCCTCGACCCGGCCTCGCGCCCGGGCATGGAGGGCGCCAACCGCAAGGTCAAGGGCACCCTGCACTGGGTCGACGCGGCCCGGGGGGTGCCAGCGGAGCTCCGGCTCTACGACCGCCTGTTCTCGGTCGCCGACCCCGACGACGAATCCGGCGGGCTGACCTACCGCGATCATCTCAACCCGGACTCGCGGCGGGTGGCGCGCGGCGTCATCGAACCGGCCGCGGCGCAGGCCGCACCGGAGCAGGGCTTCCAGTTCGAGCGGCTCGGCTATTTCGTTGCCGACCGCCGCGACCACGCGCCCGGGGCGCCCGTCTTCAACCGCAGTGTGACGCTGCGCGACACCTGGGCCGCCAAGGCCTGACCACGGAGGTCAACATGCGCGTGCAACCGTTTTCAGCTGGGGCCGGGCTGCTGCTGGCGCTGCTGCTGGCCGCCTGCGCTCCCGCCGCCCCCCGCCCCGTGCCAGCGCCGCAGACGGCCGAGACACCGGCCGATCCGCTGCAGCTCGATCGCAGCTGCGCGGCCGACGCCGACTGCGTGGTGAAGAACGTCGGCAACTGCTGCGGCTACTTCCCGGCCTGCGTCAACCGCGACGCGCAGCCGGACCCGGACGCGGTGCGCGAACGGTGCGCCGCCGGCGGGATGGCCTCGGTCTGCGGGTTCCAGGAGATTTCCGCCTGCAGCTGCGTCGCCAACCGCTGCGAAGCGGTGCGGCAGCCGCTGCGGGCGCCGCTGGAATGATGCTGTACGCGCAGGTCCATCTCACCCTGCCCGCCTGGGTGCACGAGGCGGTCGATCCGACGGCGGCGATCGACGGCGACGAGGCCAAGGTGGCGCTGGCGGTGGCGCTGTCGCGGCGCAACGTCGAGGCCGGCAGCGGCGGCCCGTTCGGCGCCGCGGTCTTCGGCCCCGACCAGCGGATCGTCGCGGTCGGCGTGAACCGGGTGCTCCCGCAGAGCTGCTCCGTCGCCCACGCCGAGACCATGGCGTTCATGCTGGCCCAGCAGCGCCTGCAGCGCGCACGGCTCAACCGGGACGCCGCGGACCGGCCGGTCGGGCCGTATACCCTGGCGACCTCGGCGCAGCCGTGCTGCCAGTGCTACGGCGCCGCGGTCTGGGCCGGCATCGACCGGCTGCTGATCGGCGCGCGCGCCGAGGACGTGATGACCCTGACCGAATTCGACGAAGGCCCGCTGCCGGCCGACTGGACCGGCGAACTGGCGCGGCGCGGGATCGAGGTGGTCCGCGATCTCGATCGCGAGGCCGCCTGCGAGGTCCTGCGCGACTACGGCCGGGCCGGCGGCGGGCGCTACTGAGCGCAACTTCCGCGGCGCGCCCGCTCCGGCCCCCTTCCCCGCCTGCGGCACCCGACGGAAACCCGATGCAAGACGCCCTGCTGTGCTACTGCCGCGCCGGATTCGAACCGGAACTGGCGGCCGAGCTGACCGAACGCGCGGCGCTCGCCGGCATCGCCGGCTATGCCCGCGCGAACCGCGACGACGGCTACCTGCTGTTCCATGGCGAATGCGGCGATGCGCTGGCGTCGGCACTGCCCTGGAATGCGCTGGTGTTCGCCCGGCAGAAGATGGTGCTGATCGCCGACGTCGCCGCGCCGGACCCGCGCGACCGCATGGCGCCGGTCCTGGCGGCGCTGGAGGGGCGCGGCCGCTACGGCGAGCTGTGGATGGAACACCCCGATTCCGACTTCGGCAAGCCGCTGTCGGGGCTCGCGCGCAGCTTCGGCAACGCGCTACGCCCGGTGCTGCGCGCGCGCGGGTTTCTCAGCGCCAGGGACGAGCCGCGGCTGCCGCGCCTGCACGTCTGCTTCGTCGCCGGGGACCGGGTGCTGCTCGGCCGCAGCCAGCCGGCCGACAGTGCGCCGTGGCCGCTGGGGATCCCGCGGTTGCGGCTGCACGCCGGCGCGCCCTCCCGCTCGGCGCTGAAGCTGGAGGAGGCCTTGCTGTCGCTGCTCGGCGAACGCGAGCGTCAGGCCCTGCTCAAACCCGGCATGCGCGCGGCCGACCTGGGCGCCGCACCCGGCGGCTGGACCTGGGTGCTGACCCGCCACCACCTGCGCGTGGCCGCGATCGACAACGGCCCGCTGCAGGCGCAACTGCACGACACCGGCCTGGTCGAGCACCTGCGCGCCGACGGGTTCCGCTGGTCCCCGGACGCGCCGCTGGACTGGATGGTCTGCGACATGGTCGAACAGCCGCGGCGCGTGGCCTCGCGGATGGCGACATGGTTCCGCGAGGGCTGGTGCCGTCACGCGATCTTCAATCTGAAACTGCCGATGAAGCAGCGCTGGCAGGAAACCCGGCGCTGCCTGGACCTGTTCGCCGACGAGGCCGGTGCGCCGCTGACGATACGCGCGCGGCAGCTGTACCACGACCGCGAGGAGATCACCGTGTTCGCCACCATTTGAACGATCCACCGGTCGCATTTCAAGTGAACTTCACCGCTGCCGGTATACGTTTGGTTGCGGGATGGATATCGATCTTCATGCGGTCTTCATCCGCCCAAAAGGAGAGCCCCATGTTCCGCAGCACCTTGCTCGCAATCTCGCTGTCCGCATTCGCAGCACCACTGACGCTGTTGGCCCAGCATCCAGCGGCGCCGATCACGTCGACACATCCCACCAGCCAGGCGACCGGGGAAACGCCGACCGGTGCGACCCGACCGTCGGCGCCGATCGACCCGGCCGGGCCGGCGATGCCTTCCCCCGCCACGCCGACCGCGCCATCCAAGAATCGGACTGCTCCGGCGGAGCCGGCCAGCGGTGAAACGGCCGTGATCATGCAGAACGGCCAGGAGGTCCGGGTCAACTCGCTGTCACCCAAGCCGGAGCTCAGCGACTATCGGGTCGATTTCTCCGCGCTGGACCGCGACAACGACGGCGACCTCAGCCGTAGCGAAGCCGCTGCCGACGAGACCCTGGGCGCCCAGTTCGATGCCGTCGACCGCAACGAGGACGGCCGGCTGAGTCGCTACGAACTTTCGGATTGGACCCGGTAACCCAGGCGCTCACGCGCGTGTAGCAGGCACCTTCGCGCGCGCTCTACCTGCCGGCGGCGCGGCGCCACAGCGCGTCGACCAGGGGCGGCATCGCGCCCGCGATCCCCAGCAGGCGGCCGCGCAGCAGCGTCGGCAGCAGTGCGTCGTTGGAGAACACCCGGTTGATGCCGTCGAAGGCATAGGCGGCCACCGCGTTCTCGCTGCGGCGCACACGCGCCCAGCGCTGCAGGACGCTTGCCCGGGCCCAGTCGCCGCCGCGGCGCCGGGCCCGCAGGATCGCATCGCGCAGCGCCGACACGTCGCGCAGGCCGAGATTGACGCCCTGGCCCGCCAGCGGATGCACCACGTGGGCAGCGTCGCCGAGCAACAACACCCGGCCCGCCAGCGCCCGCTCGCTGAGCTGCCGCCGCAGCGGGAACGCGACCCGGGGCGACAGCGGCTTCGCCGCGCCCAGGCGTGCGTCGAACGCGCGCGTCAGCGCATCGCCGAACCCGGCGTCGTCGAGACCCAGGACCCGTGCCGCCTCGGCATCCGGCAGCGTCCATACGATCGAACTGCTGCCGTCGGCGCAGGGCAGGAACGCCAGCGGTCCGCCCGGCAGGAAGCGCTGCCAGGCGGTGTCCTCGTGGCCGCGCTCGGTACCGACGTAGGCGACGACGCCGCGCTGGCGATAGTCGCGCGTTTCCACGGCGACGCCGGCCAGGCCGCGCAGCAACGAATCCGCCCCGTCGGCGGCGATGGCCAGCCCGGCGGCGACCCGGCCGCCGTCGTCCAGCCTCAGCACCACGCCGTCTGGCTCCTGCTCCAGGGATTCCACGCGTGCCGGGCAGCGCAGCACCACCCCGGCCGCGGGCAGCGCCGCCCACAGTCGGTCCACCAGCAGCGCGTGTTCGACGATCCAGCCAAGCGCCTGGCTCCCGAACGCGTCGGCGTCGAACACCAGCTCGCCCCCGCCGCCTGCGTCGAACACGCGCATCCGCCGGTAGCAGTGCGCGCGCGCCTCGCGCACCGGCCCCCAGGCGTCCAGCTCGCGCAGCAGCTGCACGTTGTCGGGCGCGAACGCGTAGACGCGCAGATCCGGCCGATCCGGCGACCACGGCGCCGGGGCGGCGGCTTCTACCAGCTCCACCGACAGGTCCAGCCGCGCCAGCATCAACGCGCACGCGGCGCCGACCACGCCACCGCCGACCACCGCGACGTCGCTGCGCCGACGGCGGCTCATGCCTGCGCCCGACACAGCGCCGGTACCTGCCCGCGATAGCCCATCGCGCCTGTGGCGAGCAGCGACTGCACGGCGGGCACCCGGTCCACCGCGAGCAGGCCGAGGCTGCGCAGCGGGCCGAGCAGCGGCGCGGCGCCCGCGGTCATCCGCGCCAGCCCGTCCGAGAACGCCAGGGTGCGCTCGCGATCCTCGCGGCGGCGCTCCGCATACGCCCGCAGCAGCGCCTCGCCGCCCGGATCCCCAATCTCCGCCGCCACCAGTTCCGCCAGCGTCAACGCGTCGCGCAACCCGAGGTTGAACCCTTGCGCACCGACGGGATGCAGGGTCTGCGCGGCATTGCCGACCAGCACCGCGCGCGTGGCCGTGGTGCGCCCCGCGACCAGGCCCAGCGCCGGATACGCGCTGCGCGCGCCGGCCGCGACGAAGCGGCCGGCGCGCCAGCCGAATGCCGACTGCAGGCGCGCAAGGAACGCCGCCTCGTCCAGCCCCGCGGCAGCCTGCGCTTCCGCGCGCGCGACGCCGTGCACCACCCCGTAGTGGCGGTCGCCGCGCGGCAGCAGTGCGGTCGGACCGTGTTCGGTGAACCGTTCGTAGGCGGTTCCGTCGGGGGGGCGGGAGCTGCGCACGCGCGCCACCAGCAGGGTCTGCCCGTAGTCGTGGCGTTCGGCGCCGATGCCCAGCGCCTCGCGCACCGCGCTGGCGGTGCCGTCGGCGGCGACCAGCAGGCGCGCGTGCAGCACCCGTTCGCCGGCGGCGTCGGCGATGCGGACCCGTTGCCTGTCGCGGTCCGCGGCGCAGCCGAGGAACCGCGCCGGGCGATAGCGGCTCAATCCCGCCAGCTCGTCCAGCCGCGCCGCCAGCGCCGTGCCGAAGTCGCGCGCCACCACCACCTGGCCGAAGCTCTCGCGGCCGTAGTCGGTGGCGAGCAACAGCGCGCGGCCGAAGTCACCGGCGCGGCTGACGTGGATGCGGCGGATCGCGCCCGGCGGCGCGGCGAGCTTCTGCAGCACCCCGAGCGCGGTCAGCGCATTGACGGTGGCATCGGCGAAGCTGAGATTGCGCTCGTCGAACACCGCCGGCAGCCCACCGGCAGGCGTGGCCTCGACCAGGCCGACGTCGAGGCCGGCCCGGTCCAGCGCGATCGCCAGGCTGGCGCCGACCAGGCCGCCGCCGACGATCAGGACGTCGTGATCGGAACGCATCCGGTGCATGATAAGCGCGGCGCGCCCTGCGCGCGCGACCACGCGCTTGGCGGCCGGCGCGGCACGTCCACACGGCAGCGGTGCCGTTCCGCTAAAATGCCCGCCTGCCTCCAGGAACCAGCCCATGACCGCCACCACCCACCGCGCCCTGATCCTGGTCCTGCTGGCCGCCCTGATGGCCAGCACCCGCGTGCATCACTTCGCGGCGGTGCCGGACGCTTCCTGGGCGGTGTTCTTCCTCGGTGGCTTCTACCTGCGGGACTGGACCCGCTGGGCGTTTCCCGCACTGATGCTGCTCGCGGTCCTGGTCGATGCGCTGGTCATCACCGCGCAGGGCCTCAGCTTCTGGCAGCACTACTGCGTCTCGCCGGCCTACTGGGCGCTGGTGCCCGCGCACCTGGCCCTGTGGGGCGGCGGCTGGTGGCTGCGCAACCGCTACCGCGGCGTCGGCCTGCGCTCGCTGGGCCTGGGCGCCGCCAGCCTGCTGGTGGCGGTGGCCGTATGCCACTTCGTCGCCCAGGGCAGCTTCTACTGGCTGAGCGCCAGCGTTCCCGCGCCGGATCTTGCCGGCTGGTGGAAGAACTACAGCGACTGGTTGCCCGCCTATCTCGGCGTCGCAGCCCTCTACGTCGGGCTGGCCGCCGCCGCGCACGCCGTGCTCGTCCAGTCGCTGCCCGGCCGCACCGCCGCCGCGCCCGCCCCGCGACGCTGACCGCGACGCGCCGGAGCGCCGATGGGCAATCGCCTCTCGAGGATCTATACCCGCACCGGCGACGATGGCAGCACCGGGCTGGGTGACGGCAGCCGCATCGCCAAGGACTCGGCGCGGGTCGCCGCCTACGGCACCGTCGACGAGGCCAATTCCGCGATCGGCCTGCTGCTCGCCTGCGCCCTGCCGGACGACGTGGCCGAATTGCTGACCGCCGTGCAGCACCAGCTGTTCGATCTCGGCGGCGAACTGTGCATCCCCGGCCACGCGGCGATCGAGGACGGCGACATCGAGCGCCTCGAACGGCACATGGACCGCTACAACGAGGACCTGCCGCCGCTGAAGGAATTCATCCTGCCCGGCGGCGGCGAGGCCGCGGCGCGCTGCCACCTGGCCCGCACCATCGTGCGGCGCGCCGAGCGCGCCACCGTGACCCTGGCGCGCACGGAGCCGGTGCGCCCGCAGGCGGTCGGCTACCTCAACCGGCTGTCGGATCTCCTGTTCGTGCTGGCCAGGGTGCTGGCGCGCGCCGGCGGCCACGGCGAAGTGCTGTGGAACCACGAACGCCGGCGACGGTGAAGCCCTTCCTCTACACCCACCCGGCCTGCCTGGGCCACGACACCGGCCCCGGCCATCCCGAACGCGCCGAGCGCCTCGGCGCGGTGATCCAGGCGCTGCGCAACGGCCTTCCCGACCTCGGCTGGCGAGAAGCGCCGTTGGCGACCCGCGGGCAGCTGCTGCGGGTGCACGCGGCCGCGCTGCTCGAGGCGGTGCTGGAATCGGGCGCCACGCAGCCGATTCCGCTCGATCCCGACACGGTGCTCTCGCCCGGCTCGCCCGAGGCCGCGCTGCGCGCCGCCGGCGCCGGCGTTGCCGCGGTGGATGCGGTGCTGGGCGGCCAGACCGAAGCCGCCTTCTGTGCGGTGCGCCCCCCGGGGCACCACGCCACCGGCGGCGAGGCGATGGGATTCTGCCTGTTCAACAACATCGCGGTGGCGGCCGCGCACGCGCTGGACGCGCACGGCCTGGCGCGGGTGGCGATCGTCGACTTCGACGTCCATCACGGCAACGGCACCCAGGCGATCTTCGAAGCCGACCCGCGCGTGATGTATCTCAGTTCGCACCAGTCCCCGCTGTTCCCGGACACCGGCGCCAGGATCGAGCGCGGGGTCGGCAATATCGTCAACGTGCCGCTGCCGCCGGGCGCGGGCAGCCGCATGTTCCGCGATGCCTGGCGCGAGCGCCTGCTGCCGGAACTGGACGCGTTCGCCCCGCAGCTGCTGCTGGTCTCGGCGGGTTTCGATGCGCACTGGCGCGATCCGCTCGCGCAGATGCAGCTGGACGCCGCGGACTACGCCTGGCTGACCGGCGAGCTGCGCGAGATCGCCCGGCGCCATTCGGCCGGGCGCATGGTCTCGATGCTGGAAGGCGGCTACGACCTGCAGGCGCTGCGCGAGGGAAGCCTGGCCCACGTGCGCGCCATGGCGGGCGACCGGCCGGGCAGCGCCTGATCCCCCACGCGTCGTCGGTCACCGGCCCGCACCGTGGCGAGGCGGTGGCGATCACCGGAGCCTTCGCCCAACGCCACACCGTTCAGCGCCGGTTCCGCCTGCCTTGTGCGGTACGCAGGCAGCCCATGACGCCGGAGAAACATGGCGAGGACCGAATTGCCGCTTCACGAGGGATGCGGCATGCTGGCGGCCGTTTGCCAGACCGGACTCCTGCGTGCGCCCTGTCCTCCGCCTGTTGCCGTTGCCGCTGTGCATCGCGCTTTCCCTGAACGCCATGGCCGACGAGCGACCCGAGGACTGGCGCCTTTGCCCGCTGGAGGACGCGGTCCCCGAATTCCCGGACGCGCCGCCGCCGGTCGGCGAGCCGGGGGATCGCGAGAACCAGCCCACCGAGATCGGCGGCGACGCGCTGACCGGCGTCTACGGGGCCGAGAGCAACCTGCAGGGTAACGCCACGTTGCGACGCGGCGACCAGTTCCTGGCCACCGACAATCTCACCTACGACGCCGAGACCACGACCTACGTCGCCGACGGCAGCGTGCGCTACCAGGATTCGGGGATGCGGATCGTCGCCGAACGCCTCACCGGCGACCAGGCGGCGGACTCCCACAGTATCGAGAACGTGCGCTACCAGCTGATCGAGCGCCGCGGCAACGGCGGCGCCGAGCGCGCCGAGATGGTGGGCGACCAGGGCTCGTTGATCGGCTCGACCTACTCGACCTGCCCGCCCGGCCAGCGCTGGTGGGAACTGCGCGCCGGGCGCATCGACGTCGACCTCGAAGAAGGGTTCGGGACCGCGCGCAACGCCACCCTGCGGGTGGGCAAGGTGCCGGTGCTGTACATGCCGTGGTTCAAGTTCCCCATCGACGACCGCCGCAAGACCGGCCTGCTGTACCCGGCCATCGGCTATTCCAGCCGCAACGGCTTCGACTACCGCCAGCCGATCTACCTGAACCTCGCGCCGCACTACGACATGACCCTGGAGCCGCGGATCATGACCCGCCGCGGCTACCTGCTGGGGACCGAGTTCCGCTATCTGGCGGAAGGCGGGAGCGGCACCATCGACTTCGAGTACCTGCCGTCCGACCGTCTCACGGAGGACGGACGCCAGGAGGAGATCGACCAGGGAATCCGCGAGGAGAACCGCCGCGAGGACGACCGCGGGATGTTCCGCTACCGGGGACGGCAGCGCATCAACGGAACCTGGCAGGCGCGCGCCAGCCTCAACTGGATCAGCGACCCGCGCTACATCGAGGACCAGAGCAGCAGCCTGATCACGGGGGCTTCCAGCACCATCAACAGCAGTGCCGGGATCTACGGCCGCGGGCGCTACTGGGACGGCGGCCTGATGGCCGATTACCGACTGTTGGCCGACTACACCTTGGCCGAGACCCGGTTGCCCTTCTATCGCCTGCCCCGCGCGTTCCTGAACTGGGAACAGCCGTTCGGGCCGGGGGTGGTGGCGGGTCTGTACGCCGACGCCACCCGCTTCGGCCACGCCGCGGACCCCGCCACGGCAGGCGGCCCCGACCCTCGGCCGGGTGGCAGCCGCGTGGATCTCAAGCCCTTCGTGTCCTTCCCGATCGAAGGCGACGCCTGGTACGTCCGACCCACGTTGGCCTGGCGCTATACCGCCTACCGGCTGGAGGACCAGCTCGCGGAGAACCTGGCGCCCGGCGGCGAGGAGCCGGACACCTCGCCTTCGCGCAGCCTGCCGATCGCCAGCGTCGACGCCGGCCTGTTCTTCGACCGCGAGACCCTGTTCCGCGGCGACAGCTACCTGCATACCCTCGAGCCGCGGCTGTTCTACCTCAACACGCCGTATCGCGACCAGGACAACCTGCCGCTGTTCGACACCCGCGCGATGACCTTCAGCTGGGGCCAGTTGTTCCGCGACAACCGCTTCTCCGGCGGCGACCGCCAAGCCGATGCCAACCAGCTGACGGTGGCGCTGACCACGCGCCTGATCCGCGAGTCGGACGGGCTGGAGAAGCTCTCGGCCAGCATTGGCCAGATCCGCTACTTCGACGATTCCCGCGTCACCCTGAACCCGGGTGCCGACCCGCTCGAGGCAGGCGAATCGTCCTGGGTGGCGCAGGCCAACTACGCCATCAACGACCGCTGGACCATGGGCGCCGCCTACCAGTGGGACCCGAAGATCAACCGCGACGACCTGGTCAGCCTGCGCACCCGCTACCTGATCGGCGACGACGGCATCGCCAACTTCAACTACCGCTACCGCCGCGCCCAGCTGGAGCAGGTCGACTTCTCGTTCCTGTACCCGCTCAACCCGGCCTGGAGCCTGGTCGGGCGCTACTACTACTCGCTGCGCGACAGCAAGGTGCTCGAGGGCATCGCCGGCGTGCAGTGGGACAGCTGCTGTCTGGCGGTGCGGCTGGTCGGCCGGCACTACGTGCGCAATCGCATCGGCGAGACCAACAACGCCATTCAGCTGGAGGTCGAACTCAAGGGTCTAGGGTCCGCCGGTCCGGACACGGAAGGCCGGTTGCGCCGTGCTATTCTCGGCTATTACCGAGACGACCTCTATCTCGTCCCGCCATCGGAACTCGAGGGCGGCACCGACGACGACCTAACGATCGATCCCCTGCCATGAAGAAACTCCTGTTTTCCCTCATCGCCGCCGCTGCGCTGCTCGGCGGCGCCGCTCAGGCGCAGCAGGTCCAGCCGCTCGAGCGGATCGCCGCCGTGGTGGACGAGGACGTGATCCTGCAGAGCGAGCTCGATCGCGCGGTGGCCAACATCCTGGCCCAGTACGGGGACCGCGGCGACCAGCTGCCGCCGCGCGAGATCCTCGAGCGCCAGGTGCTCGAGCGCCTGATCCTGGTCCGCCTGCAGACCGACCGCGCCGCCGCCACCGGAGTGCGGGTCGGCGACGCCGAGGTCGACGCGGCGGTGGCCAACATCGCCCAGCAGAACAACTTCACCACCGAGCAGTTGCGCCAGCAGCTCGAGAACGACGGGATGTCGTTCGCCGATTTCCGCTCCTCGCTGCGCGAGGAGCTGATGATCCAGCGGCTGCGCCAGCGCTTCGCCCAGAGCAGCATCTCGGTCAGCGATGCCGAGGTCGACGCGGCGCTCGAGGCGCAGGCCGGCGGCGGCACCCAGTACCAGCTCGCCCACATCCTGGTCGCGCTGCCCGACGGCGCCACCCCGGAGCAGATCTCCACCGCACAGCAGAAGATCGACGGCATCAAGGGCCTGCTCGATCGCGGCGAGATGGAATTCTCCGCCGCCGCGGTGCGCTATTCGGACAGCCCCAACGCACTCGAAGGCGGAGACCTCGGCTGGCGCAGCCTGGACGAGATTCCGGCCGCCTTCGCCGGGCAGATCCGCAACCTGCAGCCCGGCCAGGTGATCGGGCCGATCCGCGGGCCGAGCGGGTTCCAGCTGCTGCAGCTGGTATCCACCCGCGAGAGCGCCGCCACCGGCACGGTGACCGAGTACCAGGCGCGGCACATCCTGATCCGCACCGATGCGCAGACCGGCGACGAAGCGGCCCGTGCGCGCGCCGAGACGCTGCGCGCCCGCGCCGCCGGCGGCGCCGATTTCGCCGAACTGGCCAGCGAGCATTCCGAGGACGCCTCCTCGCGCGAGCGTGGCGGTGACCTGGGCTGGTTCACGGCCGAGCAGTTCGGCCCGGAATTCGGCGGCCGGGTCGCGGCGCTCGAGGACGGCGCCATCTCCGAGCCGTTCAAGACCCAGGCCGGCTGGCACGTGGTACAGCGCATCGGTTCGCGCCAGGCCAGCGCCAGCGGCAACGAGAACCGCCGCGCCCAGGTGCGCGAGGCCATCGGCCAGCGCAAGCTCGAGGACGAGTGGGACCGCTTCCTGCGGCAGATGCGCGGCGAGGCCTTCGTCGACATCCGGACCGGCGCCTCCGCGCCCGACGCGGACGCTGGCGGCTGACGTGCGCCGTCCGCGCCTTGCGCTGGTCCCGGGAGAGCCGGCCGGCGTCGGGCCGGAACTCGCGGTCGCGGCGCTGCGCCGCGAATCGGACGCCGATCTGGTGGTCTTCGCGGAAGCCGCCACCCTGGCCCGCGCCGCGCGAGTGCTCGGCACCGCGCTGACCTTCCACGACAGCCGCGCCGATCGCGCGCAGCTCGGCGACGACGGGGTCCGGCTGGTCGAGGTGCCCAACGTCGCGGAAGCCGCCTTCGGCAGCCCGGATCCGCGCAACGCCCGCAGCGTCGTGCTCGCCTTGCGCATGGCCGCCGAAGCCTGCATGGCGGGCGAGTACGACGGCATGGTCACCGGACCGGTGCACAAGGCCACGATCAATGCCGGCGGCATCGCCTACACCGGCACAACCGAACTGCTCGCGGCCCACGCCGGCTGCGAGGTGGTGATGATGCTGGCCAACCCGCTCATGCGGGTGGCCCTGGCGACCACGCACCTGCCGTTGCGCGCCGTCGCCGACGCGCTCGACGGGGAGCGGCTCGAGCGCACCCTGCGGATCCTGCACGCGGCGCTGCGCGGGGATTTCGGCATCGACGACCCGCTGGTGGCGGTCCTCGGGCTCAACCCGCACGCAGGCGAGCAGGGCCACCTGGGGCGCGAGGAGATCGAGGTCGTCGCCCCGGTACTCGAACGGCTGCGCGCCGAGGGCATGCGCCTGGACGGCCCCCTGCCGGCGGACACCGCGTTCCTGCCGCGGCGGCTGGCCGCCACCGATGCGGTGCTGGCGATGTATCACGACCAGGGCCTGCCGGTGCTCAAGTACAGCGGTTTCGAGCAGGCGGTGAACCTGACCCTCGGCCTGCCCTACCCGCGGGTGGCGGTGGACCACGGCACCGCGCTCGACCTGGCCGGCAGCGGCCGCGCCGATCCTTCCAGCATGCTTGCCGCGGTCGCCGCCTGCGCGCGGATCGCCGGTGTGCGCCGTACACGGGAACAGCAACGATGAACGAGATCGCCTGGGACGACTTCATGAAGGTGGAGCTGCGGGTCGGGCGGGTGCTCTCGGCCGAACCGTTTCCGCAGGCGCGCAAGCCGGCCTATGTGCTCAAGGTGGATTTCGGCCCCGAGATCGGCGTGCGCCGCTCGAGCGCGCAGATCACCGCGCTGTACCGGCCCGAGCAACTGGTCGGTCGCCTGGTGGTGGGCGTGGTGAACTTCCCGCCCAAGCAGATCGGCCCGCTGATGTCCGAATGCCTGATCACCGGCTTCCACGACAGCGAAGGCCGCGTCGCCCTCTGCGTGCCCGACCACGAGGTGCCGCCGGGCACCCGGCTGCTGTGAGCGCCGGAGACCCGGCAGCGGCCGGCTTCGGCCGGGCCAAGAAATCGCTGGGCCAGCACTTCCTGCACGAACGCGCGTACATCGAGCGCATCGTGCAGGCGGTGGATCCGAAGCCGGGCGACCGCCTGGTGGAGATCGGTCCCGGCCGCGGTGCCCTGACCCTGCCGCTGCTGCGCCGGCACGGTGCGCTGACGGTGATCGAGTTCGATCGGGACCTGGTCGCGCCGCTCGCCGCCGCGGCCGAGGGACTGGGCGAGCTGACGATCGTTCGCGCGGACGTGCTCGCCGTCGACTTCGGCGAGATGGCCGGCGGCGGTCCGCCGCTGCGCCTGGTCGGCAACCTGCCCTACAACATCTCTTCGCCGATCCTGTTCCATGCCCTGGACCACGCGGGTGCGATCCGGGACATGCATTTCATGCTGCAGAAGGAGGTGGTGGAGCGCATGGCCGCCGGCCCGGGCAGCAAGGTCTACGGCCGCCTGAGCGTGATGCTGCAGGCCCGCTGCGAGGTGCTGCCGCTGTTCGACGTGCCACCGGGGGCATTCCGGCCACCGCCCAAGGTCGACTCGGCGGTGGTCCGGCTGCTGCCGCGCGCGCCCGCTTCGACCGGCATCGCCGACCAGGCCATGTTCGCGGCGGTGGTGCGGGCGGCGTTCGGCCAGCGCCGCAAGACCCTGCGCAACGCCCTGTCGGGGGTCTGCGACGCAGACGCCATCGCCGCCGCCGGCATCGACCCCGCGGCGCGCGCCGAACAGCTGGAAGTGGCCGCATTCGTCCGACTCGCGAACGTTTGTCCTCCTCGGTAGTCGAACCCTTCACCCGCGGCCATTACACTGCCTGCATGGAAGAGATTCCCGACTACACGCTGGAGATCCAGATCGCCACGCGCTTTCTCGACGAGGAGTCGGAACCCGAAAGCGACCGTTACGTGTTCGCCTACACGATCCGGATCCGCAATCTCGGCCGATGTCCCGCGCAGCTGCTGCGTCGGCACTGGATCATCACCGACGGCAACGGCAAGGTCGACGAGGTTCGCGGCGAGGGCGTGGTCGGCCAGCAACCACGGCTGGAGCCCGGCGAGCAGTTCGAATACACCTCCGGCGCGGTGCTGGAGACCGCGGTCGGGAGCATGCAGGGCAGCTACGACATGGTCGGCGACGACGGCACCCGGTTCGATGCGCCGATCCCGCCCTTCACCCTCTCCATGCCGCATACCCTCCACTAGGGCCCGCCGACGCTTATGGAGTGCGCCGCGCCGTTGCCCGATCGCCGCCAGACAGGCCGGCTTCGCACCGGAGCCGCGGCATGAGCGTGTGGGCGATCGGGGACCTGCAGGGTTGCCTCGGGCCGACCCAGCGCCTGCTGGAGCGCATCCGTTTCGATCCGGCCGCCGACACGCTCTGGTTCTGCGGCGACCTGGTCAACCGCGGGGGCGAGTCCCTGGAAACGCTGCGCCTGGTCCACTCGCTGCGCGCGCACTGCCGCGTGGTGCTGGGCAACCACGACCTGTCGCTGCTGGCGGTGGCCGAGCGCGACCAGGCGCAGCAGCGCCGGGTCAATCCCGACCTGCAGCGGGTGCTGTTCGCCGAAGATCGCGACGTGCTGCTGGACTGGCTGCGCGGCTGCCCGCTCGTGCATGCGGACCGCGAGCTCGGCTGGATGATGGTGCACGCCGGGCTGGCGCCGAAGTGGACCACGCGGATGGCCGAGGCTCACGCCCGCGAGGTCGAGCAGCGGCTGCGCGGCGAAGGCTACCGCAAGCTGCTGAAGAACATGTACGGCGACCGCCCGGACTGGCACTCGGGCCTGCGCGGGATCGAGCGCGAGCGCGCCATCATCAACATCCTCACCCGGATGCGCTACTGCACCCCGCGCGGTCGCATCGCCGTCGAGGAAAAGGGCGCGCCGGGCACGCAGGCGCCGGGGCTGTATCCGTGGTACGAGGTCCCCGGCCGCGAGGAGCGCGATCTGAGGATCGTCTGCGGGCATTGGTCCACCTTGGGCCTGTTCATCGGCCTGGGCGTGCATGCGCTCGACACCGGAGCGGTCTGGGGCGGCCGGCTCACCGCGCTGCAGCTGGACAGCGAGGAACTCCGGGTGGTGCAGGTGCCGGGGCGCCAGCCGCCGGGCTGAATTCCGCTCAGCGGGCGCGGACGTGGTCGACGAACTCGAAGGCGTGGGCGTGCCGCGCGTCCGCCGGGTGCGCCTCGCGCGCTTCGATCCTCCAGTTGGCGCGATCGAATGCCGGGAAGAAGGCGTCGGCGTCCTCCACCGCGGTGTCGACATGGGTCAGGTGCAGGTGGGTCGCCCGCGGCAGGGCCAGCGCGTAGATCTCGCCGCCGCCGATCACCGCCAGCGCGGCCGCGGCTTCCTCGGCCGCGCGTTCCAGCGCAGCGTCGAGCGAGCCCACCGCCTCCATCCCCTCGAACGGCGCCCGCGTGCCGCGGGTCATCACCAGATTGCGGCGCCCCGGCAGCGCTCGCCCGAGCGACTCGGCGGTCCGGCGCCCCATCAGCACCGGCTTGCCCAGGGTCAGCGCCTTGAACCGCTTCAGGTCGTCGGGAAGGCGCCAGGGCAGCGCGTTGCCGCGGCCGATGGCGCGATTGCGGTCGATGGCGGCGATCAGGGCGATCCTCACCGCTGCCGCACCCGCCGGCTCACACCGCCACCGGCGCCTTGATCGGCGGCCAGGGATCGTAGCCCTCGAAAGCGATGTCGTCGTAGGCGAAACCGAACAGGTCCTCGACGGCCGGATTCAGGCGCAGCCTCGGCAGCGGCCGCGGCTCGCGCGCCAGCTGTTCGCGCGCCTGCGCGTAGTGGTTCGAGTACAGGTGCGCGTCGCCCAGGGTATGGACGAAATCGCCGACCCCCAGGCCGCTGACCTGCGCGACCATGTGGGTCAGCAGCGCGTAGCTGGCGATGTTGAACGGCACGCCGAGGAAGATGTCGCCGCTGCGCTGGTAGAGCTGGCAGCTCAGCTTCCCGTCGACCACGTAGAACTGGAACAGCGCATGGCAGGGCATCAGCGCCATCCGCGGCAGGTCGGCGACGTTCCAGGCGGAGACGATCAGCCGGCGCGAATCCGGGTTGCGGCGAATCTCCTCGAGCACCCAGCGCATCTGGTCGATCTCCACGCCATCGGTCCCGGTCCAGCGTCGCCATTGCTTGCCGTACACCGGGCCCAGTTCGCCCGTGGCGTCGGCCCACTCGTCCCAGATCGAGACGCGGTGGTCCTTGAGGTAGCCGATATTGGTCTCGCCTTTCAGGAACCACAGCAGCTCGTGCACGATCGAACGCAGGTGCAGCTTCTTGGTGGTGACCAGCGGGAACCCCTCGGCCAGGTCGAAGCGCATCTGCCAGCCGAACACGCTGCGGGTGCCGGTGCCGGTTCGGTCGGCCTTCTGCGCACCCCGTTCGAGCACGTGCCGCAACAGCTCCAGGTACTGCCGCATCAGCCCCGCCCCGCCGGGGCCGCGCCCGGCTGCGGTTGCAGCACCGGCGCACCGCGCGACTTCCACAGCAGGAACAGCCCCAGCGCGATCAGTGGCAGGCTCAGCACCTGGCCCATGGTCAACCAGCCGAAGGCGAGGTAGCCGAGGTGCGCGTCCGGCTCACGCACGAATTCCACCGCGAACCGGAACACGCCGTAGCCGAGCGCGAACAGCCCGGACACGAAGTAACGCGCGCGCGGGCGCCGCGACGCCCACCACAGCACCGCGAACAACACCAGCCCTTCCAGCAGCGCCTGGTAGAGCTGCGAGGGGTGGCGCGCGAACGCATCGAGCGCCCCGGACTCGTGCAGGCGCCGCAGTGCATCGGCGTCGAGGCCGCGATAGCGATCGGGCAGGCTGGCGGGGAACACCACTCCCCAGTCGCCGCCGGTCGGCTTGCCCCACAGCTCGCCGCCGATGTAGTTGCCCAGGCGCCCGAAGCCCAGGCCCTGCGGCACCAGCGGGGCGACGAAGTCCATCAGGTCGAAGAAGTGCAGGCCCTGCCGGCGCGCCCACAGCCAGGCCGCGATCAGCACCCCGAGCAGGCCGCCGTGAAAGCTCATGCCGCCCTCGGTGACCCGCAGCAGCATCAGCGGGTCGGCCACGAAATCCCCGAACGCATAGAACAGCACGTAGCCGATCCTGCCGCCCAGGATCACCCCGAGCATGCCGTAGAACATCAGGTCGCCGAACGCCTGCTCGCTCACGCCCGGCAGCCGGCCGGCGCGGATCCTGCTACGCCCCAGCAGCCAGGCCACCGCGAATGCCAGCACGTACATGATGCCGTACCAGTGCACCTGCGGATGGAAGCTGCGGCCGAACAGCTCGAAGGCCGGCAACGCGATCGCGACCGGGTCGATCTGGTGCAGATGGGTCATGGTCCGGCAGCTCCCGGCGTTCGACGCGCGCTCATCGCGGCATCGGCCGGCGCGGCTCGTCCACCGGCGGCGGCTCGATGCCGGCACGACGCATCGCGTTGCGCTTGGCCCACAGGTTGAGCAACTCCACCAGCGCCGAGAACCCCATCGCCCCGTAGATGTAGCCGCGCGGGATATGCAGCTCGAAGCCTTCCGCCATCAGGTACAGCCCGATCAGCACGATGAACGCCAGCGCCAGCATCTTCACGGTCGGGTTGGCGTCGATGAAGCGCCCGAGCGGCTGCGCCGCCAGCAGCATCACCGCCACCGCGATCAGGATCGCAGCGACCATCACCGGTACGTACTCGGCCGCCATGCCGACCGCCGCGATCACCGAGTCCAGCGAGAACACGATGTCGATCACCGCGATCTGCGCGATCACCGCACCGAACGACGCCGCGGCGGCCTTGCCTCCCACCCCGTCGCCATGGTCCTCGTCCCCACCCACCTGCTCGCGGATCTCCAGCACGCCCTTGACCACCAGGAACACGCCGCCGAGGATCAGCACCAGGTCGCGCACCGAGATCCCCTGGCCGAACAGCGCGAACAGGTCGTCGGTCAGGCGCGCCAGCCAGGCCAGGGTGAGCAGCAGCCCGATGCGGGTGATGCAGGCCACCGCGATGCCGAACTTGCGCGCGAACTCGCGCCGCTCCATCGGCAGCTTGCTGACCGCGATGGAAATGAACACCAGGTTGTCGATGCCCAGCACGATCTCGATCGTGCTCAGGGTCAGCAGCAGGATCCATACCTGCGGGTCGGTCAGCAATTCCAGCATGCGTTGCGTTTCCTCGATGGGTTGGCTTGGCGTGGCGCGACCGGCTAGACCCAGCGCGGCAGCAGGATCAGCGCCCAGGTGGCTCCGGCATTGAGCATCGCCACGAACACCGCGGCCGAACCCATGTCCTTGGCGCGACCGGCGAGCTCGTGGCGTTCCGGGCCGAAACGTTCGATCACCGTCTCGATCGCCGAGTTCAGCAGCTCGACCACGAGCACCAGCAGGCAGCTGCCCAGCAGCATCGCGCGCTCGAGGCCGTTGCCGCCCAGCCACAGCGCCAGCGGCGCCAGCACCCCCAGCAGGTAGGCCTCCAGCCGGAACGAGGACTCGTGCAGCCAGGCCGCGCGCAGCCCCTGAAGCGACCAGATGGTGGCCTTGTAGACCCGCCCCGGCCGGCGCGGCAGGTGCCCGTACTCGTCGGCCATGGCGGCGTCTTCAGCCGCCTGACGCGTCACGGCCGGTGGTGTCGGACGGGCGGGCGGTCCCCCGGCTGGCGGCGCGAAGGCCGGTGGGGGCTGACAGGGGCATCGGCTGCATCGGGATCGGGGTCGGGCCAGGCCGGAATGGCGCCATTCTGCCACAACCGCCGGGTGCGTCCGGCGTGGCGCGCCGGCGCGCGTTGCCACCCGCGCCGGCGGCTGATTCACTGTCGGCGTCCCCGCTCAGCCGCTCCGCGGCGCCGCGGCGGACTGGTAGAGGCTCAACACGTTGCCGTCCGGATCGAGAAAATCCAGTGACAGCCCGCCGTCCGGCGCCTCGCTCACCGGCACCACGATCTCGACGCCCTTGGCGACCAGCGCCTGGGCGCAGTCGTCGATGCCGCCGTCGATGCTGAACACCACTACCGGCGACTCGCCGGGCCGCGCCTCCCGCTGGATGAATACCAGCCAGACCGCCCCGGCCTGCGCGGTCGCGAACGTCCCGTCGTGGCCCTCGACCGCGGACACCGCCAGGCCCAGGGTGTCGCGATAGAAGTCGACCGCGCGGTCGAGACGGGAAACGAAGAACACCACGGTTTCGAGCTTGGCCTGTGCGAGCATCGGGGATCTCCTCTGTTGGTCCCGTCTATCCGTTGCCGCCGGGCGCCGGAACGTGAGCAGGCCGGTCCACCAGCAGCAGATGACCGTCGGGATCGTGGGTCCCCACCGCCGCGATGCCGCGCATGGCCGCCTTCAGCGCGCGGCGCAGCGGCCCCGAACGCGGCCGGCCGCCACCCACCGGGGGCTCCGCCAGCGAGCGGATCGCGCCACGCAATTCCGGGGGCAGCGCCGCGACGGTCCTGCGAACCATCGCCACGCGCTGCCGGAACGCCGCCTCCGGGACGCCCAGCAGCCAGCGGATCTCGGGGGCGCCCAGGCCGTGGAGCGCGAGTTCGGCGACCCTGCGCGAGGCCGGCGGCAGCTTCGCCAGCAGCTGCGTCGCGCAGGCTTCGGGTTCGGAGCCGTCCCCCGGACAGGGACCGAACTCCAGGGGGCCGGCCGCCGCGCGTTCACGCCGGCGGCGGCGCACGGCGGTGCGGACCGCCAGCGCCGCCTGCCGCCGCAGCACCCCCGACAGCCACGCCGGATCGGCGCGGCGGGCCTGCAGCGCGACCAGCAGGACATCCTGCAGCAGGTCCTCGGCGTCGGCATCGCAGCGGCTCAGGCGGCGCGCCTGCGCGCGCAGCGCGCGCAGGGTGGACGGGTCGGGCAGACCGGGCCGGTCCGACACCGGACCGGGCGCCGCCGCGGCGCACACGCCCGCCATGTCAGTCGGGGTCGCGGAAGATCGCGGTGCCGCGGCTGCCGTCCGGATTCACCCAGCCGCGGTACATGCCCGGCGTGTTGAACGGCATGGCGATGGTCCCGTCGGCGTCCAGCGCGATCACCCCGCCGTCGCCGCCGTGGGCCGGGAGCACGTCCATCAGCACCGTTCCGGCCGCCTCGCTCAGTGTCGCGCCGCCGTAGGCGACGCGCGCGCAGATGTCGTGGGCGACGGCATTGCGGATGAAGTACTCGCCCCAGCCGGTGCCGGACACGCCGCAGCGCGCGTCGGCCCAGGTGCCGGCACCGATCACCGGCGAATCGCCCACCCGGCCCCACTTCTTGTTGGTCATGCCACCGGTGGAGGTGGCCGCGGCGATATGCCCCTGGGCGTCCAGCGCCACCGCGCCGACGGTGCCGAAGTAACGACTCGCCGGGAGCCGGCCGGCGGCGCTGCGACCGGCCGCGGCCTCGCGCGCCCGCGCCCGCTCGAGCTGCTCGCGGCGCAGCGGCGTGTCGAACCAGTCGTTGGGCACCCGCTCCAGATCCGGGTGATCGTCGGCGAAGCGCTCGGCCCCTGCGCCGATCAGCATCACGTGCGGGGAACGCTCCATGACCCGGCGCGCGAGCGAGATCGGGCTGCGCACGGTGGCGACCGCCGCGACCGCACCGGCGCGGCGGGTATGCCCCTCCATGATCGAAGCGTCCAGCTCGTGCCGTCCCTCGGCATTGAACACGGCCCCCTTGCCGGCGTTGAACCGCGGCGATTCCTCCAGCACCCGCACCGCCGCCTGCACCGCGTCCAGCGCGCTGCCGCCCTCGGCCAGCAGCGCGTGGCCCGCATCCAGGGCGCGGTCGAGGTCGGCGCGGATCGCGGCTTCCTCGGCCGCGCCGAGCGCGTCCCGCTCCATCACCCCGGCGCCGCCGTGCACCACCAGGGCGACGCGCGGCGCGGGGTCGTCGGCGGCCGCCGCGGTGGCGGCCGCCACGGCCAGGAGCAGCAGGGACAGGATGCGCATGCGTCGGCTCCGCGAAAACCCCGAGGATACCGGAGCCGGGAAAGGGCGACACGCGGCAGCGTTCTCGCGCCGGGCGCCCGGCATCACTGCTGGCGCAGCGCCTCGATCGGATCCAGCTGCGAGGCCTTTCGTGCCGGGTAGTAGCCGAAGAACAGCCCGGTGGCGATCGAGAACCCCGCGGCCATGCCGATCACCTGGCCGTCCAGCTGCACCGGCAGCGCCCCGAACCGTCCCACCAGCAGCGCCCCGGCGATGCCCAGGACGATGCCGATCGCGCCGCCGATCAGCGAGATCAGCATCGCCTCGGCGAGGAACTGCCGGCGCACGTCGGACGGCCCGGCGCCGACCGCCATGCGCAGGCCGATCTCGCGGATCCGCTCGGTCACCGAGACCAGCATGATGTTCATGATGCCGATGCCGCCGACGATCAGCGAGATCGTCGCCACCGCCCCCAGCAGCAGCGACATCAGCCGGGTGGTGGCGGTGCGCGTGGCCACGATCTCCGAGATGTTGCGGACGCTGAAATCGTCCTCTTCGCCGGGGCCGATGCGGTGGCGCTGGCGCAGCAGGGCCTCGACCTCGCCCTGCACGTAGGACAGGTCGTCGGCCTCGCGCACGGTCAGCGCGATCTGCATCACCGCGCGCGGCGGCAGGCCCATCGCCCCGAGCAGGCGCCGCCGCCCGGTCTCCATCGGCACCATCATCACGTCGTCCTGGTCCTGGCCGAAGCCACCCTGCCCCTTGGGCTCCAGCACCCCCACCACGGTGAACAGCACCCGCCCCAGCCGCACCGTCTCGCCGATGCCGCTGTCCTGGCCGAACAGCTCGCGGCGGACCGTCTCGCCCAGGATCACCACCTTGGCGGCGCCGGTATAGTGCTGCGGCTCGAACGGCTGGCCCTCGGCCAGCCGCCAGGCGTTGATCTCGAAGTAGTCCGGCTCCACGCCTTGCCAGGTCGCCGCCCAGTTGTTCTCGGCGAACACCACCTGGGCGCTGCCGCGCAGCGAACCGGACACGTACTGCACCTCGGGAATCTCGCTGCGGATCGCTTCCGCATCGCCCTCGGTGAGGGTGAAGAAGCTGCTCGCGCTCATCCGCGCACCGCCCGGCCCGCGCCGCGAGCCCGGCGAGATGTCGAGCCGCTGCGAACCTAGCCCCGAGACCAGCTTGTCGATTTCCGACTGGGTGCCCTGCCCCACCGAGACCATCACGATCACCGCGGCGATGCCGATGATCACGCCCAGCGAGGTGAGCGCGCTGCGCATCCAGTTGCCGCGCAGGGCGAAGACGGCGGTGCGGAGGATGTCGGTGAAGGTCATGGGGCTGTGATTGGGGATTGGGGGATTGGCGGCTGGCTATGGATGGATGGTCGTGCGGCGCCATGGGGCGAGGAAGAGGCGTGATCGGATACGGCCACATGCACTTGGCCAATCACGAATCACCAATCACCAATCGCGGCTCTTCACGCAGCTCGCCGTCGAGCATCGTCAGGACCCGCCCGGCATGGGCGGCGACCTCGGGGTCGTGGGTGATGATCACCACCGTGTGGCCGTCCTCGCGGAGCCGACCGAACAGTGCCAGGATCTCCTCGCCGGTGCGCGAGTCCAGCGCGCCGGTGGGTTCGTCGGCCAGCAGGATCGGGGGCCGGTTGATCAGCGCCCGGGCGATGGCCACGCGCTGCTGCTGGCCGCCCGAGAGCTCGCTGGGACGGTGAGATTCGCGCTCGGACAGGCCCACCGCGGCCAGCGCCTCGTGGGCCAGCGCGCTGCGCTCGTCGGGCGGAACCCGGGCGTAACCGAGCGGCATCGCCACGTTCTCCAGCGCGCTCATCCTCGGCAGCAGGTTGAAACCCTGGAAGACGAAGCCGATCTTGTCGCGGCGCAGGACCGCCAGCTCTTCGGCGTCGAGCGTCGACACGTCGATGCCGTCGCAGCGGTAGGTCCCCGCGCTCGGGGTGTCGAGGCAGCCGATGAGGTTCATCAGCGTCGACTTGCCGGACCCGGACGGGCCCATGATGGCGACGAAATCGCCGCGAGCGATGCTGATGTCGACATCGCGCAACGCCACCACCTCGGCCTCGGTGCCGGGCGAATACACCTTGCCGAGGCCCTGGGTCTCGATCACCGGGACCTGTCCGCTCACGGGTCCGCCCGTTCGCCGGTGATCAGGATGTCGCCTTCGGCCACCTCGCCCGAGATCTCGGTGTTGCTGCCGTCGCTGGCCCCGATACGGACCATCGCCGCCCGCGGCCTGTCGTCGACCAGCTTGTACACTGGTGCGTATCGCGCCCCGGCCAGCGCCACCAGCTCGCGGTCCCAGCGCTGGCGCTGGCCGGCGTCGAGACTGTCGCGGAAGGCGGCGAAATCCTGCCGATAGCGCTGCAGCATGCGCTGGCGCATCTGCGCCTGGATGTTGCCGTCGCCGGCGCCCGGGCCGATCACGCGCATGCCGCCGCCACCGCCGCCGAACACGCTGCCGCCGCCCTGCGGCGCGGCGGCGCGGCGCGCCTCCGCGCGCTGGCGGATCTGTGCGATGGCGGCATCGAACGCCTCGCGCTGGGCGGCGGTGAGCTCCATCGTCCCGGCCAGCCGCGCCAGCCCCTCGACCGCGCCGCCGCCGGCCCGCACCGGCGGCGCCTGGAGCGCGGCGGCCTGGGCGTCGGAGGGCTTGTAGCGCAGCGCGGCATTGGAGGCCAGCAGCACGTCGTCGCGGTGGCTGACTTCGATCTCGGCGTTCACGGTCAGCCCGGGCAGCAGGGTGCCGTCGCCGTTGTCCACGCTCACCACCACCGGATAGGTGATGACGTTGTTGGTGTCGGTGGCCGACAGCCGCACCTGGCGGACCTCGCCGCGGAAGCGCCGGTCGGCGAAGGCATCGACGGTGAAGGTGACCGCCTGGCCCTCGGCGACCTGGCCGATATCGGCCTCGTCCACCGCGAGCTCGATCTGCATCTTGCCGAGGTCCTCGGCGATGGTGAACAGCTCCGGCGCCTGCAGGCTGGCAGCGACGGTCTGGCCGGGTTCGATCGTGCGGGTGAGCACCACCCCGTCGACCGGCGAGCGGATCTCGGTGCGGTCGAGGTTGACCTGGGTGGTCTGCAGCGATGCGGCCTGCTGGCGGATCTGCGCGCGCGCCGACGCGACCTGGGCGCGCGCCTGGTCGAGCGCGGAACGCGCCAGGTCGACATCGCTTCGCGCGACCAGCTGCCGCTCGCCCAGCCCGGCCTTGCGGCGGTGGTCGAGTTCCGCGTTGCGCAGGGTCGCCTCGGCCTGCGCCAGCGCGGCACGGGCGCTGGCCACCTGTGCGTTGCCCTGGTCGATCTGCGCCTGGTAGCTGCTCGGGTCGATGCGCGCAATCAGCTGGCCCTTGCGCACCTGGTCGTTGAAATCGACCAGCACGTCGGTGACCTGCCCCGAGATCTGGCTGCCGATCACCACCGTGGAGGTCGCGCTGAGCGTGCCGGTGGCCGAGATCACCACGCGAATGTCGCCGCGCTCGACCACGGTGGTGCGCCAGGCGCCCTCGCCCCCCTCGTCGCCGCGTTGCAGCCAGGCCCAGGCCCCGGCGGCGATGACCGCCGCCGCCAGCGCCAGCAGCGCGAGGCGACGCGGGAGTCCGGGTTTCGTCTTGCGCGCGGGCGCGGGTTTGCGGGGCTGGCTCATGAGGTCCTGGTCCGTAGGGTCTAGGCGGGAACGCACGGCGCCTGCCCGGCGTTGACAGGCCACGCAACCGCGGGTGAACGCCGCCCCGCCGCCTCAGCCGCCGAACCGGATCACCGCGGTGGTGCCCCGGCCGGGCACGCTCTCGAGCGCGACCGGCCAGCCGAAACGCTCGCCGAGCCGGCGCACGATCGACAGCCCCATGCCCTTGCCGCTGGCGAACTGGTCGGCGCGATAGAACGGATCGTAGGCGCGTTCCAGGGTTTCAGCGCTCATGCCGATCCCGGTATCGCGCACCACCAGGCGATCGGGGGCGACCTCGACCTCGACGCTGCCGGCTTCGGTGAACACGCAGGCGTTGCTCAGCAGATTGCCGAGCATCACCCCCAGGACCCGCGGCGGCGCGTGCAGCCGCGGCGTGGCGGTGCCGGTGACGCGCAGATCCACCGGTTTGCCCGCGAGCAGCGGCCTGGCCTTCTCCACCTCCTCGAACACCACCTCGCGCACGTCGAGCTCGACGCTCTCCGGAGCCACCTGGGCCTCGCGCGCCAGGATCAGGAACGCGTCGATCACCGCTTCCATGTCACGGCTGGCGCGCTGGATGCGCTGCAGCGAGCGCAACGCCCGCGGCTGCAGCTCCGGGTCGGTAAGCAGCATGTCGGTGGCCACCCGGATCACCGTCAGGGGGGTGCGCAGTTCGTGGCTGGCGTCGCGCGTGAAATCGCGTTCGCGCCGCACGAAGGCATGCACCCGCTCGGACAGGTCGACCAGCGCGCCGCTGAGCTGGCGCACCTCGGTGCCGACGTCGCCGGGAATGCGCTCGGGCGCAAGGATCCCGGCGACGTCGCCGTCGGGCTCCCAGTGCGCGACCTGGCTGGCGAGCCAGCTGACCGGCGCGATCAGGCGCCGCGAGGTGCGGTAGGTCAGCCAGGTCACCAGGTAGAGCGCCAGCATGCCCGCCAGCATCAACGCCAGCGCCCCGCCCCAGAGCACCCGTTTGGGATAGGCGAACGACATGTCGACGTACAGGCGGCCGGCCGCGGTCTGCTGGACCAGCACGTTGCGGTCGAACCCCGGCATCTGGTGATAGCCCGGCGGCAGCCGGCGCAGGGCCTCCGGCAGCGTGGCGCCCGCGGCCCCCGCCGGCACGAAATGCACTTCCGAGTTGGAGGTGGCCGGGGGCAGGAAATCCGGGTCTGCCGCACGGCCGGCCCAGAACTCCTCGGCCTGGGCGTCCAGCCTGGCGTTGATCAGCACCTCCAGCCCGTACGCGCAGGCCACGGTGATGCCCACCACGATCGCCAGGCTCGCCAGCGCCGCCTGCATGAGAAAGGCATAGCGCAGCTTGCGTGGCAGGCCCTGGGACATCGCGGTGCGATCGGTACCGCGGCGTCAGGCCGGCGACTGCTCGATGTCGGCGATGCGGTAGCCGGCGCTCTGCACGGTATGCAGCAGCGGCCGGTCGAACGGCTTGTCGATGGTCTTGCGCAGGTTGTACAGGTGGCTGCGCAGGGTGTCGGAGTCGGGAAGGCTGTTGCCCCAGATCTCGCGCTCGATCTCCTGCCTGCTGACCACCCGTGGCGATTCGCGCATCAGGATGGTGAGCAGCTTCAGGCCGATCGGCGAGAGCTGCAGCTCCTGCCCCGCGCGGGTGGCGCGCAGGCTGGCCGGGTCGAGCACCAGGTCGGCGACCTTCAGCACCTCGGAGCCGACCTGGCGGCGCTCCCTGCGGATCAGCGCCCGCAGCCGTGCTTCCAGTTCCTGGATCGCGAACGGCTTGGTGAGGTAGTCGTCGGCACCCGAGCCGAGCCCGGTGAGTTTCTCGTCGAGGGTGTCGCGCGCGGTCAGCATCAGCACCGGGGTCGACTTGCGGGCCTCCTCGCGCAGGCGCTTGCAGACCTCGATGCCGTCCAGCCGCGGCAGCATCAGGTCCAGCACGATCACGTCGTAGCTGTTCTCCGACGCCAACCGGTAGCCATCCAGGCCATCGGCGGCATAGTCGACCTCGAAGCCGCGACCCTCGAGATACTCGCCGACCATTTCGGAGATGTTTCGGTTGTCCTCGACGATCAGGATGAGACCGCCCGGTTCCTGGGTTCCACGCATACTGGCTCCGATCCACAAAGGGGTTGAAAAGAAGGGGGGCTTCAGCTTTGTGAAGGATGCCGGTCTGGCGGTGCAGGGCTCGTGAAGAAGTCGTTGCGGCGCGGTGCGCCGCCGGGTTTGCCAGCGACCGGCGCCCGTGGCGCCGGTGGAAGGGCGCCCTCGCGGCGGGGCCGGAACGGGCCGGCTGGCGCCCGCCCGGGAGCCGCGCGCCCGACCTAGAAACGGATCCTGCCGATGAGGATGTCCTTGAACATCACCCAGTCGCCGAGGAACGAATACAGCGGGTGGCGGAAGGTCGCCGGGCGGTTCTTCTCGAAGAAGAAATGCCCCACCCAGGCGAAGCCGTAGCCGCAGGCCAGCGCCGCCAACAGCCACCAGCCGTTGCGCTGCCACAGCGCCACCGCGACCAGCACCAGCACGCCGCAGCTGCCGACGAAATGCAGCCGCCGCGACACCCGGTTGGCGTGTTCGCCGAGATAGAACGGATAGAACTCGCGGAAGCTTGCGAAGCGGCGCGTGCGTCTCTCCCGGGCCCATGGGTGCAGCCCATGATGGCGCGTGCCGCGGCGGCGAACAAACCCGCAGGCCAGGCCGGACTCATCCGCCGCCCGGGTCTTGCTCCTCGCGCTTGACGCGTTGCCACAGCGCTTCCTGCGCGGCCAGCGGCATGTCCTGGAGCTGGCGGTCCTGCGCGGCCGCCAGCGCCTCCATCGCCCGGAACCTGCGTTCGAACTTGAGGTTGGCGCGGCGCAGCGCGCCGCCCACGTCCACCCGCGCGTGGCGCGCCAGGTTGGCGGCGACGAACAGCAGGTCGCCGATCTCCTCCTCCAGCCGGTCGCGCGCGCCCGCATCCTCCGGGGCCACCGCCAGCGACTCGAACTCCACCCGCGCCTCGGCCAGCTCTTCCTCCAGCTTGGCAAGCACCGGCGCCGGCCCCGGCCAGTCGAACCCGACCCGCGCGGCGCGGTTCTGCAGCTTCACCGCGCGCTGCCACTCGGGCAGTCCGCGCGCGACCCCGGCCAGGGCGGAGCGATCGGCCTCGCCGCGCGCCTCGCGCTCGCGCCGCTTGTGCGCCTCCCACTCCCGGGTCTGCGCCTCGGCGTCCTCTACCGACGCCCCGGCGAACACGTGCGGGTGGCGGCGGACCATCTTCGCGCAGATCGCGTCCACCACGTCGGCGAAGGCGAACGCCCCCGCCTCCTCGGCCATCCGCGCGTGGAACACCACCTGCAGCAGCAGGTCGCCCAGCTCGTCCCTGAGCGCCCCCATGTCGCCGCGGTCGATCGCGTCGGCGACCTCGTAGGCCTCCTCCACGGTGTAGGGAACGATGCTGGCGAAGGTCTGCTCGAGGTCCCACGGGCAGCCGCCGTCGGGGTCGCGCAGGCGCGCCATGATCTCGAGCAGCCGGTGGATGTCGTTCGCGCTTTCGGTCATCGTTGTCCCGTGGTCGGCTGGTGCGGCCGCCTCTCCGGCCGCAGGAACGGCGTGCGCGGCGGCGGCTGCCGGCCACGGGCTAGGACCCGGACGGCAGCCACTCCCGCCACGGCAGCGCCGGATCGCCCAAGGCGATGAAGTCGCCGTTGAGCAGAGTGTCGCGCTGGTTGTAGCGAAACGGGCGGTCGCGCGGGTCCAGCACCGCCCCGCCCGCGCCCTCCAGGATCGCCTGGCCGGCGGCCGTGTCCCATTCGCTGGTCGGGCCGAAGCGCGGGTACACGTCCATGCGGCCCTCGGCCAGCCAGCAGAACTTCAGCGAGGAACCCAACGCCACCGGTTCGGTCTGGCCGATGCGGGCCATCAGCGCTTCGGTGCGGGCGTCGCGGTGCGAACGGCTGGCCGCCACGCGCAGCGGCGCGCCCGCCGGGCGGTGCACGCGCAGGGTGCGGTCGGTGCGGCCCTCGCGCCGCTGCGCGCCGCAGCCGGCGCCGCCGTACCACACCGCGCCGGTGACCGGCTGCTGGATCACTCCGAACACCGCCACGCCGTCCTCGACCAGGGCGATGTTGACGGTGAATTCACCGTTGCGCTTGACGAATTCGCGGGTGCCGTCGAGCGGATCGACCACCCACAGGCGCGGCCACCGCCGGCGCAGCGCCAGCGGCACGGCATGCGCCGACTCCTCGGACAGCACCGGGATGTCCGGGGTCAGGTCCGCCAGGCCGGCGAGGATCCGGTGGTGCGCGGCCATGTCCGCCGCGGTCACCGGCGAGGCATCGTCCTTGCGCTCGACCGCGAACTCGCCGGCGTACACCTGCAGGATCGCGTCCGCCGCCTCGCCGGCGAGCGCGATCACGCCCTCGCGGACCGCCTCAGCGACCGGCATGGTGCTGCAGGTACTCGCGCACGACGAACAGCGCGGCCAGCGAGCGGCCTTCCGAGAACTCCTCGCGCAGGACCAGCTCGTGCAGTGCATCCAGCCGCCACGGCACCACTTCGAGCTCCTCGGGTTCGTCGCCGGGCAGGCGCTCGGGGTACAGATCGCGCGCCAGCACCAGCCAGGTGAGATGACTCATGTAGGTGGGGGCCAGGGTCAGGGTGCGGATGACCTGCAGGTCGCGCGCGCCGTAGCCGGCCTCCTCCTTGAGCTCGCGGCCGGCGGCCTCGAGCGGGGTTTCGCCGGCATCGATGCGGCCCTTCACCAGGCCGAGTTCGTAGCGGTGCACGCCGGCGGCGTATTCGCGCACCAGCAGCACGGTCTGGTCGTCGATCAGCGGCACCACGGCCACGGCGCCGTGGCCGCGCCCGTGCAGGCGTTCGTACAGGCGCCGCTCGCCGTTGCCGAACTCGAGGTCGAGCCGCTCCATCCGGTAGGGCCCGGCCTCGTGCTCGGTGATCGAGTGGATGGTCGGCAGGCGGCGGCTCATGCTCGTCGTCCGGCTGCCGGCCGGGCGATAATACCGGGATGACTGGGAAACTTCACGATTCGACCATTCTAGCCGACGCCGCCGCATGGCGGGCGCGCGACCTGGCGGTGCTCTGGCACCCGTGCACGCAGATGCGCGAACACCACGGCGGCTTGCCGCTGCTGCCGGTCGCGCGCGGCGAAGGCGCCTGGCTGGTCGGCCCGGACGGCCGCCGCACCCTGGACGCGGTGTCGAGCTGGTGGACCAACCTGTTCGGCCACGCCGAGCCGCGCATCGCCGGCGCCATCGGCCGGCAGGCGCACACGCTGGAGCAGGTGATCCTCGCCGGCTGCTCGCACCTGCCCGCGGTGGAGCTGGCCGAGCGCCTGCTGGCGCTGGCGCCGCGCCAGCCCGGCCGCGATCCGCTGGCGAAGGTGTTCTATGCCGACAACGGCTCGGCGGGCGTCGAAGTGGCGCTGAAGATGGCGTTCCAGTGGTTCCGCAACCGTGGCGACGAGCCGCGGCGGACGAGATTCGTGGCACTGGAGAACGGCTACCACGGCGAGACCGTCGGCGCGCTCTCGGTCGGCGACATCCCGCTGTACCGGCGCGTCTATGCGCCGCTGCTGATGGAAGCGCTGTTCGCGCCTTCGCCGGATGCCTACCTGGCGCGCGAAGGCCAGAGCGCCGCCGGCCACGCCGAGGAGGCCGCCGACGCGCTGGCGCGCCTGTTCGACGAGCACCCCGGCGAGATCTGCGCGCTGGTGCTCGAACCCCTGGTGCAGTGCGCGGGCGGCATGCGCATGTACGATCCGGTCTACCTCCGGCGCGCGCGCGAGATCTGCGACGTGCATGGCGCGTTCCTGATCGCCGACGAGATCGCGGTCGGCTTCGGCCGCACCGGCACCATGTTCGCCTGCGAGCAGGCGCCCGCCGGTGCCCGCGCCGGCGCCGGGGGCGGGATCCAGCCGGACCTGCTGTGCCTGTCCAAGGGCCTGACCGGCGGGTTCCTGCCGCTGGCCGCGGTCCTGGCCACGCAGGCGATCTACGACGGCTTCCTCGACGACTCGCGCGAGCGCGCCTTCCTGCATTCGCACAGCTACACCGGCAACCCGCTGGCCTGCGCCGCGGCACTGGCCACGCTCGACGTCTTCGACAGCGACGACGTGCTGGCGCGCAACCGCGCCACCGCCGCGCGGATGGCGGAGCTGGCCGCGCCGCTGGCCGCGCATCCGCACGTCGCCGACGTCCGCCAGACCGGGATGATCGTGGCCATCGAGATGGCCCCTGGCGGCGAACGCCGCGCGCCGTTCGCGGCGGAGCGCCGCGCCGGCCTGCGCGCCTACCTGCATGCGCTCGAGCGCGGGGTGCTGCTGCGGCCGCTGGGCGACGTGCTCTACTGGATGCCGCCGTACTGCGTGCGCGAGGACGAACTGGCGCTGCTCGCCGACGTCACCGGCAGCGCGATCGAGGCGGCGACGGCATGAGCCGGCCGAGCTGCCCCGAACGGTTGCGGCCCGCTCCGGCGGAACGGCCGTGCGCCTGAGCCGCGCCCACGTCGACGCCGAACTGGCGCCCGGGCGCCGCGTCAGGCTTTCCGAAACCGCTGCCGCGCATCTGCTGCGGGTGTTGCGCCTGCGGGTGGGCGAGGCCTGCGTGCTGTTCAATGGCGACGGCCGCGATTACGAGGCCCGCATCGTGGCCGCCGACCGGCGCGGTGGCGAGGTCGAGATCCTGCACGCGCGCGAGGTGGCCAACGAGTCGCCGCTGCGGGTGGTGCTGCTGCAGGGCATCGCCCGCGGGGAAAAGATGGACCTGATCCTGCAGAAGGCGACCGAGCTCGGGGTCGCCGCGTTCGTGCCGGTGAGCAGCGAACGCAGCGAGGTGAAGCTGGACGCGGCGCGGGCCGAGAAGCGCCTCGCCCACTGGACCAGCGTGGTGGTCGCGGCCTGCGAGCAGAGCGGGCGCGCCCGCATCCCGGTGGTGGCGCCGGTGCAGCCGCTGGCCGCGGCGGCCGGGGAAGCCGCCGACGGGCCGCGGCTGCTGCTCGACCCCGCGGCGGCGTCGGGGGTGGACGGCCTGGATGCGCCGGCGCCGGCGGCGCTCACCATCGCGGTCGGGCCGGAGGGCGGCTGGTCGCCGCGCGACCGCGCCCAGCTGGTGGAGGCCGGGTTTCGGGGCATCCGCCTGGGACCGCGGGTGCTGCGCACCGAAACCGCCGGCATCGCCGCGATCGCCGCGCTGCAGGCGCGCTTCGGCGACCTGCGCTAGCGCACCACCCGCCGCGGCCGCGGCGCTCACGCCGCCTGCTGCAGCGCCTGGTCGATCGAGGCCGCCACGGCGTCGAGGTCGGGAATCAGCGCCGGGTCGCCGTTGAGCAGCACCCGGACCAGCACGTCCGCCGGCAGCCCCGCATCGCCCGGCTCGTCGGTTTCCAGCGCGTCGCGCGGCACCGTGACCAGGCGCGGGAAGCCCTGCGTCAGCAGCGCGAAGTACGGCAGCCGCGGATTGCCGTCGAGCGCCTTCAGCACCGCCACCTTGCTGCCCAGCCCACCCTGCTCCGGGGCGATACCGGCCAGGCGCGAGAACGCCACCAGCGGCAGTTGCCAGCCCTGCCAGCGGATCCGCCCCAGCAGCCAGTCCGGCGCGCCCTCGACCGGGTCCGGGTCGGCGTAGGACAACACCTCGGAAATGGTCGCGTTGGGCAGCAGCAGGCGCGCTTCGCGGACCTGGATCAGCACGCCGCGAATGTCCTGGCGTTGCTCGTTCATGGGGTCGGCTCCTCGAGATGCGCGCCCGCCGGGCGGTCCGGCGGCGGCCAGCGTTCGGCCAGTTCGTCGGCAAGCTGCCTGGGCGTGCCCGAGCGACCGCCTCGGGCGATGACGATATCGGCCGCGGCGCCGTCGTAGCAGCCTTCCGGCGACTGCCCGGCCACCAGCGCCCCACCCCAGGCCTGGCCCATGGCGGCATCGACCAGCGCGGGGTCGCTGCCGCTGAGAAACAACACCGCGCTGTCGTCCGACGGCAGCGACGCGGGCAGGGCCGCGCTGGCGCCCTCGGCCGAGACGAAACGCAGCTGCGCGCGCTCGCGGGCCACGCCGATGTCGGGCGGCAGGAAATAGACATGGCCCGGCTCGACCGCCGCGCCGTCCTCGGCCAGCGTCACCGGCAATTGCGCGGCGCGCTCCATCTGCCGGACCAGCCGGTCGTAGCGGCCGCCGTCCAGGCGCAGGCGCACCAGCAGCGGCCGCGGGAAGCCCGGCGGGATCGCCGCCAGCAGCTGGCGCACCGCATCCGGCCCGCCCAGCCCGCCCTCGATCACCACGGCGCCGCGCTCGGGGCCGTTGCCGTAGCTGTCGGTATCGGCCAGCGAGAGGCCGGCGATGCGCTGCTCGAGCGCCGCCAGATCCGGACCGGAGCGCTCCTGCTCGGGGGCTTCGGCCGCGACGGCCGCCGACGCATCGCCACCGTCGAAGTCGAAGCCATCGAAGGAGAGGGCCCGGTCCGCGGACTGCTCCGCTTCGCCGCCGTGGCGTTCGGCGGCCGGTGCGGGACCATCGCTGGCCGGGCCGGGCTCCGGCAGCGAGTCCTGTTCCGTGCTCGGATCCGCGTCCGTATCGTCTTCGACAACGGGCTCGTAGCTGATGTCCTCGAGGGCCAGCCCGGTGAAGTCGAAGCCTTCCAGCTTCACGTCCTGCAGCGTGTCGCCGCCGAGCGCGATCGCCTCCAGCGCGGAGGCGTCGAGTTCTTCAGTCTCCAGTCCGGACGGCGCGGCGGGCGCCGGCTCCGCACCCTCGTCGGTATTCGCCCCGCCGGTGAAATCGAAGTCGAAGTCGCTCTCCAGGGCCGCGACGGCCGTGTCGTCCGCGGCATCGGTCCGGCCACCGTCATACCCGGCAGCGCCGCCGATGGCCTGGTGCTCGCTGCCGCCCCCCTGCTCGGCCGAAGGCGCGAGGGGCGGGGCTCCGGCATCCAGGCCATCGTCGCGCGGCACCAGGTCGGCGACGTGGCGGGCCTCGCTGGCGATCGATGCCAGGTCGTGCTCGGAGACTTCGCCCATTCCCTGCGGCAACGGCCCGGGGGACGGCTGCCAGTCGCCGGGGTCGTGTTCGCGCCCCGGTGGAAGCACGTCGTCGTGCCGGTGGAGCTTGGCCGCCAGGTGGCGGACCCAGCGGGCGGCGTCCCAGCCGGCGCGCTGCGCCGCCAGCTCGGCCTCGTCGAAGATCACCGCGATCCCCGGGTCGGCGAGCAGCGGCTCGTAGGCCTCCAGCGCCTCCTCGATGGCCGGCTCCAGCGCCACCAGGATCGCCTGCGGCGCGGCGGCGGCCACCTCTGCGACGTCGGTGTCCGTGGGGTCGGCCACCGCCACCAGCTCCGCACCGGCTTCGCGCAGCGCCCGCTCCAGGCGCTCGCGCGCATCGCCTGCCCGGGCCAGCAGCGCGACGCGGGTGGCGCCATCAACCATCGTCGCGCCCGCCCAGCAGATCGAGCACGTTGCGCATCAGTTCGTTCTCCTGGTACGGCTTGCCGAGATAGCGCTCCACCCCGATCTCGAACGCGCGCTGGCGGTGTTTCTCGCCGGTGCGCGAGGTGATCATCACGATCGGAACGCCGCGCAGGCGCGCATCGGCCTTCATCTGCGTGGCGAGCTCGTAGCCGTCCATGCGCGGCATCTCGATGTCCAGCAGCATCAGGTCCGGCACGCGCTCGTCCATGCGCTCGAGCGCGTCCACGCCGTCGCGTGCGGTCACCACCTCGAGGTTGTGGCGTTCGAGCACGCGCCCGGTGACCTTGCGCATCGTGACCGAGTCGTCGACCACCATCACCAGCGGCACCTGGCGCCGTTCTGTGGCCTCCGCAGGCGCCTCGTCGCGCGGCTGCACCGTCTGGCGGCGCACCAGCGGCGCGACGTCGAGGATCACCCGCACGCTGCCGTCGCCCATGATGGTGGCGCCGAAGATCCCCGGCACCGAGGCCACCTGCGGGCCGACCGGCTTCACCACGATCTCGCGGTTGCCGATGATCTGATCCACCGCGACCGCCGCGCGCAGCTCGCCGGCGCCGATCAGCAGCAGCGGCATCTGCAGATGGCCCTCGGCGCGCGCCGGCGCGTGGCCGACCAGCTTGCCGAGGTCGTGCAGGGCGTATTCCTCGCCGCCGTACGAATAGACCGCGCCGGCCTCGGCCATCTGCTCGCGGGTGATCCGGCCGACACCGCGCACCGAGGCGATCGGCACCGCGAAGCTGGTCTCGCCGATGCGCACGAACACGGCCTGGGTGACCGCCAGGGTCTGCGGCAGGCGCAGGGTGAAGGTGGTGCCCTGGTCGCGCCGCGAGTGGATGTCGAGCGTGCCGCCGAGCTGCCGCACCTCGCTGGCCACCACGTCCATGCCGACGCCACGACCGGCCAGGCGGCTGACCTCGTCGGCGGTGGAGAAGCCGGGCTGGAAGATCATCATGTCGAGATCGCCGTCGCCCAGCGCCGCGCCGGTGCGCACCAGGCCGCGCTCCTCGGCGCGGCGGCGGATCGCCTCTCGGTCCAGGCCTCGGCCGTCGTCGCCGACTTCCAGCACCACCTCGGAACCTTCGCGGCGCACCGCGATGCGTACCGTGCCCTGTTCCGGCTTGCCTGCCTCGCGGCGCCGCTCGGGCGCTTCCAGGCCGTGCACCACGGCGTTGCGCAGCATGTGCTCCAGCGGCGCGGTCATGCGCTCGAGCACGTTGCGGTCGAGTTCGCCCTGCGCGCCGTCCAGCCTCAGCTGGACCTGCTTGCCGGTCTCCGAGGCGGCCTGGCGCACCACCCGCCGCAGCCGCGGCAGCAGCGCGTCGAAAGGCACCATGCGCGTGCGCATCAGCCCTTCCTGGAGGTCCGAACTCACCCGTGACTGCTGCAGCAGCAGGGTCTCGTACTGCCGGGTCAGGTCGTCGAGGGTCCCCTGCAGGCTGGTCATGTCGGTGGCCGACTCGGCCAGCGCGCGCGACAGCTGCTGCAGGGTGGAGAACCGGTCGAGTTCCAGCGGGTCGAAGGCGGCATCGCCGCTGTCGCCCTCGCGCTGGAAGCGCGCGATGATCTGTGCCTCGGTTTCGATGTCGAGGCGGCGCAGCTGGTCGCGCAGGCGGGTGTTGGTCTGCTCCATTTCCGCCATGGCGCTGCGGAACGCGCCCAGCTGCTGCTCCAGGCGCGCACGGTAGATCGCTACCTCGCCGGCGTAGTTGACCAGGCGGTCGAGCAGATCGGCGCGGATGCGCACCTGCTCCTGCGGCGCGCGCACCGAGATGTCCTCGCCCTCGCCCGCGACGTCCTCGCCGATCGGCGCCGACAGCGGCGTCAGCGGCTCGATCGGCGCCGCATCGGGCAGAGCCGGGGCCGACGCGGAGGTCTCCGGCGCTTCCGGTACCAGCGTTTCCCCGCGGGCGCGGGCGTCGAACTCGACGCTGAGCCGCTCCGAGGCGCCCACCGCGCGGCGCGCGCCGACCCGCGTGACCATCACGTGCAGCCGGTCGAAGCCGCGCTCGAGCAGCGGGATGCCGTCGCTGCCCAGTTCGCAGCGCTGTTCCACCACGGCTTCCAGCAGCGACTCCATGGCGTGGCCGAGCTCGCCGATGGCCATGATGCCGGCCATGCGGGCGCCGCCCTTGATGGTATGCAGATCGCGCTGCAGGCCGATCAGCGGCTCGCGCTCGCCGGGCGCCTCGCGCAACTGCGCGAGCAGCCCGTCGGAGTGGTCGAGCAGGTCGCCGCTCTCCTCGACGAAAATGTCCACCAGCTCGGCATCCAGGCCGGTCAGGTCCAGCGGCTCGTCGGGATCCTCGGCCGCCGCCGGGACCGCCACGACGTCGCCATCGGTCGCGGCGGCCGTCGCGACCGCACGCGCGACCCGATCCTGTTCGGCGTACTCCGCCTCGAGGCGGGCGTACTCGGCTTCTTCCTCGGCTCGCAGGCGCTCGATCTCGGCGCGCTCTGTCGCGGCGCGCTCGGCCTCTTTCGCCTCCGCGTCGTCCGCTGCGACCCTGGGCTGTGCCGTCTCCAGGCGCTCGGTCTCGACAGATTCGGCCTCGCGACGTTCGGCTTCGGCGCGTTCGGCTTCGGCGCGTTCGGCTTCGGCGCGTTCCGCTTCCGCGCGTTCCGCTTCGGTGCGTTCGGCTTCGGCGCGTTCGGCCTCGGCGCGCTCGGCTTCGAGGCGTTCGGCTTCGAGGCGTTCGGTTTCGAGACGTTCGGCTTCGAGGCGTTCGGCTTCGAGACGCTCGGCTTCGAGACGCTCGGCTTCGAGACGCTCGGCTTCGAGACGCTCGGCTTCGAGACGCTCGGCTTCGAGGCGTTCGATTTCGAGACGTTCGGCTTCGAGACGTTCGGCTTCGAGACGTTCGGCTTCGAGACGTTCGGCTTCGAGACGTTCGGCTTCGAGAAGTTCGGCCTCGAGGCGTTCGGCTTCGAGGCGTTCGGCTTCGAGACGTTCGGCTTCGAGGCGTTCGGCTTCGAGACGTTCGGCTTCGAGGCGTTCGGCTTCGAGACGTTCGGCCTCGAGGCGTTCGGCCTCGTCAGACTCGCCGTCGCGACGCTGGTCTTCCGGCGTTCCGGTACCGGACGCATCGTCCGCGGCCGGCGCGCCGAACCTGGGAACCGCGCTGTCGGCCAGGTCGCCGTAGGCGCTCAGGTCGAACGCCGACAGCTCGCCGTCCACGCCGGGCAGCGGTTCCGCCAGCTCCGGTTCTTCCGGCGGCAGCACCGCCCGCACCTCGGGCAGGGTGTCGCGCAGCGCAGCGAGGCGCGCGGCCAGCCCGGCGCAGGTCGGGACCTGCGGGCGCTCGGCCTTGAGCCCGGAGACCGTCGCCGCCACCACCTTCGACAGTTCCGCCACCGCCGCAACGGCGGCGGGCTCGGCCGCCTCCCCCGCCGCCGCAAGGCGCCGGATGTAGGATTCGGCAGGGGTCAGCGCCTCGGTGATCACCGGCACCTCGGCCATGGCGAAGGCACCGTTCATCGTGTGCACTGCGCGCAGCAGTGCGTCGTCGGCGCTGGTCGGCTCCGCCGACGCCCGCTGCACCCACGCATCCACCGTGGCCAGGTGGCCCGCGACCTCGGCGTCGAGGATCTCCAGCAGCAATGCGTCCACCGCGGCGGGCACCATGTTGCCGTCCATTTCCTCCGCGGCGGGCGCAGGCGCCCCCGCCTCGGCGACGGGAGCGGGCTCGGCGGCTTCGATCTCCTTCGGCGCTTCCTGCACCTGCCCGGAAGCGGGCTCCGCCTCCGCCGCCGGTTCGGCAGGCGGCGGCAGCGCGGCGCCGCGCGATGCGGCATCGCGCGGCGGCGCCTCGTCGCCGGCGGCGATGCGCTCCGCGTCGTCTTCCATCCGCTGCAGGTCGACCTGCAGCGCGGCTTCACCACGCAGCGCAGCCTGCAGTTGCGGGAGCGTGTAGAACGCCTGGTCGACCATCGCCACCACCGCGGGGCTCGCGGCGCGGGTGCCTTCCAGCACGCGGTTGAGCAGGCTCTCGATCTTCCAGCTGAACTCGCCCAGGGTGCGCGCGCCGACCAGACGCCCGCTGCCCTTCAGGGTGTGGAACACGCGCCGGATCGGACGCAACCGCTCCAGGTCGTCGGGCCGCTCCCGCCACGGAGGCAGCAGGCGGTCGAGGTTGTCGATCTCCTCGGCGAACTCCTCGAGGAACACCTCGCGGATCTCGTCGTCGATGTCGTCGTCGGTGGCCTCGAAACCGCCGCTGACTCCGACGGGCGCCGGGGTTGGCATAGCCGGCGTTGGCGCCGGGGCCGGGGACGGAGCGGCCTGGGGCGCCGGTGCCGGCGCGGCCTCGGTGGCAGCGTCCGCGGCGGAAGGCGGCGCTTCCCCGGGCGCGGCCAACGTCTCCGCGACCTCCCCGTGCGCGGCTTCGCGCGCATAGGATGGCTGGCCGGGCTCGCGATCCATGAACGCGGCCACGCCGGCGGCGATGTCCTCGGCGCCGGTGGCGGCGTCCACCGCGTCCGTTGCCGCGCGCTCCGGCGCTCCAGCCGCTGCCGGGGTCTCGGTCGGCAGCGGCCAGTAACCGAGCGCCTCGAGGCTGTTGCGGGCGATGTCGAGGATCTCGTCGCGATTGCCGCGCTGCTCACGCAGCGCCTCTAGGTAGTACTCCAGGCTGGCCAGCGCGTCGGCCAGGGTATCGAGCTGGCGGCCATTGGGCACGCGCCTGCGCGCCAGCAGTTCGGTCTCGGTGTAGCGGCGCACGCCAGTCACATAGCCGGCCGGAAGCGGCAGCTCCAGCATGTGCAGCACGCCGGCGACCTCCTGCAGCAGGCGCGGCACCTCGGCCAGTTCGCCATGCTCCCAGCTGGTTTCGACGAAGGCGACGAAAGCCTGGCGCGCGTCGGCGAAGTTGGCGATCGCCTCGCGGGCGATGACCTCCTGGGCCTTGCGCGACTCGCCGACCAGCGGATCCTCCTCGCTGCCGGCGTCGCCCTCGCCCAGGCGCGCGACCTGGTCGTCGAGCGAGGCGTCGACGTACAGCAGCGAGCCGGCGATGTCGAGCAGGGTGCTCTCATCGGCCTGGCGGTCGCCGCGGACGATCGCCTCCATCGCCTCGCGCTGCTGCTGCACCACGGTGCGGGCCACGCCCAGGCCGAGCATGCCCAGGGTGTCGGCCACCCGGGCGAGCGCTTCGACCTGCGGCTGCAGCAACGCGGCATTGCGCTCGCCGGTGCGCAGGTGCAGATCGAGTACGTCCTTGACCCGCAGCAGGTCCTCCTTGACGGCGCCGGCCACGGTGTCGAGCAGGGCGCGGTTGCGGCCGCGCAGGCTGCCGCGGGCGTGGTCGAGTTCGGCCTGGCTGGGCGCGTCGGCATCGAGCTCGAAGGTCTCGCGCAGCTCGCGCAGCGCGGCATGCTCGCCCGGGGTATTGGCGACGTGGTACAGCAACTGCCGGGTAGGCTCGAGCGCGGTCTCCGGCGAGGGGACGCCGAAGCCGTCCTCCTGCAACTGCTGCCTGGCCTCCCGCACCACCCCGGCGAAGCCCCGGCGCAGCTCGTCGCCCGGCTCCAGCGCGCCGTCGCGCAGCGCGTGCATCACCCGCGCGGCGACCCAGAGCATCCGCCGGACCGGTTCGACCCGGGTCAGCGGAAGCAGCGCTTCCAGCGCCCCGGCCAGGGCGCCGGCGTCGGCAGGCGCGCCGTGCTCCGGCCACGCCGCCATCGCCGCGTTGAGCTCGGCCAACTGCGCCGCCGTCCTGCCGCGCGAGGGTTGCGGCTCGGGCGCGGCCTCGGGCAGGTCGGCCGGAAGCGGACGGTGCAGGTCGGGAACGAACAGCACGCTCTCACTCAGCCCGGTGGCGCCGCGCGCGGCGCGCAGCTCGTTGAGCAACGGCAGCAGCACGATCGGGATGTCCTTGTGCCCGCCCTGCAGCCGCTCCAGGTAATCGGGCAACAGCACCACCCCACGCATCAGCGAGGCGCAGGCGCCGTCGCGGTCGGCGGTCTCGCCGTTCTGCAGCGCCTGCGCCAGCCGCTCCATCTCCTCGGCGACCATCGCCGGCGCGTACAGCTCGACCATGCGCAGCGTGCCCTGCACCTGGTGCAGGTAGCCGGCGCAGAAGCGCATCCGGCTGGTGTCGGTGGGGTCCTCGACGAACGCCTCGATCTCGAGCCGCGCCTGGCGCAGGGTCTCGTCGAGTTCCGGCTTGATCCAGCCGAGCGAGGTGTAGTCGATCGCGTCGCGCAGCGCCGTCATCGCGCACCCCCGGGGGTGTGCGCGCAAACGCGGCTGCAGGCTGTACCGGTGCGCTTCATGCTGGTGTTGGTCTCGTCCTGGCTGGCGGCGGCGGTCAGGCCGGCAGCTTGAAGTCGGCGACCGAGCGGCGCAGGTCGGCGGCGAGCTGGGCCAGGTTGCCGATCGATTCGGCGGTCTGGCTGGCGCCCTGCGAGGTCTGCGCGGTGATCGACTGGATCGTGTCCATCGCCTGGGTGATGTTGGAGGCCGCGGCCGACTGCTGCTGCGCGGCGCTGGAGATGCCCTGAATCAGGTCGGCCAGGCTGGTCGAGACGCTTTCGATCTCGCCCAGCGCGGTGCCGGCGTCCTCGGCCAGGCGCGCACCGGCGACCACTTCCGAGGTCGTCTGCTCCATCGAACTGACCGCTTCGTTGGTATCGCTCTGGATGGTCTGCACCAGCGTTTCGATGCGCTTGGTCGCGTTGGAGGCGCGTTCGGCGAGGCGCTGCACCTCGTCGGCCACCACCGCGAACCCGCGGCCCGCTTCGCCGGCCGAAGCCGCCTGGATCGCCGCGTTCAGCGCCAGGATGTTGGTCTGCTCCGAGATGTCGTTGATCAGTTCCACGATCGAGCCGATCTCCTGGGACGATTCGCCCAGGCGCTTGATCCGCTTGGATGTCTCCTGGATCTGGTCGCGGATCGAGTCCATGCCCTGGATCGTCTGCCGCACAACCCCGGCGCCCTTGGTGGCGATCTGCACCGAGCGCTGCGCCACGTCGGCCGATTCGGCCGAATTCTTCGAGACCTGGTCGATGCTGGCCGCGATCTCGCTGATCCGGTTCGACGCCGAGGTGATCTCGCGCGCCTGGTGTTCTGCGGCCTCGGCCAGGTGCATGGCGGTGGCCTGCGTCTCCTGGGCGCTCGAGGAGACCTGCACCGAGGTGTCGTTGATGGTCTGCACCAGGTTGCGCAGCTGCTCGACCGCGAAATTGATCGAGTCGGCGATCGCACCGGTCATGTCCTCGGTGACGGTGGCCTTGACCGTGAGGTCGCCTTCGGCGAGCGAGCCCATCTCGTCCAGCAGGCGCATGATCGCCTCCTGGTTGCGGTTGTTGAGCTCCATCGTGGTCTCGTAGCGCTCCTTCTGGGCGCGGTTCAGACTGAGCACCAGCAGGACGATGGCGGCCAGCGCGATCGCGCCGGCGATGATGCTGATCCAGATGTTGCCGAGGACGCTGGTGTCGGCGAGCGAGCCGAACGCGGTGAATGCCTGGAACAGGTTCTCGCTGTCGGACAGCAGCTGGTCGGAGCCTGCGGTGATCGCCGCGGCCGCGTTCTGCGCGCCGAACAGGTTCGGGGCGCTGCCGAGGATGGCGTCCAGGTCCTCCTTCATCTCGGTCCACAGCGCGGTGGCGTTCTCCAGCGCCGCCAGTGCGCCGCTGTTGCTCAGCGCCTGCACGTTCATGCCCTCGTCGCCCTCGCGCAGGCCGTCGAGCACCTGCTCGAACACGCCCACGTCGCGCGCCAGCGCCTCGCCGGCGATCGCCGCGGCGGGGCCGCCGGCCTGGATCTCGGTGACGCGCCGCGCCATGGTCGATGCCAGCACCACCTCGCGCAGGGCGATGTAGACCTGCGAGGCCGGCGAGCCGCTGTTCGACATCGCCCGGACCAGTTCGTCCAGCTGCGCCTGCAACTGCGGAACCCGCTGGGTGAAGCGCTCGGCGTTGCCGGCCAGGGCCAGCACCGCCTGCTCGCTGGCGATCACCTGCTCCGCGTTCTTCTCCAGCGGCGCCCAGGTCTCGCTGACCGAGCGGATCGGCCCGGCCACCCCGGCGGTCTCGCCGAAGTTGCCGACGAGCCCGGCGATGTCCTGGTCGATCTCGGCCTTGGTGGACTTGAACGCCGCGTAGGCCTCGGCGTCGCCGGCCACCGCCTCGCGGCCCTGGATGGCGAGCCGCTGCGAGTTCACCTGCAGGCTCGAGGCCGCGGTGCTGGCGCCGCCCAGGCGCGAGGCCTTCCAGATCGCGTAGCCGGTGTTGGCGCCGAAGATCAGCAGCGCGATCGCCAGCACGGTCAGCCAGAAGTTGGTGCCCAGATTGCGGCCCTTGCCGGCGACGGTGTCCATTACGGTGCTCATGGCCTTACCCCTGTTCTTTCGATGCGGCGTTCAGGCCGCGGCTTGTCTGAATTCCGGTGTGCGCGCCAGCCGGTCGAGGCTGAAGATTCCCCACTCGATGTCGCCCAGCCGGTAGGCGCGGTCGACGAAATGCGCGTAGCGCCCCGTGGCCAGCGGCTCGGCCGGCATCTGCTGCTCCTCGAGGAAGCTGCGCTGGCCGAACAGTTCGTCGATGGTCACCGCCACGTCGCCGCCCGGCTGGCGCACGATCAGCACGCGCTGGCTTTCGTGCAGCACCGTGCGCTCGCCCTCGAGAAATTGCTTGAGATCGACGATCGGCAGCAGGTTGCCGCGGATGTTGGCGACGCCGAGCATCCACGACTGCGCCCCGGGCACCGGGGTGATCTGCGGCATCGGCAGGATCTCCAGCACCTCGTCGAAGCCGGACGCGAGGCGCCGCGCGCCGATCCGGTAACCGACTCCGCGCCAGAGCCCAGGCGCGTCCAGCTCCTCGGGCAGGCCGGCCACATGCGCCAGGCTGCGCGCCTCGTAGTCGAGCAGGATCGAGAACGGATCGCCTGGGAGCTGCGGGTCGCGCGCGCGGATCATGTCGCGGCGCCGAGCAACTCGTTGATGCTGCCGATCAGGGTGTCCTCGTTCGGCGGCTTGACCAGGTAACCCTTGGCGCCCTGGCGCATGCCCCAGGCGCGGTCGGTCTCCATGCCCTTGGTGCTGACGATGATCACCGGGATGTGGCTGGTGCCGGCGTCGCGCGACAGCGCGCGGGTGGCCTGGAAACCGTTCATGCCGGGCAGCACCACGTCCATCAGCACCAGGTCCGGGCGCTCGCGGCGGCATGCCTCGATGCCGTCCTCGGCGCTGGTCGAGGTCAGCACCTGGTGGCCGTTGCGTTCGAGCAGCTGGGTGAGGACCGCGGTATCGGTCGGCGAGTCTTCGATCAACAGGATACGTGCCATGGTGTTGCCTTACCCCCCGGTCAGGCGCTGACGTGCTTGCGGATCGCGTCGAGGAGCTCCTCGCGCGTGAACGGCTTGGTGACGTACTGCTCGGAACCGACGATCCGGCCGCGGGCCTTGTCGAACAGGCCGTCCTTGGAGGACAGCATGATGACAGGTGTCTGGCGGAACATCTGGTTGTTCTTGATCAGCGCACAGGTCTGGTAGCCATCCAGCCGCGGCATCATGATATCGACGAAGATGATCTGCGGGTGCTGGTCGGCGATCTTGGCCAGGGCCTCGAAGCCGTCCACCGCCGTGGTCACCTCGGCACCCTCGCGCCTGAGCAGCGTCTCGGCGGTCCGGCGGATGGTTTTCGAGTCGTCGATCACCATCACCCGCAAGCCATCGAGGCTCCCGGCGCGTTTCTGGTCTTGCGTCATCAATGATCCCCTGGCGCGATGTTCCCGACGGCCGACACCGCTGCAATCCGTCTTATATCCCAGCCGGCCGGCGCACTGTCAAGCTTCGCACGCCAGGCGCTTCGCCGCGACCCGGGTGGATGGCGCCGCGGCGCGAATCGCGCCTGCTAACATCGCCGCTCCCCCGCTGCCGCCCGCCGCCATGCCCCTCGATGTGGTCGTCGTGATGGACCCGATCGGCTCGATCAAGGTCGCCAAGGACTCGACCTTCGCGATGCTGCTGGCGGCGCAGCGGCGCGGCCACCGCCTGCACTACGTGCTGCCGGGCGGGCTGTCGGTGACCGCGGGCGTCGCGAATGCGCGCGTGGCGGCACTGACGGTGCGCGACGATCCCGCGGAATGGTTCGAACTGGGAGATGCATCACAACGTACCCTGGGGTCCGGCGACGTGGTGCTGATGCGGCGCGACCCGCCGGTCGATGCCGAATACATCTACGACACCCAGATCCTCGGCCTGGCGCAACGCGCCGGCGCGCTGGTGATCAACGATCCGCAGGGCCTGCGCGACCTGAACGAGAAACTGGCGGCGCTGGAATTCCCCGACTGCTGCCCGCCGACCCTGGTCGGGCGCCAGGCGCAGGCGCTCAAGGCCTTCGTCGCCGAACACGGCGAGGCGGTGCTCAAGCCGCTGGACGGCATGGGCGGGCGCTCGATCTTCCGGGTCCGCGCCGGCGACCCCAATCTGAACGTGATCCTGGAAACCCTGACCTCCGGGGGCCGCACGCTCGCCATGGCGCAACGCTACCTGCCGGAGATCGCCGGCGGCGACAAGCGCATCCTGCTGATCGACGGGGAGCCGGTACCCTACTGCCTGGCCCGGATTCCCCAGGGCGACGACTTCCGCGGCAACCTCGCCGTCGGCGGCCGCGGCGAGGGCCGCCCGCTCAGCGAGCGCGACCGCTGGATCGCGGCCCGGGTCGGCCCGGAGATGCGGCGCCGCGGGATGGTCTTCGTCGGCCTGGACGTGATCGGCGACTGGCTGACCGAGGTCAACGTCACCAGCCCGACCTGCATCCGCGAGCTCGACGCCCAGTTCGGCCTGGACATCGCCGGCGACCTGTTCGCGGCGATCGAGGCCCGCGCCTGAGCCGATGAGCGCCGTCGCGCACCCGTCTTCCACGCCGATCGGCGACCGCGAGCGCCTGAGCGCCACGCTGGTGCTGTCGCTGCTGCTGCACGGCATGCTGGTGCTGGGGCTGGGCTTCACCCTGGACGATGCCGCGCCGGTGGTGCCGACCCTGGACTTGATCCTGACCGAGACCACCAGCCCGCTGACCCAGCAGCAGGCCGATTTCCTGGCCCAGGCCAGCAACCAGGGCGGCGGCGAGCACGAGCGGAGCCGGCGCCCGCGCGAATCACAGCTCGGCCATGCGCCGCAGGACGAGCCGGGCATCGCCCCCGAGCCGCTGCGCGCGCAGTCCCCGGACGCCCGGCCGCCGCCGCAGGCACGGGTGATCAGCAGCCGCAGGGGCGAGCAGCAGGCGGCCGTGCCGGATCCGACTCCGCAGGCCGACCCCTCGCTGCTGCCGGAAGGCCGCGACCGCATCGAACGGGACATGGAGATGGCGCGCCTGGCCGCCGAGATCCACCTGCGCTCGGAACGCTACGCCCGGCGACCGAAGCGCAAGTTCGTCTCGGCCAGCACCCAGGAATACGCCTACGCCGCCTACCTGCGGGCGTGGGTGGACCGGGTGGAACGGGTCGGCAACCTCAACTATCCCGACGAGGCGCGCCGCCGCCGGCTGGCCGGGGAACTGGTCATCAGCGTGGCGATCCGCCGCGACGGCTCGGTGGAGAACGCCCAGGTGATCCGCTCCAGCGGCATCCGCCTGCTCGACGACGCGGCCCTGCGCATCGCCCGCCTGGCCGAGCCCTACCCGCCGCTGCCGCGCACCGAAGAGGAAGTCGACGTGCTCCACGTCACCCGCACCTGGCAGTTCCTGCCGGCGGGCGAACTGGTCGACGGCTGAGGGGCTCGGGAATCGGGAATGGCTTGACTGTCCGCCATCCCAACGCAGGCCGGGACCAGGACCCCGGGGCGCTCCGGGCGTTTCCGTCGCTCACAGCCGTTTCCAGACGAAGCCATCGCCGCGGCGGTGATAGACCGCCAGCGCGCGGCCGTAGAACGCCCGCATCGGCACCAGCCCGAACGCGCGCCCGTCGGCACTGCGCCCGCGGTGATCGCCGAGCACCAGGGCCATGCCTGGCGGAACCTCGATCGGCCCGAGGTCGGGGCCGCCGCCGTCGCGCAGGTCCAGTTCCGCCAGCCGCGCCCCGAAGCGCTCCACCTCCGCGACGGCGCCCGGCGGCCGCAGCCAGGTGCCATCGACGCGCAGGCGCCCGTCGACCAGCTCGACGGTATCGCCGGCCACCGCCACGACCCGCTTCACCAGCCGGGTACCGTCGACCGGGGAGTCGAACACCACCACATCGCCGGGACGCGGGTCGTCGCGGGGGACCAGGTCGACCAGGGTGAAGGGCAGGCGCAGGCCGTAGGCGGTCATGTCGACGGCGATGCGGTCGCCGGGCTGCAGGGTCGGCTGCATCGAGCCGCTGGGCACGTGGTAGTGGTTGGCGAACGAGGAGCGCGCCACCAGCATCAGCAGCACCAGCGCCACTAGCGGCAGCGCTTCGGCGCGAACCCAGGCGCGGGCCCTGGCGGCGGCGGACCCGGCTGCGGCTGGGGAGCGCTGCATGGCGATTCCTCGTCTGCGGTGGCGGAAGCGCGGCACCGGCCGCAGCGTTGGGACCGGTGGGCGCAGCGAAAGTTCATTCCGTCGCCTGGGCCGGTTGCCCGCAGGGCGGGCCAGGCACGCGAACGCCGGCGCGGCGGCCAGCCGGCGCGATCGCCGCCGGGCGCCGCGTGCGGGCTGGCGGAGCTACCGCCCCTGCGTGCGTCGCGCCTGCTGCTGCTCCGCCAGCGTCAGCGCGACCTGGTCGCGCAGGTACGCCGGTTCGAGCCGGTCCGGTGCGATGCCGCCGCCGGCCGCGAATTCCGCGGCCGCCAGCCGCGCCACGTCGCCCGCGTGCGGTAGCGCAGTCGCATCGACGCTGCGCAACGCAGCCGCCAGCCGCGTGGCGAGCACGCCCTCGGCGGCCGCGAAGCCGGTCCCCACGCCGAACCAGCCCGGGGCATCGTCCGGCAACTCCACCGCCACCGGCGGTGCGACCCGCTCCGCGGCGAGCGGCGCCAGCGCGTCGCCCTGGCGACGGAAGGCACCGACGTAGACCTCGCCCATGCGGGCGTCGATCGCGGCCACGACCCGCGCATGCCCTGCGCCGGTGGGCGCCCGCATCGCCAGCGCAGCCAAGGTCGACACCGGCAGGACCGGCAGGTCGAGCGCCAGGGCGATGCCCTGCGCCAGCCCGATCCCCAGGCGCACGCCGGTGAAGGCCCCCGGCCCGCGCCCAACCGCGACCGCGTCGAGCTGCGCGCGCGCGAGCCCCGCCTCGGCCAGCAGCGCCTCCGCCCAGGGCAGCGCCAGCTCGGCGTGGCGGCGCGGGGCGAGTTCGTGGCGCTCGATCAGCCCGGCGTCGGTCCACAGCGCGACGGAACAGGCCTCGGTGGCGGTTTCGAAGGCGAGCAGGTTCATTCGGGAATCGGGAATCGGGAATCGGGAATCGGGAATCGGGAATCGGGAATCGGGAAAAGCCTAACGGCTTTCGTCGCCGGCCAGAGGATCCGGCGAGGCGCGGCTAGCCGGCCGCCTCGGCGAAGGCCGGGGTGAAGAAGGCCTGGACGTCGGCGACGTCGCGGGTGACCGGAAACGGGGGCATGGAGTCAAGGAACACGCGGCCGTAGCCCTTGCCGGTCAGGCGTGGATCGCAGAGCACCAGCACGCCGCGGTCGCGCTCGCTGCGGATCAGCCGGCCGACCCCCTGCTTGAGGGCGATCACCGCCTGCGGCAGCTGTTCGTCCGGGAACGGGTTGCCGCCGGCACGGCGGATCGCCTGCAGGCGGGCCTCGAACACCGGATCGTCGGGGGCGGCGAACGGCAGCTTGTCGATGACCACCACGCTGAGCGCGTCGCCGGCCACGTCCACGCCTTCGCGGAAACTGGCGGCCCCCAGCAGCACGCCGTTGCCGGACTCGCGGAAGCGCTGCAGCAGCACGTGGCGCGGGCCCTCGCCCTGCACGAACAGCGGCCAAGGTCCGCCGCGCAGCAGCGCCGCGGCCTCGCGCAGGGCGCGATGCGAGGCGAACAGCAGGAACGCGCGCCCGCCCGAGGCGTGCAGCACCGGCAGCACCGCCTCGACGAGCGCCGCGGTGTAGTCGCGTGCGGCGGGCTGCGGCAGCCGCGGGGGGAGGTAGCACAGCGCCTGGGCGTTCCAGTCGAACGGACTGGGCGCCAGCAGGGTGCGCGGCGCGTCAAGCCCCAGGCGGGTGGCGATGTGGCCGAAGCCTCCGCCGACCGCCAGGGTCGCCGAGGTGAACACCCAGCCCGCGCGCGACTGCTCGCGATGACTGCGCAACGGTCCCGAAACGTCCAGGGGCGTACGCTGCAGGCGAAACCCGCGGGGCGACAGTTCGTACCAGCGCACGTCGTCGGAAGGAGCGAGGGGGTCGGGCTCGTCCTCTCGCCTGGAGAATTCCGGCACCGAAGAATCGTCGGCGGAAAATGCACCCGAGCCCGTTGCTCTTTCGTCCGGCCCCGGCTCCAGTTCCCGCCACCGCCCCAGTCGCGCCGAGAATTCCAGGGTGCGGGCGTGGCAGGCATCGAGCCCTGGAGCGGCTTCGGCCAGCGGCGCCACCGCGGCGGCGAAGTCGCCCAGCACCGCGGCCAGCCGGTCGAGCGCCGCCGCCACCGCGGGCTCGTCCAGCAGGCGCTCGCGGGTGCCGCGCGCGGGCAGCGCCTCCAGGTCCGCGCGCAGCGCCCGCACCGCCTGCTCCAGCTCGCGGGCCGGTCCCTGCACCACGGCCAGCGCGCCATCCACCTGCCGGCATTCGCCCAGCGCGTCTCGCGCCAGCTCCACCAGCGGCCGGGCGCTCAAGCCCTCGCCGAAGAACTGCGCCGCCAGCTCCGGCAGCTGGTGCGCCTCGTCGACCACGAACGCCTGCGCGCCCGGCAGGATCTCGCCGAACCCCTCCTGCTTGAGCGCCAGGTCGGCCAGCAAGAGATGGTGGTTGACCACCACCAGGTCGGCGCTCTGGGCGCGCTGGCGCGCCTGCACCACGAAGCACTCGCTCCAGAACGGGCACTCGCTGCCCAGGCAGTTGTCGACGGTGGAGGTGACCATCGGGATCAGCGGCGAGTCGTCCGGCATCGCCTCCAGTTCGGCCAGGTCGCCCATGCGGGTACGCCCGCTCCAGGCCATCACGCGCTGGAACAGCGCCACCTGGTCGCGCGCGGTGAAGCGCGGCTCGCCCTTGGCCCGCTCCAGCCGGTACCGGCACAGATAGTTGGCCCGGCCCTTCAGCAGCGCGGTACGCAGCCCCGCGCCCAGCGCGTCGCGCACCCGGGGCAGGTCGCGATGGTAGAGCTGGTCCTGCAGGGCGCGGGTGCCGGTGGAGACGATGGTCTTGAGCCCCGACAGCAGTGCCGGCACCAGGTAGGCGAAGGTCTTGCCGGTCCCGGTGCCGGCCTCCGCCAGCAGCGTGCCGCGGCCCTCGAACGCCTCGGCGATGGCCGCCGACAGGGCCTGCTGCGAAGGCCGGGGGACGAATCCGGGGATTCGCCCCGCCAGCGCCCCGCCCTCGCCCAGCGCCGCGCGCGTAGCCAGCGCCAGGCCGTCAGGCTCGGCGCCCAGAGCGTCGTCCCCGGTGCTCATCGGCGCGTTGCGCACGGCGGGAGCCGGCGCGCCGCCCACTGCAGCCAGGATCGCATGCTCAGTAGCGCTCCGGGCCGGCCACCCGGCAGCCCGCGACCTGCTCGCGCGCCGAGGCGGCGCCTTCGGCGTCCCCGGCCAGCAGCCGCAGTTGCTCCAGGGTCGCCCAGTGCCGGCGGCACAGCGGACCGACCTGGGCACCGAGCGCGTAGGCGCGCTGGGCCAGCGCGTCCGCGGTGGCGAACTCACCCAGCAGCAACGCCAGTTCGGCGCGCTCCTGGAGCAGCGCCGGATCGGCATCCACGATCTCCAGGGCGCGATCGAGCGCCTCGGCCGCCGCCCGGTACTGCCCGGCCGCCTCGAGCCGGCCGGCCTGCTGGCGCAGGTCCTCCACGCGCGGATCGCGCAGCGGCTGCACCGCCAGCTCGCCCTCGCCGTCGCCGGCGGCGGCGCGGATGCTGGCGACCATGCGCGCGGCATCGGCGGGCGGCACCTCGGCGCCGCGCCACGGCTCTCGCGCCGGCCCGCCGGCACAGGCCGCCAGCACGGCGGCGGCCGCCAGCGGCAACACCCGCGCGGCGGCGCGGAATCGCGCGACGCTCATGGCTCGTCCTCCTGGGGCGGGGCCTGCTCGGGAGCAGGCTGGGGGGGCACGGGTTGCGCTTCGGGCGGGGGGTCGCGCTCGCGCTCGCCGATGCCGAACCAGCGGCGCCAGCCGCCGCGGCGTGGCGCCTGGTCACCGGCGGCGGCGGGTCCGGCCTGCTGGTCGTAGCCGCCGTCGGCGATCTCCTCCTCCCCGTAGTAGCTGCAGGGCTGGAACGGCGGCGCGAATCCAGCCACGAACGGAAACCGTCGCGCCTCCGGGCAGCCGGCTTCGGTGCTGAACCCGTGCACTACCCACTGCCAGTCGAGGCCGCCATCGCCGACCTCGAGCGGCGCGCTCGGCAGCCGCGCGAACATGTCCGACCATGCGCGCATCGCGCCGGTGGCGCCGTACAGGCCGGTGGACTCGTTCTGGTCGTTGCCGATCCACACCACCGCGAGATGGTCGCCGGTCCAGCCGGCGAACCAGCTGTCGCGGCCGTCGTTGCTGGTGCCGGTCTTGCCGGCGGGCTTGAGCCGGCCGAGGCCGTCGTTGACCAGCTGGCGGCCGGTACCCGAGGTCACCGCGTGCTGCAGGGCCAGAGTGACCAGGCGCGCGGCGACGGCGTCGCCCTCCTGGGCGGCGGCGGGGGCCTTGTCGTAGCGGTTGACCGCACGCCCCTCGGGGTCGAGCACGCCGCGGACCAGCCGCAGCGGCTGGATTTCGCCGCCGGAGGCGAGGAACTGGTACAGCTGCGCCATCGCGTACGGGCTCTGGTCGACCGACCCCAGGATCAGCGACGGATTGGCCTCGGCCTCGATCCCTGCCAGGGTGCGCAACAGGTCGGCCAGGCGCCGCGGGTCGACGTCCATGCCGATCCGCACCGTGGCCTGGTTGTACGAGCGCGCCAGGGCGTCGATCAGGCGCACGCTGCCGTGGCTGCGTCTGTCCGAATTGACCGGCGTCCAGCGCTTGCCGTCCGGCAGGGTGATGTCGACCGGAGCATCGTCGACCCAGCTCGCCAGCGAGTAGCGGGTCGGCTGCGCCAGCGCCAGCAGGTACACGAACGGCTTGAGCAGCGATCCGACCGGGCGCTGCGCCTCGATGGCGCGATTGAAGCCGTGCTCGGTCGGCTCGCGGCTGCCGACCGCGGCGATCACCTCGCCGTTGTGCACGTCGGTGAGCACCAGCCCGGCCTGCAGCGGCGGGCGCTCGTCGTTGCTGAGCGCCTCGATGGTGCGGCGCACCGCGCCCTCGGCATAGCCCTGCGCAGCGGGCGACATCGCCGTCATCACGCTGAGCCCGGCGCCCTGCAGGGCGTCGGCGGGATAGTCGCGGGCCAGCTGCCGCCGCACCAGGTCGACGTAGGCCGGGAAGCGGTTGGCCGCGAGACTGCCCGGGGTGCTGGTCACCCCCAGCGGGGCGGCGAGCGCACGCCGGTACTCGGCCTCGTCGATCAACCCGGTGCCGTGCATCTGCGCCAGGGCGAAGTCGCGACGCTCGCGGGCGCGCTCGGGATGGCGCCGCGGATCGTAGAACGACGGCCCGCGGATGATCCCCACCAGCAGCGCGATGTGCTCGGTCTCGAGGTCGGCGAGCCGGCGCCCGAACCAGAATTCGGCGCCGGCGGCGACGCCGTGGATCGCCTGCGCGCCGCGCTGCCCCAGGTACACCTGGTTGAGGTACGCCTCGAGAATGACGCCCTTGTCGTAGCGCGCCTCGATCAGCAGCGCGTAGAGGATCTCGTTGAACTTGCGGGTGTAGGTCTGTTCGCGGCCGATCCCGAGCAGCCCGGAGCGCGCCAGCTGCTGGGTCAGGGTGCTGCCGCCCTGGCGCGCCTCGCCGGCGCGCAGGTTGACCCAGACGGCGCGGATCATTCCACTCAGATCGATGCCGCGATGATGGGCGAAGTCGCGGTCCTCGACCGCCTGCAGGGCGTCGGTGAGCAACACCGGCACCTCCTCGACCCGCACCAGCCGCCGCTCCTCCTGCTTCTGCCCGTACAGGGTGGCGATGCGCGCAGGATCCAGCCGTACCCGCTCCACGGCGCGGTCCGCGGCCGGATCGCGCAGGCGCGCCACGCGCCCCCGCGACAGCGTGACCTCCACGCGTGCGGGCGCCACCGCGCCGTCGACGTCCTGGAAGCCGCGGCTGGAAATGATCCACTTGCCCTCGCCGCCGCTCCAGGTCCCCGGACGCTCGCCGTCGCCCTCGCGATAGGCGGCGGAGTCGAGCTCGGTGCGCAGCGTCTGCGCATCCATCGCCAGCCCGGGGGCCAGCTGCAGCGGCCGCGCGTACACCCGCGTCGGCACCTGCCAGCGCAGCTCGCCGAAGTGGCGGCTGACCTGCTGGTTGAGGTACAGCGTATAGGGAATCAGCAGGCCCAGGCCGAGTCCTGCCGCAGCCAGTCCCCAGGTCAGGATCCGCCGCCGCCAGTCGGGGCGCGCCGCGCCGTCGGCGGCGTCGTCTTCGTCGTAATCGATACGGGGCATTGAGCTGGGGGGCGCGCGAGGAATGCGACAATGGGCAATCCCGCGAGTCTAGCGCAGCGCCCCCGCGCGCCTCCCCCGCGGGTGGCCGACCATTCAGATTGCGAGCGACGCCGACGCCGTGCTACCCGATCCCCGCTACCACTGGCGCCGCCTCGGCTCACGCCTGCACCGGCTGCGCCTGGCCGTGCACGCGCGCGGCTGGCGCGGAGCGCTGGCGCGGCTGGCCGAGCGGCCGCCCGCCCCGGCCGATCCCGCGGCCCCGGGCAGACCGGAGCCCGCCGCGCCGCTGCCGGCCGCGGGCGACGGCCGGCGGGTGCTGCTGGTCGACGTCAGCACCCCGCGGCCGGATCGGGACTCCGGCTCGTTGCGCGCGTTCAACCTGATGCGGGTGCTGGCCGAGAGCGGCGACCGCGTCGAATTCCTCCCCGACGACCGCGTCGACGCGGGCGCCTACACCGATGCGTTGCGCCTGCTCGGGGTGGTGGTGCACACCGGGGCCGGCGCCTATCCGCACTGGTTCGCCCGGCACCTGCGCGGCTTCGATGTTCTGGTGGTGAGCCGCTATCACCTGGCCGAGTTCCTGGTACCGCTGGCGCGGCGGATCGCGCCCGGGACGCGCATCGTGCTGGACACGGTCGACCTGCACCACCTGCGCGAACGGCGCGAGGCGGACCTCGGCGGCGACCGCCGGCTCCGCCGGCTGGCCGCGATCACCCGTCGGCGCGAGCTGCGCGCGGTCGCGGAGGCGGACGTGACCTGGGTGGTCAGCCCGGTGGAAGCGGCGCTGCTGCGCGAGGCGCTGCCGCAGGCCCGGGTCGAGGTGCTGCCGAACCTGCACCAGGTCGAGGAAACGCCGGCCGGGTTCGCCGAGCGCGAGGGCCTGCTGTTCGTCGGTGGCGCACGCCATCCGCCCAACGTCGACGCGCTGCGGTGGCTGCTGGCGGAGATCTTCCCGCTGGTCCGTGCGCGCCTGCCGGACTGCGCGCTGCACGTGGTCGGGGACGGCCTGGCCGCGGCGGTGGCCGGACTGCCGCTGCCGCCGGGGGTGCGGCTGCACGGGCACGTCCCGGACCTGTCGCCGCTGCTACGCCGCTGCCGGGTGGGCCTGGCGCCGCTGCGTTTCGGCGCCGGGGTCAAGGGCAAGATCAACCTGTGCATGGCCGCCGGCATGCCGGTGGTGGCCACCGCCTGCGCCGCCGAGGGGATGCATGCGCGGGACGGGGTCGAGCTGCTGGTGGCGGACGCCGCCGCCGCGTTCGCCGAAGCGGTGGCGCGCCTGCACGGGGACGAGGCGCTGTGGACGCGGCTGGCGCGCGCCGGCACCGACAACGTCCGCAACCACTTCTCATTCGACTCCGCGCGCGCCACCATCGCCGCCTCGTTTCCCACGGCCCGATGCTGATGCGGCTGCTCCTGATCGCCTACGAATTCCCGCCCAGCCCGTCGCCGCAGTCGCTGCGCTGGACCTATCTGTGCCGGGAGCTGGCGGAGCTCGGCCACGAGGTGCACGTGCTGGCGCCCGATCTGGGTGGCGAAACGCCCGGCCTGCCTCCGCTGCCCAGCGGCGTGCGCGTGCATCGCAGCTTCCCCGGCCCGGTGCGCGGGATGCTGGCCCTGCTGCGCAAGCGCAAGCAGCGCAAGGCGGCCCGGGGCGCGGCGGGTCCCACCGGCAACGGCGACGCCGCGCGCGACGGCGCCGCGCCGTCTCCGATCCGCCCGCCGCGTAGCTGGAAACAGCGCATCTCCGAGACGGTGCAGCGGATCGCCGAATACCTGCACTACCCGGACATCCGCGGCGAGTGGCGGTACTGGGGCCGGCGCGAACTGCAGCGCCTGCTGGACACCCTGGCGCCGGACCTGGTGCTCAGCTCGCACGAACCCGCCACCTCCCTCGAGCTCGGACTGCTGGCCGCGCGCCGGGGGTTGCCCTGGGTCGCCGACCTCGGCGACCCGGTCCTGGCCGGGTACACCGCGCCGCGCTGGCGCCGCCGCGCGCACCGCCTGGAGCGCGAGGTCTGCGAGCGCGCCGACCTGGTCACCGTGACCAACCCCGCCGCGGCCGCGCTGCTGCACGAACGCCATGCCCGCAGCGGTCCGATCGCGGTGCTGCCGCAGGGCTACGACGACCGCGCCGCTGCCGCCCGCGCCGCTGACGCGACCCTGTTCGATCACGCCAGGCTCGAACTGCTGTACACCGGCAGCTTCTACAGCTTCCGGCGCATCGATGCGCTGCTGGAGGCCCTGGACCGCCATCCGCAGGCGCGCCTGAGCATCGCCGCGATCACCGTGCCGGAATCGATCCTGGCGGCGGCGAGGGGCGCACCCGAACGCATCCGCCTGCTCGGCTTCCTGCCGCACACCGCGATCCTGGCGCTGCAGCGGCAGGCCGACGTGCTGGTCAACATCGCCAACGACGACATCACCCAGATCCCGGGCAAGTTCCACGAATACCTCGGCGCCGCAAGGCCGATCCTGCATCTGGGCGACGCCGACCCGGTCGCGGAAATGGTGGTGGCGCTGCGCCGCGGCTGGAGCTGCGCGAACACCGCCGACGCGATTCACGCACGCCTGGCGGCCCTGGAGACGGCGAAGGCCGACCGGCGCCTGGACGATGGGCTCGCGCTCGGCGCCGAAGGCATCGAGCAGTACGGCTGGAGCCGGATCGCCGCGCGCCTGGATACGCTGCTGCGCGAGGTCGCAGGCCCGGCCCGGACGACCTGACCCGTGCAGGTGGCGAACCGGAAGGCGCCACGGCGCGGGCCTGGAGCACCCGGCAGCACAGGCGGCGACTCCTGGCGCCGCCGGCGGCACCGGGCGTTCGCGTGCAGGGCACGCGCCTCCTGCGGCCCGCTCCGACGGGCCTCCGGGGCCGGACCCGTCTAATCGACGCGGGCCGAGGCCCGCTCCAGCCGCGCTTCGAATTCGGCGAGCCCCGGCACCGCCGGATCGATCTCGCGCGCGGTGGCCGCGGCGTGGCGCGCGGGCTGCAGCTCGCCGGCGCCCAGGCGTTCCTCGCCGACCGCCAGCCAGCGCTGCGCCAGGCGTCGGCGGGCCAGGGCCAGGTCCTCGACCTCGTCGGCCAGCGCCACGCGCGCATCCAGGCAGGCGCGGGCGCGGCCGAGGCTGTTGCTGCGCAGCTCGCGCTCGAAGCACCCGCGCGCGACCGGCAGGAGCTTTTCGCTGGCACGGCGCACGTCGGGGTCCTCGGGAGCGATCGCGCGCGCGCCGCGCAGGTGATCGTAGGCGCTCTCGCCGGGCGGCGTCAGCAGGTCGCCGCGCGCCTCGGCGGCAGCGGCGGCGGTCAGCAGGTCGCGCACCCGCGCCGCGCGTTCGCGCGGCGATAGCCTCGGCCCGAGCCGCGCCTTCAGGCGCCGCGCCCGCTCGACGTGCCGGGCCGCCTCCAGCACCGCGGGATGCTCCGGCGCCAGGGCACCGGCGCGCTCCAGCACCGCATCGGCATCGGCGAAACGGAAATCCGCCGACAGGCGGGCGGCCCGCTGCGCCAGCGCCACCGCCACCCGGTCCAGCCCGGCCCTGGCGTCGGCCGCCTCGCGATCCATCTCCAGCAGCCGCCGGTAATGCCGTTCGGCGCGTTCCAGCCGCCCTCCCTCCAGTTCCCGGGCGGCGGCCGCGAGGGCCGCCTCGCGCTCCTCGGCCAGGCGCGCGGCAGTATCCGGCAGGTCGACATGTCCCGGATCGAAGCTCCGTGCCAGCGCCACCGCGGCGGCGGCACCGGCCAGCTCGCCACGGCGCAGCCCGGCGCGCGCCTCCTGCAGCAGCTCGCCGATGGCGTCCTCGCGCGCGCGCAGTACTTCGGCATTGCCGGAATCCAGCTCCAGGATGCGGCGGTACAGCGGCAGCGCCGCAGCGGGATCGCCGTGCAGCCGACCGGCACGGTGCGCCTGCTGCGCGCGCGCCCACAGCTGGTCCAGGCCGGCGTGCGCGGCCTCGCGCCGGCGCAGCGCATCGGCGGCGGCGGCGGACGCGTCGCGCGGCGCGTCCAGCTCGCGCGCCAGGCGCAGGGCGGCGTGGGCGTCGGCGAAGTGGTTCTGCGCGGTGGCCCGGCGGGCCCGTTCCAGCGCCGCCAGCGCCACCCGCATCAACCCTTGGCGCGCCTCGCTGCGATCCGGCTCCATCGCCAGTGCGGCCTCGTAGAGTTCGCGCGCGCCGCTGCCGTCGGCAGCGCTGAGGTGGCCGCGCTCCAGGGCTGCGCCGGCTTCCTCGCGCAGCTCCTGAGCGCGGGTCTGCGGCCACAACAGCTCGGCCAGCGGCTGCCGCACGGCGAGCAGGATCAGCAGGAGAATTCCGGCGATCGCCGCGGCCCGGCGCCAGTGGCGCCGCCATCCGGAGCGCCAGGCCGCCGCCGACCCGCGCGGCGCTGCGGGGCCGGCACCGGCGGCGGGGCTGGGATCGCGATCACGGTTCACGCGCGCAGCATAAGAGAAGCCGGTGAACGCCGCCGCACCGCCGCCACCGTAGCCGGTGGCGGCGGGCCGGCACCGGCCCGGCGCTCATTCGCGGTAGGCCCGCTCCACCCCGGCGATGCCCTCGATCCTGCCGAGCAGCCGCGAAAGCTGGCCGAAATCGCGTACCCGCAGCTGCAGCCGCAGGCGGGTGCGGCCGAGCCCGCGACCGCCGTCGCTGCTGATGCCCAGCACGTGGGCGTCCTCCTGCGCGATCAGGTTGGTCAGGTCCTTGAGCAGATGCTTGCGATCCACGCCCTCGACGGTGACGTCGGCGTCGTGGGCGCCGCCGCTGCGGCCCCATTCCACCGGCAGCACCCGCTGCGGCTGACGCGCGGCCAGCCGCTGCAGCGCCGGGCAGTCGGCGCGGTGCACGCTGACCCCGCGCGAGCGGGTGAGGTACCCGGCGATCGCCTCGCCCGGCAGCGGCCGACAGCAGCGCGCGATCTGGACCAGCAGGTTGTCGACCCCGACCACGCTGAACGCCGAACTCGGCTTGGGCGGGCGCCGCGGCGCCCGCGGGGCGGAGATCGCCGGCGGCTCCGCCTGTTCGTGCTCGAGCAGCGCGCGCGTCACCTGGTGCGGGCCCACGTCGCCCAGCGCGACCAGCACGTACAGGTCGTCCAGGCCGGCGGCGTTGAACTTGCGCAGCGCCGGCGTCGGATCCGCGTGCTGCAGCCCGAGCCGCTTGAGCTCGCGATCCAGCATGTCGCGGCCGTCCTGCAGGTTGCGGTCGCGGTCCAGCTTGTGGAACCAGGCGCGCACCTTGTCGCGCGAGCGGCCGCTGGCCAGGTAGCCGTTCGCCGCCAGCAGCCAGTCGCGACGCGGTTCGGCGGTCTTGCCGGTGAGGATCTCGACGCGGTCCCCGCTGCGCAGCCGATGGTCGAGCGGAACGATCCGCCCGTTGACCTTGGCGCCGCGGCAGCGGTGGCCGACCATGGTGTGCACGTGATAGGCGAAATCCAGCGGGGTCGCATCGCGCGGCAGGTCGATCACCTCGCCACGCGGGGTCAGGGTGTAGATGCGGTCCTCGACCAGCTCGGTGTCCAGCGCGCCCGCCAGCGCGGCTTCGTCGCCACCGTCCTGGTGCGCTTCGAGCAGGCGCCGCATCCATTCGATCTTGCGTTCCAGCGCGGCGTCGCCGCCGCCGCCCTCCTTGTATCGCCAGTGGGCGGCCACGCCCAGCTCGGCCTGCTCGTGCATGTCGAAGGTGCGGATCTGCACCTCGAGGGTCTTGCCCTCCGGGCCGATCACCGCGGTGTGCAGCGAGCGGTAGTCGTTGCGCTTTGGCCGGGCGATGTAGTCGTCGAACTCGCTCGGCACCGGCGTCCACAGCGCATGCACCACGCCCAGCGCCGCGTAGCAGGCGGGAATGTCGTGCACCAGCACCCGCACCGCGCGCAGGTCGTAGAGTTCGCCGAAGGGGATCCCCTTGCGCTGCATCTTCTTCCAGATGCTGTACAGGTGCTTGGGGCGGCCCGCCACCTCGCCGCGCACGCCCTGGGCGGCGAGCGCCTCCTCCAGGTCGCGCCCGAGCGCCTCGATGTAGCGCTCGCGGCCGGTGCGCTTGTCGTCGAGCAGACCGGCGATGCGGCGATAGGTGTCCGGTTCGAGGTAGCGGAACGCCAGGTCCTCCAGCTCCCACTTCAGTTGCCAGATGCCGAGCCGGTTGGCCAGCGGCGCGTGGATGTCGCGGGTCAGCCGCGCCAGTGCGCGCCGCTCATCGTCCGGTGCCGTCGCCGCGGCACGCATCCAGGCCAGCTGCCGCGCCAGCAGGATCGGCACCACCCGGAGGTCGCGCACGATCGCCAGCAGCAGGCGGCGCAGGCCCTCCTGATTGCCCTCGCCGTCGCGCTCGGCGTGCAGCGCCCAGACCTGCTGGGCGGCGCGCTGCCCGTCGACCAGCATCGCGACGCCGGGGTGTCGGCGTGCGAGTCCGTCTTCGACCGCCGCCCCCCACGTCGGCGCCGCGTGCAGGATCGCGGCGGTCACCACCTCGCCATCGGCCTGCAGCAGCGCCAGCGCGCGCAGCGTCTCGACCAGCAACGGCAGCGCCTGGTCCAGCCCCGGGTCCGCGACCGCCTTCGCCGCCGCCGTTTCCAGCAGCCCGTGCAGCGGTGGGGTCAGCGCCGCCGCGGCCGGCAGCGCGAGCAGGGTGTCCAGCGGGGTGCGTTGGGCGGACGCCACGGACGGTCACGGAGCGGGAATGGACCGACTACACTAATTGATGTCCGCCAACGAGGAACAGACCGATGCGCGCCTTCCGCCTCCTGACCGCCGTCCTGCTGCTGGCCTGCGCCGCCCAGGCGCTGGCGCAACAGTCCCTACGCGACCGGATGACGCCGCAGGAGTTCAGCGCCGCGGGGCTGGACAAACTGGCGCCGGAGGAGCTGGCGGCACTGGATGCCTGGCTGCAGCGCCGGGTGGGCGAGGAAACCGCGGTGGCCGCCGAGCAGGCCCGCGAGGAAGGACGCCAGGAAGTGGTCCGCAAGAATCGCGGTTTCTTCCACTTCGATTCCGAGGAACCGATCGAGGGCACCCTGCTCGGCGAGTTCACCGGCTTCCGCAAGGGAGAGCGCTACACCCTCGACAACGGACAGGTCTGGGAGCAGACCGACCCGACCAGCCTGCCGGGCGTGCGCCGGACCGATCCCAAGGTGACCATCCGCCCGGGCGTGTTCGGCGCCTGGTGGCTGCAGATCGATGGCTACAACACCCAGGCCAAGGTGCGGCGTATCGAATAGCCCATCGGACCCGCCACGTCGCGTGGCGGGCCCGCAACGTGGATCAGTACCAGGTGCAGTCTCCGGGACCGTCGCAGCGCGCGACCAGTTCCCATTCGTTCGCCAGGCACAGGTAGAGCAGGCCGCCGTTATGGCCTCCCTGGTAGTAGGTCGTGCCCTGGTTTTCGGCAGTGCAGGGAATGGGCGGGGCCGCGGAGGCGCTCCCTGCGAATCCGAGCGAAAGCGCAGCGACAGCCAGGGCGGTTTTCAGCTTCATCATGGTCTCTCCTTAGAACGCGAGCTGGGCGGCCGTCCATGCGTCCCTTCCGGCGGTGCGGGACGGCCGAAGTCGACACCGCCGCGGCACCTTTCTACTACGAAGCCCGGCATCCGGACCGCGACCCGGGTCGCGGTTCGGCGTCCGGGTCGGCATTACCCGCCCCGCAGCGCATCCAGCCGGCGCGCCAGCTTCTTCGCCGAGACGTTGCCGCGGGCCCCCAGCTCCTGCGCGTACAGCGAGACCCTCAGCTCTTCCAGGTCGCGGGCGAAGGCGCGCCATTGCGGCGCCTTCGATTCGCCCTCGACCTCGGCCTGCCGCAGCGCGGAAACGAAGGGCGCCAGTTCCAGCATCCGCTGCTGGTCGCGCAGCGGATCGCGCAGGGCGCGCTCGGCGCGCAGCTCCAGCGCCTGCAGGTAGCGGGGGGTTTCGGCCAGCAGCGGCTCCGGGACGTCGCGCAGAAACCCCGGCGGTGCCAGCGCCGACAGCTGCGCCCGCATGTCGTCGAGGTTGGCGCGCGCCCAGCCCATCAGGCCGGAGTCCAGCCTTGCGCGGATCGCCGCGACACGTTCGAGGATGTTCTCGGCCAGGCGCAGGCGGCGGGTCGATTCGGCGAACAGCGCACGTGCCACCGCATCGCGGCGCGCGGCGAACGCCCCGGCATCGCGAACCTCCCCAAGGCCTTCGGCGGCCAGCGCCAGGAAGGCCCCTTCCACCAGGTCTTCGCGCAGCAGGTCGCCACCGCGCGGTTCCGGCGCGCGCGGCGCGGCGGCTTCGATCGCGGCGTAGAGCAGCGCGGTCTTCGGCGCCACCGGCAGCTGCTTGCGCGCCTGCCGGAGCCGGGTCTCCAGCGCGATCCGCAGCAGCCGGAGCACGCCACCGGGGTGAAGCGCGTCGGCGCGCGCCGGGTCGGCGTGCACCGCCAGGCTGGCGCCGTCGCCGGCGTCGGCGAGCGCCGGATAGGCCGCCACCCCGCCGACGCCCGGCACCGAGCGCGGCACCGGCTGCTCCGGAAACTCCCTGAGGCCCTCGCGGGCCATGCCCTCGGCCGCCCGCGCCGCGAAGGCGCGCGCCGCGCGCTCGCCGAACTGCGCGCGCAGCGCGTCCAGGTCGCGCGTTTCCGCGAGCACCTGGCGGCCGTCTGCCGCCAGCAGGCGCAGGTTGATGCGCAGATGCGGTTCCAGCGCCGCACCTTCGAAGTCCGCAGCGGCCACGGCCGCCCCGGTCAGCCGCTGCAGGAAACGCGCCAGCGCGCTCTCGAACGCGTCGCTCTGCGGTTGCGGATGCGCCTCGGCGAAAGCACGGGCGAAATCCGGGACCGGTACGAAGTTGCGGCGCAGCACCTTGGGCAGGGAACGGATCAGCGCCGTCGCCTTCTCCTCGAAGAAACCCGGCGCCAGCCAGCCCAGCCGAACCGGGTCGAGGGCGTTGAGCAGGTGCAGCGGCACGCTCACGGTCATGCCGTCGTCGGGCGCGCCCGGCTCGAAACGGTAGCGCACCGCCAACCGCGCCTCGCCAAGTGCGAGCACGGGCGGGAACCGCGCCGCGTCGCTCTCGTCGCCCACCAGCAGCTCGTCGCGGCTCCACTCCAGCGCGCGCCGCTCCGATTCGGGCGCCTTCGCGATCCAGGCGTCCAGCGTACGCGCATCGACGATCTGCGCCGGAATCCGGGCGTCGTACCACTGCGCCATCCACTCCTCGTCGACCACCAGGCCGGCCCGCCGCTGCTTGGCCTCCTCCTCGCGCGCCCGTTCCAGGGTGGCGAGGTTGCGGGCCAGGAACGGACTGCGCAGATTGATCTCGCCGGCCACCAGCCCGTCGCGCAGGAACAGTTCGCGCGCTTCGCGCGGGTAGAGGCGCCCGTAATCGACCGGGCGCTTCGGCGCCAGGACCAGCCCGAACAAGCCGACCTGCTCGCTGCCCAGCACCCGCCCCTGCGCGCGCGACCAGCGCGGATCGTGATGGCGCCGGGCCAGCAGGTGGCCCAGCTCGGCGATCACCCAGTCCGGCTCGATCGCGGCGTTGGTCAGCGCCCACACCCGCTCGGTGTCGAGCAGCGTCGCCGCGAGCACCCACGGCGGCGGCTTGCGCGCCAGTGCCGAGCCCGGAAACAGCTGGAACCGGCGCCCGCGCGGGCCCTCGTAGAGGTTGCGATCGCCGCGCTGGCCGATCTGGGTGGGCAGCCCGGCGATCAGGGCGCGGTGCAGCGTCGCATAGGGGTGACGGCCCTTGCCCGGCGCCTGCGGGGCGGCGCCGGCCCGCCGGGGCCGCCCTGCCGCGACCTTCGCATCCCCCGGGTCGCCGGCTCCGGCCTCGGCGTCCGCGAGCGCGAGGGGTTCGTCGAGGCCGGCGACCGCCCAGCCGAGCGCCTCGCACTGCAGCTTGAGCTGGCGGTGCAGCTCGCGCCACTCGCGCATCCGCAGGAAGCCGAGGAAATGCCGATCGCACCAGCGCCGCAATTGTGATTGGGTGGAGTCCTCGTGGGCCTCGCGGTAGGCGTCCCAGAGCCGGAGGATGCCGACGAACTCCGACTTCGGATCGGCGAACAGCGCGTGCGCATTGTCGGCCGCGGCGCGCTGCTCGGCGGGGCGCTCGCGGGGATCCTGGATGCCGAGGAAGGCGGCGATCGCCAGCATCTCGCGCAGGCAGCCGTGCTCGCGGGCGGCGACCAGCATCCGCGCCAGCTTCACGTCCACGGGCAACCGGGCCATGCTGCGGCCGGTGGCGGTGAGCCGGCGCTGGTCGTCGACCGCGCCGAGTTCGGCGAGCTGCTGCCAGCCGTCGGCCACCGCGCGCGGATCGGGCGGTTCCACGAACGGAAACCGCTCGATCTCGCCCAGCCCGAGCGCCAGCATCCGCAGGATCACCCCGGCCAGGGCGGCGCGGCGGATCTCGGGGTCGGTGTACGGCGCCCGGGCCTGGAAGTCCGCCTCGGAATAGATCCGGTAGCAGATGCCGGGCGCGATCCGGCCGCAACGGCCCTTGCGCTGGTCGGCGCTGGCCTGCGAGACCGGTTCCACGTGCAGCCGGTCGAGCTTCTGCCGTGGGCTGTAGCGCTTGACCCTCGCCACGCCCGGGTCGACCACGTAGTGGATGCGCGGCACCGTCAGCGAGGTCTCGGCGACGTTGGTGGCGAGGACGATGCGCCGCTGCGGACCGGGGTCGAACACCCGGTCCTGGCCGCGCGCCGAGAGCCGCGCGTACAGCGGCAGCACCTCGGTGTGGCGGTACCGGCGCGCCTCCAGCGCGCGGTGGGCGTCGCGGATCTCGCGCTCGCCCGGCAGGAACACCAGGGTGTCGCCGCCGCCCGGCTCGCGCGCGATCTCGTCGCACGCGGCGACGATGCCGTCGAGCAGCGAAAGGGACTCGGAGTCATCTTCTCCAGGAGATCCCCGGCGTTCGGCCGCCGGCGAGGGAGAACGCGGTTCTGACCCCGGTTCTCCCCCCAACGGCCGGTACCGCACCTCCACCGGATACCCCCGGCCCTCCACGCTCACCACCGGCGCGCCGCGGAAATGCGCCGCGAAGCGAGCGGTATCGATGGTGGCGGAAGTCACGATCACGCGGAGGTCGCTGCGCTTCTCCAGCAGCTGCTTCAGGTACCCCAGCAGGAAATCGATGTTGAGGCTGCGCTCGTGGGCCTCGTCGACGATGATGGTGTCGTAGGCCGAGAGCCAGCGGTCCGAGCCGATCTCGGCCAGCAGGATGCCGTCGGTCATGAACTTGATCGCGGTGCGCTCGCCGGCGCGGTCGCTGAAGCGCACCTGGTAGCCCACCACTCCGCCCAGCGGCACCCGCAGCTCCTCGGCCACCCGCCGCGCCACCGCGCGCGCGGCGATGCGCCGCGGCTGGGTGCAGCCGATCGTGCCGGCGGCGCCGCGCCCGGCCTGCAGGCACAGCTTGGGCAACTGGGTGGTCTTGCCGGAGCCGGTCTCGCCGGCGACCACCACCACCGGGTGCTCCCGGATCAGCCCGACGATCCGCCCGGCCTCGCCGGCGATCGGCAGCGATCCCTCGACCGGCGCATCCGGCAGCGCCGCGGCGCGCGCCCCGCGGGCGGCCCGCGAGGCCTCCAGCGCCTCCTCGAACCGGGTCCGCGCCGCTTCACTGCCGGGCGCCGCGCGCCAGCGCGACCATAGCCCGTGGAGCCGCCCGCGGTCGCGCGACAGGCCCGCGTCGATCGCGCTGCGCGCGCGCTTCAACGTCTCGCTCACCGCCTTGGCGCCGGGATTCTCCATTCGCTTGCAAAACCTTCCGGGAAGTCACATATCCAGAACGCGGACCGCCGTATTGTGGCGGCAAATCCATCCCCACCGGAGCCCTGAAGATGGCAAAGACCAAGACCGCCGGATCGAAGAAGAACTCCCCGAAGAAGAACGCCCCCAGCGCCCGGGACGCCACCCCGGCCGTGGCGTCCCCCGGCCCGAGCTCCAGCGCGCCGGCCATCGATATCGGGATCGGAGACAAGGATCGCAAGCGGATCGCCCAGCACCTGTCCGCCTTCCTGGCCGACGCCTACACGCTGTACCTGAAGACCCACAACTTCCACTGGAACGTCACCGGGCCGATGTTCAACGCCCTGCACGCGATGTTCGAGACCCAGTACACCGAGCAGTGGAACGCCCTGGACGACATCGCCGAGCGGATCCGCGCTCTGGGCTACAATGCCCCGGGGTCGTACGCCGAGTTCATCGAGCTGTCCTCGATCAAGGAGGAGCCGGGCCTGGAGAAGGCGCCGGAATGGCGCGAGATGGTCCGCCAGCTGGTGATCGGCAACGAAGCCGTCTGCCGCACCGCGCGCAAGGCGCTGGACGTGGCCGACGACGCCGACGACGAGCCCACCGAGGACCTGCTGATCCAGCGCCTGCAGACCCACGAGAAGAACGCGTGGATGCTGCGCTCGCTGCTGCAGTGAAGCCCCCACGCCGCTCGTCCGGCGAGCGCGGGTTTCGCGTTGCGAAACCCGCCCACCGGGCTCCGCGGTTCCGGTCCTCGCGCCTTCCGCGCGCCGCCTTGCCGAGGGGGCTCCGCTCCGGAGCCGTGCGAACGAGCTAGCGATCCGGGAACCCGGCACCCGGCGACGGCGCGGCGTCTTCCCAGGCGCGCCGGAGGCATTCCCCGATAGGCCGCGACCGGCATCGCCGGTATCCTTGCGCCATGCCATCCCCCCAGGACCCACGTGCGCTGGAGGCGCTGCAGCGCGTCTTCGGCCACGCCGCGTTCCGCGGCGCGCAGGCCGCCATCGTCGAGCATGTCGCCGCCGGCAACGACGCCCTGGTACTGATGCCCACCGGCGGCGGCAAGTCGTTGTGCTACCAGCTGCCGGCGCTGCTGCGCGAGGGCGTGGCCATCGTGGTCTCGCCGTTGATCGCGCTGATGCAGGACCAGGTGGAGGCGCTGCGCCAGCTCGGCGTGAATGCGGCGTTCCTCAACTCCACCCTCGACGCCGCGGCCGCCCAGGCGATCGAGCGCCAGCTGCTGGCCGGCGACCTGGACCTGCTCTACGTCGCCCCGGAGCGCCTGCTCACCCCGCGGTTCCTGTCGCTGCTCGAGCGCGCGCCGCTGGCGCTGTTCGCGATCGACGAGGCCCACTGCGTCTCGCAGTGGGGCCATGACTTCCGCCGCGAATACCGCGAGCTGACGATCCTGCACGAGCGCTGGCCGCAGGTGCCGCGGATCGCCCTGACCGCGACCGCCGACCCGCCCACCCAGCGCGAGATCGCCGAGCGCCTGCAGCTGGAGGACGCGCGCCGCTTCGTCAGCTCCTTCGACCGCGCCAACATCCGCTACACGGTGGTGGAGAAGGAGAACGCGAAACGCCAGCTGCTGGAGTTCCTGAAGGCGCACACCGGCGAAGCCGGCATCGTCTACTGCCTGTCGCGGCGCAAGGTCGAGGAGACGGCGCAATTCCTGGCCGGGCACGGCATCGACGCGGTGCCCTACCACGCCGGCATGGATGCCGAGCTGCGCGCCGCCAACCAGCGCCGGTTCCTGCGCGCCGAGGGCGTGGTGGTGGTGGCGACCATCGCCTTCGGGATGGGCATCGACAAGCCGGACGTGCGCTTCGTCGCCCACGTCGACCTGCCCAAGTCGATCGAGGGCTACTACCAGGAAACCGGCCGCGCCGGCCGCGACGGCGAGCCGGCCGACGCCTGGATGTGCTACGGCCTCGGCGACCTGGTACTGCTGCGGCAGATGATCGAGCAGTCCGAATCCGGCGACGAGCGCAAGCGCCTGGAGCACCGCAAGCTCGACGCCCTGGTCGGATACTGCGAGTCGATGCGCTGCCGGCGCCGGGTGCTGCTGGCCAACTTCGGCGAGGACTACGTGCCGGCCGAAGGCGAAGGCTGCGGCAATTGCGACAACTGCCTGCAGCCTCCGCAGGCCTGGGACGCCACCGAGGCGGCGCAGAAGGCGCTCAGCTGCGTGTACCGCAGCGGCCAGCGCTTCGGCGCCGCGCACGTGATCGACATCCTGCGCGGCAGCGACAGCGAGAAGGTCCGCCAGTTCGGCCACGACCGTCTCAGCACCCATGGCGTCGGCACCGATCTCGACGCCCGCACCTGGCGCGGCGTGTTCCGCCAGCTGGTCGCGCACGGGCTGCTGGAGGTCGACGCGGAGGGCTACGGCGGCCTGCGCCTGACCGCCGCCAGCCGCGCGGTGCTCAAGGGCGAGCAGCGGGTGCTGCTGCGGAGGATCTCCGCGCGCCGCGAACGCGAGCGCAGCGTGCGCGGCGCCGCCCCGGCGGCCGACCTGGCCGCAGCCGACCAGCCGCTGTTCGAGGCCCTGCGCGAGCTGCGCGCGCGGCTGGCGCGCGAGCAGAACGTGCCGGCCTACGTGATCTTCCACGACAGCACCCTGCGCCAGATCGCCGCGCGCCGCCCCGCCAACGAGGACGAACTCGCCGGGATCGGCGGGATCGGCGCCGGCAAGCTGGCGCGCTATGGCGTGGCGGTACTGGAGACGGTGTCCGGATCCGGCTGAGCCCGCGCCGGCGGCGCGGGCCGGGCGCCTACGCCGGAACCGCGGGCGCCGCCGGCTCGCGAAGCAGCGCGCGGCGGGCCTGCACCGTCTGCTCGGCATCGAGCGCATGCAGCGGCTGCAGCTCTCCGGCCACCAGCGCCGCCAGCGGCACGCCGTCGCGGTACAGCACCCTGGCCCCCGGCAGCCGCGGCACCTTCGCGCCCGGCAGCAGGGTGCCGGTGAGGTTGAGCGGATCGCACGCGGCGACGCAGACCAGCGCGCCGTCGTCCGGGCGCCGGCGCACCTTGCGCAGCAGGCCCACCGCCTCGGCCAGCGCGAACTGCTCGCCGGACAGGCCGGCGATGAAGCGGCCGCCGCGGATCTCGCCGCGCGCCTCGAGGCGCCGGTACACCCGCGAGAGTTCGCGCCACGGCGGCAGCCAGGCGGCCTCGCGCTCGAGCACCCGCCAGCACACCACGCCGTAGCGGCGCAGCAGCACCCGGGCCACGTGTTCCAGCGCCTCGGCGTCGCCACCTGCCGTCGCCGGGGGCCGGCGCACCGGCGCCCAGCGCCCGGCATCGGCGATGCCGGTCAGCAGCGGGCGCCGCCGCCGGCCGCGCGCCGGAGCGCGCTTCGCGGCCGGTACCAGCAGCGCGCGCAGGCCGGCGAAACTGTCGCAGTGCGCATGCCCCCGCGCCACCAGCTCGGCCAGCGCATCCTCCAGCTCGGTGCGCAGCAGCCCGGTGGCGTCGGCGATCTCGTCGAAGAACGATGCGCCGTGCGTGTCCAGGTGCGCGGCGAGGCGCCGCGCGCGCGAGGACAACGCCGCGGGGTCGGCCACCGGCGGCGCCAGCCGCGCCCAGTGGGCGGCGCTGCGCCGCGGCAGCAGCACCACCGGCGTCGCCCGCACCGATCCGGAGCCGCGCCCCGCGCCCGGCTCGGCCTCGTGCGCGCGCAGCCGGGTCCACAGGGTGCGCCCGGCGGTGCACTGTTCGTCGAGCCAGCCCGGCGAGTATCCGGCCACCCGCGCCGGCAGCAGTTCGGCCTCCCACGCGGCGGCGGGCGCCTCGAAGCCCTCCAGCTGCGACAGCACCCCGGCCAGGGCCTCGGCGCCGGCCGCGCGCACGGTGCCCGACACCCGCTGCCAATCGAACAGGAAGCGCAGGAAGTCGCGCGCCGGCACCGGCTCGATCTCGCGTCGCAACCGGCCCAGGGTGTAGCGATGGATGCGCGCCAGCAGGTGGCGTTCGCACCATTCGATCGCCTCCGCGCCGGAAGTGAAGCGGCCCTGCATCGCGTAGCCGTCCTGCTGCAGTCGCAGCAGCGCGGCCTCGGCCTGCGCCGGCGACAACCCCAGCGCGTGCGCCAGTTCCGCCGCAGGGGTCGGTCCCAGCCCGGACAGGCGCGAACGCAGCAGTTCGGCCGCCGCGTCCTCCGGCGTCCAGGCCACGCCCGCGTACTCGTCCGGCACCCGGATCCGCGGCTGCAGCGCCGCGCCGGGCTGCAGCGCCAGCAATTGCGGCAGGCGCTCGGCCGCGACCCAGCAGCCAGGCGCCGCCGCGGCGGGCGACTGCTCCGGGACGGCGGCTTCGCCGCCGCCGGCCACGGCAGCCTGGCCCGGCCGGTCGCCACCCGCCCGCAGCACCAGGGTGGCGCGCCCGCCGTCGGCCAGCGCCTCCAGCATGGCGCGCCACGCAGGGTCGCGACGGGCCTCCGCCGCGGTGACGCAGCCCAGACCCATCAGTGCATCGTGCATTTCGTCCGCGCTGCGCACCTCGGGCCATGCCTGGGCGCGGACCTCGGCGATCGCCTCGGGGTCGAGCCGGCCCAGGTCGTCGGCGGATTCCGGATCGGCGTAGCGGCGCGCCTGCACCGCCTGGGTGCGGCGCTCCTCCAGCGGGGCGTCGTCCAGGAAGGCGTAGGGCCGGGCGTTGATCGCCTCGGCGGCCAGCGGCGAAGGCGCGGTGAGGTCGCGCGCCAGCACCTCCACCGCACCGGCCTCGATGCGCCCCAGCAGCCGCAGCCAGCCTTCGCTGTCCATCGCCTCGTCGAGGCAGTCGCGCAGGGTCTGCGCCACCAGCGGATGGTCCGGCACCTCGCGCTCGCCGACGATGTTCTCCAGGCACGCCACCTGGTCGGGAAACACCGTGGCCAGCAGATCCTCGGAGCGCATCCGCTGCAGCTGCGGCGCCACCTTGCGTCCGCCCGAGAAGCGCGGCAGCGCCAGCGCGGTGGTGGCGTTCCAGCGCCAGCGCACCCCGAACAGCGGCGCATCCAGCAACGCCTGCACCAGCACGTCGCGGGCGGAGGCCGAATGCAGGTACTGCGCCACCTCGATCAGCGGGAAACTGTGGCTGGTCGAGAGCGACAGCACGATCGCGTCCTCGGTGGCGGCGGCCTGCAGTTCGAAATTGAACTTGCGGCAGAAGCGCTTGCGCAGCGCCAGGCCCCAGGCGCGGTTGAGGCGGCTGCCGAACGGCGCGTGGATCACCAGCTGGGTGCCGCCGGATTCGTCGAAGAAGCGCTCCAGCACGATCCGCGACTGGGTCGGCAGCGCGCCGAGCGCGGCCTGCGCACTGGCCAGGTAGCCGGCGAGCTGGTGCGCGGCCTCGTCGTCGAGCCCGAGCTCGCCCTGCAGCCAGGCGATGGCGAACGCAGTGTCCCGCGCCGGGGACTGCTCCCCCCGTGCCGCTCCGCCGCCCGTGCCGCGAGAGTCCGGCTCCGGCCGCGGCCCCAGGCGCGACCCGACCTCTTCGCGCAGCCGCGCCACCCCGGCCGACAGTTCGTCGCTGCGCCCCGGCGCCTCGCCGAGCCAGAACGGGATGCTCGGCGGCAGCCCCTGCGCGTCCTCCACCCGCACCCGGCCGGGCTCGACGCGGAGGATCCGGTAGCTGGCGTTGCCGAGCTGGAAGACGTCGCCGGCCATGCTCTCGACCGCGAAATCCTCGTTGACGGTGCCGATGTTGCTGGCCTCGGGCTCCAGCACCACCGCGTAGTCGCCGGTGTCGGGAATCGTGCCGCCGGACATCACCGCGGTCATCCGAGCGCCCTTGCGGCCGCGCAGCCGGCGGTTGACCGCGTCGCGGTGCAGGTAGCCGGCGCGCGGGCCGCGGCGGTCGGCGTAGCCGCCGGCCAGCATCCGCACCACCGCGTCGTAGTCGGCGCGCGCCAGGCGCGCGTAGGGCCAGGCGCGCCGCAGCATGTCGTACAGGGCGTCCTCGTCCCAGTCGCGGCAGGCGGTCTCGGCGACGATCTGCTGGGCCAGCACGTCGAGCGGCGCGGGCGGGATCCGCAACGCGTCGAGCTCGCCGCGGCGCACGCAGTCGAGCAGCGCCGCGCATTCGACCAGCTCGTCGCGGGTGGCGGGAAACAGGCGCGCCTTGGGCACGCCGCCCACGGAGTGCCCGGAGCGCCCCGCGCGCTGCAGGAACGCGGCGATCGAGCGCGGCGAGCCGAGCTGGCAGACCAGATCGACGTCGCCGATGTCGATGCCGAGTTCCAGCGAGGCGGTCGCCACCAGCAGCTTCAGTTCGCCGCGCTTGAGCCGCTGCTCGGCATCGAGCCGGTGTTCGCGCGCCATGCTGCCGTGGTGCGCGGCGACTCGCTCGCGCCCCAGCAGTTCGCCCAGGTGGCGCGCGGCGCGCTCGGCCATGCGCCGGGTGTTGACGAAGACCAGGGTGGTGCGGTGCGCGTCGGCGAGCGCGGCGATGCGCCGGTACACCTGCTCCCACTGGTCGCTGGACATCACCGCCGACAGCGGCGTCGGCGGCAGCTCCAGCGCGAGGTCGCGGCGGCGCTGGTAGCCGATGTCGACGATCGCGCAGTCCGCCGCTGGCTGCATGGCGGCATCGTTCCGATCGACAGGCGCGCGCACCCCGTCGCCCGCGCCGGGAACCGGTGCGCCCCCGGTCCCCACCAGGAACCGCGCCACCTCCGCGATCGGCTTCTGGGTCGCCGACAGCCCGACCCGCACCAGCGGCCGCGCGCACAGCGCCTGCAGCCGCTCCAGCGACAGCGCCAGATGGCTGCCGCGCTTGTCGTCGGCGACCGCGTGGATCTCGTCGACGATCACCGTGCGCACGGTACCCAGCATCGCGCGCCCGGACTGGGAGCCCAGCAGCACGTACAGCGATTCGGGCGTGGTCACCAGGATGTGCGGGGGCCGCCGGCGCATGCCGGCGCGCTCGGACTGCGGGGTGTCGCCGGTGCGCACCGCGGTGCGGATCTCCACGTCGGCCAGCCCCATCTCCGTCAGCTCGGCGCGGATGCCGGCCAGCGGCGCTTCCAGGTTCACGTGGATGTCGTTGGAGAGCGCCTTGAGGGGCGAGACGTAGACCACCGCGGTCGCATCGGGCAGGCCGCCGCCCGCCAGCCCCTCGCGCACCAGCCCGTCGATCGCCGCCAGGAACGCGGTCAGGGTCTTGCCCGAGCCGGTCGGCGCGGCCACCAGGGTGTTGCGGCCGGCGGCGATCGCCGGCCACGCCGCCTCCTGCGCCGGCGTCGGCGCGGGAAACGCGGCGCGGAACCATTGCGCGACGGCGGGATGGAAGGCGTCGAGGGGCATCGGGGGACCGGGGGGGTTCCGGGGAGCGCCGGCGGGATGGCGGCGCCGGTGCTTCGGAGCGGGCGGGTTCCGGCCAATATGCGCCCGCGCCGGGCCGGATTCAACGCCGCGCGGCCAGGCGCGGCCTGCTCCGCGGCCGCACGGGTGCGCATCACGGCGCGCCACACCCGCGGGTGCCATGCTGGGTCATCTCCCTCCGAGCGCCCGTTTCCACGATGTCGAACGCCCGGCAACTGCTCGGTCACTGGCTGCGCCTGCGGCGCCGCCTGTGGCGGCTCGGGCAGAACGCTTCGGGCAAGCCGGCGCAGGCCGAGCAGCCGCTGCGCTCGCCCCTGTTCAGCGCCGAGCAGATGGAAGCCCACGGCCGCGCCCTGGCGCGGGTGCACGTGCTGCGGGCGCAGTCGGGACCCGACCAGCTGCTGCCGCGCCTGCGCGAGAACGAGGACCTGCTCCAGCGCGCCAATGCGCTGCTGGCGCGGATGGTCCAGGACGACGTGCGCATCACTCCCGCCGGCGAATGGCTGCTGGACAACTTCTACCTGATCGAGGAGCAGGTCCGCACCGCGCGCCGGCATCTGCCGCGCAACTACAGCCGCGAGCTTCCCGCCCTGGCCGGCGGCCCGTCCGCCGGGGTACCGCGGGTCTACGACCTGGCGATGGAGGCGGTGGCGCACGGCGACGGCCGCATCGACGCCGAGGCCATGACCCGCTTCGTCGCCGCCTACCAGTCGCGCGCGCCGCTCACCCTCGGCGAACTCTGGGCGATCCCGATCATGCTGCGCCTGGCGGTGATCGAGAACCTGCGGCGCATGGCGGCGCGGGTGATGCACGACGGCATCGAGCGGCGCGAGGCCGGCGACTGGGCCCGGCTGCTCAACCAGACCGCCACCCACAGCCCCACCGAGGTCGTGTTGGTGGTCGCCGACCTGGCGCGCGCCCAGCGCGCGGTGACCGGCGCGTTCGTGGCCGAACTGGCGCGCGGGGTGCAGGGCCGCAGCCTGGCGCTGGCGATGCCGATGAACTGGATCGAACAGTGGGTGGAACACAGCGGCCAGAACGTCGAGTCGCTGGTGCAGGCGGAGAGCCAGCAGCAGGCCGCCGACCAGGTCTCGGTGAGCAACAGCATCGCCAGCCTGCGCCTGCTCGCGACCATCGACTGGCGCGAGTTCGTCGAGAACCTGAGCATGGTCGAACGGACCCTGCGCGAGGATCCGGACGGCACCTACGCGCAGATGGATTTCGCCACCCGCGACAGCTACCGCCACGCCCTGGAACGGCTCGCCCGGCGTAGCGGCATCGACGAGATCGCCGTGGCCCGCACGATCCTCGGGCTGGCGCGAGCACACGCCGGGGCGCGCGACACCCGCGCCCATGTCGGCCACTATCTGGTCGGGGACGGGCACGCGCAAGCCTGCGCGGCGGTCTGCGCGCTCGACGGCGCGCGCGCGGTGCAGGCGCCTCCGGCGACCATCCCGCTGCCGGCCTACCTGCTGCCGATCGGCGCGGCGGTGGCGTTCTTCACCTGGGGCCTGCTTTCCACGCTCGACGGCCCGGTGCCGGGAGAAGCGCTGCGGTGGCTGCTCGTTGCGCTGGCGGTGGTGGTGTTCAGCGAACTCGGCATCGCCCTGGTCAATTGGCTGGCGACGGTGCTGGTGCCGCCGCGGCCGCTGCCGCGGCTGGACTTCTCGCGCGGGATGCCGCGCGCCGCGCGCACCCTGGTGGCGGTGCCGAGCATGATCGGCAGCGCCGCCGCGGTCGACGGCCTGGTGGAGGGACTGGAGGTGCGGTTCCTCGCCAACCGCGACCCCTACCTGCACTTCGTCCTGTTGACCGACTTCCTCGATGCCGACCACGAACTGGTCGAGGAGGAACGGGCGTTACTCGACCACGCGGTGCGGCAGATCGACCGGCTCAACGCGCGCTACGCGCCCGAGCACGGCGGCCGGTTCTTCCTGCTGCACCGGGCCCGCCGCTGGAATCCGCGCGAGCGCAGCTGGATCGGTCCGGAGCGCAAGCGCGGCAAGCTGGCGGCGCTCAACCGGCTGCTGCGCGGCGCGGCGCCGGCCCAGGAATTCATGCGCACCGCCGGCAACCTGGCGATGCTCGGCAACGTCCGCTACGTGATCACCCTGGACACCGACACCCGCCTGCCGCGCGATGCCGCACGCGAGTTCGCCGCGACCATGGCCCATCCGCTCAACCGGCCGCGCTTCGACGAGCGCCGGCGCCGGGTCACCCGCGGCTACGGGATCCTGCAGCCCGCCATCGGCAGCAGCATGGGCCCGGGGCGCAGCACCCGCTACGCCCGCCTGTTCGGCAGCGAGCCTGGCATCGATCCCTACACGCGCACGGTCTCGGACGTCTATCAGGATCTGTTCGGCGAGGGCTCGTTCGTCGGCAAGGGAATCTACGATGTCGACGCGTTCGAATACGCGCTGGGCGACCGCTTTCCGGACAACAGCATCCTCAGCCACGACCTGCTGGAAGGGTGCTACGCCCGCGCCGGGCTGGTCAGCGACGTGCAGCTGTTCGAGGATCCGCCCGCGCGCTACGCGGCCGAGGTCAAGCGCCGCCACCGCTGGATCCGCGGCGATTGGCAGCTGCTGCCGTGGCTGCTGCCCTGGGTCCCGCGCGCGAACGGGGGGGTGGAGCGCAATCCGCTGTCGTGGCTCTCGCGCGGCAAGCTGCTGGACAACCTGCGCCGCAGCCTGGTGCCGGGGGCGGCCACCGCGCTGCTGGTGACGGGTTGGGCGCTGGCCCCCGCTCCGCTGGCCTGGACCGCCTGGCTGCTGGGCCTGTGGCTGCTGCCGGTGCTGGTCCCGGCGGCGCGGAACGTGCTGGCGCGGCCGCCGGACATGGCGCTGGAACCGCATCTGCTGCAGGTGGGCCGCGCCGCGGCCCGCCAGCTGCAGGCGGCGCTGGTCAACCTCGCCTGTCTGCCCTACGAGGCGTGGTTCAGCCTCGACGCGACCGCGCGCAGCCTGTGGCGGATGGCGGTCAGCCGCCGCCACCTGCTGCAGTGGAGCCCGTCGAGCGAGGTGGAACGCAAGCTCGACCGCGACGCCCTTGGCGAACTGCGCAGCATGTGGTTCGCGCCGGCCTTCGCGGTGGCGGTGACGCTGCTGGTGGCGTGGATCAACCCGGGCGCGCTCTGGGTCGCGGCGCCGCTGCTGGCGTGGTGGGCGGGCTCGCCGCTGCTGATGACCTGGCTGGGCCGGACGCCGCCGCCGCGGCGCGCACGGCTCTCGGCGACCCAGCTGGACTTCCTGGGGCGGCTGGCGCGGCGCACCTGGGCCTTCTTCGAGGTCCACGTCCGCGCCGAGGACCACTGGCTGCCGCCGGACAACATCCAGGAGCACCCGGTGGCGGCGATCGCCCACCGCACCTCGCCGACCAACATCGGGCTGTCGATGCTGGCGAACCTGGCCGCCTGGGACTTCGGCTACCTGCAGGCGGGCGGCGTGATGGAACGCACCCGCCTGACGCTGCACACGCTGGACGCGCTGCCCCGTCACCGCGGCCACTTCTACAACTGGTACGACACCCAGACCCTGCAGCCGCTGCCGCCGCGCTATATCTCGACCGTGGACAGCGGCAACCTGGCCGGCCACCTGCTGACCCTGCGCCAGGGGCTGCTGGCGCTGCCGGACGCGCCGCTGCTCGCGCCGGCGACGTTCGAAGGACTGGCGCATACCCTCGGGGTGCTGCGCGAGCAGGAACCGCCGGCGGGAGGCGCCGGCGCCGACGGGCTGGATCCCCGGCTCGACGCGTTCGAGGCCCGGCTGGGGGAGCTGCGCGCGGCGCCGCCTTCCGAGCCCGCCGCCGCGTCCGCCGCGCTCGCCGGACTGGCCCGGCAGGCCGAGGCGATCGCGGCGGCATGGCCATACCGGCCCGCGGACGCAGCCGAGGCGCCGGCGCTGCTCCCGGACTGGCCGCAGGCCCTGCTGCAGGCCTGCCGCGCGGCGTGCGCGGAACTGGATGCGTTCGCGCCCTGGCCGCGGCTCGACGGCGGCACCGACGCGACCGGCATCCCCACGCTGCGCCAGCTGCGCGATCGCAGCAGCGACCCGCTGGCGCGGCTGCGCGCCGCCGACCGGATCCTCGAACTCGAAGCGCTGGCGCACCGCGTCGGCCAGTACTCGCTGATGGAGTACGGCTTCCTCTACGACCGCAGCCGCCACCTGCTGGCGATCGGCTACGACGTCGAGGAGCGCCGGCTCGACAACGGCTACTACGACCTCCTCGCGTCCGAGGCGCGCCTGGGCAGCTTCGTCGCGATCGCCCAGGGCCAGCTGCCGAAGGACACCTGGTTCGCGCTCGGGCGCCTGCTGACCGAGGTCGACGGCCGCGCCGCGCTGCTGTCGTGGAGCGGCTCGATGTTCGAATACCTGATGCCGCAACTGGTGATGCCGAGCTACCCCGACACGCTGCTGGCGCAAACCAGCCGGCATGCGGTGGAGGCGCAGATCGGCTACGGACGCCAGCGCGGGGTGCCGTGGGGCATCTCCGAATGCGGCTACAACACCGTCGATGCGCGGATGAACTACCAGTACCGCGCGTTCGGCGTACCCGGCCTGGGGCTCAAGCGCGGACTGGCCCAGGACCTGGTGATCGCGCCCTACGCCAGCATGATGGCGCTGATGGTGGCGCCGGAGGAGGCGGCCCAGAACCTGCAGCGCCTGGCCGGGCTCGGCTTCGGCGGCGAATTCGGCCTGTACGAGGCGATCGACTACACCCCGGCGCGGGTGCAGCGCGGCCAGGAGTACGCCGTGGTGCGCTCGTTCATGGCCCACCACCAGGGCATGGGCCTGCTGTCGCTCGCGTATCTGCTGCGCGAGCGGCCGATGCAGCGGCGTTTCGCCGCCGACCCGCAGTTCCAGGCGACCCTGTTGCTGCTGCAGGAGCGGGTGCCGCACACCGGCGTGTTCCACCCGCACGAGGCCGAGGCCGGCGCGCGCGTGGTGGTCGAGACCAGCGAGACCCGGCTGCGCGTGTTCCGCAACCCGGACACCTCGCGGCCGGCGGTGCAGATGCTGTCCAATGGCCGCTTCCACGGCCTGTTCACGGCGGCGGGCGGCGGCGGCCTGCGGCTGCGCGACATGGCGGTGACGCGCTGGCGCGAGGACGGCACCCGCGATCACTGGGGCAGCTTCTGCTATCTGCGCGACGTCGACAGCGGCGGCTACTGGTCGGCCGCGTACCAGCCGACCTGCGTCGCGGTGAAGCACTACGAGGCGATCTTCTCCGACGCCAAGGCGGAGTACCGCGGCCGCAAGTTCGGGTTCGACACCCACATGGAGATCGCGATCTCGGCCGAGGACGACATCGAGCTGCGCCGGCTGCGCGTCTCCAATCGCTCGCGGCGCACGCGCACCATCGAGATCACCACCTACGCCGAAGTGGTACTGGCCCAGGGGATCGCCGACGAGGCGCACCCGGCCTTCGGCAACCTGTTCGTGCAGACCGAGCTGCTGGCCGGCAAGCAGGCCCTGCTGGCGACGCGGCGCCCGCGCTCCCACGCCGAAGCCACGCCGTGGATGTTCCACCTGGTGGCGGTGCACGAGGCCGACATCGGCGCGATTTCGTACGAGACCGACCGCGGGCGTTTCCTGGGCCGCGGCAACACCCCGCGCGCACCGTTGGCGCTGACCTCGCTGGAGCCGCTGTCCGGCACGGTCGGTTCGGTGCTCGACCCGATCGTCGCGATCCGCTGCCGGATCGAACTGGCGCCCGAACAGACCGCGATCGTCGACATGGTCAGCGGCGTTTCCGGCGACCGCGAAGGCTGCGCCACCCTGATCGACAAGTATCGCGACCGGCGCCTGGCCGACCGCGTTTTCGACCTGGCCTGGACCCATAGCCAGGTGGTGCGCCGCCAGATCAACGCCTCGCAGGCGGATGCGCAGCTCTACGAGCGCCTGGCCGGCCTGATCGTCTATGCGCATCCGCTGCTGCGCGCCGACAGCGCGGTGCTGCTGCAGAACCGCCGCGGCCAGCCGGCCCTGTGGGGCCACTCGATCTCCGGCGACCTGCCGATCGTGCTGGTGCGGATCACCGACTCGGCCAACATCGAGCTGGTGCGGCAGATGGTGCAGGCGCATGCGTACTGGCGGCTCAAGGGCCTGAACGTCGACATGGTGGTCTGGAACGAAGACACCGCCGGCTACCGCCAGGAGTTGCAGGAGCGGATCCTCGGCATGGTCTCGGCCGGTCCCGAGGGCGGCATGCTGGACCGCCCGGGCGGTGTGTTCGTGCGGATGGCGCAGCACATCCAGCAGGAGGACCGCATCCTGCTGCAGGCCGCGGCGCGGGTGATCGTCGGCGACGAGCACGGCACCCTGGAGGCGCAGGTCGGCCGCAGCATCCCGCCCGAACGCGCACCGCCGCTGCTGCACCCTGCCGGCGCCGTCGCCGAGACCGCGAGGAAGGCGCGCGCCGCGGTGGCCGCCGCGCCGGCGTTGCCACCACCCGTGCCGACACCCCCATGGCCGTCGCCGGTATCGGGCGACGACGACCCGTGGCCGTTCGACCCCGCCGCAGCGGCGACGATGCTCGACAACGGGACCGGCGCCTTCTCCGCCGATGGCGGCGAGTACCTGATCGCGCTGCGCGAAGGCGCCGCCACGCCGGCGCCGTGGTGCAACGTGCTGGCCAACGAGCGCTTCGGCACCGTGCTCAGCGAGAGCGCCGCGGGCTACACCTGGCTGGGCAACGCGCACGAATTCCGGCTGACCCCGTGGCACAACGACCCGGTCGCCGACACCGGCGGCGAGGCGCTGTACCTGCGCGACGAGGACAGCGGCCTGGTCTGGTCGCCGCAAGCCCTGCCCTGCCGCGGCGCTGGCGACTACCGCACCCGCCATGGGTTCGGCTACAGCGTGTATTCCCACGTCGAGGACGGCATCGCCAGCGAGCTGTGGGTCTACGTGGCCCCGCGCGACGCGATCAAGTTCTCGGTCCTGCGGCTGCGCAACCTGTCGGGGCGCGCGCGCCGGCTGTCGGCGACCGCCTACGTCGAATGGGTGCTCGGCGACCTCCGCCGCAATTCGCTGCTGCACATCGTCACCGGCCTCGACGAGGCCAGCGGCGCCCTCACCGCGCGCAATCCATACAGCACCGAGTCCGGTGGCAGGGTGGCGTTCCTGGACGTCGACGGCGCGGCCGGCAAGCGCGCCTTCACCGCCGACCGCACCGAGTTCATCGGCCGCAACGGCAGCCTCGCCGCGCCGGCTGCGCTGCGCAACGCCACCCTGTCGGGTCGGCTCGGCGCCGCGCTCGATCCGTGCGCGGCGCTCCAGGTGGGGCTGGCGCTGGCGCCCGGCCAGACCTCGGAGACGGTCTTCCGGCTCGGCGCCGGGGAAGACGCCCACGACGCGTCCCGGCTCGCCCTGCGCAGCAAGGGCGCCCGGGTCGCGCACGACGCCCTGGCCGAGGTCCGCAGGCACTGGGAACGGACCCTCGGGGCGGTGCAGGTGCAAACCCCCGAGCCGGAACTGGACGTGCTGGTCAACGGCTGGCTGCTGTACCAGACCCTGGGCTGCCGGCACCTGGCGCGCAGCGGCTACTACCAGTCCGGCGGCGCGTTCGGCTTCCGCGACCAGCTGCAGGACACCATGGCCACCGTGCACGCCGCGCCCGGGACCACCCGTGCGCACCTCCTGGCCAGCGCCGCGCATCAGTTCCCCCAGGGCGACGTGCTGCACTGGTGGCACCCGCCAGGCGACCGCGGCGTGCGCACCCGCTGTTCCGACGACTTCCTGTGGCTGCCGCTGGCGGTATGCCGCTACCTCGAGGTGACCGGCGACGCCGGGGTGCTGGACGAGCATGCCGCTTACGTCGAAGGGCGCCTGGTGAGTCCGGACGAGGAGTCCTATTACGACCTGCCGGTGCCATCGCGGCTGCGCGAGCCGCTGTACGCGCACTGCGTGCGCGCGCTGCGCCGCGGCATGCAGCTGCGCGGCGAGCGCGGACTGCCGCTGATCGGTACCGGCGACTGGAACGACGGCATGAACCGGGTCGGCGATGGCGGCCGCGGCGAGAGCGTCTGGCTTGGTTTCTTCCTGGCCACCGCGCTGCAGCGCTTCGCCGCGGTGGCGCACGCGCGCGGCGACGATGCGTTCGCGAAGGAGTGCGCGGCGGTGCGCGCGGAACTGGAGCGCAACCTCGACGCCCACGCCTGGGACGGCGACTGGTACCGGCGCGCCTGGTTCGACGACGGCACCCCGCTGGGCTCGGCGCAGAACGAGGAATGCCGCATCGACTCGATCTCGCAGAGCTGGGCGGTGCTGTCCGGGGCGGCCGAGCCGGCCCGCGCGCGGCGGGCGATGGAGGCGCTGGACCGCCACCTGGTGCGCCGGGAAGCCGGCCTGGTGCAGCTGCTGGACCCGCCGTTCGACCGCATCGTGCAGGACCCGGGCTACATCCGCGGCTACGTGCCCGGGGTGCGCGAGAACGGCGGCCAGTACACCCACGCGGCGGTCTGGGCGGCGATGGCCTTCGCGCAGCTCGGCGACGGCGAGCGCGCCTGGGAGCTGGCGCGGATGATCAATCCGCTCGGCCACGCCCGCGACGCCGAGGCGGTGGAACGCTACAAGGTGGAACCGTACGTCATGGCCGCCGATGTCTACGGCGTGGCGCCGCACGTCGGCCGCGGCGGCTGGACCTGGTACACCGGTTCGGCCGGCTGGATGTACCGGTTGCTGACCGAGTCCCTGCTCGGCCTGGAGCGCCGCGGCGACGCCCTGCGGCTGACGCCCTGCCTCCCGGCCGACTGGCCAGGCTTCACGCTGCGCTACCGCTTCGGCGAGAGCCTGTACCGGATCGAGGTCAGCTGTTTCGACGCCACGGCAGAAGGCGACGCACCGACCCCGCGCCTGCTGCTGGATGGCGCCGAACAGCCATCGCCCTGGATCGCCCTGCTCGACGACGGCGCCGACCACCGCGCCGAACTGCACTGGCCCGCGCTGCGCCGCTGATGCGGCGATGCGTAGCGGCGGTGCTTCTGAGCCAAAGGGGGGGGCCGGGCCATCGGGCGGGGGTGGCGCCGCAAGTCGCTCCCCGATACTCGCTTGGTTGCGGCGCCACCCCCACCCGATGGAGTGAGATCACCGGCGCTTCCAAGAAAAGCGGGGACCGACGCGGCCAAGGCCCAGCTGCGACCCACGCTTTCCGGCCCGATCACCGCATCGTCCCCAGCGGGCCGGGGGATGCGTGACAACCAAGCGAGTATCGGGGAGCGACTTGGCACGTATCCCCCGGCCCNCCCGCCCCCCCGCGCGCTTTCCAGCATTGCACGCGTCTCCCGAAGCACTCCCGACCAGATGACCCTGGGCGACAGATACGGACCACCGGCGACACGGCGGCGCGGCGCCGGCACTGAAGGCGGCGGCCACGGGCCCGGCCGCAATTGGCGCGGCCCTTGCATGTCCGTGGGCATCCGGACGCAGGCGCGTCCGTTGCCGAGGAGCGGGCATGACCTGGACCATCCACCTGCAACCCGGCGTCGGCTACCTGCTCAGGGACGAGGCCGGCGCCGAATACCTGCCGCGCTCCAACCGCCCGCTGATCTTCGCCGATGCGGAGCAGGCGCTGGCGGTCGCGGCGAGGCTGAACGCGCGCGCCGCCGCGCGGGCGGCGCGCCGGCCGGTCCCGGCCGGCTGAACCGGTGAACCCGGCGATGGCGGGGAGGGCGGCTTGCACCGCGCAGGCGCCTGACGCGACCTGCGCGCAGCCGGATTCGGCGTGAAGAGAGGGCGGGCGTGTGGTGGGTCGTGTTGGATTCGAACCAACGACCAGCGGATTAAAAGTCCGATGCTCTACCGACTGAGCTAACGACCCGGGACGCCCGCACCTCGTCGAGGACGACGCAGGGCGAGCTGGATATTGTGCCACGGCCCGCGGTTTTCGCCGACCCCTGCCACCGCGCGATGATGACCGCTAGGGTTCGCTCTGCCGCCGTCGCGAACCTCACGGCAGGCCGCTCTCGGCGGCGGCCCGTGAGCGCGAGCGCCACGCGCGCCCCAGATCGCCCCGCCCCGGCTATTTGATCCTAATCAAGTCGCCTCCGGCCGAGGCCGGCCACAATGCACGCAGGATCCGGAGAACCCAGCCCCATGGCCCATCAGCCCAACCTCGTATCGGACGTCGACCCCGCCACCGCGCGCGCCGCACCCGCCCCCGGCGGCACCTACAACGACAAGGTGGTGATCCAGTTCGCCGTGGCCACCGTGGTCTGGGGCATCGTCGGCATGCTGGTGGGCGTGGTGATCGCCGCCCAGCTGTACTGGCCGACCCTGTTCGAGGGCGTTTCCTGGCTCAGCTACGGGCGGCTGCGCCCGCTGCACACCAATGCGGTGATCTTCGCCTTCGGCGGCAGCGCGCTGTTCGCCACCAGCCTGCACGTGGTGCAACGCACCTGCCACGTGCGGCTGATCTCCGACCGCCTGGCGGCGTTCGTGTTCTGGGGCTGGCAGCTGGTGATCGTCTCGGCCGCGGTCACCTTGCCGCTGGGCATCACCCAGAGCAAGGAGTACGCCGAACTCGAATGGCCGGTCGACCTGCTGATCACGGTGGTCTGGCTGGCGTACGCCTGGCTGTTCTTCGGCACCATCGCCAAGCGCCGGGTCCGGCACATCTACGTGGCAAACTGGTTCTACGGCGCCTACATCATCACCATCGCGCTGCTGCACGTGGTCAACAACCTGGCGCTGCCGGTGGGCATGCTCAAGTCCTACCAGGTCTACACCGGCGCGGTCGACGCGATGGTGCAATGGTGGTACGGCCACAATGCGGTCGGCTTCTTCCTGACCGCCGGCTTCTTGGGCATGATGTACTACTACGTGCCCAAGCAGGCGGGCCGGCCGATCTACTCTTACCGGCTGTCGATCGTGCACTTCTGGGCGCTGATCGCGGTGTACATGTGGGCCGGCCCGCACCACCTGCAGTACACCGCGCTGCCCGACTGGGCGCAGTCGGTGGGCATGGTGTTCTCGCTGATCCTGCTGGCGCCCAGCTGGGGCGGTGCGATCAACGGCATCATGACCCTGTCGGGCGTCTGGCATAAGCTGCGCACCGACCCGATCCTCAAGTTCCTCATCGTCGCGATCAGCTTCTACATGATCGCCACCTTCGAGGGGCCGATGATGTCGATCAAGACGGTCAACTCGCTGTCGCACTACACCGACTGGACCGTCGGCCACGTCCATGCCGGCGCGCTCGGCTGGGTGGCGATGATCTCGATCGGATCGATCTACTCGCTGCTGCCGCGGCTGCTGGGCCTGCAAGGCATGTATTCGACCAAGTGGATCGACCTGCATTTCTGGATCCACACCCTCGGCGTGGTGCTGTACATCGCCTCCATGTGGATCGCCGGGGTGATGCAGGGCCTGATGTGGCGCGCCACCAACGACGACGGCACCCTGACCTACAGCTTCGTCGAGGCCCTCAACGCCACTTACCCGTATTACTTCGTGCGCCTGCTCGGCGGCCTGGTGGTGGTGGGCGGCATGCTGCTGATGGCGCTCAACACCTGGAAGACCTTCGCCATGGCACGCGATCCGGCGCCGCAGCCGGTGCTGCCGCCCGACCCCAGCGACGAACGCGCCATGCCCGGGAGCGCCGCATGAGCAACAACAACCCGCACGAGAAAATCGAGAAGAACGTCGGCCTGATGGCGGTGCTGATCGCCGTGGCGGTGTCGTTCGGCGGCCTGGCCGAGATCGTGCCGCTGATGTACCAGGCCGAGGCGGTCGAGCCGCTGCCCGGGGTGGAGCCCTATCCGCCGCTGCAGCTGGCCGGGCGCGACGTGTATGTCCGCGAGGGCTGCTACAACTGCCACTCGCAGATGGTGCGCACCCTGCGCTTCGAGACCGAGCGCTACGGCCACTACTCGCTGGCCGGCGAGTCGGTCTACGACCGCCCGTTCCAGTGGGGCTCCAAGCGCACCGGTCCGGACCTGGCGCGCGTCGGCGGCCGCTACCCGGACGACTGGCACCGCGTGCACCTGAACAATCCTCGCGACGTGGTGCCCGAATCCAACATGCCCAGCTATCCCTGGCTGGCCGCGGCGCAGCTGGACGGGGACACCGTGACCCGGCGGATGAGGGCGCTGCAGACGCTGGGCGATCCCTACACCGACGAACAGATCGCCGGAGCCGCCGCGGAGGTGGCCGGCAAGACCGAACTCGACGCCGTGGTCGCCTATCTGCAGGGACTCGGCCGCCACGCACCCAGGGGGCAATGACATGGTGTCCGGTATCGTGACGACGATCCTGCTGCTGCTGTTCGTGGCGGGGTGGATCTGGGCCTGGAGCCCGCGCCGCAAGCGCGACTTCGACGAGGCCGCGCGCCTGCCGCTGAGCGACGGGGAGGAGCAGCGATGAGCACTGCATGGTCGTGGTACGTGATCGTGCTGATCGCGATCAACATCGGCGGCTGCGTGTGGCTGCTGTGGTGGACCGCGCGGCGGCGCCCCGGCGATCCGGCTCCCACCGAGACCAGCCACGTCTGGGACGGCGACATCACCGAGTACAACAAGCCGCTGCCGCGCTGGTGGATCAACCTGTTCTACATCACCATCGTGTTCAGCATCGGCTATCTCGCCTGGTATCCCGGGCTGGGGTCGTTCGCCGGTTACGGCGGCTGGAGCTCGCAGCTCGAGCACGAACGCGAGAAGGAGAAGCAGGACGCACGCCTGGAGGAGACCTTCTCGGTCTACGCCGGGCAGCCGCTGCCGGCGCTGGCGGCCGATCCCGACGCGATGCGCCTGGGCCGATCGATCTTCGCCAACACCTGCGCCACCTGTCATGGCTCGACCGCGCAGGGCGCCACCGGCTATCCGGACCTCACCGACGACGTCTGGCACTGGGGCGGCGAGCCCGAGCAGGTCCTGGCCACTGTGCTCGACGGCCGCGAGGGCGTGATGCCGCCCTGGGAGAAGGTGCTGACCGGCATGGGCGGGGACCAGGCGATGACCGCGATCGTCGCCTACACCCGCTCGCTGTCGCAGCCCCCCGGCGGCGACTACTTCGCCGCGCGCGGCAAGCCCCTGTACGAGGGCCTGTGCGTGGCCTGCCACGGCGCCGACGGCACCGGCAACGAGGCGCTCGGCGCGCCCGACCTCACCGACGACTATTGGCTCTACGGCGGCAGCAGCGAGGCGCTGTTCGCCAGCATCGGCGAGGGCCGCCACGGGATCATGCCGGCGCACCGCGAGCTGCTGGGCGAGACCCGCGCCCGGCTGGTGGCGGCGTACGTCTGGTCGCTGTCCAATCCCGCACCGGCCGCCGCGGCCGCAGGCACGGCGCAGTGACCGAGGCGCCCGCCGCCTACGACCACCCGCCGCGCCCGATGGCGCAGAAGCTCGGCGCGATCCTGTGGCCGAGCTTCTTCGCCGCGGGGGTCGCCACCATGGTGTTCTTCGCCTTTGTCGATCCGCTGCTGCTGCGCGACATGACCTTCCCGTCGTTGCCGATGGCCCGCGGGCTCGGCTACACGCTGGGCTTCTTCACGTTCTGGGTGGCCACCGCTTCGTCCAGCCTGTTCACCTGGTGGCTGCTGCGCCCCGCCAGCCGCTTCAACCGCGCGCTGCCGCCGGAGCGCTGAGAATGGCCGGGCGGATCCCACTGGAGGTCGTCGACGACGGCGGCGGCAGCCTCTACGTCAGCGAGGGCAAGATCTATCCGCGCGAGGTTTCTGGGCGGTTCGACCGCCTGCGCAAGATCGCGGTGGTCTGGCTGCTGGGCATGTTCTACGCGTTTCCCTGGCTGCGCTGGGACGGGCGCCAGGCGGTCCTGTTCGACCTGCCGGCGCGGCAGTTCCACGTGTTCGGGCTCACCTTCTGGCCGCAGGATTTCCTGTTCCTGGCGCTGCTACTGATCATGGCGGCGCTGGCGCTGTTCTTCTTCACCGCGCTCGCCGGCCGGCTGTGGTGCGGGTACGCCTGCCCCCAGACCGTCTGGACCGAGGTGTTCCTGTGGATGGAGCGCTGGACCGAGGGCGACCGACACCGGCGGATGAAGCTGGACGCGGCGCCGTGGTCGGCGGACAAGCTGCTGCGCAAGGGCGGCAAGCACCTGCTGTGGCTGGTGTTCGCGCTGTGGACCGGTTTCACCTTCGTCGGCTTCTTCACCCCGATCACCGATCTCGGCGCACGCCTGGTGCCGTTCGCCTGGGGCGGCTGGGAGACGTTCTGGGTGCTGTTCTACGCGCTGGCCACCTGGGGCAACGCCGGCTTCCTGCGCGAGCAGGTCTGCAAGTACATGTGCCCGTACGCGCGCTTCCAGAGCGCGATGTTCGACCGCAATACCCTGCTGATCGCCTACGACCCCATGCGCGGCGAGCCGCGCGGCCCGCGCAAGCGCGGCCTGCTCGAGGGCGTGCAGGAACGGGCCCGCGGCCTGCTCGACAAGGTCACCGCCTACGACTACGTGTTCCGCGCCGCCCAGCATCCGACCGCGGCCGACAACCGCGCCCAGGCGCACGGCACCATCACCTTCGACCCGGGCCAGGCGGAGCCGCTGCCGAAGTTCGCGCCCGAGGAACTCGGCGACTGCATCGACTGCACCATCTGCGTGCAGGTCTGCCCGACCGGCATCGACATCCGCAACGGCCTGCAGTACGAGTGCATCGCCTGCGGCGCGTGCATCGACGCCTGCGACGAGGTCATGGACCGGATGGGCTACCCGCGCGGGCTGATCCGCTATTCCACCCAGAACGCGATCGACGGCAAGCCGACCCGGGTGCTGCGGCCACGCGTGCTGGCGTACGGCGCGATCCTGCTCGCGGTGATGGCGGCATGGGCCTGGGGGGTGGGCAACCGCAGCCCGCTGATCGCCGAGGTGCTGCGCGACCGCAATGCGCTCTATCGCGAGGTCGCCACCGGCGTCGAGAACGGCTACACCCTGAAACTGGTGAACAAGAGCAATGACGCGGCCAGCTACCGCGTCTCGCTGGAGACCGAAGTGGCGGGCATGCGCCTGGTGGAGCCGGCCGCGCCGGTGCGGCTGCGGCCGCAGCAGGTGCTTTCGCTGCCGGTGGTGGTCGCCGCCCCGTCCGGCACCGGCGGGCGCCATGAGGTGCGGTTCATCGTCGAGGCGGTCGAAGGCGATACGCTCGCCACCGTGGACAGCAGCTTCTTCGGGCCGACGCGATGACCGATCACCCTTCCCCCTGGCGCAACCCGGTGATCTGGCTGGTGATCGGGCTGCCGTTGGTGGCGATCGTCGCCGGGGTCGGCCTGGTGGTGGTGGCCAGCCGCAGCGGAGGCTCCGACGCGATTCCCGACACGGTGCGCCGCACCGCGCAGGTCCAGGTGGCCGATCTGACCCCGGACGCCGCGGCCCAGCGCGAAAGGCTCAGCGCGGTATTGCGCTTCGACGCGGAACGCGGGCTGGTGGAGGTGCTGCCGGTCAGCGGCCGCTTCATGCGCGACGAGCCACTGCGGCTGACCCTGGCGCATCCCGCGCGCGCCGACGACGACCGCGAACTGCAGCTCGCGCCGACCGAGACCGGCTGGCGCGCCGAGGCCGCGCTCGACACCGGCCACGACTGGAACCTGCGCCTGACGGCAGCCGACGGCCGCTGGCGCCTGCAGGGCCGCCTGGCCCGCGGCGAGCTGGCCGCGCACATGCACCCGGCGCTGCTGGACGACGCCGCCGGGCAATGAGCATCGCCCTGCCCCACGGCTCCGCGGTACCGGCGGTTTCCGGGCCGGCGGAGGCTGCCGGCTGCCACCATTGCGGGCAGGCGTTGCCGGCGGCGCCGGCCGAATGCATGCTCGACGGGCGCCGCCAGCGATTCTGCTGCGAGGGCTGCGCGGCCGCCGCGCAGTGGATCGGCGAGGCCCGCCTCGGCGACTACTATCGCCTGCGCACCGCGCCCGCCGAGCGCATCGACCCCGATGCCGACTTCTCGCTCTGGGACCGCGACGAGGTGCAGGCGGCGCACGCCCGCGAAGTGCCCGGCGGCCGCGAGATCACCCTGCTCACCGACGGCATGCGCTGCGCCGCCTGCGCTTGGCTGATCGACCGCGCGCTGGCGCGCGAGCCGGGCGTGCTGGAGGCCGGCGCCAACGCCGTCACCGGCCGGATCCGCATCGCCTGGGACCCGGCGCGCACCGCGCTGTCCGCGCCGCTGCGGCGGCTGGCGGCGCTGGGCTACCGGCCCTACCTGGCCACTGGCGAGGCGCGCGAGCGCGAACGCCGGCGCCAGCGCAACCGCGACCTGCTGCGCATCGGCGTGGCCGGCCTGGGCGCGATGCAGGCGATGATGCTGGCCGAGGCGCTGTACCTGGATTTCTCCTCCAGCATGCCGCTGCCGACCCGCGACTTCTTCCGCTGGGTCACGTTCCTGGTCTCGACGCCGGTGGTGTTCTTCGCCGGCTGGCCGTTCCTGGCCGGGGCCTGGCGCGAGCTCTCGCAGCGGCGCCTGGGCATGGACGTGCTGATCGCCGGCTCCACCCTGCTCGCCTGGGGCGCGAGCGTGGTGGAGACGCTGCGCGGCGGCGCCCACGTCTGGTACGACGCCGCGGTGATGTTCGTGTTCCTGCTCCTGGTCGCGCGCCTGCTGGAGCAGCGCGCGCGGGCGCGCGCCAGTGCCCAGGTGGACGCCCTGGCGCGGGCGCGGCCGGCGTTCGCGGTGCGCGAGCGGGCCGGCGGCGGGCGCGAGACGGTTGCGCTGGCGGCGCTCGGCCCCAACGACATCGCCTGCGTGGCGGTGGGCGGGGTGGTTCCCGCCGATGGCGTGCTGCTCGATCCGGCGAGCTTCGAGGAGGCGCTGCTGACCGGGGAATGGACCCCGGTCTCGCGCCAGCCGGGCGAACGGGTCTATGCCGGCACGCTCTGCCGCGATCGCCCGGCGCGGTTGCGCATCACCGATACCGGCAGCGGCACCCGGCTGTCGCAGCTGACCCGCCTGGTCGAGGCGGCGCAGGACCAGCGCCCGCCGCTGGCGCTGGCGGGCGAGCGCATCGCCCACCACTTCGTGCTCGGGCTGCTGCTGGCCGCGCTTGTGGTCTACCTCGGCTGGCGCGTCCACGATCCGGCGCGCGCGCTCGAGGTCACCCTGGCGCTGCTGGTGATCAGCTGCCCCTGCGCGCTGACCCTGGCGGTGCCGGCGGCGCTGGCGACCGCCAACGGCGCCCTGGCCCGGCTCGGCGTGCTGGTGCTCGGCGAGCGCGCGCTGGAGCGGCTGGCCGCCGCCACCGACCTGGTCTTCGACAAGACCGGCACCCTCAGCGACGGCAGGCCGGTGCTGGTCGCGGTCGAGCCGGTGGCCGAACTGGACCGCGCGTCGGTGCTCGCGATCGCAGCCGCGCTCGAACGCGACAGCGGACATCCGCTGGCGCGGGCGTTCGCCGCGGTGCCGCAGCGCCTGCATGCCAGCGGGGTCCGTGCGGTCGCAGGCCAGGGCGTCGAGGGCAGCGTCGACGGCGCGCGCTGGCGCCTCGGCCGGGCCGCCTTCGCCAGCGGCGGAGACGGAGCCGGCGAGGACGGCGGCGAACTCTGGCTCGGCGACGGCAGCCGCGCCGTGGCGCGGTTCCGCACCGGCGAGGCCGCACGCGACGACGCGGCCGCCGCGGTCGCGCAGCTGCAGGGCCTCGGCCTGGAGGTGCACCTGTCCAGCGGCGACGCGGAGGCGCCGGTCGCGGCGTTCGCCCGCGCGCTCGGCATCGCCCGGGTCCACGCCCGCCAGAGCCCCGAGGACAAGCTCGCCTACGCGCGCGACCTGCAGCGCCACGGCCGGGTGGTGGCCATGGTCGGCGACGGGCTCAACGACGCCCCGGTGCTGGCCGGCGCCGATGTCTCGCTGGCGGTGGCCGAGGGCGCGCCGCTCGCGCAGCAGAGCGCCGACCTGGTGCTCACCGGCCGTTCGCTGGCCAGGGTGCCCCAGGCGGTGGCGGTGGCGCGCCGGACCCGCCGGGTGATCCGTCAGAACCTGGGCTGGGCGGCGGGCTACAACGTGGTCGCGCTGCCGCTGGCCGCCGCGGGCCTGGTGACGCCGTGGCTGGCGGCGCTGGGCATGGCGCTGTCCTCGCTGCTGGTGGTCGGCAACGCGCTGCGCCTGGCGCGGGTGCCGGCCGGGGCCGGCGCATGAACATCCTGCTGCTGCTGATCCCGCTGAGCCTGGTGCTGGTGCTGGTGGCGGTGGGGGCGTTCGTCTGGGCGGTGCGGCGCGGCCAGTTCGACGATCTGGACACCCCGGCCATCGACATCCTCGGCGACAACGACGCGCCGCTCCCGCCCGCCGAGAGCGCCGGGCGCGGCGAACCCCGCCCGGGGGCGCGGAACGGCGATGCCGGTTGACTGGCTCACCCTCGGCGCGGCGCTGCTGGCCGGACTGATGGGCGGCGCGCACTGCGCCGCCATGTGCGGCGGCATCGCCACCGGCTTTTCGGCGATGGCGCCCGGCGGCGGCTGGCGCGCCGCGCTGGAACCGAACCTCGGCCGGGTCGGCGGCTACGTGCTGGCCGGGGCGATCGCCGGCGGCATCGGCCACGGGATCGTGCGCGCCGCGCAGCTGGAGTGGCTGGCCTGGGGCCTGCGCGCCGCGGTCGGCCTGGTGCTGGTGGTGGTGGCGGCGCGGCTGCTCGACCGCCGCGGCCGCCTCGGCTTCCTGTCGCGTCCGGCCGCCGGCGCCTGGAGCCGGCTGCGGCCGCTGCAGCGCCGGCTGCTGCCGGCGGACACCAGCGCGAAGCGCATCGGGCTGGGGGTGCTGTGGGGGTGGCTGCCGTGCGGCCTCAGCACCACCCTCCTGGTCGCGGCCTGGCTGCAGGCCGACGCCCGCAACGGCGCCCTGACGATGGCCGCGTTCGGCCTGGGCACCCTGCCGGTGATGGTTCCGCTCACCTGGACCGGCGCGCGCCTGGGGCGCTGGCTGCAAAGGCCGCGCTGGCGCACGGCGGCCGGCCTGCTGGTGCTGGCGGCCGGCCTGCTCACGCTGGGGGCGCCGTGGCTGATGCAGATTCCGGCGCTGCACGGGCCGCTGCAGGCGCTGGGCTGCGCCCCGCCGCGGCTCTCCTGAACCGCGCCCCCCACCGTTGCGCCGCCCGGGCACCGAATCCGGCGCGCGCCTGATCTGGATCAATTCGCTCGGTCGAGGCCTGGGCCAGACTGTGCCCATCGAATCAACCACACCCACTGGAGTCACCCGATGATCCGTCAACTTTCCGCCTTTGGCCTGCTATGCGCCGTCGGCCTGGGCGCGCTGTCCGTGTCCGCCCCGGCCCAGGCCGCCGGCTGCAGCGCCACCGTCGAAGCCAACGACGCCATGCAGTTCTCGACCAGGGCGCTGAGCGTCCCGGCTTCCTGCAAGGAGTTCGAGGTCACCCTCAAGCACACCGGCCAGCTGCCGGTGGTGGCGATGGGCCACAACTTCGTGGTCGGCAAGACCGCCGACATCGGCGGCATCAATGCCGAGGGCATGGCCGCCGGCGCCGAGAACGACTACGTCAAGCCCGGCGACGCGCGGGTGATCGCCGCCAGTTCCCTGGTCGGCGGCGGCCAGAGCACCACGGTCAAGATCCCGGTGGGCAAGCTGAAGGCCGGCGAGGACTACACCTTCGTCTGCACCTTCCCCGGTCACGCCGCCATCATGCGCGGCACGCTGACCCTCGGGCAGTAATCCCGCCCTCCTCCCCGGCCGGGCCCCGGCCCGGCCTTCCGGCAGGTGGAACCGGCACGTCCGGTCCCGCCTGTCGCTTTGTTGTCCGGACCCCTGCACGCGCATGACCGACCACGCCCTCCCCGGCCGCGAGGATCTCGCCCGGCTGGTCGACCGCTTCTACGAGAAGGTGCGCCACGACGCGCTGCTCGGCCCCGTGTTCAATGCGGCGATCGACGACTGGGATGCGCACAAGGCCACCCTGGTGGAGTTCTGGAGCTCGGTGACGCTCGGCACCGGCGGCTACCGGGGCAATCCGATGGCCGCGCACCGGCCGCATCCGATCGTCGATCAGCACTTCGCGCATTGGCTGGCGCTGTGGCGCGAAACCGCGCTCGAGGTGCTCACGCCGGGCCAGGCCGCGCTGGTCGGCGATCGCGCCCAGCGCATCGCCACCAGCCTGCGCTACGGCCTCGGGCTCGATCCGCGGCGCCCGCTGCGCAGGAGCTCCCCGTGCGCGCATCTGCCCGGCGATTGATTCTGGTCAAGGCACGGCCGCCCCCGGCTGCCTAGTCTGGCCGCATGCACAACTCGCCCACCCTCGACACCGCACTGCTGCAGCGCTACGACCGCCCCGGCCCGCGCTATACCTCCTATCCGACCGCGCCGCAGTTCGGCACCGGCTTCGGCGAAACGCAGTTGCGCGAGGCGGTGCTGGCCAGCAACGGCGATCCGATCCCGCGCCGGCTGTCGCTGTACCTGCACGTGCCGTTCTGCATGAGCCCGTGCTTCTACTGCGGCTGCAACCGCATCATCACCCGCGACCTGGCCCGCGGCGAGCACTATCTGGTGCGGCTGTACCGCGAGATCGCGGCAATGGCGGCGCTGTTCGACCGCGACCGCGAGGCGATCCAGGTGCACTTCGGCGGCGGCACCCCGAACTTCCTCTCCCCGTCGCAGCTGGGCGAGGTGCTCGACGCGCTGCGCCGCCAGTTCCTGTTCTCGTCCAGTCCCGAGCGCGACATCTCGATCGAGCTGGACCCGCGCTTCGTCTCCCCTGCCGACATCGGCGAACTGGCCGCATCCGGCTTCAACCGCGCCAGCCTCGGCGTACAGGACTTCGACCCGGCGGTGCAGGCCGCGGTCAACCGGATCCAGTCGGTGGAGCAGACCCTGGCGATCATCGAGGCCTGCCGCCACCACGGCTTTCGCTCGGTCAACGTCGACCTCATCTACGGCCTGCCGCGGCAGACCCCGGAGGGCTTCGGGCGGACCCTGGACACGGTGGCGAAGGCACGCCCGGACCGGCTGGCGGTGTACGGCTATGCCCACCTGCCGGAGCTGTTCAGGCCGCAGAAGCAGATCGACGCCTCCGAGCTGCCGGACGCCGCCACCCGCCTGGCGCTGCTGCAGCTGGCGATCGCCAAGCTCACCGACGCCGGCTACGTCTACATCGGCATGGACCATTTCGCGCTGCCCGACGACGAGCTCGCCACCGCGCAGGCGCGCGGCGGCCTGCACCGCAACTTCATGGGCTACACCACCCATGCCGATACCGACCTCGTCGGGCTGGGGGTCAGCGCGATCAGCCACATCGGCGACACCTTCAGCCAGAACCCGCGCGACCTGCCGAGCTGGCAGCTGGCCCTGGACGAGGGCCGGCTGCCGGTGTTCCGGGGCATGCGCCTGACCGAGGACGACCAGCTGCGCGCCGACCTGATCCAGGCGCTGATGTGCCAGGGAGAGATCCCGGTGGGCGCGCTGGAACGGCGCTACGCCATCGAATTCGACCGCTATTTCGCCGCCGAGCTGGAGCGGCTGCGGGCGCTGGCGGCCGACGGGCTGGTGCGGGTCGCACCCGGGCGGATCCGGGCGACCTCGCAAGGACGGCTGCTCCTGCGTAACATCGCGATGTGCTTCGACCGATACCTTCACCAGCCGGCCGCCCCGGCGGCCGACCCGACCCCGCGTTTCTCGCGCGCCATCTGAGCCCGCGGGGGCGCGGCGCGTGAGCGGGACCACGTTCCCGCGCCAGGACGGCCGCACCCTCGCCGACGACGGCGACGCCCTGCATTTCTGCTCCACCTGCGCGTTCTCGCAGGCCTGCATGGCCGAGGGCATGGACAAGGCCGACCTGCTCGACCTGCACATGCTGGTCGAGCACGTCGGCCCGCTGCGCGCCGGCGACCACGTGTTCCGCGAAGGCGACGCGTTCGAGGCGATCGCGGCGGTCCGCTCGGGCACGGTCAAGACCTATACCGTCGACCGCGAAGGCCATGAGCACGTGCTTGGGTTCTATTTCCCCGGCGAGGTGATCGGCCTGGACGGCATCCACGGCGACCGCTACCCGTGCAACGCGGTCGCGCTGGATACCGTGATGCTGTGCCGGTTCTCGTTCCCCAAGATCTCGGTGCTGGCGACCCAGCTGCCCGGCCTGCAGAAGCACCTGTTCCGGCTGCTCAGCCGCGACATCGGCAGGGCCGCGCTGCTGGCCGGCGACTGGACCGCCGACCAGCGCATGGCGGCGTTCCTGATCGGCCTGTCGCGCCGGCTCGCCGCGCGCGGGTTCTCGCCCAACCGCTTCCAGCTGACCATGGCGCGCACCGACATCGCCAACTACCTGCGCCTGGCCCCCGAGACCGTGAGCCGGGTGCTGCGCCGGTTCCAGCAGGACGGGCTGCTGCGGGTCGACCGCCGCGAGGTGGACCTGCTCGACCGCACCCAGCTCGACGCCCTGGCCGAGCCGCTGCTGCGCGACTGAGCGCCGCGCGGCCGTGGCCGCGCCCTTCACATCGACGATGACATGGTCGGGCCCGGCGTCCGGGGGGTGCCGGGTCGCGCTCGCGCGGCGCGGTCGCGCCGCGGGCCTCGCGACGATCTGCCGGCCGCTTGACCTGGGTCATCGCCGCCGCCGCGCCGCGTCAGCAGCATTCGTGGATTCATCCAGGGAGAGTGCGTCATGGGCGACACCCGCAAGCTGTGGATAGGGCTGGCGATCCTGCTGATCGCCTCGTTCTCGGTGCTGCTGTGGTCCGGCACCGAGATCAACCGCAACGCGCCGCCGATGCCAGAGCGGGTGCTGGCGGAGGACGGCAGCGTGGTCTACACCCGCGCCGATCTCGAGCGCGGGCGCCAGGTCTGGCAGTCGATCGGCGGCATGCAGCTGGGCTCGATCTGGGGCCACGGCGCCTACGTCGCGCCGGACTGGAGCGCCGACTGGCTGCACCGCGAGGCGGTGACCATCCTCGAGCGCTGGGCGCGGGCCGAACACGGCAGCGCCTTCGCCGAGCTGCCGGCCGACGACCAGTCGGCGCTGCAGGGCCGGCTGCAGCGGATGATGCGGCGGAACACCTACGACGTGGACGCCGGGACGATCACCCTGAGCGCCGACCGGGTCGCGGCGATCTCCGACGTCGCCGACCACTACATCAGCCTGTTCGGCAACGCACCGGAAACCGCCGAACTGCGCGAAGCCTACGCGATGAAGAACGATACCGTGCCCGATGCCGAACATCGCCGCGCGCTGGCCTCGTTCTTCTGGTGGACCGCCTGGGCCGCCACCACCGAGCGCCACCTGGGCGCCGACGACACCGTGGCGCCCGAGCGCCCCGCGTTCGAGAACCGCAAGGTCACCTACACCAACAACTGGCCCGGCGAGCCGCTGGTGGGCAACACCCCGCCGCCGAGCACCTGGGTGTGGTCGGCCTTCAGCGTGCTGTTCCTGATCGCCGGCATCGCCATCCTCGGCTGGCACCACGCCGTCACCCACGGCCAGGACGACGGCCACCGCATCCCCGACAAGGATCCGCTGGCGGCGCTCAAGGTCACCCCGTCGATGCGCGCCACCGCCAAGTACTTCTGGGTGGTGCTGGCGCTTTTCCTGGTGCAGATCCTGTTCGGCGCGATGACCGCGCACTACCAGATCGAGGGCCAGGAGGCCTACGGCTTCGCCCTGGCGGAAATCCTGCCGTACTCGATCACCCGCACCTGGCACACCCAGCTGGCGGTGCTGTGGATCGCCACCGCCTGGCTCGGCACCGGCCTGTACATCGGCCCGGCGATGTCGGGCCACGAGCCGCGCTTCCAGCGGCTCGGCGTCAACGTGCTGTTCGTCTGCCTGCTGATCATCGTGGTCGGCGCGTTCGCCGGGCAGTGGTTCGCGGTGATGCAGAAGCTCGGCCTGGACAACAACTTCTGGTTCGGCCACCAGGGCTGGGAATACGCCGACATCGGCCGCTTCTGGCAGTGGTTCCTGTTCATCGGCCTGCTGCTGTGGCTGGTGCTGGTGGGGCGCTCGCTGTGGCCGGTGCTGACCGGGCCGCGCACCGACACCAAGGCGATCGTCGGGCTGCTGTTCCTGTCCACGGTGGCGATCGGGATCTTCTACGCCGCCGGCCTGATGTGGCGCGAGCACACCCACATCTCGATCGTCGAGTACTGGCGCTGGTGGCTGGTCCACCTGTGGGTGGAAGGCTTCTTCGAGGTCTTCGCCACCGCGGTGATGGCGCTGATCTTCACCAGGCTCGGGCTGCTGCGCGCCTCCACCGCATCGGTGGCGGTGCTGTTCGCCACCATCGTGTTCATGACCGGCGGCGTGCTCGGCACCCTGCATCATCTGTACTTCGTCGGCAGCCCGACCGCGGTGATCGCGCTCGGCGCCAGCTTCAGCGCGCTGGAAGTGGTGCCGCTGGCCTACATCGGCTTCGAGGCCTACCACACCTGGCGGCTGGGCAGGGCCACGCCGTGGATGCAGCGCTACCGCTGGCCGATCTACTTCTTCCTGTCGGTCTCGTTCTGGAACCTGGTCGGCGCCGGCCTGTTCGGCTTCCTGATCAACCCGCCGCTGTCGCTGTACTACATGCAGGGCCTCAACCTGACCCCGCTGCACGGCCATACCGCGCTGTTCGGCGTCTACGGCATGCTCGGCATCGCCCTGGTGCTGTTCTGCATGCGCGGGCTGCGCCCCAACCAGGTGTGGAACGAGAAGGCGCTGCGGCTGAGCTTCTGGGGCCTCAACATCGGCCTGGCGCTGATGGCGGTGCTGACCCTGCTGCCGCTGGGCACGATGCAGCTGCTGGCGGCGATCGAGCACGGCTACTGGTACGCGCGTTCTGCGGACTTCATGCAGAAGCCGATCGTCGACTTCCTGGTGTGGATGCGGGTACCGGGCGACACCATCTTCAGCGTCGGCGCGGTGGCGCTGGTGTACTTCGTGATCCGGCTGTGGATCAGGCCGAAGCTGGAACAGCCCGATGCGGAACGCTCCGAGGTCCGCAGCGGCTGATGCCCGGCGACGGGGCGGCCACCGGCCGCCCCGTCCGCGTTCCTCTCCGCTCCCGGCACGGTCGGCAGCGTGACCTGGATCAATGCACCAGGACAGGCCGCGCGCGATCCTGACACCATGGAATCACCCCCTCCTTCCGCTCCCCCGACCCGGGTGTCGCCGCGCCTGCTGGGCGCGGCGCCGCACCGGCTGATGTTCTTCATCGGCGCCGGCAACCTGCTGCTGGCGATGGCCTGGTGGGCCGGCTGGTTGGCGGCGGCGCGCTGGCCGGCCCTGTCGATGCCGCAGCCGGAGCCGTATGCGGGCTGGCTGCACGCCTTCGTGATGCAGTACCAGGTGCTGCCGAGCTTCTTCTTCGGCTTCCTGCTCACCACCTTTCCGAAATGGACCGGCCAACCGGATTTCGAGCGCTGGCGCTACGCGCCGGTCGGGCTGGGCCTGATGGGCGGCCAGTTCGCCACCCTGCTCGGCGCGCTCGGCTGGGACGCTGGCATCGTCGTCGGCCTGCTGATGACGAGCGCCGGGTGGGCCGCCGGGCTGGCGACGCTGGCGCCGCTGCTGTGGCGCGAACAGGGCGTCACTTGGCATGCGCGTTCGTGTTTCGCCGCCCTGGCCCTCGGCATGGGCGGGATGCTGGCATGGGCCGCCTTCGTGCTCGGCGCCTCGCCGCTGTGGGCCTTCGCCAGCATCAAGCTCGGCACCTTCGGGCTGCTGCTGCCGGTGTACGTCACCGTGGCCCACCGGATGTTCCCGTTCTTCGCCAGCCGCGTGGCCGCGGGCTACCAGCCGTGGCGGCCGTTGTGGCTGCTCGGGCTGTTCTGGCCGCTGGTGCTGGCGCACCTCGTGCTGGAACTGCTGCATGCCTATCGCTGGCTGTGGCTGGTCGACCTGCCGCTGCTGGCGCTGGCCGCGGCGATGCTTTGGCGCTGGTGGCCGCGCGGCGACAAGCCCGGCATTCTCTCCGTGCTGTTCATCGGTCTGGCCTGGCTGCCGGTCACCTTCGCGCTCTACGCCGGCCAGAGCGTCGCCTACGCGCTGACCGGGGTGTACTGGCTCGGCCGCGGCCCGGCGCATGCGCTGTTCATCGGCTTCTTCGGCAGCGTGCTGATCGCCATGGTCACGCGGGTGACCCAGGGCCACTCCGGCCGCCCGCTGGCGATGTACGGGGCAGCATGGTTCGCGTTCGTCGCCGTCCAGGTGGTGGCGGCGATCCGGGTCCTGGCCGAGGTCGCAGCCGATGCGATGGCCTGGCACGTCGTCGCGGCGCTGGGCTGGCTGCTGGCGTTCGCGCCCTGGGTCGCGCGCATCGGCCGGATCTATTTGAGCCCCCGGGTCGACGGCCGCCCGGGCTGACCCGGCCGCGCAAGGACAGGATGCAATGATCGAGTTCTACCCGCAGATCAAGCACGCCCACGTTTTTCTGGCGCTCGCCAGCGGCGCGCTGTTCGCGCTGCGCGGCGGCGCCGCGCTGGCCGGGATGCGCTGGCCGCACTGGCTGGCGGTGCGCTGGGCCAGCTGGAGCGTGGATACCGCGCTGCTCACCGCGGCGCTGATGCTGCTCACCATCCTGCCGGGCGCGTTGTACGCCAATGGCTGGCTGGCGGTGAAGGTCACCCTGATCGTGGTCTACGTGGTGCTCGGCGTGCTGGCGCTCAAGCGCGGGCGCTCGCGCGGCGCGCGAGCCGGCTTCTACGTGGCCGCCCTGGCGACCTTCGCGATGATCTACAGCATCGCCCGCGCGCACCACCCGCTGGGATTCCTGCATGTCCATTTCGCCTGAACTGGCGCCGCTCGCGGCCGCCGCCCCGCCGCGCGACCCCGACCGCGCCCTGCTCGACGCGCTGTTCCTGGGCCCGTACGGCGAGAACGACACCATGCTCGAGAAGCTGGTGACCGAGTTCCTGCGCGACCACGTCTACTGGCGCCGCAATTTCCACCCCGAGGATCCACCGGCGATCTCGACCCGGGCCGCCCAGCACCCGGACTACCAGGCCTTCGAGGCGCGTCTGCGCGGCGAACTGCACCAGCTCTCGGCAGCGCTGAAGCGCTCGGTCCCGTTCCACAGCCCGCGCTACATCGGCCACATGGCCTCGGACCTGCTGCTGCCCGGGCTGGCGGCGCAGATCCTCACCCTGCCCTACAACCCCAACAACGTCAGCGAGGACGCCGCCCCGGTCACCATCGACCTCGAAATCCGCGCCGGACTGCAGCTGGCGCGGATGCTGGGCTACCCGGACGACCCCGCGCGCGCGGACTGCGCCTTCGGCCACCTCACCTCCGGCGGCACCGTGGCGAACTACCAGGCGCTGCGGCTGGCGCTGGCGCTCAAGGCGTTTCCGGTGGCGCTGCGCGCGGCGGCGGTCCCCGACCTCGACCTGCCCGCCGACGACTGGGCGGCGTTCAACACCGGCCCCCGCGCCGCCACCGGGCTGGTCGAACGGTGGCAGGTCTGGCTGGCGTCGCAGCCGCCGCGCGAACGCCGGCGCTGGCGCGAGGCGGTGCAGGCGCAACGGATCGAATCGCTGGGGATGGTCGGGTTCTTCGCCCGCCACCCGGAGCTGCGGGTGCCGAAGGTGCTGGCACCGATCACCGCTCATTATTCCTGGAGCAAGGGTCTGAAACTGCTCGGCCTGGGCCGCGACCAGCTGGAGCTGCTGCCCGAGCGCGGCATGCGCCTGGATGCCGAGGCCCTGGAGCGGACCCTGCAGCGCTGCGAGCGCGAACGCCAACCGGTGCTGATGGCGGTGGCGGTACTCGGTACCACCGAGTACGGCACGGTCGATCCGGTCGACGCGGTGGTCGCGGCGCGCGAGCGCGCGCTGGCGCGCGGGCTCGGCTTCAGCGTGCATGTCGACGGGGCCTGGGGCGGGTACCTGGCCACGCTGTTCCGCGAGGAGGACGGCAGCCTGCGCGATATCGACGCGGTCCGCGCCGACTACGCGAGCTTCCCGCTGCCCGAGGTGCACGCCGCCTTCGCCGCGCTGGGCGACACCGACTCGATCACCGTGGATCCGCACAAGCTCGGCTACCTGCCCTACGGCGCCGGCGCCTTCGTCTGCCGCGACCACCGCGCGGTGGCGCTGCTGGCCGAGACCGCGGACTACGTGTTCCAGGACAGCGGCACCGCCGACTACATGACCCGCTACCGCCAGCTCGGCCAGTTCGTCCCCGAAGGCTCGAAATCCGGCGCCGCGGCGGCAGCGGTCTACGTCACTCACAAGGTGCTGCCGCTGGACCACGCCCACTTCGGGCGCCTGCCGCGGCAGACGGTGCTCGCCGCCGAGGCGTTCCACGCCCGCGCAGCGCGGCTGGCGACCGAGCTGGAGGGGGTGGCGCGGGTCGCGGTGCCGTTCGTGCCGGACAGCAACCTGGTGTGCCTGGCGATCAATCCGGCGGGCAACACCGGGCTGAGCGCGGCCAACGCCTTCGTCCGCCGGATCCACGACGAACTGCGCTGCGACCCGCGCCAGCCGCTGCAGCTCAAGCAGTTCTTCGGCTCGAGCACCACGCTGCGGCCCGAGGCCGTCGGCGAGACGGAGATGCGGCGGATCCTGGCCTCGATCGGCATCGATCCGGCGACGCTCGACCCCGACGGCGGCCACGACGACGACCGCCTGGTGATCCTCCGCCACACCCTGATGAACCCCTACCTGATCGACCACACCAACGGCCGCAGCTATATCGACCTGTACCTGCAGCATCTGGGCGCGAGGATTCGCAGCCTGCTGACGCCGCAATGAGCGACTCCGCTGCCGTGGCCGCCGCCGGCGAGCGCCGATGGATCGCCCAGGCGCTGGGCCGGCTGCGCCAGGAGGCCGCGCGCTCGGCCGACACCCACCTGCTCAAGCTCGGGTTCGCCGGGTTCCCGGGCATCGATTTCTATTTCAAGGACGAGGCCGCGCACCCCACCGGCAGCCTCAAGCACCGCCTCGCCCGCTCGCTGTATCTGTACGCGCTGTGCAACGGCCGGCTGCGCGCCGGCCAGCCGGTGGTGGACGCCTCCTCGGGCAGCACCGCGATCTCCGAGGCCTGGTTCGCGCGCCTGCTCGGGCTGGAGTTCACCGCGGTGATGCCGGCGTGCACCGCGCCGCGCAAGATCGCCGACGTCGAGGCGCTGGGCGGGCGCTGCGAGCTGGTGCAGGACCCGGCCCGGGTCCACGAGCGCGCAGCCGCGCACGCCGCCGCCGGCGCCTGCCACCTCGACCAGTTCGGCCTGGCCGAGCGCGCCACCGACTGGCGCGGCAACAACAACATCGCCGAGTCGATCCTCGGCCAGCTCGCCGGGGAGCCGCACCCCGAGCCGGCGTGGATCGTGTGCGGGGTCGGCACCGGCGGCACCTCCGCCACCATCGGCCGCTACCTGCGCTACCGCGGGCTGGGCACCCGGCTGTGCGCGGCCGAGCCCACCGGCAGCGCGTACGTGCACGGCTGGCGCAGCCGCGACCGCGGCGCCGTCTGCAGCCGGCCGACGGTGATCGAGGGCATCGGCCGCCCGCGGGTGGAGCCCGGCTTCCTGTTCGAGATCGTCGACGAGGTGGTCGAGGTCGACGACGCGGCCTCGATCGCGGCGATGGCGGTGCTCGAGCAGCATCTGGGCCGGCGCTACGGCGGCTCCTCGGGCACCAACCTGGCCGCCTGCCTGGAGCTGGCCACGCGCATGCGCGAACGCGACGAGCGCGGCAGCATCGTCAGCCTGCTGTGCGATCCGGGCGAGCGCTACGACGGCACCCTGTCGGATCCGGACTGGCTGCGCCGCAACGGCCTGGACCCGGCGCCGGCCGCCGCCGCCCTGCGCGCCACGATCGCCAGCGGCCGCTGGCATCCGCCCGAAAGCGTCTGACGCGCAGCGGCCCGGCCGGTACCCTGCCGCGCCCCACCGACGCGTGCGGTCGGTGCTCGGGGGGTTGCGGCGCGCGCCCCGGACCCGCCGGCGCGGCGGAAGCGCCTGCCGATGCCGCGCGCGTCGAAGGGGTGGATCTGCAGGGAGAGTGCGGAGGAGGCGTTCATGGTGGTCCTGGTGGGCTCGGGGACCGCAGGATGGCGCCGACGCCGCGCCGCGCTCGTCGACCTGGATCAGGCGCGACGCAGGTGCGGCTCACCAATGCAGCGCGAACATGGCCTTGGCCAGCACCGCGATCGCCAGCACGTGGACGAAGACGCTCAGGTGCACGCGCCTGGACAGCGCCGCGTCCAGCGTGCCCCTGCGCTGGCGCAGCATCACGAATGTGAAGTGGCCGAATACGGACAGCGCCAGCGCGATCTTCGCCGCAAGCAGCACCCCGACACTGCCGGACGTGGGCGGCGCCAGCGCGGCGCGATGCGTCCAGCCAAGGCCGATCCCGCTGCCGTACAGCGAGAGCAGCACCCAGGGCATCACCTTGCGCGCGCGGGCGCCGACCGCCGCTTCGACCTGGACCACCACCCGCGCCGGCAGCCGCCGGCGCAATGCGCCGAGCACCACCACCTCGAAGAACACGGAACCGCCGAATGCGATCGCCGCCAGCAGGTGCAGCGCCACCAGGTAGGGGTAGACGTGGGTGGGCATGGCCCATCATCGGCCGCGCGCGCGGCGACGGCCATGACCCAGGTCAGCCCGGGCGCTCAGACCCGCGAGAACACCAGGCTGGCGTTGGTGCCGCCGAAACCGAAGCTGTTCGACATGACCGTGTCGAGACTGGCCTCGCGGCTTTCGCGCACGATCGGGAAACCCGCCGCCTTCGGATCGAGTTCGGCGATGTTGGCCGAGCCGGCGATGAAGCCCTCCTGCAGCATCAACAGGCAATAGATCGCCTCGTGCACGCTCGCCGCGCCCAGCGAGTGTCCGCTCAGGGCCTTGGTCGAGGACAGCGGCGGCACCGCGTCGCCGAAGGTCTCGCGCACCGCATCGAGCTCGATCACGTCGCCGACCGGGGTCGAGGTGCCGTGGGTGTTGAGGTAGTCGATCCGGCCGACCTCGCGGCCGCCGCTGCCGGCCATCGCCATGCGCATGCAGCGCACCGCGCCCTCGCCCGAGGGCGCGACCATGTCGACGCCGTCGGAGGTCACGCCGTAGCCGGTCAGCTCGGCGATGATGTTCGCGCCGCGGGCCTTCGCGTGCTCGTACTCCTCCAGCACCAGCATGCCGCCGCCGCCGGCGATGACGAAACCGTCGCGGTCGACGTCGTAGGGGCGCGACGCGCTCGCGGGCGTATCGTTGTGCCGGGTCGACAGCGCCCCCATCGCGTCGAACTGCGCGGTCATCGCCCAGTGCAGCTCCTCGCCGCCGCCGGCCAGCACCACGTCCTGCATGCCGTGGCGGATCATGTCGGCGCCGGCGCCGATGCAGTGCGCAGAGGTGGCGCAGGCGGCGGAGATCGAATAGCTGACCCCGCGGATGCCGAACGCGGTGGACAGCGTGGCCGAGACCGTCGAGCCCATCGATCGCGGCACCATGTAGGGGCCGATCTTGCGCACGCCGCGGCTGCGCAGGATATCGGCGGTCTCGATCTGCCACTGCGGCGAGCCGCCGCCGGACCCGGCGATCAGCCCGGTGCGCTCGTCGTGCAGCTGCGCATCGTCGAGCCCGGCCTCGGCGATCGCATCGCGCATGGCGAGGTAGGCGTAGGCCGCCGCGTCGCCCATGAAGCGCTTGAGCTTGCGGTCGATCAGCGCGGCCAGGTCGATGTCCGGGACCCCGGCCACCTGGCTGCGCAGGCCCAGTTCGACGTATTCGGGCACCGGCACGATGCCCGCCCTGCCTTCGCGTAGCGAGGCGGCGACGCTGGCGCGATCATTGCCGAGACAGGACACCACGCCCAGCCCGGTGACGACGACACGACGCATCTCAGAATCCCTCCGTCGAGGAGAACAGCCCCACCCGCAGGTCGGAGGCGGTGTAGATTTCGCGGCCGTCGACCAGGGTGCGGCCGTCGGCGATCACCAGATCCAGGCGCCCGCGCATCACCCGGCGAATGTGCAGCTCGTAGGACACCAGCTGCGCCTGCGGCAGCACCTGGCCGGAGAACTTCACCTGGCCCACGCCCAGCGCGCGGCCGCGGCCCTTCGCGCCCAGCCACGGCAGGTAGAAGCCGCACAGCTGCCACATCGCATCCATGCCCAGGCAGCCGGGCATCACCGGGTCGCCCTGGAAATGGCATTCGAAAAACCACAGGTCCGGGCGGATGTCGAGCTCGGCGCAGACCAGCCCCTTGCCGTAGCTGCCGCCCTCGGCCGAGATCGAGGTGATGCGGTCGAACATCAGCATCGGCGGCAGCGGCAGGCGCGCGCTGTCGGGGCCGAAGAGTTCGCCGCGGCCGCAGGCCAGCAGCTGCTCGTAATCGTAGGAATTCGCTCGGGTCATGTGGGCACGCGGTGTGGAAACCGCCAATTCTGCCGGTTCCGGGCGATGAGCGCGTGCACGCCGACCATGGCTGCAACCATACGCAGGCGTAGGTGTCGCGTGGCCGCGCAGACCTCGGTACCCAGGGGACTCAGGCGGAGGAAGTGCCCGCGAGGGGGCGTGGATCCCACCAGGCCCGGAGCGGCGCCGATTGCGCGGCGATCCAGGACCCGGTGCCGGTGGCATCGCCCTCCACCTGCGGCGCCCGCCCAGGCTCGGCCACGTGGCCGTCCACGCCGGCCACGCTGGCCCATTCGGCGGGCCCGCATGCCGGGGGCGTCGCCACCGCGTCGAACTCGAAGCCGATGTCGTTCATCCGTCTGTCCTCTGGTCGCTACCGGGCCAGCACACCACGCCGGGGCGCGGGCCGCCCTGACCTGGGTCAACCGCGGCCGCGCCGGGCCGCGCGCCCGGCGCCCGGCCCGGCCGGCTCAATAGCTGACGTTGAGCTTCACCCAGGCGGTGCGTCCCGGCTCGTTGATCCGTATCGGCTCCGCCGGGTAGCCGAAGTCGGCGTTGCCGGCGAGATTCAGATGCTCGCTGTAGGCGCGGTCGAACACGTTGTCGATGCCGGCGCTGAGCCGGGCGGTGCTGCCGAAGCGGTAGCCTGCGTTGAGCGCGAGGGTGGCGAAGCCGGCGCTGGTGCCGAGGTCCTGCCCGACCACGTTGCCGTAGCCGGGCGCCACCCGGTCCTGGCCGGCCACCGCCCGCACCAGCACGCCGGCGGACCAGGCGCCGTCGTCCCAGGCCGCGCTCAGCCGGGCCTCCAGCGGCGGCATCTGCGGAAGCGGCCGGCCGCTGTCGCGATCCTCGCCGCGCGCGTAGGCCAGACTGCCACCGAACGTCCAGTGCTCGCGCGGCCGGAACTCGGCGCCGAGCTCGGCCCCGCGGATCTCCGCGTCGATGTTGTCGGCGATGGAGCTGTCGCCGCCCATCGCGCCGGCGACGTAGCGGAACTGGATGAAGTCGACGACGCGGCCGGCGTAGGCCGAGGCCCAGGCATCCACGCGCCGGCCGCGGTACTCCAGGCCGACATCGAGCTGGGTGGTCTTCTCCGGTTCGATCCCGGCAAAGGCGTTGACCGCGCCCACCGGCCCCACGTCGGGCGAGAACAGTTCCCAGTAGTCGGGCATGCGGGTGGTATGGCCCAGGCCCGCGAACCAGGTCAGCGGGAACCCGGCGGCGTCGCGCTCGAACCGGACGAATCCGGCCGGCAGGGTCTGCGCGCGCGTCTCGCCCGCGGTCGGGTTGGGGCGGGCCATCCCCATCGCGCCGACCGTGGCGCGCCCGTCGGTGGCTTCCGAACGGTCGAAACGCGCGCCCGCGACCAGGCGGCTGCGTTCGCCGCGGTACCAGGTGGCCTCGGCGAATGCGCCGAGGCTGGAGAAGCGCGCATCGGTTCGCCAGCGCTGGGCGAGGTAGGCGCCCCGGCCGACGGCGCCGCGGCGGCGGTGGCGGCCGTCCTGCGCATCGGCACCCGCCACCAGCTCCCAGGTGTCTGCGCGCCAGGTCGCCGCCACCCGCCCGCCGCTGGTGCGGCGCTCGACGTTCGAGGCCATCGGCATGGGCATCGCGCCGTCCGGGTCGGGCGTGCGCAGGCTGTAGTTGTCCATCACGTGGTCGGCGCGGTTGTGGTACGCGGTGGCCTCGAACTCGGCCAGGCGCCCGCCGAGGTTGCGTTTCTCGAAGCGCAGCCCGAAGTTCTCCCGCTCGAACTGCGAACCGTCCATGCCGCGGGTGGCGTAGCGCGCCTCGCCATCGCCGATGCCGGCGGACAGTTCGAGCAGGGTGTCCGGGCCCGGGGTCCAGCCGAGCGCGAGGTCGGCGTTCCACTTGTTCCAGGCCGAGCCGACCCGCTCGCCATCGCCGTCGCGGTAGTCGCCGGCGTCGGAGCGGTTGGCGCTCACCCGCGCGTAGCCGGGCCGGCTCCCCCAGGTGAGGTCGGCGACCTGATCGTTGCGGCCGGACGAACCGCCGAGCAGGCTGCCGTCGAACTTCAGCGCGGGCTCCTCGAAGTGCTCGCGGTCGCGCTCGAAGCGCACCGTGCCGGCCGAGGCGCCGGGGCCCCAGAGCACCGTCTGCGGCCCCTTGATCACCACCAGCCGATCGTAGGTTTCCGGCGCGATGTAGGACATCGCATTGTCCATCCGCGAGGGGCAGGCGCCGGGCATGGCGCCGTCGTTGGTGAGCAGGTTGAGGCGCGAGCCGAACATGCCGCGCAGCACCGGATCGCCGTTGGTGCCGCCGTTGCGCACCACCGAGAAGCCGGGGATGGTCTTGAGATAGTCGGCGCCGTCGCTGGCCGGCACCGGCTGGCGCGGGAGCCTGGGGTCGGTTTCGAAGGTGAGCGGCGACACCGGCATCATCGCCGTGACCACCACGGCGTCGAGGTCGATCGGATCCATCGGATCGCGAACGAGGTCTTCCGCCGCGAGCGCGGCGGGGCAGAACAGTGCCGCGAGGATCGCGGCGGTCAGGCAAGCCTGGGGCGTTGCCGGACTCCTGGAAGTCGACATGGGGGTACTCCGGAGCATTCGGGTGGCGCGCGGTCTGCGCCGCGCACGCGGGTCTGGATGGATGCGCTCAGGAGTTCGGCGGGCCGCGCGAGCCGAGGCCCGCCGGGTGACGGCGCGTCAGGCGCGGATCGGCACGCACCGCGCCAGGCGCCGCCGCCCGCGTCCGCAATGCAAAGAGGGGCGGCCGCTGTGGCGAGGGCACCAGCGAGGCCAGCAGCGGGCAGTAGCCGCAGTCGCCGCCGCCGCTGTTGGCCGGCGGCTGACCCCGGCCCCCGCCGTCGGTCGCATGATGGTCACGATGGAGTTCGCTGCCGCCCGCGCTCGCCGAGCCCGCGGCACGCTCGCCTTCCGCACCGAGCAACCGGCCGGCCGCGGGGAGCAGCGAGAGCGCCAGCGCCGCGCCCAGTGCCAGGCGGCTCATCCAGCGGTGGAAGGGACGGGGGCTCATCGCGAAGCGATTCTGCTCGGGCCGCGGCCCCCATTCACTGATCTGGGTCAAGCGCCGGTTTCCGCTCCCGGCCCGAGGCGGCGTGCGGCTTGACGCAAGTCATGGCCGGCCCCTGACCGGCCGGTCAGGATGTCCGCCAAGCATCGACGAACCCCAAAAAGGAACCGCAGCAATGAAAGACCTGATCCTGCTCTTCGCCCTCGCGACAGCCGCCGGCTTCACGCCGCAGGCGCTCGCGGCACGCGATGCCGCCGCCGACGTCACCCCGGTGGCGGACGTCACCTTCAGCATGCGCACCGAGATCTCCAACGGCCAGCTGGTGTTCGTGGGCAACGCCGGCGCGATCAAGGACGTGGTGAATCCGGAACTCAAGGTGCCGGAAGGCGCAGTGGTCGCGATCACCGTGACCAACGGCGACGGCGCCATGCACGACATCGCGGTGCCGGACTTCGGCGTCCAGTCCGACCAGATCGTCGGAAAGGGCTCGGCCACCACCATCGTGTTCCGCGCCACCAAGGCGGGAACCTTCGAGTACCTGTGCACCATTCCCGGGCACCGCGCCGCCGGCATGTTCGGCAAGCTGATCGTCGGCGACGTGGAAGAAGTGGCGAGCACCGCGGTCGACATCGCCAAGAACCCGGCCGAGGTCGAAACCCCGGTCGGCGACCGCGCGCCGCAGCACATCACCTACGACCTGCTCACCACCGAGGTCGAGGGCCATCTGTCGGACGGCAGCACCTACCGCTACTGGACCTTCAACAACACCGTGCCGGGGCCGTTCCTGCGGATCCGCAGCGGCGACACCGTCACCGTGAACCTGAAGAACTCGGAAGAGAGCGTCAATATCCACTCGGTGGACTTCCACGCGGTGACCGGGCCGGGCGGCGGCGCCGCGGTGACCCAGGTGGCCCCCGGGCAGACCAAGAGCTTCACCTTCAAGGCGCTCAACCCGGGCCTGTACGTGTACCACTGCGCCACGCCGATGATCGCCCACCACATCTCCAACGGCATGTACGGGATGATCCTGGTCGAGCCCGAGGGCGGCCTGCCGGCGGTGGACCGCGAGTTCTACATCATGCAGGGCGAGCTCTACACCGCGCAGAAGCACGGCTCCCGCGGGCTGCAGGAATTCTCGGTGGACAAGCTGCTCGACGAGAACCCCGAGCACCTGATGTTCAACGGCTCGATGGAAGCGCTGACCAAGACCTACAAGATGGAGGCCAGCGTGGGCGAAACCGTGCGCATGTACTTCGGCGTCGGCGGGCCCAACCTGATCTCCAGCTTCCACGTGATCGGCGAGGTGTTCGACCGGGTCTTCGACCAGGCATCGCTGACGAGCCCGCCGCTGACCGACGTCCAGACCACGCTGGTGGCCCCGGGCGGCGCGACGATGGTGGAGTTCAAGGTCGACTACCCCGGCAAGTACATCCTGGTCGACCACGCCCTGTCGCGGGCCGAGAAGGGGCTGGCGGGCTTCCTCCACGTCAACGGCGAGGCGGACCCGACCATCTTCAACACCAACGAGGCGATCGACCACTCCTCGGGCCATTGAGGAATCGCAACACCCGGGGGCGCCTGCGGGCGCCCCTTTTTTTGTTCTTGGCTCCGGTCAGGCGTAGCGCGTAGGGTCGGCGACGCCGGCTGCGGCGAAGCCCGCCGCACGCAGCCCGCAGGCATCGCAATGGCCGCACGCGCGGCCATCCGCGTCCGCGCGATAGCAGGACACGGTGGCGGCGAAATCCACCCCGAGCCGCACGCCTTCGCGGACGATGGCGTCCTTGCCCAGCCGCAGCAGCGGCGCGTGGATCCGGAATCCGGCGCCCTCGACCCCCGCCTTGGTGGCCACGTTGGCGAGGCGCTCGAAGGCCCCGATGAACTCCGGGCGGCAGTCGGGATAGCCGGAATAGTCGACCGCGTTGACCCCGCAGAAGATGTCCGCGGCGCCGAGCACCTCGGCCCAGCCCAGCGCCACCGAGAGCATGATCGTGTTGCGCGCCGGCACGTAGGTCGCCGGGATCCCGGCCCCGCCCGGCTCCGGCACCTCGATGTCGGCGGTGAGGGCCGAACCGCCGATGCTGCGCAGGTCCACCTGCACCGTCTTGTGCGCGGCCGCGTCCAGGGCCCCGGCGACCCGCGCGGCGGCCGCCAGCTCGGAAGTGTGGCGCTGGCCATAGGCCACGCTGAGCGCATGCGCGGCGAAGCCGCGCTCGCGGGCGATGGCCAATACGACGGCGGAATCCATGCCGCCGGAGAGCAGCACGACGGCGTTCTTCATCTCACCTCCCCGGCTCGTCGTTCCACAGCAGCTTGTGCAGCTGCATCTGGAAACGCACCGGCAGGCGGTCGGCGACGATCCAGTCGGCCAGCGTGCGCGCGTCCAGCTCGGACTTGCTCGGCGAGAACAGCACGTCGCAGCGCGCCGCCAGGCCGTGTTCGCGCACCACCCCGACCGCCCAGTCGTAGTCGTCGCGGCCGCAGAGCACGAACTTGACCTGGTCGTGCGCGGTCAGCAGCGGCAGGTTCTCCCAGCGATTGCGGTGCGCTTCGCCGGAGGCCGGGGTCTTGATGTCGAGCACCCGCGAGACCCGCGGGTCGACCGCGCCGATGTCGATCGCGCCCGAGGTCTCCAGGGAGACCGCGCGGCCGGCGTCGCACAGCCGCCGCAGCAGGACGTGGCAGCGCTTCTGCGCCAACGGCTCGCCGCCGGTGACGCAGACGTGGCGCGCGCCGAGGCGGGCGACCTCGGCAAGGATCGCGTCGATCTCCCACCACTGGCCGCCGTGGAACGCGTAGGCGGTATCGCAGTACACGCAGCGCAGCGGGCAGCCGGTCAGGCGCACGAACACCGTCGGCCAGCCGGCATCGCGGGCCTCGCCCTGCAGCGACAGGAAGATCTCGGTGATCCGCAGCCGGTCCGCCGCCGCGGCGTCGGCAGCATCGGAAGCGACGGCATTCATTCGGCTATTGTAGAGCGGAGCTCGCGCCGCTGCCCCACCGGCGCCCCGCCCCTCCCGATCGGGCCGCCCCGCCCTCTGGCCAGATCGTCGTATCCCCGGCCCGCCCTCCGGCGCATTCCGGTAGTCCCGACCGACTACCGTCCACAGGCTCGCGAACGAACGGCAAGAGGACACCTGGGGCCATCGGGCGGGGGTGGCACCGCAAGTCGCTCCCCGATACTCGCTTGGTTGCGGCGCCACCCCCACCCGATGGAGCAGATTCGTCGGCGCTTCCGGAAAAGCAGGAGCCGACGCGGTTACACCTGGCCGCGACCCACGCTTTCCGACCCGATCGCCGCATCGTCCCCAGCGGGCCGGGGGATGCGTGACAACCAAGCGAGTATCGGGGAGCGACTTGGCACGTATCCCCCGGCCCGCCCCTCCCGGGATGCGTTTCCAGATGACTGCACCCAGCATTGCGCCCCACCAACCCGGCCTCACGGCCAATCGGAGCCGGCATGCTGCAGCCGGGCAAGCTGGGCTCTACGCGGCGTGGCTCAGCGCAGGCGGCCGAGCTGGATCGCGCGCAGGCGGTCGTCGGCGGTACGGGCGGCGTCGCTGCCCGGGAAGCGCTCGATCACCGAAGCCAGCGTGGCCTCGGCAGCATCCAGCTGCTCCTGGCCGTATTGCGACAGACCGACCTTGAGCAGCGCGCCCGGGGCCTTGTCGTGGGTCGGGTAGCGGTCGATCAGCGCCTGGAACTGCTGCTGGGCCAGCTCGTAGTTCTGGGTGACGTAGTAGCTCTCGCCCAGCCAGTACAGCGCATTCGGCGCGTAGGAGCCGGACGGATAGCGCTGCAGGAAATCCTGGAACAGTTCCGCGGCCTCGGCGTAGTTCCCCGAGCGCAACGCGTCGAACGCGGTCTCGTAGGCGCCGCGCTCGTCGGCGGTCTGGGCCAGCAGGCCCGGGTCGCCATGGATCGAGGGGGCGGTGTCGCTGGGCGGCGGCGGCGGCAGTGCCGTCCCCGCGTCCCCGTCCACGCCCGGCGCGGCGGGCAACGACCCGGCGCCGCTTTCGAGCCGGTTGAGGCGCCCGTCGATGTCCAGATACTGGTCCCGGCTCGCGTTCTTCAGCTGCTCGTTCTGCTGCTGCAGTTCCTCGACCATCGAACGGAGCGTGGTCACCTCGCTGCGCAACTGGGACAGCTGGTTGAGCAGATCGACGTTGCCGCGGTTGGCAGCGGCCTGCTGTTCCAGCACCGCGACCCTGTCGGCCAGGCTCGGACGCTGGGCGGAAACGGGTGCGGCGGCCACCAGGGCCGCCGCAACCACGATTGGAGCGATGTAACGACGCATGCGCGGTCAGCGTGCGGTGTAGACGATCTCGACGCGGCGATTGCGCGCCCAGCAGTCCTCGCTCGACTCGGTGCAGGTCGGACGCTCCTCGCCGTAGCTGACCACGGTCAGCTGCGCCGCGCCGCCGCCGTTGGCCTGCAGCGCCGAGGACACCGCGTTGCCGCGGCGCTCGCCGAGGCCGAGGTTGTACTCGCGGCTGCCGCGCTCGTCGGCATTGCCTTCCAGGGTGATGCGGGACGACGGACGGTCGCGCAGGTACTTGGCGTGACAGCCCATGATCGACTGGAACTCCGGACGCAGGGCATCCTGGTCGTAATCGAAGTAGACCACGCGCTGGCGCAGGCAGGCATCTGAATCCAGGTCCTCCGGGCCGTAGGCGCCGGCGGTGGGCTGCTGCGGCTGGGTCACGGTACCGGTATCGCCCGGCTGCTGCACGGGTTCTTCCTTGACACGCTTGGAGCAGCCGACGACGGCAACGCACAGCGCGGCGGCGATCAGGACTCGGGTGGTGGTGTTCATCTCGTCGATCCCTAGTGGATGGAAGGGTGGTTCAGGTTGATGGATAGGTTGTGCAGGCGGCGTCAGCGCTGTTCCCGGAAGGGTCCCCAGGCGGGCTCCCGGACGTCGCCGTCGGCAAGCACGAGGCGCTGTCGCACCCGGCCGTCCGCGGACACGGCGTACAGCACCCCCCGCCGTCCCTCGCGCGCCGCGTACAGGATCATGCTGGCGTTGGGCGCGAAACTCGGCGATTCGTCGAGTGAGCCTGGCGACAGCGTGGACCACCGCGGCGAACCGAGGCTGCGATCCAGCACCGCGATACGGTACACGTTCCCTGAACCCTGCGCCACGGCGATCTTCTGGCCGTCGAACGAGACGCTGGGGTCGGAGTTGTAGTTGCCCTGGAAACTGACCCGGCTGGCCCCGCCGCCGCCGGCCGGCACCTGGTAGACCTGGGGGCGGCCGCCGCGGTCGGAGGTGAAGTAGACGCTGGCGCCGTCCGGGCTCCACTCGGGGGCGGTGTCGATGCCGAAATGCTCGGTGAGCCGGGTCAGCGCCTTGCTGCCCAGGTCCATCACGTAGATCTCTGGGTTGCCGCTGCGCGACAGGGTCAGCGCCAGGCGGCGGCCGTCCGGGGAGAACGCCGGACCGCTGTTGATGCCGCGGAAGCTCGAGACCAGCTCGCGGCCGCCGGTGGTCAGGTCCTGGATGTAGATCGAGGAGTTGCCGCGCTCGAAGCTGACATAGGCCAGGCGGGCGCCGTCGGGCGACCACGAGGGCGACAGCAGCGGCTCGTTGGAGCGGACCACGGTCTGCGGGTTGTGGCCGTCGGAGTCGGCGACGATCAGCGCGTAGCGGGCGCCCTGCCCGACCCCGGTCTGGGTCACGTAGGCGATCCGGGTCCAGAACGCGCCGCGCACCCCCAGGATCTTCTCGTAGATCGCGTCGGCCATCTGGTGGGCGACGTCCCGCATCGCGCTGGCGCGACCGGTCATGGCCATGCCGATCAGGCGCTCCTGCTTGGCCACGTCGAACAGTTCGTACTCGACCCGGTACGCGCCGTCGCCGGCGTCGAGCACCCGGCCCACCACTAGGAAATCCTGCCGCAGCACCCGCCAGGTCGGGAACTGCACCTCGCTGCCGCGGGTCGGCCGCTCGACGATGTCGCGCTCGGGCAGGGTGCGGAACTGGCCGGAGCGGTCGAGGTCGGCGCGGATCACCGCGGCCACGTCGGTGTCCGGAGCCCCGGCCGAACCCTGGTAGGGCATCGGCACCACCGCGATCGGCAGCGCCGAGGCGTGACCGCCGACGATGTCGATCTCCAGGCCCTGCTGCTGGGCCGCGGCGAGCATCGGCAGCGCCAGCGCGAAAAGGGCGAACAGGATGCGGGCGAATCGTTTCATCGGGTCACCGAGTTGGGGAAGCAGAACTGGGCGCCAGCTTGGCGGTTGCACGGCGCGCGAAGATGAATGGCGGCGTACTTATCGGTCCTGGGCCGTGAAATTGAGGTTGAGCCGGCGCGCGAACACCGGCTCGAATCCCCGGTACGGCAACGGCTCGGCCTTGCGCACCGCCGCCTCCACCGAGCGCCGGCCGAGAGCGTCGAACGGGCAGGAGGCGTCGAATTCCACGCTCATCACCTGCCCGCCGGGCAGCTGGGTGATGTACAGCCGGCAGGTCTGGCCGAGCGGCACGTTGTCGGGGCGGACCCAGTTGCGCGCGATCGCCTCCTGCAGCGCGGCGGCGTAGCGGGCCGCGAGATCGCTGTCGCCGTCGGGCCGGCCGGGAGGCGGCGAGGCGGCCTCCGCGGCCTGTTCGGACGCCTGGCGAGCACGGGCATCGGCGATCTGCTTGAGCTTCTGCTCGGCCAGCTCGGCCTCGCGGCGGAGCCGCTCGCGCTCGGCGCGCAGCTTCTCCAGTTCCTGCTGGCGCGCCAGGCGGCGCTGCTGCTCGGCCTCCTCCTGGCGCTCGCGCTCGGTCAGGTCGATCTGCTCCTGGCGCCGCCGCTCCTCCTGTTCGCGCTCGGCGGCGAGTTCGGACTCGGCCTCGCGGCGGGCCGCGTCCTGGTCGAGCGTGTCGGGCTCGGGCATCCGCTCCTGCGCCCGCGGCTGCGGATCCACCATCGCGTCTTCCGGCATCGGCTGGGGCAGCGGCTGCGGCGGCGGCGCGGCCTCTTCCTCCACCGGCTCCGGCGCGGGCAGCCGCTCGGGCTCGGGCGGCTCGGGTAGCGGCTCGGGCGGCGCCTCCAGCGCGCGCCGCTGCGCCGCCGAAAGCGCCTCGGGATCGAACAGCTCGGCGGTGACCGGCGATCCGAACGCCGGCTCCGCGTTGCTGCGGGTCCAGGACAGCCCGAACACCAGCAACAGTAGCAGCGCCACGTGCAGCGCCAGCGCGAGCAGGACCGCGCTGACCGTGTCGGCGGGGCGTTGCCGCATCAGCCACCCGCCTCGAGCGGCCGGCTGAGCAGGCTGACCCTGGTCACCCCGGCCTCGTTGATGATGCTGATCGCGTCCATGATCCGCTGGTAGCTGGCGGCGCCGTCGCCGCGCACCAGCACCGTCGCCTCCGGATTCTGGCCGTGGATCGCGCGCAGCCGCGCCAGCAGGTCTTCGCCGGTGACCGACTGGTTCTGCTGCTCGACCATCAGCGCCAGCGCGCCGTCCGGGTACACGCTGACCACCACCGGGTCCTTGGGCGTGGCCACCGAACGCGCGTTCGAGTCGGGCAGGTTGACGTCGGTGCCGAGGTTGAGCAGCGGGGTGGTGACCATGAAGATGATCAGCAGCACCAGCATCACGTCGATGTACGGCACGACGTTGATCTCGTTCTTGAGCTTGCGGCGCTTGCGGCGGCGCAGGACGGCGGCGGTCATGGCGATCCTCGAAGAGTCTGTGGAGTCAACGCGCGGGACGGCGGCGCGGGGTCACTCGTCGCCGTGCGCCTGGCGCTCCAGGATCGAGGAGAACTCCTCGGCGAACGCGTCGTAGCGGCCGGCGATGCGCTCCACCTTGGTGGCGTAGCGGTTGTAGGCCCAGACCGCGGGAATCGCCGCGAACAGGCCCATCGCGGTGGCGATCAGCGCCTCGGAGATGCCCGGCGCCACGGTGGCGATGGTCGCCTCGCGCACGTTGGCCAGGCCATGGAACGAGATCATGATCCCCCACACGGTGCCGAGCAGGCCGACGTAGGGCGCGATCGAGCCGACGTTGGCCAGGAACTCGAGGTTGTGCTCCAGGCCGTCCAGCTCGCGCGCGGTGGCCACCCGCATCCCGCGCTGCGCGCCCTCCAGCTGGGCGCGGCTGTCGGGATTGCGGCGGCCGCGCGGGCGCGAGTACTCGCGGAAGCCGGACTCGAAGATCGCCTCCAGGCCATCGATCTCGCGATTGCGCTCGGTCGCCGCGGCGTAGAGCTTGGTCATGTCGGCCCCGGACCAGAACCGCTCCTCGAAGCGGTCGGCCTCGCGGGCGGCGCGGTCGAGCATGCGCTTCTTGCGAAAGATGATCACCCACGAGGCGATCGAGGCGAACAGCAGCAGCAGCATCACCAGCTGCACCGGGATCGACGCGTGCAGCACCAGCTGCAACATGTCGAGCTCGGTGCCGACGGGGGCCGCGGCCGCGGCGCCGGTCTCGGCGGCGAGCTCGGTGGCGCTGGCCGTGGCCTCCTCGGGCAGGGGTTCCACCTGGGTGGCCTGCAGCAGCATAGAAATGGGGGTCATGCATCGCTCCTGGATCGGGATGGCGGCAAGCACGGGCGGCGCATGCGCTGCCCGCGGTTCGGTCTGGCCCTGCCCCCGCATCGCGGGGAAGGGGTGGTTGAGAACTCCGGTCCGACGTCCTTGTCAGCCCGGCAGGACCTGCGCCGCGAGTTCCCGGTACAGCGCTTCCGGGATCCCGCGCGGACGGAACCCGCCGGCGTCCAGCGCCGCCACCCGGACCCGGGCATCGAGCAGCCGCTCGCCGTCGCGTTCGACCGCCTGCTCGAACACCAGGCTCGCGCGCCGGCACTCGCGCAGCACCGCCGAGACCTGCAACGCGTCGTCCAGGCGCGCCGGCTTGCGGAAATCGAGCCGCATGTCGCGCACCGCGAACAGCAGGCCATGCAGGTCGCGCAGCTGCTCCTGGCCGTAGCCGTGCGCGCGTACCCATTCGCTGCGGGCGCGCTCGAGAAACGCCACGTAGCGCGCGTGGTACACCACACCGCCGGCGTCGGTATCTTCCCAGTAAACCCTGACCGGTAGGCTGAACGGCGTTTGAAGTGCGGTCACTGCTCCGGCTCTCCGCCGCCCGCGATCGGCTCGGACGCGGCGACGAACAGGTCCGGCGGCGGCGCCTTCGCCTTCAGCCCCAGGTGCCGGTAGGCCTTGTGCGAGGCCATGCGGCCGCGCGCGGTGCGGACCAGGAAGCCCTGCTGGATCAGGAACGGCTCGATCACGTCCTCGAGGGTGCCGCGCTCCTCGCTCAGCGCCGCGGCCAGCGAATCCACGCCGACCGGGCCGCCGTCGAAGTTCTCGATGATCAGGTTGAGCAGCCGGCGGTCGAGGTCGTCGAAGCCTTCCGGGTCGACCTTGAGCATCTGCATCGCCGCGTGCGCCACCTCGCGGTCGATGCGGCCGCCGGCGCGCACCTGGGCGTAGTCGCGCACCCGCCGCAGCAGCCGGTTGGCGATGCGCGGGGTGCCGCGGGAGCGCTGTGCGATCTCGGTGGCGCCCTCGCCGGCGCAGTCGATGCCGAGGATCCCCGCCGAGCGCCGCACGATCCGGGTGAGCTCGGCGGCGCTGTAGAACTCCAGCCGCTGGACGATGCCGAAGCGGTCGCGCAGCGGCGCGGTCAGCAGCCCCGCACGGGTGGTGGCGCCGATCAGGGTGAACGGCGGCAGGTCGAGCTTGATCGAGCGGGCCGCGGGGCCCTCGCCGATCATGATGTCGATCTGGAAGTCCTCCATCGCCGGGTACAGCACCTCCTCGACCACCGGCGAGAGGCGGTGGATCTCGTCGATGAAGAGCACGTCGTGCGGCTGCAGGTTGGTCAGCAGCGCGGCGAGGTCGCCGGCCTTCTCGATCACCGGCCCCGAGGTCACCCGCAGGTTCACCCCGAGCTCGTTGGCGATCACGTGGCTGAGGGTGGTCTTGCCCAGCCCGGGCGGGCCGAATATCAGCACGTGGTCGAGCGACTCGCCGCGCTGCTTCGCCGCCTCGATGTAGATCGAGAGCTGGTCCCGCACCGGCTGCTGGCCGAGATAGTCGTCGAGCCGCTTGGGCCGGATCGAGGCCTCGACGGCCTCGTCCTCGCGGGTCGGCGCGGCGGCGATGATGCGCTCTTCGGTCATCCCGGTATGGTCGCACGCCGATGGTCCATACGGGTACGGGTACGGCTCCGGACCGCCCGGCCTGGACAACAGCCGGCAGGAGCGAACTTGCCAGCCCACGCGGAAGCATCGTCACCGCGGTAGCGAAGGGGGACCGCCGATCGGAGTCCACCCGGGGGTGGCGTCGGCGAGGCCCGGGCAGAACGGGCGGGCGGCTTGGCCGGGCCCGCCGGTCGTCTCCGAGCGTGCCGGCCGGATGCCTGCCGTCAGGGGGCGTCGATCCCCTCCGGGGCCGGAAACTCGAATGCCCCTTCTGTTTTTGGACGAATATCACAATCGACCGATTGACCCGGGATACCCGTGGCGTTATTAATCTCGAAAAATGGAAGCGTCGCACCCGAAGGTCCGCTCCATGATTCCCGCCCGTCTGCCGCAGTTCGTACGGCAAGCCACGGACGGAAGGATTCGCGGCGAAGGAGACTGCTATGAATCGCAACGGGATACACCCTCGTGGAATCTCTTATTCAAGTTCCGGCGCACCCATCTACTCGGATGAACGTGCCCGCGAGCTTGCCGAGAGCGGCTTCAGCCCGTCCGACAAGGGACCGGGGGCGAACGATGGATGCACCAATCAGGGCGGGTGCACCGGCCTGAATTTCGGCTGCTCCAATACCGGCAACTGCGATCTCACGACGAACAAGGGCTCGTGCTCCGGCGCGTCGGTGGAACTGCCTCCTCTGGGGCCATGAGGAGCGATGGCCATGTTCACCGATATGGCGCTCGCGGAGGCGCTCACTGATCGCCGCCTGGAATTGATCATTCTCCCGACGGAGAAGTGCAATTTCCGCTGCACTTATTGCTACGAAGATTTCGCCAATGGCCGGATCGCCGGGAAGCTCGTGAGCGGGATCAAGAAGCTGCTTGATGCGAGAGTCGGGACGGTCCACCACATCACCATTTCATGGTTCGGCGGCGAACCGCTGCTTGCCAAGGACGTGATACTGGATGTCGGCAGCTATGCACATGATCTGTGCGGCTCACGTGGTGTGAGCCTGCTGGGCGCGATGACTACCAACGCCTACACTCTCGACCGCGATCTGCTGTCATCGCTTTGCGCGATCCGTCACTCCAGCTATCAGATCACCCTAGACGGCGATGCCGAATGGCATGACAAGACCCGCCTGCTTGCCAACAGGAATGGAACTTTCGACCGGATCTGGTCGAACCTCTTGTCATACAGGAGCCTGGAGGAACGGTTTTCGATCTCCCTGAGGCTGCATCTCCACCGCGAAAACGTCGAATCCGTACGCAGGCTCTACCAGGCCATCCTCCGGAACTTTGGCCATGACGACCGCTTCGGCACCTATTTCCATAGAATTTCGAACCTGAGCGGGGAAAGGGGGATACCCCAGTCCGAGCTATCCACCGACGAATACCGAAAGGCTCTCGCCTATGTCACCGGGGAAAAATCTCCCGCGAATGTAGCCGCCGACGTGAATCTGTCGGACTACATCTGCTATGCAGCCAAGCCGAATTCTCTGCTGATCAGATCGGACGGGCGTATAGGCAAGTGCACGGTCGCGCTGGACGACCCAAGGAATGACATCGGCACGCTCCACGAGGATGGGACGCTCGCGATCGACAACGAGATGGCCCGGCTCTGGTTTCACGGCTATGAATCCATGTCGGAGCAGTCGCTGGGCTGCCCCCTTTCCACGCTGCCGCCGCTCAAGGAGACGCCGCAATGGCTGGGTTCGACGCAAGTTCGATTGGTATAGACGAACGGGGTGTGCCCCGACTATCGGATCCCATGGCGGTATCGATGGCGCGAAAGTACCGTCCAAGGGACTATCGCAAGGGCCCAGAGAACCCCCACTGCAACAACGGCTGCACCAATACCACCGACTGCACCGGGACCAACAACAAGGGGTGTACGAATGTGAACCTATGCGCCATTCAGGTCCCGGAGCTTCCCCCCCTGCAAGAGGAGCGCTGAAATGAAGATCAAGGGATTTTCCCGCAGAGCCCTGCTGAAGCTGATTCCGGCATCGGTGCTCGGCCTGGCCGCATCCTCCGGTCTGCTGGCCAGTAGCCGCGCGGGGGAACGGGACGGCCAGGCCGGCGACGCGACCGCGGTCACCCAGGACATGAGCAAACCCGCCAGCGTCATGATGCGTATCGAGTCACTGAATCCAGCTACGCCGGAACACCTCGGGGCGCACACGCTCCAAGCCGTGCCACTGGACGAGCGGATCGATCTGAGGCATCAAACGAAGATGATGGCGCCCTACTCTTTCGAAGTTGCCGTGGATGAAAGGCATAGCACGCGATCGGATCTGTTCTTGACCATAACCATCTATGGGGAGGCAGGACATCGATTGCAGGCCATCAACATCGGTAACGGTGGAACCGCAATTTTCAAGCGTCAGGGCCTCATGTTCTACGTGAGCGCCAACTACTCCTAGCCTGGCTCGGCCGTCACGGCCCCGCCTGATCGGCACTGTGGGGGGGCTCGAGACCGCACGCCCGCGCGGCCAGGGCGAAGCTGTGCAGGCGCGCGCCGTGCTCGAAAACGTTGGCGGTGACGATCAGCTCGTCGGGCCGGTGGCGCGCGACGAAGGCGCGCACCCCCTCCTCCACCTGGCGCGGATCGCCGACCACCGCACAGGCCAGCGCCTGCTCCACCATCGCCTTCTCCGCCGGCGACCAGAACGCCTCGATGTCGTCGATCGGCGGCGGGATCAGCCCGGGCTGGCCGCGCCGCAGGCGCACGAAGCTCTGCTGCTGGGTGGTGAACAGCCGCCGCGCCTCGGCCTCGGTGTCCGCGGCCACCACGTTGAGCCCGAGCATCGCCAGCGGCTGCGGCAGGCGCGCGGAAGGCCGGAACTCGCGCCGGTACACTGCCAGCGCCTCGTCCATGGCCGCGGGGGCGAAATGCGAGGCGAACGCGAACGGCAGCCCCATGGCCGCGGCCAGCCGCGCGCTGAAGAGGCTCGAGCCCAGCAGCCACACCGGCACCTCGATCCCGGCCCCGGGCACCGCGCGCACCGGCTGCCCCGGCTGCGCGGGCTCGAAGTAGCGCAACAGCTCGGCGACATCCTGCGGGAACGCGTCGGCGCTGTCGAAATAGCGCCGCAGCGCCCGTGCGGTGGCCTGGTCGGTGCCGGGGGCGCGGCCGAGCCCGAGGTCGATCCGGCCCGGATACAGCGAGGCCAGGGTGCCGAACTGCTCGGCCACCTGCAGCGGCGCGTGGTTGGGCAGCATGATGCCGCCGGCGCCGACCCGGAGGGTCGAAGTCCCGCCGGCAATGTGGCCGATCAGCACCGCGGTGGCGGCGCTGGCGATGCCGGGCATGTTGTGGTGCTCGGCCAGCCAGTAGCGGCGGTAGCCGAGGCGCTCGGCGTGGCGCGCCAGGTCGAGCGAATTGGCGAACGCGGCGGCGATGTCGCTGCCTTCGGTGACGGGCGCGAGATCGAGGATCGAACAGGGGATCATGGGCTGGGGCGCAGGCCGGGCCTTCCATGATCGTCCGGGAGGCCGCAGCGTGGCGTGCACGGCGGCGGAACGCTGCGGTCCGGGAGGCGCTGCATGGCACAATTCGCGCCCTCGCGGGCCCCGCCGGGCTGGAGTCGTACCTTGCGTCAAGGCATCCACCACCCCGCCAGGTTGATCCCACTCGGTTTCCTGGGCCTGATCGCGCTCGGCACGGTCCTCTTGATGCTCCCGGCGGCGCGCGCGGGAGCCGGGTCGGCACCGCTGCTCACCGCGTTGTTCACGTCGACGTCCGCGGTCTGCGTGACGGGGCTGATCGTCGAGGACACCCCCGTGTATTGGTCGCTGTTCGGGCAGTGGGTCATCCTGGGCCTGTTCCAGACGGGAGGCTTCGGCATCATGACCGGCGCCACCCTGCTCGGCCTGCTGGTGGCGGGGCGCCTCGGCCTGCGCACCCGCCTGGCGGCGCAGGCCGAAACCAGAAGCCTGCAGCTGGGCGACGTCGGCGACGTGCTGCGCATGGTGGTCCTGGTGACGCTGACGGTCGAGGGGCTTGCCACCGCGGCGCTGGCGCTGCGGCTGCACTTCGCCTACGGCCAGCCGTGGGGCACGGCGCTCTGGGAGGGGTTCTTCCACGCCGTGTCGGCCTTCAACAATGCCGGGTTCTCCACCCGCAGCGACAGCCTGACCGGCTGGGCATCCGATGCCCTGGTGATCCTGCCCATCACCTTCGCGGTCCTCCTGGGCGGGCTCGGATTCCCGGTCCTCAACGAGCTGCGGCGCAAGCCGTTCGCCTTCAGGCAGTGGTCCGTGCATACCCGGCTCACCCTGCTGGGCAGCGCCCTGCTCATCGGCGGCGGCGCGCTGCTGATCGGCGCCTACGAGTGGAACAACCCCGCCACCCTTGGCGCGCTGGAAAGCGGATCGCGGGCGCTAGGCGCCATGTTCCACTCGGTGGCCGCGCGGACCGCTGGGTTCAACACGGTGGACGTGGGCGCGATGCACGTGGAAACGCAGGCCGTCAACTGGGCGCTGATGTTCATTGGCGGGGGAAGCGCCGGGACCGCGGGGGGCATCAAGATCACGACCTTCATGCTGCTCGGCTACGCGGTGTGGGCCGAGGTCCGCGGCAGCGCGGATACCGTGGTGTCCAGGCGGCGGATCCCGCACCAGGCGCTGCGCCTGGCCTTGGCGGTGGTGCTGATGGCGCTGACGGTGCTGGCGTTCGGTACCCTGGCGCTGCTGAGCGTGACCGATCTCGAGGTGCACGACGCGATCTTCGAAGCGGTCTCGGCTTCGGCCACCGTCGGGCTGTCGACCGGCATCACCGGCGAACTGCCGCCGGCGGGTCAGGGTATCCTGATCGCGCTGATGTTCATCGGCCGCGTCGGCTCCGTCACTCTGGTCACGGCGCTGGCGCTGCGCCGGCACCGGCAGGCCTACCGCTATCCCGAGGAGCGCCCGATCGTTGGCTAGGACACCGCATTCCGACAACCGCGGCGACGGCGTCGCCGTCATCGGCCTCGGCCGCTTCGGCAGCGCCGTCGCCACCTCGTTGCTGCATCTGGGTCACGAGGTGCTGGGCATCGACGAGAACCCCGAGATCGTGCAGCGCTGGTCCGACCGCCTGACCCACGTGGTCCAGGCCGACAGCACAAGCACCGAGGTGCTGCGCCAGCTCGGCCTGCGCGATTTCGGGCGCGCGGTCGTGGGGATCGGCAGCGACATCGAGGCCAGCGTGCTGACCGTGCTGGCGCTCGAAGAGCTCGGCGTGGCCGATATCTGGGCGAAGGCCACCAGCGCCAAGCACGGTCGCATCCTCGAGCGAACCGGCGCCCACCACGTCGTCTACCCGGAGGCCGCCATGGGCGAAAGGGTCGCGCACCTGGTGACCGGCCGGATGATCGACTTCATCGAGTTCGACGACGGGTTCGCGATCGCCAAGACCCGGGCGCCGCGCGAGGCCGTGGACAAGACGTTGAGCGAATCGGCATTGCGCACGCGTCACGGCATCACCATCGTCGGCCTCAAGCGGGGCCGCAACGACTTCACCTACGCCCGGGCCGAAACCATCGTGGAGGATGGAGACATCCTGATCGTCTCGGGCGCTACCGCGCTGGTGGAGCGGTTCGCGGCGCTGGACTGAGCCGGGCAACGGCGCCCGGCGCATAGCATCGGGACAGACGGCACCGCTGCGCGGCGAATGCCTCAGATCTCGACCTGCGTCCCCAGCTCCACCAGCCGGTTGCCGGGGATGCGGAAGAAGCCCGAGGCGGGCGCGGCGTTGCGATGCATCAACGCGAACAGCCGCTCGCGCCAGACCGGCATGCCCCGTCGCGCTGCCGCGATCACCGTTTCGCGGCTGGTGAAATAGGTGGTATCCATCGGATCGAAACAGATCCCGCCCTCTTCGTCCCCGCTGCACATCAGCGCGAGCGGCACGTCCGGCGTTTCCATGAATCCGAAGCGGATCAGCACCCGGTAGAAGCCGTCGCCGATCGCCTCGATCTTCAGCCGCTTGTGCGAGTACGGCACGCTCAGCGTCTCGACGGTGAGGATGACGTTGCGCTCGTGCAGCACCTTGTTGTGCTTGAGGTTGTGCATCAGCGCATGCGGCACCACGCCCTTGTCCGCGGTCAGGAAGATCGCCGTACCGGGCACCCGCGTGGGCGGCGCCAGCATCAGCCCCGGGAGGAACGTGTCAAGGCGGATGCCCTCCTTCTGCATCTCCTCGCGCAGCACCTGGCGGCCGCGCCGCCAGGTGCGCAGCAGGGTGAACAGCAGGACTCCCAGCACCACGGGGAACCAGCCGCCCTGCAGCACCTTGGCGATGTTCGCGGTGACGAAGGCCGCGTCCATCACCAGGAACAGCGCGCACATCGGCAGGACCCAGCGGCGCCAGCGCGGCCACAGCGCGCGCGCGACGATCGCCAGCAGCACGGTATCGATCAGCATCGTCATCGATACCGAGATGCCGTAGGCGGTGGCGAGCGCCGAGGAACTGCGAAAACCCAGCACCAGCGCCACCACCACCGCCATCATCGACCAGTTGATCGCCGGGATGTAGATCTGGCCGATGGTCTCCCGCGAGGTATGCAGGATCTTCATCCGCGGGATATATCCCAGCTGCATCGCCTGCCGCGCCACCGAGAACCCGCCGGTGATCACCGCCTGCGAGGCGATCACCGTGGCGGCCGTGGCCAGGAACAGCATCGGGATGCGGCCCCATTCCGGCACCCCGATATAGAACGGATTGCGGATCGCCGCCGGGTCCTCGAGCACCAGCGCGCCCTGGCCGAGGTAGTTCAGCATCAGCGAGGGCAGCACGAAGAAATACCAGGCGTAGCGGATCGGCTTGGCGCCGAAATGCCCCATGTCGGTGTAGATGGCCTCGCCGCCGGTGACCGCCAGGATCACCGCGCCGAGGATGAAGATGCCGCCCCAGGTGTGATCGACGAAGAACCGCGCCGCCCAGAGCGGGTTGACCGCGTTGAGGACCTCGGGCTCGTGCAGGATGTTGACCACGCCCAGCGCCGCCAGGGTGAGGAACCAGATAGCGGTGACCGGGCCGAACACTCGCCCCACCACTGCGGTGCCGTAGCGCTGGGTCGCGAACAGGCTGACCAGCACCAGCAGCGAGATCGGCACGATCCAGTCGTGCAGCCGCGGCGCGATCACTTCCAGGCCCTCGACCGCCGAGAGCACCGAGATCGCCGGGGTGATGACCCCGTCGCCGAAGAACAGCGAGGCGCCGAAGATGCCGAAGATGCCCACCAGGTAGGCCGATCTGCCGCCCTTCGGCAGCGAGCGCTGCGCCAGCGCCATCAGCGCCATGATCCCGCCCTCGCCGTCGTTGTCGGCGCGCAGGATGATGGTCACGTACTTGGTGGTCACCACCAGCATCAGCGCCCAGAAGATCATCGACAGCACGCCGAGCACGGTGTCGTGGTCGGCGACCAGGCCGTAATGCGGCGCGAACGCCTCGCGGATGGTGTACAGCGGGCTGGTGCCGATGTCGCCGAAGACGACGCCGACCGCACCGATGATCAGACCGAATAGCCCGATGTTGCCGTGGCCATGCGGCTGGCGCACGGAACTGCTGCTGGAACTGGACATTGCGGCCGTGGCGACAGGTGGGGGCTGTCAGCGAAGCGCGGACTTTAACGCTTTTCGGATGATGATTTCAGCGCCGTCGCCCTCGGCGGCGGCGGACCTGGCCATTTTCTGCGCTTCGGCGGGCTTGTAGCCGAGCTGCTGCAGGGCGATGGTGGCCTCGGAGAGCGGATCGGCGGCGATTGTCCCGGTGGACATCGCGCCGCCGGCGCCGCCCAGGCCGGCGGCGCGGTCGCGCAGCTCCACCACCATGCGCTCGGCGGTCTTCTTGCCGATCCCCGGCACCCGGGTCAGCGCGGTCACGTCGCCGGCCTGCACCAGCCGCGCGAACTCGTCCACCGACACCCCGGACAGCACCGCCAGCGCGATCTTCGCGCCGATCCCGCTGACCCGCTGCACGTCGCGGAACAGGCGCCGCTCCGACTCGTGCAGGAACCCGTACAGCGACACCGAGTCCTCCTTCTGCGCGTAGTGGGTGTACAGCGAGACCTCGCTGCCCGGCTGCGGCAGGTCGTAGAAGGTGCTCATCGGCGCCTCCAGCTCGTAGCCGACGCCGTGCACGTCGACGACCAGCCACGGCGGCTGCTTGTGGATCAGGGTGCCGCGCAGACGTCCGATCATGGGGTGCCTCCGAGCACGGAATTCGTGATTGATGATTCGTGATTCGCAAGAGCCAGCGCCCAGTGCGGCCGCGGAGGATACCGCCCTTCCCACTCACGAATCATCAATCACCAGTCACGGCCTCCGTCACTTTCGCCCCCAGGCCTCGCGCGCGCCCACGCCCAGGCGCCGCGCGCTGGCGCGCACGTGGGCATGGGTGATCGCGGCGGCCAGCGCGTCGGCGGCGTCGGCCTGCAGCTTGCCCTGCAGGTTCAGCAGGATCCCGACCATGTGCTGGACCTGCGCCTTGTCCGCGCCGCCGCGGCCGACCACCGCCAGCTTGATCTCCTTGGCGGCGTACTCGTGCACCGGCAGGTCGCGCAGCACCGCCGCGCAGATCGCCGCGCCGCGGGCGTGGCCCAGCTTGAGCGCCGAGTCCGGGTTCTTCGCCATGAACACCTGCTCGATGACCACCTCGTCGGGCCGGTAGCGATCCAGCAGCTCGCCCAGCCCGTCCAGCAGCAGCCGCAGCCGCCCGGGGAAATCCTTCGCCCCCAGCAACTGCACCGGCGCATGGAACACGTGCGTGGCCCGGCCGGCGGCGTCGACGTCGATGATGCCCACCCCGGTACGCTGCGAACCCGGGTCGACGCCCATGATCCGCACCGAAGCGCCGTGATGACCAGCCTTCGGCTGTTGAAGCGCGCTGGAGATCGATGATTGGTGATTGGTCATGAAAGCAGCGGCGCTGGCTTCGGCCCAGACGCCACCCGGCGCCCCCGCTGCTGCGAATCACCAATCGCCAGTCCCAGACCGCGGCCCCTAGGCATACGCATCCTCGCCGAGCTCGGCATTGGAGTACACGTCCTGCACGTCGTCCAGGTCCTCCAGCCACTCCAGCAGCTTCGCCACCTGCTGGGCGGTCTCGCCCTCCACCGCGACCGCGTTGTCGGCGCGCCAGGTCACCTCCGCCTGGTCGGCCGGCACGCCGGCGCCGGCCATCGCATCGCGCACCGCCTCGAAGGCCTCCGGCGCGCTCAGCACGTCGATCGAGCCGTCCTCGGGGTAGACCACCACGTCGTCGGCGCCGGCCTCGATCGCCGCCTCGGTGATCCTCTCCTCGTCGGCGCCGGGGGCGAAGCTCAGCACCCCGAGCTTGCGGAACATGAAGGCCACCGAGCCGTCGGTGCCGAGGTTGCCGCCGCACTTGCTGAAGGCGTGGCGCACGTCGGCCACGGTCCGCACCTTGTTGTCGGTCAGACAGTCGACCAGCACCGCCACCCCGCCGGGCGCATAGCCCTCGTAGCGGATCTCCTCGTAGCTCACGCCCTCCAGTTCCCCGGTGGCCTTCTTGATCGCGCGCTCGATCACGTCCTTGGTCATGTTGGCGCCGAGCGCCTTGTCGATCGCGGTGCGCAGGCGCGGGTTGGCGGCCGGATCGCCACCGCCGCCGCGGGCGGCCACCGAGATCTCGCGGATCAGCTTGGTGAAGACCTTGCCGCGCTTGGCGTCCTGGGCGTTCTTGCGGTGCTGGATGTTGGCCCACTTGGAATGACCGGCCATGAGTCCTTCGTCTTGCCTGGAAGCAGACGCGGATTATAGGCGGCGGAGCCGGATCGCCGCCGGCGGGCCGCTACCCCGCCGCGCGCCGGAAGCGCCCCCCGCGCAGGAACGCCACGGTCTGGACCAGGGCCGGTTGCGAAAACAGCAGGCCGCTGTGGCTGGCGGCGACCACGACGTGGTCGGCCAGGGCGGGAAGCCGCGTCTCCTCCACCGTGACGGTGCCGTCGTGGGGGCCGTCGAACCGGGCCAGCAGCGCGCCGAGGCCGCGCGGGATCCGGCCGGCGACCATGCCGACCTCGACCTGCGCCGGCCAGGAGGCGCAGCCGCGGCGCAGGATCGCCCCGCTGCGCCCCATGTACAGCGCGGTCGCGGCGCGGCGCGACAGTGCCATCGCCGCGCCGCTGCCACGGACCGGGGTGCCGAGGCAGACCACGCGCCGGACCGGCAAGCCGGGAATGGTCGCCAACGCATCCAGCGCCAGCAGGCCGCCCAGGCTGTGTCCGACCAGGTGCGCCGGCGGACCGTCGCGCAGGCGCGCCGCCAGCGCGTTGGCGGCGGTCTCCGGGCGGCCGACGATGCTGTGGTAGCCGCAGACCTCGGTGGCGAAGCCGCATCCGCGCAGGCGGCGCGCGAACCACAGCATCGCCGCGCCCGGCATCCACAGGCCGTGCAGCAGGATCACCCGCTCTGGTCCGCCGCGGTCGACCGGTCCGGTCGGGTCCTGGTGCAAGCACTGTCCTCCGGCGGGTGCGCGGAAACGAAAGGGGCGGCCTGCGGCCGCCCCCGGTACGCCATCTCAGTGGCAAGGATAGATGGCCATCGCCCGCGGTGGGCCGGCATTGCCCCAGGTGACGACGTAGCCGTCGCACTCGATGCGGCCACCGCCGATGGCGTTGCCGTTGCTGTCGTAGTTGGTCCACTCGCCCCATTCCTCGCCGAGGATCGGGAAGCGCGCGGAGGCGGTCCCGGCCACGACCAGCACGGCGGCGGTGGCGGCGAGTGCGAGCAGGGTCCTGCGGATACGGGTTTTCATGACGTTTTCTCCTTGTCTGCGGATCCCCCTTGCCCAGCCTAGCGCGGCGCGATCGCCGCGCGGCCACCTGAACAGCGACGGGGGTCGTGCTTTGGCGCATCCGGGGCGCGTCCACCCCCGGCGGGTCAGGGTTCGCGGCGGAGAATGTATTCGAGGTCCTGCACGCGCCCCACCGGGAAGCGGTAGTCGCCGACGCGCTCGAACCCGTAGCGGGCGTAGAACCGCTGCGCTCCGGGGTTCTCCGACCAGACGCCCACCCACAGGGGGCGCGGGCCGCCGCGCAGCAGCCAATCGAGCGCGGTCCGCATCATGCGTCCGCCCCAGCCCCCCGCCTGCCACGGTGCCAGCAGGTACAGCCGCTTGAGTTCGCCGTCGCCCGGCCGCACCGCCGGGTGCGGCAGCCCGCAGGGGCCGGCAGCGGCGTGGCCGACCGCTGCGCCATCGTGCTCCAGCAACCACACCGCATAGTCGGGGTGGGCGAGGATCGTGCGCTGGCGCTCGAGCGCATAGGCCTCGTCGAGGAACGTGCGCAGGTCCTCGGGCGGGTACAGGTGCCCGAACGTTTCGGTGAACGTGCGCGCGGCCAGCGTCGACAGCGCCGCCGCATCCTCGACCGTCGCGCGGCGGATGACCGGCGCGCTCATTGTCGGAGTCCCGGGCGGCACCCTCGCGCGCTGGGCAGGGCATACGCCGGCCCGCGGGCCGGCTCGTTACCCGCAACGGCTGCGGAACTGGGCGCCAGGGACGATTGCACCTTCCCTCCGACCCGCTACTGCTTCTTCAAGACCTGCACGTGCACTTCCGCCAGCTGCGCCTCCGGGATGGGCGAGGGCGCGCCGGTCATCAGGCACTGCGCGGTGGTGGTCTTGGGAAAGGCGATGACGTCGCGGATCGAATCGGTGCCCGCCATCAGCGCGGCGATGCGGTCGATGCCGAAGGCGATGCCGCCGTGCGGCGGCGCGCCGTACTTCAACGCGTCGAGCAGGAAGCCGAACTTGGCCTGCGCCTCCTCGGCGCCGATGCCGAGCAGCTCGAACACGGCCGACTGCATCGACGAGCGGTGGATGCGGATCGAACCCCCGCCGATCTCGTTGCCGTTGAGCACCATGTCGTAGCCGCGCGACACCGCGGTGCGCGCGTTGCCGCGCAGTTCCGCCTCGTCGTCGACCGCGGGCGCGGTGAACGGATGGTGCAGGGCCACGTAGCGGCCGGCCTCGTCGTCCCATTCGAACATCGGGAAGTCGGTGACCCACAGCGGCGCCCAGCCGTCGGCCACCAGGCCGAACTCGCGCCCGGCCCGGAGCCGCACCGCGCCCATGAAATCGCTCACCGTCGCGTACTTGCCGGCACCGAAGAACACCAGGTCGCCGCCGCCGGCGCCGACGTGCGCCAGCAGCGCCGCGAACGCGTCCTCGGCGAAGAACTTGGCGATCGGCGAGGACACCTCGCCGTCCTCCGCGAGCTTGGCCCAGGCCAGCCCCTTGGCGCCGTACTTCGCCGCATGCGCGGCGTACTCGTCGATCTGCTTGCGCGACAGCATGGCGCCGCCGGGAATGCGCAGCGCGCAGACCCGGCCGCCCTCCACCCCGGCCCAGTCGGTGAAGACCTTGAACTCCGAGCCCCGCACCTGGGCGTCGACGTCGACCAGCTCAAGCGGGATCCGCAGGTCCGGTTTGTCGGAACCGTAGCGGCGCAGCGCCTCGGCGTAGCTGATCCGGGGGAATTCGCCCAGCTCCACGTCCACCACCTCGCGGAACACGGCGCGGACCATCGCCTCGGTGGCGTCCTGCACGTCGCGCTCGGAGACCCAGGCGAACTCCATGTCGAGCTGGGTGAACTCCAGCTGGCGGTCGGCGCGCAGCGCCTCGTCGCGGAAGCAGCGCGCGATCTGGTAGTAGCGGTCGAAGCCGGCCATCATCAGGATCTGCTTGAACAGCTGCGGCGACTGCGGCAGGGCGTAGAACTCGCCCGGATGCATCCGCGCCGGGACCAGGAAGTCGCGCGCGCCCTCCGGCGTGGCCTTGGTCAGGACCGGGGTCTCGATGTCCTGGAAGCCGGCGTCGTCGAGCCAGCGGCGCAGCGCGCGCACCAGCCTGGTACGTACCCGCATCCGTCGCTGCATCTGCGGGGTGCGCAGGTCGAGGTAGCGGTACTTGAGGCGGACGTCCTCGCCGGCGTTCTCGTGGGCGTGGAACGGCAGCGGCTCGGCCTTGTTGAGCACCTCGATCCGGCGCGCGACCACTTCCACCTGGCCGGTCGGGATCTTCGCATTCGGCGATTCGCGCCGGCGCACCTGGCCGGTCACGCGCAGGCAGTCCTCGTAGCCCACCGCGGCGGCGGCGGCGATCACAGCGGCGTTGCCGTCGACTCCGGCTTCCGGCTCGGCCACCACCTGGACGATGCCCTCGTGGTCGCGCAGGTCGATGAAGCACAGCCCGCCCAGATCTCGGGCGACATCGGCCCAGCCGCAGAGGGTGACGGTCTGGCCGATCAGGGCCTCGTCGACGAGGCCGCACAAGTGGGTACGCATGGACGCTCCGTGGGGTATCGCCGCCCGGGCGCGGACGGAACCGCGCATTTTACCGGCTGGCGCGCCCACATTCCCGCATCGCGGGCGAATCTCCGCGCGGCGTCAGGGCGCGGCCGCGGGCTTCTCGGCGGGCTTGGGCTTGGCTTCGGGCTTGGCCGGCGCGGCGGCTGCGGCGGTTGCGGCGGGCTTGACGGTCGGATCCGGCTTGGCCCCGCCGGATCCGGCGCCGTCGGACTTGCCGGCATCGGTCTGCTTGCTGGCGCCCTCGCCTCCTTCGACGAGGTTGCGCTTCTTCTCGCCGTCCTTCTTGAAGTCGGTCTCGTACCAGCCGCTGCCGGCCAGGCGGAAGGACGGCGCCGTCAGCTGCCGCTTCACGGCCGCGGCACCGCACGCCGGGCAGGCGGCCGGGTCGGGGTCGGCGAGCTTCTGCAGCCGGTCGAAGGCGTGGCCGCAGTCGGCGCAGCGGAAAGCGTAGATGGGCATGATCGGAACGCTCCTGGAGACTGCCGCATTGTGGGGGCGGCTGCGCCCGTTTCAAGCGGCCCATGGCCGCGAAGGCCGGGGGACGTTGCGGTCGGTCTGGCGCCACACGCCGGCCGATGGATTCCTCATGGGCGCTGTGGTGGGGGGACGAAATCTCCTACGGTCGTGCCAAAGGCCAGATGCGGCTCAGGTCCCTCCGCCCCGACAGGCCCCAAACATACAAGCAGCCCATGGACGCGAAGGACGCGGGGTGCTCCGGCCGGGTGCGCGGCGATCGGGCATCGGCCACCGCGCCGGCCTTCGCGTGCACGCACGCTCCTACGGGCGGCGGCCACGCGGCCGCGGGAGGGATGGGTGGGGTCAGTCGCCCCAGGGGGCCGGGGGCGGGTCGACCGGCGTGCTCAGGTCGAACTCGACCTGGAACAGCCGGCCGCCGGGCCGCGACAGCTCGTACAGGAAGCGTCGGCCCGGTTCGATTTCCATCGCCCAGGTATTGGCGACCGAGGCCGCCAGGCCCTCGCGCTCGAACAGCGCCACCGATTCGGCGTCGACCGGAAATTCCTGGCGGCGGGCGCTGCCCTCGGCGGCGGTGTCGCCGCCGTACATCGTCACCGGGTCGTCGCTGCCGTCCTGGTGGCGGTGGTCGTGCTCGAGCCGCAGCCCCGAGGCCGTGCGGGTCAACACCCAGGTACGGGAGCGGTCGGCGCCGACGTGGAACGGGATCCGCAGCTCGCGCGCCGGCTCCTCGCAGCCGCGGACATGCATCACCAGCGCCTGGCCCTCGAACGCGTCGGGCTGGGGCGGGGCCGGCTCGTTGGCGACGATGCGGCCGGCGAAGGCCTGGCCGCAGTGCTGCGCCAGGCCGGCCAGAAAGGCGTCCGCCGGGGCCTCGCCGCCTGGGACGGGCACGCCGGCGGGCGCGCCGGCGGCTTCGTCGACGAAGTCTTCGGCGGCGGCGTCGGCGCGGGCGGCGGCGCCGTTGCCGGCGTCGGTAACCACGTTGCAGGCGGCGAGCGCGAGCAGCACCACGGAAAGGGGCAGGCGGGCGAGCAATCGGTTCATCGGGCCACCGTAACCACCTGGTACCGGTGCGGCAAGCGCTCCCGAGCCGCGGCGAACGCGCTTTCCGTCCGCGCCGGCCCCGCGCCGAACCCGGCACCCGGTGCCCGGGCCCGTGCCAGGACCCGCCAGGCGTCCGGCAGCGCGGCCGCGAGGTCCGCGCGCCGCGCCGGCGCCGCCCGGCGCGGGGCCCGCCGTCGCAGCGCCGGCCGACGCGCCGCCGCGGCAATGGCGGATTTGTCGCCGGCGTCCCTCGTACTCCTTGTGGGGATGGCCATTCCGGCCGCCGCGACCCAGGAGCGCCGATGCCCGCGCCAGGATCCGTTCGTCATGCCCGGCCGCGGGCCGCGGCCCCATGGCTGCTGGCGCTGCTGTTGATCGCGCTGGCGCCCGCGGCATCCGCCGCCGGCTTCCGCGTGGTGCTGGACCCGGCGGTCGCGGACGGCCCGGTCACCGGGCGCCTGATCGTGGCCGTGGCGCGGAGCGCGGCACCCGAACCGCGGCAGGCGATCGGACTCAACGGCCCGGCCGTGTTCGGGGTCGACGTGGACGCGCTGGCGCCGGGCGCGGAAGTCGTGGTGGGGGCGGACGCCGCCGCGTACCCGCTGGAGAGCCTCGACGCCCTGCCTGCCGGCGACTACCACGTCCAGGCGGTGCTGGTCCGCTACACCCGGCTCGATCGCGCCGACGGCCACCGCCTGTGGCTGCCGCTGACCGACCGCCGGGTGCCGTTCCACGCCAAGCCAGGCAACCTCTACAGCGCGGTGCAGCCAATGGTGCTGGGGCCGGGTGCCGCACTGGGGCCCGGCGCCGCGCCTGCACCGCTGCGCCTCGCCGCCAAGGTGCCCGAGCTGCCCGAGCTGGAAGACACCCCGTGGATCCGCAGGGTGCGGATCCGCAGCGACACCCTGAGCGCATTCTGGGGCGTGCCGATCCACGTCGGCGCCAGCGTGCTGCTGCCGCGCGGCTTCGACGAGCACCCGGACGCGCGCTACCCGGTGGTCTACGTGTTCGGGCATGGCGACGCGCCGTTCGGCTTCGATCCGGACCCGGCCAGCCACGACCAGGCCGCGGTGGCCAGGGCGCGGGACGCCAACGTGGAAACCGGCTACGAGTTCGCCCAGGCTTGGCAGGGCGACGATTTCCCGCGCGTGGTGGCGATCACCTTCGAGCACCCGAGCCCGTACTTCGTCGAATCCTACGCGGTCGACTCCGCCAACAACGGGCCGTACGGGGAGGCCCTCACCACCGAGATCATGCCGGAGCTGGAGCGACGCTTCCGCGGCATCGGCCGGCCCCACGCGCGCATCGTCGAGGGCGCCTCCACCGGCGGCTGGGAGGCGCTGGCGCTGCAGTTGCACTACCCGGAGTTCTTCGGCGGCGCCTGGGTGTTCAACCCGGACCCGATCGACTTCCGCAACTACCTGCTCAGCGACATCTACGCCGACGACAACATGTTCGCCGTGCCGGCCAACGAATGGCTGCAGGCCGAGCGGCCGTTCCGGCGCACCCGCGAGGGCCAGCCGCTGCTGGACATGCGCCACCTGGCCGCGTTCGAGGCGGTGCTCGGCTCGCGCGGGCGTTCCGGCTACCAGCTCGACATTTGGCAGGCCACCCACGGCCCGGCCGGCACCGACGGCTATCCGCGGCTGCTGTTCGACAAGCGCACGGGCGCGATCGATCGCGAGGTCGCCGCCTGGATGCGCGACAACGGCTACGACCTGAGCGCCTTCGCGCGCGAGAACTGGGCGCGGCTGGCGCCGCTGCTGCGCGGCAAGCTGCACCTGTTCGCCGGCGAGATGGACGACTTCTACCTCAATCTCGCGGTCTACCGCTTCGAACGGATGCTGCGCGAGGCAGGCGGCGAGGACTATCCAGCGCGCTTCGAGTACGGCCGGCCGATGAAGGGCCACAACTGGCACCACACCAGCTGGGCCGGGGTTGTGCGCGAAATGGCCGCGCACGTCGAAGCCAATGCCCCCGCGGCCGCTTCCGATTCCGATTCCGATTTCCGCGAAGGACCCTGACATGACGATGACGCCCCGCGACCGCCTGCTCACCGCCTGGCTGCTCGCCGTGACCGCGCTCGCCGGCTGGACCGCCTGGGACCGGATCAAGGCCGGCCCGGCCACCACCGCCGCACCGCCGGCGGCCAGCGCCGCGTTCGAGGAACTCACCGTCGAGCGGATCAACGTGGTCGAACCGAACGGCCTGAACCGCCTGGTGATCTCCAACGCGGCGCGTTTCCCCGGTCTGTTCATGGAGGGCACCGAATACCGCCACCACAGCCGCACCGGCGGTGGAATGCTGTTCTTCAACGACGAGGGCGACGAGTCGGGCGGCATGAGCTTCTCCAGCGCCCGGGAGGACGGGGCGTATGCGGCTTCGGCGGGGTTGTTCTTCGACCAGTACAAGCAGGACCAGACCGTGGGCGTGGTCTACAACGACCAGGACGGCCGTCGCGTCGCCGGGCTGAGGGTCTGGGATCGCCCGGACTATTCGATCGGGCCGCTGATGGAAATGAGCGACCGGGCGGCCCGGGCGGAGTCGCACGCCGCGCGCGAGGCGATCCGCGAGGAAATGATGGACTACGCCATGGCGCGCGGCGGCGCCGGCGCCGAGCGGCTGTTCGCCGGCAAGGCGCTCGAGGACGCGGTGCTGCGCCTGGCGGACCCGCAGGGCCGGCCGCGGCTGCAGCTGACGGTCGATGGCGCGGGCGAACCGCGGGTGGATTTCCTGGCGGAGGACGGCACCGTGCTGCGCAGCATCACCGCGCAGTGACCGATGCCTCAGCCGACGGGCCAGGCGGGACGTGATATGAAGCAACGGTGATCGACATGCGCTGCGCCGTGGACTCCGCCCGTGGAACGTGAGAGCCGCATCCGCTGGTTCGCGCGCGAGGTGCTGCCGCACGAAACCGACGTGCGCCGCTGGCTGGCCGCGCGCATCCGCGGCCTGGCGATGTGCGACCTGGACGAGGTCGTGCAGGAAACCTACGCCCGGCTGTGGGCGGTGGACACCGACGGCATCAACGACGCGCGCGCCTATCTGTTCGTCATCGCCAGGCGCGTGGTCGGGGAGACCGTCAGGAGGTCGAGGATCGTGCCGATCGAGACGGTGGCGGACATCGACGCGCTGAACGTGGCCGACGCCGGGCCGACCCCCGAGCGGCGGCTCAGCGGCCGCGAGGAGGTCGAACGGCTGCATGCGGCGATCGCGACGTTGCCGGCCAAGTGCCGGCAGGCGTTCGTGATGAAGAAGTTCGAGTCGCTGTCCCAGCGCGAGATCTCGGAACGGATGAACATTTCCGAGAGCACCGTGGAAAAGCACCTGGCGAAGGCGCTGCGGACGATCATGCGGGAAATGAGGAAAACGCCGGCCCTGCCGGCACGGAGCAGTGGAGCGGATGAGCGCAGGCAACGACAGCGCTGAGATCGACGGCATTGCCGCCGCGTGGGCGGTCCGGGCGGCCGAGGGCACCCTGGGCGAGCGCGACCGCGGCGAGCTGGAGGCGTGGCTGGCGCGCGATGCGCGCCACCGCGGCGCGTACGTGCGCGCGCAGGCGATCTGGCTCGACCTCGACCGCGTGGCGGCGATGGCCAAGGGCGGCGGCGAGGCGCCGCCGGCACCGCGACCGCGCGCGCGCATGCGCACGTTCGCCGTCGCCGCTTCGGTGCTGGTGGCGGTGCTGGCCGGCGCCGGCATCGGCTACGAGCACTGGTCCGGGCGCCACGCCGCCGGCGTGGGCGAGATCGTGAGACTGGCGCTGGACGACGGCTCCATCGTCGTGCTCAACACCGACTCGGTGATCCGGGTGCGCTACGGCGCGGCGCAGCGCCGCATCCACCTGCAGCGCGGCGAGGCCACCTTCCAGGTGGTGCGGGATCCGGCGCGGCCGTTCGTGGTCGAGGCCGGCGACGTCGCCGCGCGCGCGGTGGGCACCGAGTTCGCGGTGCGCCGGCTGGGCGATGCCGTCGCGGTGACGGTGCTCGAGGGCGTGGTCGAGGTCGAGCGCCCCGGCGCCAGGGGCCTGGAGCGGCCGCGGCGCGCCGTCCGCAACGATCAGGTGGTCTCCGCCCCCGCCCGGCCGATGGTCGAGAAGGCGCTCAGCGCCGAGGAGGTCTCGCGCCGCCATTCCTGGCGCGAGGGCTACCTGACCTTCGACGGCGAGCCCCTGGAAGCCGCCATCGCCGAGATGAACCGCTACTCCGAGGTGCCGATCCGCATCGTCGGCGCCGATCTGGCGGCCGAGCACTTCGTCGGGGTGTTCCGGATCGGCGACACTCGCGCCTTCGCGCGCTCGGCCGCGGCCACCTTCGACGCACGGGTCGAGGAGCGGTCCGATGCCCTCGTGCTGACCCGCGGCCTGCCCGGCGACCCGCCGCCGCAACGGCAATAGCGGATTCGCGGCGCGCGCCCCTCGTACATGGGGAGGGCATGCATCGCGCATGCGACACCGGGGAGAACGGGGACCGTGAACAGCATCGGATCACGCAGGATTCCGCGGCGCAGCAGGCTGTGGCTCGCCATCGGCCTGGGCTGCGCGCTGGCCGCAGCGCCGGCGCTCGCGCAGGAGCGCAGGGACTTCGACCTGCCGCCGCAGGAAGCGGCGGGCGCGATCCGCGCGGCCGCGGAGCAGTCCGGCCTGCAGATCATGGCGCCGGAAGGCGACCTGCGCGGGGTACGCACCCGCGCCGTTCACGGCAGCTTCGAGGCGATCGAGGCGTTGCGGCTGATGTTCGAGGGCACCGGGCTGGAGGTGGTGGCCAGCGGCGCGGACACCGTCACCGTGCGCCGGCCGCGCGCTCCCGCCCCCCGCCCAGACCCAGGCGTTCCGGGCCCGCAGCCGGACGGACAGACCGTGGAACTGGACCGCATCGAGGTTACCGGCACCCGCATCGACCGCGCCGGCTTCGACACCCTGCAGGCGGCGCTGGTCACCACCGGCGACGAGATCGAACGCCGCGGCTACACCAACATCGGCCAGGCGCTGGAGGACACCCCGGGCTTCGGGCCTTCGGCATCGAGCCCGGTGGGGGCGGAGCCTGCGACCCTCGGGGTGGCGCAGACCTTCGTCAACTTCTTCGGCCTGGGCTCGCAGCGCACCCTGACCCTGGTCAACGGCCGGCGGTTCGTCTCCTCCAACACCGTCGCCGGGGCCGGCGGTGCGGCCGCGCCCGGCTCCCAGGTGGACCTCAACGTGATTCCCGCGGGGCTGGTCGACCGGGTCGAGACCGTCGCCATCGGCGGCGCGCCGGTGTACGGCTCGGACGCGATCGCCGGCACCGTCAACGTGATCCTGAAGGAGGATTTCGAGGGCGCCGAGGCCTCGGTGCAGTACGGCATCACCGATCGCGGCGATGCCGAGAGCTACAGCGTGCGCGGCCTGTTCGGCGGCAACTTCGCCGACGGCCGCGGCAACGCGGTGATCGGCACCGAGTACCACCGGCAGCATGGCCTGCGCCTGTCGGACCGGATGCCGTTCCGCTTCGATGAGCTGCCCAACCCCGACGATACCGGCCCTGCGGACGGCATCCCCTCGGTGGTGGTGGTCGACGATCTTCGCTACGCACTGTTCACCGAGGGCGGGTTGCCGTACGACAACCAGCTGGAGCCGCTGGTGGGCTTCGACCTGCCGGGACTGGTGCTGCCGCCGTTCTACCCGCGCGGCAACTACGTCTTCGACGCCGACGGCACCCCCCTGCACTTCGGCGTCGACGGCGAACTGGTGCCTTACCGGCCCGGCACCGTGCTCCAGGCGGAGTCGGGCGCGCCGATCCTGTCGGACGGGGGCGACGGCATGAACCCGGCCGACCACTTCGGGCTGCTGACCCCGAGCGAACGCACCATTTTCAATGCACTCGGGCACTTCGACATCACCCCTGCCGTGCGCGCGTTCGCGGAGACCACCTACGTGCGCACCGAGGGCGTGGAGCAGAGCGAGCTCTACCAGTACGCGGTGCCGCTGCTGGGAGGCCCGACGCTGCGGTTCTCGGCGGACAACCCGTTCCTGAGCGAACGGTCGCGGGCGATCCTCGCCGACAACGGGCTCGAAGCCTTCAACCTGAGCCGCAACCTCAACGACGTGGTCGACCGCCACCCGGGCGAGACCGCGCTGGACCTGTACCGGTTCGTCGGCGGGCTGAAGGGCGACTTCGCGGTCTTCGGCGACACCTGGTCCTGGGACCTCTCCTACAACTACGGCCGCAGCGAGAGCGTCTCCTCGGTGACCTACATCGACCCGGCGCGGCTGCTGCGCGCCATCGACGCGGTCGACGACGGCACCGGCGGCATCGTCTGTGCCTCCGGCGGCGACTGCGTGCCGATCAACCTGTTCGGTACCGGCAACGCGAGCGCCGAGGCGGTCGACTGGGTCACCGATCGCGGCCGCGCCACCAGCCTCAACACCCAGCGGGTGCTCACCGGCAACCTGACCGGCGCGTTCCCGCTGGGTCTGGCCGAGCCGCTGCAGTTCAACCTCGGCGCCGAACGCCGCACCGAGAGCGGCGCGTTCGAGCCCGACGCCACCCTCGAGGCCGGCAACGTGCTGATCGGCACCGGAGCCGGCAGCTTCGAAGGCATCGAGGGCAGCTACCGCACCACCGAGTTCTACGGCGAGCTGGTGGTACCGCTGATCGCGGAGTCGCAAGCGTTGCGCTTCGCCAAGGCGCTGAGCCTGGAGGCCGCGGCCCGCCACGTCGACAACTCGCTCACCGGCAGCGACGTGACCTGGTCGGTCGGCGCGCGCTTCGCACCGCGCCTGCCGGGCTGGGGCGACGGGCTGGTGCTGCGCGGGGTGTATACGCATGCCATCCGTTCGCCGGCGATCACCGAGTTGTTCCTGGGTTCGGCGCCGGTCTCCGGCTCGATCGACGACGTCTGCAACGCGCAGAACTACAACCGCGGCGCCAACCCCGCGGTGCGCGAGGCCAACTGCCGCGCGGCCCTGGCCGCGGTGGGCGTCGAAGATCCCGCCGACTTCGAGTCCACCACCGGCGCGGTGTCCGCGTTCGGCACCCGCTCGGGCAACGTGGACCTGATGAACGAGACCGCCGATTCCTGGTCGCTCGGTTTCGTCTACCAGCCCACCGCCCTGCCCGGCTTCCGCCTGGCGATGGACTGGTCCGACATCTCGCTGGAGGACGGCATCCAGAACCTCGGCATCGATGCGCTCCTGGCGGCGTGCTACGACAGCGCCAACTGGCCAGAGGAACCGGCCTGCGCCAGCTTCGAGCGCCTGACCGCCGAACAGGCGGCGGCCCAGCCGGGCGCTGCCCGCAATGCCGGCGACATCGCGAACGGCTACCGGACCGGTTTCGTCAACACCTCCACCCTGGACTTCTCCGGCCTGATCGGCGCCGCCGAGTACCGCTTCGACCTCGGCGCCGGCAGCATGCGCGTGGGCAGCAAGCTCTCCTACACGCACAAGTACGAGATCGTCCTGCAGCCCGGCGTGCCGGTGCGCGACGCCGTCGGCAGCGTGGGGACCCCCGAGTACCGGGCCAACCTGTCCACCGGCTACACCCTGGGCGACCTGGAGCTGGACCTGCAGGCGCTGTGGACCAGCTCGGTGGTCCGCGACCTGGACGCGACCGGGGAGGATCTCCCGCGCGAGGCCAACCACGTCGGCGACTACTGGCGCTTCAACGCCACCGTCGCCTACTGGCTCGGCAGCCATGTCAAGGCGCAACTGGCGATCCAGAACCTGTTCGACCGCGAGGTTCCCTACGCCGCCCAGGTGGGCCGCAACTTCGGCGCATACGATCCGATCGGCCGCACCTACCTGCTGCGCCTGAGCGCGAACTTCTGAACGGCGCGCGCCGCCGGGGCCCCGCCCCGGCGGCCGCCCGTCCCTCACGGCACCGCCGGCATTCCCGGCCGCCCGCCTCCGCCGCATCGAGGAGCCGCGTGTTGAAACATCTGCTGTCCATCGCCCTGCTGTCGGCCGCGCTGCTGCCGGCGTGCTCGCCCTCGTCGCCCGGCGATTCGGCCGCCGCCGCCGACGCCGTCGTGGCCCCGCCGCCCCGTCATGACATCGAGCGGCTGATGGCGTTCGACGAGATCGCCGGGCTCGACTTCTCGCCCGACGGCGAACTGCTGCTGTTCACCAGCAAGCGCAGCGGCGTGGCCAACCTGTACGTGATGCCGTTGGCCGGCGGCGGCGCCGAGGCGCTGACCGACTCGGACGAAACGGTGACGGCGATCGGCTGGTTCCCCGACGGCGAACGCGTGCTCTACGCCAGCGACCGCGGCGGCGACGAACTGCATCATCTCTACGTGCGCGAGGCCGATGGCGGCACCCGCGACCTCACCCCGGGCGACCGCCTCAAGGCCCGGTTTGTCGCCTGGGCCGCGGACGGCGCATCGTTCTTCGCCGTCACCAACGAACGCGACCCGCGCCATTTCGACCTGTACGAATACTCGACCGCGGACTACGCGCGCCGGCGGCTGTTCACCAACGACGCCGCCTACCAGGTGCACGCGGTCAGCGCCGATCGCGGCCTGGTGGCGCTGAGCCGGATCCACGACAACGCCCACACCGACTGCTTCGTGCACCAGGTCGAAGGCCGCCGCATGCGACGTCTGAACGAGGCGGGCCGCAGGATCGCCTGCGTGCCGCAGGCATTTTCCCCCGACGGCCGGCACCTGTTCCTCACCAGCGACGAGGGCGGCGAGTTCAGCCGGCTCGAGCGCCTCGAGCTGGAAAGCGGAGAGCGCACCACCGTGCTGGCCGCCGACTGGGACGTGACCGGGGCGCGGCTGTCGGCCGACGGCAGCCGCCTGGCCGCGTTCGTCAACCACGATGCGCGCACCGTGGTCCACCTGTTCCACACGGACACGCTCGAGCCTCTGCAGGTGCTGGACGCGGCGCCTGCCACCATCGCCGAGTTCGCGCTGGCCCGCGACGGATCGATCGCGACGGTCGAGAGCGCCGGGGACATGCCCGGCGACCTGCGCCTGTACCCGGCCGGTGCCACGGCGCCGGTGCGCCTGGTCGATTCGCTGCCGCCGGGCATCCCGGCAGAGGATCTGGTGCAGGGCCGGGTGGTCCGGTTCCACTCGCACGACGGGGTGATCGTGCCCGGCATCCTCTACGTGCCAAAGGGCATCGCCGAGGGCGAGACGCGCCCGGCCGCCGTGTGGGTGCACGGCGGCCCCGGCGGCGAGAGCAGGATCGGCTTCAAGCCGATGGTCCAGTACCTGGTGAACCACGGTTACGTGATCTACGAGATCAACAACCGCGGATCTTCCGGTTCCGGCAAGAGCTTCTACCATCTCGACGACGGCCGCCATGGCGAGGCCGATCTCGACGACGTGGTCGCCTCCCGGCAGATGCTGGTCGACACCGGACTGGTGGATCCACGGCGGATCGCGGTGATGGGCGGCTCCTACGGCGGCTTCATGGCGCTGGCCGCGCTGGCGTTCCGCCCCGAGGTGTTCACCGCCGGGGTGAACGTCTACGGCATCTCCAACTGGACCCGGCTGCTGGCCAACACCCCGGACTGGTGGGAGGACCTGCGCCGCCTGCTCAAGAGCGAGATGGGCGACTGGGAAGCCGACCCGGCGCGCTTCGAGGCGATCTCGCCGGCCTTCCACGCCGGCAACATCCGCAGGCCGCTGCTGGTGCTGCAGGGCGCCAACGACCCGCGGGTGCTGCCGGTCGAATCGGAGGACATCGTCGAACGGGTGCGCGCCAACGGCGTGCCGGTCGAATACGTGGTGTTTGCCGACGAGGGCCACGGCTTTCGCAAGAAGGCCAACCAGGCGGTCGCCTACCGCACCATCCGCGAATTTCTCGACCGCCACGTGCGCGATGCGCCGCGCACGGCGGCACCGGCTCCGCCAGCGGCCGGCGCAGGCGACGCCGTCGCGGCGGGCCAGTGAGCGTTCGCGGCGCCAGCCCCGGCCGCCGCGGCTTGCGCGCCCGAACCGCTGCGGGCGCCGCGCTCGCGGCCGGGATCGCCGCCCAGTCCTGCGCGCTCGCCGCCACGCTGGACGCCCACATCCGCGAGACCGACTGCCACGTCCCCGGCAACGGTACCGAATCGGCCACCGGCTACCAGCTCGGCAAGCGCAGCATGACCGCGCTGCAGGTGCGGGCACGGCGCGTACCCGGCCCGGGCTTCCGGCTGCCCGGCTTCAACGATGCGCTGATCGGCGCCGGGCCGCTGCCGCTGCTCGAAAAGCGGGCCGGCCGCCGGATCGCCGCAGGGGCCGGAGCGGGCGCGAGATGAGCGCGGCCCCGCCGCGCACCGCGAAGCGCTGGGCCTGGGCGGCGCTGGCGGCCTGCGCCTGGGCCGGGGCCACCACCGCGGCCGCCCCGGTCCCGGCGGCCGAAGAGGCCCGCCTGGAAGCGTTCTTCGAGCGAGCCTGGCAGCGCGACCTGCGGCGCAGCCCGATCCGCCAGTCGCGGCTGGGCTTGCGCGAGGCGCAGGACCGCTGGGACGAGGTCGGCGATGCGCCACGCGACGCCGAGGCCGCGGCGCTGCGCAGCGACCTGGCGACGCTCGACGGGTTCGACGATGCCGCGCTCGGCGCGCAGGCAGCGCTCAGCCGGCGTCTGTACGCCGGCTTCGCCGAGGACCGCCTGGAACGCCTGCGCTGGCACCGCCACGACTACCTGCTGAGCCAGATGGGCGGCCTGCACTCGCGGGTCCCGGACACCCTCATCAGCCACCACCCGATCCGCGGCCGCGCCGACGCGGAGGCCTACATCGCCCGGCTGCAGCGCGTCGACGGGCTGATGGCCGGGGTGGTCGCCGCGCTGGAGCGCCAGGAAGCGGCCGGGATCCGGCCCCCGCGATTCGTCCACGCCCTGGTGCTGGACGCGGCCGGCAACCAGCTGCGCGGCAGGCCGTTCGACGACTCGCCGCGCGACAGCCCGCTGTACGCGGACTTCAAGGGCAAGCTGGCGCAGCTCGACTGGCCCCAGGACGAGAAGCGGGCCGTGCTGCGCCGCGCCGCCGAGGCGCTGACCGGCGGCTTCCGGGCCGGCTACGGCAGGCTGATCGCGCACCTGGAGGCCGCCGCCGAACGGGCCGGCGAGGACGACGGCGTCTGGCGCCTGCCCGACGGCGCCGCGTACTACGCCTCGCTGCTGCGCCACTACACCACCCTGCCCGTCGAGGCGGAGGCGCTGCACCAGACCGGCCTGCGCGAGGTCGCGGCGATCCACGCGCGGATGCGCGCGATCGTGCGGGAGGTCGGTTTCGAGGGCGACCTGCAGGACTTCTTCGCCCACGTCCGCACCGATCCCCGCTTCCGCTACCCGGACAGCCGCGCCGGCCGCGACGCCTATCTCGCCGACGCCGGCCGCCTGCTGGAGGAGATCCTCGCGCGCCAGGACGAGCTGATCACCCGCATCCCCGCCACGCCGGTGGTGATACGCGCCGTCGAACCCTGGCGCGAGGCGACCTCGCCCAAGGCCTTCTACCGCAGCCCGCAGCCGGGCAGCGGCGGTCCCGGCGTGTTCTACATCAATCTCCACGACATGGGCGCGGCGCCCCGCTACCAGCTGCCGGTGCAGCTCTACCACGAGGCGGTTCCGGGGCATCACACCGAAACCATGATCGCGCACCAGCTCGAGGGCGTGCCGGCGTTCCGCCGCTACGCCTCGATCGCCGCTTTCAGCGAGGGCTGGTCGCTGTACGCCGAGGCGCTGCCCAAGGAGCTGGGGCTGTACCGGGATCCGTACGACGACTTCGGCCGGCTGTCGCTGGCGCTCATGCGCGCGGCGCGGCTGGTGGTGGACACCGGCCTGCACGCCCGGCGCTGGAGCCGCGCGCGCGCGATCGGCTGGCTCGACGCGAATACCCCGGCCTCGCAGTACGACAACCGCCGCGAGGTCGAGCGCTACGTCGTCCTGCCCGGGCAGGCGACCGCCTACTACGCCGGCATGCTGCACATCCGGGCGCTGCGCGAGCGCGCCGAAGCCAGGCTCGGCCCGGGTTTCGACCTGCGCGGCTTCCACGACACCGTGCTCGGCAGCGGCCCGCTGCCGCTGCCGCTGCTGGACGAGGTGGTCGACGCCTGGATCGACCTTCAGCTGCAACAGGGAGACCCCGAATGACCCCACACCGTCCAGCGATGCGCCGCGCCCCGCCGGTCCTCGGCTGCCTGATCGCGCTGCTCGCCGCCGCCGCGCCGGCACCGGCCGCGGACCGCGCCGAGCGCACCGCCGCACGGCTGCGCGACCAGGCCCTGGCGGGCGAGGCCATCGCCTACGGCTTCGTCAGCGAACTGACCACGCGGTTCGGCCCGCGCCCGGCCGGATCGGCCGCCGAACACGCGGCCGCGGACTGGGCCGCGGCGCGGCTGCGCGCACTGGGGTTCGACCGGGTCGCGATCGAACCCTTCCCGCTGGTCGGATGGACCCGCGGCGAGGAGTCGGCCGAGATCGTCGGCGCGCACCCGCAGCGCCTGGCCGCGGCGGCGCTCGGCGGTTCGCCGGCCACCCCGGCGAGCGGCATCGAAGGCGAGGTGGTGCCGTTCGACAGCCTGGAGGCGCTGCGCGCCGCGCCGGTGGGTTCGCTCGAAGGCCGCATCGTCCTGCTGAACCAGCGGATGCCGCGCGTCGCGGGCGGCTACGGCGCGCTGGTGCCGGGGCGCCTGTTCGCGCCCGGCGAGGCCGCCGACCGCGGCGCGGTGGCGCTGCTGCTGCGCTCGCTGGGCACCGGCACGGCGCGCTTCGCCCACGTCGGCTCCACCCGCTACCGCGACGGCCGCGTGCCGCTGCCCAGCTTCGCGCTGGCCGGCGCCGATGCCGACCAGATCGAGCGGCTGCTGGCGCTGGGGGAGACGGTGCGCGTGCGGCTGCACTCGCAGGCCGCGCACGTGGACACCCACTCCCAGAACGTGGTCGCAGAGCTGCACGGCCGCGAAGCGCCCGACGAGGTGATCGTACTGGCGGCGCACCTGGACAGCTGGGACGCCGGCACCGGCGCGATCGACGACGGCGCCGGCGTGGCGATCGTGGTCGCAGCGGCGGAGCTGATCGCGCGCCTGCCGCAGCGGCCGCGCCGCAGCCTGCGCGTGGTGCTGTACGGCGCCGAGGAGGTCGCCCAGCCGCACACGCCCGAGACCGGCGGCGCCGCCTACCTCGCGCGCCACGCCGCCGAGGTCGGAGATCACGTGCTGGCGATGGAGAGCGACTTCGGCGCCGGCGCGGTGCAGGCGCTGTCGCTGCCGCCCGGGGTCGCGGCCAGCGACTTCGGCCGTGCCCTGTATCGGGTGCTCACGCCGATGGCGATCGTGCCTTCGCGCGAGCCGCCGGGGCGCGGCGGCGTCGACATCGCGCCGCTGGTCGAGGCGGGGGTGCCGGCGTTCGTGCTGCGCCAGGATGGCAGCCGCTACTTCGACTTCCACCACACCGCCGACGACACCCTGGACAAGATCGACCGCGCCGAACTGGACCAGAACGTCGCCGCCTGGGCCGCGCTGGCGTGGCTGGCGGCGCAGACCGGCGCGGACTTCCGCGCGCTGTCCGCGGCGGAGCCGGCCGAATGACGGCTTCCGGACCGGCCCGCGCGCTCGCCGCCTGGCTCGCCCTGGCCATGGGCGTGGCACTGGCCCCCGCCCTCGCCACCCCGGCCGGGCGGGACGGCCCGCGCTACGTCCATGCCGGCCGGCTGCTGGCGGATCCCGCGGACGGCCGGGTGCTGGCGCGGATGACCGTGGTGGTGGACGGCGGCCGCGTGGTCGCGCTGCGCGAGGGCTTCGTCGGCCCGCCGGACCAGGTGATCGATCTCTCCGACCGCTTCGTGCTGCCCGGCCTGATCGACAGCCACGTGCACCTGGGCCACGAGAACGGCCCCGACGACAAGCTGCTGCGCACCGTGCGCACCCCGGCCGACCTGGCCATCAACGGCGTGCGCTTCGCGCGGCGCACCCTGGAGGCCGGCTTCACCACCGTCGCCGACCTGGGCGCCGAGAACGAGGCGATCTTCGCCCTGCGCGACGGCATCGCCGCCGGCAAGCTGCCCGGGCCACGGATCCTCGCCGCCGGCAACGTGCTCAGCCCGCACGGCGGCGAGGGCGACCTGTTCGGCTACCGCGACGACGTGACCCGCGCGCTGCAGCGGCCCAACCTGTGCTCCGGCGCCGACGACTGCCGGCGCCTGGTGCGCCAGCAGGTCCAGCGCGGTGCCGACCTGATCAAGATCGTCGCCACCGGCGCGGTGCTGTCGGATGCCGATGCCGGCGTCGACCAGCAGTTCACCGACGCCGAACTGCAGGCGATCGTGGAGGCCGCGCACGCGCTCGGCCGCCGCGTCACCGCGCATGCGCACGGCGCCGCCGGCATCGACGCGTTCCTGCGCGCCGGCGGCGACGCGATCGAGCACGGCACCTGGCTGGACGACGGTTCGGTGGTCCTGTTCAAGCGCAGCGGCGCGTGGCTGGTGCCCACGTTGCTGGCCGGCGAGACCGTGGCCGGCTGGGCGGCCGATCCGGCGTCGTTCCTGAGCCCGGCGGCGAAGGCCAAGGCCGCGTCGGTGGGCCCGGCGATGCTGGCCATGGCGCGGCGCGCACATGCCGCCGGCGTGCCGATCGCCTTCGGCACCGACTCCGGCGTGAGCCGCCACGGCGACAACGCGCGCGAATTCGGGCTGCTGGTGGCGGCCGGGCTGACCCCGCTCGAGGCGATCCGCACCGCGACGGTGAACGCCGCCGCCCATCTGGGCCTGGCGGACCAGATCGGCCGCCTCGCGCCGGGCATGGCCGCCGACCTGATCGCCGTCGACGGCGACCCGCTGGAGGACGTCGACGTACTGCGGCGGGTCCGGTTCGTGATGAAGGCCGGCGTCATCCACAAGCATCATCAGGAGGTCACATGCGAAGCTGGGGAATTCTGTTAGCGGCGCTGGCGCTGGTCGCCGGGCCGGCGCGCGCCGACACCGCCGCCGATGAAGCGGCACCGGCGCACTACGACCTGCAGGCGCGGATCGGTGCGGACGGCACCCTCGATGCCAAGGTCGCGATCGAGCTGGCGGCCGGGGCGGCGGACGGGCCGGTGTCGTTCCTGCTGGCGGAGCGCTTCCAGATCGAACGCACGGATGCCGGAACCGGCGGCACGGTGGCGATCGCCGCCACCGACCAGCCGATCGCCGGGCTGCAGAAGATCACCGCGCGGTTCGCGGGTCCCGGCCCGGCGCGCCTGGAGCTGGACTACAGCGGCCCGCTGGCCGGCGGCGAGAACGGCGTGGCGGCGTTCGCGCAGGACCGGATCGAGCTGTCGGTCGACAACATGTGGTTTCCGGTGCGCGAGGACATCGGCCTGCAGTTCACCGTCGACGCCACCTTCCAGGGCATCCCGGCGGACTACGTGGCGGTCTCGCAGGGCGAGGTGACGCGCGCCGAGGACGGCGCGGTGCGGGTGGTCCGCAGCCGGACGGACGTCGACCTGCCGCTGATCGCCGCGCCCGGGCTGCGCCGCGAACTCCTCTCCGGCGCCGAGTTCCATGCCGCCGACCCCGAGGGCGTGGTCGCCTCGCTGTTCCGCAAGCACGCCGCGCAGGCCGGAGAGTTCTTCCAGGACTGGTTCGGGCCGCTGCGCGTGCCGTTCCGCATCGTGGTGCTCTCGCGCGAGCAGACCATGGGCTACGTGCGCTCCGGCTACATGGTGCTCTCGGACGGCGGAGCGGCGGGGCGCGAGTCGGCGAAGCAGGACTTTCCCGAGGCCAACCCGGCCAAGCACATCGCCCACGAGTTCGCGCACGCCTGGTGGTCGCCCGCGGACCCGCTGACCGAACACTACTGGCTGTCCGAGTCGGTGGCCGAGTACGCGGCGATCCGCTACGTCGAGGCGACCTTCGGCATCGCCGACGCGCAGCGGCTGGTCGACCGCCTGCGCGAGCGCGGCGATGCCGCCGGCCCGGTGATCGGCCACGGCCGCCCCAGCGGCGACCAGCTCTACCGGCGCGGCCCGCTGCTGTTGTTCGAGCTGGAAGAGGCGGTCGGCCGCGCCGCGCTGGACCGCACGCTGGCGACGCTCGGCCGCGATCCCCCGCGCGAGACCGCGCAGTTCCTGGCGGCGCTGGCCGCCGAGGCGGGCGCGGACGCGGCGGCCGCCTTCGACGCCGCGCTGCGCCGCGACGGTCCGCTCACCGCCGAACACGAAGCCGGCGAGGACACTCCGTAGGAGCGTGCCATGCGCGCGAAAGCCCGCGCGGTTGGCCGACGCCCGGCATCACACCGCCGACCCGGCCGCGAACTCCCGCGGCCTTCGCGGCCATGGGCCGCTCCTACCGACGGCCGGTCCCCCGGCAGCGGCGATCCGTTTTCCCGGCCGCCGGCGTGCCGTGCCGATCAGGCGGCTTCGTACAGCGCCAGCAGCTCGGCCTCGGCCCGCTCCAGCGTCTCCCGCAGCTCGCCCTGGCGGCGCGCCAGTTCCGCAGCGCGCGCACTGCCGGCGGAATAGACCGCAGGATCTGCCAGCTCCGCGTCGACCGCAGCGATTTCCGCTTCCAGCTCCTGCACCCTTGCCTCGGCACGGGCAAGGCGGTGCGGATTGACCTTCGGCTTCGCCCGTTTCGCCGCATCGGCCGGCGGTGTCGCGATGGAAGGCTGCGGCGCAACGCCGAGCGAGGCCGCCCCGGTGGACTGGGGCGCGGGCTTCGCTCCGGGCGCCGGCCGCGAACGCAACCACGCAGCGTATTCGTCCAGGTCGCCGTCGAACGGCTGCACGGTGCCGTCGGCGACGCGCCAGAACGTGTCGCTGACCAGCCCGATCAGGTGCCGGTCGTGCGAGACCAGCACGATCGCGCCCTCGAAATCGCTCAGCGCCTCGGCCAGCGCCTCGCGCATGTCCAGGTCGAGGTGGTTGGTCGGCTCGTCGAGCAGCAGCACGTTGGGCTGGCGCCAGGCGATCAGCGCCAGCGCCAGCCGCGCGCGCTCGCCGCCGGAGAAGGTGTCGATGCACTCGAACGCGCGGTCGCCCGGGAAATTCCACTTGCCCAGGAAGTCGCGGAACGCCTGGACCGGGCTGTCGGGCGCAAGCTCGCGCAGGTGGTCGATCGGCGAGGTGCCCGCCTTCAGCGCCTCCACCGTGTGCTGGGCGAAGTAGCCGATCCGCAGGTCCGGATGCGCGGCGCGCTCGCCGGCCAGCAGCGGCAGTTCGCCGACCAGCGACTTGACCAGGGTGGACTTGCCGGCGCCGTTGGCGCCGAGCAGGCCGATGCGATCGCCGGGTTCCAGGCCGAAGCCGACGCCGTCGAGAACGACGACGTCGTGGTTGGTGGCAGGTGATTCGTGATTCGCAGCACGCCGCGAAGCGGCATAGCCGCAACGCGCGTCGTTGAGCCGGAGCAGCGCGTGCGGCAGCTTGTGCGGTGCCGGCAGCTCGATGCGCAGTTCGCGCTCGGCGCGGACCGCCTCGGTGCCCGCCAGCTTGGCCAGGCGCTTGATCCGCGACTGCGCCTGCCGGGCCTTGGTGGCCTGGGCGCGAAACCGGTCGATGAAGCTCTGCAGGTGCGCACGCTCGGCCTGCTCCTTCTCGTGGGCGATCTGCTGCTGGCGCAGGTGCTCGGAGCGCTGGCGCTCGAAGGCGGTGTAGTCGCCGACGTAGAGCTTCGCCTTGCCGTCGTGCAGGTGCAGGGTGTGGGTGGCGACGTTGTCGAGGAACTCGCGATCGTGCGAGATCAGCAGCAGGGTGCCGGGGTATTTCAGCAGCCACTGCTCCAGCCACAGCACCGCGTCGAGGTCCAGGTGGTTGGTGGGCTCGTCGAGCAGCAGCATGTCGCTGGGCATCATCAGCGCGCGCGCCAGGTTCAGCCGCACCCGCCAGCCGCCGGAGAACGCGCTGACCGGCCGCTGGTGGGCTTCGGCCCCGAAGCCGAGCCCGTGCAGCAGCCTGCCGGCGCGCGCGGTGGCGTCGTAGCCGTTGAGTTCGGCCAGGCGGTGGTGCGCCTCAGCCACTGCCTCCCAGTCCTCCGCGGCAGTCGCCTCGGCCTCGGCGCGCAGCGCCGCGGCCACGTCGGTGTCGCCGGAGAGCACGAAGTCGATCGCCGCGTCGGGCAGCGACGGGGTTTCCTGGGCGACGCTGGCGATCCGGACCCGGCCGGGCACGTCGAGATCGCCGCGGTCCGCCTCGACCTCGCCGCGAATCGCCGCGAACAGCGAAGACTTGCCGGTGCCGTTGCGGCCGACCACGCCGACCCGCCAGCCCGCGTGCAGGGCCAGGTCGACGTCGGACAGCAGCAGGCGCTCGCCCCGGCGCAGGGCGAAATTGCGGAATGCGATCATGGACCGCGCATTCTACCGGCAGCGCCAGGCAACTGTAGGAGCGGCCCACGGCCGCGAAAGCCGGCGCGGCCTGCCAGCCCCGGAATCACCGCCCGCTCCATCGGAACCGCCCCTGGCCGGCGCCCTGCAGCCGCCCAGGCCGCGCAGTGTGAACTGCTTCCCATCCACGAAAGGTTGAAGTTGCAACCGTTGACCCGTTCAGGCCCCGGTGTTACAGCGAGATGACGCGCTCCCCCCCGGCGCCGCCAACAAGAACAGGAGTTCACCCCATGCAGCGTCATCCCCTCGCGCTCGCGCTCGTGCTTGTGCTCGCTTCCCCGGCCGCCTTCGCCCAGTCCCCTGAGCGGGAACCACCAGAGCGCGAACGCGCCACCACCCTGGACACGCTGATCGTCACCGGCACGCGGGTGGCCGACCGCACCGTCGCCGAGTCTTCCTCGCCGATCGACATCATCTCCCCGGAGACCCTGGAAGCCACCGGCACCGTGGAGCTGGCAACCGCGCTGTCGCGGGCCCTGCCCTCGCTCAACTTCCCGCGCCCGGCGATCACCGACGGCACCGATGCGGTGCGCCCGGCGCAGCTGCGCGGGCTGGCCCCGGACCAGGTGCTGGTGCTGGTCAACGGCAAGCGCCGCCACACCACCGCGCTGATCAACCTCAACGGCAGCCAGGGCCGCGGCTCCTCGCCGGTCGACCTCAACGCGATCCCGATCGCCGCGATCGAGCGGGTCGAGGTGCTGCGCGACGGCGCCTCGGCGCAATACGGCTCCGACGCCATCGCCGGCGTGATCAACGTGGTGCTCAAGGGCAGCGACGCCGGCGGCGGCATCGCCGGGCGCTACGGCCAGTACAGCGCCGGCGACGGCGAGCAATACCAGCTCTCCGGCGATGGCGGCATTCCCCTGGGCGATGCCGGCTTCCTGCACCTGGCGGCGCAGGCCGGCCATCAGGACCAGACCGACCGCGCACGGCCGTTCCAGGGCACGGTGACGCCCGGCTCGGCGCCGGCCGGCGTGGTGGTGCAGCGCTACGGCGATCCCGAGGTCGACAGCCGCGCCGCCTCCTACAACATGGAGATCAGCCCGGCCGAGGGCGTGGTGTTCTACTCCTTCGGCACCTACAGCCGCCGCGACGCGCTGTCGAACGGCTTCTTCCGGCCGGCCGGCGACAACCGCAACATCCCGGAGATCTATCCGGACGGCTTCCTGCCCAACATCCGCAACATCGCCGACGACCGCGCCGGGGTGCTCGGCCTGCGCGGCACCACCGCCGGCGGCACCGGCATCGACATCAGCTTCAACCACGGCATCAACCACCTCACCTTCGACGTCGAGAACAGCCTCAACCGCAGCCTCGGCCCGGACACGCCGACGCGGTTCCATTCCGGCGCGCTCGAGGTCACCCAGAACGTCCTCAACCTCGACTTCAACCGCCCGGTCGACATCGGCCTGGCCTACCCGCTGGCGCTGGCCTGGGGCGCCGAATGGCGCGGCGAGAAGTTCAACCAGAGCCCGGGCGACCCGGCCTCGTACGCCGACGGCAACCTGATCCTGCCCGACGGCAGCCGCGCCCCGCCCGGCGCCCAGGTCTTCCCCGGCTTCCGCCCCGCCAACGCCGGCCAGCACGACCGCCACAGCTACTCGGCCTACCTGGACGCCGAGGCCGACTTCGGCGAGCGCTTCAGCGCCGGCCTGGCGGTGCGCTACGAGGACTACAGCGACTTCGGCAGCACAACCTCGGGCAAGCTGTCGGGGCGCTACGCCTTCAGCGATGCGGTGGCGCTGCGCGGCACCGTATCGACCGGCTTCCGCGCGCCGTCGCTGCAGCAGCAGCATTTCAGTGCGATCTCGACCAACTTCATTGGCGGCGAGCCGTTCGAAGTCAGCACTTTCGCGGTGAGCGACCCAGCGGCGATCGCTCTCGGTTCTGAACCGCTCAGGGCCGAGGAGTCCACCAACTTGAGTCTCGGCCTGGTGCTACAGCCGGTCGAAGCGCTGTACGTCACTATCGACGCTTACCAGATCGACATTGACGATCGCATCATTCTTTCCGAGAACCTGATCGACGACCGCAACAATCCTGATCCGGCGCTGAGGCGGCTAGTTAGTGATTTTTTGGAGGCGCGCGGCATCTTCGGCGTCAACGGCGGCCGCTATTTCACCAACGCCATCGATACCCGCACGCGCGGCATCGACCTGGTCGGCACCTACCGCTGGGGCCTGGCGGCCGGCAATCTCGACCTGACCGCAGGCTTCAACTACAACGACACCGATATCGAGGCGATCGCCCCCAACCCACCGGAACTGGAGAGCGGCGACCTGGATCTGGAACGCATCGGCCGCGTCGAACAGGGCCGGGTGACCGTGGGCGCGCCGTCGGACAAGTTCTTCCTGTCGGGGACCTGGCATACAGGGCCATGGCGCTTCGCCGCCTCTGCCACCCGCTACGGCGAGTTCGACGTGCTCAACAACGATTCGACCCTCGATCAGACCTTCGGCGCGGAATGGACCCTGGACGTGTCGGCCAGCTACGCGATCGACGGCTGGGACTTCACCATCGGCGCCGACAACGTGCTCAACGAGTACCCGGACGAGGTGATCTTCGTGAACTCCAGCGCCGGACAGCTGCCCTACAGTGCAGCCTCGCCGTTCGGCTTCAACGGCGCGTTCGCCTACGCGAGGGTCGGCTACAGCTGGTAACACGAAACGGCTCCACCCAACCCATCGCAACTGTACACTCGCGATGGTTTGGCGCGGATGGCTGCTAGCCCTCACTGAAGGGATCACAACGATCTGTGCACCCTCGCGCGTTCCGCAGCACCTTCCACGCCGTCTCCGGCCAGCAATCTCCGATCATCGAGCGGCCGTCACACGGTGACGGCCGCAAACGACTACTGCTTTTCCGGCAGTGGCTTGGCGGGTAAGCCGCTCAACTTGACCTTGTCGCGCCTACCGGATTGCGGATCTGTGCGGTGCAGATAGAAAGTCTTGCCGCTGAGGGGACCACCCATCAGGTCCAACATCATCGCTTCGCCCAACTTGTTTTCTGTCGTGGCGAAAGGTGTGACGAACTCCACCACCCACAGACGGTCGCCAGACTGCCAGTCCGCCTCGTCGAGATGCTCGCCGCGCTCCAGCTTGGCCTCGGCTGCTTCCGACAGATGCGCCCAGATCGCCACCCCCAGCGGCAACTGTTCTATACCTTCCTTACTGAATCCAGCAAGCTTGAATTCCGTCGGATTCATCGCCGCAAGCGTTGGCAACGGACCGAAGCGGAAGATCCGAAATTGTTCCTTGAGGATCGCCGGCATGAAGGACCACTCAAGATCCTTCAACTTCATTTGCCGATGCAGCGGTGACTGGCTCAGCAGCCACACCACCTGGCCCAAAGCCTCGGCGACGGTTCTTGGCGCGCCAGGATAGGCGGACTCGCCGCTAATCTGACTGTCAGCGGTATCGTTCATGCCGTCATCTTAAGGTCAGGCAGCGTGGTCAACAACTCCAAGGCCTTGGGATTCTTGCCGGCACCCAAACCGAACTCGGCGAAAGGCTGAGCTGAGAATGCGGACATCGCTTCCACCATCTGGAAGCGCTTCTTTTCGCTCAGCGCAAGGCCGTCATGCAGGGCCGAACGCGAATGGGCAAGTGTAGGGCGGTACCCCTCCAGCGCCGCATCCATTCGCCTGTTCTGGCGCTTTGGCTCGCGCCGTTCGGCACCGGATGTCCGCGAGGCTGCGCTTTCTTCTGAGACCTGGGTTTGCGGGAGGTCTACCGCGCCTCCATTTCCGTCAGGCCCTTCCCAAGCGCCACCTTGCATCGCTCCCGCCATCACCTGGGCGGCGGTGAATTCGCGACGGGCACGGCGGTCCACTTTGCCCGATGCAGCGTCACCCGGGCCGGGATCTCTCGCGCCATTCCAACCGATGTTGTGCCTAACGTAACTTCCGTCCAAACAGTCGTCCTGCAGAACCACCCCGTCCCATCCATTCTTTCCCCGCCCCATGTCGACATCCTGCTTTTGCGATGTCGGCATGGGCTCTATCGTCACGTTGGTATTCGTAGCGTAGAACAGAAATACATCGCCGACCGTACCGACCGACCCGTCGACCCTGTGGAAACTGGAGGTCGCGTAGATCGTATTGTCGAGTTCGGCCTCCGGATCCAGGCCTGTACGTAACCCATCCAAGTCAATAGAGACGATGCCCAAGTCCGCTAACGTCCACAATTCCTCTGCCTGGCTGACGCCGTCCGAATTCTGATCGCGCCATACAGCGAATTCGCTGTATCGTGCATCTTCCGAATCGAACAAGCCGTTACGGTTGCTATCGTAAGCCGCGAGCCCCTGGAGATCAGAATAGGCTTCTGGTAAATCATCGACGAACGAAATTTCCGAGCCGTTATCAATTACGCGGTTGCCATCACGGTCAAGCACCAACAGGCCGTCGTCCGCGCCTACCCAGCCACTCGCGTCGCGAACGCCATCGCCGTCCATGTCGAAACGCACGGTCGACGATGCCAATGGCAGCAACTCCACACCATCGCCATCCAGATCGACTACGACCGGTCCAGTCGCGCTATTTCCGTACACGTCGAACCTTACAACAGTTGACAAGCCGCCGTTATCAGTTGCCTTTACATATATGGAAGCCGACTCTCCACCATAGACGGTTGCTCCCACTCGGAGGATATCGCCGATGATTTTTGCTTCGCTGATCCATCCGCCATTGCTAACACTCACAATGCTGTAAGTGATCGCTCCCCCCTCAGGATCACTTGCGTTCATTTCGAGTGAAAGTGTTCCATATTCTCCAGGGCTCCAGACGAAAATCCCGCTTGCCCCACCGGACGAGAAAATTGGCGCCTCGTTGGCATTAGTAACGTTGATCGCGACCGTCTTTTGGACCGAGAATCCACTCCCGCCTCTATCCTTAACCGTAATCTGCACCTGATGACTGGTAGCGGCCTCGTAGTTCAAGGATCCCTGCAGATACAACTGCCCAGTCGTCTGGTTGATCGAGAATAGGCTGGCGGCACCGCCGGTCAGGCTGTAGCGAAAATTACGGTTGTAGCTCTGCGAGTCCGGGTCGCTAACCGCCACAGTGCCGATCAGCGTTTGACCCGCGCCCGGTGCCGACTCGCTCACCGAGAAACTGGAAGTGCTGATGGCTGGAGCTTCATTCTTGTCCTCGATGCGCACGGTCACCGCCCGGTTGCCGGAGGCCAGGCTGCCGTCTGTCGAGCGCACGGAGGCGGTGTAGGTTGCCTCCTTCTGCCCGTCACCGTCGACATCGGTCAAGGTCACGCCGCCCGCGGATACCAGCGCCTCGAAGTCAGAATTAAACCCACTCTTGAACTTGAGCTGGTTACCGGAAAGCGTGAACCAAGCCTTGGGATCGCTGGCGATCTGGTAGCCCGGCGCGGTGCCGTCCGGATCGGTGGCGGAAAAGGTGGCCGCGACCACGCCGGACAACGCCGTGCCTTCTACCTTCGCCGTCACCGGCTGGGTAGCGATGGTCGGCGTACCCGGCGCTTCGTTGACGTTGGTGAGGGCGACGGTGAAGTTCTCAGTGCGAGTAGTCGCACCATCACTGACACGGACCTTGATCGTGTGGGATGCCGCGGCTTCATAGTTCAATAGCCCCCCGTTGGCCACCGTGAGCCGGCCGGCCGAGGTGAGAGCGAAGCGCCCGCCTGCGTTGTCGACCAGGCTGAACGTCAAGCCATCGCCCGGGTCCTGGTCGGCTCCGGTGAAGTTTCCTATGAACGCGCCGTTGGCCGAGTTCTCGGCGATCTTCAGCGTGCGGTCGGCAGCGATGTCGTGCGGTGCATCGTTGGCATCCTCGATACGGACGGTGACCGTGCGCTCGCCCGTGGAAGTCAAACTGCCGTCGGAGGACTTGACCTTGGCGGAGTACACCACCTCCTGCCGTCCGTCTCCATCGATGTCGCTGACGGTCAGCCCCGCCGCTTTGAGCGCCTCGAAATCGAAGCTGAGGCCGGTACGGAACTTGAGTTGGCTGCCCACGATGGTAAACCAACCACGTGGATCGCTGGTTACCACGTAACTTGGCGTGGTGCCGTCGGGATCGGTAGCAGCAAGATTCGCTACTGCCTGCCCCGCCAAGGCCGTGTTCTCAACTCCCACCGGTATCAGCACGCTGGCGGACGGGGTAGTCGGTGCTTCGTTAACGTTGTTGACCGCAACGGTGAACTGCTCTTCGTAGCTCAAGCCGGAAGCATCGGTTACTTTAACTCTGACCACGTGCGAGGCTGCCGCTTCGCGATTCAGCAGGGCCCCATTGGCGACAGTGAGCACTCCTGTGGTGGTAATTGCGAAACGCCCACCGGCGTTGTCGACCAGAGCAAAGGTCAGCGTTCCGCCATCTGGATCGGTGGCAGTGAAGTTTGCGACGAGTGTGCCGGCTGGGATCGTGGAGGCCGCGGTGGACTCGTTTATCGCCAAGCTACGGTCCGCGGCGATGTCGGTCGGTCTGGCATTGATCGGTACCGACAGGACGTGGCTGGTCTGGGCGGTTTCGCCGGTGGCGGTCTCCTTTGCGATAGCGGTCACGGTCAGTGCGGCGGTACCCGTGAGGTTCTGCGACCAGTTCGACGGACCAGTCAGCGCGAGTCCCGACAGTTGAGCAGCCGTCAGCGACCAGACGCCGTTCCCTAGGTGCGTGCCCTTGTTCAAAGCCAGGCCGGTGGGCACGTTGGAAATGCGGATCTCGAGCGTTTCAGAACTGTCCTGATCCACCAGTGCAGCCTGAACGTCGAGCGGGAGTGGGCCGCCGTCGAGCGTGGTGCCAAGCGGTACGGCCCGGGTGATGATGGGCGCATCGGCCACCGGGATAATGGCAAGCGCAAAAGTCTGCTGGCTGATCAGGCCTCCAGCATCCGTAGCCTTCAAGGTGATCGCCACGTCTCCACTGCGGTGGTCAGCCGCGCGCACCGTCAGCGTCCAGACGCCGTCGGCGTTCGGACCGGTGACTTGCGGCGGGTCGGCCCGGTCGTTGCTCGCCGTTGCCACCACCGCCAACCCGTTAGCGGGTGTCACGTCATCGGATACCGTGAACTGCAGCGTCAATGTTCCGTCTTCGGAGATCGTCTGGCTACCGACGGAGGAAATCACTGGATCCTCGTTGCCCTGCCAGTAGTTGGTCCAGCGATTCCCGAATGCCGAGTCCGCTTGCAGCGCGTCGAAGGCGGCCTGGTTGGCCGGCTTTGTATAGCCGCCCATCAAACCAACCAGACCCTCGGCGTTGATGGTCTCTGTGTAGTGTTCGCCGGCGAGAATGAAATCGATCTTGTAGTTGGCGCGGTCGGATGCTGTGGCTGTCGAATACCAATCCTTGATTGTGGTCTGGACTCCCGTACCGATGGCGGAGATGGTCAGATCGTTGCCACTCCGGGCGAACCACAGTTGATTGCGGTCGATCCCCTGGTAGCCGATAACGTCGACGTCCTGCCCGCTGGAGTCGTAGTTGCGGATCTCGTCCGACCCTGAATCCAGGTCGATTATGTAGGTATCGCTGTCGTCGCCGCCGATCAGGATGTCGCTGCCGCTGCCGCCAATGAGCCGGTCGTTGCCGGACTGGGCGTCGATGAAGTCGTCGCCTGCTCCTCCCATCAAGATGTCGTCGCCAGCACCCCCATGAATCGTGTCGTTGCCGGCGGCACCCTCGATGTGGTCCGCATTTGCAGAGCCTACGATCGTGTCCGAGAGGCTGGAGCCGATGACACGCTCAAAATGATCCTCGATGACGTCCCCTTCAGCTGCACCAGCGTGTGCACCCGTGACCAGGTTGAGGACGATACTGGAAGACGAGGTGGCATAGCTGAGCGTGTCGACACCGGCACCGCCTTGCATGCGGTCGGCACCGTCGCCACCGATGAGCACGTCATCGCCACTACCGCCATCGAGGATGTCTTGCCCGTAGTTGCCGTACAGATAGTCGTTCCCATTGCCGCCTTGCAGGCTGTCATCCCCAAATCCGCCGTCGAGGTTGTCGGCGCCGTCGTCACCGAATAGCAGATCATCGCCCTCCATGCCTTTCAGGTGATCAGCGCCATCCCCGCCATGCAGCTGGTCCGCGCCTTCACCGCCTTGAACCTGATCGTCACCAAGTTCACCCCACAGTCGGTCATCGCCGTCCCCACCCATCACCACATCGACATCGTCCCCACCATAGACGTCGTCGTTTCCGCCACCTCCTGAAAGAATGTCGAAGCCGCCGTACCCGTAGATGATGTCGCGGTTACCCTGTCCAGAGAGGGTATCGGCGCCAGCCGTTCCGTAGAGGTAGTCGTCCTTATCGTTGACGGCGAAAGTCAGTGTCCGCGTGTAGCCCAACCCGCTGCCGCCGCGGTCAGTGACCGTGACGTCAACCGGTACCGTTGCACCAGCCTCGAAATCGAGGGCCGCACCAGCCTTGAGGCGCAGCTCGTTTCCGTTTACGACTTCAAAACGCTCGTCGGTGACGGTGAACACAAGGGAAGCAAAGTCCAGGCTCCCGGCTGTGTCGGGATCGATTGCCGACAACGTGCCCAGGAGGATGGCCGGCGCCGGGGATCCCACGGCCGGGTGGTCACGTTCCTCGATCGACGTCACAGTGGAAGCGAACCCGATGGCAGTCGGTGCTTCGTTGATGTCTTCGATAAGGAACCAGAACCGAGTCGGCTGCGCGGAACTGAGCTCGCCGTCGGTCGCGACCACCGCACCGCCGAGCCTGATTTCTCGTATCCCGTCCCCATCGGTATCCTCTAGAACGCCTCCTGCGGCTACCAGCGCCTCGAAGTCCACCGCCGCGCCGGCCTTCACGCGCACGGTATTGAGCGACGTGTCCAGCCAGCCGTACGGGTTATCCGTCAGCTGGAGCGCGGGCGTCGTGTTGTCGGGGTCGCCGATGACGAAGCTGGCCACTGTACCGCCAGTTGCATTCTCGGCGAGCACGGCCGGTACGGTGGTCGGCGGCGGGGTGACGATGTACGGGACTTCGTTGACGTTGCGTACCGTGACCACGAAGTCCTTCTCGAAGGAAGCACCCGCCAAGTCGGTCACGCGCACCCGGATGGCATGACTGCTGTTCGCCTCGTAATCGAGGGCGGCGCCGTTGGCGACGGTCAGCTTGCCGTCCGCTGTCATCGCGAAACGACCGCCCGCGCTGTCCACGAGTTGGAAGCTCGGGATGTCCTCGGGCCCGTCGACGTCCTCGTGAGTGAACACGCCGAGGCCCAGTCCCTGCCCGGCGCCTTCATCGACCTCGAGCGGCCCCGGGGCGAAGATGTTACTGGGCGCGTCGTTGACCGATGCCACCGCGATGGCGATGGACTGCCGGGCGCTGTTGCCGTCGGCGTCCGTGACAGTGATCATGAAACTATCGTTACCGTGGCGGTTCGCCTCCGGCGTGTATGTCCACGCGCCGGTGGCGGCGTTCAGGGCAACACTGCCGAACTTCGCTTGGCCAGTGAGTGCGTATCCGACGATGTTCCCGTCTTGGTCGACTGCGCCGACTTGGCCGGAGACCGGGACGTCCTCGTTCGTCGCATAGGACTTGTCGACGACCTTCGGCAGCGCCGTGCCGGTCGGGTGCCAGTAGGTCTCCAGCAGGTCCAGCACCGATTGCGGCATGGAGCCGGGCAACGTGGCGGACGCCTGAGCCATCGCCTGCAACAACGGACCGGCAGCGGCGAGAAACAGAGACCCGCCGGCGGTCGCGATCTCGAAGACCCGGCTCCCCGTGCCGTCAGTCTTGAAATATCCGCTGATCACGACAACGCTGGTGCCGCCGATCACCGACACCCGCAGGTCGTCGCCGGCGCGCGCCAGCCAGATCTCATCCGGTCCGGCGCTGGTGAAGACTATCTTGTTCCGGTCCTCCTCGTAGCCGGCGTCGACGATGGTATCGATGCCCGAACTGGGGTCAAACAGATAGCTATCGCTACCCGCGCCGCCACGGAGCTGATCATTGCCCCCCTCGCCTGCGAGCTGGTCGACGCCATCGCCGCCTTCCAGGATGTCATTGCCCTCGCCGCCGGCGAGCTTGTCGTGGCCGCTCTCGCCGTACAGCGTATCGTCGCCCTGCCAGCCGCCAAGCGTGTCGTCGCCGGTGCCGCCGTAGAGGGTATCGTTGCCGTCGTCACCGCTGAGCTGGTCGTCAGCGTCCCCGCCCAGCAACGTATCGTTGCCGGCACCGCCGCTCAACAGATCCTTGCCGGCGCCACCTTCCAGGCGATCCACCCCGCTATCGCCGGCCAGGGCATCGGCGCCGTCGCCGCCGTACAGGATGTCGTCGCCGTCGCCGCCGACAAGCACGTCATCGCCCGCCCGGCCATCCAGCACGTCGCCGCCGCCGAGACCCGCCAGGCGGTTCGCCCGCGCATCGCCGGACAGCGTATCGCCGTATCCGCCGGATCCGGCCGCATTTTCAATGGTGCTGACGCCACCGACCGTGACAAGGGTATCGCCAGTGGCGTGGCCGCCCGACGCGGTTGCGGCGGCCAGATCGATCGTCACCCCTGCATTGGACGTCACGTAGCGGATCGTATCGCCGTATGCCTTGCCTGCCTCGATCGGCAGCGCCAGGGTGACGCTGTCCGATCCGCCATCGAGCACATCGGCACCGGCACCGCCTTCGAGCGTGTCGTCGCCATCGCCGCCCTGCAGGCTGTCGTTGCCGCCGGCCCCCGACAGGATGTCGTCGCCCGCCAATCCGTTGAGCGTGTCCGCGACGGTCCCCGTCGCGCCGAGCATGACGTCGTCTGAAGCCGTGGCCGCCTCGCCGGCGAACTTCAGCCTCGCCAGCTCCAGCGTCAGGCCGTCGGCGAATTGCAGCATCTCGACGCCGCGACCGGTGAGATACTGGCCAACGAGCGTCGCACTGGCAGCACCAACACTGACCTGCAAGTCGCTTCCATTCCTGGCAAACACCAGGTCGGCGAGGCTGATGCCCGCCTGCAGCGACAGCGCGTCGCCTTCCCCGCCATTCCCGGTTCCCACGGTTTCGACGCCGTTCGCATCGACCGTGTAGATGCCCTCATGGATACTGTCCGAACCGCTATCCCGACCGAACTCGTAGATATCGTCGCCGGCGCCGCCATACAGCGCATCGTCACCGGCGCCGCCGTCGAGCAGATTGTCACCAACGTCGCCACCGAGCCGGTCGGCGAGGGCGCTGCCTTGCAGCCCTTCGATGCTGTCGAAGACGTCGTCCTTCGCGTCGCCGGTGTTTTCTCCGCTGGCCGAAGGATCGAGATATGCCCTGACAGCTGCCGCACTGGAGGCGTAGGAAGCCACGTCGTCGCCGTCGCCACCGAATAGCAGGTCGCCGCCGGTGCCGCCGTCCAGCGTGTCGCTGCCCGACCCGCCGAACAGGACATCGACCGCCGCACCGCCTTTCAAGTGGTCCGCGCCAGCATTGCCGACCAGAATGTCTGCTTCGGCACCGCCCTCCAGCGTATCGTCGCCTCCATTGCCGGTCAGCCAGTCCTTGCCGGCGGTCCCGGCGATGACATCGTCCCCATCGGTACCGCCGTTGAGATTCATCCCGCTCACGGCGTGCCGGCCCGTTGCCGCGAATACGAAGTTCTCGATGGGCGCGCCCAGCGAATACCAGTCCTTGATCGTGATTCTGTCGGAGGCTTGATCGATGCCGCCCGGCTCGCCATCCTCCGAGACGGCGATCAGCAGATCGTTGCCGGTCCGCTTCAGCATCAGGTCCTGGATGTCGATGCCGACACCGAACTCGAGCGTATCGGTCCCCGCATCCGAGGCCACGATCCCGTTCACGGCCCCGGCATGGCGCCTGAGCACCTGGTTCTCGTCGTCCCAGTCGTACTGGCCCAGCCACTTGGAGCCGTCGAAGTAGACGACGCCGTTCTTGGTGACGGTGCCATTGCTCTGCAGCACGTAGCCGTTTACGTAGCTGCCGTTCTGCCAGACCTGGTCCCAGTTGTTGACGTAGTCGTCCAGGATCACGTCCTGGCCGTCGCCACGCGAGTAACGGAACACGTCGTCACCCGCGCCGCCGACAACTTCGTCGTTGCCACGACCGCCGACCACCAGGTCGGAACCGAGGCCGCCGTAGACTCGGTCGCTGCCGTCGTCGCCGAAGGCCGTATCGTGCCCCGCACCGCCGATCACCTGGTCGTTGCCGGAACCGCCCATCACCCAGTCGTTGTCGCCGTCTCCGGCAACGAAGTCGTTGCCGGCGCCGCCGTTGCCGAAGTCGTTGCCGGCCAAGCCGCGGATCTCGTCGTCGCCCCCGCCGCCATACAGGAAGTCCGCTCCGTAGCTCCCCAGAATCACGTCCGATTCGCCGGTTCCGATGACGAACGATGTCATGTCGCCGAGCCTGATCTCTTCCCCATTTGCGAAGCGCAGCCACTCCACCCGCCGTGTGCTCTCGAACCAGTCGAGAATAGTCAACTCGTCGCCAGTTAGCGCACCATTGCCATTGGCGTCGAGCGAAATCAGTTGAATCACCAGATCGTTGCCCCACCGCCGCATCAGCACGTTTGCCATCGTGATGCCGGCCCCGAACGCAATCGCGTCTTCACCGCCCTTCACGGAGCCATCGACTTCGTAGTCGCCGCCACCAGCCCAGTTGCGCTGGAACGCACCGCTCTCTAGCTGCTGGATGCGCCAAGCGATTGAATCGCGCGACACGCCCGCCTCAGCGGTTGGATCAGACTCGTCGAACACTACATCCTTCCCATCACCAAACCCGAACACATACTGATCACTGCCCGCGCCTCCAAAAAGTGCGGCCGCGCCGGCGTGTCCTTGGTCGTCCCCTTCGCCTCCTTGGAGAATGTCGCCTCCAGCGCCGCCAAGAAGCAGATCGACTCCCGCTCCTCCATTAAGCCAGTCTGAACCGCGCCCTCCGTACAGACGGTCAACGCCGGCCCCACCGTCCAAGTAATTCCCGTTGCCGCCAGCGGCCGCCAACGCCGAGGCTTCGCCCGCGGCATCACCTGGAGCGAAATCGGTGTTAGTAACTTGGCCGGAGAAAATCAAATCGTTTCCCTCACCGCCAAACAGCCAATCGTCCAACTTTCCGCCAATCAGCGTATCGGCTCCTGCACCGCCCAGCAAATCGTTACCTAGATCCCCACCGCGGATAATATCGTTGCCGCCAGCGCCATCGATGACAGCGGAAACGTCGATCGTGTAGGGCCCTGATGAGTGGGTTCCATTGATGGATAGCCCTGCGGCGTCCGAAATCGTGTCGTCCAGGACGACGACGTTGTCGTCGACATTCGAGCCAATTATCGAGTCCTTCAGCGTCCGATTAACTGTGTCGCCTTCGGTATAGACGACAGTTCCTCCAAAGTCCAAGTAGTTGAACATTCGCGCATTGTTCTCATCCAGTTCGAGGAACATGTTTGTCGGAGCAATGGCATTGCCGTCCAACACGCCGTCGGCAACTTGGTCCAAGTGGGCGGCAAATCCTCCTGCCCAGTCGGTATCAGCCCGCTTGTCCAACCCGAGCTCATGTGCTCGAGCCAACGTAATAGCCCATTGCGCCGCGATCGCGCTTTGCGGGCCGGAGCCAATTAGGGCATTCACCAGCAAGGGATCCCGAAGATAAAGCCCATAATCACTCGCGATCGCCAGGTCTCCGTAAAGTGCACTCATGTCGAACGCCGCAGGGTCATCCGCAGCGGCTAGACTAGACCTTAAGGCGCGCTTCATGAGAACGTCGCCGCCAACCAGCCTCATAACCATCCTACTAAGGGCCGAGTGCGTAGCGAAACTGATTACTTCTTCGGCTTTGCCGGATTGGAACTCACCCGGTGACCCGTAATAGAACGTGCGCCCCTTCATTCCAACGGTAAAGTTTAGCGCGCTCCCATCAGCAATTTTTCCCCCAACGAAATCGACGATAGAGCTCAGCGAGCTGGTCACAGCCGCGCCCAGCCCGATGGCCGTCTGCCCCGACGCCCCGTGCTTAGTCCCAGCGTCAACTACCGCGAACAACCGCTCATTTTCATCCCAGCCAAGCGTAGCCCATGCATGCGGTGTCCCGCCGAAGAACGAGCCGATGAGACCGCCAAAAATGTAGCCCAGGAACGCCCCGGCGAGCGCACCGACTGGGCCGGCGACTGCGCCACCTATCTGTGCACCTCCTTTCGCCCAGGCAACGCCAACGGCATATCCGGCGTACGCGCCTATGGCAGCGCCAATCTGTGCTCCAATTTGCCCGCCAGTCGTGTCAAACTCGACAAGCTCCGCGGCCAACCGCGTTCCGACATATGAGGCAAGTGCAGTCCAAACCGTACTTAAATCCACGCCTTGGAATAGGCTTGTAACTTCCGTACTGTTTTGTGCGATCTGGATCGCGTTCTCGATGATCTTGCTGAGCGTTGCATTTGCCGCCGTATGCCCAATCTCAGCGAGCGTACCCTCGATTTCTAGTGATGAGATGAGCTCTGAAATCAGGAACGAGGAAATCGCACCAGCGACTCCGCCCTCAAGGCTGGTTGTAAACTCGTTGTCCACGTCCCCGAGCACTTCTACGATGCTACCCGACGGAAGCGCAGCACTGAATCCGCCGGCGGCTATCGCCTCCGCAAGATTTTCGCCGATCGTCGTTAGGGTCGCAGAAGCCAGAACACGCCACGCGTGATTATCTATTTGTAGCGCACCGGCAATCGCAGAGCCAATGACCCCTCCAAGGCCGCCTGCTTCCGAGATCCGCCGCAGCGCGCTCTCATCACGCTGAGCGAGCTCGAGCCAAGCGACCAACTCCGCATGCCGCGTGGAAAGCTCACGCTCATATTCTCCTTTCCATGGCCCATGGCTAGTCAATGTACGGTTTACAGGAGCCCCGTTGCTTGTGTCCTGGATTATGAACGGATCCAATCCATGACCGAAGAACAACTGTTGCTGCATCAGTTCTTGATAGCTCACGCCAACCTCACTGAGATTGACGATCAGAGCGGCCGGGTCGTAGGCGCGATCCGCCATTATCTCGCTCTGAATGATGTAGCCCAGCGCCGTCACGGCATCGGCGATCCGATCCTCACCGGCCGTGTTTGCTTGCAGGTCGTAATAGCAGCTGCCGAAAGCTTCGATGTTCTCGGTAGAACGTGAAACGGAATAGTCCGGTCCGACCTGAATGGATGGGATCGGCCGAAAGCCATCCTCGGTGGGTACGAAGCACTTGGGGATTATTTTCTGCAGCTCGCCGTAGAAACGGGCGGCGTCTATATTTCCTCCATTCTGTGAGAGGTACAGGTCCCTCAAAGTGTTCCAACCAGCGATTGTCGCGGCCGCCTCGATTCTGCGACGACTGTCCAAGTATACTTTTACTACGTCGGTATAGTCGTTATTGCCCTCCGTTCCGATTTTTTGGGCCACCTTGGATATGAACTCACCAAAAGGGGTGCTGCCGTTGCGTGGATTCCGGGCGTAAGCGTGGTTGGTTTCATGGCCTAAGACGAATGCGATTCGCGCGATACTCGAACTTTCATCACCTCCGACAAAGAGCGATGGATCAAGCGCGATACGGAACGTGCGCTCGTTGTAAGTTCCGAGCGCCCTGGAGTGGTCTTCTATATCAAGGGCCTTCAAATAACCCTTTTGAATCGCGTTCTCCAGCCGCGCCGCCAAGAAATCTGAACTCGATATCGCGATTTTAATTAAACGGACTGCTTCTTGAGTCGCCGCGCCTTGATTCGCAAGCTCCTCCAGCAACGCTAATGTCCTGCTTTGGATGTCAGTCATTTCCCGTCTCCACAGACTGAATCTCAATAACCATTATGCAGCTCAGACCCGCAGCTCGCTCCCTGATGTAGGTAACCCTAATCACTAGATCACCCTTTTGGTAAGTCATTCTCTGACCGCCGAGAGCGTGGACCGTGCTGTTGGCAGCGTCAAAGCTATTTCCTCGCAGGCGCGAGTCCAAAGTTTCGAAATCTAGGGCGCAGCGGTCGATCGGCGCGTCATAAAAATCAATGGTCGGTGCAATCCCGATGTCGACGGAACTGCGAGCTGAATCCTTCAACGTGAAGAGGTATCCCCATGCGCCATCAGTCCCGTACGCGTACCTAAGCAGGATGTTGCCTTCAAGCGCGGACTCGCTGGCGGGTCGCAGCCCAACGTGTCTTTCAAAGTTCTGTCTGTTAATGTCGGCCGCCCCCCCTATGCTATCCAGGAAGCTAAATATTCTCCGGTTCATCAACGCATTGCGGTACGCCTCTTCTCCCACTGGCGCGAGAAGTTGAGCGGCAAAAGCGGAAGCCGAACCTGAAGCCATAACCGCGATTGCGAGAATCTGTACATAAAACGGGGGCGGTCGTCGATATTTCATCGCTCCCTCCCCGCTTCCTGCAATCGCCGCGAAAGCGGCGATAGCAGGTACTCGATGATGCGGCGATCACCGGTCTTGATCTCCGCAGTCGCGGCCAACCCGGGTGCGAGCGCAGTGCGCTTGCCGCCGATGTCGATCCAGGCCTGCTTCAAACGCACGCGTGCCGGGTACAGAAGTCCGTCCTTCTCGGTCTGTACCGCGTCGCGGCCGACGTGTTCGACCACGCCCTCGACCACGCCGTAGCGCGTGAACGGATAGGCCTCGAACTTCACCTCGACCGCCTGGCCGGCGTGAACAAAGCCGGCATCCTTGTTGGGCACCATCGCGTCCACGACCAACTCCCCTTCGTTCGGCACCACCACCATGAGCGGGTCAGCGGGCTTGACCACGCCTCCGACGGTGTGGATCTGGAGCTGCTGCACGACTCCGGCGACCGGCGCATTGAGTACCGTACGCCCGGCACGTTCCGCGGCCTTCTTCAGCTCCTCGGCTCGCAGGGCACGCGCGGCCTCGGCCTCGATCAGCGCGTCGAGCGCCTCGCGCAGGAATTCGCTCTCGGTTCTCGCCAGTTGCTCGCCTGCGGCACGTTCGCCGGCACGCGATTTCACGCTCTCCTCTCGCCGGATCGCCAGGTCCTGGCGCATGCCCACCAGGCGCTCCCTGACTTCTGAAACCTGCATCCTCGGAACGTAGTTGTCCCGGCTGAGCGCTTCGAGCCTGGCGTGCTGGTCGGTGACCATCGGCAGTTGCTCCTCGAGCTTTGCGACCTCGGCGAACACCATGCCCACGTCCCCCTGGCGCTGCGCGACCTCCTGACGCAGTGCTGCGCGGGAGGTCTCGTATTCCCGAATCTTTGCGGACACCAGCGCGCCCTGGATGCCCGCGACGTCGGCAGGCGCCGTGGGCGGGGCAATGAAGGTGTTGCCCTTGCCCGTGGCGTAGTCGACCAGGGCGCGGGTGCGGGCCACGTCGAGCTCGGCTGTGGCCAGCGCCTGGCGCGCCTGCTCCACCTCGGCTTTGCTGACGGTCGGGTCCAGTTCCACCAGCGGCTGCCCAGCCGCCACGCTCTGGCCCTCCACCACATGTATCGCCCGGACTACCCCATAGTCCGACGGCTGGATCGTCTTCACGCTGCCGCGCGGCGTGACCTTCCCACTGGCCGCGGCCACCATATCCACCTTCCCCAGGCACGCCCAGACCATGGCGATTAACAGGAACGCGATCAGCGCCCACAGCACCGCGCGGCCGGCCGGGTTCGGCGGGCTTTCCAGGATCTCGAGCGCTGCGGGCAGAAACTCCGGCTCGGCTGCGGGCCTGCGCGTGTCGCACTGGTCCCGCTCCAGGCGCAGGCTCTCGCGCAGGACTTCCCAATGCCGTCTCAGTCCTTCGAGCATTCTGGCTTCCTTCTGGGCTCAGGAGAGCTGCACGCCCGCCGGAGCGGGAAGTCCCATCTGTTTCGTATACAGCGAGGCGTAGCGTCCCTCGCTCCTGAGAAGCTCCTCGTGCGTGCCCGCCTCGACGACGCGGCCGCGCTCGAGAGTGACGATCCGGTTGGCCAGGCGCACCGCGGAGAGTCGATGGGCGATGATGATCACCGTGCGGCCCACCGCCATGTTGCGCAGGTTGGCCTGGACGATTTCCTCGCTTTCCGCGTCTAGCGCCGACGTCGCTTCGTCGAAGATCAGAATTCGTGGGTCGGTGACCAGCGCCCGGGCGATCGCGATCCGCTGGCGCTGCCCGCCGGACAGGTTGCCCCCACGCTCGTCGATGGGTGCGTCGTAAGCCTCCGGCAACTCGAGTATGAAGTCGTGGGCCCCGGCCAGCTTCGCCGCCTCGATCACCTGGGCCATCGGCATGGCCGGATCGGCCAGGGCGATGTTTTCCCGGACGCTGCGGTTGAACAGCAGGCTCTCCTGGAGTACGACCCCGATCTGGCGCCGCAGCCAGGATGGGTCCACCATCGACAGATCGACGCCGTCCACCAGCACGCGGCCACGTTCGGGCACATGCAGCCGTTGGATCAGCTTGGTGAGGGTCGATTTACCCGATCCTGACGGGCCCACCACGCCGATGACCTCGCCCGGCGCGATGTCCAGATCGACGTCGCTCAACACCTCCGGACCGTCCGGCCGATAACGGAAGCCGACCCGCTCCAGCCGGACCCGTCCTTCCATCGCCGGCAGGGTCGCACGTGAAGGAGAGACCGACGGCTCGGTTGGAGAATTCAGGATGTCGCCCAGTCGGTCTACCGCGATGCGCGCCTGCTGGAAGTCCTGCGCCAGCTGGGCCATGCGCAGCACCGGCCCGGCCACCTGCCCCGCCAGCATGTTGAAGGCCACCAGCTCACCCACCGTCAGCCTGCCGTCGATCACCAGCCTTGCGCCGAAAAACAGCAGCGCCACGGTAGCCAGCTTGTGGATCAGCTGGATCGCCTGCGATCCCCAATTGGCGATCATGCGCGCCTTGAAGCTGGCCTGGATGTAGCCGGCAAGCTGCTGGTCCCAGCGATTCTGCATCTGGGGCTCGACGGCCATCGCCTTGAGCGTCTCCACCCCGGTCACCGACTCGACCAAGAAAGACTGGTTCTCGGCACCGCGGACGAACTTCTCGTCCAGCCTGCGCTTCAGCAGCGGCCCGACCACTGCGACCACGATTGCATACAGCGGCAGCGTGATCAGCACGACCAACAGCAGGGTCGGGCTGTAGAGCCACATCACCGCGAGGAACACGATGGTGAAGAAGAGGTCCAGCACCACTGTCTGCGCGGAGGAGGTCAAGAACTCACGAATAGTCTCCAGTTCGCGCACGCGCGCAACCGAATCGCCGACCCGCCGGGCCTGGAAGTACGCCAGAGGCAGATGCGTGAGATGGGAAAAGAGCTTGGATCCAAGCTCGGCGTCCACCCGGCTGGTTGTGTGCGACAACAGGTAGGTACGCAGCCCCCCCATCACAACGTCGAACAGCGACACCACCAGGAGACCGATCGCCAGGATTTCCAGCGTGGTGATGCCTTTGTGCACCAGCACCTTGTCGATCACCACCTGGAAGAACAATGGCGTAATCAACGCAAGGATCTGCAGAAAGAAGGAGACGATCAGCACGTCCCGGAGCAGGCTGCGATATTTGACCAGCGCCGGGATGAACCAGCTCACGTCGAATGCGCGGGCTGGCCCAGCCATGCGCTCGCGGGTGGTCATCAACAGCAGACGTCCGGCGTAATCCTTGGCGAACTCCTCGCGCTCCAGCGTCTCCGGTCGCTCCTGCGTCGGATCGAAGACCAGGACGCGTTGCTCGTCGGCCTTCAACAGCAGGATGCAGCGATCGCCGGTTAGCCAGGCGATTGCAGGAAGGGGATATCCGGGTAGCTTCGTCGTGTCGGCATCGACCAAACGCGCTCTAACATCCAGCCGTTTAGCGAGCCGGAGCAAGTCGGTTGGTTCGGGGGTTTCTCGACCCTTGCCCAGGAGATGGGCGAGTTGATCCGGGTCAGCAGGACGACCTAGATACCCGAGCAGCGCGACGAAGCAAGCCAGAGTATGCCCGTCCGCAATCGGCGCTGAGCCTTCGACCGTTCCCGGTCCGCAATCCTTCTGCATGGCACCCCCCCGATGCCAATGCGCCATCCCTTTGGCGCTGACGGATCATACTCGGCCGGTGGGCGGTGTCAAAGGTTATTTTCCCTATCGCTGGGGCTGGCCCGGGTCAGGCTCCCGGCGCCGTTGACACCCGCATAATCCGGACAGCATCTACCATGTGCTCAAGCGTCCATCGCTGGGCAAGGTGTGGCCAGGGCTCATCCCGGAGCGGATCGGGCTAAGCCAAACCAGCATCAAGTCGGTCCGGTGGGGAGATGGTCGCGGATCCGGCCCCGCTACTACAGGTTTTCGGCAAGAGTCCGCTGTCGCTCCCTCCCCCGGACTCCACTTCCGTACGTGGGGAGCGATTGGAGCTGAGTGGAATCCAGATGCCGCACGACATCTCCCTGATCTCCATGCTGTGCGTCGGCTTCGTGCTGGCGTTCGTGCTCGGACTGGCCGCGCAGCGGCTGCGGCTTTCGCCGCTGGTCGGGTACCTGGCCGCCGGGGTCATCGCCGGGCCCCATACACCCGGCTTCATCGCCGACCAGGAACTGGCGCCGCAGCTGGCCGAGATCGGCGTGATCCTGCTGATGTTCGGCGTCGGCCTGCATTTTTCGCTGCGGGACCTGATGGCCGTGCGCAGGATCGCGCTGCCCGGCGCGGTCGCGCAGATCGTCGTGGCCACCCTGCTGGGCCTGGGCCTGGGCGAATACCTCGGCTGGTCGCACGGCGCCTCGCTGCTGTTCGGGCTGGCGCTGTCGGTCGCCAGCACCGTGGTGCTGCTGCGCGCGCTGGAGGACCGGCGCCTGATCGAGAGCGATCGCGGCCGGATCGCGGTCGGCTGGCTGATCGTCGAGGACCTGGCGATGGTGCTCGCGCTGGTGCTGATCCCGGCGTTGTCCGGAGCGCTGGGCGGCCAGGACAGCGAGCCCGGCGCCAGCCTCTCCACCACCCTGCTGATCACCCTGGTCAAGGCGGGCGCGTTCGTGGCGTTGATGCTGCTGGTGGGCCGCCGGGTGATCCCGTGGATCCTGGAGCGGGTGGCCGGCACCGGCTCGCGCGAGCTGTTCACCCTCGGCGTGCTGGCCATCGCCATGGGCGTGGCGTTCGGCGCGGCCGAGCTGTTCGGGGTGTCGTTCGCGCTGGGCGCGTTCTTCGCCGGCATGCTGCTCAACGAGTCGGAATTCAGCCACAAGGCGGCCAACGACTCGCTGCCGCTGCGCGATGCGTTCGCGGTGCTGTTCTTCGTCTCGGTGGGCATGCTGTTCGATCCGGGCATCCTGCTGGAGCGGCCGCTCGAGGTGCTGGCGACCTTCCTGATCATCGTGTTCGGCAAGTCTGCCGCGGCGTGGGGCATCGTGCGCCTGTTCGGCCGCCCCAACTCGACGGCGCTGACGATCTCGGCGAGCCTGGCGCAGATCGGCGAGTTCTCCTTCATCCTCGCCGGCCTGGGGCTGTCGCTCGGGATACTGCCGGCGGAAGGCCACGACCTGGTGATCGCCGGTGCGCTGCTTTCGATCATGGTCAATCCGTTCCTGTTCAGCCTGCTCGACCGCTGGCAGGCGCGCGAGGACGCGCGCGACGCGGCGTTGCGCGTCCCCGAGCCGAAGGCGCCGCCGCTCGATATCGAGGGCCATGCGATCCTGGTCGGCTACGGGCGGGTCGGCAGCCAGCTCGCCGCGCTGCTGGCCGAACGCAAGGTGCCGCTGGTGGTGGTGGAGGAGGACACGAGCTTGGCCGCCACGGCGCGCGCGGCCGGCCTGCTGGTGGTCCGCGGCAACGCCGCCTCCGAGCAGGTGATGGCCGAGGCGCTGCCGGAGCGCGCGCGCATGGCGATCTTCGCCATTCCCCGCGCGCTGGAGGCCGGCGAGACCATCGCCCGGCTGCGCGCCGCCAACCCGGAGCTGAGCATCCTCGCCCGCGCCCACAGCGATGGCGAGGTGCGGCACCTGCTCGAGCACGGCGCCGATGCGGCGGTGCTGGCGGAGCGCGAACTGGCGTACTCGCTCTCGGAGATGGTGATGGCGACGCCGCCGTTCCGCACGCTGCGCCCGGCGCCGTTCCAGACCACCCCGGCGCCCTCCTGATCCCAGTGCGGATCGCCCTGCTCAGCGGTGCCGGCATGTCCGCCGAGAGCGGCATCTCCACGTTCCGCGATGCGCTGACCGGGCTGTGGGCGCGCTTCGATCCGCAGCGGCTGGCGACGCCCGAAGCCTTCGCCGCGGACCCGGCGCTGGTCTGGGGCTGGTACCGCTGGCGCGCGGCGCAGGTGGCGGCGGCACGGCCCAACGCCGGCCATGCCGGGATCGCGCGGCTGGAGGCGTCGGGACACCGGGTCGATGTGATCACCCAGAACGTCGACGACCTGCACGAGCGCGCCGGCTCCACCCGCGTGCTGCACCTGCATGGACGGCTGCTGGCGTCCAGGTGCGCGGATTGCGGCGCACGCCGCGCGCCGGACCCGATCCTCGGCGGACCGCCGCCGGCCGAAACCGGTGCGCCCGAGCCGCCGCCCCGCTGCGACGCATGCGCGGGCAGCTATCGCCCGGACGTGGTCTGGTTCGGCGAGGCGTTGCCGCAGGCACCGTGGGAGGCCGCGTGCGCGGCGATCCAGGCTTGCGAGCTGCTGGTTGTGGTCGGCACCTCGGGGCTGGTGCAGCCCGCCGCCTCACTGCCCGGCCTGGCGCTGGCGCGCGCGGTTCCGGTGCTGGAGATCAATCCCGATGCCACCCCGCTGTCGGCGCGGGCCGATGCGCTGTGGCGGCTGCCCGCGAGCCGCGGCATCGCGGCCCTGGTGGCTCGCCTCGAGGCCGCCCCCGGAGGAGACCCGCGGGTCCTCGTCGCAGCAACCCCGTAGACGCGCGCCATGCGCGCGAGCGCCGGCACCGTCGGACGTGCCCGCAATGGCGGCCGCTCGGCCGCCACCAGCCGCGGCTTTCGCGCCATGAGCCGCTTCTACGAGCGTCGCGGAGCCGGGACTCGCCGGCCGGCTACGACAGCTGGGCGCGCAGCGCGTCCTCCAGGCGCGGGTGCAGGAACCGGAAGCCGAGCCGGGCCAGGCGCTCGGGCAGCACCCGCTGGCCGTCCAGCAGCAGGGTGGACATCTCGCCCAGCCCCAGCCGCAGCAGCGGCGCCGGCAGCGGCAGCAGCGCCGGCCGGCCCAGCGCACCGGCCAGCGCGGCGGTGAACCCGGCGTTGGTGACGGGCTGCGGTGCGGTGAGGTTGACCGGCCCCTCGGGCGCCTCGGCTTCGCCAGCGAGGTGCATGCGCAGCAGCATCCGCACCGCCTCCACCCAGTCTTCGCGCGCGATCCAGCTGATCGCTTGGGTGCCGTCGCCGAGCCGCCCGCCCAGCCCCAGCCGGAACGGCGGAAGCAGGCGCGCGAGCATGCCGCCATCCGGGTGCATCGCCACCCCGGTGCGCAACAGCAGCACGCTCACCCCCAGCGCCTGCGCCTCCAGCGCCGCCGCTTCCCAGCGTTCGCACAACTGGTGCACGAACTCGTCGTGGAAGCCGCTGTCCTCGGTCAAGGGCGCGTCGCCGCGGGCGCCGTACCAGCCGACCGCGGAGCCGCTCAGCAGCACCTGCGGGCGCCGGCGGCAGCCGGCCATCCACTCGAGCAGGCGCCGGGTCGGCTGCAGCCGGCTGTCCAGCAGTTCGCGCTTGCGCGCCGCGCTCCAGCGGCGTCCGGCGATGCCGGCGCCGGCCAGGTTGACCACCGCGTCCCAATGATCGTCCTGTCCGAGCGCGTCGTAGCCGCGCACCTCGACGTTCCCCGAATGGGCGATGCCCGGGGTGCGCGAGAGCCAGGTGACCGCGGCGCCGTCGTCCACCAGCCGCGCAGTGAGCGCCCCGCCGAGGAAACCGCTGCCCCCTGCGATCAGAACGCGCATGCTTCACCTCCTCTGGTCGGCGGCACCGGCACGGTGCCGGCCGGCTGCGGCCCTGGCCACGATGCCGGTCACGCGCCACCGGCGAGTACAGCAGATCCGCGATCAACCCTCCGTCACGGCACGGTTCGCCTCGGGGTCACACAAACGATCGTGCAGCCGCGCTAGGCTTGCGGGGATGCTGCAGACGATGCGTTCCATGCTCTCGCTGCTGTCCGGGGTGGCGCTGCTGCTGCTGGGCAGCGGCCTGCTCAACACCCTGATCCCGCTGCGCGCCAGCCGGATGGGCCATTCCGAGACCCTGATCGGCGGCTTCACCTCGGCCTACTTCGCCGGCTTCTTCGTCGGCACGTACCTGGCGCCGCGCCTGATCCGCCGCATCGGCCACATCCGCGCCTTCGCCTTCTACACCGCGGCGGCCGCCTGTGTGGTGCTGCTGCACGCGCTGAGCGCGGACCCGCTGCTGTGGCTGCTGGCGCGGCTGGCGCTGGGGGTGGCCCTGGTGGGGTTGTACACGGTGATCGAGAGCTGGCTCGGCGCGCAGGCCGAACCGCAGCAGCGGGGCCGGGCGTTCGCCACCTACATGGTGGTCAACCTGGGCGCGCTGGCGCTGGCGCAGCAGCTGCTGCGCTTCGAGGGCGGCGCAGACTTCGTGCTGTTCGTGGTGGTGGCGCTGCTGGTGTGCGCCGCCAGCCTGCCCGTGCTGCTCACCACCCAGGCGCTGCCGCAGCTGCAGCCGGCGCCGCGCCTGCACCTGCGCCGGCTGTTCGCGGCCGCGCCCACCGCCGGCACCGGCGCACTGCTGTCGGGCCTGGCGATGGGCGCGTTCTGGGGCCTGCTGCCGGCGTTCTTCATCCAGCGCGGCATGGGCGCGGCCCAGATCGGTACGCTGATGAGCGTCGCCATCCTCGGCGGCGCCGCCCTGCAATTCCCGCTGGGGCGGCTCTCCGACCGTCACGACCGCCGCTTCGCCCTGGCCCTGGTCGCCGCCGCCGCCTGCGTGATCGCCGCGCTGGTACCGATGTCGATGTCCTGGCCGGCCGTCACCACCGCGCTGATGTTCCTCTACGGCGGAATGGCGTTCTCGATCTATCCGATCGTGGTGGCGCACCTGCTCGACCATCTCCCGCCCGAGGACATGCTCTCGGCCAGCAGCAGCGTGCTGCTGCTCAACGGCGTCGGCTCGGCGATCGGCCCGCTGGCCGCTGGCCTGCTGATGGCGGCGATCGCCCCGGCGGCGCTGTTCGGCTGGTTCGCGCTGCTGCTGGGCAGCCTGGCGCTGTATGCCGGTTATCGCTACCAGGCGTTCCGCCGGGTCCAGACCCATGGGCCGGCGTTCGTGCCGATGCTGCGCACCACGCCGGCATCGCTGGAAATGCTGGCGGCCGAGGCCACCGAGCAGGCGGAGGCGGAGTCCGAACACCCGAAGCAGGACGGGACCGCCGCGCAGGAACGGCCCGCCCCGTAGGAGCGGCCCATGGCCGCGAAGGCTACGGGCGGTTCCGGCCGGGTTGGCGGCGGCTGCCGGTGCGGCCACCACGCCGGCTTTCGCGTGCATGGCACGCTCCTACGGGAGCTCGACGCCTAAAGGGCGCGATTCGTCACGCGGGGGCGTTGGCTCAACCCTTGGCGAACACGATGCGGCCGCCGTCGACGTCGACGCGCACGGTGTCGCCGTTGCCGAAGGTACCGGACAGGATCTGCTGCGCCAGCGGGTTTTCCAGCTGCTGCTGGATCGCGCGCTTCAGCGGCCGGGCCCCGTACACCGGATCGAAACCGACGTTGCCGAGCAGCTCGAACGCCGCTTCGGTGACTTCGATGCGGATCCCGCGCTCGCCCAACCGCTTCTCCAGCCCGCGCATCTGGATGCGGGCGATCTCGCGGATCTGGGTCTTGTCCAGCGAGTGGAACACCACGATGTCGTCGAGCCGGTTGATGAACTCCGGGCGGAAGTGCGACTGCACCACGCCCATCACCGAGGCCTTCATCCTGGTGTACGCCTCGGGGCTGTCGTCGCCGTCGAACTCCTGGATCATCTGGCTGCCCAGGTTCGAGGTCATCACGATCACGGTGTTGCGGAAATCGACCGTGCGCCCCTGGCCGTCGGTCAGGCGGCCGTCGTCCAGCACCTGCAGCAGGATGTTGAACACGTCCGGATGCGCCTTCTCGACCTCGTCGAGCAGGATCACGCTGTACGGGCGCCGGCGTACCGCCTCGGTGAGATAGCCGCCCTCCTCGTAGCCGACGTAGCCCGGGGGCGCGCCGACCAGGCGGCTGACCGCGTGCTTCTCCATGAACTCGCTCATGTCGATGCGCACCATCGCATCGCCGCTGTCGAACAGGAACTCGGCCAGCGCCTTGCACAGCTCGGTCTTGCCGACGCCGGTCGGGCCCAGGAACAGGAACGAGCCCGAGGGCCGATCGGGGTCCGACAGGCCGGCGCGCGAACGCCGCACCGAATCCGACACCGCCTTGATCGCCTCCTCCTGGCCGACCACACGGCCGTGCAGCGCGTCCTCCATCTTGAGCAGCTTCTCGCGCTCGCCCTCCAGCATCTTCGACACCGGGATGCCGGTCCAGCGCGCCACCACCTCGGCGATCTCCTCGGCGGTCACCTTGTCCTGCAGCAGGGTGAAGCCCTGGGTCTCGGCCTCCTGCGCGGCGGCCAGCTGCTTCTCCAGCTCCGGCAGACGGCCGTACTGGATCTCGCTCATCCGGGTGTAGTCCTGCTTGCGCTGCGCCGCCTCCAGGTCCAGGCGGGCCTGCTCGATCTGCTCCTTGATCCGGGTGGCGCCCTGCACGGTGGCCTTCTCGGCCTTCCACACCTCCTCCAGGTCGTTGTATTCGCGCTCCAGCGCGGCGATGTCGGTTTCCAGATCCGACAGGCGCTGCTTCGACTCGGCGTCCTTCTCCTTCTTCAGCGCCTCGCGCTGGATCTTCAGCTGGATCAGCCGGCGCTCCTTGCGGTCGAGCTCCTCGGGCTTGGAATCGATCTCCATTCGGATCCGGCTGGCGGCCTCGTCCATCAGGTCGATGGCCTTGTCGGGCAGCTGGCGGTCGGCGATGTAGCGGTGGCTGAGGGTGGCGGCGGCGACGATCGCCGGGTCGGTGATCTCCACGCCGTGGTGCACGGCGTAGCGCTCCTTGAGCCCGCGCAGGATCGCGATCGTGTCCTCGACGCTGGGCTCGCCCACGAACACCTTCTGGAAACGGCGCTCGAGCGCGGCGTCCTTCTCGACGTACTTGCGGTACTCGTCCAGCGTGGTCGCGCCGATGCAGTGCAGCTCGCCGCGCGCCAGCGCCGGCTTGAGCATGTTGCCCGCGTCCATGGAGCCTTCGGCCTTGCCGGCGCCGACCATGGTGTGCAGCTCGTCGATGAAGAGGATGATCTGCCCCTCGTTCTTGGACAGGTCGTTGAGCACCGCCTTCAGCCGCTCCTCGAACTCGCCGCGGAACTTGGCGCCGGCGATCAGCGCGCCCATGTCCAGGCTCAGCAGCCGCTTGCCGCGCAGCCCCTCCGGCACCTCGTTGTTGACGATGCGCTGGGCCAGGCCCTCGACGATCGCGGTCTTGCCCACGCCGGGCTCGCCGATCAGCACCGGATTGTTCTTGGTGCGCCGCTGCAGCACCTGCACGGTGCGGCGGATCTCCTCGTCGCGGCCGATCACCGGGTCGAGCTTGCCGGCCTCGGCGCGCGCGGTCATGTCGATGGTGTACTTCTCCAGCGCCTGGCGCGCCTCCTCGGCGTTCTCGTCCTGGACCTTCTCGCCGCCGCGCATGGCATCGATGGCCGCGCCCAGTCGCGCCTTGTCGGCACCGGCGGCCTTGAGCGCGCGTCCGGCCTCGCCGCCATCTTCCAGGGCGGCCAGCAGGAACAGTTCCGAGGCGATGTAGGCGTCGCCGCGCTGCTGCGCCAGCTTGTCGGTGACGTTGAGCAGCCGGCCCAGATCGTTGCCGACCGAGATGCTGCCGGCCTGGCCCGACACCTTGGGCAGCTTTTCGAGGATCTCGCCCAGGCGTTCGCGCAGCAGCGGCACGTTGACCCCGGCCTGCGCCAGCAGCGGGCGGGTACCGCCGCCGGACTGGTCCAGCAGCGCCACCAGCAGGTGGACCGGTTCGATCAGGTTGTGGTCGCGCCCGACCGCCAGCGACTGGGCGTCGGCGATGGCCTGCTGGAAGCGCGAGGTGAGCTTGTCCATCCGCATCGGGTGGCTCCTCCGGAATGTGCGGGGCGCCCGGGGATGTCCGGCGGGACGCCGTGATGTCCCGTCAATGCGGGCCGCGCCCCCCGGATTCAAGTCGCGGACCGGCCCCGCGACGCCCCGCCTCCCGGGCGCACTCCCGGAGGTCCCGACCGATCACCGTCCCCAACTGCTCGATTGCTCCGACGCCACGTCTGCGGCCATCGGCAGGGGTGGCGCCGCAAGTCGCTCCGGCCTGCCCCGGCGCATTTCTGGCAGCCCGGCCAAGAACCGTCTACGGCTGCTCGAACGAACGGTCCGAAGGCACCTGCGGCCATCGGGCGGCGGTGGCGCCGCAAGTCGCTCCCCGATACTCGCTTGGTTGCGACGCCACCCCCACCCGATGGAACGAGATCACCGGCGCTTCCAAGAAAAGCGAGAACCGACGCGGCCGCACCCGGCCGCGACCCATGCTTTCCAGCCCGATCGCCACGCCCTCTCCAGCGGGCCGGGGGATGCGTGACAACCAAGCGAGTATCGGGGAGCGACTTGGCACGTATCCCCCGGCCCGCCCCCCGGGATCGTCTCGAAACGCCAGCCGAGAACGGTTCCCGGCCCGCGAACTCACGGCGCTCTGTTTTTCGGGCTTTCGGGCTTTCGGCTTTCGAACCTTGGCCTCGGGCCTCTCCGCCGTCGTCAATCCAGCCGCGCGGGCTGGATGATCTCCACCCAGTAGCCGTCGGGATCCTTGATGAACGCAATGCTCCTCATGCTGCCCTCGGACAGACGCTTCTGGAACGGCACCCCGAGCGCCTCGAAGCGCGCGCAGGCGGCGCGCACGTCCGGCACGCTCACGCAGATGTGGCCGAAGCCGCGCGGCGCGCTGTTGCCGTCGTGGTAGACCGGACCGTCCTGTTCCTCGGTGCCGTGGTTATGGGTCAGCTCCAGCACCCCGCGCTGCTCGGCCAGCCACTGCCGGCGCGCCTCGTCGCCGTCGGGAATCGCGGCGTCATCGTCCACCAGCACCAGGAAGTACAGCGAGAACCCGGCGGGCTCGAAATCGACCTTGCGCGCCAGGGTGAAGCCCAGCACCCGGGTGTAGAAATCCAGCGAAGCACCCGGGTCCTTGATCCGCAGCATCGTATGGTTGAAGACGAACTCGCGGGTCGCGGGGTCGCGCGCGGCGGCGACGCCGGAAACTTCGGCGAGTGCGGCACGGGTGTTGGCGGTCATGGCATCACTCCTGGGGAAGGGCCTGCATGATCGCCGATTCCTCCCCGACCGACCCGCCCGCCTGCGCATCCACCGGCGCCAGCCAGCCCTCGTATCGCACCACCCGCCCGACCAGCGGCAGCACCGCCTCGACCAGGAACTCGTAGCGTTCGCCACGGGCGCGTTCCCGGCAGCACACCCCTTCGAACAGCCGCGCCGGCAGCGGGACCAGCCCGAACAGGCGCACCCCCACCGTGTTCCAGAACACCATGCCGTCGTTGACGTGGAGCGCGAAGCGGAACTGCAGCGGGCCACGCCGCTCGACCAGGCGGCCGCCGCGCGCGCGCAGCCGCGACGTCATCCGCATCCCGCCGAAGTCGCGATGCCAGTGCTCGGCGCCGCCCTCGGCGACGAAGTCGACGGTCAGCGGCACGTCCGCCGACGCGCGCGGCAGCCCGGCCAGCCGGGCGCACAGGCGCGCCAGCGGCCCGGCCCCGCCCTCCACCGAGGCGCGGCCGGCGCAGCGCAGCCGGCCGTGGTTGGAGTGCAGCAGGCGCACCGCATCGGGCAGGGTGAAGAACGGCGCGCCCAGCAGTCGCTGGTAGAGCGTCGGCGCGACCGGGCGCGGAGACGTGGGCATCGTTGACGTCGGCAGCGGGCGGGCGCGCAGGATAACCCGCCGTCAGCCGCGGGCCGGTTCCCCGCGCTGCAGCGCGAGCAGGCCGAGCGCCAGGGCCAGGGCGACGTAGGCGCCGGCGAACTGCCAGACGATGGCCTGGCGCATGCCTTCCAGCCGCCAGGGCAGGTACACCGCCCCCTGCGGATGCGCCGAATGGATCACCCCGAACGCGGTGAGCGCGGCGGCCAGCAGCAGGCAGCCGATCGCACGCCACGGCCGCGCGTCGATCATCGCCACCAGCGCGGTCGCCCACAGCATCGCGGTGATGATGAAGCCGTTGCCGAGCACCACGATGGTCGCCAGTTCCGGCAGCCCATGGCCCTGGCCGGTGGCGTAGAGCTCGGCGAAGCGGGCCGGCTCGATCCAGGCGGGATTGCCGAGCTTGATCGTCAACAGGTAGGCCACCGCAGGCAGGAACGCCAGCGCCACCGCGATCGCGTGCTCGCGGCGGGTGTCGCGGAAGGCCTGCACCGCGATGTCGATGCCGACGTAGACGATGATCGGCGCCAGCACCGCCAGCGGCAGCCACTGCACCAGCCCGGCGATCACCCCGAGCATGCCGCCCAGGCCGACGAACAGGCCGGTGAGCAGGGTGTAGCCGCTGCGCGCGCCCATGTGCTTGTAGGCCGGCTGGCCGATGTAGGGCGTGGTCTGCGCGACCCCGCCGCAGGCGCCGGCCACCAGGGTCGCCACCGCCTCGACCAGCAGCACGTCGCGGGTGCGGTAGTCGTCGCCGGCGGCGCGCGCGCTCTCGGCGACGTTGATCCCGCCGACCACCATCAGCAGCCCGAACGGCAGCAGCAGCGACAGGTAGGGCACGGCGGCCGGCAGGCCCTCGATCGCGCCGAGGGTCGGCAGCGGCAGCACCGGCACCGGCGCGGTCCAGGCCGGCAGCGCGAAGCCCGGCAGCGCGCCCGCCAGCCCGAGCGCGTAGTACAGCGTGGTCCCGACCAGGAACGCGAACAGCACCCCGGGGATGCGCAGCGGCAGCCGCCCGCGCGCCACCAGCGCGTACAGCAGCAGTCCCAGCGTCACCAGGCCCACCACCGGCGAGCGCAGCGCCTCGATCAGCGGGAGGAACCCCAGCAGCACCAGCGCGGCGCCGCCGATCGAGCCGAGCAGCGCGGCCCGCGGCACCATCCGGGTGATCGCATCGCCGGCGAACGACAGCGCCAGCTTGAGCGTACCCATCACCAGCAGCGAGGCCATGCCGAGCTGCCAGGTGGCGATGCCGGCCGCCTCCGGATCCATGCCCTGCTCGCGGTAGCCGGCGAACGCCGGGCCCAGCACCAGCAGCGCCATGCCGATGCTGGTGGGCGCGTCCAGGCCCAGCGGCATCGCGGTGACGTCGTCGCGGCCGCTGCGCGCGGCCAGTCGCCGCGCCATCCAGGTATAGAGCAGGTTGCCGACCAGCACCCCGAGCGCGGTGCCGGGGAACATCCGCCCGAACACGATCTCCGCCGGCATCCCGAAAATGCCCACCAGCGCCGCGGCGATGAAGCCGAGGATCGACAGGTTGTCGACCACCAGGCCGAAGAAGCCGTTGAGATCGCCGGAGACGAAGAGCGGTGGGCGGTGACGACCAGCCGGCCGGCTGCTGGAGGCAGGGATTGGTGATTCGTTGGTCGACATCGGACGTTCCGGGGCAAACGGGGACGGGCCGCAACGCTCGGCGAGCCGGACGCCGCCGCGCCCGGCACCTGCTCAACCAGCAATCACGGAGCGCGACATCAGAAGCGTGCGGTGTACTCCATCCCCCAGGTCCGCGGCTCGTTGAGGAAACCGGTGAGGTTGTTGAAGTCGATCGCCCCCACCACCCGCGTGGTGTCGGTGATGTTGCGGCCGAACAGCGCCACCTCGTGGTCGCCCTGGTTCCAGTTGTAGCCCACCCGCAGGCCGCCCTCGACCATCGACTTGCCGGTGAACTCGATCGACTCGTAGAGGAAGAAATTGACTTCGCTGCGGTAGGCCCAGTCGGTGAACACGAAGAACTCGCCCGCGCCCATCGGCACGCCGTAGCGCATGGTCAGCGCGTGCACCCATTCCGGCGCCTGCGGCAGGCGGTTGCCGTCGATCAGGTACAGGCCAGAACCGGGCGAGGTTTCCGGATCGGTCACGGTGCAGCCGCCGCCGCAGCCGGGCACGGCCAGGGCGGGATCGTCGATCTCGGTGTCGTTGTAGCTGCTGCCCAGGGTGACCAGCAGGTGGTCGGTCAGGTAGGCCTCCAGGTCGAGTTCGAAGCCCTGGCCGCGGGTGCTGTCGGCGTTGAGCAGGGTGGCGGTGTTGGCGCCGCCGCCTACCGCGATGATCTGCTGGTCGTCGACGTCGTAGCGGAACACGTTGAAGCCCACGCGCGCGCGCCGGTCCCACACGTCGGCCTTGATGCCGGCCTCGTAGGAGATCGCCTCCTCGGAGTCGGCGGTGGACACGCCGCCGAACGCCAGCCGGCCCTGGATGGAGGGTGCGCGAAAGCCCTTGGCGACGCGGGCGTAGACGTTGACGTCGTCGTTGAGCGCGTAAACGCCACTCAGGTCCCAGCTGACGTCATTGACATCGGTCTCGACCAGATACGGCCCGCTGACCGGCGTGCCGCCAGGCACCGCCTGCTCCACGCTGGCCGAGAAGTCCTTCTGGTCCTCGGTGTAGCGCAGGCCGCCGCGCAGGGTGAAGCGGTCGGTGATTTCGAAGTCGCCGGAGGCGAACGCCGCCCAGGCCTTGTTGCGCTGGTCCTGCACCGCCAGCCCGGTCTGCGGGTTGCCCGGCGCCACCGAGTCGTAGTTGAAGCTGTCGATCGAGATGTCCTCGTCGAACCAGAACAGCCCGGCCTGCCAGTCGAAGCGCCCCCACTCGTTGGACTCGAGGCGGAACTCCTGGGTGACCTGGCGGTGGTCGGGCAGGCCGTCGGCCGACTCGGCCGGGAACCGTGCTCCGAAGACGGGTGCGCCGATATCCAGACCGTCGGAGGGATCGAAATCGAACGTGTATTCGGAGCCGCCGTCGATATCGCCACGGTTGAGCGATTCGGCGGTCTCGTAGCCGGTGACCGAGTACAGCGTCACCCGCCCCAGGTCCCAGCGCAGCCGCGCGCTGCCGCCCCAGGTGTCCAGGTCGGAGAAATTCACCCCGTCGGTGCTGACCACGTCGCGGTCGAAACCGGAGACCAGGTCGTTGGTCCCGGGCGCGATGATGTTGGCGCGGAACAGCCGCGCGGTGCCGTTCATGTGGCGCTTGTGGAGATTGAACAGCGCCTCGAACGCGTCGCCCTCGTACAGGAACTGCACGCGCGCGGCGGATTCGTCGTACCCCTCGAAACCGTCGTTGGGCCCGTCGATGGCGTTGTCCACCGAGTCGTCCCGGCGTTGGTACAGCGCCGAGGCGCGCGCCGACCAGCGCTCGGTGAGCGGGCCGCCGTAGGCGCCCTCGAAATTGAACATGCCGTCGCTGCCGGCCGCGGCCTGCAGATAGCCGCCGGCGTCCTGCGAGGGCTTGACCGATTCGAACTTGACCACCCCGGCCGGGGTGTTGCGCCCGAACAGGGTGCCCTGCGGGCCGCGCAGCACCTCCACCCGCTCCAGGTCGAACACCGGAAAGCCCTTCAGCAGCGGGCTTTCCTGCACCACCTCGTCGTAGACCAGCGAGACCGGCTGCGAGGCGTTGAGATCGAAGTCGGTATTGCCCAGCCCGCGGATGTAGAAGCGCGGGAACGCGCGGCCGTAGGAGGATTCGATGTTGAGGCTCGGGACGCGCCCGGAGAGAAAGCGCACGTCGCCGCCGCCGGAGCCCAGCACGTCGAGCTTTTCGCCGCCCACCGCGGTGATCGACACCGGCACGTCCTGGATGTTCTCCACCCGGCGCTGCGCGGTGACCTGCACCGCGTCCAGGGTGGTGGCGTCCGGCCCGGCCGGCTGCGCGCCGGATTGCGCCGCGGCGGGCATGGCCGCCGCGAACAGGGCGCCGGCGAGGGCGGCGGGGAGCAGGGCAACGGCGGGGCGCGGGGCGGAGCTCGGCATGGGTGGGCGTCCGGAAGTCGGGAGGGGTCCAGCACGCGGATGTTGCAGCACAGCAACAGCTGGAGCAAATCCCTGTGACAGCGGCCGCCTTCGCATTCCCGGTATCCCCTACCCGATCCGTCTACGGCTGCTCGAACGAACGGTCCGAAGGCACCTGCGGCCATCGGGCGGCGGTGGCGCCGCAAGTCGCTCCCCGATACTCGCTTGGTTGCGACGCCACCCCCGCCCGATGGAGCGAGATCCACCGGCGCTTCCAGATAGAGCAGGAGCCGACGCGGCTGCACCCGGCCGCGATCCTTGCTTTCCGGCCCGATCGCCACGCCCTCCCCAGCGGGCCGGGGATGCGTGACAACCAAGCGAGTATCGGGGAGCGACTTGGCACGTATCCCCCGGCCCGCCCCCGCGGACGCGCGTTTGCCCCGGGGGCGCTTGCGCCGGCCCCGTGCCTCCCGCGGCTTTCGCGGCCATGGGCGCTCCGCCGGGACCTTGCGGCCGGCCGCCCCAGCAGCTGGCGCTCGGGCCCGGCGTGACGGCGGCGTCCTGAAGACGTCGCGCTGAATTGGGCACAATGCGGGCATGGCAGCAGCGACCCCCACCCGCCCGCCGCCGCCGACGCTCGAAGACGACTGCGCGTTGTTCCTCGACGTCGACGGCACCCTGCTCGATTTCGCCCCCGACCCGGCCAGCGTCGCCGTGCCCCCGCCGCTGCGCGAGGTCCTGCAGGCCCTGGCGCGGCGCCTGGACGGCGCCGTGGCCCTGGTCAGCGGCCGCCCGCTGGCGACCCTGGATGCGCTGTTCGCGCCGCTCAAGCTGCCGGTCGCCGGCATGCACGGCCTGGAGCGCCGCAACGGCGGCCGCAAGTCCAAGCCGCCCCGGGCCCCCGACGCCCTGCAGCGCGTCCGTGGCGAGGCCGAGACCCTCAGCGGCCGCCACCCCGGCACCGTGGTCGAGGACAAGGGCACCGCGCTCGGCCTGCACTGGCGCCGCGCGCCGCAGCATGGCCCGGCACTGCGCGCCTTCGCCGAGGCCGCCCTGCCGCGGCTGCCCGGCTACCGCCTGCAGCACGGCGACCACGTCGTCGAACTGCGCCCCGTCGGCGCCGACAAGGGCGATGCCATCGCCGCCTTCCTCGGCGAACCGCCGTTCCGCGGCCGCCGCCCGGTCTTCGTCGGCGACGACCTCACCGACGAACACGGCTTCGCCGTGGTCAACGCCCGCGACGGCTGGAGCGTGCTGGTCGGCGACCGCCAGCCGAGCGCGGCCCACTACGCGCTGCGCGACACCGCCGCCGTGCACGCCTGGCTCCACTCCAACCACAGGACCCCCACCGCATGACCCCATCCACCCTCGACCTGGGCGTGATCGGCAACGGCACCTTCGGCGCGCTCGTGGACCGGCGCGCGCGGGTGGTGTGGAGCTGCCTGCCCGCCTTCGACGGCGACCCGGCCTTCTGCGCCCTGCTCTCGCCGCGCGACCACGCCGGCGGCGACTTCGCCATAGAACTGGAGGACTTCGAGCGCAGCGAGCAGGCCTACCTCACCAATACCGCGATCCTGCGCACCGTGCTGCACGACCGCCACGGCGGCGCCGTCGAGGTAATCGACTTCGCACCGCGCTGGCGCGACTACGACCGCTTCTACCGGCCGGTGGCGATCATGCGCAAGGTCACGCCGCTGGCGGGCAACCCGCGCATCCGCATCCGGGTGCGGCCGCTGGCGGACTGGGGCGCGCGCAGGCCCGACACCACCTGGGGCAGCAACCACGTCCGCTACCTGCTGCCCGAGTTCGCCCTGCGCCTGACCACCGACGTGCCGGTGCGGTTCGTGCGCGAGGAGATCCCCTTCGTGCTCGGCCACCCGGTGCACCTGATGCTCGGTGCAGACGAGTCCTTGACGCGCCCGCTGGCAGGCTACGCCCACGAGGCCCAGGAGCGCACCGCCCACTACTGGCGCGAATGGGTCCGCTACCTGTCGGTGCCGCTGGACTGGCAGGAAGCGGTGATCCGCAGCGCCATTACGCTGAAGCTGTGCCAGTACGAGGACAGCGGCGCGATCATCGCCGCGATGACCACGTCGATCCCCGAAGCGCCGCATAGCGCGCGCAACTGGGACTACCGCTACTGCTGGCTGCGCGACGCGGCGTTCGTGGTCCGCGCGCTCAATCGCCTCGGTGCGACCCGCAGCATGGAGGAGTTCTTGCGCTACATCTTCAACATCGCGACGCACGAAGGCACCCTGCAGCCGCTGTACGGAATCGACTTCGCCGAGGAACTGGAGGAGCACGAGGTCGACACCCTGCAAGGCTACCGCGGCATGGGCCCGGTGCGGCGCGGCAACCTGGCGTGGCTGCAGAAGCAGCACGACGTCTACGGCAGCGTGGTACTGGCCTCCACCCAGCTGTTCTTCGACTTGCGCCTGGCCGAGCCCGGCGATGTCGACACCTTCCGCAAGCTCGAGCCGCTGGGCGAGCGCGCCTACGCGCTGTACGACGAACCGGACTCTGGACTGTGGGAATTCCGCGGCCGCGCCGAGGTCCATACCTATACCGCGGCGATGTGCTGGGCCGCCTGCGACCGGCTGGCGAAGATCGCCGCCAAGCTCGGCCTCGGCGACCGCGATGCCTACTGGCGCGAGCGCGCCCACACGATCCGCGAACGCGTGCTCGACGCGGCCTGGAACGAGGAGCTCGGCCACTTCACCGACACCCTCGGCGGGCAGCGCCTGGACGCCTCGCTGCTGCTGCTGCCGGACTTCGGCTTCGTCGACCCGATGGACCCGCGCTTCGTCGACACCGTGGAGGCGATCGGCCGGGACCTGAAGCGCGGCAACGGCCTGTTCCGCTACATCGCCCCGGACGACTTCGGCTCTCCGGAGACCAGCTTCACCATCTGCACATTCTGGTACATCGACGCGCTGGCGGCGATCGGCCGCGAGGACGAAGCGCGGGAGATGTTCGAGGCGATCCTCGCCCGCCGCAACCACCTCGGGCTGCTGTCCGAGGACCTCGCGTTCGAGAACGGCGAGGCCTGGGGCAATTTCCCGCAGACCTATTCGCACGTCGGCCTGATCATCGCCGCGATGCGGCTCTCGCGCTCCTGGCAGGAAGCCTCGTGAGCCGCCTGGTCGTCGTCTCCAACCGCGTCGCCGTCCCGGGCGAGAGCCGCGCCGGCGGGCTGGCGGTGGCCCTGGACGGGGCGCTGAAGGAGCACGGCGGCCTGTGGTTCGGCTGGAGCGGCAAGACCTCGCGCGATCGCAGCGGCGAGCTCCACGAGCAGACCAGCGGCAACGTCCGCTACCTGACCATGGATCTCAGCCGGGCGGACCTCGACGCCTACTACAACGGCTTCGCCAATCGCACCTTGTGGCCGCTGCTGCATTTTCGCCTCGACCTGGTCGACTACGACCGCAAGACCCGCGAGGGCTACGCGCGGGTCAACGCGCTGTTCGCCGAGAAGCTGGCGCCGCGGCTGAAGGACGACGACATCGTCTGGATCCACGACTACCACCTGATCCCGATGGCCTCGATGCTGCGCGAGCGCGGCATCGGCTGCCGGATCGGCTTCTTCCTGCACGTGCCGATGCCGTCCTCGGACCTGCTGGCGGCGATGCCCAATCACTCGCGGCTGTTCTCGTCGCTGTACGCGTACGACCTGGTCGGTTTCCAGACCCAGCGCGACGTCGAGCGTTTCCAGGACTACGTGCGCCTGTTCGGCGGCGGCGAGGTGCTCAAGGGCGGCATCCTGCAGGCGCCCGGCGGCCGCCGGTTCTGCGCCGCGGCGTTCCCGATCAGCATCGACACCGGGCACATCGCCGCGCAGTCGCGGGCGGCGGTGAACAAGTCGGCGGTGCGCGGGCTGCGCGCCAGCCTCGACGGCCGCGACCTGGCGATCGGGGTCGACCGCCTCGACTATTCCAAGGGCCTGCCGGAGCGCTTCCACGGCTTCGAGCGCTACCTGGAGAGCCACCGCGACCAGAAGGGCAGCCTGACCTACCTGCAGATCGCCCCGGTCTCGCGCGGGGACGTGTCCGAGTACCGCAAGCTGCGCAACGAGCTGGAACAGATCTCCGGCCACATCAACGGCGCCCACGCGCAGCCCGACTGGACCCCGCTGCGCTACGTCAACCGCAATTTCGCGCATGCCACGCTGACCGGCTTCTACCGCATGGCGAAGGTGGGGCTGGTCACGCCGCTGCGCGACGGCATGAACCTGGTGGCCAAGGAATTCGTGGCGGCCCAGGATCCGGAGGATCCGGGCGTGCTGGTGCTGTCGCTGCTGGCCGGCGCGGCGTACGAATTGAAGGAGGCGCTGCTGGTCAACCCGCACGACTACGACGGCGTCGCCGACGCGATCGCCATCGCCGCCACCATGCCGAAGGAAAAACGCATCGAACGCTGGCAGGCGATGATGGAGCACCTGCGCGCCAACGACATCGGCACCTGGCGGCGGCGCTACCTCGAGGCGCTGGAAAAAGCCTAGCCGCGGGCCATGCCCGGAATCGCTGCCAAACTGGACGAAGCCACCGGAGTCACCGCCGCGCTGAACGGACGCATCCGCGGCCTTCGCGGCCATGGGCCGCTGAGTTGCCGCATCGCGGAACGCACCCGCGACGCCCCGCGAGCGCATCAGCGCGCCCGGTACACCACCGTCGCCATGCGCCCGCCGCGGCCGTCGCGGCGATGGGAGAAGAACCGGGCCGGGTCCGAGATCGTGCACTCAGCGCCGCCGTGGATGTCGCCCGGCGCCATCCCGGCGGCCGCCAGACGCATCCGCGCCAGGGCGTAGAGATCGGCGAACCAGTGGCCGGGGCGGGTCGCCACGAAGGCCTCCGCGGCGCGCCCCTCCACGGCGAGAAAGGCCTCGCGGACCGCGGCGTCGACCTCGTAGGCGCGCGGACCGGCGGCGGGCCCGAGCCAGGCGCGCACCGCGCCTGCGGGCGTGCGCAGCTCCGCCAGCGCCGCTTCCAGCACCCCGGCCGCAAGCCCCCGCCAGCCGGCGTGGACCGCCGCCACTTCGCTGCCGTCGGCGGCGGCCAGCACCACCGGCAGGCAATCGGCGGTCAGCACCGCGAGCACGGTGCCGGGGTCGGCGGTGACCGAGCCGTCGGCTTCGGGCGCCACTGCGCGATCCGGCGGCCCCGCGTCGCCGAGACTCCCCGCCTCCAGGTCTCCGGCACCGGCCTCCAGGCGCCCCCGGGCGCCTGACCCCGCCGCTTGGCCGGGCCCATGCTGCGCGAGATCCGCCCGCGGACCGGCGACGCGCGCCGGTGACGGCCCCGGCCGATCCCAGCGCTGGACCGCGGTACCGTGCACCTGTCGCAGCCAGCACGGAGGCCCGGGCAGCCCGAAGCGACGCTCCAGTTCGGCGCGGTTACGCGCGACCGCGGCGGGGTCGTCTCCGCAATGCGCGCCGAGGTTGAAATCGTCGAACGGCGGTGCCGACACCCCGGCGCCGCGGCGCAGCGTGGTGAACGCGACCACCCCGGGCGGCGCCGGCCAGGCGGCCCGGAGGATGGCCGGCTCGGCGTCCGGGGCGCTCACCGGCTTGGCCCGGCCGCCCTGGTGTCCTCGCGCAGCTGCCGCAGCAGCTCCAGCATGTCGGCCGGCACCGAGGCGCCAACGCGCAGCGGCTCGCCGGTGCGCGGGTGCCTGAACTCCAGGGTCTCGGCGTGCAGCGCCTGGCGGCGGAAACCGCGCAGCGCCGCCACCAGCCCCTCGGCGGCCGCCTTCGGCAGCTTGAGCGCGCCGCCGTACAGCGGATCGCCGACGATCGGGTGGCGCAGGTGCTGCATGTGCACGCGGATCTGGTGGGTGCGCCCGGTCTCGAGCCGGCATTCCAGCGCGGTGTGCGCGCGAAAACGCTCGCGGACCCGGAAATGGGTGACCGCGTCGCGGCCGTCCTCGCGTACCGCCATGCGCAGGCGGTCGCGCGGGTGGCGCTCGATCGGCCCGTCGGCGGTGCCGCCGCTGACCAGCGCGCCGACCACCACCGCCAGGTACTGGCGGTGGACCGCGCGCGCCGACAGCTGTTCCACCAGCGCGGCATGCGCCTGCAGGGTACGCGCCACCACCATGACCCCGGACGTGTCCTTGTCCAGCCGGTGCACCACCCCGGCGCGCGGCACCGCCGCCAGCGCCGGATCGCGGAACAGCAGCGCGTTGACCAGGGTGCCGGTGCGGTTGCCGGCGCCGGGGTGCACCACCATGCCGGCCGGCTTGTCGATCACCAGCACCTCGGCGTCCTCGTGGAGCACCGTCAGCGGGATGTCCTCCGGGGCGTCGCTGGTCTGCTCGTCCAGCACCACGTCAAGGGTCACCAGCTCGCCCCCCGCCACCGTCTCGCGCGGCCGCACCTGGCGTCCGTCCAGCAGGGCGTCGCCCGATTTGATCCACTCGCTCAGGCGGGAGCGGGAGAATTCCGGGAACAGCTCGGCGAGCGCCGCGTCGAACCGGCGCCCGGCCTGGTCATCGGGGATCCTGGCGCTGCGCGCGCCGCTGTCTTCGGGGTCGGTATCGGTCATGGAGGGCTTCGGTTCAGGCGTGGTCGCCGGACCGGCGATGCGGACTGCTATTATCGGCCCTTCGTGCCGCCAACGCCCAACGCCCCATGACCCGAGCCCGCTCCTTGCTGCGCAATGCGCTGATCCTGTCGCTGCTGGCCGTCTTCATGGCGTCCGGCTGCTCGCGCTTCCGCGGCGGCGACAAGACCGATGTCGACGAGGGGGTGCCGGTCGAGGAGCTGTACGAGAAGGGCCATACCTCGATGCGCTACGGCAACTGGAACAGCGCGGCGACGACCTTCCGCCGGCTGGTCGCCCAGTACCCGTACGGGCCCTATACCGAGCAGGCGCTGATCGAGACCGCCTACGCGCAGTTCAAGATGGGCAACAACGAGGAGGCGATCTCCAGCATCGACCGCTTCCTGCGTACCTACCCCACCCACCGCAATACCGCGTACATGTACTACCTGCGCGGGCTGGTCAACTCCAACCGCGACACGGTGTTCCTGCAGCGGGTGTGGTCCCTGGACGCCAGCCGCCGCGACCTGGCCACGCCGAACCAGGCGTATGCGGATTTCCGCGTCGTCGCCGAGCGCTTCCCCAACAGCCGCTATGCCGCCGACGCGCGCGAGCGGATGGCGGCGCTGCGCAACATGTTCGCCCGCCACGAGGTGGATACGGCCCTTTACTACCTGCGCCGCGGCGCCTGGGTGGCCGCCGCCAAGCGCGCCACCTACGCGCTGGAAACCTACCCCCAGAGCGTCTACCAGAACGACGCGGTGGCGGTGCTGGCCGAGGCCTACACCCAGCTGGGCAACGAGACCCTCGCCGCCGATGCGCGCCGGGTCCTCGAGCTCAACGACCCGGACCACGGCTGGCTGAGCGGCGACTGGCCCGACTACCCCTGGGCGATCCGCAAGCTCAATCCCTTCGCCGGCGAGAAGTCGCCCCTGCAGGAAGACTGAGCCCTCCGGGCGCTCCTGCGGACGCGCGCCGGCGACTCCGGCTTCCACTTAGGCGCGCGAAGGCCGGCGCCGCCGGCCCGCCCGGATCGCCGCCGATCCGCACGCAGATACCTGCTGCCGACCCGGGGAGACGCCCGCGGCCTTCGCGGCCATGGGCCGCTCCTACGGGGGCGACAGGAACCGGCCAGGGCCGGCTGTGCTGCAGGATGGCATTCGGCTAGCGCTAGCGCTCGCGCTCCCAGTCGAAGCCGGACAGCTGCGCCAGTTCCTCGGGGGTGAGCACGCCGACGTGGTGCAGGCCGTGCACCACCCAGGTCGGGTACGAGCCCACGCCCGCCGCCACGCATTCGCGCGCGACCGGGCCGCCGCGGCCCTGGGGGCTGCACTCGACATAGGGCAGCCGCGGCGCGGACGCGCCGAACAGCCGCGTCTGGCGGCGGCAGTTGCCGCACCAGGAGGCGCCGTAGTACTTCGCGTCGATCGCCTCCAGGTGCGCCACCAGGGCCACCACCCGCGGATTTTCCGGCCGCCGATCCAGCACGCCGCTGGCCGCCACGTGCAGCGCCAACACCGCGCCAAGCGCCAGCAGCCCCCCGCCGAGCCACCAGGCGCCGCGGCCGCGGCCGGCCGGGGCGCCGCCCCGGCGAACATGGACCAGGGCGAAGATCGCGGCCATGGTCGCCAGCGAGGCCAGGCACCAGCCGCAGGTCGCGCGCAGCGCGAGGAGCCCGGCGGCGGTGAGATAGACGCTGATCGCCAGCCCCACCAGGGACAGCCGCGAGAGCCGCCGCCAGCGCTGCGCTGCGGAGCGCCCGGTGGCGGCGGCCAGGCCGATCAGCGCATACATCGCCAGGCCCCACAGCGCGATCGGCAGGCCGAACAAAGTCGACCAGCGGCTCCCGGCGATGAGGTCGCAGCCGCCGCCCTCGGTGCACAACGCCGGCGCCGCGTCGCCCCAGGCGGCCGCGGTGAGATAGCCGGTCAGCAACACGCCGAGGGCGGCCAGCGCCAGCACCGGCCGATCGACCGGGACGCGCTGGGCGTGCGCTCGCGGCGCGCTCGCGGGTGCGGCAGCAGCGGCGGTCGCGGAGGACTGGCGGGACTGCTTGCGCTTCTTTCTGGCCATGCGTCCGGGTCGGGATGAGGGACGGCGATTCTAACGGAGCCGACCGGGCCGGTCCGGGGCAGCGAGCTTGGCGGCGGCTCCAGGGATCGCCGGCCGCGCCGGCTTTCGCGTGCATGGCACCCTTCTACTGGGCAAGCGATGCCGCGTCCGCTCTTGTGTGGGAGCGGTCAATGGCCGCGAAAGCGGCTGCCGGCGCCAACCACCCGAAGGGCGTCAGCCGGCGTAGCCGTTGCTGATCGGGTAGCGGCGCTCGCGGCCGAAGGCGCGGCGCGAGACCTTGGGCCCCGGCGCGGCCTGGTGGCGCTTCCATTCGCTGATCCGCACCAGCCGCAGCACCTTGTCCACGGTGTCGGCCTCGAAGCCGGCGGCGACGATCTCCTCGCGCGACTGCTCGCGGTCGACGTAGCGCAGCAGGATCGCGTCGAGCACGTCGTAGGGCGGCAGCGAGTCCTCGTCCTTCTGGTCGGCACGCAGCTCCGCCGAGGGCGGCCGCGAGATCACCGCCGGCGGGATCACCGGCGCGCCGGCCACGGTGTTGCGCCAGCGCGCCATCGCGAACACCTCGGTCTTGTACAGGTCCTTGATCGGCGCGTAGCCGCCGGCCATGTCGCCGTAGATGGTGGCGTAGCCGACCGCGTACTCGCTCTTGTTGCCGGTGGTCAGCAGCAGGCCGCCGAACTTGTTGCTCATCGCCATCAGCAGCGCGCCGCGGGTGCGCGACTGCAGGTTCTCCTCGGTGACGTCCGCCTCGGTGCCCTCGAAGGTCCCCGCCAGCGCATCGAGAAAGCCCTGGAACGGCGCCTCGATCGGCACCGACAGCAGCCGCACCCCGAGCGCCCGGCACTGCTCGGCCGCCAGGTCGTTGCTGAGGTCGGCGGTATAGCGCGAGGGCATCGCCACCGCGGTGACGTTCTCCGCGCCCAGGGCGTCGACCGCGATGGCCAGCACCACCGAGGAGTCGATGCCGCCCGACAGCCCCAGCCACAGCTTCGAGAATCCGTTCTTGAAGCAGTAGTCGCGGACCCCGCGCACCACCGCGCGCCAGGCCATCGCATCGCGGCCGCCGTCGGTTTCCAGCGGCCACTGCACCGCGGTCAGTTCGCGCCGCTCGGGATGGTAGTCGGCGACCAGCCAGTGCTCCTCGAAGGCGCGCGCGGCGTGGTGCACCTTGCCGTTGGCGTCGGCCAGCACCGAACTGCCGTCGAACACCAGCGCGTCCTGGCCGCCCACCACGTTGAGATAGGCCAGCGCGACGCCACTCTCGTGGATGCGCTCGGCCAGCAGCGCGTCGCGCTGGGCATGCTTGCCGCGCTCGAACGGCGAGGCGTTGGGTACCAGCACCAGCTCGGCGCCGGCGCTGGCGGTGTCGTGCAGCGGCTCGGCGAACCACAGGTCCTCGCAGATCACCACGCCCACCTGCACGCCGCCCACCGCGAACACGCACGGCCCGCCGTCGGGGTCGACGTGGAAATACCGGCGCTCGTCGAAGACGTTGTAGTTGGGCAGCTCGCGCTTGCGGTAGGTGGCCTCGATCCGGCCGTCGCGCAGCACGCTGGCCGAGTTGTACAGCACGCTGCCGGCCGACTCCGGCCAGCCCACCACCGCGACGATCCCGGTGGCCGCCTTCGCCACCTCGCGCAGCGCCCGCTCGCAGTCGGCCAGGAACGAGGGCCGCATCAGCAGGTCCTCGGGCGGGTAGCCGCTGATCGCGAGTTCGGGGAACAGCACGACATCGGCGCCGAACTCCTCGCGCGCCTCGGCGATCATCAACGCGATGCGCTCGGCGTTGCGGGCCACGGCCCCGACCGGGAAGTCGAACTGGGCGAGGGCGATGCGCAGGGGCTTGGTCATGGCGGGGCGGTCCTGGGAGCGAATGGCATCAGCCTACAGAGCCGGCTGCGTCCATTGTAGGAGCGTGCCATGCACGCGAAAGCCGGCGCGGGTGGCCATGTCCGGGATCGCCGCCGACCCGGCCGGAGCCTCCCGCGGCCTTCGCGGCCATGGGCCGCTCCTACGGGATCGCACGCAGCCACGTAGGAGCGGCACGCAACCCCGTAGGAGCGCGCCGTGCACGCGAAAGCCCGCGCGGGTGGACGCGCCGGGAATCGGCGCCGACCCGGCCGGAGCCGGGGTCAGCCCTGCAGCAGCTTCGCCAGCGCGGCGCCGAGGTCGCCGGGGGACTTCACCGTGGTCACGCCGGCCTTCTCCAGGGCCGCGAACTTGCCCTCGGCGGTGCCGGCGCCGCCGGAGGCGATCGCGCCGGCGTGGCCCATGCGCTTGCCCTTCGGCGCCGAGGCGCCGGCGATGAAACCGACCACCGGCTTGGTCACGTACTCGCTGATGAACTCGGCCGCTTCCTCCTCGGCCGAACCGCCGATCTCGCCGACCATGATGATGCCGGCGGTCTGCTCGTCGTCCTGGAACAGCTTCAGGCAGTCGATGAAGTTCAGGCCGTTGATCGGGTCGCCGCCGATGCCGATCACCGTCGACTGGCCCAGGCCCGCGTCGGTGGTCTGCTTGACCGCCTCGTAGGTGAGGGTGCCCGAACGCGAGACGATCGCCACCTTGCCGGGCTTGTGGATGTGGCCGGGCATGATGCCGATCTTGCACTCGCCGGGGGTGATGATGCCGGGGCAGTTGGGGCCGACCAGCACCACGTCCTCGTAGCCCTTGAGCACGTTCTTGACCCGCAGCATGTCCAGCACCGGGATACCCTCGGTGATGCAAACGATCACCTTGATGCCGGCGTCGGCCGCCTCGAGGATCGCGTCGGCCGCGAACGGCGGTGGCACGTAGATGACCGAGGCGTCGGCGCCGGTCTCGGTGACCGCCTCGGCCACGGTATTGAAGACCGGCAGCCCGAGGTGCTCGCTGCCGCCCTTGCCCGGGGTCACGCCGCCGACGACCTTGGTGCCGTAGTCGAGCATCTGCTCGGCGTGGAACGTGCCCTGCTGGCCGGTGAAGCCCTGCACGACGACCTTGGTGTTCTTGTTGACCAAAACGCTCATTCGATTTTTCCTACCTGTTCTGTGACCGGATCGGCTCCGGCTCGGCGGGCATCGGCGCTGCCGATGCCCTTGCGTCATGCCTCCACGCCCCCACCCCGCCGCTTTGCGGCGGGGTCGCCCCCTGACTTCGGGGGCTGGCGAGGCGGTCTCGAAACCTCGGTCGATCAGGCGGCCTTGGCGGCCGCGACCGCCTTGCGGGCGCCGTCGTTGATGTCGTCGGCGGGGGTGATCGCCAGGCCGGAATTCTTCAGCAACTCCTTGCCCGCGTCGACGTTGGTACCCTCCAGCCGCACCACCACCGGCACCTTGACGTCGACCTCCTTGACCGCGGCGATGATGCCCTCGGCGATCATGTCGCAGCGGACGATGCCGCCGAAGATGTTGACGAAGATCGCCTTCACGTCGGCGTCGGAGAGGATCAGCTTGAACGCCTCGGTCACCCGCTCCTTGTTGGCGCCGCCGCCGACGTCGAGGAAGTTGGCCGGCTCGCCGCCTTCCAGCTTGATCACGTCCATGGTCGCCATCGCCAGCCCGGCGCCGTTGACCATGCAGCCGATGTTGCCGTCCATGGTCACGTAGTTGAGGTCGTGCTGGCTGGCGGCCACCTCGGTCGCGTCCTCCTGGCGGATGTCGCGCATCGCCACCAGCTCGGCATGGCGGAAGGAGGCGTTGTCGTCGGAGTTGACCTTGCCGTCCAGCACCGCCAGCTCGCCGTTCTTCAGGATCGCCAGCGGGTTCAGCTCGACCAGCGACAGGTCCTTCTCGTTGAACAGCCGGTACAGGCCCATCATGATCTTGGTCAGCTGGTTGACCTGCTTGCCGTTCAGGCCGAGCGCGAATCCGAGCTCGCGGCACTGGTAGGGCTGCAGTCCCTGCACGAAGTTGATGTTGAGGGTCTGGATCGCGTCGGGGTTCTCCTCGGCGGTCTTCTCGATCTCCACCCCGCCCTCGCTGGAGGCGATGAAGGTGACCGACTGGGTGCCGCGGTCCACCAGCACCGAGAGATACAGCTCCTTGGCGATGTCGGTGGCCTGGGTGACCAGCACCGTGTCCACCGGCAGCGCCACCCCGGCCGACTGGTAGGTCTCCATCTTCGTGCCCAGCATCGCCTTGGCGGCTGCGCGCACCTCGTCGAGGGTCTTGCACAGCTTCACGCCGCCGGCCTTGCCGCGGCCGCCGGCGTGGATCTGGGCCTTGACCACCCAGAAGTCGCCGCCGATCGCCTTGGCGACGTCGACCGCCTCGTCCGCGGCGCGCGCGACGCGCCCGGCGGGTACCGCGATGCCGTAGTCGGCAAAGAGCTGTTTCGCCTGATATTCGTGGAAGTTCATGTGGGGTCCATGCGTGGGAGGGTCGTGAGCATGCCGGCGCGGCCGAACGATGGCCGTGGTGGCCGGAATGCCTCGCCGCGCACGGTCGATCGCAGGCGCTGGGGCCGGCGAAGGCGCGGACGGGCCACACATTCTCGCCGATGCGGCCGGCGCGGGCAAAACCGACCATGGTCGGGGCCGGATGGGCCCCGGGCCGCCATCGTCGCGAACCCCCCCCCCGGGAGGAGCGTGCCATGCACGCGAAGGCCGGCGCTGCCGGCCGGGCCCGGAATCGCCGCCCGCCCCGTCGGAGCCACCCACGGCTTTCGCGGCCAGGGGCCGCTCCTACCGGGTCTTCGCATCACCCGGATTCCCGTAGGAGCGTGCCATGCACGCGAAGGCCGGCGCGGCCGGGGCTTGTACGCCTTCGCCCGCGGGCATGGCCGGCCCGGCGCAGGGCCGCCCCGGCCGCCGCTCTATACTCGCGGCTACCCTGCCCAGGCCAGCCGCTTGTTCGCCATCCCCGCCCCTCCCGTCTATACCGCCGGCGTGCTGCGGCGCGAGCTGTACCTGTTCGCGCTGTACCGCCTGCTGGAGGCGAGCCTGCTGGCGCTGATGGTGTTCAGCCCGGTCGGGGCGCTGATCGGCGAGCCGCACAACCCGCTGCTGGCGCAGGTGGTCTGCGGTGCCTACCTGCTGGCCTCGCTGGCGCTGCTGCAGTGGGCGCGCAGCTCCACCGCCGGCCTGCCCGAGCAGGCGCTGATCGGCGCCGGCGTGGACGTGGTGGTGGCCACGTTGGCCGTGCACGCGCTGCCCACCGCCGGCCCCGGGGTGGCGCTGATGCTGCTGGTGAACCTGGGCGCGGCCTCGCTGTTCCTGCCGCTGCGGCTGGGGCTGTTCACCGCGTGCCTGGCGGCGCTGGCGATGCTGGCCGAATACGTCTGGTCGCAGGTGCACCAAACCGGGGTGGCGCGGCCGCTGGCCGAGATCCTCATGTTCACCGTCAGCTTCTTCGCCATGGTCACCCTGACCCAGCAGCTGGGGCGGCGCCTGCGCGAGAGCCAGGCGCTGGCCGAGCGCCGCGGCCAGGAGGCCGAGAACCTGGCCGGCATCAACGAGCTGATCATCCGCCGCATGCGCACCGGGGTGCTGATGATCGACGACGGCCGCCGCGTGCGCATGGCCAACGAGGCGGCGATGCGCCTGTTCGGCGAGGACGAGGACCGCCTGGAGGGGCGAACGCTGGCGGAGCTGTCCGCGGAGCTGGGCGCGCGCCTGGAGCGCTGGCTGCAGGGCGGCGCGCTGGACGACACGCCGCTGCTGCACGGCCCGGAGCAGCTGGAGATCCAGCCGCGCTTCGCGCGCCTGCTGACCGAGGGCGACACGGTGCTGGTGTTCCTGGACGACGCCTCGCTGGTGGCGCGCCGCGCCGAATCGCTGACCCTTTCGGCGATGGGGCGGTTCTCGGCCAGCCTGGCCCACGAGATCCGCAACCCGCTGGCGGCGATCAGCTACTCGGTGCAGCTGCTGGAGGAATCCCCGGACCTGCCCGAGAGCGACCGCCGCCTGGTGCAGATCATCCACCAGCAGTGCCAGCGCACCAACGGCATCGTCGAGAGCGTGCTGGGGCTGGCGCGGCGCGAGCGCGCGGTGACCGAGCAGTTCGACCTGGTGGCGTTCGTGCGGCGCTTCGTCGACGAGTTCCAGCAGCTGGTGCCGACCGAGAACGGCGCGCTGCGCAGCGCCGGGCGCGAGCGGCCGCTGCAGGGCATGTTCGACCGGCGCCACCTGCACCAGGTGCTGACGGTGCTGGTGCAGAACGCGATCAACTACGGGCGCATGCCCGGCGAATCGGCGCGGGTGACCATCGCGGTGGCCGAGCGCGAGGGCCGCCCCGCCATCGAGGTGAACGACCGCGGGCCGGGCATTCCCGAGGCGGTGGTACCGCAGCTGGGCCGACCGTTCTTCACCACCTCCGAGCACGGCACCGGCCTGGGCCTGTACATCGCCCGCGAGCTGTGCCGCGCCAACGGCGCCAGCCTGGACTACGTGGCCGTGCCCGGCGGCGGCGCCTGCTTCCGGATCCTGATGTCGGGCCGCAACCCGCTGCTCTCCTGATCGATTCCGATCCGGCGGCCATCCCGGGCTTGGACGTGCGCGCGGGCCTTCGCGTGCATGGCACGCTCTACGGGAACCCGGGCGATGCGAAGACCCGGTAGGAGCGGCCCATGGCCGCGAAGGCCGCGGGTGGCGCCGGCCGGATCGGTTGGTGATTGCGACCGATGACTTCGATTTTTGCACCGCAGCAAGCCATCGGACCACTTTGGCAGCCCGCAGCGCGCGCCGCACCTGACCCAGCGCGGCGCCCCACTGACACGCAGCGCTCAAGTCGAGCCGCGCGCGGCCGATAACGGCCATGAGGCAGCCCCCGCTCCTGCCGACGTGACCCAAACCGCGCGAAATGGCCCTTTTTTGCCACCAAGTACGTGCTGTAGGGCACAATGCCTACCGTAGCCCGTACGAGTTCCCCCTAGTGACAGAGAACCGCAGCGTCCTCATCGTCGACGACGAGCACGACATCCGGGAATTGCTGGTGCTGACCCTGGGCCGCATGGGCCTGCGCACCGATACCGCCCCCAACCTCACCGCCGCCCGGCAGATGCTGGGCACCGTGGCCTACGACCTCTGCCTGACCGACATGCGCCTGCCCGACGGTTCGGGGCTGGAACTGGTGGCCGAGATCTCCACCCGCTTCCCCAACACCCCGGTGGCGGTGATCACCGCCTACGGCAACGTGGAGGCGGCGGTGGAAGCGCTGAAGGCCGGCGCCTTCGACTTCGTGAGCAAGCCGGTCGACATCCACATGCTGCGCGGCCTGGTCAAGCAGGCGCTGGACCTCAACGAGCGCGGCCACTCCCAGGCCGACGACGCCGGCCGGCTGTTCGGCGAGTCGGAGGCCATGGTGGCCCTGCGCCGTACCATCTCGAAGGTGGCCCGCAGCCAGGCCCCGGTGCACATCAGCGGCGAATCCGGCACCGGCAAGGAACTGGTGGCGCGCACCATCCACGCCCAGGGCTCGCGCGCCGCCGGGCCGTTCGTGCCGGTCAACTGCGGCGCGATCCCCGCCGAGCTGATGGAAAGCGAGTTCTTCGGCCACAAGAAGGGCAGCTTCACCGGCGCCCACGCCGACAAGCCCGGGCTGTTCCAGGCCGCCGACGGCGGCACCCTGTTCCTTGACGAGGTGGCCGAGCTGCCGCTGCCGATGCAGGTCAAGCTGCTGCGCGCGATCCAGGAAAAGACCATCCGCCCGGTGGGCTCGTCGACCGAGGTCAACGTGGACGTGCGGATCCTCTCCGCCACCCACAAGGACCTGGCCACCCTGATCGACCAGGGCAGCTTCCGCCACGACCTGTACTACCGCATCAACGTGATCGGCCTGCAGGTGCCGCCGCTGCGCGAGCGCGGCGGCGACATGCCGCTGCTCTCGGCCGCGATCCTGCAGCGCCTGGCCCAGGCCATGCACCGCAGCACCCCGGCGCTCTCCCCCGAAGCGCTGCGCGCGCTGGAGGGCTACGCCTTCCCCGGCAACGTGCGCGAGCTGGAGAACATCCTCGAGCGCGCCCTGGCGATGGCCGAAGGCGACACCATCCAGTCCGAAGACCTGCAACTGCCGCGCAACGGCGGCGTGGCGCTGGCCGCGGGCGGCGCGGGCACCGCCGCCGGCCAGGGCGCAGCGGCCAGGCCCGGCGCCGACCCCCGCACCCTCAGCCCCTACGACACCGCCTCCAGCGCCCTGCCCTCCTACATCGAGGAGATCGAGCGCGCCGCCATCCAGCAGGCGCTGCAGGAGAACCGCTACAACAAGACCAAGACCGCGGCCGCCCTGGGCATCACCTTCCGGGCGCTGCGCTACAAGCTCAAGAAGCTGGGCATCGAATAGGGCGCCGCGGCCGTACCGCGTAGGAGCGGCCATGGCCGCGAAAGCCGCGGGAGGCGCCGGCCGGGTCGGCGGCGATACCGGGCGCTGCCAGCCACGCCGGCCTTCGCGCATGGCGCGCTCCTGCGAAAAACGAACCCCTGTAGGAGATTCTATGTTCGGCTGCAACGGTCTCAGGTCGGTTGTGGGCGGTATTGGGCTCCGCTCTTGAGCAGGGCGAAGGCGAGCCGGGCGAGCTTGCGGGCGACGATGACCAGACTCTGGATGCGGGTCAGGCCCCGGGCCAGGTTGGCTTGGTGCAGCTGGTGCCATCGGCCCCTGCGCGAGGCGGCCATGGCGGCGTTGTGCAGGAGGCGTCGGGTCTCGCTGTCGCCCTGCTTGGTGAGTTTGCGGCGGCCACGTTGGCGGCCGGAGTCGCGGATTCGAACGTCCAGGCCCAGGAAGGCGATGAAGGCGTCGCTGCTGCGGAACGCGCCGCGCAGGTAGGCGGTGGTCAAGGCCGTGGCATTGAGCTTGCCGATGCCCTCGATGGCGCCAACCCGCTTGATCTGGTCCTGCAGCCCGGACTTTTCCACTTGGTGCTGCAGCAGCCGGTCGATCGACGCCAGCAGTCGATCCAGGCGTTCCAACAGGCTGCGGCACGCGGTCCGCAGCTCCGGCACCCCGGCCAGGCTCTGGCGCACCGCCACGCCCATCTTGACCAGCTTGGCGCGGCGGTTGAGCAGGCGCTTGAGGCGGGCGTAGCCGGGCGGCGGGGCCACCCAGGGGCGTAGATGGTCGTACTCGTGGCGCAGGTAGCGCCACAGCAGCTTCGCATCGGCCAGGTCGGTCTTGGCCCGACCGCCGACGCTGTCGCGGTAGCGGTTGAGCCGGAAGCCGTCCACCACGAACAGGGCGTGGCCCTTCCGGCTCGCCTGCTCCAGTACCTGCAGGTGATAGGTGCCGGTGGCTTCGACGGCGATCCTGGCCGGTCCGGTCAGGGTCTTGAGCCAGGCCTTGATCTGCTTGGTGGTGTTGACCACCGTGATGAAGCTGCTGCCGTCATAGATGGCCAGCTCGGCCTTGCTGACGTCGATGCCGATGCACAGGGGGTGTTCTGTTGTCATGACAGGATCTCCGAGGTAGCGTGGATCAGCCTGTCGGGGCCCCGGCGCTCGCTTGCCGAGATGGTCGGTCCGGCGCCACACGCCGGCCGATGGATTCCTCATGGGCGCTGTGGTGGGGGGGACGAAATCTCCTACGGTCTGTGCCAAAGGCCAGATGCGGCTCAGGTCCCTCCGCCCCGACAGGCCCAAACATACAAGCGG
>NZ_JARXRM010000020.1 GCF_029887875.1 Luteimonas endophytica
CGCTGGCCAGCTCCATGCCCCGGCCGCGCAGGCCGCCGCGCGCGCCGTCCTGGTGCTGCACCAGGTAGCCCAGCTCCAGGCGGCTGTCGGCCAGGCTGGTCTGCAGCCGGGTGCGCAGCTGGCCCGGGGTGTCGTCGAGCACCCACTGCTGGCTGCCGCTGCCGTCGTGGGCGCGGCTGTGCAGCCCGCTCAGGGTGCCGGGATGGTTGGACGGGCCATCGATGCCGCCGGCGAAGGGCGGGGCGACCTCGCCGTTGTACAGCTGGCCGGTCACCCGCGGCTGGTCGATGTCGCCATGCAGGAACTCCACCAGCACCTCGGCGCCCACCCGCGGCAGGAAGTGGCTGCCCCAGTTGGGGCCGGCGACCCACTCCGCCACCGGTACCCAGGTGCCGGAGGTGGCATCGCCGGGGGCGTGGCCCGGGTGCTCGCTGCCGCTGTCCTGCAGCCCGCCCGGGTTGGGCCGGGGGCCGCGCTGCCAGGCGAGCTGGATGCGCACCTGGTGGTCGCGGCTGGGGCTGACCGCGGCTTCGGGCAGGCCGACCACGCGGGCGGTCTGCGGGCCGTGCACGGTCGGGCGGTCGCGCGGCAGCGGCGCCACCGGCGTGCCGGCGGGCACCGCGACGAAACGGTTGCGATAGCTGCCGCGCTCCAGGTCGGGCGAGGCGAGCAGGGCGGTGATGCCGCTGCCGAGGTTGTTCGCCGCTACGTGGGTCACCCGCAGCGGCAGGAACGCCCGGCCCTCGTGGCCGGAATGCTGGCTGAGCGTGAACGTATTGCCGGCGGCGATGGCGCGCGCGCTGCCCGCGCCGTGATGCAGCGCCACCGGCAGCCGCAGCGCGTCCAGGCGTCTTGCGGCTTCGGCCTGGGCCTGGCCGCCCTGCTCGAAGCGGCCGGCGCGCGGCTGCACGAAGACCTCGAGCGCCGGCAGTCCGCCGGCGTCGGCTTCGCACTGCCCGGCAACGCTCGCCAGCTGCGCGCTGTGCCAGCTGGCGGCATGGCTGCGGTTGGGCGCCAGCTGGCGCAGCTCGGTGAAGGCGCCGATGGCGTCGCGGGTCTCGGTGGCGGCGCTGCGATGGAAGCGCAGCGTGCCGGCGTCGGGAACCTCGGCCTGGGCATCGAAGATCACCAGGGTGTGGCGGGCGCCGTCGTCGCCGCCATCGTCTTCGCCTGCGGACTGGTCGTGCTCGTAGCGCCAGGCCAGGCCGGCTTCGGCCAGCAGGCGGGTGACGAAGTCCCAGTCGCTTTCGCGGTACTGGGTGGTGATCGCGCGCACCGGCAGGGCGCCGTCGATGTCGAAGCGGAACGCGGCCATCGAGTAGTCCGCGAACACGCGCTCCAGCACCCCGCGCACGTCGAGGTCCTGGAACACCAGCGCGTTGCGCCGGTGCGCCAGCAGCGCGGTCCAGGGCTCCATGGTCAACCGGTAGCGGGCCAGGCCGCCGTCGGCGCCCAGGGGCGCCACCGCGGTGCACACGCCGTGCCAGCTGCGCTCGCCGCCCTCTGCACGGTGCAGGCGCAGGCCGAGCCGCCGTCCGGGCAGCTCGGCGGTGTCGACGAACGCCGAGGTGGAAAACACGTCGATCACGAAACGGAACGGCGCGCAGACTGCCTCGCTGCCGTCGAACCGTTCCACCACCAGCCCCGGGACCGGGGCGTCGAGCTGGATCAGGCGCGCATGTTGCGACGGTACCGCGAGCGCGGCGAGCGCATCGCGGGCCAGAGAAGGCATGTCCATATCGTTCTCACGGCAGGGTGATGGTGATGTGGGCCGTGCGCTCGGGCATCTGCACGACTTCTTCGTAGGCGGCCAGGCGTTCCTCGGTCTGGCGGCCGAACCACGTACTCAGGGCCAGGTAGCCGACCAGGCCGAAACCCGCCACCAGCACCGCCGGCAGCCACAGCGGCACCACCCGGCGCAGCGCATGGGCGACGTTGTCCGGTGGCGCCCAGTGCGGGGCGAAGCCGGTGCGCCGGCCCTTGAGGTAGACGATCTCGTCGCCCAGGCGCGCGGTCAGGTAGCCCAGCTTCTCCGGACCTTCCAGGCGGTACTTGCCCTCGAAGCCCAGCAGCAGGCAGTAGTGGTAGACCTCCAGCGAGGGCAGCCGCGGGGCGCCCTGCGCGCGCAGTTCCTCGAGGCGGTCGAAGAAGTGTTCGCCTGCCAGGTGGTCGCCGAACAGGCGCAACTGCAGCGGCTGCAGTTCCCACGCATCGCGCACCGACGAGGGCTGTGACAGGACCACCTCGTCGACCGCGGCGCAGAAGGCGTACTTGGCAGCGTAGACGTCCTCCGAGGCGATGCCGAGCTTGATCGCGCCGCGCTCGACGCCGTCCAGGAAGCGCTGCACCGATTGTACGAAGCCGTCCACGCTGTCGGGCAGCTGGCCGCGCTTGAGCAGCAGCAGCAGGTAGAAGCCGTCGGACATCAGGTCGAGCAGGCTGCGCGGCGCGTTTGCGCCGCCCGCCGCCGGCGCGACCGCATGCTGCGGGCTCAGCGAGGGCATGGCAGCGGGGACCGGGGGGAGTTTCGAGTTCATGGCGCCACCGCGATCAGTTCCAGCTTGAGTTCGCGCAGCCCGGAAGGCACGTAGATCATCAGCGACTGCGCCTTGAGCATGCGTTCGTAGAGCGGGCCGCGCGCCTCGACCGCGAAGTAGTAGCTGCCCGGGCGGACCGGGATCGCCGCCGGCACCTGCGCGGCATGGGTGAGCTTCACGCCCGGCAGCGCGGAGAGCACGCATTTCTCGACGTCGTCGGGCGCGCCCACCTTGAATCGCACCGGCACCGTCTGGATGAGTTCCTGGCCGGGCATGTCGGCCGCCACCCCGAGGTAGAAGGACGAGTCGTCGTCGATCCGCTGCGAATCGATGCGGCCGACGTGGAACGAGGGTTTGACCTCGGTGAGCGCGATCTGGAAATAGCGCGCCGAGATCACCGTCTCCAGCAGTTCGCGGATCATGCCGAACAGCTGGTCGAAACCGGTCTCGGGCGAGGCGTGATCGTACCGGGGCAGGTCGGACAGGCCGTAGGCCTTGGAAAAGGTGAGCAGGCCGCCGGCCAGGCGCAGCAGTTCCTGGTGCAGCCGCTCCGGGTGCAGCCCGGCGTTGTGGAACAGGTGCGAGAGCGCCGCGAACGCCGAAGTCGCCGTGTGCAGCAGCCAGAACGAAGCGATGTCCCCGGATCGGAACTCGATGATGTGCTGCGACGGCTGGCGGTGCACGCCGTACAGGGCCTCGACCTTGGCCTGCAGCGAGTCGAGCAGGGCGCGCAGCTGTAGGTGCAGGCGCTGGGCGCCGGCCAGGCTGAGGCTGGGGGGCAGGAAGCCTTCGTCGAACTCGAAGCCGCCGGTCGGCGTGCGCCGCACCCGCGCCACCGGCACGCTGACGTAGGCGTCGCGCGGCTTGTCGTCGGTCAGCAGCCGCACCGACTTGCGCAGGTAGGACAGCTCCGCCTCGGCGGCGTCGGTGTACAGGTCCGGGGTGGGCTGGTTCGCCTGGACGAAGCGCGCCGCCTGGGCGCCGTCGCCGCTGCCGTCGCAGTTGCCGCCGTGCTCGCGGATGAGCGGCAACGCCAGGTGCACGGTGGTGGCCTGCACGCCCTCGGGCAGGTCCCCCAGCGACAGCGCGTCGGGCAGCTGGTCGTGGGCCGGCGCGTCGAAGCTCTCGCCGTCGGGGAAGATCACCGACAGTTCCAGCGCGCGCAGGCTGCCGCTGGAGAGGCTCTGCGGATCGAAGCGGAGGCTGCGCACCCCCCAGGCGTGCGGGTGCAGGCTGCGCGCCAGGTCCTGCAGGCGCGCCTCGTGGTACGCGTCCTGGCGCTGGAAATGCTGCGGGCGCAGGAACAGGCCCTCGCCCCAGAACACCTTCGACATCCGACTGACGTGCGACACGCTGCAATCCTTTGGCTGTCCGTTCGCCCTGCCGCGTCGCCGCGGCACGAGCCGGGCCGCGGACATCGTGCCGCGACCCGAATCTGGATGGAGCGGAGCTTACCCATGCGCTCGCCGACCGGGCAATGCGTCGCGGGTGTTCCCCCCTTGGTCGGGCGATCTTAGCAGGCGCGCGCCCGGCGCGGGCGGGTCAGGGCGACATGCAGCGCACGGACGCCAGGCTGGCCGGGTCGCCGGCGAGGCGGGTCAGCAGCGCCGGACTGCTGGTGCTCAGGGCGCAGGCGTGCAGGCCTACGGTCACGCCCTCGCGGGCGGCCTCGCGGCCGGTGGCGTCGAAGGCGAGCCGCCAGCGGCCGTTGGCCGGCGCCCGGAACAGCGCCACCACCCCCAGCACCTCGGCCTCCGGTGCCATCCGCTCCTCGACCTCGTGCCGCGCTCCGGGCGTCAGCACGATCTCGTTGACGTCCACCAGTTCGTCGCCGAGCGCGCGGCGCTCGCGGTCTTCGTCCAGGAACATGTCGAACGGCGCCTGCTCGAAGCGCCGGCCGCTCTTGAGGTGGTAGACCTTGACCACCGCGGCCAGGGCGCGGCCGTCGTTGCCGGCGTTGAGGTTGTCGCCGGCGTAGAGGCGCAGCGGGATCCGCCGCTCCTCCGGCTCGGCGGCATCCTTGATGCCGACCGTCTCCAGGGTCTTGCTGACCGCCTTGCCGAGGCCGCCGCCGCTGGCGCAGCCGCCGAGCGCGAGCGCCGCGGCGAGCAGTCCGGCCGTGGCGATGAATGCGCGGGAAGGGAAAGAAGCGACGGCATGGGGCGCCGCGGGCCGTGTGTCCATACTTGAATCGCCTGGTTCGCTGGTTTCTAATGAAAAAGCGCCGGCGGCATACGATGCCCCGGCGGGGGAAGCGGAGGCAGCGGCGGGTCCGGCCGGACAACCGCCGGAAGTGTCACCTTGACGCAGCAGGGAAAGGCTACTATACCCACACCGGATACATGCAGGAATCGGGATCGAGCGCGCCGTCAATGGCGGTGCTGGCATCCCAGGGGCTGTGCCGCACGGTTCGTGCGGACATGGAATGATCAGGATTGATTTGGAACGGTCATGAAGACGAGATGGAGCTGTAGGGGGGCGCTTCGTGCGTTTCTGGGGATCGCGCTGCTGTCGCTGCTGGGCGCATGCGCGACCACGGGGAGTGGGGCAGTCACCGATTATGCCGGCCTGATGTCGCAGGCCGAGTCCGCGGTCACCGCCGGGCGCGTCGATGCCGCGCTGGTGGCCTTCGACGACGCCGCCCGGGCGGACCCCACCCGCAAGGATCCGTGGGTGCGCACCGCGCAGCTGCAGTTCGATCGCGGCAACTACGCGCGGGCGATCGTCGCCGCCGAAGAGGTCCTCCAGCGCGATGCCGACGACATGGTGGCCGACGGCATCCTGACCGTCAGCGGCTTCCGCATCGCCAACCATTCGCTGCAGCGCCTGCAGGGCCGTGGCGCGCTCGCCTCCGAGACCGCGCGCCGCGAGGCGGAGACCCTTGCCGGCACGCTGCGCGAGACCATGGGCGACGAGATCCTCGCGCCCGCCGAACCGGAGCGCCCGCGCACCGCGCGGCGTGCCCCGGCGCGCCGCGCCCCGGCCGCAAGGCCGGCCGAGCGCCCGGCGGCGGAAGCCCGCGAGCAGGCCGAGGCGCCCGCGCCGAGCTCGGATCCGTTCCGCAACATCGGCGGCAACTGAGCGTCCGTCGCGCACCCAACTCTCGTCAGGAGACGACCCAGATGTCCAAGAAGGATAGCGTCCAGAAGCGCCTGCAGAAGGTGCGCCCGCCGCGCGTGCAGCTGACCTACGACGTCGAGAAGGGCGACGCGATCGAGCAGAAGGAAGTGCCGTTCGTGGTCGGCGTGCTGGGCGACTTCAGCGGCAACCCGGAACAGCCGCTGCCGAAGATCAAGGATCGCAAGTTCGTCAACGTCGACCTCGACAACTTCGACGAGGTGATGGAGGCGATGACGCCGCGCGCGGTCTACCGCGTGCCCAACCGGATCAGCGACGAGGGCGGCGAGTTCGCGGTCGAGCTGAAGTTCAAGTCGATCGACGACTTCCGCCCCGAGGCGGTGGTGGACCAGGTCGAGCCGCTGCGGCGGCTGCTCGAATCGCGCTCCAAGCTGGCCGACCTGCGCAACAAGCTGGCCGGCAACGAGAAGCTCGAGGACCTGCTGACCGACGTGCTCAACAACACCGAGCAGCTCAAGCGGCTCGGCAGCGAGGATCAGGAGTAGACCATGGCCGCAGAGGCGACGACCGCAACCCAAGCAGCCACCCACGCCGAAGAGGCGGGCCTGCTCGACCAGATCGTCGAGCAGAGCAAGGTGGCCAAGTCCGACGCGGAACACAAGCGCGCCCGCGACATCATTTCCGAGCTCGCCCGCGAGGTGCTCGACGGCACCGTGGTGGTGTCGGAGAACCTCAATCTCACCCTGGATGCGCGCGTGGCGGAGCTCGACCGGATCATCTCCGAGCAGCTCAGCGCGATCATGCATGCGCCCGAATTCCAGCAGCTGGAGAGCAGCTGGCGCGGCCTGCACTATCTCTGCCAGCAGACCTCGACCGGCCCGATGCTCAAGGTCAAGGTGATGAACGCGCCGAAGAAGGACCTGGTGCGGGACTTCAAGTCCGCCATCGACTTCGACCAGTCGGCGCTGTTCAAGAAGGTCTACGAGGAGGAATTCGGCACCTTCGGCGGCTCGCCGTTCGGCGCGCTGATCGGCGACTACACCGTCGGCCGCCAGCCGGAGGACATGTACTTCGTCGAGCAGATGTCGCACGTTGCGGCGGCGGCGCACGCGCCGTTCATCAGTGCGGCCTCGGAGGACATGTTCGGGCTGGAGAGCTTCACCGAGCTGGGCAAGCCGCGCGACCTGGCCAAGGTGTTCGACACCGTCGAGTACGCCAAGTGGAAGTCGTTCCGCGACTCCGAGGACAGCCGCTACGTCGGCCTGACCATGCCGCGCTTCCTCGGCCGCCTGCCGTACAACCCCAAGGACGGCACCACGGTCGAGGGCTTCAACTTCGTCGAGGAGGTGGAGGCCACCAACCACGGCAAGTACCTGTGGTGCAACACGGCCTATGCGATGGGCGCGCGCCTGACCCGTGCCTTCGAGGACTTCGGCTGGTGCGCGGCGATCCGCGGCGTCGAGGGCGGCGGCCTGGTCGAGGACCTGCCCACCCATACCTTCCGCACCGACGACGGCGAGGTGGCGCTCAAGTGCCCCACGGAAATCGCCATCACCGACCGCCGCGAGAAGGAACTGAGCGACCTCGGTTTCATCCCGCTGGTGCACTGCAAGAACACCGACTACGCGGCGTTCTTCGGCGCCCAGTCGGCGCAGAAACCGAAGAAGTACAACACCGACGCGGCCAACGCCAACGCCATCCTCTCGGCGCAGCTGCAGTACATCTTCGCGGTTTCGCGAATCGCCCATTACCTCAAGGCGATGATGCGCGAGAAGATCGGCAGCTTCGCCTCGGCGGGCAATGTCGAGGATTTCCTCAATCGCTGGATCGCGCAGTACGTGCTGCTCGACGACAACGCGACCCAGGAAGCCAAGGCGCAGTACCCGCTGCGCGAGGCGTCGATCCAGGTTTCGGAAGTGCCGGGCAAGCCCGGCGTGTACCGCGCGGTGGCCTTCATCAGGCCGCATTTCCAGCTCGACGAGCTGTCCGTTTCGCTGCGCCTCGTGGCCGAACTGCCGGCCAGTGCCAAGAAGTCGTAGCGCTTTGTAGCGTCAAGGGACGGAGATCCCGCACTCAGCAGTGACGCAGCCGCCCCGCGGGGCGGTTCGTAACCGACTGCCGGGCGGCTGCCCGGTGGCCTCTATCTCACGGAAGATCGGAACAAGGAAACCCAGACATGCAACATGCATTCCTCTCAATCGATACCATCAAGGGCGAGTCGCGCGACGACAAGCACCAGAACTGGATCGAGATCAAGTCGTTCTCGCAGGATCTGCTGCAGCCGCGTTCGGCCACGGCGTCCACCTCCGGTGGCCAGTCCGCGGCCCGCGTGAACCTGTCGCCGATCGAAATCGTCAAGTCGATCGACCTGTCCACCACCGCCCTGAACCAGGCGTGCGCGAACGGCACGACCTTCCCCAAGGCCCGCATCGAGTTCATGCGCGCCGACAAGGACGGTAACGCACTCAACTACTACGCAGTCGAGTTGCTGAACGTGCTGGTGCATCGCGTCACGACCACCGTCGACGAAGACGGCATGCCGCAGGAAGTCGTACAGCTGAGCTTCGGCGCCATCCGCTGGACCTACAACCAGCAGAAGCCCGAAGGCGGCGTCGGCGGCAAGACCGTCGCGCAGTGGAGTGCCATCAAGAACGTGCCCAACTACACGGCCTGATGATGCTTTGCGGTGGCGCCTCGCGCGCCACCGCATTTGGCCACCGCGGCCGCGGATCGCGCACGGAAGGCGGGTCCGGCCCGGGGCAGGGGAAAGCCCGCGACGGCGGGCGTCTTGAGATTCCGCGCGGCTCCATCGCCGCGGCACACGAGGTCACGCGGTCCAATGAAGGGATTCGAACCGAGCCTGCTGGAAAAGCTCCTCGACGACGCGCCGCGTGCCGGCGCCGGCGGCAACGTGTTCAAGTCCGTATCGATGGAACAGTACAAGGAGTCGGTGGCGCGGGATCTGGAGGGCCTGCTCAACAGCCGCTCCGCCTTCTCCGAGGACGACCTGGCCGACTACCCCAACTGCCGCCAGTCGCTGATGACCTACGGGCTGTGCGACTTCTCGTCGATGAGCCTGGCCAACGCCTACGACCGCGCCGCGATCTGCCGCTCGCTGGAGCAGGCAATCGCCCGCCACGAGCGCCGGCTGCACAACGTGCAGGTCCGCCTCGACAACGCCGCGCACATGGGCACCGGGCTGCACTTCACCATCAACGCGCTGCTCGACCTGCAGCCGGCGCGCGAGCCGGTCAGCTTCGACGCGATGCTGCAGCCGACCACGCTGCAGTATTCCGTGAGCAGGCTGCGGCGCCAGGCGGCCTGATCCCATGCAGGACCTGCTCCCGTTCTACGAGCGCGAACTCGCCTACCTGCGCCGCTACGGGCGCGAGTTCGCCGAGCGCTACCCGAAGATCGCCGGGCGCCTGCTGCTCTCCGGCGACGGCAGCCAGGATCCGCACGTCGAACGCCTGATCGAGTCCTTCGCGCTGCTCAGCGCGCGGGTGTCGAAGAAGATCGAGGACGACTACCCGGAATTCACCGACGCGCTGCTGGAGGTGATGTATCCGCACTACCTGCGGCCGTTCCCGTCGTGCTCGATCGCGCGCTTCGACATGGGGCCCGCGGCGGCCAAGCTGAGCGCCCCGGTACGGATCGCCCGCGGCACCCAGCTGCAGACCCGACCGGTGCGCGGCGTGAATTGCCGCTTCCGCACCGCCTACGACGTCGCGCTGGCCGCGATCGGGGTGACATCCGCGTCCTATCGGGCCATCGCAGAGGCGCCGATGGCGGTCGCCCTGCCGCCCGGCGCCGGTGGGCATATCTCGCTCGGCTTCGAGCTGCTGTCCGACCAGGTGTCGTTCGCCACACTGGGGCTGGAGACGGTGCGGCTGTTCGTCGACGGCGAACCGTCGTTCTGCGCCGCCCTGCGCGACGCGCTCTCGCTGCAGGTGATGGCCGCATACGTCGAATCCGACCGCGACGGGCGTTGGCGGCGGCTGGAGCGGGTACCGCTGCAGCCGGTGGGTTTCGGCGAGGACGAGGCCCTGGTGGAGTTTCCCGCGCGGGCGCACCCTGCGTACCGGCTGCTGACCGAGCTGTTCGCGTTCCCGGAGAAGTTCGGCTTCTTCGACCTGCCGCTGGCGCCGCTGGCGGCACAGGCGGTGCGCGGCTTCACCCTGCACCTGGTGCTCAAGGCGATGCCGCCCGAGCAGCAGACCAGCCGCGTCCTCGAAGGCCTCGGCCGCGACAACGTGCTGACCGGCTGCACCCCGGTGGTCAACCTGTTCGCGCAGCATGGCGACCCGATCCGCGTCACCCAGCGCACCTCGACCTACCCGGTGGTGGCGGATGCGCGGCGCGCGTTCGCCTACGAGATCCACTCGATCGACTCGGTCAAGCGCGTCCGCCAGACCCCGCAGGGCGAGCAGGTGCAGGAGTTTCGTCCGTTCTATTCGCTGCACCACGGCGAGGATCCGGAGCGCAGCGGCCACTACTGGTTGTCGCGGCGCGACGAGGCGGTGGCGCGGCACAGCCCCGGATACGAGACCGAACTGTCGTTCGTCGACCTGGACTTCAATCCGGCGGTGCCGAAGACCGACGTGGTCAGCGTGGAGCTCACCTGCAGCAACCGCGACCTGCCCACCCAACTGGCCTACGGCGTCGCCGGCGGCGACCTCAGCATGGAAGGCGGCAGCCCGGCGCGCGCCATCGCGCTGTTGCGCAAGCCCACCCGCCCGCTGCGCTTCCGCCAGGGGCGCGGCGCCCACTGGCGGCTGATCTCGCACCTGTCGCTGAACCACCTGTCGCTGACCCAGAGCGGGCTGCCGGCGCTCAAGGAGATGCTGCGCCTGTACGACCTCTCCTCGAGCAGCGTGTCGCGGCGGCAGATCGAGGGCATCGTCGCGCTGGAGCACGAGCCCACCAGCGCCTGGATGTCGGGCCGGAATTTCGCCTCGGTGGTGCGCGGCATCGAGATCCGGGTGACGATCGACGAGGCCGGCTTCGTCGGCGCCGGCATCGCCGCCTTCGCGCACGTCCTGGACCGGTTCTTCGGCCTGTACGTGCACGCCAACAGCTTTACCCGGCTGGTCCTGCTGTCCAGCCACAACGGGGAGGTCCTGGTCCGATGCGAGCCACGCAGCGGCGAATCGATCCTGGCGTAGCCAGGCAGCTGCTTGCCGAGCCGCATCGCTTCGGATTCTTCCAGGCGATGCGGGTGCTCGAGCAGCTGTTCCACCGCCAGGGCGACCGCACCGACGATGCGATCGCGCAGCGGGTGCGGTTCCGCAACAGCCTCTCGCTGGGCTTCCCGGCCGGCGAGCTGGAGGCCGCGCAGGCGTGGTCCGAGGACGGCGAGCGGCTGGAGCTGCTCGCGGCGCTGGATCACGCGCTGGCCACCGAGAGCGTGGGCCGGGTCGAGCTGACCCCGGCCTTCATGGGCCTGCTCGGGGTTTCCGGCGCGCTGCCGCTGCACTACACCGAGATGCTGCACGAGCGCGAGGTCTACCAGCGCGACCGCGCGGCGCGGGCGTTCCTCGACATCTTCACCACCCGCGCGGTGGCGCTGCACTACGGCGCCTGGAAGAAGTACCGGCTGGCACTGCAGTACGAACTGGACCGCCGCGAGCGTTTCCTGCCGCTGGTGCTGTCGCTGGCCGGGGTCGGGCTGCCGGGGCTGCGCGACCGGATGGCGGACGGGCAGGGCGACGTGTTCGACCAGGCGATCGCCTACTACGCCGGCGGCGTGCGCCAGCGGCCGGTCTCGGCCACGTTCCTGGCGCGGATGCTCACCGACTACTTCCGGGTCGAGGTGACGGTGGAGCAGTTCGTCGGCGCCTGGTACCGGGTGCCCGAACACCAGACCTCGCGGCTCGGCATGGCCAACGCGCGCCTCGGCGCCGATGCCCTGGCCGGCGACCGCGTGTGGCAGCGCGACCTGCGCCTGCGGCTGCTGATCGGGCCGCTGGCACGCGAGCGCTTCGACGCCTTCCTGCCCGGAGGCGACGCCGCCCGGGCGCTGGCCAAGTGGCTCACGCTCCTGACCGGCTCGTGCCTGGAGTACGAGGTGCGGCTGCTGCTGCGCGCCGAGGACGTGCGCGGCGCCGGGATCGGCGGCGGCCACGGCGCGCGCCTGGGCTGGGACAGCTATGTCTGCACCCGGCCATCGAAGGTGCCGCGCTCCGATGCCGGCTACGGCATCCACACCCTGCAATGAGCCATCGATTCTCTCCCCTAAGCCGATCCGCCAGCATGGAGCAGCCCGTTCAAGCATGAGCACCAACCTCAAGACCCTGATCAGCAAGCTCGACGACACCTGCCGCCAGGCGGCCGAGCGCGCCGCCAACCTGTGCATGGCGCATGGCCACTACGAGGTCGACCTCGAGCATCTGTTCCTGGCGCTGCTGGAGCAGCCGCAGAGCGACTTCGTGCTGATCGCGCGCCGCAGCGGAGTCTCGGTCGAGGCGCTGGAGAAGGACCTGGGCGAGGAGCTGGGGCGCTTCAAGGCCGGCAATACCCGCACCCCGGTGTTCTCGCAGCACCTGCCGGCGCTGTTCGAGCACGCCTGGCTGCTGGCCTCGCTGGACTCGGGCACCACCCGGATCCGCAGCGGCCACCTGCTGCTGGCGCTGCTGACCGCGCCGGATCTGGCGCAACTGGCCTATCGCGGCTCCAAGCAGTTCGCGCGCTTCAAGCGCGAGGAACTCAAGCACGACTTCGCCAAGCTCACGGAAGGCTCGCAGGAAGGCGCCCAGGGCGTCGGCATCGTCGACGAGCGGGGCGGCGGCGAGGGTGCCGGCGGCGAGGTCCCCACCGGCCAGGGGGCACTGTCCAAGACACCGGCGCTGGACCAGTTCACCACCAACCTGACCCAGCGCGCGCGCGAGGGCCATATCGACCCGGTGATCGGCCGCGACGCCGAGATCCGCCAGCTGGTCGACATCCTGATGCGCCGGCGCCAGAACAACCCGATCCTCACCGGCGAGGCCGGCGTTGGCAAAACCGCGGTGGTCGAGGGCCTGGCGCGGCGGATCGCCGAGGGCGACGTGCCCGAGGTGCTGCAGGGGGTGGAACTGCACGTGCTCGACATGGGCCTGCTGCAGGCCGGCGCCAGCGTGAAGGGCGAGTTCGAGAACCGGCTGAAGAACGTGATCGACGAGGTCAAGAAGAGCCCGCACCCCATCATCCTGTTCATCGACGAGGCGCACACCATGATCGGCGCCGGCGGCTCGGCAGGCCAGAACGACGCCGCCAACCTGCTCAAGCCGGCGCTGGCGCGCGGCGAGCTGCGCACCATCGCCGCGACCACCTGGAGCGAGTACAAGAAGTACTTCGAGAAGGACGCGGCGCTGGCGCGGCGCTTCCAGGTGGTGAAGGTGGAGGAGCCCACCGAGCCGCTGGCGGCGGCGATGCTGCGCGGCATCGTGCCGCTGATGGAGAAGCACTTCGGCATTCGCGTGCTGGACGAGGCGATCACCGAGGCGGTGCGCCTGTCGCACCGCTACATCAGCGGCCGCCAGCTGCCCGACAAGGCGGTCGGCGTGCTCGATACCGCGTGCGCCAAGGTGGCGCTGGGCCAGAGCGCCACCCCGGCGATCATCGAGGACACCCGCCGCCACCTGGACCGCCTGCAGGCGGAGATCGCCGCGCTCGACCGCGAGACCGCCGGCGGCGCCGCGCACCACGACGAGCGCCTTGCCGAACTGCGCGCGCAGCAGGCCCAGGCGCGAACCGTGCTGGCCGACAACGAAGCCCGGCTGGCGCAGGAAACCGCGCTGGCGCAGAAGATCCAGGCGCTGCGCGCCGAGCTCGAGCAGGGCGGCGTCGATTCCGATCCGGCCTCCGCAGGGCCGGGGAAAGCGCCGGTGGAAGGCGCCGAGGCCAACGCCGCCGCGGCTTCGCCGGCTCCGGAAAGCGGCGCCAGCGGCAAGCGAGCGTCCGCAGCCACGGCCACCAAGGCTGCCAAGTCGGCCAAGGGCAAGGGCGGCAAGGCTGCTGGCGCGGACGGCACCGACAAGCCCCCTGGCGCCGGCAGGCATGCCGAACTCCAGCGCCTGCAGGCCGAGCTGCGCGCGCTCCAGGGCGAGACCCCGATGGTGCCGCTGCAGGTCGACGGCACCGTGGTCGCCGAGATCGTCTCGGCCTGGACCGGCATCCCGCTCGGGCGCATGGTCAAGGACGAGATCCGCACCGTGCGCAACCTCGGCGCGATGCTGGCCGAGCGCGTGATTGGCCAGGACCACGCCCTGGACGCCATCGCCCAGCGCGTGCGCACCGCCACCGCCAAGCTGGAGGACCCGAACAAGCCGCGCGGCGTGTTCATGTTCGTCGGCCCGTCCGGGGTGGGCAAGACCGAGACCGCGCTGGCGCTGGCCGACATTCTCTACGGCGGCGAGCGCAAGCTGATCACCATCAACATGAGCGAGTACCAGGAGGCGCACAGCGTCTCCGGGCTGAAGGGCTCGCCGCCGGGCTACGTCGGCTACGGCGAGGGCGGGGTGCTGACCGAGGCGGTGCGCCGCAACCCCTACAGCGTGGTGCTGCTGGACGAGGTGGAGAAGGCCCACCCGGACGTGCTGGAGATGTTCTTCCAGGTGTTCGACAAGGGCATGATGGACGACGCCGAGGGCCGCGAGATCGATTTCCGCAACACCCTGATCATCCTCACCTCGAACGTCGGCTCGCCGCAGATCATGCAGTCCTGCCTGAACAAGCCGGCCGGGGAGATCCCCGCCGCCGACGCGCTGGCCGAGGCGCTGCGGCCGATCCTGATGAAGCACTTCAAGCCCGCGTTCCTGGGCCGGCTGAAAGTGGTGCCGTACTACCCGATCAGCGACGAGGTGCTGGCGCGGATCATCGAGCTCAAGCTGGGCCGGATCCGCGACCGGGTGGCCGCCAACCACAAGGCCGCGTTCCAGTGGGACGACAAGCTGGTGGACGCGGTGCTGGCGCGCTGCACCGAGGTGGATTCGGGCGCGCGCAACGTCGATCACATCCTCAACGGAACGCTGCTGCCGGAAATCGCCGAGACCGTATTGGCAAGCATGGCCGAAGGCGGCAAGATCGCACAGATCAAGGTCGCGGCAGGCAAGAACGGAGCTTTCAAGTACAAGGTGGCCTGACGTCGCAGGGCCCCTTGCCACATCAAAAGGAGGAAACACCATGGACTTCTACGGAATCGACAGGGACAGGACCATCGCCAACTGCGACAGCCTCGCGCTCGGCCTCGCCGGCCGCGGCACCGAGAGCGTCTGCGCCTGGAACCGGATCCGGCCGGAGCACGTCGTCGACCTGCTGGACAATGCCGCAGCCGATGCCCGCGGCGATGCCCGCGATCTGGCGACCCTGCTGTCGCGCTTCAACTGGCGCATCCGCGGTGGCGCATCGGCGCAGGGCAGCAGCAACCGGCTGGTCAACAACGTGCGCGAGATCACCGTGTCCGCGGCCGGCCGCAACTACCAGCTGCACTGCGTCGAGACACCCTCGCTGAAGCTGGAGCGGATCACCGCCTGACCCGGGACCGGCGGCACACGGGCCCCGCCGCGGCGGGTGCCCGCCCCGTCCCGGCGGAGGGAAGGGGCCGCGCAAGGAGCAATGCCATGGACGCACTCGCCACCGCACTCACCGCACTGCTCGCCAGCCCCGGCCAGCGGCAGCGCCTGCTGCGGCTGCATACGCCGCTCGGCCCCGACGTGCTGGTCGCCGAGACCCTGGACGGCGAGGAATCGCTCGATGGCGGCTTCCGCCTGGAGCTGACCGCGCTGTCGGTCGACGCGCATCTGGCTCTGGATGATCTGCTCGGTCAGCCGGTGCTGCTGGAGCTGCTGACCGACGGCGCGCAGGGCCGGCTTCGCCCGTTCCACGGTCACGTCACCGCGTTCGAGCGCCTGGGCAGCAACGGGGGGCTGGCGCGCTACCGGCTGGTGCTGGAGCCGTGGCTGGCGTTCCTGCGCCAGCGGGTGGACAGCTACGTGTTCCAGGACAAGACGGTAGTGGAGATCGTCGAGGACCTGTTCGCCGACTACGCCGAGGCCGGCGCGCTGGCGCCGGCCTGGCGCTGGGAGCTGGCGAACCGCGACATCTACGCCCGCCGCAGCCTGACCACCCAGTACCAGGAGAGCGACCACGCCTTCCTGCAGCGGCTGCTGGCGGAGGAGGGCATCTATGGCTGGTTCGAGCACGACGCCGATCCCGAGTCGGACACGTTCGGCAGCCACACGCTGGTGCTCGCCGACCACGGCGCCGCCTTCGCCGATGCGGGCGCGGTGCGCTACCACCGGGCCGACGTCACCGAGCGCGGCGACAGCATCCAGCAGTGGACCACCGCGCGGCGCTGGCAGGCCGGCCGGCTGGCGCGCGCCAGCTGGGACTACCGCAGCCTGGGCCTGCGCCCGGCCAGCGCCGAGGGCGAGACGTTCGGCGGCGTGGTGGCCGAGGACAGCGACACCGCCGGCCCCTACGGCTGGCACGACGGCGCCGAGGGCGAGCGCCGCGCCCGCCAGCAGCTCGAGGCGCTGCAGGTCGATGCGCACACGGTGACCGGCAGCGGCAGCTGGCGGCGGCTGGCCCCCGGTGCGAGGTTCGAGCTGACCCAGCACCACGGGCTGCTGGAGCCGGAGGCGCGGCGTTTCGCCTGCCTGCGGGTGCGGCACGAGGCGCGCAACAACCTGGGCGCCGAGATCCACGACGCGCTGGAGCAGTCGCTGGGCGCGGTGGCGCTGCCGGGGCTGGACCTGCCCGAGGCCCTGGCCGGCCTGGAGCGAGGCGCCGCCCGGCGCGGCGACGGCGCGCCGGGCAGCGATGCCAGCCATCCGGGCGAAGCCGGGGCATCGGGCGACGCGTCGGCCGGAGGCGCGGTGGGCAGCCTGCTGTCGCGGGTGGCCGGTGCGGCGGGAGCCGGTGGTGGAGACAGCGATCACCGGGACGGTGATGGCCACGGCCCGGCCGAGTTCTACCGCAACCACTTCAGCGCGATCCCGGCAGCGGTGCCGTACCGGCCCAAGACCGTCGACGGCCACGGCCTGCGCCTGCATCCCAGGCCCACCGTGCACGGCACCCAGGCCGCGATCGTGGTCAGCGACGGCGGCCCGGTGCTGACCGATCGCGACCACCGCATCAAGGTGCAGTTCCCCTGGCAGCGCGGCGCCGACGCCAGCAGCGGCCACGGCCACCCGGGCGGCGACGACAACGCCCCCGGCAATGCCGGCGCCTGGACCTGGGTGCGCGTGGCCACGCCCTGGGCCGGCGACAACTGGGGTGGGGTGATGGTGCCGCGCAAGGGGCAGGAAGTGCTGGTGGCGTTCCTGGAGGGCGACATCGACCGCCCGGTGGTGATCGGCAGCGTCTACAACGGCCGCGGCAACCCGGATGCCCAGCACAACCAGGTGGCCGGCGGCGCCGCCGGCGCCACCGGCAACGCCCCGGCCTGGTTCGACGGCAACGAGCACGCGGCGGTGTTCACCGGGTTCAAGAGCCAGGCGCTGGGCGCCAGCCAGGAAGGCAGCGGCGGCTACCAGCAGCTGCGCCTGGACGACACCCCCGGCCAGGGCCGGGCGCAGCTCTCGACCACCCAGCACGGCAGCACCCTGACCCTCGGGCACCTGAAGGGCGGGGAGGACAACGTGCGTGGCGCCGAGCGCGGGTTCGGGGTGGAGCTGTCGACCCGCGCCAGCGGCGCGATCCGCGCAGGTGCCGGCCTGCTGCTGACCACCGAGCCCGGCGCGCAGCAGCTTGCCGCCAGCCAGGCACAGGGCCAGCTGGCCGAGAGCGAACAACTGCTGCAGGCGCTGGCCGACACCGCCCGCAGCCAGGAAGCCACGCTGCCCGACGATCCCGAGACCCTGCCGGCGCAGGAGAGCCTGAAGACCCTGCAGGAGACACTGCAGGCGACCAGCACTGGCGCATCCGCGTCCGGCGGCGGGCAAGGTGACAAGGCCATCGGCGGCGGAGAGGGCGAGACGCCGGCCTGGAGCGCCCCGCAGCTGGTCGCCGCCAGCCCCGACGGCCTGATGAGCCTGACCCCGGCCGACCAGGCCTGGGTCTCCGGCGCCCAGACCAGCCTGCTCGCCGGCGGCGACCTGGACTGGGCCAGCCAGGCCGGCACCGTGATCGCCAGCACCGGCGGAGTCGCGCTGTTCACCCAGGGCAGCGAAGCCCCGGCCGGCAAGCCCAACCAGGAGCGCGGCATCGCCCTGCACGCGGCGCAGGGCAAGGTGAGCGCACGGGCGCACAAGAATGAGGCCAAGGTGGCCGCGAAGCAGAGCATCACCGTCGCCAGCACCCAGGCCGACGTGGAAGTCTCGGCGCCGACCAAGCACGTGCTGCTGACCGCAACCGGCGCCTACCTGAAGCTGGAAGGTGGCGACATCGAGCTCGGGGCGCCGGGGACGATCGAGTTCAAGGGGACAAAGAAGGACCTGACGGGACCGGCGAGCGCAAGCACCCGGGCAGAAACGCCTGACGCTACGTTGTCGCTTTGCGAATTCAAGGCCCGTGGCGCCGATGCGGCAGGCAGCGGCATCGTCCCGGCGAGTAAGTAGCGTGGGCGGACTCTGGCATCGCCAGTTGCTTGCGCAAGACTATGCGCTGATCAATCCGCTGCAGGTGGACTCGGAGTTGTGGTCGGATCTCCCCGTAGTGCCATTGGTTCCGAAGGGTTTCGAAACCCAGGCGCACCTGATGCCCCGGCTGCTGGAACTCAAGGCAATGCCGGAAGATGCGAGATTGCAGTTGCTGGATCGTGTCTCCGACCAGCAGCGGCACAGCCGTTTCCCCTACTTTTCGGCCCTGTTCGTGGCGACGCCTCCTCTTGAGAAAGTGGTGATGCGGTTGTCGAGCCGCCTGGCGATACGCGGACCGGACCAGAGTAAGGCGTTGCTGCGCTACTACGACCCGCGCGTGTTCCACCACCTGCGTTGGTTGCTGCAGGAGGACCAACTCGGTTTCCTGCTTCTGGGAATCGACAGCTGGAGCTGGCGCGACGTGGGCGGGCAGTGGCAGCAGTACCGTTGTTCGGGTACGCCAACGCGATCCGAGCTGCGCCTGACGGCGGAACAATGGGACGATCTGCAGCGGCTGGGGTTGCTCAATCGCTGCCTCCAACAGATCGCTTCCAGCGACCCTGCGCGTGCTAGCACTGCCGTCATCGCGCAAGCCGCAAACGCCTTGCTGAAGGCAGCATTCGAGCGACATGCCTTGTCCGACAGCGCGGACCGTTGTCTGTATGCCGAGCAGGGCATTCGTTTCCATTCCAAAATCCACCATCATCCCGCGATGGTCGAACGCCTCGACCGTGCGCGCGAAGGCATCATCAGCTACGTGGGCGCTTGCCGCGACCTGGACGATGCCGCCCTGCAACGGTTCGCCGAGGACCTGCACCAACCACAAGGACTGTCGCCATGACCGAGCCTGCTGCCCCCCGATGTCCGTTCTGCGAAAAGACGGGCCTGCCCATCCTGCCTTTGCGCTACGCCGTGGCGCGGACTGATTACGATGGCACGCGACCTTCCTGGAAGGCGCTTGAGTTGCCGGCGGGATTCGGGGATGGGGTGACGGGGACTGCCCTGCCGTCGGAGCTGGCGAGGTACACGTCGCGCCTGCTGCGCCCTGGTTATCTGTACGTGTTCAACGAAGTGCGGGGCGAGTGGAAAGCCTATTTGGTGACCGGGTTGGGCTATCTCTACGAGTTCGACATCGAGACGACCACTCCGCCGGATGCCGACCAGATCGAGTTCAGTTGCTTCCGTACCGGGGAGGAGTTCATTGCACGCTGTATCACCATTCCGGATGCCGCCAGCGCGGGCCGCGTGTGGCTCGGGTTCTCCGACACCGCGTGGACTGCAGACGTGCTGGCGCGCCACAAGCGGCAGGCCTATCGCGAGCGGCACATGCGCGCGGTCGACGTCGGGCAATGGGTGGGTGGCAACACGAACCAGCCGCATACTGCCGAGTTTGCGCAGCTGGAGGCCGTGGTCAACGAGTTCGCCAAGGAAGGCGTCGACCACGGGCAGGCACCGCCGCCGCCGACGGCGCGGTATGTCACCGACCCGGAAACGGGGGAGACGTTCCTGCAGAACGACCTGCCGGAAGTCACGATCATGGGGTATCCCGCGTTTGGATTTTCCCCGCACCGCTTTCACGGTTTCAAGCACGAAACGCCAGGCCTGCTGGAATGGGCCGAACAGGCGGCCGCCCCGTATGCACCGATGTTGGTGGCGTTGCCGGACCCGGTGGGGATCACGATGGAGCTGGCAGCGCTGATGGGCGCGCGGCTGAATGAGTTTTTGGAGCAGGATGAGCTGCAGCGGCCGCTCGCAGTGTCGGCACTGCTCGATTCGCTCAAGGAGGCCATTCGCAACAATGCCGGAATGGACGCGCTACGCAAGGCGGAACGCGATGCTGAATGGCGCGCACACTCCTGGAACTATCCCTACTACATCAGTGTACGAGATGGTCGCAACGACCTTGTAAACCGACACCTGGACAGATTAAAGAACGATCGCAAGTACAAGCAGGCTTGGGAGAACAAGCTGAAAGCGGCTAGGCAGGCGGCGGCCGACGGACTGGACGCGGATGATCTGGAAGAGGCTGCCGACGACGCATGGAATAAGTACAGGAAGAAGCTGCAGGACAACGAACCGGAGAACTGGCGGCGGACTGTGTTCCAACCGCAGCTGGAGGACTACGATCAGCAGTATCTCGTCCCACTCGCAAAAGCCCACCAGGAATGGCTGCGCAGCGAAGCGTGCGCTGGTGCGTTCGAATGCAATCATGACGAGGCGGACGCCGATTCCGGTGCGGGGTACGTGCAGACGCTTCTGTTGTGCATGCAAGATACCCAGCAGAACAAGATCTGTTTCGACAACTACCAGGAATGGCTGGAAGCGAATACTTCCGATTCCCGCAATTTGCTGCAGCGGGCGTTGGCCTATAACCAGAAGGACATTCTGGAGGAATGGGACAAGGCCGTGCCAAGCGGCGGTTTTCCCGCCAATCAACTGCCCAGCATGCCGTGGCGCTCGCTGATCGGCTTGTACGGCCGCTCGTTGCGGCACCTGGACGCCGGCGGGAAGAACTTGGTGGCCCAGCTGATCACGGCCGTGGGCGGGCCGATCATGAAGGTGCTGGACACGATGATCGACCAGACCGCCGGTCGCTTGCTGGTCGCGTTGGGCGTGGTGGCGGAATCGTCGATCGAGGTGATCCAACACGTAGGCAAGCTGGATGACGCCCTGGATGTGGTGGTGGCCTGGATGAAGGAGCTCAACCCGGACGCACTGGGCGATATCGATGCCGGTCTGCTCAAGCGACAGCTGGAGGTGCAGTCGCGTGGCAGGCGACAGTCCGGTCGGGTCCGCGATGCGCAAGGCCGAATCACTGCGGGCCGGGTGACGCTGCGAGTGAACCGCTTCGCACTGAAGCAGATAGAGGGCGGATTGGTGGGCGATGAGGCGGCCGCGCGAGCCAGCAGAACGGTGCTGAGGATGGACGAGTGGCCGAAGAACGGGCTGGCACGGTTCCGGCGGATGTTCGACAGCAACGCCCGGCTTGCGGTGGTGGGCCTGATCTTGCAGGTTGTGGGCGCGCGCAAGATGGCTGCAGGCATGGATGAGAGCATGGCCCATCAGCGCACAGAGAGCGTGTGGCGATTCCGCTCCAGCATGGCGGCGATCGTGGGCGGGGTGGGTAACTTGATTCACGACGGTATCGTGAATGGGGCCAAGGCAGGAAGTGTGAAACTAGCGAGGGCGGCATCGTCGACGTGGACGAAGGCGCTTGGCGTTATATCCAGAGGGCTAGGCGTTGTGGCGGCGGGACTTATAGCAGTATTGGATGCAAGGAACGCCGTATTGGAGCAACAGAAGGGCAACGTCGGAATGATGTGGTTGTATACGTTCTCCGCTATTGCCGGTTTTGGCGCAGCGTTGCTTTTCAGCGGATGGTTGGGCGCGACGGTGTTCGGTTTGTCGGCAAGTGGCGTCGGGATCATTCTCGTGCTCGTCGGCATTGCGATTGCGCTATTGATCGACTTTCTCAAGAACAACGAGCTTCAAGACTGGATGGAGCGTTGCCTCTTCGGCGCGATTGAGAAAGGCAAGCGATATCAGGAGCTAGCGGAGGAGATGCGGGAGTTTGAACTAGCGATGAAGGCGCTAGGTCTCAATCCGGAAGAAGAAGAGAGCGAAACGGGCACGGTGCCGGCGTTGCAGGCGGGTTGAGGCATGGACTTTACTGGTCTGGGAAGATTTACAGCTTACAAGCTCAACCGGCCGCTGACTGCCCAGGAGCGCTCCGGCAAGCTGGAACTAGACAAGCCCGCAAGTGCAGAGCCGCTGGACTGGTTGTCGGTCATTAAGATCAATAGCAGCTATTTGGAGCTGGTTGATCGTTGGTATTCAATTAGAGGGTTCTCGGCATGGATGGGGCTGCTGCTTGGGGGTGCGCCGACCGCTGCGGCGGTTGCTTTCTTCTTGTCCGCGTTCGGAGAAGACGATGCGGCGATGCTGCTGTCTGTGATTGCCATCGCGATTATTTTTGCGATTTTGGCGGTGTTTGGATGGTACGGCTTTTTCCTGGATTGCTTTAGAAAGACTCACTACCCTATCCGCCTTAACCGCAGGACACGACAGGTCTACGCTTTTCGGCCGGATGGCACAGTACTCCAGGCACCTTGGGATCGGCTTTTTCTGTGCGCCGTGAAGAACGAACTGACCATGTGGCAGACGAGCGAGGATGTGCGGGCCCATGTTCTTGCAGAGGATGGAAAAACGATTCTTGACACCTTCACGCTGGCTTACCCGACTCTTGGAGATAGGGCGGGTTTGATGCGCTTGTGGGAGTACATCCGTCGTTACATGGAGGAACCGGACGGTGTCGAGAAGAATTACAGATTGACGGAAACTTGCATGCCTGTGGACGGGAGACGCGAGGGTCTTGTGTTCGGGCTGGTGCGCACGTTCGCGCCCTACGTGAAATGGCCGATCATGCAGTTGTTGGCCTCGCCGTTGTGGGCCTTGACCGTCGTGGGCCGCTGGCTAGCGATGTCTACCAGCAAGGTGCCGGTCTGGCCTGCCGAGGTGGAGGCGGCGTGCCAGGTCGATCCCGGTGACCCGTATCAGAAAGATTGGCGGCAGAATGGCAAGTACGGCTTTTACGAGCTGGGATGGCCCGCGATCTGCTTTGTCGTGGGGCTGGCCGTAGTGGTGGCCAGCATTGTCTGGCTGCTGTCCGCTCTCATGTAAGTGATGGATATCTACATGGCTGCTCAGGCCGACTCTGTCGGCAACAGACGTGGGCGTCATTCTAGTATTGGTTGGCATTGCCATCGCTCTCTTGATTGAGTTTTTCAAGAGCAACGAGTTGCAGGAGTGGATGGAGCGATGCCTGTTCGGCGCACTGGAAGAAGGTGAGCGCTATCAAGATTTTGAGGAGGAGATGGAGCAGTTCGAGAAGGCGATGCGTGCGCTCGGGCTGAAGGTGGATGCCGATGAAGCCGATGGCGTATCAGCCCCAGCCCTGTTGCCACAGGCGGGGTGATCGATGGATTACACCGGCCTTGGCAGGTTCATTCGCTATAAGCTCAATCGTCCGCTGACTGATGAGGAGCGAGCGGGTCGACTGAAGCCGGACAAACCGGCCAGTGCCGAGCCGCAGGACTGGCTGTCGGTCATCAAGATCAACAGCACCTACATGGAGCTGGTGGACCGCTGGTACCCAGTCAAGGGGTGGTGGACTTGGATGGGGGCAATGATCGCAATTCCTTGTCTGTGGGCTGTAGTGGCATTCGTATTGCTCGCGCTCGAAAGAAACGAGCTTGGAGGCTGGATATTTGTAGCACTTTTTGGGCCAATCGCCGGTGCTTTCGCTTGGATCGCACTTTCAATGGCGCATACCGAAGCGTTCCGTCTAACCCACTATCCCATCCGCCTCAACCGCAAGACCCGTCAGGTCTATGCCTTTCGCCCGGATGGCACGGTGATTCAGGCGTCGTGGGATGACTTGTTTCTTTGCTCTGTTGTTAACGAGCTGACTATGTGGCAATCAAGCGACGACGTGCGCGCGCATGTACTGGCGGAGGACGGCGAAACCGTGACAGACACCTTCACCCTGGCCTATCCATATCTTGGCGGCAAGGAGGCACTGATGATGCTGTGGGAATACATTCGCCGCTATATGGAAGAGTCGGATGGTGTGGAGAGGAACTATAAGTTAACGAAAACCTGCATGCCCGTGGACGGGAGGCGCGAAGGTCTTGTGCACGGGCTGGTTCGAACGTTCGCTCCCTACCCGAAGACTCTTGCCCGCTACGCGAATTGGCCAGCGCTGCAGTTGTTGGGCTCACCGTTGTGGGCCGTGACCGTCGTGGGCCGTTGGCTAGCGATGTCCACCAGCAAAGTGCCGGTCTGGCCCGCGGAGGTGGATGCGGCCTGCCAGGTCGATTTCGATGACCCGTATCAGAAGGACTGGCGGCAGAACGGCAAGTATGACTTCTACGAATTAGTATGGCCGGTGATCTGCTTTGTCGTCGGGCTGGTCGTATTGGTGACAGGCATTGTCTGGCTGCTCTCTCTCATTTAGCAACGGACCCACGTGAGGCTGCTGCTGGTTCCGCAGGCGGGCTGATTCATGGACTACACAGGATTCGGCAGGGACGGCCGGCACGACTACAAGCGCGACTACAAAATTAACCGGCCTCTGACCAAGGAAGAGCGTCAACGTCGTCTGAAGAAGACGGAGCAAGCAAGCGCCGACCCACAAGACTGGTTGTCGGTGATCAAGCTCAACAGCACCTATCTGGAACTGGTGGACCGTTGGTACCCGGTCAGGGGGTTCGCGGCTTGGGAAGGTGGGGTGATTCTGGCCATAGCCTCGGGTGCCATCGGTGCATTTTTGTGGTTGGCGATTGCTGAGAACGACTTCGCTAGGTGGATCTCGTTTGCCATGGTGGCCGCCATTTTTTCCGTGTTTGTATGGATCGGATACAAGGGCATGCGGTTCGATATCTTCCGCCAGACCCACTATCCCATCCGTTTCAACAGAAGAACTAGGCAGGTCTACGTAACGAGGCCCAGCGATACGGTGCTGATCGTCTCTTGGGACGACCTGTTCATATGTGCACAGGAAAACGATCTGCCTCTGTTCACCAGCAGTGTGGATGTGCGCGCTCATGTGCTGGCGGAAGATGGTGAATCGGTCAAGGATACTTTCACTCTCGGTTATCCGTTTCTGGGCGACAAAGTGGGGCTGATGCGGTTGTGGGAGTACATCCGCCGCTATATGGAGGATCCAGATGGTGTGGAGAAAAACTACGAACTGACCAAGCTCTGTTTGCCGATCGACGGGCGACGCGAGGGTTTCGCCTTCGGTCTGGTGCGGACGTTCGCGCCTTATACGAAATGGCCAGTTCTTCAGTTGCTTGCCTCGCCATTGTGGACAATGACGACGCTTGGCCGCTGCCTGGCGATGTACACGAGCAAGGTGCCTGCTTGGCCTGCGGAAGTGGAAGCGGCCTGCCAGGTCGATCCCGACGACCCGTATCAGAAGGATTGGCGGCAGAACGGCAAGTACGACTTCTACGAACTGGGGTGGCCCGTGATCTGCTTTGTCGTGGGGCTGGTCGTATTGGTGACTGGTATTGCTTGGCTCCTGTCTCTCATGTAGCAACGGACATCACGTGAGGCTGCTCAAGCCGAGTCTGTTGGCAACAGGCGGGGCATCATTCTGGTATTGGTTGGCATTGCGATTGCTCGCTTGATCGAGTTCTTCAAGAGCGATGAGCTCTGCCAGCTGCAGCGCATCACCATGGTCGGCCAAGCCATGTTCGACAGCGTGAGCAGCGCGCGGGTGTAATGACCCAGTGATTTCCTGCTCAGGTGTAACCTTTCCAAGGAGACACGAATGAGCGCGGTAATGGAAGAAGAGATCAAGCGTTGGACGGC
>NZ_JARXRM010000021.1 GCF_029887875.1 Luteimonas endophytica
CGCTGGCCAGCTCCATGCCCCGGCCGCGCAGGCCGCCGCGCGCGCCGTCCTGGTGCTGCACCAGGTAGCCCAGCTCCAGGCGGCTGTCGGCCAGGCTGGTCTGCAGCCGGGTGCGCAGCTGGCCCGGGGTGTCGTCGAGCACCCACTGCTGGCTGCCGCTGCCGTCGTGGGCGCGGCTGTGCAGCCCGCTCAGGGTGCCGGGATGGTTGGACGGGCCATCGATGCCGCCGGCGAAGGGCGGGGCGACCTCGCCGTTGTACAGCTGGCCGGTCACCCGCGGCTGGTCGATGTCGCCATGCAGGAACTCCACCAGCACCTCGGCGCCCACCCGCGGCAGGAAGTGGCTGCCCCAGTTGGGGCCGGCGACCCACTCCGCCACCGGTACCCAGGTGCCGGAGGTGGCATCGCCGGGGGCGTGGCCCGGGTGCTCGCTGCCGCTGTCCTGCAGCCCGCCCGGGTTGGGCCGGGGGCCGCGCTGCCAGGCGAGCTGGATGCGCACCTGGTGGTCGCGGCTGGGGCTGACCGCGGCTTCGGGCAGGCCGACCACGCGGGCGGTCTGCGGGCCGTGCACGGTCGGGCGGTCGCGCGGCAGCGGCGCCACCGGCGTGCCGGCGGGCACCGCGACGAAACGGTTGCGATAGCTGCCGCGCTCCAGGTCGGGCGAGGCGAGCAGGGCGGTGATGCCGCTGCCGAGGTTGTTCGCCGCTACGTGGGTCACCCGCAGCGGCAGGAACGCCCGGCCCTCGTGGCCGGAATGCTGGCTGAGCGTGAACGTATTGCCGGCGGCGATGGCGCGCGCGCTGCCCGCGCCGTGATGCAGCGCCACCGGCAGCCGCAGCGCGTCCAGGCGTCTTGCGGCTTCGGCCTGGGCCTGGCCGCCCTGCTCGAAGCGGCCGGCGCGCGGCTGCACGAAGACCTCGAGCGCCGGCAGTCCGCCGGCGTCGGCTTCGCACTGCCCGGCAACGCTCGCCAGCTGCGCGCTGTGCCAGCTGGCGGCATGGCTGCGGTTGGGCGCCAGCTGGCGCAGCTCGGTGAAGGCGCCGATGGCGTCGCGGGTCTCGGTGGCGGCGCTGCGATGGAAGCGCAGCGTGCCGGCGTCGGGAACCTCGGCCTGGGCATCGAAGATCACCAGGGTGTGGCGGGCGCCGTCGTCGCCGCCATCGTCTTCGCCTGCGGACTGGTCGTGCTCGTAGCGCCAGGCCAGGCCGGCTTCGGCCAGCAGGCGGGTGACGAAGTCCCAGTCGCTTTCGCGGTACTGGGTGGTGATCGCGCGCACCGGCAGGGCGCCGTCGATGTCGAAGCGGAACGCGGCCATCGAGTAGTCCGCGAACACGCGCTCCAGCACCCCGCGCACGTCGAGGTCCTGGAACACCAGCGCGTTGCGCCGGTGCGCCAGCAGCGCGGTCCAGGGCTCCATGGTCAACCGGTAGCGGGCCAGGCCGCCGTCGGCGCCCAGGGGCGCCACCGCGGTGCACACGCCGTGCCAGCTGCGCTCGCCGCCCTCTGCACGGTGCAGGCGCAGGCCGAGCCGCCGTCCGGGCAGCTCGGCGGTGTCGACGAACGCCGAGGTGGAAAACACGTCGATCACGAAACGGAACGGCGCGCAGACTGCCTCGCTGCCGTCGAACCGTTCCACCACCAGCCCCGGGACCGGGGCGTCGAGCTGGATCAGGCGCGCATGTTGCGACGGTACCGCGAGCGCGGCGAGCGCTCCTACTGGAAAAGAAGACACGCGCGTTGCGCCTCAATTTCCACAGTGCAAGCGCTCTTGCAGATCGAGAATCTGCTGATGGATCTGGATGTCGCGACGGGTCAAGTCCTCAAGCTCGGACTTCTCGCCTTCGTTCAGCGACTCCTTCCTGTTGACCGACAAGCCAGGGCGAATGATGTAATTGCTTTCTTGCTTGAGGCGCTCGCTCGAACGCTGTAGCGCCTCAATGCGCTGAAAGATCCCTCCGTTCGCTTGTAATCGGCCAAGCGTGGCTCGGCAGGAGGTGAGTTCTCTCTCCCAGCTTGGCAGGACGTTCAGACACTGCACGCCCTTTGCGCCTGTTCGAACTTGGGAGCGCAGTCCTTCCAGTTCCCGCAGAAGATCGTTCTGTTTCTCGACCGCGGCATCGCGAGCTTGCTCGGCCTGTCGAACTTCTTCCCTCTGGGCGCCCTGCCAAACGAAACCACTGAAGGCGATGCCAATCAGGGCGGCAATCGATAGCAACAATTTTGTCGTCCGGCCCAGGCTACCCAGAAACGAAGCTTCGGGGCGATTGTCGTGTCCGGGAGTCACAGGGCGGGCGTGCTTTGATCCTGAGCCCAGAGCCAGAACGTCTCGCCGTACTGGCTGCCCTCGACCTTCGGAAAGACATCGCCGGCCTTGAAGTGGCGGCGTGAGCCAGGTTGGGCGGGGGTATGCCACCATCCGGTTCTGGGGCTGGGCTCTCCGGCGGGCACGCGCTCAACTCGGGGCGGGGCGTCGGCCGCACTGGCTCGCAGTCGAGCGTACTCGGCCAGGTCCTTCGGGTAGAACTGCATGTCACGGTAGCTGCTGTCGTCGATGCCGAGCACGAAGGTGGTGGCCGCGGCCTCCCAGGCCCAGTAGCCGTAGAACACGGTGTCGGCCTCGCCGTGCTGGTCGATATAGGGCTCCCGCCGGCTGGCGTGGTACCACTCGTCCATGTACTTGGCCATCAGGGCAGGGCGATCCGCCGGCTCGGCGTCGAATACCTTGAACAGCTTGCGGTAGGGCAGGTGGCGGATGGCCTTGTCGGGAATTGGGCGACCCGGTACCCACTGCGCGACCAGCCGTTCCAGCAGGCCGTCGTACAGGTCGAGATCCGCATTGGCGTAGTCGATGAAAGCCATTACCCGGGGCATCCGGTCGGCGTGACCGGTGAGCAGGCCGAAGCAGACCAGTCGCAGGGCCACGATCCAGTATTCTTCCGAGACTAACGCCACATGCGGCGTGACGTCTCCGGAAGTGTTCTCGTCGGAAGTGTGGTAATTCGCGTGGAAGCGGCCGTACTCCTCAGCCCACTCCAGTGCGGAGGGCCAGATCTCGGCGAGAAGTGAAACCGATGCGCCGGCCGAGTACTGGAGGCTCATCCAGTCTAAGACGTCCCATAGCCGCTGTTGCGTTGAGGTCATGAGGCCGCCGGGTCGGGCTTTGGCTGAGTACTTTGGAAGATCTGTTGTAACCATGGCGATTCCGCCAAGCTTGTCATCGAAACGCTTGGCGTACGTCGCCTGCCGAAGGTACGACTCGCGTCGTTCGTAGAAGGCGGCTGCTGGAATTTTGGTGGCGTACCACGCCTGCCAGTCCGGCATCGGTAGCGTCATCGGTGGAGTTACTCGCGGAGGATGTGATTGGGTAGCACGAACTCAGTTCCGATCTGGTGGCTTGTGGAGGGCTTAGCGCAACGCCCGCTGGTACTGCCACGTGCGCGCTGGTGCCGATTGTGATTTGGCCCCACTACGGTGATCAGGCTACGGTCGTAGGGACACTTCACCAAACTGCGCTGCATCTGGCCACCCTCAAACGTCGCTTGGGCCCCAAGCTTGAAATCGGAGCGGCGCCAAGCTTCAACCTTCGGAAGTAACTCGGCACTTGCGGTGGAAGTTAGCTGGGCGCGACCAATCTTCGCCGCAATCCACCGGTGGCTCATCTGCTTCCCATCGCCGCGCGTGCTGCCAACCGAGTGCCGCACCCGGTTCTCGTCCTCCTCGCCCAGGTAGGCGTCGATGCCGTATTCCAGCGCCTGCCACACCTGTTGCGCGGTTTCCAGACGGCGGTGGAACGGCGCGCCGGAACCCTTGGTGTCGCTGACGCGGTATTTGTGCGGCAGGTTGCTGGCATGCCAGACGTGGTCGATGCCGTGGTGGCCGAGACTCAGCGCGCCGTTGGGCTGCTTCATCTCGTACAGGGTACCGCGATGGCTGACCTTGGCGCGGCGGCGCTGGCGCCGTACGAAGTAGTAGTCGGCGATGTGTTCGCCCGACACGCCGATCGCCTGCCGCCCCATGGCGGCGGCGGTGCTCTGCCGCTGCGTGGTCCTGGCCTGGCCGCTGGCGGGCGTGCCGGTGCCCGCGGTGGTGGTGCGCACGTTGCCGCCGGTCTGGGTGCCGGGCGTGGCGCGGCGCTGGGTGTTCGGGCTGCGGGTGGAGTTGCCGGCGGTGGTGGGCAAGGGGTCCTGCAGTGCGCGCTGGTGCGATTGCCGCAGCGAGTCCATCGCCTCCTGGATCCGGCGCGGGGCGGCCTGCTGCAGCTGGCGCAACTGCCGGACCAGGGCATCTACGCCTTCGCGGCCAAGGACCCAGCGGGTGACACGGTTCTCCAGCACGTCGATCATGCCGGTCATGATCCTGCCGAAGGTGGCGGTCAGCTCGCGGGTATAGCGGGCCCAGTCGAGCTGCCGGAACCAGCGTTCCACGTTGCCGCGCAGATGGTTGGGCAGTGCGTCGAGGACGCGGCCCATCTTTCGGCCCTGGCGCATCATCAGGAAGGCGTTCTTCAACGCATCGCCGAACAGCGGGACCACGGCGATCAGGGACAGCGCCAGGTTGATCCAGTTGTCGGCGCTGTCGGGCGCCTTGGTCAGGCCGTGGACGCTGCGCACGATGTTGTAGGCGTCGACGGCCTGGCCCACGTAGGGGATGCAGCCCAGTACGACGGAGACGATCATCTGGGCGGCGGAGTCGCCGCGGCCTTCCACCACTTCCTGCATCCAGGTCAGGATCTCGGCGAGGGTGTCGTCCTCGGCGCGCTGGAGCGCGACGTTGGCGGTCATGCGGCGTCCTCCGTGGGTGGGGCATTGTCGGCAATCAGCACTTCCTCGTGCGCGCCCGGATCCTCCTCTTCGTGCTCGTGCGGCTCGGATTCGTCGTCGTAGTCGTACTGGCTGGTCAGGTCCTCGTACTCAAGCTCGCCGCTGTAGGCCGCCGCGACCTCGTCGGGGAAGAAGTTGTCTTCCATGAACTCGGCCTCGGCCTGCGCATAGCGTTCGAGCGCCTGCTGGGCGTCCTCTGCGCTGCTCGGCACGAAACCGAAGATCGGGTTGGCCGGCCGCTCCGGGTAGGGGAACGCGTCGCGCGCGTCGTAGCCGAAGAACGCGCGCCCGGGCCCGGGCGGGTTCTCGATGGTGGCCCGGCCGTCGCCATCGAGGGTGCCCTCGCGGCGGGTACCGTCGTCGAATACGACCAGGTAGGGCGCACCCTCGACCGGCTTGAGGTCCGCGTAGTCGAACTCGAGTTCCAGGGTGCGCTGAGCCAGGCCCACCGGCAATGCGGTCAGGGCGGCATCGCCGCTCGCGCCACCCCGGAACGGATGCTCCCCCGCCTTGACCCGGAACTCCCCCGGACACGCGAAGGTGATGTTCCCGTCCTCCAGCGTCACCTGCACCTGTCCGGCCTGCAGCACGATCTTCTTCTGCGCCAGCACGTCGATGCGTTCGTCGGTGGCGGTGAGGGTGACCGACTGGTCGGCCAGCACCTCCAGCGGACCGGTGTGGGCCTGCAGGCTGAGCGGGCCGTTGGCGGCGATCGCGCGGATCGGGCCGGCGTGGGCGTAGAGCGCGGCGTGCTGGCCGGCGACCGAGGCGAAGGTCTGGCCGGCGCTGAGCTGGACGTCGGCCTGTGCGGTCAGGTGCAGGGCGCCGCCGGCGTAGGCGACCGCGCTCTTCCGGGTCGCGAACGCGATCGATTCCGGCGATTCGGCGACCAGCTTCGGGTCGGCGAAGCGCTCGACCGGGTCCTGGCCCGGTTCGCGCCCGCCCGCCGCCGGCTTCATCGCGGACTGGCCGGCGACGCTGCCGGCGTATTTGCCGTCGACCTCGGCATCCAGCGCTTCGCGGAGCGCGGTGAGGCGCTGGTTGGAGTCGAACCCCGGCACCTGCTGCTGCAGCATGGTCTCGTGCAGGCTCTCGGCGGTGCGCTCGGCGCCCTTGAGCTGGGCCACCGCCTCGGCCATGTCCATCTGGGTCGAGGCGGCCCCGGCACGCGCGGTGCTGGACAGCAGCAGGCCCTGGCCGGCGTGGACGTTGCCCCAGCCGGCGCTGGCCAGCTCCATGCCCCGGCCGCGCAGGCCGCCGCGCGCGCCGTCCTGGTGCTGCACCAGGTAGCCCAGCTCCAGGCGGCTGTCGGCCAGGCTGGTCTGCAGCCGGGTGCGCAGCTGGCCCGGGGTGTCGTCGAGCACCCACTGCTGGCTGCCGCTGCCGTCGTGGGCGCGGCTGTGCAGCCCGCTCAGGGTGCCGGGATGGTTGGACGGGCCATCGATGCCGCCGGCGAAGGGCGGGGCGACCTCGCCGTTGTACAGCTGGCCGGTCACCCGCGGCTGGTCGATGTCGCCATGCAGGAACTCCACCAGCACCTCGGCGCCCACCCGCGGCAGGAAGTGGCTGCCCCAGTTGGGGCCGGCGACCCACTCCGCCACCGGTACCCAGGTGCCGGAGGTGGCATCGCCGGGGGCGTGGCCCGGGTGCTCGCTGCCGCTGTCCTGCAGCCCGCCCGGGTTGGGCCGGGGGCCGCGCTGCCAGGCGAGCTGGATGCGCACCTGGTGGTCGCGGCTGGGGCTGACCGCGGCTTCGGGCAGGCCGACCACGCGGGCGGTCTGCGGGCCGTGCACGGTCGGGCGGTCGCGCGGCAGCGGCGCCACCGGCGTGCCGGCGGGCACCGCGACGAAACGGTTGCGATAGCTGCCGCGCTCCAGGTCGGGCGAGGCGAGCAGGGCGGTGATGCCGCTGCCGAGGTTGTTCGCCGCTACGTGGGTCACCCGCAGCGGCAGGAACGCCCGGCCCTCGTGGCCGGAATGCTGGCTGAGCGTGAACGTATTGCCGGCGGCGATGGCGCGCGCGCTGCCCGCGCCGTGATGCAGCGCCACCGGCAGCCGCAGCGCGTCCAGGCGTCTTGCGGCTTCGGCCTGGGCCTGGCCGCCCTGCTCGAAGCGGCCGGCGCGCGGCTGCACGAAGACCTCGAGCGCCGGCAGTCCGCCGGCGTCGGCTTCGCACTGCCCGGCAACGCTCGCCAGCTGCGCGCTGTGCCAGCTGGCGGCATGGCTGCGGTTGGGCGCCAGCTGGCGCAGCTCGGTGAAGGCGCCGATGGCGTCGCGGGTCTCGGTGGCGGCGCTGCGATGGAAGCGCAGCGTGCCGGCGTCGGGAACCTCGGCCTGGGCATCGAAGATCACCAGGGTGTGGCGGGCGCCGTCGTCGCCGCCATCGTCTTCGCCTGCGGACTGGTCGTGCTCGTAGCGCCAGGCCAGGCCGGCTTCGGCCAGCAGGCGGGTGACGAAGTCCCAGTCGCTTTCGCGGTACTGGGTGGTGATCGCGCGCACCGGCAGGGCGCCGTCGATGTCGAAGCGGAACGCGGCCATCGAGTAGTCCGCGAACACGCGCTCCAGCACCCCGCGCACGTCGAGGTCCTGGAACACCAGCGCGTTGCGCCGGTGCGCCAGCAGCGCGGTCCAGGGCTCCATGGTCAACCGGTAGCGGGCCAGGCCGCCGTCGGCGCCCAGGGGCGCCACCGCGGTGCACACGCCGTGCCAGCTGCGCTCGCCGCCCTCTGCACGGTGCAGGCGCAGGCCGAGCCGCCGTCCGGGCAGCTCGGCGGTGTCGACGAACGCCGAGGTGGAAAACACGTCGATCACGAAACGGAACGGCGCGCAGACTGCCTCGCTGCCGTCGAACCGTTCCACCACCAGCCCCGGGACCGGGGCGTCGAGCTGGATCAGGCGCGCATGTTGCGACGGTACCGCGAGCGCGGCGAGCGC
>NZ_JARXRM010000022.1 GCF_029887875.1 Luteimonas endophytica
GAATGAGCCAGGCGAAACAGGGCGGCGCGGTGGCGATGCACTACGTCTACAACGGCAAGGGCGAGCAGGTGCGCAGGCACCTGGGCGCCAGCGACGCGACCACGGTCTTCGACGAGGCCGGCCGCTGGCTTGGCGACTACGATGCTGCGGGGACCCCGCTGCAGCAGGCGGTCTGGCTGTACGACTTCCCGGTCGGCCTGCTGGTCGGTCCCTCAGGCATCAACCGACTCCACTACGTGCAGCCGGACCACCTTGGCACGCCGCGCGCGGTGATCGATCCGCTGCGCAACGTGGCGGTGTGGAACTGGGATCTGGCGAGCGAGGCTTTCGGCAACAGTCCGCCGAATGAGGATCCGGATGGCGACGGCATTGGGTTCTGGTTCGACATGCGCTTCCCTGGGCAACGCTACGATGCGGCGAGTGGGCTCAACTACAACTACTTCCGAGATTATGAACCAGGTGCAGGGAGATACTCGCAGAGCGATCCGATTGGTATCGCTGGAGGTGTGGCTCTCTATGGGTACGCGTTTGCAAGCCCGTCGATCTACTTCGATAGGTTTGGCTTGGCCCCTGGGAACGATTGCTGGACTGAATGGGAGGTTTCCGGAGAGTATCTTGGCGAGATTGTCGCCAGAAAAGTAGGGCTCCCTAGACTTTTTCGTAGAACTTGCTTGCCGATACCACAAATAGGTCAGTTCGGCCCGATGGACGCTATACCTTCCATTGGTCGCCACAGAGGGAGAGGCGGCGGTATGAACTTTCGGGTTCCGCTTCCAGTGCCGCTCTCCTTGCTTGTGGCTTGCAAGAACGAGTGGATACAGAATATTTCCCTGAAGCAGGCAAATATCAGGGATATAATTTATTACGAGGTCTGTATCGACGATTGTGGAATCGTAAGTAGAACGCCCTTCGATGCAATGAAGGATGTTGTATGGAGAGATCTAGGTCCAAGCCAAGATATCTGGTCGGAATGGGATTGGTACCAATGACTAAGAGGGGCCTGCTAGCCGTCTACTCCATCATCTACGTGTTGATGATTGTTGGGTGTATGCGATTTGCCGGCGATAACAACGAGGAAGAGTTTCGCGAAATGGAGGCGATTAGCGAAAACGTATCTGAGGATTTCAGAAAGAACCCAAATGAGGCAAAGGAACTATATCTGGAGTATTGGCAAAGTGTGATTTTAAAGGCCGATCGCTCGGTTGCGGATGAAGTCAAGATGCTTGTAGTTGCGCGCGAGTTGATGGCTAGGGACAAGCAAAACTACGAAAAATACTATGGATATATAGAATCACGGCTAGAGAGCGATGATCTCTTTGTCAGAAGTACTGCAGTCGATGCGCTGAGTGCCGCCGTCGGACGCGAATCGATCGATAAACTGATCCATTACGCGGAAACGGCTACTGGCGAAACGGCGATAGTTGCCTTGTATGCATTGGAACATAGATTGTTTCATTCCAAGTATGATCTAGATCTTGAGGCGGATTACAGATATACGGAAAGAAAACTAAATGGAATCTGCCTCCGCCGTTCGCGACAGCTGATCGCTCAGTTCTGTGATCGTCTCAAGGCGGGACGTACGCTACCGGATGATGGTGGCTGATGAACGACGCCAGCGGCAGCACCCGCTACTGCTACGACCGCTTCGGCCAGATGACGCGCAAGCTCCAGGTCACCAACGGGCAGGCGTTCGCGCTGCGCTACACCTATACCAAGGGCGGGCACCTCAGCAGCCTGACCTACCCGGACGGGTCCGTGGCCGACTACGTGCGCGATGCCCAGGGCAGGGTGACGGAGATAGGCGTGACCTCCCCGGGCGGCGCTCGCGAGGTCCTGCTGACCGGCGCCGACTACTACCCCTTCGGCCCCGCCGCCGGCTGGACGTACGGCAACGGCCGTCGCCTCGATCGCGTACACGACCTGGACTACCGCCCCACGTCCATCAGCGACCCGGCCGCTGGCGGGCTGGATTTCGGCTACAGCTACGACCCGGTCGGCAATCTCACGGCGCTGCACACTGCCGACCTGGCGGAACCGCCGCGGGCGAGCTTCGACTACGACCCGCTCGGCCGCCTCACCGCCTTCCGCGACGGCGCGGCCGGCGCAGCCATCGAGAGCTACGGCTACGACGCCACCGGCAACCGCACCAGCTTCGCCAATGCCGGCGGCAGCCAGGCCTACAGCTACCCGACCGACAGCCACCGGCTCGCCGCCGTGGCCGGCGTCGCCCGCAGCTACGACAACGCCGGCAATACCCTGGCCATCGGCACGGCCAGGGAGTTCGTCTACAACGCCACCAACCGAATGAGCCAGGCGAAACAGGGCGGCGCGGTGGCGATGCACTACGTCTACAACGGCAAGGGCGAGCAGGTGCGCAGGCACCTGGGCGCCAGCGACACGACCACGGTCTTCGACGAGGCCGGCCGCTGGCTCGGCGATTACGATGCTGCGGGGACTCCGCTGCAGCAGGCGGTCTGGCTGGACGACTATCCGGTCGGACTGCTGGTTGGAACCTCAGGCGTCAACCGGCTTCACTATGTCCAGCCCGACCACCTCGGCACGCCGCGGGCGGTGATCGATCCGGTGCGGAATGTGGGCGTGTGGAATTGGGACCTGGCCAGCGAGGCTTTCGGCAATAGTCCTCCGGATGAGGACCCGGATGGCGATGGAACGGTTTTCGGGTTCGATATGCGTTTTCCCGGGCAACGTTTCGATGCAGCGAGCGGGTTCAACTACAACTGGTTTCGGAGTTACGATCCAGGCGTCGGAAGATATATCGAGAGTGATCTGATCGGCTTAGGTGGCGGCTGGTCTACCTACGCGTATGTGCTTGGAAAACCTATGGTGGCTATTGATCCGCTAGGACTACAGACGGTGGGCCAAACCACTCAAGATGCATGGTGTAGGCAAAATCCTGTCGCATGCGCAGCAATTTTTGGCACCGGTAGTGGAATCACAGTTCTTCCAAAGCCGGACAGTCTTACGAGGCCTCAAGCTCGATACGGAGAGGAATGTCGGACTTGCGGGGAAGTTTATCCTCAATATGACGAGTGCTCGGAGATGGGACGCTACTATCCCTACGCGTCTGCCGCGCACGCGCTTCTTGATTTCCCGGCAGGAAGCAGCAAGAGACCTGGGGTACCTGCGTCAGGAGGCTTGTGCGCGATGAAGGGCACGCATCATACTGTGTTCTTACGCGGTGCCTATGTAGGGTCCATCTTTTCTTGCCGATGTTGTACCAATACGGGTGGCGGACCTGTTTTGGGGGAAATTTGGGGGAATAACGTTGGCCGCTGATACTTTCATCATTGATTTCGAAGCCAGGCTTCGGACGCTCATTACCAGCATTGATCTTTATAAGATGCGGCCCGCGATAAACGACCTGCTGCTATCTGTCAAAAACCAGAATGAGTTTCTTTCTATTGTTAGGTCTGCCTCATCTGCAAACATCGCCATGGAGATAGGATGGCTTTTCGCAGCGGGGCAATCCAGCGATTTGCGAGTAGATTCCTGCTTCCTGAGGCTTAAACTTTCTGACCGCTGTATCGACGAACGATTAATTATCTTCCTGGACGATCTTGAGATCTGTTTGGTAAAACAGGCGTCAGAGTAGATTTTTGTTAGTCGTCATAGAGGGCCGCGATGGAAGACGCCAGCGGCAGCACCCGCTACTGCTACGACCGCTTCGGCCAGATGACGCGCAAGGTCCAGGTCACGCACGGGCAGACGTTCGCGCTGCGCTACAGCTACACCAAGGGCGGGCACCTCAGCAGCCTGACCTACCCGGACGAAACCGTGGCGGACTACGTGCGC
>NZ_JARXRM010000023.1:0-29251 GCF_029887875.1 Luteimonas endophytica
CCAGCGGCGACTTCGCCACGGCGCTCGGCTACGGCGCGGAAGCCAGCAACACCCGCAGCACGGCGGTGGGCATCTCGGCGCTGGCCAGCGGCAGCAATGCCACGGCGCTGGGCAACACCTCGACCGCCAGCGGCAGCGCCAGCGTGGCGTTGGGCAGCAGCTCGCGGGCGACCAGCCTCAACAGCACGGCGGTGGGCGGCACCTCGTGGGCCACGGCCGACAACACCACGGCGGTGGGCCAGTTCGCATGGGCGACCTCGGTCGGTTCGACCGCGATCGGCCGGGACTCGTTCGCCTATGGCGGGATCAACGCCACGGCGGTGGGCCTGAACGCATGGGCGAACGGAGCGAGCAGCGTCGCGCTGGGCGCGGGTTCGCGCGCGACCGAGGAGAACGTGGTGTCGGTGGGCAACGGCACCGGTTCGGGCGGGCACCCGGCGACGCGGCGGATCGTCAACGTCGGCGACGGCGTCGACGACAACGACGCGGTGAACGTGGCGCAGCTCAATGAGGTCGCCGAGGGCGCCGAGGAAACCGCGCGCTACTTCAAGGCGACCGGCGAGGGAGAGGCCTACGTGGCCGGCGACGGCGCCACGGCGGCCGGCTCCGATGCGCTGGCCGATGCGGACTACGCCACCGCGGTGGGCTCCTCGGCCAGCGCCTACGATACGGGCGCATCGGCCTTCGGCAGCGGCGCGCTGGCGCAGGCGGTCAACGCCACCGCGGTCGGCTTCAATGCCAACGCCTTCGGACAGGACAGCTCGGCATTCGGCGCCGGCGCGGACGCCGGTGGCATCGCCAGCACCGCGATCGGCGGCATGGGCGAAGCCTTCGACCAGTTCGGCTGGCCCATCGAGGACGACGAGGGCAACGTGGTGATGGTCGGCGCGACCGCCGGCGACTACGGCACCGCGGTCGGCGCCGGGGCGCAAGCGACCGGCAGCAATGCCGCCTCGCTCGGCTACGGTGCCCGCGCAGAGGGCGAGTTCACCCTTGCCGCCGGCCACAAGGCCCACGCCCAGGGCGACTACAGCGTGTCGCTGGGCGACAACAGCCGCGCCAACGGCGAACAGAGCACCGCCACCGGCAGCTACGCCTGGGCCACGGCGGATGGCGCGACAGCAGTCGGCAGCTTCTCCTGGGCCACCGGGGTCGACTCGGTCGCGGTCGGTCTGGATTCCTACGCCACCGGCGCCCGCTCGATCTCGATCGGCTACGGCAGCTGGGCCCCGGCCACCAACTCGATCGGCATCGGCCGCGGCGCCTTCGGCTATTCCGACAACAGCGTCGCGGTCGGCACCCAGGCGTTCGCCAACGACATCCACGGCATCGCCATCGGTACCAATTCGTTCGCCAACGCCGAGAGCGCGATCGCGATCGGCGCCGGTTCCGAGGTCGCCGAGGGCGCGTTGAACTCGGTGGCCCTGGGGTCGGGTTCGCTGGCCGACCGGGAACGCTCGGTCTCGGTGGGCGCCGCGGGGCTGGAGCGCCAGATCACCAACGTGGCCGCGGGCACCGAGGACACCGATGCGGTGAACCTGGCGCAGCTGAACACGGTGGCCGGTGAGCTCGGCGAACTGAGCGACAGCGCCGTGGTCTACGACGACGACACCCAGGGCACGGTCACCTTCGCCGGCGCCGAAGGCACGGTGCTGAGCAACGTCGCCGCGGGCGAAGTGAGCGAGGACAGCACCGATGCGGTCAACGGCGCCCAGCTGTTCGAGACCAACCAGCGCGTCGATGTGGTCGAAGGCCAGGTGGCCGACCTCGGCGACCGCGTCGGCGACGTCGAGGGCATCGTCGGGAACGCGGTGTCCTACGACGACGACAGCCGCGCAGCGATCACGCTGGACGGCGACGACGGTACCGTCATCGGCAACGTCGCGGCCGGCGCGGTCGGCGCCGGCAGCACCGACGCGATCAACGGCGGCCAGATGTACGGCGCGCTGCAGAGCGCGGCGGACGTGATCGGCGGCGGCGCGACGGTGACTGCGTTCGGCACCATCGCTGCGCCGACCTACGCGATCCAGGGAGCGAACTACTACTCCATCGGCGATGCGCTGGGGGCGCTGGATGCGCAGATCAGCCAGCTGGACCTGCGCGTCTCGGCGGTCGGCGCCGACGCGGGCAACGGCAACATCGGCAACCGCGCGGCCGTCGATGGCGCGCCCACCGGCGAGGCCGCCAAGGTCGGCACGGGCAGCAACGCCGTCGCGGTGGGCGCCAACGCCACCGCCAACGGCAACAACGGCATCGCGATGGGCGGCAACGCCTACGCGCACGGCCCCAACGACACCGCCATCGGCGGCAACGCACGGGTCGAGGCGGACGGCAGCACCGCGGTGGGCGCCAACGCCACCATCACCGCCGCGGCCACCAATGCGGTGGCGATGGGCGAGGGCGCCAGCGTCACCGCGGCCTCCGGCACCGCCATCGGCCAGGGCGCTTCGGCGACCGCCGCCGGCGCGGTGGCGCTGGGGCAGGGGTCGGTCGCCGACCGCGCCAACGCGGTCTCGGTCGGCAGCGCCGGAAACGAGCGCCAGGTCACCAACGTGGCGGCGGGCACCGCCGATACTGACGCTGCCAACGTTGCACAGGTGAAGTCCACCGCGACCCAGACGCTGAATTCGGCCAATGCCTATACCGATGCGCAGGTCGCCGCTTGGCACGACAATTTCGACGCCTTCCACGGCGATGTCGAGCGTCGCTTCCACGACCAGGACCGCCGCATCGACCGCCAGGGCGCGATGGGCGCGGCGATGCTGAACATGGCGACCAGCGCCGCCGGCATCCGCACCCAGAACCGGGTCGGCGTCGGCGTCGGCTTCCAGGGCGGAGAAAGCGCTCTGTCCGTCGGCTACCAGCGCGCGATCAGCGATCGGGCCACGGTGACCTTCGGCGGTGCGTTCAGCGGCGACGAGAAATCGGTAGGTGTGGGTGCCGGCTTCGGCTGGTAAGGAAACAAATGCGCGGACCGCTCCCCAGGCATGCAGGGGGGCCGACGGGACGGTCCGCGTTCACGCAGTGACGAATGTCATAAGAAAGTCCATACATGCGAGGAGAAGTGTCGATGAAGCGTAAGACCCTGTTGTGTGCCGCCATTGCCGCGGCGATCGGAATCCCCGCGGTCCATGCCGCCGGCCAGGAGGCCAGGATCGGCCAGTCGCGTATCGCCCAGCCCGCGGCCGAGATCCAGGCCGGCGCACGCGTGATCGTCAAGTACCGCAGCGGCACCCTCGAAAGCACCAGCAACATGGCCAAGGCCCGCGCGGTCGAGTCGGCCGCCGCGCGCGCGGGCGCCGGCGTCAGGTCCGCCCGCGGCGCTGCCGTCTCCGCCACCCACATGCGCCGCCTCGGCATCGGCGCCGACCTGCTGCGCCTGTCGCAGAAGCTCGACCGCGCCGCGCTGGAAAACCTCGTGCGCGAGATCTCCGCGGACCCGGCGGTGGAGTACGCGGTGATCGACGAGCGCGACTACGCCCTCGGCCCGGTGCGCAAGCTGGAGGCCCAGCCCCAGTTCACCCCCGACGATCCCTTCTTCGCCCAGTACCAGTGGAACTTCCGCACCGACAACCCCGGTGGCATCGACGCCGAGGGCGCCTGGGACGTGAACACCGGCGAGGGTGTGGTGGTGGCGGTGCTCGACACCGGCATCCTTCCCGAGCACCCCGACATGATGGGCGGGCAGCTGCTGGAGGGCTACGACTTCATTTCCGACGCGTTCGTGTCGCGCCGCGGCACCGACGACCGCGTGCCCGGCGCGCTCGACTACGGCGACTGGAACCCGGTGGCCGACGAGTGCTACGCCGGCTCGCCGGTGCAGGACAGCTCCTGGCACGGCACCCACGTCGCCGGCACCGTGGCCGAGACCACCAACAACGCCCTCGGCGCGGCCGGCCTCGCCCATGACGCCAAGGTGCTGCCGGTGCGCGTACTCGGCCGCTGCGGTGGCTACCTGTCCGACATCGCCGACGCCATCGTCTGGGCCTCGGGCGGCACCGTCGCCGGCATCCCGGCCAACGAGAACCCGGCCGAGGTCATCAACATGAGCCTGGGCGGCGGCGCCCCGTGCGACGCGGTCTACCAGAGCGCGATCGACACCGCGGTGGCCAACGGCAGTACCGTGGTGGTGGCAGCCGGCAACAGCAATTCGAACGTGGTGAACTTCCGCCCCGCCAGCTGCAACAACGTCGTCACGGTGGGCGCGACCCGCATCACCGGTGGCAAGGCCTCGTACTCGAACTACGGCGACCTGGTCGACCTGTCGGCGCCGGGCGGCGGCGGCAGTGCCGACCCCGGCAACGGCGGGTGGGACGGCTACATCCTCCAGGCCGGCTCCGACGCGGCGACCACGCCCGATTCGGGCGACTATCTCTACAGCGGCTATACCGGCACCTCGATGGCGTCCCCGCACGTCGCCGCGGTGGCGGCGCTGGTGCAGAGCGCACTGGTCGCGGCCGCGCGCGATCCGCTCAGCCCGGCCGACATGGAGGCGCTGCTGAAGGACACGGCGCGCGCGTTCCCGGTCAGCATCCCGGCCAGCACCCCGCTGGGCACCGGCATCGTCGACCCGACCGCGGCGCTGGATGCCGCGCTCGAGGAGCCCTGCGATCCCGAGATCGAGGACTGCGGTCCGGATGCCATCGAGCTGGTCAACAAGGTGCCGGTGCGTGGCCTGAGCGGCGGCGCCGGCAGCGAGGCGTTGTACGCGATCGAGGTCCCCGCCGGCGTGACCGGGCCGCTGAGCATCACCACCAGCGGCGGCAGCGGCGACGTGTCCCTGCACGTGAGCCTGGACGAGGAGCCGGAGGCCGGCGCGGGGCAGTGGAACTCGACCCGTCCGGGCAACAGCGAGACCATCCGCATCAACAATCCGGCGGCGGGCGTGTACTACGTCAAGCTGGTGGGCGAGCGGGCCTTCAGCAACGTCACGCTGCAGGCGCGCCACCGCTGATCGGGGCGTTCGTCGGCTGCACCAGAACCCCGGTTTCGGCCGGGGTTCTTTTTTTTGGCGCGCCGCCTGGGCGCACCAGCCGTGCACGCACCGCGCGGGCCTTTTCGCTTCTCGGTTCCGGGCCGTGCTGGCGGCTCCGGCGGCGTTCATCCGGCGGCCTGCGATGCGCCAATCGAACTGCTACAGTCGGCCTCCTGATCTGGCCAAGCAGCAGAGGATCGCCGACGCGTGAACGCGATGCTGGAAGCCCCTGGCGAAGCCGCTCCAGACGGTGTCTCGATCGAAGAGCGGTTGATCGCCGCGCTGGTCGAACGGGGCCGGCTGAAGGAGGCCGACCTCGGCCGTGCGCGGCGTCTGCATGCCGAGTCGGGCGGCAGCCTGCTCGCGCTGCTGGGGCGGCTGGGCCTGGTGTCGGAACGCGACCATGCCGAAACCTGCGCCGAGGTGCTCGCGGTGCCGCTGCTGGCGGCCAAGGACGTGCCCGAGGCGCCGCCCGAAGCGGTCGAGGACGCGGCGCAACTGTCGGCGCGGTTCCTGCGCCAGTTCCACCTGTGCCCGCTGGGCATGCGCGGCGACCGGCTGGCGGTGTGGATGGCCGACCCGCACGACGACTACGCGATCGACGCCGTACGCCTGGCGAGCGGTTGCCGGATCCAGCCGGTGGCCGGCCTGCGCTCCGAGATCGACGATCTGGTGGAGCGCTGGTTCGGACAGGGCCGAAGCGCCATGGGCGCGATCGTCGAGACCGCGGACGGCGAGGGCGGAGGCGACGCCGACGACGTCGAGCACCTGCGCGACCTGGCGTCCGAGGCACCGGTGATCCGCCTGGTCAACCTGGTGATCCAGCGCGCGGTGGAGCTGCGCGCCTCCGACATCCACATCGAGCCGTTCGAGAACCGGCTCAAGGTGCGCTACCGCATCGACGGCGTGCTGGAGGAAGGCGAAAGCCCGCCCTCGAACCTCACCGCGGCGGTGATCAGCCGCGTCAAGATCATGGCCCGGCTCAACATCGCCGAGCGCCGGTTGCCGCAGGACGGCCGCATCATGCTGCGGGTGCAGGGCAAGGAGCTGGACCTGCGCGTGTCCACCGTCCCCACCGCGCACGGCGAGTCGGTGGTGATGCGACTGCTGGACCGCGAGACCGTGGTGTTCGACTTCCACCGCCTCGGCTTCACCGACGAATTCCTGCCGCAGTTCCAGCGCGTGCTCGAGCAGCCGCACGGCATCCTGCTGGTGACCGGGCCCACCGGGTCGGGCAAGACCACCACGCTCTACACCGCGCTGTCCAGGCTCAACACCGCCAGCGTCAAGATCATCACCGTCGAGGATCCGGTCGAGTACCAGATCGAAGGCATCAACCAGATCCAGGCCAAGCCGCAGATCGGCCTGGATTTCGCCAGCGCCCTGCGCAGCATCGTGCGCCAGGATCCGGACATCATCATGATCGGCGAGATGCGCGATCTGGAAACGGCACGCATCGCGATCCAGTCGGCGCTCACCGGCCACCTGGTGCTGTCGACCCTGCACACCAACAACGCGGCCGGCGGGATCACCCGCATGCTCGACATGGGCGTGGAGGACTATCTGCTCACCTCCACGGTCAACGGGATCCTCGCCCAGCGGCTGGTGCGGCGGCTGGAGCCCACCCACGCCGAGCAGTACCGCGCCTCGCCCGAGGAAATCGAGAAGTTCGACTTGCGCCGTTTCCAGCCGCACGGCGAGATCTTCCTGTACCGGCCCCGGCCCTCGGAGCTGGCGGCCACCGGCTATCTGGGCCGCACCACGATCGTCGAGTTCCTGGTGATGAACGACGAGCTGCGCCGCGCGGTGATGCGCCACGCCGGCATGGGCGAGCTGGAACGCATCGCCCGCGACGCCGGCATGCGCACCATGTACGAGGACGGCATCATCAAGGCGCTCTCCGGCGTGACCACCATCGAGGAAGTGCTGCGGGTGACGGAGGACGCGTAGTGCCCCTCTACCGCTACAAGGCGCTCAACGTCCGCGGCGAGACGCTGGACGGCCAGATGGAGGCCGCCAGCGACGGCGAGGTGGTACAGCGCCTGCAGGAGCAGGGCCATCTGCCGGTGGAGGCGCGGTTGGCGAGCGAGGGCGGCGGCGAGACGGCCTGGCGCACCTTGTTCAAGCCGAAGCCGTTCTCGGGCCAGCGCCTGGTGCAGTTCACCCAGCAGCTGGCCACGCTGCTCGCCGCCGGGCAGCCGCTGGACCGCGCCCTGGGCATCCTGCTGGACCTGCCGGAAGACGCCGCGGCCAGGCGCACCATCAGCGACGTGCGCGATGCGGTGCGCGGCGGCAGTCCGCTGTCGGCCGCGCTGGAACGCCAGCACGGCACCTTCTCCCGGCTGTACATCAACATGGTGCGCGCGGGCGAGGCAGGTGGCAGCCTCCACGAGACCCTGCAGCGCCTGGCCGACTACCTGGAACGCAGCCGGGCGCTGCGTGGGCGCGTGGTCAACGCGCTGATCTACCCGATCATCCTGCTGGCCATGGTGGGCATGTCGCTGCTGTTCCTGCTGGGCTACGTGGTGCCGCAGTTCGGAGCGATGTACGACAGCCTCGACGCGGAGCTGCCGCTGTTCTCGCAGGTGGTGCTCGGCATCGGCCTGTTCGTGCGCGACTGGTGGATCCTGTTGCTGGTGGTGCCCGCGTTGGCGCTATGGTGGTTCGACCGCCGCCTGCGCGACCCGGCGGTACGCGCGCGTTTCGATGCCTGGCTGCTCGGCGTGCGCTTCGCCGGGCCGCTGGTGGCGCGGCTGGAGACCGCGCGGCTGGCGCGCACCCTGGGCACGCTGCTGCGCAACGGCGTGCCGCTGCTGGCGGCGCTGGGCATCGGCCGCAACGTGCTGGGCAACCGCGCGCTCGCCGCCGACGTCGAGGCCGCCGCCGAGGAGGTGAAGGGCGGCGCCGGGCTGGCGGCCGCGCTCGGGCGCAGCAAGCGTTTTCCGCGGTTGGCGCTGCAGATGATCCAGGTGGGCGAGGAATCCGGTGCGCTCGATGCGATGCTGCTCAAGACCGCCGATACGTTCGAACAGGAAACCGCGCAGGCGCTGGACCGCATGCTGGCGGCGCTGGTACCGGTGGTGACCCTGTTGCTGGCGGGAATCGTCATGGTGGTGATCCTCGCCGTGCTGATCCCGATCTACGATCTCACCAATGTCATAGGCTGATTGCATGAATTCCTATCGCGGTTGCCGGGGTTCCGGCTGGGGTGTTTCTTCTTCCGTGGCGTGCGGCGATGGACGTCGGCGGTTCCTTGATGCGGGTGCCGGCGAAGCACCCGCCGGCACCGGGACGGTGCGGGTGGGGCGATCGGAACGCGGTACGGCTCGGCAACTCACTGGCGCCAGCCGTGGCGACGGCCTCATTGGCGCAGGGCCGGTGGAGGTGAAGACGGGAAAAAGCAGTGCCGGTGGGCGATTCCTTGGCGCTAGCCGTGCCGACGGCCTCGTTGGTGCAAGGCCGATGGGCTCGCGGGAGCGGGGCTTCAGCCTGATCGAGATCATCCTGGTGGTGGTGCTGATCGGCGGTATCGTCGCCTTCGCCGCCACCCGGATCCTCGGCGGCGGCGACCGCGCCCGGGTCAACCTGGCCAAGGCGCAGGTGCAGACCCTGGCCGAGAAGGTGCAGAGCTATCAGATGGACACCGGCAGCCTTCCCTCCAGCCTGGAGGACCTGGTGACCCAGCCCGGCGGCGCCGGCGGCTGGCTCGGGCCGTACGCGAAACAGGCCGAACTCAACGATCCCTGGGGCACGCCGTTCGAGTATCGGGTGCCGGGCGAGGCCGGCCCCTTCGACATCGTCAGCTACGGCGCCGACCGCAGCCCCGGCGGCGACAGCGTCGACGCCGACATCCGCTACGAATAGCCGATGGCGGGCGGATGAAGGCGGTGGCGCCGCGACGACGGGCGACCGCGATCGCCAGCAATGCGGCGACGCGCGGATTCTCGCTGCTGGAAGTGCTGGTGGTGGTGGCGCTGATCGCCGCGGCCAGCGTGCTGGCGGTCGGCGTGCTCGGCGGCGGCATCGAACGCATCCAACTGCGCTCGAGCGCGAAGGAGATCGCCGCCAACCTGCGCTACACCCGCGCGCATGCTCTCGCCACCGGCGTCCCGCAGGAGTTCGCGATCGACCCTGCCGCGCACAGCTGGCGCGCACCGGGCGGGCGCAGCGGCAGCATTCCGGAGAAGCTGGAGATCCTCTTCACCGGGGCGCGCGAGGTGCAGCCGCGCGAAGGCGAGGGCGCGATCGTGTTCTTCGACGATGGCGCTTCCACCGGCGGCCGGGTGCGGCTCGAGGCCGGCGGCGCCGGCTGGAACGTGGACGTGGCCTGGCTGACCGGCGAGGTGCGCCTGCACCGCGCGGAGCGTACCCCATGAGGGCCAGGCAGCGCGGGTCGCGGCAGCGGGGCTACACCCTCATCGAGGTGCTGGTGGCGTTCGCGGTGCTGGCGCTGGCGCTCACCCTGCTGCTCGGCACCCTGTCCGGCGCCGCCCGCCAGGTGCGCTGGTCGGCCGACGCCGGGCGCGCCGCGCTGCACGCACAGTCGCTGCTGGCGCAGGTGGGCGTGGGCGAGGTGCTGCAGCCCGGGCGCAGCGACGGCGCACTCGAGGACGGCCGCTACCGGTGGGTGCTCGAGGTCGAGCCCTATGTCGACCCGGAGCTGCCTCCGCCGGCACTGGTCGATCCGTTCGCGCCGCGGATGCTGGCGCTGCATCTGACCGTCGCCTGGGGCGACAGCGCGCGCGAGCGCCTGGAGTTGCGCTCGCTGCGGCTGGTCCAGCCGGACGTCGAGAGCGGGGCGGATCTGTGAGGCTGGGTTCGCGCAGGCGCGGCTCGCGGGTGCGCGGCTTCACCCTGATCGAGGTGCTGCTGGCCACGGTGCTGCTGGCTGCCGGGCTGGCGCTGGCGTTCGCCACCCTGCGCGCGGCCACCGCCACGGTGGAACGCGGCGAGGATCTGGCGCAGCGCAGCGAGCGCATCCGCGCCGCGGAAGGATTCCTGCGCCGGCGGCTGGTCTCGGCCGAGCCGACGGCGTTCGCGATCGACGAGCGCAGCGGCGCGCCGGTGCGCTTCCAGGGCGAGGCGCAGCGGATGCGCTTCGTCGCCGACCTGCCGAACTACCTCGGCCGGGGCGGGCCGGCGCTGCACGACATCGGCGTGGCCGACGACGGCGGCGGGCTCGAACGCCTGGAGGTGGCCTTCTCGACGGTGCTGGCCGGCGCGACCGTCGAGGAGCGCGATGCGCGTCCGCCGGAACCGCTGGCCACCGGGCTGGTGGCGGTGCGCTTCAGCTATCGCGGGCTCGGCCCCGACGGCCGCCTGAGCGGCTGGCTCGAGCGGTGGGACGCCGCCATGCAGCTGCCGCTGCAGGTGCGGATCGAGATCGAGGGCGAGCGCGACGGTGCCTGGCCGGTGCTGGTGGTGGCGTTGCCGCAGGGCGATGGCCGCATCGGCGACGACGCGCTGCAGGGGGCGATCCCGTGACCGCGGCCAGGCCCCGGGGCGCCGCGCTGCTGCTGGTGCTGTGGCTGGTCGCGCTGCTGACCGCGCTGGTCGGCGGGTTCGCCCTGACGGCGCGGGTCGAGCACATGCAGGGCCGGGTCCTGCATCGCGGCGTGGCCGGGACCGAGGCCGCACGCGCCGGTCTCGAGTATGCGGTGGCGCGGCTGGCCGATCAGGATCTCGCGACCCGCTGGCTGCCGGACGGCCGCGAGTACGCCTGGACGTTCGCCGATGCGCAACTGCGGGTCCGCGTGGTGGACGAGACCGGCAAGGTCGACCTGAACGCCGCCGACCAGCCGCTGCTGGCGGCGCTGCTGCGGGTGGCGGGTGCCGAACCCGGCCAGGCCGGTGCGCTGGCGGGCGCGATCCTGGACTGGCGCGATCCGGATGATCTCGGCCAGCCGCAGGGCGCGGCCGAGGATCCCCAGTACGCCGCCGCCGGCCTGCCTTACGGGGCCAAGGATGCGCCGTTCGAAAGCGTCGGCGAGCTCGAGCTGGTCTTGGGCATGACCGCGGAACTGGTGGCGGTGCTGCGCGAACACGTCACCGTGCACAGCGGCCAGGCGCGGCCGGACCAGCGCTACGCCGGCGCGGAGGTGCTGGAGGCGATGGGACTGGATGCCGGGCCGCTGCTGGAGCAGCGGAGGATGGCGCCCGCGATGGAGCTTGCGGCCGAACTCGGCGGCGGCGGCAGCGGCACGTATAGTATCGACAGTCGCGCGCGGCTGCCGGACGGCCGCGACGCGGTCCTGCAGGCGGTGGTGCGCGCGGGCGGCAACGGTCTCCCCGGGGCGGCCTATACGCCATTGCGCTGGAAGGAGGGGACCTCGGCACCGGATGGTTGACGCCGACGACATCGCTGCGCGCACGTCGCTCCGCCAGCGCTTCGGGCGGGTCGGCGGGCGGCTGCGCCCGGGCATGCACGGCTTCTGGTCGTGGTGGAGCCGGGCGCTGCTGGCCTGGCTCCCGCTGCGCCTGCGCGAACTGCTGGGGCTGGTCGAACAGCGGCTGTTGCTGCGCCGCCACGACCATACGCTGGCTTTGATGCTCGAGCGCGGCGGCCAGCCGCGGCTGCTGGCGGAACTGCCATGGTCCGCGGGCGAACCGCCCGCCGAAGAGCCGCTGACGCGGGTGCTGCGGCCGCAGCTGGGCGAACTGCCGCGCTGGCTGGTGCTGCCCGCGGCCGCCGGCCTGCGCCGGCGGATGCTGCTGCCGGGCGCGGCGGCCGAGCGCCTGCGCGAGGTGCTGGGCTTCGAGGTCGACCGCCAGACCCCGTTCGCGGCGGCCGATGTCTGCTTCGATGCGCGGCTGCTCGGGCGCCGTGCCGACGGCCAGCTCGAGGTCGAGCTGGTGGTGGCGCCGCGCCACGCGGTGGATGCGGCGCTCGCGGCGCTGGGCCCGCCGGCCGAGGGGCTGGCCGGCGTCGACCTCGACGACGGCGCGGGCGAGCCGCTCGGCGTCAACCTGCTGCCGGAGGCGCGCCGGTACCGCCGCGCCGACTCCTGGCAGCGTTGGAACCTGGCCCTGGCGGCGGTCGCACTGGTGGCCACCGCGGCGGCGTTGTGGCAGGTGCTGGAGAACCGCCGTGCCGCCGCCGACGCCTTCGAACAGGCCTCGTTGCCGCGGATCGAGCAGGCGCGCGCGGCCTCGGCGCAGCGCCAGCAGCTCGAGGAACTGATCGAGGGCATGCGCCATCTCGAACAGGCGCGCGCGGCCCGGCCGACCATGGTCGAGCTGCTCGACGAGCTCAGCCGGCGGCTGCCCGACAATACCTACCTGGAGAAGCTGGCGATCGAGAACGAGCGCATGCTCCTGATCGGCCTGAGCAGCGAGGCCTCGGCGCTGATCGGCCAGCTGGAGGAGTCCGAGCTGTGGCGTTCGCCGGCGCTCACCGGGGCGGTGCAGCCCGATCCGCGCACCCGCCGCGACCGTTTCACCCTGACCGCCGAGATCGCGGTCGAGCAGTCCGCCGCCGCCGCGTCCGGCGCCACCGGAGGGGCCGATGCGCAACGCGATCCCTGAGCGCGAACGCTGGCTGGCGCTGGCGATCCTGCTGGCGCTGCTCGCGCTGGGCTACCTGCTGCTGGTGCATCCGTGGTGGACGGTGCCGATGCGCGAGCTGGGTGCGCGCATCGAGACCCTGCAGCAGCGCGACCTGCGCGCGCGGATGGTGCTGTCGCAGGCGCCGGAGCTGCGCGAGCGTACCGAGGCCTTCCGCGAGCGGGTGGCGCGGCTGCCGGGGTTCCTGCCCGAGCGCAGCCCCGAACTGGCCACCGCGGCGCTGGTGCAGCGGCTCGAGACCGCGGTCGCCGAGGCCAGCCCCGGCAATCGCAGCTGCGCGATCATCAACCGTTCCCCGCTCAACGACGTGCGTGCGCAGCGCTTCCCGCGGGTGGTGGTGCAGGCGCGCATGCGTTGCGGCAGCCCGGAACTGGCGGCGGTGCTGTACGCGCTGGAGAGCGGCACCCCGCGGCTGTTCGTCGACAACCTCAACATCCTGTCGCAGGCCCACTACATGGCCGCCGAGCAGGCCGGGCAGGGCGTCGGCCTGGACGTCAGCTTCGATCTCTACGGTTACCTGCAGCCGGCCCCGGGGAGCGCCGATGCGCCCTGACGCCGCCGGTGCGCGTACCCGCCTGCTCGCCGCGATCGCGCTGTGGGCGGTCTGGGTGTGGCTGCTGGCACTGTTCGGCCTGGGTGGCCGGATCGCGGCGCTGCCCGAGGATCCGTCGCTGCTGCAGCCGCTGCCGCAGGGCGGCGTCGGCGGCGACGAGCGGCTCGGGCCGCTGCCGCAGTACGCCGAGATCGGCGACCGGCCGCTATTCGCCGCCGATCGCCGCCACCGGCCGTTCTTCCTCGACCCCCAGGGCGAGGGCGAGGAAGGGCCGGGCGAGTTCGACGTGGTGCTGACCAGCGTGATGATCACGCCCGATCTGCAGATGGCGATCGTCCAGCCGAGCGGCGGTGGCGAGCCGCTGCGGATCAAGGTCGGCGAAGCGGCGCCCGGCGCACCGGCCTGGTCGCTGACCTCGGTGGGACCGCGCAGCGCCGTGTTCGCCGGACCGGAGGGCGAGCGCGCGCTGGAACTGCGGGTGTTCGACGGCGTGGGTGGAGAGCCGCCCACGCCGGTGACCCGCCGGCCCGATGACGGCGACGGCGGCCGCCGGCGAGCGCCGCCGCCGCCGGTGGTCCTGCACGTGCCCGCGCCGTCCGCCGGGCAGCCGGCAGCACCCGACGCCGAGACTGCGGTCCAGGCTGCGGCTTCGGCTGCGGACCCGGCGCAGGCCGCTACCGAGGAAATCACCCCGGCCGCGCAGGCCGAGGCGATCCGCCGACGCATCGAGGCCCGCCGCGCGCGGCTGCGCCAGGAGGCGCAGCAGCAGGCGGCAGGTCAGGAGCAGAACCCGTAGAGTGCATGCAATGAAGCCATTGTTACCGATCAAGGCGCCGATCGCCGCCCTTCTCGCCACCCTGCTCGCCGCCTGCGCCACGGTGCCGGCGCCCGAGGTGCGCCGCGATGGCGCGGCCGGGGTGCCGGCGCCCGCCGGCGTCCAGGCGGCGCCGCTGGAGGAGGACGACGGACTGCCGCAGGCGCAGATCCGCCGCGGCACCGGCCAGGTCATCGACCAGCGCGCCGCGGCCTCGGCACCGCGCGGGATCGGCGGGACCACCGGTTCGGCGCAGTTCAACTTCGAGGGCGAATCCGTGCATGCGGTGGCCAAGGCGATCCTCGGCGACATGCTCGGCCAGAACTACGTCATCGCGCCCGAGGTCCAGGGCACGGTGACCGTGGGCACGCCGCGGCCGGTCAGTCCGGCGCAGGCGCTGAGCCTGCTGGAGATGGTGCTGGCCTGGAACAACGCGCGGATGATCTACAGCGACGGCCGCTACAACATCGTGCCGGCCGAGGGCGCGGTCGCCACCGGCACCGTCGCGCCGCGCACCGGCACCGCCACCGGCGCGCGCGGGTTCGAGGTGCGCGCGGTGCCGCTGCGCTACATCTCCGCCACCGAGATGGAGAAGGTGCTCGAGCCCTACGCGCGCCCCGACGCCATCGTCGGCGTCGACAACGCCCGCAACGTGATCACCGTCTCGGGTAGCCGCGCCGAGCTCGAGAACTACCTGCGCACCATCGAGATCTTCGACGTCGACTGGCTGGCCGGCATGTCGGTCGGGGTGTTCCCGATCGACTCGGGCAGCGCCGCGCAGGTGGTCGCCGACCTGGAGCAGGTATTCGGCGAGGACAGCGGCTCGCCGGTGTCGGGGATGTTCCGCTTCATGCCGCTGGAGGGCGCCAACGCGGTGATGGTGATCACCTCGCAGCCGGCCTACCTGGACGAGATCCAGCGCTGGCTGGAGCGCATCGACAGCGCCGGCGGCGAAGCGCGGCTGTACTCCTACGAGCTGAAGTACGTCAAGGCGATGGACCTGGCCGACCGCCTGGCCGAGGTGTTCGGCGCCGGCGGCGGGCGCCGCGGCGGCGATGGCGGCAGCGCTTCGCTGATGCCGGGGCTGCAGTCGACCCAGGTGCGCGGCAGCGGGGTCGGCGGCCGCGACAGCAGCGCCGCGATCGGCGGCGATGCGGGCAACGACGACCGCAGTGCTCGCGGCGGGCGCAGCGGTGGCCGCAGCGGCGGTTCCGGCAGCGGCGGCCAGCTGCAGCTCGGCGACAGCGGCTCCGGCTCCGGCTCCGGCAGCGTGACCCTCGAGGTCGACGGCGCCCAGGTCGGCGTGTCCGCGGTGGAGGAAACCAACACCCTGCTGGTGCGATCCACCGCGCAGGCCTGGAAATCGATCCGCGAGGTGGTCGAGCGGCTCGACGTGATGCCGATGCAGGTGCACATCGAGGCCCAGGTGGCCGAGGTGGCGCTGACCGGCGAGCTCAGCTACGGCGTCAACTGGTTCTTCGAGCGCGCGGTGACCGACGCCGGTCTGCCCGATGCGTTCCGCAGGACGACCTGGAGCGGCCTTGCCGGCAACATCACCGGGACCCAGACGGGCGCGGGTCCAGCCGGACTGAGCTGGACCTTTCTCGGCCGCAACGCCGCGGCGATCATCTCTGCGCTCGACGAGGTCACCGACCTGCGCCTGCTGCAGACCCCGTCGATCTTCGTGCGCAACAATGCCGAGGCCGAGCTCAACGTCGGCAGCCGGATCCCGATCTCCTCGGTGACCGTCAACCCCGGCCTGGGCAGCGACAACACCATCAGTCAGGTGCAGTACCTGGATACCGGCATCATCCTCAAGGTCAGGCCGCGGGTGACCCAGGACGGCATGGTGTTCCTCGACATCGCCCAGGAGGTCAGTTCCCCGGGGGACGTGCCGGACGACAATGGCAACGTGCGCATCAACACCCGCTATATGAAGACGGAGGCCGCCGTGCAGGCGGGCGACACGGTGATGCTTGCCGGCCTGATCACCGATGGGTCCACCCGAGGTTCGATCGGTTTTCCCGGGCTGAGCCGGCTGCCGGTGATCGGCGGGCTGTTCGGACGGCAGAGCACTACCAACGATCGTACCGAGGTGATCGTGCTGTTGACGCCGACCATCGTGCGCAACCCGATGGAGGCGCGCCGCCTCACCGACGAGTACGGCCGCCGCTTCCGCGCCATGGAGCCGCTGGAACAGCAGCGCGCGGAGGAAGCGGCGCGGGCCGCCGGGGCGGCCGCCGGCTCCGAATGACCGCGGACGCGCCGGCGCATGGCTGAACTGCCGGTCGTCCTGCTGCCGCTCGGCGCAGCCGACGACGCCCTCGACGCCTGCCTGGCGGCGCTGGATGCCGGCACCCCGGCCGGCACCCGGGTATGGCTGGCCGACGACGCGCGCGCCGGCCCGCGCGGGTTGGCGATCGTCGAGCGCTGGCTCGCCGGGACGCGCCTGCGCGCCGACTACAGCCGCCGCCAGCGCGGCATCGGCGAGGTCGCGCACCTGGACGAGGCGCTCGGCGCCTGCGGCGATGCCGACGTGCTGGTGCTGGCGCCGGACGCGATCCCGGCGCCGGGCTGGGCCACGGCGCTGGTGGCGTGCTTCGCCCGCGACGCCTCCATCGCCACCGCCACGCCGTGGTGCAATGCCGGCGAAAGCGCCGCGTGGCCGCGGATCGGCGAGATCAACCCGGTCCCCGACGACCTGGCCGGCCTGGCGCGGGCCTGCGAGACGTTGCCGCCGCTGCATGCCGAGCTGCCGGCCGCGGTGGGGCATGCGGTGCTGCTGCGCGGCAGCGCCCGGCGCCGCGCCGGCGGGCTGGACGCGAGCAGCTACGGGTCGTGGTACGCGGCGCTGATCGATCTGTCGCTGCGCCTGGCCGGACTGGGCTGGCGCAACGCCCTGTGCGAGACCGCCTTCGTGGCGCGCGGCGGTGAGGGCGGGCCGGCCGAGGGCGACATGGAGGCCCTGGCGGCGCGCTGGCCGGACTGGCACGCGCGCCTGGCCGGATTCCTGATGCGCGATCCGCTGCGCGAAGCCCGGCGGCGGCTGGCGGATTCCGTGGCCGGGCTGGAGGGCCGCTCCCCGCAGCGCGACCTGTTTCCCGAAGCCGGGGACGGGACGGCGCAAGCGCAGGGGCCGCGGCGTCGAACGGGCGGGACGCCAGCCGGCGAGGACCCGTCCTCGTGACCGCGGCGCCCGGAGCCCCGGCGGAGATCGCCGCGGTCGTCGTCACCTACCAGAGCGCGTCGACCATCGACGACTGCCTGCAGCGCCTGCGCGCCGCGTGCGGCGTCGGCCAGATCCGGGTGGTCGACAACGCGTCCCGCGACGGCACCCTCGCCATCGTGCAGCGCCACGCGGCGGCGGATCCGCGCGTGCGCTTCATCGCCAACCCCGACAATCCCGGGTTCGGCGTGGCCTGCAACCAGGGTGCGGGGGACTGCGACGCGCCCTGGCTGGCCTTCGTCAACCCCGACTGCCTGCCGGAACCGGACGCGCTGGCGCGGCTGCGCGCGCACGCCGCAACGGCCACCGGCGGCGCGCTGCTCGGCGCCGACCTGGTCGACGAGGCCGGGACCCGCGACGGCGCCGCGCGGCGCCGGGATCCGGACTTCGCCGCGATGCTGCGTGCGCGCGCAGCGCGCTCGCTCGATCTGCCCCACGATCCGGCGCTGGCGCTGCAGCCGGTGGCCGCGGTATCGGGTGCGCTGATGGTGCTGCCGCGCAGCCTGTTCGAGCGCCTCGGCGGCTTCGATCCCGGCTACCGGCTCCACGCCGAGGATCTCGACCTGTGCCGCCGCGCGCGCCAGGCCGGTGCGGTGGTGGCGGTGGCCAACGACGTGCGCGTGGTGCACGTGCGCGGGGTCTCGAGCCGGACCCGGCCGCTGTTCGTGGAATGGCACAAGCACCGCGGGCTGGCGCGCTACTTCCGCCGGTTCGAGGCCCCCGGCCGGGGCCGGCTGCTGCGGGCGGCGGTGTACGCGATGATCTGGGCGCGTTTCCCCGTCGCGGTCGTACGCGCGGCGTTGCGCGCGCGGCGCGGCTAGCGGCGGTCGTCGCGCGATTCTCGCGAGGCGGTGGCGCCGACCGGCCACCGCATCGTTGACCGATGCCGCCGCGCTGGCCCGTCCGCTGGAGAGCCGCGGTCGGGAACGCTTTTTTTGGCGTCGGGATGTGCGGAAAACGCTGCTGCGATGCACAACTCCGATTCCCGCCGACGCGGCGGCCGGCGCCGGGCGAGCATGCGCGCCCCTGCTCCCGACCCCGGCGCGCCCGGGCGTTGCGGAGGTCCGCGGCTGCCGTAAAGACTACCGGTGTCAATCGCGTTGCTACGCGCTTTTCGCCCTCGCGCCGCAGTCCCGCCGCGGAGCCCGCCGCCGCTTGCGGTGGCGGCCCTCGCGGCCGTCTCCGGGCGCCCCGGCCGCGCCTGGCGACCGTTGCGCTGGAAACCGAACCGTGGTTCGGAGCGCTGCGCTGGACAAACGCGAAAAGGGATGTTAGCGGTAACACCTGGCAGCGTTGTCATCGCCTGCCGCGGGCACCCGGGCCGGACCGTGCCGGCCCGAAGAATCAATAGCAGCGCCGGGCCACGACCTGGTGCGCATCGAGGGAGGGAACGCCATGCAACACCCGTCACGCCCCGCACGAAGACCAGGCCCGTCGCGGGCCCGATGCCGCCGTGCCGCAGCGATGCGGCGCGGTGCCGGCGCGGTCCGCGCTCCCGCGCCGGCCGGCGCCACCAGCCGCCGCGTGCATCCGTCCCCGCCTTGCGGGTAAACGGAGCGGGCGCGCGCCGCGCGCCGGGTCACCCGAGCGCCGCAGGGGGCGGCGCAGCCGGCGTACATGCGAACCGCCCGGGCCGCGCCCATTGCCCCGGGATCACGGCAATCGATCAGCCCGGCAGCAACTGCCGATAGCGGGCGCCAGACGCCCGCGATCATCCATCCAATCAGCCAGGAACCAGGCACGCCCATGAATCACGACAAATTCAAGCGATTCAAGTCGAAGGCCCTGTTCACCATCGTCGGCGGCGTGATCGTCATCAACCCCGTCTATGCGCAGGACGCCGAGGACACCCAGCAGACCCGGCAGACGCAGGATGCGCAGCAGGCGCAACCCACTCCCACTCCGGACGCGGTCACGCTCGACTCGGTCACGGTCACCGGCATCCGCAACAGCCTCGAGCAGTCGATGGCGACCAAGCGCTACTCCGCCGGCGTGGTGGACGCGATCTCGGCCGAGGACATCGGCAAGTTCCCGGACACCAACCTCGCCGAGTCGCTGCAGCGCATCACCGGCATCTCGATCGAGCGCCGCGACGGCGAAGGCGCGCAGGTCACCGCGCGCGGCTTCGGCCCGCAGTTCAACATGGTGACCCTCAACGGCCGCCAGATCCCCGGTGCGGACGCCTTCGGCGCGGCCGGGCAGGTGCCGATCGGCGGCGTCGATTCGGGAACGCGCGCGTTCAACTTCGCCCAGCTCGCCTCCGAGGCGATCAGCGGCATCGAGGTCTACAAGACCGGCCAGGCGACCGTGCCCAGCGGCGGCATCGGCGCCACCATCAACATCCTCACGGCACGGCCATTGAACTACCCCGGCGGTGAGATCGTCGCCAGCGCCGGCACCAAGGCGGTGTACGACGAATCGCAGCCGTTCGATACCGACTTCACGCCGGAGGTCTCGGGCATTTTCAGCTATGCCAACCCCGACAAGACCTGGGGTATCGGCTTGGCCGCCAGCTACCAGAAGCGTCACGGCGGGGCCGTGCAGGCGACCGAAAACACCTGGAACATCCAGCCCTGGACCGGCACCGAGGCTGCCCTGCGCCCGGGGGCCACGGTGGTCAATGCGCCGGAAATCGGCCAGCTGTACGGCCTGCCCAACGACGTCCGATATGCCTTCGCGGATTATGAGCGTGAGCGTCTCAACGGTCAGGCGGTGCTGCAGTTCGCGCCGACCGATGCGTTGCTCTTCACTCTGGACTACACCTACTCGACCAACGAAATCAGGGAAACCCGCAGCGAGCAGGGTATCTGGCTTGCACGCAACAACAGCTTCAGCCATCTCGAGTTCGACACCGACGAGGAAGTGGCCACGCCGGTCTACCTGCGCGACGTGGTAGGGCTGAAGGACTTCGGCTTCGAGCAGCAGACCAACAACCAGAAGTACAAGCTCGACTCGCTGGGGCTCAACGTCGACTGGCAGGTCACCGACCGACTCAACCTGGCCTTCGATGCGCACAGCACCGAGTCGCAGAGCCTGCCGAACGATCCGGTCACCGGCGGCGGCGCCACCTGGTTCAGCTTCGCCGGCTCCAACAACTGTACCGACGGTCCCTATTGCGGCGGCGGTTGGGCCCAGGAGATGTGGTTCAACAACGGGCTGCCCATCGCTGGCCGCACTTGGTATCCGACAGAAGAAGATGCTCGCGACGATGTCAACGGAGTCGTGAATCCCGACTTCCCGCCCGAGCAGCTGGGCTCGCAGGTGTTGCGGATCAATGCGCTCCGGCAGGTCACCGAGATCGACCAGGCGCGCGTTGACGGCACCTTCGAATTCGACGACGGCCGTTTCCGGTTCGGCGCCGACACCTCCAAGATCAGCATGACCCGGCAGAACAACGTCGAGCGCTACAACACCCTCGGCGACTGGAGCGTGGCTAACGTCGGCAACGAGCCCGGCATGGTGGCCCTGCTGAGCCCGGTGAACATCGTCGGCATGTTCGATGACTTCAGCGCGCCTGGCGCGCCCACGGGCGCCTGGTACGGCGACGCCACCGCGCTCGGCGAGTGGGCGGTCTCGAGCCCCTACGCTGCGAACTTCACCCTCGATCCGACCCTGGCCGCCGACGACCACATCGAAGAGAAGACGAAAGCGTTCTACCTGCAGGTCGAGCTGGACGGCGAGCTGGGCGGCATGGCCACCCATACCCGCATCGGCGTGCGCTACGAGGACACCGACGTGGTCTCGACCACGGTGGTCGCGGTGCCCGAGGCGATCGTGTGGACATCCAACAACGACCATCGCATCGAACGATCTGACGAAAGTAGACCGTTCAGCGAGGAAAACAGCTACAGCTACGTGCTACCCAACCTGGATTTCAGCATCGACCTCACCGACGAACTGAAGGCCCGCGCTTCGTTCAGCCAGACCATCGCCCGTGCCCCATACGGCGATCTCTATGCCGGACCCACCGTGAATGCGCCGACCGGCTCTACCTTGGTCAATCCTTCGACCCGCGCCTCGGGCGACGCCAAGACTCCCACCCTAGAGCCGCTGGAGTCGGACAATCTGGACCTGGCGCTGGAGTGGTACTTCGCCGATGCGAGCTATATCTCGGTGACGTACTGGAACAAGCGGGTTGACAACTTCATTGGCAACACGGTGGTGCGTGAGAACCTCTACGACCTCACCGACCCGGGTGCCGGTCCAGACGCACAGGCGGCTCTGGCGTTTCTGCAGAGCGATGCGTGTGCGGCGCAGGTGACGGCCGCGGGCAACGATGTCGACAGGGCTTGCGCAGCCAACGACACTGCCCTGTTCACGGCGGTAGCCATGCTGCGCAATGCAGGGGAGACCGGCGGTCTGGCGGCATACGACGGCAGTACGGCGCGGGAACTGGCGATGGAACAGCAGTACGATCTGGTCGGCGAGGCCGACGATCCGCTGTACATGTTCGACGTCAACCGGCCGATCAACCAGAACGCAGCCAAGCTGCGCGGCTGGGAGATCGGCGGCCAGTACTTCTTTGGCGATACCGGCTTCGGCGTGTATGCGAACTACACCGTCGTCAGTGGCGATGTCGGTTTCGACAACACCTCCATGGCGGACCAGTTCGCCCTGCTGGGTCTGAGCGACACCGCCAACCTGATGCTGATGTACGAGAACTACGGCTGGACCGCCCGCCTGGCCTGGAACTGGCGCGACGAGTACCTGATCCTGGCCAACCAGAACGGCTCCAACCGCAACCCGCACTACGTCGAGGCCTACGACCAGATCGACCTGAGCGTGAGCTACGCGTTCAATGAACAGCTGTCGCTCGGCTTCGAGGCGATCAATCTGACCGGCGAGGACGTCCGCTGGCATGGTCGTTCAGAAAAGCAGTTCATCCGGGTCCTCGACCAGAGTCCGCGCTACATGGCGGCGTTGCGCTACCGCTTCTGACCCGTTCGCGGGGCCAGATCGCCGGCAGTCCTCCCCGGGATTTCGCCCTCCCCGGGATCCCGGTGGAGGACCTTTCGGCCCGGCGGCGCCGGGGCGGCAACGCGTCAGCATCGCTTGCATCGCCTCCCATGCGGTGCCGCCGCTTTCAAGCACCTCGTCGGCGTGGCAGCATGCCCGCGGGGCCGATCCGACGGAATGCAGATGCCGCGATACGAGCTGCTCAACAACGTGGCGCACAAGGACTTGCGCGTGGTCACGCGCTTCGGCCCGGAATTCGGCGATGGGGTCGGCCTGGTGCCGGCATTCCCGACCGAGTTCGCCGAGCTGCAGCGCGAATTCCCGATCTTCTTCCGCAAGGATCGCGAGCGCGGAGGCTTCCAGTCCGTGGCGGTGCTCGGCTTTGGCAGCGAAGAGAATCTCTATCTCGACAATGGCCGCTGGAACGCGAGCTACCTGCCTGGCTACCTGGCCAAGGGCCCCTTCGTGATTGGATTCCAGGAGCGACGCGACGGCGGCGAGGTGCGCACCGAACCGGTCATCCACGTGGACCTGGACCATCCGCGCGTCAGCCTGGACGAGGGCGAGCCGGTGTTCCAGCCGCAGGGCGGCAACAGCCCTTATCTGCAGCGAATCGCCACGATCCTGCGCGGTATCCACGATGGCGTGGAGGGCGGCAAGGCGATGTTCGCCGCGTTCGAGTCGCTGGACCTGATCCAGCCGGTCAAACTGGAAATCAAGCTCGATGGAGATCACGGCGTCGACCTGACCGGGCTCTATGGCATCGATCGCGAACGGCTGGCCGCGCTCGAGCCCGAACCGCTGCACGGCCTGCACAGGACTGGCTTCCTCGAGGGCGCCTATCTGGTGCTGGCCTCGCTGCACAACATGCCGCGACTGATCGCCGAGAAGCAGCGTCGGCTGCGCCAGCCTGCCGAGGCGGGAACGGCCGGGACCCGGGCTTGAGCGCGATGCCGCTCGTGACGGCCGCCGTCGAGGAGCGCAAGGACTGCCGGCCCGATGCATTGCCGCTCGACGATCTGCTCGCCGGCGGGCGACCCGTGGTGTTGCGCGGGCTGGTGCGCGACTGGGAGGTGGTGCGGCAGGCACGCGATACGGCTGCGGCCGTCGTGGCCTATCTCACCGGGTTGTCCAACGGCCGTCCGGTGCAGTATTCCTTCGGTGGGCCCGAAGTGGCCGGGCGGCCCTTCTACAACGAGGATTTCACCGCGCTGGACTGCGAGGTCCGTCGTAGCGCCCTGGACGCGCTGCTGCGCGAGATCCTGGCGCACGTCGACGACCCGCGACCGCCGACCTACTACATGGCCTCGCTGCCGGTGGATACCTGCCTGCCCGGATTTCGTGAGCGCAACGACCTCGATTTCGCCGCCCACGACGTGCAGGCGCCACCCAGCATCTGGATCGGCAACCGCACCACCGCCTCCTGTCACTACGATGCGCTCCGCAATATCGCCTGCTGCTGTGCCGGCCGGAGGCGATTCACGCTGTTTCCGCCGGACCAGATCGGCAATCTCTATCCAGGGCCACTCGACCCCACGCCCGGCGGACAGGCGATCAGCCTGGTCGATTTTTCGGCGCCCGATTTCGAACGCTATCCGCGCTTCCGCGACGCCCTGGCCGTGGCACGGTCCGCGCTGCTGGAGCCGGGCGATGCGATCTTCATCCCCAGTATGTGGTGGCACCAGGTCGAAGGACTGGCCCCGTTCAACGTGCTGGTGAACTACTGGTGGAGCAGCATGCCCGTGCATGTCCCGTCGCCGATGCATGCGCTCTACCACGCGCTGTGGACGATCCGCGACCGGCCCGAACCCGAAAAGCAGGCCTGGCGCGAGGTGTTCGAGCACTACGTCTTCGGTCCCGCCGAAGGCGCCGGCGCACACCTGCCCGAGCAGGCGCGCGGCGTGCTGGGCCCGGTCGACGAAACCATGTCGCGCCAGCTGCGCGCGATGCTGATCGACAAGCTCAACCGGTGAGGGGATTGGTGATTGGTGATTGGGAAAAGCAAGAAGGGGCCGTAGCCTTTCACGAATCACGAATCACGAATCACGAATCACGAATCACGAATCACGAATCACGAATCACGAATCACGAATCAAAATCAGGGGATTTCATGGGCGAGCAGAGGATACGCAGGGTGGTGATCGCAGGTGGGGGCACCGCCGGCTGGATCGCGGGTTGCGCGATTTCGCACCAGTTCCGCGACCTGCTCGACATCACCCTGGTGGAGTCGGAGCAGATCGGCACGGTCGGCGTCGGGGAATCGACGGTGCCACCGATCCGCGCGTTCCACCGGCTGTTGCAGATCGATGAACAGGAGTTCCTGCGCGCGGTCGCCGGCACCTTCAAGCTGTCGATTTCGTTCGAAAACTGGCGCCGCCACGGGGAGCGCTACATCCATCCCTTCGGCATCACCGGGACAAGCACCCTGGTTTGCGCGTTTCACCATTTCTGGCTGGAAAGCCTGCGTCGCGGCATGCATTCGGAGCTCGGCGACTTTTGCCTGGAAACGGTGGCCTCGCGCGGGGATCTGTTCGCGCGGCTGGACAAGCCGCAGGTCAACTACGCCTACCATTTCGATGCGGCGCTGTATGCGCGCTTCCTGCGCCATCGGGCCGAACGCCAGGGGCTCAAGCGAGTCGAGGGCAAGATCCGCGAGGTGCGCCGGAATCCGGAGAACGGGCACGTGCAGGCGCTTGCGCTGGAAGACGGACAGGTGATCGAAGGCGACCTGTTCATCGACTGCACCGGCTTTCGCGGTCTGTTGATCGAGCAGACGCTGCAAACCGGCTACGAAGACTGGAACCAGTGGCTGCCTTGCGACCGCGCCGTCGCGGTGCAGACCGAAGCGGCCGGGCCGCCCGAGCCTTACACGCGCGCGATCGCCCACCAGGCCGGGTGGCGCTGGCATATCGCGCTCCAGCATCGCGTCGGCAGCGGCCTGGTGTTTTCCAGCCGGCACATGTCGGACGACGAAGCCCGCGCCAAGCTGCTGCACGATGTCGGTGCGCCGCCGGTGCGCGAACCGTGGCTGGTGCCGTTTCGCAGCGGCCGGCGGCTGAAGACCTGGAACGGCAACGTGGTGTCTCTTGGCCTGGCGAGCGGCTTCATCGAGCCGCTGGAGTCGACCAGCATCCACCTGACGATCAGCGCGGTGGTGCGGCTGATCGAGCAGTTCCCGATCGAGGGAATCCCGCAGTCGCTGGTCGACATCTACAACGCCACCGGCAGACGGGAGATGGAGCACGTGCGCGACTTCATCATCCTGCACTACCACGCCAACCAGCGTGATGAACCCCTTTGGAAAGCCTGCCGCGAAATGGAGGTTCCCGAGTCGCTCGCCATCCGGCTGGGAGCTTGGCGAGAGCGGGCGCACGCCTGGCAGGGTGGCGACGAGCTGTTCCGGGTGGACTCCTGGACCCATGTGATGCTTGGGCAGGGCCTGGTGCCGGGCCAGCACCATCCACTGGCGCGGGCGCTGCCCGACCACGACCTGCGCCGCCTGCTGGACTCGTTGCGCGCGCAGATCGGAGAAGCTGTGGCGCGGATGCCTTCCCAGCAGGCGTTCATCGACCGCTACAGCAAGGCCGACCCCGCGAGCTGGGAGAGCCGCAGACCCGTCTCGACCTGAGGCCGACGGCAACGCATGATCCTGCGTCCACACCCTCGGCAGCGCATCGACCGACAGAGCCTCGGCGCCGAGGGCGCGCCGCTGCTGGTGATCGACAATCTGGTCAGCGATCCCGAGCGACTGGTGCGCCGGGCCGCGGCGCGCCACTTCGTCGGCCAGCAGTCGATGTTCCCCGGCATTCGCACGCCGGCGCCGCTGTCGTACCAGGGATTTCTGCAGCAGCTGCTGACGCCGCTGCTGCCGGAGTTCGGCATGACGCCGGGCAGGTTCGCGTATCCAATGGCGCACTATTCGCTGGTGACGCAGGCGCCCGGGACGCTGGCATTCCTGCAGCGCGTTCCGCACATCGACTCGGTATCCGCGAACGGCCTGGCCACCGTGCACTATCTGTTTCGCGGAGACTGGGGGGGCACCGCCTTCTATCGCCATCGGCGCACCGGATTTGAGTCGATCGACGAAGCCCGCCGGGAGGAGTACTTCCACTGCCTGGAGGACGAAAGCCGGGGCGAGCACGCGCCCCCGGGCGGCTATATCGGCGGCGATACCGAACTGTTCGAGCGCATCGGTCAGGTGGAGGGCGTGTTCAACCGGATGGTGGTCTACCGGCGGAACTCGCTGCATTCCGGCGACATCGACAACGAGCGCGTGCCGCCGCCGGACCCCATCACCGGGCGCCTCTCGATCAACACCTTCATCGACGTGCTGCCCGGGTAGGACGGATCGGCGTGCTGCGTAGCGGCGTGCCGACGACGGGCCGCGCCGGGTGGCCACGTCCCGTACGAGCGGCCCTTGGCCGCGAAAGCCGCGAAGGGCTCCGGCCGGTTGGGCGGCAAGATCCGGGCGGGTCAGCGCGCGCGGTTGATCGCTTCGCGCAGCCCCTCGGCTGCCGCCGCGGCCGCTGCGGCGAAGTCGTCGCCGCCGGAGGCGTACAGCACCGCCCGCGAGCTGCTGACAACCAGGCCCGTGCCGTCGGCGCTCTTCGCGTTGCGCACCACCGCCTCGACGTCGCCGCCCTGCGCGCCCACGCCGGGGACCAGCAGCGGCATGTCGCCGACGATCGCGCGGACTTCCCGCAGTTGCTCCGGCCAGGTCGCGCCGACCACCAGAGCGCAATTGCCGTTGCCGTTCCACTCGCGCGCCACCGTTTCGGCCAGGTGCTGGTACAGCGGGCGCCCGCTGCCGCCGTTGCCGGACACCATCAGGTCCTGCAGATCCGCGGCGCCTGGGTTGGAAGTCCGGCACAGGATCACCACGCCCTTGTCGGCGCGCTCCAGGAACGGCTGCAGCGAGTCGGCGCCGAGGTACGGGTTGGCGGTCACCGCGTCGGCGCGGTAGCGGTCGAAGGCCTCGGCGGCGTAGTGCCGCGCGGTGCTGCCGATGTCGCCGCGCTTGGCATCGAGGATCACCGGGATCCCGGGGTGCGCGTCGTGGACGTGCGCGATCAGGCGGGCGAGCGCGTCCTCGGCGCCGAGGGCGGCGAAATGCGCGATCTGCGGCTTGAAGCAGCAGACCGACTGCGCGGTGGCGTCGACGATCTCGCGACAGAAATGGAACACCGCATCCGGGTCGTCCCGGAACTTCGCCGGAAACCGCGCCGGTTCCGGATCGAGACCCACGCAGACCAGGGAGGCGGCGTCTTTCCAGCGCCGCCGCAGGACCTGCATGAAGCCCACGGGTTCGGTCACTTCAACGCCTTGAAGCGCAGGCGGTGGGGCTTGGCGCCTTCCTCGCCCAGGCGGCGCTTCTTGTCTTCCTCGTATTCGCGGTAGTTGCCCTGGAAGAGCTCGACGTGGCTGTCGCCCTCGAAGGCCAGGATGTGGGTGGCGATGCGGTCCAGGAACCAGCGGTCGTGGCTGATCACGAAGACGTTGCCCGGGAACTCCAGCAGCGCGTCCTCGAGCGCACGCAGGGTCTCGATGTCGAGGTCGTTGGACGGCTCGTCGAGCAGCAGCACGTTGCCGCCCTGCAGCAGGGTCTTGGCCAGGTGCAGGCGGCCGCGTTCGCCGCCCGAGAGCGTACCCACCAGCTTCTGCTGGTCCTGGCCCTTGAAGTTGAAGCGGCCGATGTAGGCGCGCGACTGGATCTCGATGCCGTTGATGTTGAGGATGTCGGCGCCGCCGCTGACTTCCTGGAACACGTTGTGGTTGCCGGTCAGCGCTTCGCGGCTCTGGTCGACATAGGCCAGCTTGACGGTCGGTCCGGTGACGATCTCGCCCCTGTCCGGCTGCTCCTGGCCGATGATCATCCGGAACAGGGTCGACTTGCCGGCGCCGTTGGGGCCGATGATGCCGACGATGGCGCCGGGCGGGACGATGAAGCTGAGATCGTCGATCAGCAGGCGGTCGCCGAACGACTTGGTCACGCCCTTGAACTCCATCACCGAGTTGCCCAGCCGTTCGCCCGGCGGGATGAAGATCTCGTTGGTCTCGTTGCGGCGCTGGTAGTCGACCGACTGCAGCTCCTCGATCCGCGCCAGGCGCGCCTTGCCCTTGGAACGGCCGCCCTTGGCGTTGCTGCGCGCCCATTCGAGCTCGCGGGCGATCGCCTTCTGCCGGGCCTTTTCCTGCGATTCCTCGCGCTTGAGGCGGTCTTCCTTCTGCACCAGCCATTCGCTGTAGTTGCCCTTCCAGGGGATGCCGCGGCCGCGGTCGAGTTCGAGGATCCACTCGGCGGCGTTGTCGAGGAAGTAGCGGTCATGGGTGACGGCGACGACGGTGCCGGAGTAGCGGGCCAGGAACTCCTCCAGCCACTCCACCGATTCGGCGTCGAGGTGGTTGGTGGGCTCGTCGAGCAGCAGCATGTCGGGCTTGGACAGCAGCAGGCGGCACAGCGCGACGCGGCGCTTCTCGCCGCCGGAGAGCGGGCCGATCTTGGCGTCCCACGGCGGGATGCGCAGGGCGTCCGCGGCGACTTCGAGCTGCTGTTCGAGCAGGTGGGCGTCGCCGGAGGCGAGGATCGCTTCGAGCCGCTGCTGCTGGGCGGCGAGCTTGTCGAAGTCGGCGCCTTCTTCGGCGTATGCGGCATAGACCTTGTCCAGCTCGGCCTGGGCCTGGAGGATCTCGCCGACGCCTTCCTCCACCGCCTCGCGGACGGTCTTGTCGGGGTCGAGTTCGGGCTCCTGCGCGAGGTAGCCGACCTTGATGCCGGGCTGGGGGCGGGCCTCGCCGGAGAAGTCGGTGTCGACGCCGGCCATGATCCGCAGCACGGTGGACTTGCCGGCGCCGTTCAGGCCGAGCAGGCCGATCTTGGCGCCCGGGAAGAAGGACAGCGAGATGTCCTTGATGATCTGGCGCTTGGGCGGAACGGTCTTGGAGACGCCGTTCATGGTGTAGATGTACTGCGACATGGGGGCTCCGGTGCGACTTTGCCGCCGCGCGGCGGGGGGCGCGCGGACGGAGGGTGTTCGGGGATCGGGCGATTATAGCGGGCGCGCGGTTTCCTGGCGCTGAGCGGGCGTGGGTGCGGTTGATGCCATCGAGGGCGGGGTTGAAGGCGGTTGGGGTGCGACAAAGAAGGAAGCGCCCCGGGGGGGCGGG
>NZ_JARXRM010000023.1:29293-75980 GCF_029887875.1 Luteimonas endophytica
CTTGGCTGTCACGCATCCCCCGGCCCGCTGGAGACGGTGCGGCGATCGGGCCGAAAAGCGTGGGTCGTGGGCAAGGCTCGCCGCGTCGGTTCCTGCTTTTCTGGAAGCGCCGGCGAATGTCGCTCCATCGGGTGGGGGTGGCATCGCAACCAAGCGAGTATCGGGGAGCGACTTGCGGCGCCACCCCCGCCCGATGGCCCCGAGGTGCCTCGGGCCGCTCGTTCGGGCAGCTGTGGGCGGTGGTCGGTCGGGACCGCCGGGAATGCGCTGGGGACGATGCGGCGATCGGGCCGGAGAGCGGTGGGGCGCGGGCGGGCGCTACAATGCGGGGCCTGAAGGACGACTGGAGCGCCGATGTTCCCCCGTGATGCCCGCATCGAAGGCTACGACCCCGAACTGGCCGCGGCGATCGCCGACGAGCGGCGGCGCCAGGAGGACCACGTCGAACTGATCGCCTCCGAGAACTATGCCAGCCCCCGGGTACTCGAGGCCCAGGGCAGCGTGCTGACCAACAAGTACGCCGAGGGCTATCCCGGCAAGCGCTACTACGGCGGCTGCGAATACGTCGACGTGGCCGAGCGCCTGGCCCTGGAGCGGGTCAAGGAACTGTTCGGCGCCGACTACGCCAACGTCCAGCCCCACTCCGGATCCCAGGCCAACCAGGCCGTCTACCTCGCCCTGCTGCAGCCGGGCGACACCATCCTCGGCATGAGCCTGGCCCACGGCGGCCACCTCACCCATGGCGCCAAGGTGAACGCCTCCGGCAAGCTGTTCAACGCCATCCAGTACGGCGTCGACGGCGAGGGCCTGATCGACTACGAGGAGGTCGAGCGGCTGGCCCTCGAACACCGGCCGAAGATGGTGGTCGCCGGGTTCTCGGCCTACTCGCGGGTGGTCGACTGGGCGCGGTTCCGCGCCATCGCCGACAAGGTCGGCGCGATCCTGTTCGTCGACATGGCGCACGTGGCCGGCCTGGTGGCGGCGGGCGCGTATCCCAGCCCGCTGCCGCACGCGCACGTGGTCACCTCCACCACCCACAAGACCCTGCGCGGGCCGCGCGGCGGAATCGTCCTGGCCAAGGGCGCGGGCGCGGAGATCGAGAAGAAGCTGCAGTCGATCGTGTTTCCGGGCATCCAGGGCGGCCCGCTGATGCACGTCATCGCCGCCAAGGCGGTGGCCTTCAAGGAAGCGCTGGAGCCGGAGTTCAAGGCCTACCAGGAACAGGTGGTCGCGAACGCGCGGGCCATGGCCAGGACCATCGTCGAGCGCGGCTACCGCATCGTTTCCGGCGGCACCGACAACCACCTCATGCTGGTCGACATGATCGGCAAGGGCATCACCGGCAAGGATGCCGAGGCCGCCCTGGGCAGGGCGCACATCACCGTCAACAAGAACGCGGTACCCAACGACCCGCAGAAGCCCTTCGTCACCTCGGGCCTGCGCATCGGCACCCCGGCGGTGACCACCCGCGGCTACGGCGAGCAGGACTGCATCGAGCTGGCCGGGTGGATGTGCGACGTGCTCGACGCACCCGCCGACGAGGCCGTCATCGGCGCCGTCCGCGACAAGGTCACCGCCCAGTGCCGGAAGTACCCGGTGTATGGCTGAGAGGCCTTGATTGGTAATGCGGAATTGGCGGTTCGTAGAAGCGGCTCGCCGTAGTTCCTCGCCAATCGAACCACCGGTCTTCCGTTTCCCAATCACCTAATCGCGAATCACCAATCACGGCTCTCGATGCACTGCCCCTTCTGCCAGCACGTCGACACCCGCGTCATCGACTCGCGCGTTTCCGAGGATGGCGCGACGATCCGTCGCCGGCGCGAGTGCGAGGCCTGCGGCGAGCGCTTCAGCACGCTGGAGACGATCGAGCTGAAGCTGCCGGTGATCATCAAGGGCGACGGGCGCCGCGAGTCGTTCGACGCGCGCAAGCTGCGCCTGGGCTTCGACCGCGCCCTGCACAAGCGGCCGGTATCCGAGGAGCAGATCGAGGCGGCGGTGCGCGCCGTGGTGCACCAGCTGCGCATGACCACCGAGCGCGAGATCTCCTCGCGCCGGGTCGGAGAGTTCGTGATCGCCGAGCTGCGCAAGCTCGACCACGTCGGCTTCGTGCGCTTCGCCTCGGTGTACCGCTCTTTCGAGGACGTGGCCGATTTTCGCGAGGAGCTCGACCGGCTCGAGCGCGAACTGCCGGGCGAGGGCCAGCTGCCGCTGCTGGCCGGCGAGGTGGTGCCGTTCGAGAAGGGCCCGGGCAAGGGCAGGAAGCGGCGATGACGACGACACCGGAGTACACCGCCACCGACCACGCGATGATGGCGCGGGCCCTGCGCCTGGCCTGGCGGGGCGCCTATACCACCCGGCCCAACCCCATGGTCGGCTGCGTGCTGGTCCACGGCGAGGAAGTGGTGGGGGAGGGCTGGCACCAGCGCAAGGGCGGTCCGCATGCCGAGGTCGTGGCGCTGGAGGCGGCCGGCGCGCGCGCGCGCGGCGCCACCGCCTACGTGACCCTGGAACCCTGCGCGCACACCGGCGCGACCGGGCCCTGCGCGGATGCGCTGGTGGCCGCCGGGGTGGGGCGGGTGATCGCGGCGATGCGCGATCCGTTCCCGCAGGTGGACGGCAAGGGATTCGAGCGGCTGCGCGCCGCCGGGATCGAGACCGGCTCCGGGCTGCTCGAGGCGCAGGCGCGCGAACTCAATGCCGGCTGGCTTTCGCGGGTGGAGCGGGGTCGTCCCTGGGTGCGGGTGAAGCTGGCGATGAGCCTGGACGGGCGCACCGCGCTGGCCAACGGCGATTCGAAGTGGATCACCGGCGAGCCGGCGCGCCTGGACGGGCACCGCTGGCGCGCCCGCGCCGGGGCGATCCTGGCCGGTGCCGGCACCATCCTTGCCGACGACCCGCAGCTCACCGTGCGCCTGCCCGGGGACGTCGAGGTGGTGCCGCCGCTGCGGGTGGTGCTGGATCCGGGGCTGGCCACGGTGGCCCGCGGCCGGGTCCGCGAGGGCGAGGCGCCGACCCTGTACCTGCACGCGCCGGACGTGAAGCCCCCGCGCGGCATCGACGCGCAGCGCGCCGCGGTGCCGGCGAGCGGCAGCAGTCTCGACCTGGGCGCGGTACTGCGGCTGCTGGCCGAGCGCGAGATCAACGAAGTCCACGTGGAGACCGGCGCCACCCTGGCCGGGGCGTTCCTGAGCGCCGGGCTGGTCGACGAACTGCTGCTGTACGTCGCCCCGGTCCTGCTGGGGGATCGTGCGCGGCCGCTGTTCGCCGGCCTGGAGATCGAGGCGATGACGCAGCGTCTGCAGCTGGAACTTTTCGAAACCCGCGCCGTGGGCGGCGACCTGCGCCTGCGTTTGCGGCCGCAAGCCCGGGCCCAGCGCCAGGCCCGGCCGCAGGGCTAGCGGCGGAGCGAGGTCGGCGCCGAAGCCGCGGGCGCCACATCGACGCGTGCCCGCGGCGGAAGTTCGCCACCCGTCGCCGGACGCGGCTGCGGGGGACGATGACGCCTCGACCCATCACCGGGAGCGCGCGATGAGCAGCCAGGCTCCGTTCCACGATCACTTCTCCGCAGTGGCCGCGGACTACGCGCTGGCGCGGCCTGACTATCCGGAGGCGCTGTTCGACTGGATCGCCGCCGCCGCGCGGGCGCGCGGGTGCGCGTGGGAGGCCGGCTGCGGCAGCGGCCAGGCCAGCCGCAGCCTGGCGGCGCGCTTCGCCCGGGTCCACGCCAGCGATCCCAGCGCCGCGCAGATCGCGCAGGCGCGCGCGCCGGACAACGTGCATTTCGCGGTCGAGGCCGCGGAACGCTGCAGCCTGGCCGGCGCCAGCGCGGATGCGGTCTGCGTGGCGCAGGCGCTGCACTGGTTCGACCGGGGCGCGTTCTTCGCCGAGTGCGCGCGGGTGTTGCGCCCAGGCGGGGTGCTGGTGGCCTGGGGCTACCAGGACATCGAGCCCGATCCGGTGCTGCGCGCGGCGGTCGATGCGTTCCGGGGCGAGATCGCCGCCTGCTGGCCGCCCGAGCGCGCGCTGGTGGACGGCGCGTATTCGGGCTTCGATTGGCCGTTTCCCGCCATCCCGGTACCGGCGTTCGCGATGGCCGCCGAATGGCCGCTGGCGCGGTTGCTGGCCTACTTCGCCAGCTTTTCGGCGACCAGGCGCTTTCGCGAGCAGCATGGTGAAGATCCGGTCGCCCGCCACGCCCCTGCGATCGCCGCCGCCTGGGGCGAACCGGAGCGCCGCAGGCCCCTGCGCTGGCCCCTGTTCGTCCACGCCCGCCGCAAACCCATGTAGGAGCGTGCCATGCACGCGAAGGCCGGCGTGGGCGCCGACGCCCGGAATCGCCGCCCGCCCGGTCGGAACCGCCCGCGGCTTTCGCGGCCGTGGGCCGCTCCTGCGGACGGGGCGGCCCGCGGCCGGTTGGGGCGGTGCCGGCGGTGACGCGCGCGGATGGAACACGGTGTCGCGGCCGGCGGCAGCCGCGGCGTTGTAGAATGCCCGCGCCGGCTCGCCGGCGATCCACGACACAACCAGACGTCTTCAGGGCGGGGTGGAAGTCCCCACCGGCGGTAGGCGTGGCGCTTCTGCGAAGCCGCTACGCGAGCCCGCGAGCGCTTGCGGCGGCTCTTCCCGGGCCGACGCGGGGTCAGCAGATCCGGTCGAATGCCGGAGCCGACGGTCCGGGAGCGATGCGCGGCGCGGCCGGGCAGCGTTCCCCACAGTCCGGATGAAAGAAGACGGCATGCGCGGCCGGCGGCTGCGCGCATGTCCACGCGCCCGGGACGTTTTCGCTTCCACCGCGGGAAACGCGCATGTCCCCATCGTTCCGTTCCGATCCGATCACCGTCCTGCGCGGCCGCCCCGCACGCGGGGCGCGCTGATGTTCACCGGCATCATCGAGGGGGTCGGCCGGCTGGCCGCGCGCGCGCCGCGCGGCGGCGACATGCGGCTGGCGATCGAGGTCGGCAGCCTGCCGTTCGCGGACGTGCGCGCCGGCGAGAGCATCGCGGTCAACGGCGTGTGCCTGACCGTGGTCGCCTTCGATGCGCGCGCCTTCCAGGCCGACGCTTCCACCGAGACCCTGGCGCTGACCACCCTCGGCGCGCTGGCCGAAGGCGCGCCGCTCAACCTCGAGCGGGCGATGCGCCCGGACGATCGGCTGGGCGGCCACCTGGTCAGCGGCCATGTCGACGGGGTCGGGCGGGTGCAGTCGGTGGCGCCCGATGCGCGCGCCCAGCGCTGGCGCTTCTCCGCGCCGGCCCAGGTGCTGCGCTACGTGGCGAAGAAGGGCTCGATCTGCGTCGACGGCGTCAGCCTCACCGTCAACGCGGTCGACGATGCCGGCTTCGAGGTCGCGCTGATCCCGCATACCGTCGCCAATACCGCGTTCGCATCCACCGCGGTCGGCGACGCGGTGAATCTGGAGGTCGATCTGGTGGCGCGCTACGTGGAGAGGCTGCTGCACGCGCCCTGACCCTGCCGGGCGGGCCGGGACCTGTCGCGCCGGTCGCAGCGCAGTTCGCTGCGGCCACGCCGCGACCTGCGCGGACCCGATCCGCCGGATCCGGTCCTCCCGGAGGGGAGACCCGAGACCGGACCATCTCCACGCAGCCAGCCATCACCGATCGCCAGCCGCCATCACTACCAACCCGAGCCGCCCATGCCCTTCTCCCCGATCCCAGAACTGCTCGACGAAATCCGCGCCGGGCGCATGGTGGTCATCGTCGACGACGAGGACCGCGAGAACGAGGGCGATCTGATCATGGCCGCCGAACTGGTGCGGCCCTCGGACATCAACTTCATGGTCACCCACGCCCGCGGCCTGGTCTGCCTGTCGCTGGCCCGGGAGCGCTGCGCGCAGCTGGGTCTGCCGCCGATGGTGCGCGACAACACCTCCGCGCACGGCACCAACTTCACCGTCAGCATCGAGGCGGCCGAAGGGGTGTCGACCGGCATCTCGGCCTACGATCGCGCCCACACCATCCGCACCGCGGTGCGCCCGGACGCGCGGCCGGGCGACCTGTCGCAGCCGGGGCACATCTTCCCGCTGCAGGCGCAGCCGGGCGGGGTGCTCAGCCGCGCCGGGCACACCGAGGCGGCCAGCGACCTGGCACTGCTGGCCGGGCTGGAGCCGGCCGGGGTGCTGGTGGAGATCCTCAACGCCGACGGCAGCATGGCGCGGCGCCCGCAGCTGGAGACGTTCGCCCGCGAGCACGGACTGAAGCTCGGCTCGATCGAGGACCTGATCCGTCACCGCCTCGAGACCGAACACACCATCGAGCGCATCGACGAGCGTGCGATCGACACCGCGCATGGCGGCTTCCGCCTGCTGACCTATCGCGACCGGCTCAGCCACGGCCTGCATTTCGCCCTGGTCCGCGGCGCGCCCGATGCCGCCCGGCCGACCCTGGTGCGGGTGCAGCCGATGAACCCGCTGGCCGACGCGCTGCACTGGCGCCGCGAGGATTTCGGCCCGGCCACCGGCGACGTACTGGCGCGGATTGCGCGCGAGCCGGCCGGGGCGCTGGTGCTGCTGGAGGACGCGTCCGCGGCGGACGCGCTGCTGGCGCGGATCCGGCAGGCGCCGGACGGAGCCGGCACCGCCCCCACGCGCGCCGGGGCCCTGGCCGAGTGGCGCCGCAACGGCGCCGGCAGCCAGATCCTCGCCGACCTCGGCTGCGGCCGGCTGCGCGTGCTCGGTACCCCGCGCAAGCAGGTCGGGCTGGCCGGGTTCGGGCTGGAGGTGGTGGAGTACGTCGAGCCCTAGGCGGCGCGCGCCGGCGCCTCCGTGGATCACGTCCGCCGCAGCCCATGCTCTAAACTGTCCCGCCGACCCGAGAGCCCACCCGCGATGTCCCATTACGAAGGCGATCTGCGCGCCGCGGAAGGCGCGCGTTTCGCGATCGTCGCCAGCCGCTGGAATCCCCGCATCAGCGACACCCTGGTCGCCGGCGCGCGCAAGGCCTTCGCCGACAACGGCGTGGCCGAGCAGGCGGTCGACGTGATCCGGGTGCCTGGCGCCTGGGAGATCCCGGTCGCGGCGGCGCGCCTGGCCGCCGGCGGCCGCCACCGCGCCATCGTCGCCCTGGGCTGCGTGGTGCGCGGCGACACCCGCCACTACGAGCAGGTCGCCGATGGCTGTTCGGAAGCACTGATGCGGGTGGCGCTCGATTCGGGCGTCCCCGTGGCCAACGGCGTGCTCGCGGTCGACCATGCCGAGGACGCCGAGCGCCGCGCCGGCGGCAGCCACGGCAACAAGGGCGAGGAGGCCGCGCTGGTGGCGATCGAGATGGCCGACCTGATGGGGAAGCTGGCGTGATCGGCCGGATGCGGAAGGCCCCGCCGGAGCGGGCCGGGGTGCCGGCATGAGCCGGCCGCAGCGCGGCGGCATCGACCCGGTGCTGCGCACGCGCGCGCGGCGCCGCGCGCTGCAGGCGGTGTACGCCTGGCAGCTGTCCGGCGGTGCCGCCGGGGACATCGTCGCGCAGTTCGCCCACGAGCAGGCCAACGAGGTCGCCGATCTGGAGTATTTCGAGGACCTGGTGCGCGGCGTGCTGGCCCGGCGCGCCGACCTGGACGCGGCGCTGCAGCCGTTCCTGGACCGCGGCATCGACGAGGTGGACCAGATCGAGCGCGCCATGCTGCGCATCGCCGCCTACGAGCTGCAGCACCGGCTGGACGTGCCCTACCGCGTGGTCATCGACGAGGCGCTGAAGACGGTCAAGCGCTTCGGCTCCGAACACGGCCACACCTACGTCAACGGCGTGCTCGATCGCGCCTGCGGCCAATGGCGCGCGGTCGAGAAGCGGGGGGCCGGCGGGGAGGCGTGACCGGCGCGGCGCCAGCCCCGCCACGCCCGTCCCTCCGTCGCGCCGCGGCATGGAATTCGACCTGATCGCCCGGATCCGCGCGCGCGCGGCATCGCGTCCGGACGTCGAGCTCGGGATCGGCGACGACGCGGCGATCGTGCGGGTCCCCGACGGCCTGCGGCTGGTGCTGGCCACCGACACCCTCAACGCCGGGGTGCATTTCCCGGCCGGCACCGTGCCGGCCGACATCGGCTGGAAGGCGCTGGCGGTGAACCTGTCCGACCTGGCGGCGATGGCCGCCGAGCCGGCCTGGTGCACGCTGTCGCTCTCGCTGCCGCAGGCGGACGCGGCCTGGCTCGACGGTTTTCTCGACGGATTCCTCGACCTCGCCGCGCGCCATGGCGTGGCGCTGGTGGGCGGCGATACCACCCGCGGGCCGCTCTCGGTCTGCGTCACCGCGCACGGCCTGGTCGCGCCGGGCCGCGCGCTGCGCCGCGGCGGTGCCATGGCCGGCGACGAGGTCTGGGTCACCGGCACCCTCGGCGACGCGGCCGCGGCGCTGGCGCTGGCGGGCACGGGCGCCGCGGCCGCCGCCGGTCCGCAGGCTGCCCGGGAGCTCCGCCGGCGGCTGGACCGGCCGGAACCGCGGGTCGGCGCGGGCCGGGCGCTCGCCGGTCTGGCCAGCGCCTGCATCGACGTGTCCGACGGCCTGCTCGCCGACCTCGGCCATGTCTGCGCCGCCGGCGGCGTCGGCGCCGAGGTCGCGCTCGACGCGCTGCCGGCCTCGGCGGCGCTGATCGCGCTGTTCCCGCAGCGCGCGCGCCGCGCGCTGCAGGCGCGCGGCGGCGACGACTACGAGCTGTGCTTCACCGCGCCCGTGTCGCGCCGCGCCGCGATCGCCGATGCCCTGGCCGGCGCCGGCGTCGCGGCGACCCGGATCGGTGCGATCGTCGCCGGCGACCGCGTGCGCGCGCTGGATGCAGCGGGCGCGGAGTGGGTCGCGGATCGCGCGGGCTACCAGCATTTCGAGGGCTGACGCCTCGGCCGCCGCCTACGGCTCCGGCAGCACCTTGCCCGGGTTGAGGATGCCGTCCGGGTCCAGCGCCGCCTTCACCGCGCGCATCGCCGCCAGGGTCGGCGCGTCGAACGCATCGCGCATGAATTCGCGCTTGGCGGTGCCGATGCCGTGTTCGCCCGACAGCGTGCCGCCCAGCGCCAGGGTGAGCGCGAACAGCCGCGGCAGCGCGGCGCGCGCGCGCGCGTCCTGCCCGGTGTCGTCGGGGTCGTAGAGGATGTTGGCGTGCAGGTTGCCGTTGCCGGCGTGGCCGAAGGCGACGATCGGGATGTCGAACTCGCGCGCCAGCGCCTCGATGCCCGCCACCAGTTCGGGGATCCGCGACACCGGCACCACCACGTCCTCGTTGAGCTTGGCCGGGGCGATCGCACGCTGGGCGTGCGACAGCGCCTTGCGCGCGGCCCACAGGCGCGCGCTCGCGGCGTCGTCGGCGGCGCGCTCCAGCGCGCGCAGGCCCGGCCCGCGCGCCGCGCGCTCCAGCGCATCCAGCACGTGCGGGAGGGTGGCGGCATCGCCGTCGGCCTCGATCAGCAGCAGCGCACCGGCCTCCGCGATCTTCGCACCGCCGACCTCGCGCGCCAGGCGGATGGATGCGGCGTCCATGAATTCCAGCATCGCGGGGGTCGCCGGCTGCGCCATGATCCGCGCCACCGCCGCGGCGGCCGCCGTGGCGTCGTCGTAGAGCGCGCGCAGGCTGGCGCGCGCCGCGGGCACCGGCGCCAGCTTGAGGGTCGCCTCCACGATCAGCGCCAGGGTGCCTTCGCTGCCGACGATCAGGTGGGTGAGGTCGTAGCCGGTGGCGTCCTTGGTGGTCGCGCTGCCGACGGTGACGAGGTCGCCGGTGCCGGTCACCGCCACCAGGCCGAGCACGTTGTCGCGGCTGGCCCCGTACTTCACGGTGTGCGGGCCGCCGGCGTTGCAGGCCAGGTTGCCGCCGATGGTGCAGTCGTCGGCGCTGGCGGGATCCGGCGGCCAGAACAGCCCGTGCGCCGCGAGCGCGCGCTGCAGGGCGCCGTTGCGCACGCCGGGCTCCACCACCGCGACGCGGTCGTCGGCGCGGATCTCCCGGATGCGCGCCATGCGCGCGAACGACACCGCTACCGCGCCGCCGGCCAGCGCCGCTCCGGTGCTGCTGGTGGCGCTGCCCCGGGCGACCACCGCCACCCGGTGGCGGCGGCAGGCCCGGACCAGGGCGGCGACCTGTCCGCGGTCGGCCGGCGTGGCCACGCCGAGCGGCATGGCCGTGCGGCGCGAACCGTCGCCGGCGTGGGCGGCGAGCGCCGCCGCATCGCTCCGCCAGCCCGCGCCGAGCAGGTCGGCCAGTTCGGCATCGAGCGCGGCGGGGACGGAAGACATTGCCGGATTGTACGGTGGGCGGTCCACGCGCCCGGGCATCACCCTGTAGGAGCGGCCCAAGGCCGCGACGGCTGCGGGTGGCTCGGACGGGTTGGCGGTGATTCCGGGCGTCGGCCGCCGTCGCCGGCTTTCGCGTGCGTGGCACGCTCCTACGGGTGGGGACGATCGTGCCCATTTTCCGCAGGAGCGACCCACGGCCGCGAAGCCGCGGGAGGTCAGGCAGGGTCGGGGGGTGATTCCGGCGGTGGCGGCTACAGGTCGTCGAGGCGGAACGCGTCGCGGATCCAGTGCAGCCGCGGCTCGGCCGGGTCGCCGTCGGCCTCGACCACGTCGAATCGGCAGGGCGCATCGGCGAGCGTGCGATGGCCGAGGAGGAACGCCTGGGCCGCGCGCACGATGCGCCGACGCTTGGCCGGCGTCACCGAGACCGCGCCGCCGCCGAACCCGGCCGAACGCCGGTAGCGCACCTCGACGAACACCACGGTACCGGGACCGGCACGGCCCGCGGCCGGCGGGTCCAGCATCACCAGGTCGAGTTCGCCGCAGCGGAAGTTCGCATTGGCGGCCAGTTCGCGCAGTCCGGCGCGCAGCAGGTGGTCCCGCGCCGCGCGTTCGACATCGTCGCCGCGCGCGCGGGTCAGGCTCACCCGCCGGTCGCGCCCAGCGGCACCACGTGGCCGCCGCTGAAGGTGGCCCAGGCCGGCGTGCGCAGCACGTTGCCGAACCCGTCGATGCGCAGCGTGCCGGTGGCGCCGCGCAGCTCCGCGTTGGCGTCGCCGATCAGCCGTTCCATGAAGGCGGTGATCAGCCAGGCGTCGTAGCCGAACGCGAACAGCCGTGCCGCCGGACCGCGCGCGGTCGGGAGTGCGGCCGCCACGCTCGATGCCATGGGCAGCCCGGCCACGCCGGTCGCGGTCCAGCGCTCGGTCGGGAACACGATGCCGTCCAACGCCACGTCGTCCTCGCTGTTGCCGCTGCCGTAGAGCTGCGAGGTGCCCACCCGCGGCCGGGTGGCATAGCCGGCGGCCACCAGCTGCGGCGCGATCGCGCGCGCCTGCGCCCCGCGCAGGCCGAGGAACACGGCTTCGGCGCCGTCCGGCTTCAGCATGGCGTTGCGCAGCGCCTCGGTCATGTCAGGCGGCGTCTCTCCGGTCACCACCAGCATGTCGCTGACGGCGCCGCCGCCGGCCTCGAACTGGCGGCGGAACGCGTCGACGCTGCGGCGAGCGTTGTCGTCGGCACCGTTCAGCACCAGCACCCGGCGCACGTTGCGCGACAGCAGGTAGTCGGCCGCGGCGATGCCGTCGTCCTCGGGCGCCAGGGCGAAGCTGAAGCTGCCGGTGGGGGCCTCTTCGCCGACCCGGTTGAGCGCGAGCACAGGGACCCGCAGCAGCGCCGGGTCGCGCAGCACCGCGGCCACCTCGTCGCGCCCGAGCGGCCCGAGCACGTAATCGGCGCCCTCGCCGACCGCGCGCTGGTAGGCGGCGCTGGCGCCGGCCGGGGTGCCGGTGGTGTCGTAGAACTGCACTTCCGGGCGCTGCCGGCGCTCGCCGTAGTAGCCGGCCAGCAGGCCGTCGCGCACCGGCGCGGCCGCGGTCGCCAGGTGCCCCGACAGCGGCAGCAGCACCGCCAGCCGCAACGGCGGCCGGTAGCCGTCGGGATCGGCGGCCGGGCGGTTGCCGGCGTGCGCGTTCCACAGTGCGTCCAGATCGAACGGCCGCGGCAGCGGCAGGTTGCGGGCGAGCAGCGCGCGGCCGGCGAAGCCGTACAGTGGGTCGCCGACCGGCAGGGCGGCAGCGCCCTGCGCCAGGGTCTGGTCGTCGATCCCGGCCAGCAGGCGCTCGATTTCACGCGCGCCCTCGGCGCGCGCCTGGCCGCTGAGCCCGACCTGCTCGCGCGCCAGCGCCGCCGCCGCCGCCAGCGCGGGATCCGACGGGGCGGTCGAGGTGGCCGGGCCGCTGACCTGCACCGAGGCGCAGCCGGCCAGCAGCAGCGTGGCCAGCAGCAGGAGGATCCGGGAGGTCGATCGCCGCATGGGTCACAGTCCGTGGTGAAGAACGGCTAGGATTCTACCGCCCCAGTGCGGAGAGACCATGCCAGGCCCAGAAACCGCCGGAACGCTGCACGTGGTGGCCACCCCGATCGGCAATCTCGACGATCTGTCGCCGCGCGCGCAGCGGATCCTGCGCGAAGTGGACGCGGTCTGCGCTGAAGACACCCGCCACAGCCGCCAGTTGCTGGCGCACTTCGGCATCGCCACGCCGCTGCTGGCGCTGCACGAGCACAACGAGGAACAGCTGGCGGGGCGGCTGGTGGCGCGCCTGCAGGGCGGCGATGCGCTGGCCCTGGTCAGCGATGCCGGCACCCCCCTGGTCAGCGATCCGGGCTACCGCCTGGTGCGGGCCGCGCGCCGGGCCGGGGTGCGGGTCAGCCCGGTGCCGGGCCCCAGCGCCCTGGTCGCGGCGCTGAGCGTGGCCGGCCTAGCCAGCGACCGGTTCGTGTTCGAAGGCTTCCTGCCGGCGAAGGCGGCGGCGCGCCGCGAACGCCTGGCCGGCCTGGCCGCCGAGCCGCGCACGCTGATCTTCTACGAGTCCTCGCACCGCATCGCCGACACCCTGGACGATATGCGCGCGTCTTTCGGGGGCGGCCGGCCGGCGGTGCTGGCGCGGGAGCTGACCAAGCTGTTCGAGACGGTGCTCGACGGCAGCCTCGACCAGCTGGCCGCGGCGCTGGCGGCCGATCCGAACCAGCGCCGCGGCGAATTCGTGGTGCTGGTGGAGGGGGCCGGGGACGCGGCCGACGCGCGGCTTGCGCACGGGCGCCGGGTCTACGCGCTGCTGGCCGCGCACCTGCCGCCCTCGACCGCGGCGCGGCTCGCCGCCGAGCTCAGCGGCGCGCCGCGCAAGGCGCTCTACGGGCAGGAACCGGCTTGAGCGGGAGGCCCCGGCGATGAGGCCGGTCCCGTGCCTGGCGGCGGCCCTGACCGCGCTCGCCTGCCTCTGCGCCTGCACCTACCGGGTACGCGAGTCCAACATCGTCATACCGCGTGCCGCCCCGGCGGTCGACCTCGCGGCACTGCGCGCCGAACTGGGATGCTACCGGATCGCGGAGGACCGCATTGCTGCCGCGGACGGTGCGAGCCTGTATTCGCTGCGGCTGTCGCGCGCCGACGCCCGGGCCACCGTGCTCTACTTCGGCGGCAACGGCTATACCGTAGGCAGGTGGGCAGCGGCCACCGCCCGCAACTACGCCCGCGTGCCGGTCAACGTGGTGCTGGTCGACCACCGCGGCTATGGCGCGAGCGGCGGCGACCCCACGCTCGATGCGCTGCTGGCCGACGCCGTGCTGGTCTACGACCGGGTGGCGGCGGATCCCGCGCTCGGCGCGCTTCCCCTGCTGGTCCATGGCCATTCCCTGGGCAGCTTCATGGCCGGGCAGGTGGCCGGCCAGCGGCGCTTGGATGGCCTGATCCTCGAGGCCACCGCCACCACCACCGAGGACTGGGCGGCGCATCTGCGCTCGCGCCAGCCCCTGTGGCTTCGGATGCTGGTCCGGCGGGTGGTGCCGGAGGAGGCGATCGCCGGCCGCGGCAACCTGGCGCTCGCGCCGGGGCTCGACGAGCCGGTGCTGTATGTCGTCGGCAGCGAGGACGAGGTCACGCCGCCGCATCTGGCGCGGGCGTTGTTCGACGCGACTGCGCTGCCCGAGGGCCGCAAGCGCCTGCTGGTGGTCCCCGGCGGTGGGCACATGGATGCGGCGCGGTCGCCCCGGTTCGGCGCTGCGCTGGCGGATTTCATCGCGATGATCGCGGCTGAACCGGCCGCGGGGACGAGTCCGCCGGCGGTGGCCTCCGCGTGCGACAATGGCCGTGGCGGAGTCGGCCAGGCAGTCGCGTCATCCCGGCCCTTCGGGGCGGCGGATGCCGAGGAAAGTCCGGGCTCCACAGGGCACGGTGCCAGGTAATGCCTGGGCGGCGCGAGCCGACGGAAAGTGCAACAGAAAGCAGACCGCCGATGGCCCGCAAGGGATCAGGCAAGGGTGAAACGGTGCGGTAAGAGCGCACCGCGAGTCCGGCAACGGACCGGCACGGCAAACCCCACCGGGAGCAAGGCCAAATAGGGACCTCATGACGTGGCCCGCGTCGGGTCCGGGTAGGCTGCTCGAGCGTAGCGGTGACGCTGCGCCTAGAGGAATGACTGTCCACGACAGAACCCGGCTTATCGGCCGGCTCCGCCACCTTCCCCCTCACCGCGATCGGTTCGCGCAGTGGCCCGCGTGCGCCCCGGGGTGCGGCGGGCGGAGCCAGCACCTCCATGCCGGTCAGCGGGCGATGACGACCTCCACCCGGCGGTTGCGCGCGCGGCCCGCTGGGTGGCCGGAGCCGTCCGCGGCCGCATTCGGCGCCACCGGCTGCGCTTCGCCGAACCCGCGCGCCTGCAGCCGGGACGCCGGCACCGTCGCCCCGGCGACCAGCCACGCGACCACCGCCTCCGCGCGCCGCTGGGAGAGCGCGAGGTTGCGCGCCGCGGGCCTCTTACCCCAGCGCCCGGGATGGCGCTCTCGGCGCGCCGTTCATGGCCGGAGCGTCTGGTGGTTTCGCGGCGGCGTTGGCGCTTCTCGCTCCCGCCCGCGGCCGCGTCGTGTCCTTCACATGTCCTTTACGCCATCCTGAACCCGTCGCATGCAGCGTGAGAATGATCACCGTCTCAAAATTTGAGACGAAACAGGGGGTTGTGGATAAAGCTTGAACAAGTCTCTGAAGTCGTCTGCAAGTCCTTGACCCAACAGGTGAAATTGCCTGTGCAAAGTTGTTGACAACCCCCAGGACGGGTCATAAGGTGGCAATTCGTGGGGCTACCGGGAATCTGGTGGCATACCGCGGCAATGAAGCCCGCCGCAGACGGGCATTCCGGGCAGGACTGTTGTGTTCCAGGGCGAGACCGCCATCACAATCGACGAGAAGGGCCGGCTGGCGATTCCGACCGCCTACCGGGATCTCGTCGCGCGCGTGTGCGGCAACCGCCTGGTGATCACCTACAACCCGTTCGAGTCGGGCTGCCTGTTCCTGTACCCCGAGAAGGAGTGGGAGCGGGTGCGCGATGCGGTCAATGCCCTGCCGGGGACGCTCTCCGCGCACCGCCGCATGCAGCGCAACCTGGTCGGCTCGGCGGCGCCCGTGGAACTGGACGGCAGCAGCCGGATCGGCATTCCCGCCAGCCACCGCAGCGCGGTCGGCATCGAGCGCCGCGCGGTGCTGCTCGGCATGGGCGACAAGTTCGAACTGTGGAGCGAGCAGGCGCACCACGCGCAGATCCGCCAGACGATTTCTGACGAGGATCTGAGCGAGCACATGCTCGAGCTCAGGTTGTGAGCGTGGGTGGCGCGGACGCCCGGTCCGGCCACCTTCCTGTGATGGTCGCGCAGGTCATGGAGGGGCTGCGGGTGATCGGGGATGGAGCCTATCTGGACGGCACGTTCGGCCGCGGCGGTCATGCCAGGCGCGTGCTGGAACGCCTGGGCCCCGGAGGTCGGCTGCTGCTCATGGACAAGGATCCCGAAGCGATCGCCGCCGCCGAGCGAGAGTTCGGCGCCGACCCGCGCGTGACGATCCGCCGCGGCAGCTTCGCCGCGCTGGGGGACTGGGCGCCGGTGCGCGACGGCGTCGACGGCGTGCTGCTCGATCTCGGCGTGTCCTCGCCGCAGCTGGACGTCGCCGAACGCGGCTTCAGCTTCGGCAAGGACGGTCCGCTCGACATGCGCATGGATCCGGATGCCGGCGAGAGCGCGGCGGCGTGGCTGGCGCGCGCCGACGAGCGCGAGATCGCCGACGTGCTGTGGACCTTCGGCGAGGAGCGCGTGAGCCGGCGCATCGCCCGCGCCATCGTCGCCCGCCGCGGCGAGGCGCCGCTGACGCGGACCGCCGACCTGGCCGAGCTGGTGGCCGGCGTGATGCCGCGCGGCCGCCACGACATCCACCCGGCCACGCGCACCTTCCAGGCCGTCCGCATCCACGTCAATCGCGAACTGGCCGAGCTGGAAGCCGGGCTCGAGGCCGCGCATGCCGCGCTGCGTCCGGGCGGGCGGCTGGCGGTGATCAGCTTCCATTCGCTCGAGGACCGCATCGTCAAGCGCTACATCGCCCGCCACGCCAAGCCGCCCCCCGGCAACCGCCGCCTGCCGGCGGCACCGGTGTTCGAGCCGTCCCTGATCGCCATCGGCGATGCCCGCAAGGCCGGTGCCGCGGAGGTCGCCGCCAATCCGCGCGCGCGCAGCGCGGTGCTGCGGGTGGCCGAAAAGCCGGCCGCAGCGGAGTTGCCGCGATGATCGCCCGCGTCCTCATGGGCATCCTGCTGCTCGCCAACGTGATCACCGCGATCGGCGTGGTGCACGCGCGCCACCAGCACCGGCAGCTGTTCGCGCAGCTGACCCGGCTGGAGGGCGCGCGCGACGAGCTCAACATCGACTTCGGCCGGCTGCAGCTGGAGCAGGCCACCTGGTCGGAGAGCAACCGCATCGACCAGGTGGCGCGGCAGCGGCTGGGGATGAAGTTCCCGGACACCGCCGACATCGTGGTGATCCGCCCATGAGCGCGCGGTCGGCCCCGGCCATCGGCGCCGCGGGAGCGCGGCGATGAGGTTCCGCCGCATCCCCGGCGGCAACGCCAAGCGCCCGCGCACCCGCGCGCAATTCAACCTGCGCGGGCGGCTGGCGCTGGTCGCCGGCGCGCTCGGGCTGTGCTCGGTGGTGCTGGTCGGGCGCGCGGTCGATCTGCAGCTGATCGACAACGCCTACTACCAGCAGAAGGCCGACTCGCGCTTCCTGCGCGAGCTGCCGATCGCCACCTCGCGCGGCATGATCACCGACCGCAACGGCGAGCCGCTGGCGATCTCCACCCCGGTCGCCTCGCTGTGGGCCAACCCCCAGGAGCTGGTCAAGCACCCCGCGCGCATCGTGGAGCTGGCCGAGGCCATCGACACCGATCCGGACGCGCTCACGCGCGCCGTCACCCAGCGCGCCGAGAAGGAGTTCATGTATCTGCCCGGGCAGCGCCGCATCCACCCCGCGGCCGCCGAGAAGGTGCTGGCGCTGGGCGTGCCCGGCGTGTTCAGCCAGCGCGAGTTCCGCCGCTTCTACCCGCAGGGGGAGGCGCTGGCGCACGTGCTCGGTTTCACCAACATCGACGACCTCGGCCAGGAAGGGATCGAGCTGGCGTTCGACGACTGGCTGCGCGGTACGCCCGGCGCGCAGAAGGTGATCCGCGACCGCCGCGGCCGCATCGTCGAGAACGTCGACCTGGTGCGCCCCGCCGAGCCGGGCCGCGACCTGACCCTGAGCATCGACCGCCGGATCCAGTTCCTCGCCCATCGCGAGTTGCGCAGGGCGATCACCGAGGCCGGCGCCAGCGCCGGCTCGATCGTGATCCTGGACGTGGCCACCGGCGAGGTGCTGGCGATGGCCAACCTGCCGGCCTACAACCCGCATGTGGTGTCCGGCGGCGACCGCGACGCGCGCCGCAACCGTGCGGTCACCGACCTGATCGAGCCCGGTTCGACGATGAAGCCGCTCACCGTGGCCGCCGCGCTGGAGGCCGGCATCGTCACCCCGACCACCCGCATCGATACCAACCCGGGCTGGATCCCGAACGGGCGCTACCGCACCAGCGATTTCCGCAACTACGGCGTGCTCGACGTCACCGGCGTGATCACCAAGAGTTCCAACGTCGGCGTGTCCAAGCTGGTCGCGCGGCTGCCGGACCAGCAGTTCTACGAGTTCCTGCGCCGCTTCGGCTATGGCGAAAGCACCCGGAGCGGGTTCCCGGGCGAGGCGGCCGGCCTGTTCCCGGCGCCGCCGAGCTGGAGCGGCACCACCAAGCAGGGCCTGTCCTACGGCTACGGCCTGTCGGTCACCCCGCTGCAGATCGCCACCGCCTACGCGGCGCTGGGCAACGGCGGCCGGCTGACCCCGCCGACCTTCGTCAAGGGCCAGCACAACGAATCGCGCCAGGTGCTCGACCCGGCGATCGCCGGCCAGGTGATGCGGATGATGCAGACGGTCACCGAGCCGGGCGGCACCGCCACCCGCTCGGCGGTGCTGGGCTACCACGTGGCCGGCAAGACCGGCACCGCGCGCAAGGCCAGCGGCGGCGGATACGCGCGCCGCTACGTCGCCTTCTTCGCCGGGCTGGTCCCGGTGGAGAGCCCGCGCTTCTCCATGGTGGTGGTGATCGACGATCCGGACACGTCCGGCGGCGGCTCGACCTACGGCGGCGGCTGGGTGGCGGCGCCGGTGTTCAAGAACGTCATGGAAGGCGCGCTGCGGCTGATGGACGTGCCGCCCGACGACATCGAGACCTGGCTGGCGGCGCAGGCCGAGGCCGATGCGGGCCGTGCCGCGGCCGCCGCGCGGGAGGCGGACCAGTGAGCGTTGCCATCGCCCTCGCCGAATTGCTTCCGGACGTTGCCGGCGTGCCGGAAGGGCTGCGGATCGGCGGGCTGTCGCAGGACAGCCGCGGGCTGCGCGCCGGCGAGGCGTTCGTGGCCCTGCCGGGATTCGGTACCCACGGGCTGCGCTTCGCCGACCAGGCCGAGGCGGCCGGCGCCAGCGCGATCCTGTTCGAGCCGCCGGCGCCGGACGGCGTGGCGGTGCCCCGCGGCGCCATCGCCGTGCCCGGGCTGCGTGCCCGCCTGGGCGCGATGGCCGACCGGCTGCACGGCTCGCCCTCGGCGGCGATGGCGACCGTCGGCGTCACCGGCACCAACGGCAAGACCTCGACCGTGCAGCTGCTGGCCCAGGCCTGGACGCTGCGCGGTCTGCGCGCCGGCAGCATCGGCACGCTCGGCGCGGGGCTGCACGGGGAAGTGGCACCGACCGGCTTCACGACCCCGCAGGTCTCGCAGATGCACGCGCTGCTGGCGCGGCTGCGCGACGCCGGCGCCGCGGCGGTGGCGCTGGAGGTCAGCTCGCATGCGCTCGACCAGGGGCGCGTCGACGGCGTGCACTTCCGGGTCGCGGTGTTCACCAACCTCACCCGCGATCACCTCGACTACCACGGCGACATGCGGGCCTATGGCGACGCCAAGGCGCGACTGTTCGCCTGGCCTGGGCTCGCGGCCGCGGTGATCAACCTGGACGACGGCTTCGGCCGCGAGCTGCATGCGCGGCTGGCGGCCGCCGCGCCGTCGCCGGCAGCGCGGGCAGCGGCCCCGGTAACGCCGCGGACGGTCGGCGTCAGCGCGGGCGGCGACCCGGCGGCCGCGGTGCGCGCCATGGGAGTGGCGCTGGACGATGCCGGCATCGCCTTCGAACTGCAGGTCGAAGGCGTGGCGCACCCGGTGCGCTCGGCGCTGCTCGGCCGCTTCAATGTCGACAACCTGCTCGCCGTGGCCGGCACCCTGTACGCGCTGGGCGAGGCGCCGGACGCGATCGCCGGGGTGCTGTCGCGGCTGCAGCCGGTGGCCGGACGAATGAACCGCCTCGGCGGCGGCGGCCGCCCGCTGGTGGTTGTCGACTACGCGCATACCCCCGACGCGCTGGAGCAGGCGCTGGCCAGCCTCCGCGCGCACGCCCGCGGCCGCATCGTCTGCGTGTTCGGCTGCGGCGGCGAGCGCGACCGCGGCAAGCGCCCGCAGATGGCGGCGATCGCCGAGGCCGGCGCCGATGCGGTGATCGTCACCGACGACAACCCACGCCGCGAGGACGGCGACGCGATCGTCGCCGACATCCTGGCGGGGTTCGCCGACCGCGCCGCGGTGGCGGTGCAGCGCGACCGCCGCCGCGCGATCGATCGCGCCATCGGCGAAGCCGGGCCCGGCGACATCGTGCTGGTGGCCGGCAAGGGCCACGAGCCGTACCAGGAGATCGCCGGCGTGCGCCACCCCTTCGACGACACCGAGGCCGCGGCCGCGGCGCTGGAGGGCAGGGCATGATCCCGGTTCCGCTCTCGCGCATCGCGCGCTGGACCGGCGGCGAGCTGCGCGCCGGCGGCGCCGGCGACGTGCTGATCGACGCGGTCGAGACCGATACCCGCCGCTTCGACGCCGGCGACGGACGCGCCGCGCTGTTCGTGGCGATCCGCGGCGAGCGCTTCGACGGCCACGACCACGTCGCCGCGGCGGCGGAACTGGGTGCGCGCGCGGCGCTGGTGTCGCGGCCGTGCGAGACCGCGCTGCCGCAGCTGGTGGTCGGCGACACCGTGCAGGCGCTCGCGGCGATGGCCGCGGCCCTGCAGCGCGCCCGCCCGGCGCGGGTGGTCGCGATCACCGGCAGCAACGGCAAGACCGGCGTCAAGCAGATGCTGCTGTCGATCCTGCAGCGCGCCGGCGCCGCCTACGCCAATCCCGGCAACCGCAACAACGAGATCGGGCTGCCGCTGGCGGTGATCGACGCGCCCGAGAACGCCGACTACGCGGTCTACGAGATGGGCGCCGGCAAGCCCGGCGACATCGCCTGGCTGACCGCGGTCGCGCGCCCGCAGGTGGCGCTGGTCAACAACATCGCGCCCGCGCATCTCGAGCGCATGGGCAGCCTGCTCGGCGTGGCCGATACCAAGGCGGCGATCTACGACGCGCTGCCGGTCGACGGGATCGCCGTGATCAATGCCGACGATGCGTTCGCGCCGTACTTCGCCGAGCGCGCCCACGGCCGCCGGCTGCTGCGCTTCGGGCTGGAGGCCAGCGCCGAGGTGACCGCGCGCCAGGTGCGCTGCGGCGCGGACGGCTCGCGCTTCGTGCTGGTGCTGCCGGACGGCGAAGCCGAGGTGGCGCTGCCCCTGGCCGGGCGCCACAACGTCCGCAACGCGCTCGCCGCCGCGGCGCTGGCGGTAGCCGCCGCGGGTGCCGACGCCGCGGCCATCGCGAGCGCCCTGGCCGCGGCGCGGCCGGTCGCCGGGCGGCTCGCCAGGCGCCGCCTGGCGGGCGGCGCGGTGCTGATCGACGACAGCTACAACGCCAACCCGGGGTCGCTGGCGGCCGCCATCGACACCCTGGCCGCGGCGCCGGGCGATGGCTGGCTGGTGCTCGGCGACATGGGCGAACTCGGCCCGGACGCCGAAGCGCTGCATGCCGAGGCCGGCAACCGTGCGCGCCGCGCCGGGCTGGCGCGGCTGTACGCGCTCGGGCCGCTGAGCGCGGCCGCAGCGCAGGCATTCGGCGACGGCGGCCGCCGCTTCGATTCGCACGAGGCGCTGGCCGCGGCGTTGCGCGCCGACCTGGACGCCGCGGTCGCGGACGCTTCCGCGGCGCCGGTGCGGGTGCTGGTCAAGGGATCGCGCAGCAGCGCGATGGAGCGGATCGTGTCCGCAATGCCCACCGAGGGGGAATCCGCCGATGCTGCTTGAGCTGGCGCGCTGGCTGCAGGGTCTGGAGAGCTTCTTCGGGCTGTTCAACTACCTCACTTTCCGCGGCATCCTCGCGGCGCTGACCGCGCTGCTGCTGTCGCTGTGGTGGGGACCGCCGCTGATCCGCAAGCTGGCCCAGTACAAGGGCGGCCAGCCGATTCGCCAGGACGGTCCGCAGACGCATTTCTCCAAGGCCGGCACCCCGACCATGGGCGGGGCGCTGATCCTGATCTCGGTGCTGGCCGCGGTGCTGCTGTGGGGCGACCTGCGCAACAAGTACGTCTGGGTGGTGCTGGGGGTGATGCTGGCGTTCGGCGCGATCGGCTGGTACGACGACTGGATCAAGATCGTCCGCCGCGACCCCAACGGCCTGAAGTCGCGCTGGAAGTACCTGCTGCAATCGCTGTTCGGGCTCGCCGCGGGGTTGTACCTGTACTACACCGCCGACGTACCGGCGGCGACCACGTTCTACATCCCGCTGTTCAAGGCGATCGCGCTGCCGATGGTGGGCGTCACCTTCGTCGCGCTGGCGTACTTCTGGATCGTCGGCTTCTCCAATGCGGTCAACCTGACCGACGGGCTGGACGGGCTGGCGATCATGCCCACGGTGCTGGTGGCCTGCGCGCTCGGCGTGTTCGCCTATGCCTCCGGGCACGCCGAGTTCTCCGAATACCTGCAGATCCCGCGGATCCCCGGCGCCGGCGAGCTGGTGATCATCTGCGCGGCGATCGCCGGGGCCGGGCTGGGTTTCCTCTGGTTCAACACCTATCCGGCGATGGTGTTCATGGGCGACATCGGCGCGCTGGCGCTGGGGGCCGTGCTCGGCACCATCGCGGTGATCGTCCGCCAGGAGCTGGTGCTGGTGATCATGGGCGGGATCTTCGTGATCGAGACCCTGTCGGTGATGATCCAGGTCGCCTCGTTCAAGCTCACCGGGCGCCGGGTGTTCCGGATGGCGCCGATCCACCACCACTTCGAACTCAAGGGCTGGCCGGAACCGCGGGTGATCGTGCGCTTCTGGATCATCTCGGTGATCCTGGTGCTGGTCGGCCTGGCCACGCTGAAGGTGCGCTGATGGACGGCAACTTCCACCAGGCGACCCGTCTCGACGCGATCCACGGCCGCTTCGACCCGTGGCTGCTCGGCGCCGCGATCGCCCTGGCCACGCTCGGGGTGGTGATGGTGGCGTCGAGCTCGATCGCGATCGGCGAGGACCTCGAGGTCGGGCCGTTCTACTTCCTGGTCCGGCACCTGATGTTCCTCGGCCTGGGCGTGGCGCTGTGCCTGGTGGTGATGCGCACCGAGATGCGCACCATCGAAAAATACGACCGCCTGCTGCTGCTGGGCTGTTTCGTGCTGCTGCTGATGGTGTTCGTGCCGGGGCTGGGCCATACCGTCAACGGCGCGCGGCGCTGGATCAACCTCGGCGTCTCCAATTTCCAGACGGTGGAAGCGGTGAAGCTGATGTACATCGTGTGGCTGTCGAGCTACCTGGTGCGCTTCCGCGACGAGGTCAACGCCACCTGGGGCGCCATGCTCAAGCCGCTCGGGGTCGCCGCCGGGCTGATGCTGCTGCTGGTGCTGCAGCCGGACTTCGGCTCGCTGGCGCTGATCCTGGCGATCACCGCGGGCATGCTGGTGCTGGGCGGCGTGCACATGCCGCGCATGGCCGCGCCGGTGCTGGTGCTGCTGCCGCTGCTGGCCATCGTCGCCATCGCCGAGCCGTACCGCATGCGCCGGCTGACCTCGTTCATGGATCCGTTCGCCGATCCGTTCAACAGCGGTTACCAGCTGGCCAACGCGCTGATGGCGGTCGGCCGCGGCGAGTGGTTCGGGGTCGGCCTCGGCGCGTCGGTGCAGAAGCTGTCCTACCTGCCCGAGGCGCATACCGATTTCATCCTGGCGGTGATCGCCGAGGAACTCGGTTTCGCCGGCGTCTGCCTGGTGATCGGGCTGTACGCGCTGCTGGTCGGGCGCGCGCTGTGGATCGGCCTGAAGTGCGTGGAGATGCGCCGCCACTTCGCTGGCTACTGCGCTTTCGGCGTGGCGCTGTCGCTGGGCCTGCAGAGCCTGGTGTCGATCGGGGTGAACCTGGGCCTGCTGCCGACCAAGGGCCTGACCCTGCCGCTGGTGTCCTCGGGCGGCTCGAGCGTGCTGATGACCTGCGTGGCGGTCGGCCTGCTGTTGCGGGTTTCCTTCGAACTCGATCGCGCCCAGCGCCAGGTCGCGCGGCTGCGCGGCGAGGCGGCGCAGCCCCAGGAGCCGGCGCCGCCCCCGGCCGAACCGGCGCGCGGCGGCGCCCCGGCCGCCGGTGCCGCGGCGCGCGGCACCAGCCGCCTGCGCCAGCGCGTCGAACCCACGCTCGGGAGGACCGCATGATCCGCCGCCTGCTCGACGCCGGCACCCTGTCGGGCGCGGATGTCGCCCGGGCGTTCCCGCGGGTGCACTTCGTCGGCATCGGCGGTGCCGGGATGAGCGGCATCGCCGAGGTGCTGTGCACCCTGGGCTACGAGGTGTCGGGTTCGGATCTCGCCGACAACGCGGTCACCCGCCGGCTGCAGTCCCTCGGTGCCACCGTGCACCGCGGTCACGCCGCCGCCAACGTGCTCGGCACCGATTGCGTGGTGGTCTCCAGCGCGATCCGAGCCGAGAACCCGGAACTGCTGGAGGCGCGTTCGCAGCGCATCCCGGTGGTCCCGCGCGCCGAGATGCTGGCCGAGCTGATGCGCTTCCGCCGCGGCATCGCCGTGGCCGGCACCCACGGCAAGACCACCACCACCTCGCTGCTGGCCAGCGTGCTGGCCGAGGGCGGGCTGGATCCGACCTTCGTCATCGGCGGCCAGCTGCTCGCCGCGGGCGCCAACGCCCGCCTGGGCGGCAGCGACTGGCTGGTGGCCGAGGCCGACGAAAGCGACGGCAGCTTCCTGCGCCTGAACCCGTTGATCGCCATCGTCACCAACATCGACGCCGACCACCTGGAGAACTACGGCGGCGATTTCGCCCGGGTGCAGGCGGCGTTCTCCGAGTTCCTGCACCGGCTGCCGTTCTACGGACTGGCGGTGCTCTGCATCGACGATGCGGAAGTCGCGGCGCTGGCCGCGCAGACCCCGCGCCACGTCACCACCTACGGCTTCGACGCCGCCGCCGACGTGCGCGCCGAGGACGTCGGCCAGGACGGCCCGCGCATGCGCTTCACCCTGCGCCTGCCGGACGGCTCGCGCACCGCGGTGGCGCTGGCCCTGCCGGGGCGGCACAACGTCCAGAACGCCCTGGCCGCGGCCTCGGTGGGCTGGCAGCTCGGGGTGGCGCCGGCAGCGATCGCCGCCGCGCTGGAGAAGTTCGCCGGCATCGGCCGCCGCTTCAACCTGCTGGCCGAGCTGCGCACCGCGCGCGGCGCGACCGTGCAGGTGGTCGACGACTACGGGCACCACCCCAAGGAGCTGAAGGCGGTGTTCGAGGCGGCGCGCGGCGGCTGGCCGGATCGCCGCCTGGTGGTGGCGTTCCAGCCGCACCGCTACAGCCGCACCCGCGACCTGCTGGACGACTTCGCCGGGGTGCTGTCGGAGGTCGACGCGCTGGTGCTGACCGAGGTCTACGCCGCCGGCGAGGCGCCGATCGCCGGCGCCGACGCCAAGGCGCTGGCGCGCGCGATCCGCGCCCGCGGGCGCATCGATCCGGTGGTGGTGGGCCCGGCCCAGGAACTGCCGCGGGTGCTGCCCGACCTGCTCGAGGACGGCGACCTGCTGCTGATGATGGGGGCCGGCGACATCGGCCAGGTGGTGCAGCAGCTGGCGGCCGACGGCTTCGACGGAGGCGACGCTTGAGCGCCCGGCTGCCGCCGCCCAGGATCTCGGACCCGGCCGCGTTCGGCCGCATCGCCGTGCTGATGGGCGGCACCGGCTCGGAGCGCGCGGTCTCGCTGGACTCCGGCAACGCGGTGCTCGCGGCGCTGCGCGCGCGCGGCGTCGACGCGGAAGCGGTCGACGGCATCCCGGCGCTGGTCGAGACGCTGGTGCAGCGCCGCTGCGACCGGGTCTTCAACATCCTCCACGGCCAGCGCGGCGGCGGCGAGGACGGCGTGGTCCAGGGGCTGATGGACGCCTTCGCGGTGCCCTACACCGGCTCCGGGGTGCTCGGCTCGGCGCTCACGATGGACAAGATCCGCACCAAGCAGGTGTGGCTGAGCCTGGGCCTGCCGACCCCCGGGTACGCGCGCCTGCGCAAGGGCGAGGACGTGCATGCCGCGGCGCGCGCCCTGGGGCTGCCGGTGATCGTCAAGCCTTCGCAGGAAGGTTCCAGCGTCGGCGTCAGCCGGGTCTTCGACGATGCCGGCCTCGACGCCGCGGTCGAACTGGCGGCGCGCTACCCCGGCGAGTTGCTGATGGAACGCCTGATCGAGGGCGACGAGCTGACCGTCGGCGTGCTCGCCGCCGGCGATGCCCTGCACGCGCTGCCGTCGATCCAGATCGTGCCGCGCGGCGACTGGTACGACTACGAGGCCAAGTACCTCTCCGACGAGACCGAGTACCGCTGCCCGGGCCTGGCCGGCGAGGCCGAGGCGGAGATCGGCGCGCTCGCGCTGCGCGCCTTCGCCGCGGCCGGTTGCGCCGGCTGGGGCCGGGTGGATTTCATGCGCGAGCGCGCCGGCGGCGCGTTCCAGCTGCTCGAGGTCAACACGGCCCCGGGCATGACCAGCCACTCCCTGGTCCCCAAGGCCGCCCGCGCGGCTGGCATGGAGATGGAGGAACTGTGCTGGCGGATCCTGGAGACGGCGCTGTGACCGCGCTGCTGCGAATCGTCGCGTGGACCCTGGCGCTGGCGCTGGTCGCGCTGCCGGTGGTGGCGGTGCTGCAGGGCTGGATCGGCGCCGAGCGCTGGCCGCTGCGCACCCTGCGGGTGGTCGGCGAGCTGGAGCGGGTGGAGGACCGGACCTTGCGCGAGGCGGTGCTGCCGTTCGCGCGGCACGGCTTCTTCGCGATGCGCCTGGCCGACGCGCAGGCGGCGGTGGCGCGGCTGCCCTGGGTCGAGCGGGCGGAGGTGCGCAAGCGCTGGCCCGACGTGGTCGAGGTGCGCATCGTCGAGCACCGCCCGTTCGCGCGCTGGGGCGGGGAGCGACTGCTCTCCGAGCAGGGCCGGCTGTTCCCGGCGGCCGGCATCGACCCGCCGCCGCGGCTGCCGCTGCTGGACGGCCCGGAGGCCAGGGTGGCCGACGTGGTGGCGCTCTACAACGAGTCGCGGGTGCTGTTCACCCCGATCGGCTACGAGGTCCGGCGGCTGACCCTGGACCCGCGCGGCAGCTGGTCGCTGACCCTTTCCAACGGCACCGAGGTGACCATCGGCAGCCAGCAGGCGCGCACCCGGCTCGAGCGCTTCGCGCGCCTGCTGCCGCGGCTGCTGCAGCAGGAGACCAGCCCGCTGCGCCGCGCCGACCTCCGCTACACCAACGGCTTCGCCCTGGAGTGGTCCGACGCGCCGGAAGCCGAGAGTGGGGAATCGGGCATGGCGTTCGGCAACGCGCCCCCCCGTACGCCGGCGGCGTTCGCTGCATTCGGGCGTTCCGGTGGCGCCGGCAACCGGCTGGTGCCGCCCGGAGTCTCCATGCCGGAGTCCAGGCGTTCCGCTCTTGCGAATCACGAATCACGAAACACGAATCCCGGCCCAAACACATGAACCGAAAAGGCGACAAGGCCCTCATCGTCGGCCTCGACATCGGCACCTCCAAGGTGGTGGCGCTGGTCGGCGAGTATTCGCCGGGCAACCCCATCGAGGTGATCGGCATCGGCTCGCACGAATCGCGCGGGCTCAAGCGCGGCGTAGTGGTCGACATCGAGTCCACGGTGCAGTCGATCCAGCGCGCGATCGAGGAGGCCGAGCTGATGGCGGGCTGCGAGATCCGCTCGGTGTACGCGTCGATCTCGGGCAACCACGTGCAGTGCAAGAACTCGCCCGGGATCGTGCCGATCCGCGACGGCGAAGTCACCTGGGCGGACCTGGACCGGGTGCTCGAGGCCGCCAAGGCGGTGGCGATCCCGGCCGACCAGCGGATCCTCCACGCGATCCCGCGCGAGTACGTGCTCGACGACTCCCAGGAAGGCATCCGCAACCCCGTCGGCATGACCGGCGTGCGCCTGGAGGTGCACGCGCACCTGGTGGTCTGCGCGCAGTCGGCGGCCGCCAACATCAGCAAGTGCGTGCAGCGCTGCGGCCTGCAGATCGACGACCTGGTGTTGTCGTCGCTGGCGTCGAGCACCGCGGTGCTGACCGGCGACGAGCGCGAGCTCGGCGTGGTGCTGGTCGACCTCGGCGCGGGGACCACCGACCTGGCGGTGTTCGTGCAGGGGGCGATCTGCCACACCTCGAGCCTGCCGATCGCCGGCGACAAGGTCACCGAGGACATCGCGCACATGCTGCGCACGCCCACGCCGGAGGCCGAGCAGATCAAGGTTCGCTACGCCTGCGCGCTGGCGCAGCTGGCCACCAGCGAGGAGTCGATCCAGGTGCCGAGCGTGGGCGACCGCCCGCCGCGGCGGCTGCCGCGGCAGTCGCTGGCGCAGGCGGTGCAGGCGCGCTACGAGGAGATCTTCGAGATGGTGCAGGCGGAACTGCGCCGCTCGGGCTTCGAGCAGCACGTGCGCGCCGGCATGGTGCTCACCGGCGGCGCCGCGAAGATGGAAGGCGTGGTCGAGCTGGCCGAGGAAATGCTGCAGATGCCGGTGCGGGTGGGCATTCCGCAGCACGTCACCGGCCTGGGCGAGGTGGTCGGCAACCCGGTGCACGCCACCGGCGTCGGCCTGCTGCTGATGGGCAGCCAGATCGAGAACCCCCGCCGCCCGGTGATCCCGACCGGGCGGGCGGGAAGTTTCTTCAAGAAGTTGAAGGAGTGGTACCGGGGCGAGTTCTGACGAACCCGCCCCGGTGATTCGTGATTCGCGCTTGATGATTCGGAAAGGGCGGAGCGCGGATAGAGGTACCACCGGATGGCATTGGAACAGGGGTTTGTAGGACGCGGCAGGCGAAAGACGAACCGATTGCAGGGCAACCATAAAAAACCAAACAAACGCCGGTGCGGCACGTGGAGCGAGGTTCGGGGCATGGCTCCCCCGAATCGCCGATCACGAACCGCCAATCCCGGCTCTTACAACGAGGACACGGACATGGCGCATTTCGAACTGGTAGAGAAGATGGCACCCAACGCCGTCATCAAGGTGATCGGCGTGGGCGGCGGCGGCGGCAACGCCGTGGGCCACATGGTCAACAGCAGCGTGGACGGGGTGGAGTTCATCACCGCCAACACCGACGCGCAGGCGATCAAGAACTGCGGCGCCAAGCTGCAGCTGCAGCTCGGCGGCAACGTCACCAAGGGGCTGGGCGCGGGCGCCAATCCCGAGGTCGGCCGCCAGGCCGCGCTCGAGGACCGCGAGATCATCATGGACGCGCTGCAGGGCGCCGACATGGTGTTCATCACCGCGGGCATGGGCGGCGGCACCGGCACCGGCGCGGCGCCGGTGGTGGCGCAGCTGGCCAAGGAGATGGGCATCCTGACGGTGGCGGTGGTGACCAAGCCGTTCCCGTTCGAGGGCCGCCGCCGCATGCAGGTGGCGCTCAAGGGCATCGAGGACCTGTCGCAGCACTGCGATTCGCTGATCACCATCCCCAACGAGAAGCTGATCTCGGTGCTCGGCCGCAACGCGACGATGATCCAGGCGTTCCGCGCGGCCAACGACGTGCTGCTCGGCGCGGTGCAGGGCATCGCCGACCTGATCGTGCGCCCCGGCCTGATCAACGTCGACTTCGCCGACGTGCGCACCGTGATGAGCGAGATGGGCCTGGCGATGATGGGCACCGGTACCGCCCGCGGCGACGACCGCGCCCAGGCCGCCGCCGAGTCCGCGATCCAGAATCCGCTGCTCGACGACGTCAACCTGGCCGGCGCCAACGGCATCCTGGTCAACATCACCGCCGGCCCGGATTTCACCATGAGCGAGTTCGACGAGGTCGGCCGCACCGTGGAGAACTTCGCCAGCGAGGACGCGACCATCGTCATCGGCACCGTGCTCGATCAGGACATGCAGGACGAGGTGCGCGTCACCGTGGTGGCCACCGGCCTCAACCGCGGCGCCGCCCGGCAGGGCGTGCGTGGCGGCGACCGCGACTACGGGCAGGAGCCGGCACGGCGCCCCCAGGTGCAGCTCATCCACACCCAGGCCAAGCGCGATGGCACCACCGGGCTGCCGATCGACGACGCGGTCGGCGGCGGCTCGCAGGCGCCGAGCATCGCCTCGAGCCTGCGCGGGCGCAGCGAGGAGTCTTCGGCCAAGCCCGCGGTGGCGGACTTCGGCAACGACAGCAGCTACCTGGACATCCCGGCGTTCTTGCGGCGCCAGGCGGACTGATCGGGCAGACCCCCGAGCGCCAGTGGCGACCACCACAGGCGGGGGCGAGAGACCGGCCGGCAGCGGCCCGGGAGGTGGCGCGGGCGCCGCGCCGCGCGAGCGCCTCGCCCCGATCGGAGCGTCATGCCGGTCTGCGTGATCGCCGCACGGTCGTCCACCGTGCCGGCGCGGTTCGACGGCGCCCTCCCGGCGCGGGCAATGCGGGGAGGGACCGACGGCGGAGTTCATGTCCTTTGCCACCGGGCCGCCGGGCCCGGTGGATTTTTGCTCCGGCGTCCACCGGGCGCTCCCGCCGCGGGATGGCAGCAGGCGCGAGCGCGCTCTGCGCGGCCGCCGCTTTCGTTCAGGTTCAGCGGGGCGCGTGCTAATCTTCCGCCGTTAGGCCCTGGGCAGCCAGCCGCCGCGCGGCTTCCGGACCCCCACTGACGCTAGGCCCTAGCCCATGCCCAAGCAACGCACCACCAAGAACATCATCCGCGCCACCGGCGTGGGGCTGCACAGTGGCGAGAAGGTCTACCTCACCCTGCGCCCGGCGCCGGCCGACAGCGGCATCGTGTTCCGCCGCGTCGACCTCGACCCGGTCGTGGAGATCCCCGCGCGCGCCGACCTGGTCACCGAGACCATGCTCTGCACCGGGCTGACCCGCGGCGCCGGCAAGGTCATGACCGTGGAGCACCTGATGTCGGCGCTGGCCGGCCTGGGCATCGACAACCTGCACGTCGAACTGTCCGCGGCCGAAGTGCCGATCATGGACGGTTCTTCCGGGCCATTCGTGTTCCTGCTGCAGTCGGCCGGTATCGTGCTGCAGGATGCGCCCAAGCGCTTCATCCGGATCAAGCGCCCGGTGGAGGTGCGCGACGGCGACAAGGTCGCGCGCTTCGAACCCTACGACGGCTTTCGCCTCGGCTTCACCATCGAATTCGACCATCCCGCGATCCCGACCGCGCAATCGCGGGCGGTGGTGGACTTCTCCACCGAGGCGTACATCCGCGAGGTCAGCCGCGCGCGTACCTTCGGCTTCATGCGCGACCTGGAGTTCATGCGCGAGCGCAACCTGGGTCTCGGCGGCTCGATGGACAACGCCATCGTGCTCGACGAGTTCCGCGTCCTCAACGACGACGGCCTGCGCTACGCCAACGAGTTCGTCCGCCACAAGATCCTCGACGCGATCGGCGACCTGTACCTGGCCGGCCACGCCATCCTCGGCGCCTACGAAGGGCACAAGTCCGGTCACGCGCTCAACAACAAGCTGGCGCGCGCGCTGATGGCCGAGCGTTCGGTCTGGGAAGAGGTGACCTTCGAGGACGGCGTGCCCGAGCCGCTGGCCTACGGCCCGCCCGTCGCCGCCTGACCGGGGGCGCTGTCGCTCCCCGACCTGCTTTTTCGTAGGAGCGGTGCCCGCCCCTCCGGGCGCGGCGGCGCTGCGAGCGCGCGGCCATTTCCCGCCGTGCGCGCCTCCTGCGGGCCGGCGGCACCGGAATTGCATCGACCGGGGGAGACTCTTCGGGGTCCGATTACGCACCGCGGCGAAACGGACCCTGCTCACAAAAGTGAGCAATCCGTGAATAATTAACTAAAAAATAACGTTCATTTTCTTGAATATTAGCGGGCCGTTAACCCCCGGCCCGGACGCGCTCGTTAGGATGCCGCGTCGCCCACGCTTTCTTCACCCGGTCTTGCCGGGAGACGCAGGCGGGGTGGTTCAGGAGGTGCCCTTGCCGGGGTCGTCATCGGCCAGGGTCGCCACGGCGTCGCGCAAGGCTTCACCCGCGCGCGCCGACATGGGACGTGCGGCCGATGCGGGCTGGGGAGGCTGCGGCACCGGCCGGGTGGTCTTGACGACGAACTCGGTGACATCCAGCCCGATGGAGCGGGCCCCGTCGAGCAGCTCCGGGCCGGCCAGCCTCAATCTGGCGTGCCAGACCGGGGCGTCGACGAGGTAGACGAGCCTGCGGCCGTCGACATTGCCCAGCCGCGCATGCGCGGCGAGCGGCGACGGCAGCAGGGAGCGCAATCGCTGATCCAGCGCGTCGAGCCACAGGGCACGGCGGACGGGATCGCCGGCGGCACCCGCCAGCAGCGCATCGAGCGCCGGCTGGGCGGAGGTGGCGCGGACGGTTCCCGCAGGCTTGGATCGTGAACCAGACATCGGAAGCATGACTCTACACAGCATCACCAACCAGGCGCGGATCCGCATCATGCACTGGCTCGGGCGCGCCCGCACGGCCGCCATGCGCAAGCCCTTCGCGGCCGCCGCCGTCATCGCCGTCGCCGGCATGCTGTTCGGCGCCAGCATGGGAGCTAGCGAGATCTCGCGGCTGCACGCCAAGACCCTGCAGCAGGAGGCGAGCCTCGAATCCACCCGCCGCGAGGCCCAGCGCGAGGTCAACGCCCTGGCCGCGCGCATGGGCGAGCTGCAGGCGCAGGCCAACCGCCTGAACGCGCTCGGCGAGCGGCTGACCCGGATCGGCAAGCTCGGCGACGGCGAGTTCGACTTCAACGCGCCGGTGGCCCTGGGCGGTCCCGGCCCGGTGCAGGACATGCCTGCGCGCGGCCTGCGCGAGGGCATGGACACGGTGGACGCCGAACTGAGCGCCTCCGGCGACCAGCTCTCGGTGCTCGAGGCGCTGCTGTTCGACCAGGAACTCGAACGCGCCGCCCTGCCGTCGCGCTCGCCGGTGGCCAGCACCTACATCACGTCGGGCTACGGCAACCGCGCCGATCCCTTCGGCGGCGGGCGCGCGTTCCACAAGGGCATCGATTTCGATGCGCGCACCGGCGACCCGGTGATGTCGGTGGCCGACGGCGTGGTCAGCTACTCCGGCTACCGTTCCGGCTACGGCAACGTGGTCGAGGTCGACCATGGCAACGGCTACGTCACCCGCTATGCGCACAACTCGCGCAACGTGGTGAAGGTGGGCGACCTGGTGCGCGCCGGGCAGCAGATCGCCCGTGCCGGCTCCACCGGCCGCTCCACCGGCGCCCACGTGCATTTCGAGGTGTGGGAGAACGGCCGCGTCGCCAACCCGCGCAAGTTCCTCGGCGACATGGGCGTCCAGCGCGGCTGAGCCCGCCCCGGCGCAGCGCCGCCGTTCCGCAGGAGCGTGCCATGCACGCGAAAGCCGGCGCGGTCGGCCGTGCCGACCATCACCGCCAGTCCGCCCGGAGCCTCCACGGCCTTCGCGGCCATGGGCCGCTCCTGCCGGCCGCAAAGTACGGGGCCATGCCCGGGCCTGCCGCTTGAAAGGCGCCTCGGCCGGCCCCACGCTACAATGCGCGTTGCCATAAAAAGGGCGCCCGGCGCCCTTTTTCGTTGCCGGGATCCTGCGCCGCCGCGCGGATCCGGCGCTCCGATCCCCGACTTCCGGTAAACCCATGCTCAATCGCCTGCTCACCAGCGTCTTCGGCAGCCGCAACGAACGCCTCGTCAAACAGCTCGAGAAGGTCGCCGCCAAGGTCAACGCCCTCGAGGAGCCGATGCAGGCGTTGACCGACGCAGAACTGCAGGCCAAGACCCCCGAGTTCAGGCAGCGCGTCGCCGACGGCGAGTCGCTGGACAAGCTGCTGCCCGAGGCGTTCGCGGTCTGCCGCGAAGCGTCGCGGCGCGTGCTCGGCATGCGCCACTACGACGTGCAGCTGATCGGCGGCATGGTGCTGCACATGGGCAAGATCGCCGAGATGCGCACCGGCGAGGGCAAGACCCTGGTCGCCACCCTGCCGGTCTACCTCAACGCCCTGGAAGGCAAGGGCGTGCACGTGGTCACCGTCAACGACTACCTGGCGCGGCGCGACGCCGCCTGGATGGGCCGGCTGTACAACTGGCTGGGCCTGAGCGTGGGCGTGGTCTACCCGGGCATGCCGCATTCGGACAAGCACGCCGCCTACGGCGCCGACATCACCTACGGCACCAACAACGAGTTCGGCTTCGACTACCTGCGCGACAACATGGCGCTCTCGAAGGGCGACCGCTACCAGCGCGGGCTCAACTTCGCCATCGTCGACGAGGTCGACTCGATCCTGATCGACGAGGCGCGCACGCCGCTGATCATCTCCGGCCCGGCCGACGAGTCGCCCGAGCTGTACATCAAGGTCAACCGCATCGTGCCCTCGCTCAAGCGCCAGGAGGTCGAGGACGGCGTGGGCGACTTCTGGGTCGACGAGAAGCAGAAGCAGGTGCACATGTCCGAGGCGGGCCAGGAGCACGCCGAGGAGCTGCTGCGCAAGGCCGGCATCCTGCAGGCCGACGAGGGCCTCTACGACCCCCACAACATCCACGTGGTGCACCACCTCAACGCGGCGATGCGCGCGCACGCCATCTACCAGCGCGACGTCGACTACATCGTGCGCGACGGCGAAGTCATCATCGTCGACGAGTTCACCGGCCGCACCCTGACCGGGCGGCGCTGGTCGGACGGCCTGCACCAGGCGGTGGAGGCCAAGGAGGGCGTGCCGGTGCAGCGCGAGAACCAGACCCTCGCCAGCATCACCTTCCAGAACCTGTTCCGCATGTACGGCAAGCTCGCCGGCATGACCGGCACCGCCGACACCGAGGCCTTCGAGTTCCAGAGCATCTACGGGCTGGAAGTGGTGGTGGTGCCCACCCACCGGCCGATGGTGCGCAAGGACCACCCGGACGCGGTGTTCCTCAACCGTGCCGGCAAGTACCGCGCGGTGGCGCGCGAGATCCGCGAATGCCACGAGAAGGGCCAGCCGGTGCTGGTCGGCACCACATCGATCGAGGTCTCCGAACTGCTCTCGGCGCAGCTGAAGGAAGCCGGCATTCCCCACGAGGTGCTCAACGCCAAGCAGCACGAGCGCGAGGCGCAGATCGTCGCCAACGCCGGCCGCCCCGGCGCGGTCACCATCGCCACCAACATGGCCGGCCGCGGCACCGACATCGTGCTCGGCGGCGCCATCGAGACCGAACTGGCGGAGCTGGGCGAGGACGCGACCGCCGAGCAGAAGGCGCAGGTGCGCGCTGCCTGGCAGCAGCGCCACGACCAGGTCAAGGCCGCCGGCGGCCTGCACATCATCGGCACCGAGCGCCACGAGTCGCGGCGCATCGACAACCAGCTGCGTGGCCGTTCCGGTCGCCAGGGCGACCCGGGCTCCTCGCGCTTCTACCTGTCGCTCGAGGACAACCTGATGCGGATCTTCGCCGCCGACTGGGTGCAGCGGGTGATGGCGCGGATGGGCCTGCAGGAGGACGACATCATCGAGAGCCCGCTGGTGACCAAGCAGATCGCCAACGCGCAGCGCAAGGTGGAGGCGCACAACTTCGACATCCGCAAGAACCTGCTCGACTTCGACGACGTCAACAACGACCAGCGCAAGGTCATCTACGGACAGCGCGACGAACTGCTCGAGGCCGACAGCGTGCAGGAGAACATCGACGGCATCCGCGCCGACGTGGTGGCCGACGTCGTCGCGCGCCACGTGCCGCCCGAGTCGATCGACGAGCAGTGGGACCTGCCGGGGCTGGAAGCCACGCTGGAGCAGGAGTTCGGCATGCGCCTGGACCTGCAGGGCATGGTGCGTGCACAGAAAGAGCTCGACGCCGAGGGCATCGCCGCCCACGTGGCGGAGTCCGCCGAGCGCCTGTTCGCCGACAAGGAGGCGCAGGTCGGCCCCGAGACCATGCGCATGCTGGAAAAGCACATCATGCTCAACGTGCTCGACCAGAACTGGAAGGAACACCTGGGGCGCATGGACTACCTGCGCCAGGGCATCCACCTGCGCGGCTACGCGCAGAAGCAGCCGAAGCAGGAGTACAAGCGCGAGGCCTTCGCGCTGTTCTCCGACATGCTGGACAAGGTCAAGCGCGAGGTGGTCACGCTGCTGGCGCGGGTGCGGGTGCGCAGCGAGGACGAGATCGCGGCGATGGAGGCCGAGGAGCGCCGCCAGATCGAGGCCCGGCTGAAGCAGGCCCAGTTCCAGCACGCCGACGCCGGCGGCTACGGCGCCGACGAGGAAGCCGCCGAGCCGGACTACCAGAACGACGGCCCGCGCCAGCAGGCGCCGATCGTCCGCGAGGGCGCGAAGGTCGGCCGCAACGACCCGTGCCCCTGCGGCAGCGGCAAGAAGTACAAGCACTGCCACGGCCAGCTGTCCTGATCCAGGCCCGACGCCATGCCGCACGGCCCGCACCAGTTCGGCGGGGAGTCCGACCTCCCCCGTAGGAGCGGCCATGGCCGCGAAGGCCGCGGGTGGCTCCGGCCAGGCTGGCGGTGATCGCCGGCATTGCCCCCCGCGCCGGGTTTCGCGCGCATGGCGCGCTCCTACGGCCCTGCGCCGCCGCTTCGCTGGCGCGACCGACGCGGCTTCATGCCTGAGGCGCCGCCCGTCGAGGTCGTTGCCGCCGTCATCGCCGATCCTGGCGGGCGCATCCTGCTCACCCGCCGCACCGAGGGCCGCGACCTGGCCGGCCTGTGGGAATTCCCCGGCGGCAAGCGCGAGCCGGGCGAATCCCCCGAGCAGGCGCTGGTTCGCGAACTGCGCGAGGAACTGGGGATCGAGGCCGAGGTCGGCGCCGAGCTGATCGTGGTGCCGCATGCCTACCCGCACAAGCGCCTGCGCCTGGACGTGCGCCACGTGAGCGCCTGGCGCGGCACCCCGCAGGGGCACGAGGGCCAGGCGCTGGCCTGGGTGCCCCGCCAGCGCCTGGCCAGCTACCAGATGCCCGCGGCGGACCGCCCAGTGGTGGCCGCGCTGCTGCGGCCCGATCGCTACCTGGTGACCCCGGAGCCGGCGGCGGGCTGCGGCGAGGCCTGGCTCGAAGGGCTACGCCAGGCGCTTGCCGCCGGCGTCGGCCTGGTGCACCTGCGCCTGCCCGGCGTGGAGCCGGGCAGGCGCGAACGCTTGGTCGCCGCGGCCCTGGCGCTGTGCCGGGCGGCCGGGGCCCAGGGCATGATCGGCGCCGATATCGCGCTGGCGCGCGCCACCGGCGCGGGCCTGCACCTGCGCGCGGCGCAGCTCGCCGGACTGGTCGAGCGGCCGCTTCCCCCGGACCAGCCGCTGGCGGCCTCGTGCCACGGCGCGGACGAGCTTCGCCACGCCGAACGTCTCGGCTGCGACTTCGCGGTGCTGGGGACCCTCGCCGCCACCCCCAGCCACCCGCAGGGCCGCATCCTCGGCTGGGCCGGCTTCGCCGCCCTGCGCGAGGCGGTCTCGCTGCCCCTCTACGCCATCGGCGGTCTGGGGCCCGCCGACCTTGCGCAGGCCCGTCGCCACGGCGCCCAGGGCATCGCCGCCATCCGCGGCCTCTGGCCGCAGCACCCTCACCCCCCGGACCGTCCAACCCGCCCCCAGTAGGAGCGGGCCATGCCCGCGAAGACCCGCACAGTTCGCTCTCCCGCGAACGCCGTATTGCCCGGAACCGGCTCGCGCGTGCGCGGCCCGGACCCGGATTGGGCGTCCGCGGACCGGGCGCCGCGGGTCCGGACCTCCGTCCCGCACCAGACCATGCCGGCCTTCGCGACCATGGGTCGCTCCTACCGCGGCTGGCGACACCGGGTGGCGCCTACGCGCGATTCGGGAAACCCCGACCGGCGGATGCGGGGATCCCGGATTTCCGGCAGATCCCGCCCCCGCGAGGATGAGGCATGACCACGACCACCGCATCCCCGCCCCCCGTCCGCGGCCACGCCGCATTGCGCGCCGGCCGCGTCTCGATGCGCGGCCAGGCCCACCACGTCACCTTCACCACCCACGGCCGCGACCCGCTGTTCCAGGCGTTCCCCGCCGCCTGCGCGGCGGCGGCTGCCCTGAACGACCCGGCGCTGACGCCGGGCGCATCCGTCCTCGCCTGGGTGGTGATGCCGGATCACGTGCACTGCCTGCTCCGCCTGGACGAAGCCTTCCCTCTGGCGGCCATGTTGCGAACCCTCAAGTCCGGCAGCGCGCGGCGGATCAACCGGGCCACCGGCCGGACCGGCCGCGTGTGGGGCAGGGCATACCACGACCACGCGTTGCGCAAGGAAGAAGACCTGCGCAGCCTGGCACGCTACATCGTCGGCAACCCGATCCGCGCCGGCCTCGCCCGCCGCCCCGCCGACTACCCGTTCTGGAACGCGGTCTGGCTCTAGGTGTCATCCGGTCGGGGCCTGTGGATTCCGACAACGGCAGGTTCCCGTAGCAGCGGCCCATGGCCGCCAAAGCCGCGAGGGCATCCGGCCGGGTCGGCGGCAATCGCGGATGCGCCCCAACCGTGCCGGCTTTCGCGTGCATGGCACGCTCCTACGAGGGGCCACGCCGCGGTGCGGCCGGTCCAGCCATGGCCGGGACAGGCGGGCGGGCGGGCGGCCTACGCGGGCGTTTCGGCCGCCGCGGCCTTCGCCAGCGCACGGTAGCGCCGGTCGAGCGCCGCCACGTGCGCGTCCAGCGCATCGAGCGGGCCGTCGTTGAAGATCGTGTCGTCCGCCAGCGCCAGCCGCTCCCGGCGGGTGGCCTGGACCTCGATCATCCGGTTCGCCAGGGTCTCGTCGATGCCGTCGCGGCGGAGCAGCCGGGCCAGTTGCGCCGCCCGCGGCACGTCCACCACCAGGATGCGCTGCAGCCAGGGATAGGTCGCCCTGCCGCCGCCCTCGGCCAGCAGCGGGATCGCGGCGATGGCGTACGGCCCGGGTGCCACTTCGCAGGCCGCACGCAGCGCCATGCGCACCCGCGGGTGCACGATCGCCTCGAGCCGATGCCGTTGGGCATCGTCCATGAACACCCGCCGCCGCATCGCCGCGCGGTCCAGCGCGCCGGCCGCGTCCAGGATCTGCTCCCCGAACGCCTCCACCACTTCCGCCAGCCCGGCGCTGCCCACTGCCACCGCCTCGCGCGCCGCCAGGTCGGCGTCGGCCACCACCACCCCCAGCGACTCGAACCGCCGCGTGACCTCGCTCTTGCCGGACGCCACGCCGCCGGTCAGGCCGATGATGTAGTCGCTCATGCGCCCGTTGTACCTGCCTGCGGGCCGCGGCGAAAGGTGGCGGGAGTTTCCCGCGGACATGCCCGCGCCGCAGCGACACCGGCCCCCCGTAGGAGCGACCCATGCCCGCGAAGGCCCGCGCAGTCCCGCGCCCGGTTTTCGCCGCGATGCATGAGGGCGCGTTCCCCGGCAGGGACACCGAACCCTCGCGGCGAACGCACGCACGAGAGACGGCGCCGGCCTTCGCGGGCATGGCCCGCTCCTACAGGGTCAGGCCGGCGTAGCGGGCGTAGAGGGCCATCAGATCATCGCCCCACATGAAGAAAACCCAGCCGGCGATCGCCAGGAACGGGCCGAACGGGATCGGCGTGGCCCGGTCGCGGCCCTGTACCGCCAGCCACACCGAACCGATCACCGCGCCGGCCACCGCCGACAGCAGCACGATCGGCAGGATCCCGGCCAGCCCGCACCAGGCCCCCAGCGCCGCCAGCAGCTTGAAATCGCCGTGGCCCATGCCTTCCTTGCCGGTGATCTGCTTGAACAGCCACCACACCGACCACAGGCTCACGTAGCCCACCATCGCCCCCAGCAGCGCCGGCTTGGCGGGCAAGAACAGGTTGTCCGAGGCGGCGATCAATCCCAGCCACATCAGCGGCAGGGTCAGCTGGTCCGGCAGCAGCTGGGTGCGCAGGTCGATCCCCGCCAGCGCGATCAGGAAGCAGGTGAAGACGATGGCCCCGAACCCCTGCCAGCCGAACCCGAACCGCCACACGCAGGCCACCACCAGCAGCATGGTCAGCAGCTCGACCAGCGGATACTGGATCGAGATGGGCGCCTTGCAATTGCGGCACTTGCCGCGCAGCGCCAGCCAGCTGAACACCGGGATGTTCTCGTACCAGGCCAGCTGGTGGCCGCAGTGCGGGCAGTGCGAACGCTCCACCACGATCCCCGGCGGCGGCGGATCGTACAGCTCCGGCTCCTCCAGTATCTCGCGCGCGTCGCGCTTCCACTGCCATTCCAGGCGCCGGGGCAGGCGCAGGATGACCACGTTGAGGAAGCTGCCCACCAGCAGCCCGAAGCCGGCCGCGACTGGAAACCCGAGGCCCGGGTGCTGGTCCAGGAACGCCATCTAGCGGTGCGGCCCGGTCAGACCACCGCGGCCAGCTTGAAGATCGGCAGATACATGCCGATCACCATGCCGCCCACGACAATGCCGATGAAGATCATGATCATCGGCTCGATAAGGCTCGCCAGCGCATCCACTGCGTTGTTGACCTCCTGCTCGTAGAACTCGGCCACCTTGAACAGCATGGTGTCGAGCGCGCCGGCCTCCTCGCCGATGGCGGTCATCTGTACCACCATGTGCGGGAACAGGTTGACCTGCTTCATCGCCATGTTCATCTGGTAGCCCACTGCCACGTCGTCGCGGATCCGCAGCGTAGCCTTTTCGTAGACGGTATTGCCGGTGGCGCCTGCAACCGATTCCAGCGCCTCGACCAGCGGCACGCCGGCCTTGAAGGTCGTCGCGAGGGTGCGGGAGAAACGCGCGATTGAGGCGTTGTGCATGATCTGGCCGATCACCGGGATCTTCAGGATCATGCGGTCCACGGTGTGTTGCATTGCCGGCGAACGTTTGTAAGCGAAGATGAAGCCAACGATGGACGTAACCGCAATGAGGAGCATTGCCCACCAGTAACTCACCATGAAATCGCTCGCCGCCACGATCATTTGTGTGAAGGCCGGCAGCTCGGCACCAAAGTTCTCGAAAACTGCCTCAAACTGCGGAATCACGAAAATTAGCAGGATCGCGCTGACCAGAATCGCCACCACGATCACCATGGCCGGATAGAACAGCGCCTTCTTGATCTTGCCTTTAAGCGCCTCCAGGTTCTCCTTGTAGGTGGCGATGCTGTCGAGCACGGTTTCCAGCACGCCAGCGGCCTCGCCCACCGCCACCAGGTTGCGGGTCAGCTCGTCGAACTGTACCGGGTACTTGCCCAGCGCCTCCGAGAACGAGGTGCCGTTCTCGATCTCCAGGCGGATGTCGTTGACCATCTGCGCCATCTTCGGGTTCTTGTGGCCGCTGCCGATGATTTCCAGCGCCTGCACGATCGGTACGCCGGACTTGATCATGGTGGCGATCTGCCGGCTGAAGACCGAAATCTCTTTCGCAGAAATGGTGCGCCCGGTGCTGCCGAACAGCGGCTTGGGCTTGTTCTTGACCACCGTGGGGTTGATGCCTTGCTTGCGCAGCTCGGCGCGCAGCATGTTGGCGTTCTTCGCCTGCTGCTCGCCCTTCATCTTGGTGCCGCGCTTGTCGGTGCCCTCCCAGACGAAGGTGTCCAGGGTCACGCCCTTGCGGGCATTGGCGGGCAGGGCCGCCTTCCTGCGGGCGGCGGTCTTGGCGGCGGTGCGGGTGACGGCCATCGTTCAACTCCCCTGGTCCGGCCTCCCCGGGCCGGGTGATACCCGCATGGTAGCCGGTTGCGGGCGGTTGTGAAATTTGCGTTTGTGACGACCCGCAGGGTTTGAGCGGCCGGCCGGCGCGCCGTTCGTCCGGGCGGGGCGGCGACCCGGCGCGCCCGAGGTCAATCCTTGGTGACGCGGTTGATCTCCGCCAGGCTGGTCACGCCTTTCCTGGCCTTGAGCAACGCCGATTTGCGCAGGTCGTTGATCCCGGCCTGTTCCGCCACCTCGGCGATCTGCATGGCGTTGCCGCCCCGTAACACGATCTCCTGGATCTCTTCGCTCATCGGCATCACTTGGTAGATGCCGGTGCGGCCCTTGTAGCCGTTGGTGCACTCGTCGCAGCCCACCGCCTCGTACAGCTTGATGCCGGCGTGCACCTCGTCGGCGGTGAAGCCTTCGGCCAGAAGGGCCGGCTCGGGCAGTTCCACCGGCTTCTTGCAGCGGTCGCACAGCCGCCGCGCCAGGCGCTGGGCGATCACCAGGGTGACAGAGCTGGTGATGTTGTACGGCGCGATGCCCATGTTCATCAGGCGGGCGATGGTCTGCGGGGCGTCGTTGGTATGCAGGGTGGAGAGCACCATGTGGCCGGTCTGGGCAGCCTTAATGGCGATCTCGGCGGTCTCCAGGTCGCGGATCTCGCCGACCATGATCACGTCCGGGTCCTGACGCAGGAAGCTGCGCAGCGCGGCGGCGAAAGTCATGCCGCGCTTCACGTTCATCTGCACCTGGTTGATGCCCGGTACCCGGATCTCCACCGGGTCCTCGACCGTGGAGATGTTGCGCTGGTCGTCGTTGAGGATATTCAGCGCCGTGTACAGCGATACCGTCTTGCCGGAGCCGGTGGGGCCGGTAACCAGGACCATGCCGTACGGTTTCTGGATCGCCTCGACGAACAGCGCCTTCTGCGCCTCCTCGTAGCCGAGCTTGTCGATGCCCAGCTTGGCGGCGCTGGCGTCCAGGATACGCAGCACCACCTTCTCGCCGAACAGGGTGGGAAGGGTGCTGACGCGAAAGTCGATCTGCTTGGTCTTCGACAGGTTCAGCTTGATGCGCCCGTCCTGCGGCACGCGCTTCTCGGCGATGTCCAGCTGCGCCATCACCTTCAGCCGGGCGGTGATGCGCTGGTTCAGCTTCACCGGCATCTTGGCCGCCTGCTTCAGGATGCCGTCGATGCGTAGCCGCACCCGGTAGTCGGTTTCGTAGGGTTCGAAGTGGATGTCAGAGGCGCCCTTCTTGATCGCATCGATCAGCACCTTGTTGACGAACTTGACCACCGGGGTGTCGTCGCCCTTCACTTCGCTGGCGCTCTCGCTGGCGATCTCGTCGCCGCCGACCTCGAGGCCCTCGAGGCCATCTGCGTCCTCCAGCGCATCGCCGAAGCTGTCGCTGACCTCCAGCCAGATCTCCAGGGTGCGCTTGAGCGCGTCCTCGTCCACCAGAATGGGCTCCACCACCAGGTTTGTGTGGAACTTCACCTCGTCCAGGGCGTGGGTGTTGGTGGGGTCGGCGGTGCCCACGAACAGCTTGCCACCGCGCCTAAACAGCGGCAGCACGCAGTGCTTGCGCAGCAGTTCCTCCTTGACCAGCTTCACCGCCGCCTGGCTAGGATCCATGGTGGCCGGGTCGAACACCGGCATGCCGAACTCGATGGAGTTGGCGGCCGCCAGCTGGGCGCCGGTGACCAGCTTGTGCTCGCGCAGCCAGCCGGCGATCGGCTTGCGTTCGGCGGTAGCCTTGTCCAGGGCTTCGCGGGCGACGGTGTCGTCTAGCGCGCCGTCCAGCACCAGGCGGCGGGCGATGCCGGTGATACCGATCAGGTTGGCTGTAGTGGGGGAGGCCACAGCATTCATACAACGTCTCCATAAGAAGTCGGCGCCGTTCGGGCAGGGCGCTGAAACGCTTTTTCTAGGGCGCCATGGCCGATAGTAGACCTACTCCCTAGCTCCTAACATAGGGTGAAGCCGTTCCCCGGTCAGTTGCGACATTCGGCGGGCACGTAGCGGTTCTCGCCGGCGGTCCGCGCGCAACGCCAGGTGACCGGGTCGTCCCCTGTGAAGGTCGGAGTCAGTTCCAGGGTAACCGCACCGCCCTTTTGGGTAGTCGTTACCCTGAGCCGCCCATCCCCCAAGCAGGCAAGTGATGCCACGTTGGTGGTCGGGGCAGGCAAGCCTCCTATCCCGTCGCATGCATCCGCGGTCAGCGCGTTGGCGCTGTTGATGTTTTCGGTGACCAGGGTCTTCGCGCCACCCGCAAGCACCAGGGCTTCCGAAACCCGCGCGCGGACGGTGTAATCCTGGTAGGCGGGTAGTGCAATCGCGGCGAGGATAGCGATGATCGCTACGACGATCATGAGTTCGATCAGGGTGAATCCACGGGATCTCCCGCGTGGCTGCCTGCACATTCGCGTCTCCCCCCTCTGACGATTCATGGGAAGCGTAAGCAATGTCCGTGCCAGTCGATCTAGCGACTCTCTGTCCAGCGCGCAAGGTTCGGGCCGGCTCGGGTCGACCGCGCTGAAATGGAACCAGTTGCGGAACCAGTACGGATGAACTGTGATGGCCATCGCGGCCGCTGCTTCGCTGGGCTCCAGTGCTGGCGCACGAGATCCATATGTGTGTATCCGATCGAAGAAAATCAGATGCGGGAGGCGGTGTGCTTAGTGATCCGAAACCGCGCGCCGGCTTCAGCCGTCCCGCATTTTCGTTCTGGTGTTGAGCGGCACCAACACGCAAATCGCTGAACTGCTGCTATGAATTTGATTGCGGGCTTCAATCAAAATGTCCACTTCAACTCGATTCCTTGCGCGTGCAGCTCGGGGAGCGCTAGAGAGTCGTGGCAGAGGTGGCTTAGCTCGTCCGGCCAGCCGCCAACGAAATAGCGCAGATGACGCAAAAACCGTGTACTTGGCGCGCGCTTGTTGAAGATGGCTATGACATTTTCGGGAGGAGAACATGTGGGGGCCAAAAGAACAAAGCCCCTCTTAGAGGGGCTTTGTTGTAACTTATCGCGACTACGCGGTTAGTTACGGAGCTGCAGGCGCGCGGCACTCAGCCGGGTAGTACTTCGGATCGCTGCCGCTACCCACGCAGGCCCAAGTGGTGCCGATGGCGCCTTCGGTCGCCGGGACGGACGGGGTGTAGGTGAGAACAGTGTTCTTGGTACGGGCGGTACCGGTGACGGCAATCGCGCCGCTGGTGCCGTCGCAGCTCATCGACGTGGCGTTGACGTTCGTGCCCGGAATGGACGTGTTGACGCCGGCGCACGGGTTCGAGCCGGCGAGTACGCCGCCGTTGTTGGCGATGTTCTCGGCGACTGTGGTCTTGGCGGCACCGGCGAGCACCGCCAGTTCCGAGACGCGGGCGCGCACGGTGTAGTCCTGGTACGCCGGCAGCGCGATGGCCGCCAGGATGGCGATGATCGCGACGACGATCATCAGTTCGATCAGGGTGAAGCCCTGCTGCATCTTGCGAACGTTCTTCATGTGTATCCCCTAGGAGTGGATTGAACTTCACGTGCCGCGTGGCCGGCTGGCGCCGGGTCCGTTGGGCAGCCGTGCGACACCGCACGTGCGTCTGTGGATACGCAGGATGCGTGCCAACGAGGACATTGGGCGGGCGGTCAAGACGACGGGTCGGCGCCGGTCACAGAAGGGGTTGGTGGGTGGGGGCGGCCGGCTTCGGGTCGTGACCAAAATTGTCAGTTCCGTGCCAAAAGTGACGCGGTTTCGTAGCTGGGGTAAACCCTTGGAAGTGGGGAATTGTGACACGCTGCCCGGCGGGTCGCATCAGGTGGGACGATGCCGCGCGGCGGGTGCGGGTTGGTCGCCCTGGCCTGGCCAGGGCTGTACGGGCGGGACATTCTGAGAGGGTATAGGCGCGCTGCCTGGTAAGGACGCCACGGCCCGAACCTCCCGATGTCATCGCGGCGACGGGTCGTGCCTAAGGGCATTCGCTTCGTAGGAGCGTGCCATGCACGCGAAGCCGGCGTGGTTGCCGCCGCCCGCGATTGCCGCCATGGCGGCCGGAGCCTCCCGAGGTTTTCGCGGCCATGGGCGGCTCCTACAGGAGCGTTCGCTCTTCGTAGGAGCGCGCCATGCGCGCGAAGACCGGCGCGGGCTGCCGCGCCGGGGATCACCGCCGACCCCGGCCGGCGCCACCCGCGGCTTTCGCGGCCGTGGGCCGCTTGTATGTTTGGGCCTGTCGGGGCGGAGGGACCTGAGCCGCATCTGGCCTTTGGCACAGACCGTAGGAGATTTCGTCCCCCCCACCACAGCGCCCATGAGGAATCCATCGGCCGGCGTGTGGCGCCGGACCGACCATCTCGGCAAGCGAGCGCCGGGGCCCCGACAGGCTGATCCACGCTACCTCGGAGATCCTGTCATGACAACAGAACACCCCCTGTGCATCGGCATCGACGTCAGCAAGGCCGAGCTGGCCATCTATGACGGCAGCAGCTTCATCACGGTGGTCAACACCACCAAGCAGATCAAGGCCTGGCTCAAGACCCTGACCGGACCGGCCAGGATCGCCGTCGAAGCCACCGGCACCTATCACCTGCAGGTACTGGAGCAGGCGAGCCGGAAGGGCCACGCCCTGTTCGTGGTGGACGGCTTCCGGCTCAACCGCTACCGCGACAGCGTCGGCGGTCGGGCCAAGACCGACCTGGCCGATGCGAAGCTGCTGTGGCGCTACCTGCGCCACGAGTACGACCATCTACGCCCCTGGGTGGCCCCGCCGCCCGGCTACGCCCGCCTCAAGCGCCTGCTCAACCGCCGCGCCAAGCTGGTCAAGATGGGCGTGGCGGTGCGCCAGAGCCTGGCCGGGGTGCCGGAGCTGCGGACCGCGTGCCGCAGCCTGTTGGAACGCCTGGATCGACTGCTGGCGTCGATCGACCGGCTGCTGCAGCACCAAGTGGAAAAGTCCGGGCTGCAGGACCAGATCAAGCGGGTTGGCGCCATCGAGGGCATCGGCAAGCTCAATGCCACGGCCTTGACCACCGCCTACCTGCGCGGCGCGTTCCGCAGCAGCGACGCCTTCATCGCCTTCCTGGGCCTGGACGTTCGAATCCGCGACTCCGGCCGCCAACGTGGCCGCCGCAAACTCACCAAGCAGGGCGACAGCGAGACCCGACGCCTCCTGCACAACGCCGCCATGGCCGCCTCGCGCAGGGGCCGATGGCACCAGCTGCACCAAGCCAACCTGGCCCGGGGCCTGACCCGCATCCAGAGTCTGGTCATCGTCGCCCGCAAGCTCGCCCGGCTCGCCTTCGCCCTGCTCAAGAGCGGAGCCCAATACCGCCCACAACCGACCTGAGACCGTTGCAGCCGAACATAGAATCTCCTAC
>NZ_JARXRM010000024.1 GCF_029887875.1 Luteimonas endophytica
GTCCGGCTGCAGCGCCTCGGACGGCGACTGCGCCGTGGTGCCCTCGGTCACCGGCCGGTCGTAGCTGCGCGTGCGCAGCTTGAACACCAGGCCTTCGTCCGAGACGCAGCCCTCGGCGCCGCAGTCGAGCGCTTCGCCCGCGGCCGCGGCCGGGGTGGCGGGCTGGCCGGCGCCCGGCATGCCGGTGGCGTCGGTCACGGTGGCGGCGGGCACCGAGGTTTCCTCCTGCGCCAGCGCGGTGGACGCCATGCCGGCCAGGATGCCGATCAGCGCGGTATCGAGCAGCTTCATCTTCATGATCCGGCCCCCTCTCACTTGCTTTCCGGACCGACAGGGGCTGTCGGATCGTTGCTGGATTCCACGCGCACCCGGGCGCGCAGTTCTGGACTCAATCGTTCGGCCAGGGCCTGGTACACCGCCCGCGCCCGCCTCAGGCCGAGTTCGGCGTTGTAGGCGTGGCTGCCGCGCGCGTCGGTATGCCCGACCAGCGCCACCGCGCCGCCGCCGAGCTGCTCCAGCCGCGCCGCAACGCGGTCGAGCAGCGGCTGGAACTCGGGTCGCAGCCCGGCGCTGTCGGTATCGAACAGCACCGTGCCGAGCAGCGCCCCGCTCTGGTTCACCCCGGCCACCAGCGCGTCGTGCACCTCGGTGCGCACCTCCACCGTGAGCGTGTCGCGGTGCTCCGGCGCGACCTGCGCCAGCAGCAGGTCGCGTACCGCGCCGGCGCGGTCGAAGGCCAGCGCCTGGCTGTCGCCGTCGGCGGTGATCGCGACCGCCCCGCCGCCGTGGGCATTCACCTGTCCGGCCATCTCCGCGATCGCCGGCAGGTATTCGGGCCGCACCTCGGCGCTGTCCGGGGCGAAGATCACCTCGCCCAGGTTCAGCTCCACGGTGTGGCTGCCGCCGGGGATCGCCACCACCGGCAACTGCACGCCGAAGTCGAAGCGCACCGGCACGCCGGAGGTGATTCGCCGCAGCAGCGGGTTGTCGGTGGTGAAGGCGGTGCCGGGCGGCAGCGTCGACGGATCCACCTTGAGGATGAAGTTGCGGTAGTCGCGCTCGCCGCCCTGCACGTCGAGCAGGTGATAGCGGCCGTACTGGTCGGTCTCGACCAGCAGACCCTCCACCGAGGCGATGCGCACCCCGGGGATGCCGCGCTCGTCGATGCCGGCGTTGCCGATCACGTAGTCGACCACCACTCCGCCCTCGCCCTGGGCGATGCGCCGCTCGACCGTCGGCTCGGCCGCGTTCAGCCCCCTGGCGGCGGCGCCGGACCGCTCGACCGTGGTGCGGCCGGCGGCGTCCATGCGCACGGTCACGCCCTGGTCGCTGGTCAGCACGAAGTCGTCGGTGAACGCGGCCTCGTTCAGGCGCTGGCGGATCACCACCTGGCGCGCGTCGGCCGGGTCGGCCGCGGACTGGCGCGCGGCGATGCGGCCCACCTCGATGCCATGCAGCAGCGGCGCGCTGGCGTCGGCCACCGGCTCCGTACCGACACCGCGTTCGAGGGTGGTGGAGCCGGCGACGTAGGCGCCCGGCGCGAACCCGCCCTGCACCCGCACCCCGCTCAGGGCGGCGCTGTCCTGCCAGCCGTCGCCATCGCGGTCGTCGAAGACCGTGCCGAACACCAGGCTGTCGTCGAGCAGCGGGTCGCTCTCGATCGTCACCTGTGCGGTGGCCACGTTGGAGATCGGGTTGCCCGAACCGTTCCGCGCCAGCGCCTCGTTGACCTGGATGCCATGGCGCACGCCGGCACCGACCCGCAGCAGGTAGACGATCGTCGCCCGCTCGCCGACCGCGATGTCCAGCCCGCCGATGCCCAGCGGATGCCGCCCGGCCGCCAGCTCGAAGGCGTCGTCGCCGTCTTCCACCGTCATCGAGCCTTCGACGTAGCTGAAGCCCTGCGGCGGGGTGTCCACCACGGTGCCGCCGACCAGGTTCACCACGCCGACGTTCTCGACCGTCAGGGTGTAGCGCACCAGGTCGCCGATGCGCGCGCTGCGCACCCCGGCGGTCTTGACGATGCGAAGCTCGGTGTCGTCCAGCACCCGGTGGCTGGTTCCGCAGGGCTGGCAGACCGCTTCGATGGCGCCGCCGTACTCGCTGACCACCGCATTGGTCACCTCGCCCGCGGCGTTGGCGTCCACCGTCGTGGGGTAGCTGAAGGCATGGGTGCCCGGCACCGCGCCGGCCGCCAGCGTGCACACGATCGCGCCGTCGCCGCCGGTGCATCCCGCGGGCAGCGCGCCCACGGTCAGCCCCGCCCCGGGGGTGTCGGTCAGCAGCACCGGCGTGGTGATGGCCGCATTCTCGACCGTCACCGACAGGGTGTAGACGATGGTGTCGCCCACCCGGACCTCGGCGCCGTCGCCCGGATCGGAGGTCTTGGCCACGGTGACCACCGGCTCGGCCAGCGGATGCTCGGTGCTGCAGTCGGCGCACTCGGGATCCGGGTCGCCGCCGCCGGCGCCGGTCACGCTGTTGCCAACCGCGCCCACCGCGTCCGCGTCGACGCGGGCCTGGTAGGTGAACACATGGTTGCCCGGCAGCGCGCCCGCCGCGAGTGTGCAGACCAGACCGTTGCCGGTGGGCTCGCAGCTGCCGCCCTCGCCAACCTCGATGGAATCCGGCAGCAGGGTGAGACCCTCGCCGAGGGTATCGGTCAGGACGTACGGTGCGGTGGTGGCGGACATCGCCACCGTGGTGGTGAGGGTATAGGTGAGGACGTCGCCGGCGCTGACCTCGGCGCCGTCGGCCGGATCGGCGGTCTTGACCGTCGCGATCCCGGGCAGCGCGATGTCGTGCTCGGTGCTGCAGTCGGTGCACTCCGGATCCGGGTCGCCGCCGCCCACTCCGACCACGCTGTTCGCGACCGCATCGGTGGCGTCCGCGTCGACCGTGGCGGTGTAGGTAACCGCGTAGGTACCCGGTACGGTGCCGGCGGGCAGCGTACACACCAGCGCATCGCTGCAGGTATAGGCGCCGGCATCGGTCACTTCCACCAGGGTGAGCCCGGCGCCGAGCGTGTCGGTCAGCAGATACGGCTCGGTCGTCGCCGAGGTGGCGACCGTGGTGGTCAAGGTGTAGGTGAGCAACTGGCCCGCCTGCACCCGGCTGCCATCGGCCGGATCGGCGCTCTTGACGGTGGAAATGACCGGCAGCCCGATGCCGTGGGTGGTGCTGCAGGTGGTGCACTCGGGATCCGGGTCGCCGCCATCGCCGGTGATGGCGACGCTGTTGCCCACGGTGCCGGTGGCGTCGGCATCGACCGTCGCGGTATAGGTCACCGTGTATGTACCCTGCACCGTGCCGGTCGGCAGCGAACACTGCAGCGCGCCGGTGCAGGCGAAGTCGCCGGCGTCGGTCACCGCACCGAAGCTCAGCCCGGCGTCGAGGGTATCGGTGAGCTCGAAGAGCCCGGTGGTCGCGCCGCCCAGGATCGTGGCGGTCAGGGTGTAGGTGATGGTGTCGCCAGCGGCGACCGACGCGCCGGTCGCCGGCTCGGCGCTCTTGACCACCGCCACCGCCGAACCGATCGGCGTGGTTTCCTCGCAGTCGTTTCCAGGGGCGTCGCAGTCAACGCCGACGACGGTCACCGCGTTGGCGATGCTGTCCACGCCGGGCGGCAGGGGCTCGTCGATCTCGACGACGAAGTCGAGCGTCACGTCGGCGCCGGCGGCGATGTTGAACGCGCCGGAGTTGGGGCAGCTGCTGCCCGCGCAGGTGAAGTCGTTGCCGGCGGCCACGTAGGCGGTGCCGTCGGGCAGCGTCTCCACCACGTCGCCCTCGAACAGGGTGCCGACGGTACCGCCGGTGTTGGCCACGGTGATCGCATAGGTCAGCACGTCGCCGGCCTGCACCGGAGCGCCCGGCGTGGGCGCGGCACCGTTCACTTCGGCCAGGGTCTTGGCCACCGACAGTTGCGGATCGGCCAGCACCGGGAAGGCGCAGGAGGCGAGATCGCGCGAGCCGCCGGCGCCGGTGCTCACCGCCTGGGTCAGCACGCCGGTGGCCGGGTCGTAGGCGTAGTAGGCGCTGCTGGCGGTGTTGTCGGCCACGTAGAGCGTGCCGTCGGCGGCGAACGCCACGCCGGCCCAGTTGATGCCGCTGGGCGCACCGTTGAGCAGCGGCCGCACCTGGCGCTCGGCGACCAGGCTGCCGCCGGCCAGGTCCACCTTGTAGAGATCGACGCCGGCCGACAGCCAGGCCACGCCGTTGCCGTCGAAGGCGATGTCGCCCGAGCTGGTGTTGCTGGGCGCCTGGTCGTAGCTCAGGTTGCCGATGTTGTTCACCGCGTAACCGAAGCTGCCGGGGGTCGGGTCGGCGGTGACCTCCCAGACCTCCGGCGTGGTGTTGTTGCCGGCGATCAGGTAGCCGACGCCGCCGGACGTCATGCCGGCGCGCGGGAAGTCGGGCGCGGAGAACGCGGGCGCCGCCTGGTACCAGCCGCCGTTGGCGGCGTCGTAGGCCCACAGCACGATATCGGTGCCGCTGCGGCTGATGAACAGCAGGCGGTTGCGGACCGGGTCGATCATCAACCCGTTGAGGTCGCCGGAGATCGCAGCGTCCAGTTCGGGAACCGCCGCGTCCGCGCCCGCACCGGCGTCGTAGCGCCAGATCCCCACCCCGTTGACGAGGCTGAAGATCGCGCCCGGTCCGGCCGGGCAGAAGTCGTACGCGGCGGCGAGCGGCGCGACCGAAAGCACCGCGTCGTCGCTGTCGTTGTCGGGATCGGGATCGGCGGTGCCGGCCGGTGGCGCGACCGTCGCGGTGTTGGTCACCACCGACTGCGCCAGCGCGGCCATGGTGCCGAACGCGCCGGCGAGCGCCGACAGCAGCAGCATCAGCGACAGGACGTTCTTGCGGCAGCGCATTGCTGCTTCGGACTTGGTCGTGACGGCCACGCAGATTCCCTCGATTGACACGAAGTGGCAGCCCGGGGCACGTCCGCGCCCGGCAGGCCCGCCACCGCGCGACCGTTTCCGGTACCGTGGGTGCGTGGGCCGTGCAGGGAGTTCGGTGATCCCGCGCCGGTCGCTGCCGGGGGCGCAATGTACGAGCGGTGTGAGCGCGATCACAAGGAAATGATGCTTGCCTTGAATTGCATTTCATTTCCTTCGTCGGCACCGTGGGCAGCGACCCCGGCGATCCGGCTTCGGCTCGCGCCATACGGCGCCGCGCGAATGCCTGTTCAGGCCTCGGCCGACCCGGCAGCACGCGCGAAGACGGTGCCTTTCGGGTATAAAGTGCAAGGTGGCGGCGGGGCTGTTCTGCCCGCGCTCGAGCATTTCCGCGGCATGATTGCGCGGGCGACGCGACTGCCGGGGCCACGGCAGCCGCACGGTGTTCCCCGGAGCAGGCGCTTCGGGTAGGGGGAAGGAGACGTGTCGAGGCAGTCGGGAAGATGCGGCATCCGCGCGCCGAGACTCGGCCGCGCGGGGCCGGAGCAGCGGGGACGGTGGCAATGGAGGCCATGAGCGCCAGGGCGGGCAGCGGCGTTGGCGAGCGGCCCGTGCACGGGCAGCGTCACCGCCACCGCGTGCTCCTGGTGGAGGACGATCCGCAGCTGCGCGAGGAGATCCTGCTGCCGACGATCGCGGGGGCGGGCTACGCCTGTACCGCGGTCGGCTCGGCGCTGGAGATGTACCGCAATCTCGCGGCGCGCCCGTACGACCTCATTCTCATCGACATGGGCCTGCCCGACGAGGACGGCTTCGTATCGATCCAGCATCTGCGGCAGCTCACGCGTGCGGCGGTGGTGGTGCTCAGCGGAATGGATAGCGATGCCGACCGCATCCGCGGGCTCGGCAACGGCGCCGATGCCTATCTGTGCAAGCCGATCGAGGCGGACGTGCTGCTCGCGTGGGTCGAAAGCGTGCTGCGCAGAGCGGGCGGCGCCGGCGGGGCGAACGCCGGGCCGGCTGCGCTTTCCTGGCGGCTGGTCGACGGCGGCTGGCGCCTGCTGACGCCCGACGGGGCAAGCGTCACGCTCTCGGCGGCCGAGCGGGTGCTCATGGGGGCGTTCCTCGGCGCGCGCGGGGCGAAGGTCAGGCGCGACGACCTGGTCGCAGCGCTGGAGGGCGAGGTTCCCGGTTTCGCCGCGCCCCGGCTGGAGATGCTGGTGCACCGGCTGCGGCGCAAGGTACAGCGCGCCACCGGCACGGCGCTGCCCCTGCTCGCCATCCGCGGAATCGGATATGCGTTCAACCCCTGAGCACGCGGCCGGGGCGTGCGCCATCGGCGCGGGGGTTCCCGCCGGACCCGACGAACCGCCTGGTCCCGTGCGCCCGGGCGAGACGCCGCCGCCGCGGGAGCGTCGCAATCCCGACCGCCGCAACGCGCTGATGCTGCGCACGATCCTGGTGGTGATCGGCGTCGCCGCCACGGTCATGGCCGCGACCTCGGCCACCGCACCGGTCAGCGGCGAGTTCGTCGGCACCGCCCTGATCGGGGCCTGCGCCTGGATCTGCTTCCTGCTGCTGCAGCGCGGCCACTACCGGGTGGTGGCGGGCGCCACGGTGGCGGGAAGCATGCTGCTGGTGGGCCTGAGCTACCAGGCCTACGGCCTGCAGGCGCAGTCCGGCCTGCAGATGACCCATCTGATGCCGCTGCTGTTCGCCGGCCTGCTGCTGGGCAGGACCGCGGTGTGGTGGACGGCCGCGGCCTACGCAGCCGCCCTGATGGTGGGCGCCCTTGTCGATGCCGGGCAGGCCCACAACGGTGCGGCGGCGGCGGAGGTGGTACCGGACCTGCTGCTGGCGGCGCTGAATTTCCTGGCGCTCGCGGTCATCCTCGATCGCCTGATCTCGATCTCGCAGAAGGCCGTGCGCCGCAGCGAGGCGCTGGACGAGGCCTGCATCGAGCTGGAGCGCGAGATCGCGGAGAAGGAGCAGGCCTACGCGCGCCTCCTGCATACCCAGAGGATGGAGGCGATCGGCCGGCTCTCGGCCGGCGTCGCCCACGATTTCAACAACATCCTCAACGTCATCCTCGGCCATGCCGACGCCGCGGCGGCCGGCGTCGCGACCCCGGCGACCGGAGTCGAGGGCGTTCGCAAGGCCGCGCGCCGGGGCGCGATGCTCACCCGCCGGCTGCTCAGCTTCGGCCGCACCCGGGTGGGCGAAGTGACGCGCTTCGATCTGGGCGAGGCCATCGAGGACGCGCGCGCGCTGATCCAGCCGATGTTTCCGCGTTCGATCGAGGTGCACCTGGAACCGGCCGCGTGCGCGCTGCCGGTGGAGCTGGACCGCGACGAGCTGGAGCTCGCCCTCCTCAATATCGCCAGCAACGCTTGCGACGCGATGCTCGACGGCGGCCGTTTCACGCTCGCGGTCGAGGAACGGGAAGGCCATGCGGTGATCGTCGCCGCCGACACCGGCGTGGGCATGTCCGCCGAAGTGGCGAGGCGGGTGTTCGAGCCGTTCTTCACCACCAAGCCGCGCGACAGCGGCACCGGCATCGGCATGAGCATCGTGCACCGCTTCGTGACCGATGCCGGCGGGCGCATCGGGATCGACACCGCGCCCGGCCGGGGCACCCGTTTCACGCTCTGGCTGCCGTTGACGACACCGTCCGCGGTCCCGCTCGCGACCCGCCGCCGGATCCTGCTGGCGACCGGCGATGAGGCGACGGCGCGCGCGCTGGGCGCGACGCTCCTGGCCCAGGGCTACGAGGTCGCCGCCGCCGCCGGTGTCGACGACGCGCTGGCGCGGGTGCTGGGGCCGGCCGGATTCGACGCCGTCTTCGTCGCGCGGCGGCTCGCGGATGCGGACGGACTGATGCTCCTGCGCCAGATCGGCGCCGTGCTTCCGGCGGCCCGCCGCGTATTGCTGCTCGAACCGGGGGCCACGGCGCCGGAGACGGCTGGCATCGTGCCGCTGGCGGCCCCGTTCTCGGCCGAGCGGCTGACCGAGGCGCTCGGGCGGGGCGACGTCCCCGCGCCGGCCAGCGCCACCGGCGCACTGGCCTAGGTCGGCGCCGCAGGAGGCCTACGCCGCGTGCGCGGCAACTCCGGCTCCTCGCGTCCGGCCCGCGTACTGCCCACCAGCACCAGCAACCCCAGCGCCGTGGCGAGCGTCCAGATCCAAGGGCGCTGGTACCACGGTTGCGGGTGGCTGATCCGCAGGCTGGCAGGAAGCGACCACGCCCCGCCCTGCAGGCTCGCCTGCACCTCGAACAGGTGCCGCCCCCAGGGCACCGACGGGTAGAGGATGCTGCGGTTGCTTCCCGCCTCCACCCAGTCCTCGTCGAAGCCGGACAGGCGGAAGCGGAAACGGGTGTTCTGCGGCTGGCTGAGGTTGATGGCGGTGTAGCGGATCTCCAGGTTGCGCGCGAACGGCGCGAGTTCCAAGGTCGAGCCGTCGAGTTCCCGGGCGCTTCCGGCGACCGCCACGTGCTCGATGTGCGGCCGCAATGTCGCCTGTGCCCCGTTCACCACGGACGCCGGGTCCACGAACGCGAAGCCCTCGACCAGCGAGAACCAGAGCCGTCCGCGGGCGTCGCGATGGCAGGCCGCGGGCACGCCGCCGTTGACCTCGGCGGGGACGAGCCCGTCGCTGGCCGCGTAGCCCACCGAGGCGATCTCCTCGCCCGAAGCCTGCGGGGAAGGCAGCAGCGTCACGCCGCGGTTGCCCCCCAGCCAGAGCCGGCCGCGGGCGTCTGGAAGGATGCAGGAGACCGTGTCGTCGAACAGCCCGTTGCCCCGATCGTAGTGCCGCACCTGGCCGTAGGCGATCCGGTTCAACCCTCCGCCGTAGGTCCCGATCCAGAGCACGCCGGTCTCAGGGTCCTCGTAGAGAGCCCGCGCGAATCGCGACGAGAGCCCCTCCGCGGGCGTCCAGCGCTCGACGATCGCATCGTCCACCAGGCGCAGCGCCCCGTGATCGCCCACGAACCAGCTGCCGCCGCGGTGCGACGGGACCACCTGATTGATCGCGATGCCTTCCAGCATCAGGATCCGGCGCGGCGTTCGCGCCCGGCCCGCGGCGTCGACATCGAGCCGATAGGTGGAGCGCCCGGCGCTGACCAGGTAGCTGCCGCTGGCCTGCTGCCAGATGCCGACGGAGGACCCGGGCTTGAAGGCGGCCACCTGCTCCACCCGGCCGTCGACCACCCTCGCCAGTCGCCCATCGTTGTTCCCGACCCAGACCGTGTCGTCGCGGTCCAGCAGCAGGCTCGCGACGCAGTCGGTGCTCAGCGCGTCGGCCAACTCCACGGTGCGCAGCCGCCCATCCTCCTGCCAGTGGCGCAGGCCGCTGCAGGCCAATCCGAACCACATGCCTCCGCGGCCGTCGCCGACCACCGCGCGCCCGGGGCGGCCGGTGCCGAGCTGGGTCTCGCCGAAGAGGCCGAACAGCGGCTCGCGCAGGCGCAGCAGACCGCGGCTGCTGCCGCCGATCCAGAGGTTCCCTTCATCGTCCGACGCCAAACTGCTGACGCCCACCCCGTCCAGTTCCGGAACCTCCTGCCAGCCGCCCGCGCCGTCCTGCCGCACCACCTGCCTGGCCGTGCGCGACACCCACCATCGGCCGTCGTCGTCCCGGGTGGCGTAGATCGCGCCCTCGATCCCGAGCGCCTCCCACCGCCGGCGTCGGACGTGGTAGCGGTACAGTTCGCGATCGGTCGCCACCAGCAGCGTATCGCCCGATTCCGCTTCGAGCATCTCGATCCGGGCCCGTGGATGCGGCGGCTGCACCGGCCGCAGCCGGTCGCCCTCGAGCAGATGCAGTCCTTCCCGGCCGCCGACCAACAGGCGGCCTTCGCCGTCGGTCTCCAGATGGTGCGCATCCCGCGTATCGGCGAGCCGTTCCGCGCGTCCTCCGCCCGGCTCCAACCGGAAAAGCCCTTCGTCGCTCGTGAACCACACCCGGCCGTCCCGGGTCTGCAGGATGTCGTAGACCTCGCAGCCCCCGCCGCAGACGGGCAGATGCCGGAACGCGCCGCGCTCGAACACGCTCAGGCCCGCGTCCTGGGTCCCGATCCACAGCCGGCCGGTGCCGTCCTCGTACAGGGCGAGGATCCGGTCGCTGCCGGGGCCGCCGGCAGCGGATCTGGCGGCGCCGGTGTGCGCCCGGAAGACCTCGAAACGCTCGCCGTCGAAGCGGGCGAGACCGCCGAAGGTGCCGATCCAAAGGTAGCCGTCGGCACTCTGCACGATGGCGTTCACCCCCGATTGCGGAAGACCGTCGTCGGCGGTGAAGTAGCGCGGCACGATCCGGTATTCGGGCGTCGCTACGCTCGGCGACGGCCGCGCATCCGCCAGCAGCGCGAGTCCGATCAGCAGCAGGTGCAGTCCCAACGTGAGCCTCCCGGCCAGCCCGGTCCACGGGCATTCTGCCGGATGCGGCCGCGCCGGCGCGCGCGGGCGCTACGGCGTGGTCGGGTAGACGATCAGGATCTCCAGGTCGGCGTCGCCGTCCTGCTGCAGGGCGTGGGTGCTGCCGGGGCGGGTGAGCATGGCGTCGCCGGGGCCGACCTGGTGCACTTCGCCATCGAGCACGAACCGGCCGCGCCCGGACAGGACGTAGTACACCTCGTCCTTGTGGTGCGGATGCAGGCCGATGCCGGCGCCGGGGTGCAGCACGCGCTTGCGGAACGCGAACGGCAGCCCTTCGGCATCGGCGAAGTACGGCCACGCGGTGGTCGGACCGGGGCCGCCGTGCGGGCCGGGCTGCGACACGGCGGCCACATCGGCCGCGCGCAGCACCCCGGAAGGCCGCGGCTGGGACGCCCGGAGCGCCAACGCATCCGGCGGCGCGCCGCAGTCCGTATCGCGTATCACGTGCGGGGCGAGTTCGGGATCCAGGCGCTTCCACTCGCGCACGACCAGGCATGCCACCTGGGTCGCGCCGGCGGTGCTGAAATGGGTGTCGTCGGCCTTGCCCTGCGCCGGCACGTGCATGAAGTACGGCTTCGAGGCCTCATCGCCCAGGGCGCGCAGCCAGTCGCGGCTGGCGGTATCCAGGTCGATCAGCGCGAGCGATTCGCGGCGAGCCAGCGTCCGTACCGCCTCGCTGTAGCGCACGTGCGTGTCCAGCAGCGCGCCGAAGTCGAACAACCGCCGCGCCACCGGGGTGATGAGGATGGGCGTGGCTCCGCGCTCGCGCGCCAGCGCCACGTAGCGCATCAGCCACTGCGGATAGGCGCGCTCGGGTTCGTTGTAGCGGGCGGGATCCTCGAACTTGGCGTCGTTGTGACCGAACTGGACCAGCAGCACGTCGCCTTCGCGCAACCCCTCGGCGACGGGATCCAGCAAGCCCTGCTCGATGAAGCTGCGGGCGCTGCGGCCGCCGCGCGCATGGTTGCGGACCTCGTACGCGCCCGGATCGAGATACCCCTGCAGGACCTGGCCCCAGCCGGCTTGCGGCGCCCGCTCGGGGCCGTACTCGGCGGCCGTGGAGTCGCCGGCGATGAACACCCGCCGCGGCGCGGCTTCGGCGTGCGCGCCCAGCGCCGCGCACGCCGCCAGCAGCAGCCCCGGCAGCCACCGCCGCATGGGCCCGCCAGCGTCGAGCGGGCGCCGTCCTCCCACCGTGGAGCGGAGCTTGCTCCGCTCCACGAGGCGGAAGGAGATCCGGGGCGCGTGCATCGCAGCGCGACCGTTCAGCGCGCCAGCCAGCCGCCGTCCACGGGCAGCACCGCGCCGTGGACGTAGTCGGACGCCGACGAGGACAGGAACACCGCGGCGCCGCCCAGGTCCGCGGGCTCGCCCCAGCGGCCGGCCGGGATGCGGTCCAGGATCGCCGCGTTGCGGGCCTGGTCGGTGCGCAGCGCCTCGGTGTTGTTGGTGGCGAAGTAGCCCGGCGCGATGGCGTTGACGTTGATGCCCTTGCCCGCCCATTCGTTGGCCAACAGCCGGGTCACGCCGAGCACCGCGGACTTGCTGGCGGTGTAGGAGGCCACGCGGATGCCGCCCTGGAAGGACAGCATCGAGGCGATGTTGATGATCTTGCCGCCACGCTTGCCCGCTACCCAGCCGCGCGCCACCGCCTGCGATAGAAAGAACAGGGTTTTCAGGTTCACGCCCATCACCGCATCCCAGTCGTCCTCGGTGAAGTCGAGGGCGTCGTTGCGGCGGATGGTCCCAGCGTTGTTGACCAGGATATCGATGCCGCCGAGGCGCTCGCGCGCCGCGTCCACCACGCCCTGCACCGGCGCGTGGGTGTCGAGCGAAGCCTCGATCCAGGCGAAGCGGCGGCCGAGCGCGGCCACCCGCGCTTCGGTTTCGGCCGGGGCGCTGCGGCCGACCGCGGCCACGTCGGCGCCCGCTTCGGCCAGCGCCACCGCGATGCCCTGGCCCAGGCCGGTATTTGCGCCGGTAACGAGCGCCACGCGGCCGCCGAGGTCGAAAGGGTGGGTCATGGCGTCGATTCCTGCATGGCCGCCAACGCGGCCGCTGGTGGAGAAAATCCCCCGCGGAGACGTCGCGAAGCGGCCGGCCCGGTCCGTCGCGGCTTGCGCCGTTGGAGGGAGGGACTGGAGCAGCCGGCCCGCGCCGCCCGCGGGGGCGGGAGAGGCCGTCGAGCTATTTCAGCTGGCAGATGTCGAGTACGTGCATGTCGGCGTAGTCGAGATTCTCGCCGCCCATCGCCCAGATGAAACAGTAGTTGCTGGTGCCCGACCCCATGTGGATCGACCAGGGCGGCGACACCACCGCCTCGCCGTCGGCGACCACGATGTGGCGCTGCGCGTCGGGCCGGCCCATGAAGTGGTAGACGCGGTCGTTCTGGCCCAGGTCGAAGTAGAAATACACCTCGGAGCGGCGGTCGTGCAGGTGCGGCGGCATGGTGTTCCAGACGCTGCCCGGCTTGAGGATGGTCAGGCCGAGCAGCAGCTGCGAGGACTTGCAGGTGGCCGGCACGATGTACTGGTAGATGGTGCGCTCGTTGCTGGTCTCCAGCGCGCCGCGCTCGAGCGGCACGGCCTGGTCGATCGAGATGTGCCTGACCTCGTAGCGCGCATGCGCCGGGGTCGAGGCCAGGTAGAAGCGCGCCGGGCTGCCGGCGTCGTCGGAGGCGAAGTCGACCTGCTCGCTGCCCATCGGCACGTACAGGCCGTCCTTGGGCGCCAGCGCGTGCGCGGTGCCGTCGACGGTGACGGTGCCGGCGCCGCTGCCGACGTTGACGATGCCCAGCTCGCGCCGTTCCAGGAATGCATGGCCCTTGGCCGACTCCGGCTCGGTCTGCCTGGGCAGCGACACGGTCTTGCCGACCGGGGCGGCACCGCCGATCACGAATCGCTCGTAGTGGGTGTAGCTCAGCCGCACCTCGTCGGCGGCGAACAGGCCGTCGAGCAGGTACAGATCGCGCAGTTCGTCGTTGCTGATCCCGTGCATCACGCCTGGGTGGGTGGCGTGGTAGGTCTTCTGGTACATCGGGGAGTCTCCCGTGCCGATGGGCCCGCGAGCGGGCCGCTTCCGTGGGTGGATGAGCCGATTCTACGCGGCTTGGTAACCGGTGTCATATCGCGGCGCAGCATCGCCACGGAACCACGGAACCGCAGAAGCGTCCCGGGGACGCTGGGCCCGCGTGGGCCGACGCGCCGCTGAGGCCGCATGGCTTCTGCGGCATGGCGCCGGCCTTCGCGGGCATGGCCCGCTCCTGCCGACGTCGCTCCTGCGAAGCGGCGGCCCGCTCAGCCCGGCGGCTGGCAGGAGTCGCGGACGATCAGGTGCGGGCGGACGCTGGCGACCGGCCGCGCGGCCGCGCCCTCCTCGGCCTGGATCAGCATCGCCGCGGCGACCCGGCCGGTGTCGCGGGTGTCGCGGCGCACCGAGGTCAGCGGCGGCCACAGCCGCGAGGCCAGCGGGCTGTCGTCGTAGCCGACCACCGACAGCTGCCGCGGGATGCTGATGCCGGCGCGCAGCGCCACCCGGTACACGCCCGCGGCCATCTCGTCGTTGCCGCAGAAGATCGCGGTCGGGCGGCGCTTGCCGGACAGCAGCTTCTCGGCCGCCGCCACGCCGGATTCGAAGGTGTAGCCCGCCTCCACGATGCGCGCCTTCGGCAGCTCGATGCCGCGCCTGGCCAGCGCGTCGACGAAGCCGCCGGTGCGCTCGATCGCCGAGCGGTAGCTGGCCGGGCCGGTGATCAGGGCGATGTCGCGATGGCCCAGGGTCTGCAGGTAGTCGGCGGCCTCGGCGGCGCCATCGCGGTCGTGGGTGATGACCATGCGCGAGTGGTCGTCCATCGCCACCGCGGCGATGCGGGTATAGCGGCAGCCGATCTCGTCGAGCATGTCGGCCAGCGCCTGGTCCTCGGACACGCGCGGCACCAGCATCACCCCGTGCAGCTTCTGCTGCTGCACGAAGCGGCGCACCCCGTCGATGTAGCCCGGGCTGCGGCTGTCGCAGGGGTGCACCACCAGTTCGAACCCGGAGCCGCGCAGCGCGTCCAGCGCGCCGTACTGCATGTTGACGATGAACTGGGCGGTGGGATTGTCGTAGACCATGCCGATCAGGAACGAGCGCCGGAACGCCAGCCCGCGTGCCATGGGATCGGGCGAGTAGCCGACTTCGCGCATCAGCGCCTCGACCTTCTCGCGGGTGTCCTTCCGCACCAGCGGCGAATGGTTGATGATCCGCGACACCGTTTTCTTCGACACCCCGGCCAGGCGCGCGATGTCGTTGATCGTCGCCGCCCGCGTGGGTCCCTGCGACGTGGCGCCCTGCTTCGATGTCTTGGATACGGGCATTCGGCGGGTTCCGTGCCGGTGGAAGTGCAAGCGTTCGATTCTAGCCCTTCGCCTCAGTCGAGCGCGCGATAGCGGAAATCGTGGAAACGCACCCGGCCCTCGCCCGCGGCGTACACGCCGGGCCGCAGCGACAGGAACCGGCCCACGGTATTGTGGTGGTAGCCGGAGACTTCCATCTGCACGCCGTACTTCTCCCAGGCCCGGCCGTCGCGGCTGTGGTGGATGGTCAGCACGTGGCGGTCGTGGGTCAGGCGCAGCCACAGCCGCCCGCCGGGGCCGGGCGCAAGGCGCGCCGGGCGCTCCTCGCCGTAGCGGTGCATGATGAAGTCCTCGCCGTTGGAGCCCAGCCCGGCGTACAGCCGGTCGCTGTAGAACAGCAGCGCCCCGCCGACCGCGCCCGGCTCGATCTCCATCTCCACCTCGACCTGGTAGGCCCGGTCCCCGGCGATCGCGGTCAGCGGCGAGGCGTCGCGCGGCGCGTTGCCCTTGCCCTGCAGCACCAGCGCGCCGTCCTCGAACGAGATCCGCGCCATCTCGTCGGGTCCGGGGGAGTAGAACGCCCACTGGTGGCCGAGACGGTCGCCCTCGAAGTCGTCGGACAGCGCCATGCCGTGGCGGCCGATCGGCGCTCCGGCGGGCTTGGGCAGGGGCTGGCCGAGATCGCCGCCGCGCGCTTCGAACCAGCCGTCGCCGGTCCACGCCACCGGATCGAGCAGCGCCTGCCGGCCCAGCGTCCAGAAGCCGCGTTCGTAGCCGTGGTACATCATCCACCACTTGCCCGCGGCGTCCTCGACCAGGGTGGCGTGGCCGCGCGACCACCACTGCTCCTCCGCCGACTCGGTCCGCACCACCGGGTTGTCCGGGTCGTTCTCCCAGGGGCCGTGGATCGAGCGCGAGCGGGCCACGATCACCATGTGCCCGGTCGGCGGCCCGGCGGTGCCGCCGACCGCGGTGATCATGTAGTACCAGCCGTTGTGCCGGGTGATCTTGGGGCCTTCCTGCGAGTAGCTCTCGACCACCCACGTCTCCGGGTAGCGCCAGCCGTCGTAGACGTGCTTCACCTCGCCGGCCGTGGCCAGGCCGTCGTCGGCCAGCTGCACGTAGTCGCCGCCGCTCAGGAACAGGTAGCGCCTGCCGTCCTCGCCCACGGCGTGGCCGGGGTCGATGTGGTCGGGCAGGTGCAGGTCGACCGGTTCGCTCCACGGGCCGCGGATGTCGTCGGCCCAGACCACGTAGTTGCTCCGGCCCGCGTCGGTGCGGCCGGGGAAGTAGATGTAGTAGCGGCCCTCGTGGCGCACCAGGTCCGGCGCCCAGATCGAGCCGACGCTGGTGGTGATGGCATGGCCGAGCGGCTGCCAGTTCACCAGGTCGCGCGAGTGCCACAGCGGCAGGCCCGGATAGGCGTCGAACGAGGACAGGGTGAGGTAGTAGTCGTCGCCGTCGCGCAGCACCGAGGGGTCGGGGTGGTCGCCGGCGAGGATCGGGTTGAGGAAGCTGCCGTCGCCCAGGTCGGCCTGGCGCTGGCCCTCGATGCCGCGCGCCCACTCGGGCGCGCCGCCGCGCGCGGAGCCCGGCGAAGCGCCCCGGGCGACCGGACCGGCAGCCGGGGCGGGCGTCGCCGCAGCGGCATCCGTTGCGAGCGCCGCCGGGCCGGCGAAGCCGAGGCTGGCCAGCAGGACGGCGGCGGGGAGGGTCCTAGGGAGCATGCGTTTTCCTCGGTCGGATGGTAGCGCTAACGGCGGCGCCACGGCGCGGCTTCGCGCCGATGACACCGATAGTCATCCGACCCTAGCAAAGCCCCCGCGCGGCCGCCATCGTGCGCTGCACCATCCCGCCCGCCGGCGGCGTGCAAGGTGCTCCCGTCGTGGCGCAGGAGCGGGCCACGCCCTCGAAGGCCGGCGCGAGGCCGGCGCCGGATATCGGCCCCACGCCACCGACGCCATGCGGCATCACCACCGCCACCAAGGCACGCGGGCCTTCGCGTCCATGGGTCGCTCCTACGGGAGCGCCGCGCAGGCCCCCGCCTTCGCAGGAGCGGGCCACGCCCGCGAAAGCCGGCGCCGCGGTCGGTGCCGGGCCTCGCCGCCACGCCACCGAAGCCGTCCCGCATCACCGCAGCCGCCAGGCCGCGGGCATTCGCGTCCGTCGGATGCTCCTGCGGGAGCGCGCGCGGGATGGCGCGGGCGCTGCTGCGTCAGGCCCGGAACAGCGCCGGCAGCCAGAGCGACAGCTGCGGAAACACGGTGACCACCAGCAGCACCGCCAGCGCGGCCAGCCAGAACGGCCAGATCGACCTGAGCGACTCGCCGATGCCGATCTTGCCGATCGCCGCACCGACGAACAGCACCGAACCCACCGGCGGCGTGACCAGGCCGATGCCGCCGGCCAGCACCAGCACCACCCCGAAGTGCAGCGGGTCCACGCCGAAGGCCTTCGCCACCGGCAGGAAGATCGGCGTGCAGATCAGGATCATCGGCGCCAGGTCCATGAAGGTCCCCAGCAGCAGCAGGATCGCCGCGATCACCAGCAGCACCGTGTAGCGGTTGTCGGCGAGCGCGCCGATCAGCTCCACCGCCGCCGCGGGCACCTCCAGGTAGGCCAGCAGCCAGCCGAACAGCGCCGCGGTGGCGATCACGAACAGGATCACCCCGGTGGTGCGCGCCGCGTGCGCCACCGCCTGGCGGAACGCCGCCCAGTCGAGCATCCGGTAGATCGCCACCGTCACCAGCAGCGCGTAGACCACCGCCACCGCCGCGCTCTCCACCGCGGTGAACACGCCGGCGCGGATGCCGATGAAGATCAGCGCCACCAGGCCCAGCCCCGGCAGCGCCGAGACCAGCCGCAGCAGCACCGCGCGCATCCCCGGGAACGCCTCCACCCCGTAGCCGCGCCGGCGCGCCACCAGATAGCCGGTGAACATCAGCGTCAGCGTCATCAGCAGCGCCGGGAGGATGCCGGCGGCGAACAGGTCGGCGATGGAGATGCCGCCGCCGACCGCGGCCGAATACAGGATCAGGTTGTGCGAGGGCGGCACCAGCAGCGCCACCAGCGCGCCGGTGATGCTCACGTTGACCGCGAAGTCGCGGTCGTAGCCGCGCTTGACCATCTGCGGGATCATGGTGCCGCCGACCGCCGACACGTCGGCGATCGCCGAGCCCGACACGCCGCCGAAGAACAGCGACGAGAGAATGCTGACTTGGCCCAGGCCGCCGCGGATGCGCCCGACCAGCGCCGCCGCCAGCGCGATCAGGCGCTCGGAGATGCCGCCGCGCATCATGATCTCGCCGGCGAAGATGAACAGCGGAATCGCGATCAGCGAGGCGGTGCCGATGCCGGCGCCGACCTGCTGCACCAGCACCACCGAGGGCAGGTCCAGGTACAGCAGCGCCAGCAGCGAGGCGGCGGCGAGCGCATAGGCCACCGGCACGCCGATCAGCAGCAGCAGGATGAAGCCGAAGAACAGCAGGGCGATCGCCATGTCAGCGCCCGCCTTCGCCGGCGGCGAACGCAGCGGCCAGGCGCGGCAGCGCGAACCCGGCCATCAGCAGCCCGCCCAGCGCCAGCGGCAGGAAGCCGATGCTCTGCGGCAGCGGCGCCCCGGCCATGCGGATGTCCAATCCGTCCAGCAGCAGCCGCGCGCCCCACCACGCCAGGGTGGCACCGATCGCCACGATCACCAGCGCCGCGATCGCCTCGCTGGCGCGCCGCAGCGGTACCGGCATCGCCTCGGCCAGCAGGTGGAAGCGGAAGTGGCGCTGCTCGTGCACGCCGGCGGCGGCGCCGAAGCTCATCGCCGTGCTCAGCAGCAGCAGGGTGACCGGCTCGGTCCAGCTGGGCGAATCGTTGAGCACGTAGCGCGCGAACACCTGCCATCCCTGCACGGCGACCAGGCCGAGCATCGCCACCCCGGCGACGGCGACGGCGGCGGACGACAGGCGCCCAAGGGCACGCTGCAGCGGGGACGGGGCGGGGGCTGGATCGGGGGCTGGGTGGCTCATCGTGCTCCTCAGGCGAGTGCGCGGATCTGGCGGAACAGCGGCGCGATGTCCGGCTTGGCGAGGTATTCGTCGAGCAGCGGCGCGGCCGCGGCGCGGAAGGCGGCGTGGTCGACGTCGTTGAAGCGCACGCCGTGGGCGGCGACCGCCTCGCGCGCGGCGCTCTCCGAGGCGTCCCAGAGTTCGCGCATCACCGCCACCGACGCACGCGCGGTCTCGACCAGCAGCTCGCGGTCGGACGGTGCCAGCGCGTCCAGGCTGCGGCGCGAGATCAGCAGGATGTCGGGCGCGTAGGAATGTTCGCTCTCCGACCAGTAGCCGGCCGTCTCGAAATGACGGCTGGAGTGGAAGCTGCGCATGTTGTTCTCGGCGCCATCGATCAGCCGCGTTTCCAGCGCCGAGAACACCGCGCCGAACGCCAGCGGCGTCGGGTTGGCGCCGAACAGCCGCAGCAGCCGGATGAAGATGTCCGAGAGTGGCACCCGGAACTTCAGGCCGCGCATGTCGGCGGGGCTGCGCAACGCGCGCCGGGTGTTGTAGAAACAGCGCGCGCCGGAGTCGTACACCGCCAGCCCCATCAGGCCCCGCGCGGCGAAGCCGTCCAGCACCGCGCGGCCGACCCCGCCATCGAGTGCGCGGCGCAGATGCGCCACCGAGTCGAACACGTACGGCAGGCACAGCGCCTCGGTCAGCGGGAAGGCGTTGTTGAGCGCGCCGCTGTAGACCCGGGTGATGTCGATGGCGCCGAAGCGCGCCATGTCGATGGCCTCCGATTCGCGCCCGAGCTGGCCGGAGTGGTACAGGCGGATGCGCAGGCGGCCGCCGGTCTCGCGCTCGAGGACCTGGCCGATCCACTTCACCGCCTCGACGGTGGGGTAGCCGTCGACGTGCACGTCGGTGGCGGTGAGCCGCCCCGGCGCACCCGCCTGCGCGGACCGCGGCAGCAGCGGCGCGCAGGCAGCGCCGAGTCCGGCGGCAAGGAAGCGGCGCCTGTCGATCACGTCCGCTCCCGCGCCGCCACCGCGCGCCCCTCGATCGTGCCGCACTGCTCGAACTCCACCCGGGCGGCCTGTCCGACTGCGATGTCGTGGATGCCGGTGGCATTGCCGGTCGCGATCAGCTCGCCGCGGCGCAGCGGGCGGCCGCGCCGGGCCGAGCGCGACAGCGCGAACGCATACGCCGCCAGCAGCCCGCCCGGCAGGGTGGTGGCGCCGCCGCGGCCGACGCATTCTTCCTCGATCCAGGTGGAAGCCACCAGGTCCGCCTCGGCGATGCCGCGCCAGCCGTGGATCTCGCGGCCCATCACCAACCCGTTGTTGTTGCCGAAATCGGAGACCACCACGCGCGGGCCGAGCGCATTGATGGTGGCCAGCGGGCTGCTGGCGATCTCGATGCCGGTGTGCAGGCTGGCGGGCAGCGCCGCGGCCTGCTCCGGGGTCCAGTCGGTCTGGTCCGGCGGCGCGTCCTCCAGCAGCCGCAGCACGTACTCGGCCTCGACCGCGGCGAAGCCCCCGGAAAACACCGGCAGCTCCACCGGCCGCGCCGCGTCCTCGACCTGCCACAGGTTGCGCCGGAAGATCGGCCCGAGCAGGCGCTCGTCGCCGGAGCCGTCGCGGCGCGCGGGTTGGATGTAGCCGACCTTCCAGCCCACCACCTCGTCCGGCCACCGCGCGATCGCCAGGTCCTGCACCGCGTAGGCCGCCACCAGGTCCGCGGGAATCTCGCCGGGGAACGCCGGCAGCGCCGCCCCCGCCAGCCGCGCCCGCACGAACGCGCCGGCGATCGCCTCCGCGTCCTGTCCCTGGCGCGGAGCGTTCGCCGCGCTGTCGTTGCCGTTGCTCAAGTCCGTGTTCTCCCTGCCTGCCGATGTTGCGGTGCACATGGCGCCGCCCTCCGATGTTCGTATATGGTAAACCGGTGTCATTTTCAATGTGCAGTGCGGCATAAGCTGGCGGCACGGACGGCGGTTCCACGATCCGGAGGGAGACCATGCAGTCGATCACACCAGCGCCGGCGATGCTGCCGCGCGTCCTCGCCATGCTGTTCGCGGCCGCGCTGCTCGCGCCGGCGCACGCGGCGCCCGCCGCCGACCGGGCGCTGGCGTTCCCCGGGGCGCAGGGCTGGGCCGCGCACACGCCGGGCGGGCGTGGCGGGCGGATCATCCGCGTCACCACCCTCGACGCCAAGGGGCCCGGCTCGTTCACCGAGGCGGTGCAGGCCACCGGCCCGCGCATCGTGGTGTTCGAAGTCGGCGGCGTGATCGATCTCGGGGTCGAGACGGTCCGCATCGACGAGCCCTTCCTGACCATCGCCGGGCAGACCGCGCCCCAGCCCGGCATCACCCTGATCCGCGGCGGCCTGGTGATCGCCGCCCACGACGTGGTGGTGCGCCACATCCGCGTGCGCCCCGGCGAGGCCGGGCGGGCCAAGCGCGAAGGCCCCGACTTCGATGCCATCACCACGGTGCGCGGCGCCCGCGACGTGATCGTCGACCATTGTTCGCTGACCTGGGCCACCGACGAGAACCTCTCCGCCTCGAGCACCCGTTTCGCCGGCGAGACCCCGGAGGAATGGCTGCGGAACGCATCGCGGCGGATCACCTTCAGCAACAACATCCTCGCCGAGGGCCTGGCCGACTCGGTACACCCCAAGGGCGAGCACTCCAAGGGCTCGCTGATCCACGACCACGTCAACGACGTGCTGATCGTCGGCAACCTGTACGCCCACAACATGGAGCGCAACCCGCTGTTTAAGGGCGGCGCCCGCGGCCAGGTGATCAACAACCTGATCTACAACCCCGGCCAGAAGGCGGTGCACTACAACCTGATCGCCGAGGAGTGGATCGGCCACCAGCCCTACCAACCCGGGCAGATGGTGCTGCGCGGCAACGTGATGCGCGCCGGCCCGGACACCGGCGAGCTGGCGTTCTTCATGCTCGGCGGTTCCGGCGACGTGGAACTGTACGCCGAGGACAACCTGGTGGTCGACCGCATCGGCGAACCGCTGCCGCAGACCGGCCGCTACACCACGGCGCCGGCCGGGCTGGTCCGGCTGCGGCGGGCGCCGGACCTGCCGTTCGGCGTCGAGCCGCTGCCGGCGGCCCGGGTGCAGGATGCGGTGATCGCCGACGCCGGCGCGCGCCCCTGGGACCGCGACCAGATCGACCGGCGCATCGTCGCCGACGTCATCGAGGCGCGCGGCGCGATCATCGACAGCGAGCGGGCGGTCGGCGGCTATCCCGACCATGCCCAGACCCGCCAGCCGTTCGTCGAGGCCGACTGGGACCTGGAGACCATGGAGCCGCTGCGCCCGCTGCCGCGCGGCGAACCGCTGCGCTAGCGCCGGAGCGGAACGATGACGGGCGGCGCTTCGCGTTCGCAACGGCGGCCTTGGCGGCATGGGCGCATCCGCGCGGTGGCGCTCGCCCTCGCGCTGTGCCTGCCGCCGGTGGCCGCGGGCGCGCAGGGGTGGGCGCCGGGCGCCGAAACCGCGCAGGAACGGGCATCGCGGATCGCGCTGTGGCCGGCGCGATCCGCCGCCGCCGGGGCGGGCGCGGGCACGGCCGGCGTCCCGGCCCAGCGCATCGTCGAACGCAGCGCCGATCCCCGGGTGCCCGACCGCTTCATCGAGCACGTGCGCGACCCCTACCTGGCGGTGTACGCGCCCGCCTGCGGGAGCGACGGCGGTCGCCAGCGCCCCCCGTGCGGTCACGGCACCGCGCTGCTGGTGATCCCCGGCGGCGGCTACGTGCGGGTCGTGCTCGACAAGGAAGGCACCGCGCTGGTGCCCGACTTCGTCGACACCGCCGGCATCACCCTGTTCGTGCTGCGCTACCGCCTGCCGGGCGACGGCCACCTCGAGGGCGCCGACGCCCCGCTGGCGGACGCGCAGCGGGCGCTGCGCATCATCCGCGAACGCGCCGCCGCGCTCGGCCTGGACCCGCAGCGCGTCGGGGTGATGGGCTTCTCCGCCGGCGGCCACGTCGCCGCGCGGCTGGCGACCGCGCGAACGGCCGCATACGCCCCGGTCGACGGGATCGACCGCCGGTCGGCACGCCCGGATTTCGCGCTGCTGGTCTATCCGGTGATTTCGATGGCGCCGGACGTCGCCCACGCCGGCTCGCGGCGGGAGATCCTCGACGCCTCGGCAGGGAACGGCGACGTCCGCGCGCGCGAGCGGCGCTACTCGCCGGACCTCCACGTGGGCCCGGACACGCCGCCGCTGTTCGTGCTGCACGCGCAGGACGACGACGCGGTGCCGGTCGCCAACAGCCTGGCGATCCACGCCGCAGCGCTGCGCGCGGAGGTGCCAGCTTCCCTGCATGTCTTTCCCCGCGGCGGCCACGGCTTCGGCACGCGCGCGGCCCACGGCGCCCTCGCGGCCTGGCCGCGGCTCGCCATCGACTGGATCCAGGAGCAGGCCCGCCCATGAACGGTTTCCCCCCGGGCTTTCTACAGCGGCCCCATGACCCGCATCGCCGCCGACTGCTCGGCGCGGCGGTCTCGGTGGCGGCCGCCGCCGCGCTGCCGGCGCCGGCGGCATTCGCGACCCCGGCGCGCACCACCACCGCGCGCACCCGCGGCGGCCGCATCGGCGGCGCGATCGAGCAGGACGTGCACGTGTTCCGCGGGGTGCCCTATGGCGCCGACACCGCCCCGCGCCGCTTCCAGCCGGGCCTGCCGGAGGCACCGTGGCGCGGCGTGCGCGACGCGCTGGCCTACGGCGCGCCGGCGCCGCAGCGCAGCGCCGCAGGCCCGGGCAGCGAGGACTGCCTGTTCCTCAACGTGTGGACCCCGGGCCTGCGCGACGGCGCCCGCCGCCCGGTCCTGGTCTACCTCCACGGCGGCGGCTTCGACAACGGCTCGGGCAGCGACCCGCTGTACGACGGCGGCAACCTGTGCCGGCGCGGCGACGTCGTGGTGGTGACGCTGAATCACCGGCTCAACGCCTTCGGCTATCTCTACCTGCGCGACCTCGGCGACGCGTCGCTCGCGCACTCGGGCAACGTCGGCCAGCTCGACCTGGTGCAGGCGCTGCGCTGGGTGGCCGAACACGCCGCCGAGTTCGGCGGCGACGCCGGCAACGTCACCCTGTTCGGGCAATCGGGGGGCGGCGCCAAGATCGCCACGCTGATGGCGATGCCGGCCGCGCGCGGCCTGTTCCATCGCGCCTGGACCATGAGCGGCCAGCAGGTGACCGCGGCCGGGCCGCGCGCGGCGACCCAGCGCGCGCAGCTGTTCCTCGACGCGCTCGCGATCGCGCCGGCCGATCTCGACCGGCTGCGCACCCTGCCGCTGCAGGCACTGCTCGATGCGCAGTCGGTGCGCGACCCGTCGCGGGTGGAGGACAGCAGCCTGTACTTCGGCCCGGTGGTCGATACCGTCTCGCTGCCGCGGCATCCGTTCTGGCCCGATGCCCCGCCGCAGTCGGCGGACGTGCCGATGGTGATCGGCAACACCCGCGACGAGACCCGCGCCTTCCTAGGCGGCGACGCGGACAACTTCGCCCTGACCTGGGAGTCGCTGCCGGCGAAGCTGCGCACCCAGCAGTACGTCGACCTCGACCCGGGCGTGGTGGTCGCCGAGTACCGGCGGCTGTATCCCGACTACACCCCGTCGGAAGTGTTCTTCGCCGCCACCACCGCCGGGCGCTCCTGGCGCGGCGCGGTGGAGGAGGCGGAGGCGCGCGCGCGCCAGGCGCAGGGCGCCGCCCCGACCTGGGCCTATCAGCTCGACTGGTACCCCGACACCGACGAGGGCCGGCGCCTGCGCGCGTTCCATACGCTCGACATCCCGCTGGTGTTCGACAACATCGCCCGACCGGGATCGCGGACCGGAACGGCAGCGGACGCGCGGCGGGTCGCCGACGCGATGAGCGGTGCGCTGCTCGCATTCGCGCGCGACGGCGACCCGCGCAGCGGCGCGACCGCCGGTTGGACGCCCTACTCGCTCGCGCGCCGCGAGACGATGGTCTTCGGCGCCGCCCCCCGGCTAGAGCACGATCCGCGCGGTGCCGAGCGTGCGCTGTACCAGCGCGCTCCGTTCATCCAGCGCGGCACGATGTAGGGCGGCGATCCTGCCGGGCGGCTCGCCGATGCCCGCCCGCCTCTCGCCCGCCATCGGTCCACGACCACCGTTCCCAAGGAGGCCCGCGATGCTCGATCTCTCCCGACGCCGGATGCTGCAGGCCGCGTGCGGTTCGGCGGCGCTCGGGCTGCTGCCGGCTGCGGCTGCGGCCGCGGCCGGCCGCGGCGAAGCGGGATTCGTGCCGATGACCCCGCAGGACCTGCAGCTGCGCTACCGGGTGCCCGCACGGCAATGGGTCGACGCACTGCCGCTGGGCAACGGCCGGATCGGCGCCATGGTCTGGGGCGGCACGGCCCGGGAGCGGCTGCAGCTCAACGAAGACACGCTGTTCGCCGGCGGTCCGCACGATGCGGTCAATCCCCGCGCGCGCGCGGCGCTGCCCGAGGTGCGCAGGCTGATCTTCGCCGGCCGCTACGCGGAGGCCGAGGCCCTGGCGTCGGACACCCTGATGGCGGTGCCGCTGCGGCAGATGCCGTACCAGGCGCCCGGCGACCTGTGGATCGACTTCGACGGCATCGACGATGTCGCCGGCTATTCGCGCACGCTCGACCTCGACACCGCGATCGCCAGCTCGCGCTTCACCGCCGGCCCGGCGACGCACGTGCGCGAAACGTTCGTCTCGGCGGTGGACCGGTGCGTGGTGATGCGGCTCGCATGCGATCGGCCCGGCGGACTGACCGGCCTGCTCTCGGCGACCTGCGACCTGGACCATACCGTGACCGCCTCGCCCGACGGGCTGTTGCTGGCCGGCCGCAACGGCAGCCGCCACGGCATCGCCGGCGCGCTGCGCTTCGCCGTGCGCACCCGCTTGCTGCAACGCGGCGGCCGCGCGGCGGTCCGCGACGGGCGGCTGCGTTTCGAAGGTGCGGACGAGATCGTGCTGATGATCGCGCTGGCCACCAGCCACGTGCGCTACGACGATGTGAGCGGCGACCCCGAAGCCATCACCCGCCACCAGATCGAAACCGCTGCCGCGCGCGGCTACGAGGCGCTGCGCAGCGAGCATGTCGCCGAACACCGGCGCCTGTTCCGCCGCGTCACGCTCGACCTGGGCCGCACCCCTGCCGCCGAGCGCCCCACGCACGAACGGGTGGAGCGGTTCGCGAGCGAGGACGACCCGGCGCTGGCGGCGCTGTATTTCCAGTACGGGCGCTACCTGCTGATCTCGAGCTCGCGGCCCGGGTCGCAACCGGCCAACCTGCAGGGCATCTGGAACGACCTGCAGGACCCGCCGTGGTCGAGCAAGTGGACGCTCAACATCAACACCCAGATGAACTACTGGCCGGCCGAGGTCGGTGCGCTGCCCGAGTGCGTGGAACCGCTGGAACGGATGGTGTTCGAGCTGGCCGAGGCCGGCGCGCGCACCGCGCGCCGGATGTACGGCGCCCCGGGGTGGGTGGTTCACCACAACACCGACCTGTGGCGGCAGACCGCGCCGATCGACGGCGCGCGCTTCGGCCTGTGGCCGATGGGTGGCGCCTGGCTGCTGCGACATCTCTGGGATCGCTGGGACTACGGCCGCGACCCCGGCTACCTGCGGCGGATCTATCCGCTGTTCCGCGGCGCGGTCGAGTTCTACCTGGCCTTCCTGGTCGAGGACCCGGCCACCGGCGAGCTGGTCACCAATCCTTCGCTGTCCCCCGAGAACCGGCACCCGCACGGCTCGTCGCTGTGCGCGGGGCCGGCGATGGACTCGCAGTTGCTGCGCGATCTGTTCGCCCAGTTCGCCGAGGCCGCGATGCGCCTGAAGGTCGATCGCGAGCTTGTCGAACGGGCGGACGCGGCCGCGGCGCGGCTGCCCGCCGACCGCATCGGCCGTGGCGGCCAGCTGCAGGAGTGGCGCCAGGACTGGGACCTCGACGCTCCGGAGCCGGATCATCGCCACGTCTCGCACCTGTATGCGTTGCACCCGGGGCACGCGATCAACGTGCGCGACACCCCAGGGTTGGCGGCCGCGGCGCGCACCTCGCTGCGGCTGCGCGGCGACGAGGCGACCGGCTGGGGCATCGGCTGGCGCATCAACCTGTGGGCGCGGCTGGGCGACGGGGCCCATGCCTACCGCGTGCTGGAGATGCTGCTCAGCCATGCGCGGACCTATCCCAATCTCTTCGATGCACACCCGCCGTTCCAGATCGACGGCAACTTCGGCGGTGCGGCGGGCATCGCCGAGATGGTGGTGCAGGACTGGGGCGGGGAGATCTTCCTGCTGCCGGCGCTGCCGCCGCGGTGGCCGAACGGGCGCTTCGAGGGCGCGCGCCTGCGCGGCGCCGCGCGACTGGACCTGGCGTGGCGCGACGGCGCGCTGGATTCGGCGCGGCTGACCAGCGATCGCGGCGGCGAGTACCGCGTCTCGTGGCGCGGCAGCGCGCTGGCCGTCGTGCTGGAGGCCGGGGAACACGCGACGCTGCACCGGGGCGAAGACGGCGCGCTGCAGCGGGCATGACCGCTGCGGTCCTGCCCCGCCGCGCGATCAGCAGTCGTCGTCGGCGCCGGCCGCGTAGCGCAGGCCACGCGCCAGGTGCGCGCGGAACACCGGGTCGGCGTACAGGCCCGGGGCGTGCCCCAGGCCGGTGTACCAGCTGCGGCCACCGTCGAACTCCCGGCACCAGGCGATCGGGTGGTCCACGCCCATCGTGCCGCCCTCGTAGTCGCCGCTCGCCAGCGTCGCGATCAGCCGGACCCGGTCGCGCGGATCGCGCTTGAAGTTGTAGAACTCGTCGGTGACCCGCCAGGTCCCGTCCGCCGCTCCCGGCGGATCGACGAAGCGCACGCGCGCGGTCTGCAGTCCGGGCGGATGGCTCTCGAACCAGGCGCCGACCAGCTCGCCGTACCACGGCCAGCCGTGTTCGGTGTCCGCGGCCGAATGCACGCCCATGAAGCCGCCTCCCGCGCGCACGAACTGCTGCAGCGCGGCCTGTTGCGCCTCGTCGAGAACGTCGCCGGTGGTGTTGGCGAACACCACGGCGCGGTAGCGGGCCAGTTCCGCCGCGGTGAACCGCGCCGGATCCTCGGTATGCGCGAATCGCAGCCCGGCTTCGCCGGCCAGGCCGCGCAGCGTCTCCACCGCCTGCCCGATGGAGTCGTGCCGCCAGCCGCGCGTGGCGGTGAACACCAGCACCCGGGCCCCCGGGCCATCCCGCTCCGGCGCCGGGGAGGCCGCCATCGGCACCGCCGCGGACGCGGAGGCGGCGGCCAGGACGACCATGCCCGCGGCTGCGAACCGCGTGCTCCGCCGGGCCCGGGGGCCCGGCGGTGGCGGCCGCTCAGAACCGGTAGCGGAACCCGAGCTTGTAGACCCGGCCGGTGTGGTCGTACTCGTAGCGCCGGCGGGCGGTGATATCGGTCCAGCGGTCCTGGTAGTCATCGGTCAGGTTCAGACCCTCGAGGGTCATCTCGAAGCGCTCGTTGAACTTGTAGCCCAGCGAAGCGTCCACGTTCAACGTGCCCTCGTAGCCCTCGAAGCGGTTGCCGGTGCCGCTGGTCCCGTCGATGTAGTCGCTGCGATAGGCCGCGGAAACGCGGGCGTCGAAGCGCTGGTTCTCGTAGAACAGGGTGAAGTTGTACGAGTTCTTCGACAGGCCGAACAGGCGTTCGGTCACGATTTCGTCGCCGAAGGTGTAATCGACCTCGGAGTCGACCCAGGTGTAATTGCCGATCACGCCCATGTTGCGCAGCAGCGGCACGCCCTCGGCGAACAGCGACAACGGCATCTGGAAGCCGAGTTCGAAGCCCTTCAGCTTGCCGCCGGGACCGTTGTCGACGGTGGAAATGGTCCACGGCCGGCCTTCCGGATCCTGCTCGGCCGGGGAGGTCGGCACCAGCAGCGACAGCGGCAGCCCGGTGGAGGCGTAGGTACCGGTGCGCTCGGTGCGGATCGGTCGCGAGTCGATGTCCTTGTAGAACACCGCCAGCGAAAGGATCGACTCCGGCGCGAAGTACCACTCCAATGCCGTGTCGAAGGCGCTGGCGCGGGTCGGATCGAGGAACGGGTTCTGGAACGAGACGCGGTAGTTGAAGCTGTCGACGCTGCCGCCAGGGGTGAGGCTGCCCAACCCCGGCCGGGTCATCACCTTCGCCGCCGACACGCGCCAGATCAGGTCCGGCGTGAGCGACCAGGCGAAGTTGGCCGAAGGAAGCGTGTCGGTGTAGGTGGGCCGGTCGACGATCACGTACACGCCCGAGTTGTAGCCGCCCGACGACTGGTCGGTCTCGACGTAGCGCACGCCCAGGTCGAAGCGAAGGTCGCGCCCGGCCAGTTCGGTGGCGCCGTTGAACTGCAGGAAATACGCCATGTCCTCTTCCACGACACCGCGGACGTTGCCCTGGTCCAGGCGCATCGGCAGGCCGCGCAGGCCGATGAAATCGCTCCAGGCATCGAGGTCTGGCACGACCCACTGGGTGGTCGAGCCCGGGCCGGTGTCGTCGTCGAAACGATAGCCTTCCGACAGATCGCCGGTGGCGGGGATGCCGTAGAAGTCGTCGACGCCGTCGCCGTCCGGATCGCAGTCGTAGAGCCCGGCCGCGCAGACGCCCGAATCGCGGATGCCGCCCCAGGTCTCGAATTCGAACTTGCGGTACGTCGCGCCGGCCTGCAGCCAGTAGGAAGGGCTGAAGGCCCACTCCACGTCGGCCGAGACCGTGTCGAAGGTATGGTCGGTGCGGCTCGGCCGGTCGCGGAACTCCGACATCTGGAAGATCGCCGGATCGTTGACGTCGGCGCCGTTGTACGCGATCACCGGGTATTCGTCGTCGGTGTAGTCGTACACGAACCCGTCGTAGTCGCGGTCGTCGTACATGAAGGTGATTTCGTGCGGGAACTCGAGCTTGGAGGTCGAGCGGCCGATCATCATGTGACCCGAGACCGCGTCGGTGAAGTGCTGTTCGAGATCGACGCTCCACTGGGTGAACTCGGTGGTCCAGGCCTTCTCGAAGTTCTCCGAGCGCACCCAGGCGTTGTCGACCTCCATCATGTCGAGGTTGTTGGTGACCGGGTCGATGGCGTAGTCGGTGACGTCCATGCCGTCCTCGTTGCCGCGGAACAGCACCTCCAGCCACTTCTCGCGACGGGCCGCGTCGAGCTTGGAATGCAGGACATCGACACTGAGCCGGGTGGAATCGCTCGGCCGCAGCTCGAAACTGCCGGTGAGCCCGAGGCGCTCGCGCTCGACCTCGATCATGCCGTAGCGGGGAATACGCGGATGGAACGCTTCGGCGACCTCGGCGCAGCCTGGGTCGGCCGGGTTGTCGGCGCACACCACGCCCCCCACCGAGCGGAACTCGGCCTGCTGCCAGCGCACCGTGTTCTGGCCGAGTTCCTGCGTGGTGTTGTCAGAATAGGCGGCCGAGAACGACACCCCCCAGACGTCTCCTGGATCGCGATAGGCGAACAGCGCAGCCGCGCGCGGACCGGCGTCCTCGGTGACGTCGTTGTACTGGCCTTCGCCCGAGACCACGAAGGTGCGGCCGTGCTCGTAGCCGAACGGGTTGCCGGTGTTGAGGTCGACCACCGCGCCCAGCGATCCCTCGTCGAGGCCGGCCGATGCGGTCTTGTGGACGATGATCGAGTTGAACAGCTCGGAGGCGAACACGTTGTAGTCGAAATCGCGGCCGCGGTTGGGGCCGCCCTCGCCGCCGGTGGCGGCGATCGCCTCCATGCCGTTGACCCGGACCCGGGTGAATTCGCCGGACAGGCCGCGCACGGAGATGTTGCGGCCCTCGCCGGAGTCGCGGGTGATGGTGATGCCGGGGATGCGCTGCAGCGACTCGGCCAGGTTCTGGTCGGGGAAGTCGGCGATGTCCTCGGCGACGATCGCATCGATCGAGCCGACGCTGTCGCGCTTGAGATCCAGCGCGCGGACCAGGCTGGCGCGGTAGCCGACCACCTGGATGGCGTCCAGTTCGGTGGCGTCCGGCGCCGGGCTGGCGGCCGGCGTGGCCGGGGCCTGGTCGGGCTGCTGCTGCGGCGGCTGCTGCGCCAGGGCCGTGGCGGCAGCGACCTGCAGCGCCACGCCGATCGCCGCAGCCAGCAAGGTAACCGGTGTCTTTTTTGTCTCGAGTCGATACCGCATTGCATCCCCTCCTCTGGCGTCGTTCCGCTCTGTGTGGCGGTTCTTGACTGGGTGAACCCGCTTGCTATCGTGTGGTCTGCGGCCGGAATGACACCGCTGGTCAAAACCGTAGCAAAACTCCGTCGGCGAAGCATGCTGCGTTGCGGCAAGGCTTCCGGGCGGTCCCACGCGCCGGTCCCGCGGCATCGGAGACGACATGACCCAACGACGGATCCTCTGCTTCGGCGAGCTGCTGCTGCGGCTCGGCGCCCCCGGCCGCGAACGGCTGCTGCAGTCGCCGCGCTTCGACGTGCACGTGGGCGGGGCCGAGGCCAACGTGGCGGTGTCGCTGGCGCGCCTGGGGCATGCCGCCGCGCTCGCCGGTACGGTCTCCGACGATGCGCTCGGCGACGCCGCGCTTGGGGAGTTGCGCCGCCACGGCGTCGACACCGGCGCGGTGCGCCGCGCTGCGGGGCGCATGGGCCTCTACTTCCTGTCCACCGGTGCCGGGTTGCGCCCGAGCGAGGTGCTGTACGACCGCGCCGGCTCGGCGTTCGCCACGGCCCCGGCCACCGGCCACGACTGGCCGGCGCTGCTGGAGGGCGTCGACTGCCTGCACCTGTCGGGGGTCACGCCCGCCCTCGGCCAACCTGCGGCCGAGGCGGCCATCGCCGCCGCGCGCGCCGGCCGCGCCGCCGGCGCGCTGGTGTCGTTCGACGGCAACTTCCGGCCGCGCCTGTGGGCCGCGTGGGACGGCGACCCGGCGGCGATCCTGCAGCAGCTGCTGGCGGAGGCCGACCTCGCCTTCGCCGACCACCGCGACATCGGCGTGGTGCTGGGCGAGAACCCCGCGGCCGCCGCGGACGACCACGAGACGCGCATCGTCGCGGCCGCCGCCCGCGCCTTCGCCGCGTTTCCGCGGCTGCAGCGTATCGCCACCACGTTGCGGGTCCAGCACAGCGTCGACCGGCACTCGCTCGGCGCACTGATGGTGGCCCGCGGCGGCGGGGTGGAACGCGCGCCGGCGCGCCAGCTGGAGGGGATCGTCGACCGCATCGGCGCCGGCGACGCCTTCGCCGCCGGGGTGCTGCACGGCCTGCTCACCGGCATGGACGACCGCGGCGCGCTGCGCTTCGGGCTGGCCGCGGCCTGCCTCAAGCACGCCCAGCCGGGCGACGCGCATCTGGCCTCGGCCGACGAGATCGCGGCCTGCGCGCGCGAGGAGCGCCTGGACGTCAGGCGCTGACCCGCACGGGACCGCAACGGACGGCGCCCGGCGTTGGCCGGGCGCCGCGGAAACCCGATCGCGAGGGTGGTCAGAACACCGGGCAGAAACAGTAGGCCATGCCGCGCGCCGCGACGCCGCGATCGTTGGCCAGCGCCTGTTCGAACACGCGCACGTGGCGCTCGAGCTCGGGCACCGTGCGGGCGAGCAGCAGCTGCGCCAGGCCGGCATCGCGCAGCAGTACCGCGCCGGCGCGGGTGCCCGCCAGGTCGGCCATGAACTTGGCGAACGGCGAGGCCTCCTTCTCGATGTAGCGGACCCGGTAGTCGCCCTCGCCGAGCTCGGCGCGGCGCGCGGCATCGGCGATGGCGGCGCGGAAGCCGCCGAGTTCGTCGACCAGGCCGCGGTCCCTGGCCTGCGCACCGCTCCATACCCGGCCACGCGCGACCCGGTCGATCGCCGCCGGGCGGGCGCCGCGACCGGCGGCGACCTTGTCGACGAAATCGTTGTAGATCTTCTCGATGCTGGCCTGGATCAACCGGCCCACGTCCGGCTCCAGCGGCCGGGTGATGTCGAACGCGCCGGCCAGCCGGGTGGTGCCGACGCCGTCGGTATGCACGCCGATGCGATCCAGGGTGCGGGTGATGTTGGGGAACAGCCCGAACACCCCGATCGATCCGGTGATGGTCGACGGATCGGCGAAGATGCGGTCGGCGTTCATGCTGATCCAGTAGCCGCCCGAGGCGGCCACGTGGCCCATCGACGCGACCACCGGCTTGCCGGCCGCCTTCAACGCCACGACTTCGCGGTTGATCTGCTCGGAGGCATAGGCCGAACCGCCCGGCGAGTTGACCCGCAGCACCACCGCCTTGACGTGCTCGTCCTCTAGCGCCTCGCGCAGCAGCGCCGCGGTCGATTCGCCGCCGACGCTGCCCGGCGGCTGGATGCCGTCGCTGATCGCACCCTCGGCCACCACCACCGCCACCTGGCGCTCGCGTGGCGTGCGCGGCAGGCCGCCGTCGACGTGCGCGAGGTAGCCGTCCAGGTCGACGCTGCGGAAACCGGCCTCGGCGTCCTCGTCGGCCACGCCCCGCTCGACCAGCAGGTCCTCGACCTCGCGGCTGGTCTTGAGACCGTCGACCAGGCCCTGCTCCAGCGCGTAGCGCGCCAGGTCCCCGCCGAGCGCGGCGACGCCGTCGGCCATGCCGTCGATGCCGGCCTCGAGCTGCTCCACGCTCAGCCCCCGCGCCTCGGCGATGTCGGCCAGGTGGCGCTGCCACAGGTCGTTGAGCCAGTACAGGTCGGCCTGCTTGGCCTCCGGCGAAGCGGCGTTGAGCACGTAGGGCTCGACCGCCGACTTGAACTCGCCGACCTTGAACACGTGGACGTCGACGCCGAGCTTGTCCTGCAGGGCCTCGCCGAAGTACGGCCCGTAGCTGGCGAAGCCCTCGAGGCCGACGCCGCTGCCCATCGGGTCGATGTAGATCTCGTCGGCCTGCGCCGCCAGCAGATAGGCGCCCTGCGAGAACGACTCGCCGTAGGCGACGATCTGCTTGCCGCCGGCGCGCAGGTCGCGCAGCGCGCCGGCGACCTCGCGCAGGATGGCGATGCCGGAGGGCTGCAGCCGGTCGACGCGCAGGTAGACGCGCTCGACGTTCTCGTCGGCGGCGGCGGCCTCGATCGCGCGCAGCAGGTCGCGCAGCTGCACCTCCGGCGCACTGTCGTCGCCGAGCATGCGCGCCAGCGCGCGCGAGGCCGGGTCGGTGGTGTATTGCTCGACGATGCGCCCCTCCGGGGCGATCACCAGGGTGGTGCGGTCGAGCATCGGACGGGTGGTGTCGCCGGCCGCCAGCACCGCCAGCACGAACAGCAGCAGAGCGAAGAACAGCAGGTTGAACACCAGCCGCCGGGTGAAGTTCATCGCATCCCAGATGCCCCCCAGCAGGCGGGCCACGGGACCGCGACGGCGCGGTTCGTTCATCGGATTGTGCTCCGGAAAGAGATCGGGTCTGGCCACAGCTTAGCCGTCCGGCGCCGGGGATTCATGCGCCGGAGGTCACCGTGCCTGGCGGCGCGGCCACCCGCCGGCTGCTGCGCAGGAACCGCAACCCCAGCAGCAGCGCCGCCACGGTGAGGCCGGCGATCAGCCCGATCCACATCCCGCGCGGCCCCCAGCCCAGCCCCAGGCCCAGCCCGGCGCCGAGCGCCATGCCCACGCCCCAGTAGGCCAGCGCCGCCAGCAGCATCGGCACCCGGGTGTCCTTGAGCCCGCGCAGCGCCCCCGCGGACAGCACCTGGATGCCGTCGGGGAACTGGAAGGCGGCCGCCAGCAGCAGCAACGAGGCGGCCAGGGCCGCGACCGCGGCGTCGCCGGTGTAGAGACCGGCGATGAATTCGTTGCCGGTCAGCAGGCCGATGCCGGTCAGGGTCTGGGTGCCCAGCACCAGCGCCAGCCCGGCGAAGGCGGCGCGGCGCACGCCCGGCGCCCCCAGCCCGCCGCCGATCGCGTGCCCCACCCGCACCGTGGTGGCCTCGGCCAGGCCGAACGGCACCATGAAGCACAGCGCCGCCACGTTGATCGCGATCTGGTGCGCCGCCGCCGGCACCTCGCCGAGACGGCCGATCAGCAGCGCGGTGGCGATGAACAGCCCGCCCTCCATCGCCACGGTCACCCCGATCGGCAGGCCGACGCGCAGCATCTCGCGGATCGGCGCCCAGCGCGGCGGGTCGAAACGCGCGAACAGGCCGAGGTCGGCGAAGCGGCGTGCGCGGGCGAGATAGAGCGCGAAGCCGGCCGCCTGCGCCCACAGCATCACCGAGGAGGCATAACCGATCCCGGCCGCGCCCAGTTCCGGCAGCCCGTACAGACCGAAGGTGAGCACGATCCCCACCGGCACCAGCAGCAGCAGGCCGCCGAAGCCGAACAGCATCGTCGGCAGGGTCCAGTGCAGGCCGTCGCTGAGATAGCGCATGCAGTAGTAGAGCGTCAGCGCCGGCACGCCCCAGCGGATCGCGTGCAGGAACTCGGCGGCACCCGGGCGGATGCCCGCGGCGATGCCCAGCGGCGCGAGCGCGTGCACGCTCAAGGTCATGAAGACGAACAGCAGCAGCCCCAGCGCCAGGCCCAGCCACAGCGATTGCCGGAACAGCGCGCCGATCCCGCCGCGGCGGCCGGCGCCGTCGAGCTGCGACACCGAAGGCGGCAGCGCCATCAGCGTGCCCATCGGGATCATGATCGGCAGCCAGAACATCGCCGTGCCCACCGAGACCGCGGCCAGGGTGGTGGTGCCGTGGCGCCCGGCGATCATGCTGTCGACCAGGCCGATCATGCCGGTGGCGACGTGGCCGGCGACGAGCGGCCCGGCCAACACGGCGGTGGTGCGCACTTCACTGCCGAAGCGCGGCGCGGCGGGAGCGGACGGGGACATGGGGAAGTCCGTTGCGGACTGCGGCCGCGCGGCCGAGCGGATGTCGGGCGCTGGCGCCGGGTCCTGGCGGGCCGCTATCTTAATGGGCCAGGCCTACGAACGCATGCCCGTCCGCGCGGCCATGCCAGGGAACCCCGCGAATGTCCGTCCCCAGCCCGTCCCCGGACGCTCCCGCGCCGCTGCGCGCCTGCGAGAACTGCGGCACCGCCCTGCAGGGCGCGTTCTGCCACCTGTGCGGGCAGTCCGAGCACAGCCCGACCCGGCATCTGGGGCATGCGATCGAGGAGGTGTTCGAGTCGTTCTGGCACCTGGACGGCCGGATCTTCCGCACCCTGCGCGAAATGTTCGTGCCGGGGCGGGTGGCCAACCGCTATCTCGCAGGGCACCGGGTGCGCTATGTCGCGCCGATGCGCCTGTTCGTGATCCTCAGCCTGCTGACCGTGTTCGTGGCCAAGCTGGCGATCGGCGATGCGTTCGCCCCGCAGGACGCTGCCAGGGCCACCGAGACCAGCGCGGTGGAGACCTACGAGATCGACCGCGCCGGCTTCGCCGCGGCACCGACCGTGGAGGCGGTGGATGCGCTGCGCGATCGCGAACTCGAACGCCTCGCGGCCGAGCGTGCGGCGCTGGGCGCGGACGCGGCGGACGCGGCGCGCGCGCGGATCGCCGCGGCCGAGCGCGTGGTGAACGCCGAAGCGGCGGCCCGCCGCCGCCGGCTCGAGCGCGCCGCGCGCGATGGGGCCGACGGCGCTGCGGGCGCGGAGCCGGAACCGCGCGACGAGGACGGCTTCGACGCGCGCCTGGAGCGCAACCTCGAGGCCTACTCCGCGCGCCGGGACGGCGCCGCCGCCATGGCCCGCACCCTGATCGGCGCCGCACCGATGACGCTGTTCATCCTGGTGCCGCTGTTCGCCGCGCTGCTGAAGCTGCTCTACGTGCGCCATCCCCGAACCTACCTGGAACACGTGGTGGTCGCGCTCTACAGCCACGCGTTCCTGATGCTCGCGCTGCTGATGGTCTTCGCGCTGGCGCTGCTGGGCGGCTGGCTGGCACCGGCGCTGCCCTGGGCGATCCACCCGGTCAGCTGGCTGCAGGCCCTGCTGCTGGCATCGATGCCGCTGTATCTGCTGCTGATGCAGCGGCGCGTGTACCGGCAGGGCTGGCTGAAGACCCTGCTCAAGTACTGCATCCTCGGCCAGATCTATCTCTTCATGTTCCTGTTCGTGGCGCTCGGCACCGGGCTGTACGCGATCGCGGGAATGTAGCGGCGCGGCGGCGACCGCTCACGGCGCCGGGCCGACCTGGCGCCGCAGCCAGGCGCCGCGGTTCTCGGGCGGTGTGGTCAGCAGCGCTCGGCGCAGATCGGCGCGCCGTTCCGGCGGGATGCGCTGCGCCAGCACCGCCAGGTCGGCGCGGCCGCGGGCGCCGAGCCCGCGCAGCGCTTCGAGCAGCGGGGCGCGCTCCGATTCGGGGACCAGCGCGAACAGGCCGTGCAGCTGCGGCCAGTCGGCCCCCAGGTCCGGCCCGAGCATCCAGCCGGCGCGTTCGTAGCCGTCGAGTTCGGCCCAGCGCTGGTTGAGCGCCTGCTGCCGCTCGGGCGGGAGCGCGGCGTAGGTGCGCGCGGCCTCGCGCAGGCGCTCGCGCTCCGATTCGGGCAGCGCCTGCCAGGCCGCCCAGGCGTCGCGCCGCTCGCGCTGCACCTGCCGCGGCAGCGCATCCCATTCGGCGACGCGCCGGCGCAGCTCGGCGCTTTGCTGCGGCGACATCGCCCGCATCCGGGCGTGGCGCTGGGCCAGCCGCGCCCGTTCGGCGGACGGCAGCGCAGCGGCGTGGCGCTGCAGCGCAGGCGGCAGCGCCAGCGCCGCCGGAGCCAGCAGCAGCGCCAGCGCGGCCGCGACCAGGCTAGCGCGCATCGGCCGGCTCGAGGGTGGCCTGGTCGGAATCGGCCGGGGTCTCGTCGCGCTGCGGGCGCGCGATGTCCTGGTCGCCGCCGCGCTCGAGCAGCACCGCCAGCCAGGCATGGAAGGCGGGGTCGCGGGCGGCGGCATCGCCTCCATCGGCGCTCAGCAGTTCGAAGTCGGGATGGGTCAGCAGCGCGATCTCGGCGTCGTAGACCGCGGCGGGCGGCTCCGCCGGCGGCAGCGGCTCGGAGACGATTCCCGGGGGCGGGGCGGAACCGCCCCCCGCCCCCGGCAGGACGAACGTCGCCGCCAGCGCCGCCAGCGTCAGCAGCGCCACCGCACCCAGCGCCGGCCACAGCCAGCGCGGACGCAGCGCGGCGCCAGGCACGGCATCGCGCTGCGGGGTCGGCAGGTAGGCGCGGCCCGCCAGGACCGCCTCGCGCATCCGCGCCAGTTCGGCCAGGCGCGCCGGCGGCAACTGCCGCACCGCCTGTTGCGCCGCCTCGCCCAGGGCGCGCCACGACCCGGCATCCGGCTGGCCCTGGTCGTCGCGTGGCAGCGCCCGGCGCAGCGCCAGGCGGTAGGTCGGGCGCGAGATCCCCAGGACCGCCGCCGCTTCCGCTTCGGAGACATGGGCGACCAGGCGCAGCAGCAGCGCGGCGCGCGGGCCGTGCCCGACCCTGGCCAGCGCCGCGAACTGCGGGGGCCACTGCGCCGCCGCGGGCGCCTCGCGCAGCGGCGGCGCGGCGAGCAGCTGCGCCCAGAACCGGCGCGGCCAGTCGCCGAACGGGGTCCGCGCGGCGGTGTCGCGGAACGTCTCCATGGCCGCGGCCAGGGCGGCATCGCCGGCCCCGGCATCGCCGCCCTGGAGGTGCGCGAACACCGCGGCGCGGCGCTCGACGCCGCGCAGGAACGCGCTCACCGCGGCGGAGTCCGTTGCGACGTCGGTCACAGTCGGGAATGGGGGTGGGTGGGCGTCATCGCGCCCGCATGATAGCCACGCATCGCGGCCACGGCGCCCTTGACATCTGCCCGGAAACCGCTCTCGGGCAGGGGCGGCCGACAACGGTTGTGCACAGCGGTCACGCGACCGTCATCCACGCCGCCTGCACGCGGCCCGAACGCATTGTTTCGGGACTGTTTCACGGCCAACGCGTTGATAAGAAAGGAATATCCAGATGTGGCGCTTTTTTCGCCAAGATCGCGTTCACGCGATGCGTGATGGCTGCACGGCCCGCCGAGAGGCCGCCATGCACAGGGTTATCCACAAGTTGTGTGGATAACGGGAAATCTTCTTTGGCGGCCGGGGCTTGCACGCAACAACGCACAGCCGGATGGAGCATTGGCCCGCAACTCGGGGCGGGCCCGGGGGGGTCGGGTCGCGCCCCGAAAACCCATAGACTGGCGCGATGCCTGCCGTCCCCGCAGCCGTCGAAGCCGTGCTTCGCGTCGCCCTGCCGCTGCCGCTGCCGCGGCTGTTCGACTACCGTGCCCCGCCGGCCTGGCGCGCCGACCAGGCGGCGGTGGGCTGCCGGGTGCGGGTCCCCTTCGGGCCGCGCGAACTGGTCGGGGTGGTGGCCGCCACCGGCCCGGCCGACCCCGCCGCACCGGAGCTGCGCGAGGTGCTCGAGCGGCTCGACCCGGAACCGCTGCTGCACGGGGAGCTGTTCGCGTCGCTGCAGTGGCTGGCGCGCTACTGCCATGCACCGCTGGGCGAGGTGCTCGCCACCGCGCTGCCGGCTGCGCTGCGCCGCGGCGAGCCGCAGCCCGACACCCGCACCTGGGCGTGGCGGCTGACCGAGGCGGGCAACACCGCCCAGGCGGCGATGCGCGCGGGGCGGCCCAAGCGCCTTGCCGACCTGCTGCACGCCGCCCCGCGCGACGAGGAAGCGCTGGACGACCTGCTCGAAGGCTGGCGCGGCGCCGCGCGCACCCTCGCCGGCCGCGGGCTGGTCGAGCGGGTCGCGGTGCCGGCCTCGCAATTGGCGCCGGCGCCCGGGGCGGGACCCGAGCCGAATCCCGAACAGGCCCGGGCGATCGGCGCGGTCCTGGCGAGCACGGGCTTCGCACCGCTACTGCTCGACGGCGTCACCGGCAGCGGCAAGACCGAGGTCTACCTGCACGCCATCGCCGACTGCCTGGCGCGCGGCCGCCAGGCGCTGGTGCTGGTGCCGGAGATCGGCCTGACCCCGCAGACCCTGGCGCGCTTCCGTGCCCGCCTCGGGGTGCCGGTGCATGCGCTCCACTCGGGGCTCAACGACGCCGAGCGCGCCCGGGTCTGGAGCGCGGCGCTGCGCGGCGAGGCGCGGGTGGTGGTGGGGACCCGCTCGGCGGTGTTCACGCCGCTGCCGGAGGCCGGACTGATCGTGGTCGACGAGGAACACGACGGCAGCTACAAGCAGCAGGACGGGATCCGCTACCACGCCCGTGACTTCGCCCTGGTCCGCGCCAGGGCGCTGGAGGTCCCGGTGGTGCTGGGCAGCGCCACGCCATCGCTGGAGTCGCTGCACAACGCCGGCAGCGGGCGCTATCTGCACCTGCGGCTTTCGCAGCGCGCCGGCAACGCCCGGCCGCCCCCGGTGCGGGTGCTCGACGTGCGCAAGCGAGCGCTCGACAACGGGCTGTCGCGCGAGCTGCTCGAAGCGATCGATGCCGCGCTGGCGGCCGACGGCCAGGTGCTGGTGTTCCGCAACCGCCGCGGCTACGCACCGGTGCTGCTGTGCCACGATTGCGGCTGGAGCGCCCAGTGCCGCCGCTGCGACGCGGCGATGACGGTGCACGGCGGCGGCCGCAGGCTGCAATGCCACCATTGCGGCCATCGCCAGGCCGCCCCGCCGGCCTGCCCCGATTGCGCCGGCCTGGCGCTGCAGCCGCAGGGCGTCGGGACCGAGCGGCTGGAGGAGATGCTGATGCAGCGCTTCGGCGCACGCGTGCCGGTGCTGCGCATCGACCGCGGCAGCACCCGCCGCCGCGACGCCCTGCAGAAGCATTTCGAGACCCTGGGCGAGCGCCCGGGGTTGCTGGTCGGCACCCAGATGCTGGCCAAGGGCCACGACCTGGCGGGGCTGACCCTGGTGGCGGTGGTGGGGATCGACGAGGGCCTGTTCTCGGCCGATTTCCGCGCCGCCGAAAAGCTCGCGCAGCTGCTCATCCAGGTGGCCGGCCGCGCCGGCCGCGCCGAGCGCGCCGGCGAGGTGCTGCTGCAGACCCATCATCCCGACCACCCGCTGCTCCAGACCTTGATCAACGGCGGCTACCACGCCTTCGCCGCCAGCGAGCTGGCGCAACGCGAGGAAGCGGGGTTCCCGCCGTTCGCACACATGGCGCTGCTGCGCGCCGAGTCCAGGCATGCGGACCCGCCGATGGCGTTCCTGCAGCGCGCGCGTGCACTGCTCGCCGAGGCCGCATCCCGATCCGGCGACAGCGTCGACGGGGGCCTGGTCCTGCACGGGCCGCTGCCGGCGCCGATGGCGCGCCGCGCCGGAATGTACCGCGCACAACTGCCGCTGTCGGCGCTGCAGCGCCGCGACCTGCACCTGGCGCTGGATCGCGCCCTGCCGGCCATCCACGCACTCCCCGAAGCGCGCCGCACCCGCTGGTCGCTGGACGTCGATCCGGTGGATCTCTACTGATCCGCCCCCCGCGCTCCCCGGGTTCTGGATCACCTCATCCCTCCCGCGCGACGGATCGATCGCCGCCGCGAGAGGCTCCTGGCCGGCCTTCTCCGCAATGCCCGCAACGGCGGTGGCAGGCCGACAGGCCTACCAGCTGATGCCGGCGCCCGCGGCCGCGGTGCTGTCGCCACCTGCGAACCCGGCCGAAAGCGAAACGCTCATCCGCCGGCCCAGCAGGCGCTGGTAGCCCATCGCCAACGCATCCTCGCCGCCCTGGGTGCCGACGCCGACACCGAGACGGTTGCGCCCCGCCAGGCCGGCGGTGTTCATCGCCGCGGCCGACATCGCACCGCTCATGGCGGCGATCCGGTCCAGGCGCTGGTCCACCCCCCGCAGCCGCGCGTCCACATCGGCGGCGAACCCCTCGAAACGGTCGTCGATCATCGCCAGCTGGCTGTCGGTGTACTCGTTGGCCGCACGCAGCGCGGCGTCCGCGGTCCCCCGCGCGTATGCATTCGCCGAGTCCAGGGTGCGCCCGGCGCTGGCCCGGGTGTAGCCATTGGCCGATTGCAGCGTGGCCGCATCGCCGGCGTCCATCTGCCCCCTGTTGACCGCGTCCCCCGGAGCCTCCCCGTCGGCGACATTCGCCACTCGCGTCCCCTGACTCCCGCCGAGCGTCATCACTGCGCGGCCCGGATCGTCGTATTCGGCGGCCAGCTCGCTCCCCGGCCCCACCGGACCCTGGGGCCCCTGCGGGCCTTCGGGGCCTTGCGGGCCGGGCGTCAGCTCGATCGTGTCGATCTGGTCCTGCAACGACGACAGCCGGGCATCCACCCCGGCAAAGGCCGAGCCGATGTCGGCGTGGCTCGTTCCCTGGATGACGTAGCTGGGCGCGTTGAACACGCCGCCGCTGAAGCCGGCACCCCCGCCCAGCGCGCCGGCCATGCCTTGCAGCTGGCCCAGCGTCGCCGCGTCGCTGGCGGCGATGCCGTCGGCCACGTTGACCAGCCGCCGGGTGAGCGCGGTACCGTAGGCGACGCCCAGATGGTCAAGGTCGTCCGCGCCGTGGCCCAGCGAGACGACATCGGCTTCGTCCGCCGCCGAGTAGGCGCCCAGCGCCACGCTGCGCGCGCCGCGCGCCTGGCTTGCGGTGCCCAGCGCCGTGGCCCGCTCGGCGCCGCCGAAGGCGGCCGCACCGAGGGCGACCGCCTGGACAGCGAGGCTCCGGGTGTAGAGTTCCACGCGGGTCTGGCTCGACGAATCGCCCAGAAAGCCCCCGAGGGCGACGCTGTTGTCGCCGTGGGCGAGCGCTCCCTGCCCGATCCCCACCGTGAACAGTCCGCTGGCCTCGCTGGCGCCACCCACGGCGACGGCACCCCAGTTCAGCGCCTGGGCCGCCCCGCCCAGGGCGATGGTCCGGAAATGCGAGGCGCGGGATCCATTCCCGAGCGCCAGGCTCACGGTCCCCTCGGCCCGCGCCTCACGCCCCAGGGCGACGGATCCGGCGCCACTGGCGAGCGCATCCGCGCCCACCGCCGTCGCGCCGGGCGCGGACAGCGCGTTGCGGCCGCAGGCGAGCGCGTTCGCCTGGCCCCCGAGGTCGTTTCCGGCATCGGCGCCACCGTCGCCGATGGCATTGCCGTCGGGGTCGAGCAGCTGGCAGGTGACCCCGGCCGCGGCTGGAAGCGACGCGAGGCTTGCCGCAACGGCCGCCCCGAGAACGAGCGGGCGCACGGCCCGGAGACATGAGTTCGACACGGAGGCACCCCTGGGCGATGAAGGGAGCACGCCGCACCGACCCGCCCCCCTAGCGGAATGCCGCCAGTGTCCCCACACCCCCGGGGGACGCCTATCCCCGAAATCAGGGGGTCTGGACCCCGGGCGCCAGCGGCGCGGCCAGCGGGAAATCGAAGGTCGCGACCGTGCCCGCCGCGTTCGAATCCACGCGCAGCGCTCCGCCGAGCCGTGCGGCGCGCTGCCGCATGCTCGCCAGCCCGGCGCCGCCCGGCGCCGGGGACGCCGCCATGCCGGACCCGTCGTCGCGCACTTCCACCCGGACCCGGCTGCCTTCGCGGACCAGCCGTACGTCGACGCGCCGCGCGCGGCTGTGCCGGAACACGTTGGTCAGCGCCTCCTGCAGCAGACGCAGCAGATCCAGGGCGCGATGGCTCTCCAGCGCCGCGCCCGCCAGGCCTTCGAGATGCCAGCGTGCGTCGATGCCCGCCGCCTCCAGCAGCTGCGCACTCCGGTGGCGCAGGGGTGCGATCAGGCCCTCGAGATCCCCGCACTCGCGCGCGGTGCTGTCGATCACCAGGCGGAGGTCGTCGCGCATCTCGCGCAACATCGCCATGACGGCCGCCGGAGGCAGCTCCTGCGGCGCCTGCTCCAGTCGGGCGATCGCCCCGACGAGCGTGCCGCCGAATCCATCGTGCAGGTCGCGGACCAGCTGCAGGCGCTCGCCGGCGCGGCTGTGCGCAAGCTCCAGCGCGTGCTGCCGCGTCAGCGACTGCGCCAACTCCTCCGTCGCCTGCCGGATCCGCTGTCCCAGTTCGACATTGAACCCCTCCACGCGGCGCATCGCGCTGACGAACCGATAGGCGAGCACGAAGCCGATGCCGAGCAGAGTGAACACCGAGGTCAGCCCGAGCAGGTAGGTATCGCCGCGTGCCCAGCCCATGAACAGCGCGAAATCGTGGAACGACACCAGCACCGGCGTGACCACGCACAGCGCCAGCACCGTGGTGTCGACCCGCCGGCGGCGCCACGCCTGGACCAGGAAAAAGCCGATCGAGCCGTAGTAGAACAGGGCCCCGACGACGATCCACGGGGTGCGCCCCGGCCCCATCCAGCCCGGCGCGAGCAGGGCCGCCGCCAGTGCCGCGCCGCAGAGCAGGGCCATGGCCCGCTCCAGCCGCGGAAACCGGCGCTCGCAGTAGCGCAGCAGGAACATCGCGTAGCTCGCGCCGGCGCAGACGTACATCGCGGCGATGAACGCCTGCCAGCCGTCGGTGGTGGAAAACGGCCAGGGGCTGGACACCAGGAAATTGGCGGCGTACAGCGCGGCGAACAGTTCGGTCAGCGCGAACCAGCCGTACACGCTGTCCTGCCGCCGCAGCAGCCAGATCATCAGAAACACCCCGCCGAGCACGACGGTCATCCCGAGATTCACCAGCTTGATGTCGTAGCGGCGCGCGTGCTCGCGCGAGTACTGCGCGTGCACGGCGGAGGGGGCGCCCAGCGCCACCGTACCGAAGCCGGGCTGATAGGCCGCCAGGCCCGACACCCGCACCAGCAGCGTGTTCTCGCCGGTACGCAGCAGCGGCGGCGACAGCAGAAAGTACCGCGGCGCCACCCAGGTGCGCGACAGCGGTTCGGCCAGGTGCGCATCCCGCGCCACCAGGCTGCCGTTGACGTACACCGCGCCGGCCATGCTCGCGTACTCGACCAGCAGGCCGGTCGGCCCGGCGTGGTCCTGGTGCCAGCGCATGCGATACCAGACCACGCCGTCGTGGCCGGGCCAGCGGGTGGTCCAGACGTCCATCAGCTCGACCGGCACCCAGCCTTGCTCGGGCGGTGCCGTATCGCTCCAGGTACCGCGGACGGCTTCGGCGTGCCGGAGCGTTCGCGCGTCCGGAACCGGTGCCTGGGCGCACGCGAGGCCGAGCGCACCCATCAGGAAGGCCAGGCTCAGCCAGCGGAGCAGCCATCGCGAACCTCCCGCGCCGCGCATCACTCCAGCAGGCCCAGCGACCTTGCCTCGAATACCGCAGCGGTACGCGAGCCCACCGCAAGCTTGCGATAGATCCCCTTGGTATAGCCCTCGATGGTCAACCGGGACAGGTCCAGTACCTCGGCGATCTCGCGGTTGCTCAGTCCGCGGGCGACCAGGTGGAGAATCTCGGATTCGCGGCCCGACAACGGCGGCGGCGCGGCTTCCGGCCCGTGCGGATCGCCGCGCGCGGGGGGCACGGCGGACACCATCTCCAGGATCCGTCGCGCGATCAGCGGATCGACCGGCGCGCCACCGCGCGCCAGGCTGCGCAATGCGATCCGCAGCTCCTCGTCGCTGCCGCTCTTGAGCAGATAGCCGATGGCGCCGGCACGGATGCCGGCCAGCACGGTGTCCTCGGCCGCCCAGGACGAGACGATCACCGCGGCGGTATGCGGCGCATGCGCGCCGATCCAGCCGATCAGATCGATGCCGGATCCGTCGGGCAGCTGCACATCGACCAGGGCGAGCGCATACCCGCCACCGGCGAGCCGGGCGCGTGCCGAGGCCAGATCGCCGGCCCAGTCGATGCGGTCGCCAGCGACCAGGCCCTCGAGCAGCCCCTGGATCCGCCGCCGATCGCCATCGTCGTCCTCGACGATCAGGGCCGGCGTGAGTGCGACCGGGTGCAGCGTCATGGTGGTCGTGCCCCCCCGACCCGATGGCATGGGATCGGTTCCAGTCTAGCGCGGCGGCCGCGGCCGGGAAGTCTCGCGCCGGGCGGGGCGCATCGGCCAGGCGAGCAGGCGCCCTGCAAGCACCACGGCGGCGCTACGCCGCGACCTTCTTGCGCCCACGCGAGCGGGACTTGGGTTTGGCCGCAGCCTTCGGCAGCTCGCGGATCTCCACCATCTGGCCTTCGCGGCGCAGTTCGAACAGGCCGGTGGCCTCGATCAGCGCGCTGAGGTTGCGGTAGCCGTAGTTGCGCTCGTCGAAGGAGGTCTGGTTGCGGATGTGGCTGCCGACCACGCCCAGGTGCGACCAGCCGGAATCGTCGGCGGTGGCGCTGACCGCGTTGCGCAACAGGTGCACCAGATTGGCGTCGCGCAGCAGGTCCTCGCTGCGCTTGGGGCGGGTCGCGCGCACGCTGTCTTCCTGGTCCGACACCCCGAGCTTCTCGACGTAGAGGAACGTCGAGCACGCCTTCACGAACGGCGCCGGGGTCTTCTCCTGGCCGAAACCGAACACGCGCATGTTCTCGTTGCGCAGGCGCATCACCAGCGGGGTGAAGTCGGCATCGCTGGAGACGATGGCGAAGCCGTCGAGGGTGCGCGCGTACAGCAGGTCCATGGCGTCGATCACCATCGCCATGTCCGAGGCGTTCTTGCCGCTGGTGTAGGCGAACTGCTGGATCGGCCGGATCGCGTAGGCGTGCAGGGCCTCCTCCCAGCCCTTGAGATGCGGGTTCTTCCAGTTGCCGTAGGCGCGGCGCACGTTGGCCACGCCGTGCCGCGCCAGTTCGGTCAGGATCGGCTCGATCTTGCTGGAGGGGGCGTTGTCGGCATCGATCAGCAGCGCGATGCGCAGCTCGGTGTCGGCCATGTCTTCGGAATTCCGGTTGCGTTGCGGGCAGCGTAACCGATCCCCGCCGGTGCCCGCCGTTCCGCGGCGGCCCGGGCGGATCCGGGCGTCAGCTCTCGGCGCCTTCGCGCCCCGGCGGCGGGCGGACCCGGCCGATCAGCGAGTAGCCCGGATCGTCCGGCACGCCGCGCAACGCCTCCAGCGCCTGCTGCAGCACCTCGGATTCGTCGCTGTCGAAGCGCACCGCGCCCTCGTCCTCGCACACGTGCAGGCCGCGCTCGAGCAGGTGCAGCAGGGTATGCGGCAGGTCCCAGCCGCGGCGGTCGGCGACCCTGCGGATGCGGTCGGCGAGGATGTCGTCGACGTCCCTGAGCACGATGTCGGTCATGCGCCGCTCCCGCCGCCCGCGGCGGCCGCGCCGGCTTCCCGGACCGGCTCGACGATACGCTGCCATAGCCAGGCGAGCAGCAGCAAGGTCGGAACCACCGTCAGCGCGCTGAGCAGGAAGAAGGTGCTGTAGGAGCTCGCCTCGACGATGAATCCGGAGACGCCGCCGACGAACTTGCCGGGCAGGTTGGCCAGCGACACCAGCAGCGCGTACTGGGTGGCGGTGAAGTTGCGGTCGGTCAGCGACGACATGAACGCCACCAGCACCACCCCGGCGAAACCCTGGAACAGGTTGTCGGCGCTGATCGCCGCGTAGAACGCCCAGATCTGCGCCGGGTACTGTGCCATCAGCAGGAACGCGAGATTCGACAGCGCCACCCCGAGCGCGGCCAGGAACAGCATCCGGCGGAACCCGAACGCCGCCACGCACACGCCGCCGAGGAACGCCCCGCCGATTCCCAGCCACACCCCGTAGAGCTTGGACACCGTGGCGATGTCGGCCTTGGTGTAGCCCGAGTCGAGGTAGAACGGACCGGCCATCACCCCGATCACCTGATCCGGGAACTTGAACAGCCCGACGAAGGCGAGCAGCGCCAGCCCGAGCAGCAGTCCGTTGTGCGAGAAGAAGCTGGTGAACGGCTGCCAGAACGCGCCGAAGAAATCGATCCGCCGCACCACCGTGGCCTCCGGCGCGACCGGCTCGCGGCAGACCAGGGTGGTGACGATCGGCAGCGCCATCAGCGCCGCCATCGCCATGTAGGCCCACTGCCAGCCCTGGAACTCGGCCAGGTACAACGCCCCGGCGCCGCCGAGAATCAGGCCGAAACGGTAGCCCAGGGTGTAGGTGGCCGCCAGCGCCGCCTGGGCGGCCGCCGGCGCGACCTCGATGCGGTAGGCATCCACCACAGAGTCCTGGGTGGCACCGGCGAACGAGCCGATCAGCACCCACAGCACCAGCGTGGTGACCCCCATCTCGGGCCGCGACAGCGCCAGCGCCCCGAGGCTCACCGCCACCAGCAGCTGCGAGGCCAGAAGCCACGACCGCCGCCGGCCGAGGAACGCGGTGAGCGGGAACGCGTAGCGGTCGATCAGGGGCGCCCACAGGAACTTGAGCAGATAGAAGAAGCTGGCCAGGCTGATCAGCCCGATGCTGCCCAGGTCCAGGCCCACGTCGCGCAAGCGGGTGGACAGCGTCATCGAGGCGATCAGCAGGAACGGCAGGCCGGAACCGAAGCCGAGCAGCAGCATGGTCAGCGCCGAGGGCGTGCCGAAGGCGCGGCGGATCCCGGCCCAGCCCTTGTAGGAGGGCGCGACCGCGCCGCTGCCGCCCGCCGTCATTCGCGGTAGTCCACGATGTAGGGCGCGTGGTCGGAGAAGCGTGGCTCGCGGGCGACCGAACAGCCGGCCAGCCGTTCGCGCAGCGACGGCGTGACCAGCTGGTAGTCGATCCGCCACCCCACGTTGTTGGCGCGCGCCGCGCCGCGCTGGCTCCACCAGGTGTATTCCACCGCGTCGGGCTTGAGCGCGCGGAAGCTGTCGACCCAACCGTGCGCCGGCTGCGGCGATCCGTCGCCGCAGGCGTCGGCGATCATGCCGTTGAGCCAGGCGCGCTCCGGCGGCAGGCAGCCGGAGTTCTTCTGGTTGCCGGTCCAGTTCTTGATGTCGTTGCGGGCGCGGACGATGTTCCAGTCGCCGCACAGCACGTAGTCGCGGCCGCTCGCCAGCCACTGGTCGAGGATCGGCCGCAGCCACTCCATCACCTCGAACTTGAAGCCCTGGCGCAGCTCGCCGGAGGATCCGGAGGGGATGTAGAACGAGACCACGCTGAGATTGCCGAAGCGCGCCTCCAGATAGCGCCCCTCGTCGTCGAACGGCGCCCAGCCGAGGGCAGGCAGGATCTCGTCGGGCTGGCGGCGGCTGTAGATCGCCACCCCGCTGTAGCCCTTCTTGGTGATGGCGTCGCGGAAGACCACGTTGTAGCCGGGCGGGCGGAACGCATCGCCGGCGAGCTGGTGCTCCTGGGCCTTGGTCTCCTGCACGCAGAGGACGTCGGCATCCTGCCCGGCGAACCAGTCGAAGAAGCCCTTGGTGGCGGCCGAGCGCAGGCCGTTGGCGTTGAAACTGATGATTCTCATGGGATGACGCAAGCCGGGGTCCGGCGCCAAGCCTACCGGATTCGCGCGCGGCCCCGGCGGCCGTATGATCGGCCATGGACCGGTCTTCCGAACTGCGCGTGACGCGGCTGGCGCCGGCCCAGGCCGACGCCGCGCGGCGCCTGCGGCTCGCGGCCGGCCAGCAGCGCTACGTCGGCGACATCGCCTTGAACGTCGGCCGCGCCCTGGTCGAGCCGCGCTGCGACGCGATGGCGATCCTGCTCGGCGACGAGGTCGTGGGCTTCTACCGGCTCGACTACGCCCTGACCGTGGCGGCGCGCCGGTGGCCCGGCCGCGCCGTGGTCAGCCTGCGCAGCCTGGTGCTGGACCGTTGCGTGCAGGGCCGCGGCCTGGGGACGCGTGCGGTCGCCGCCTGCTGCGCGGACCTGGAGCGGCGGCGCCCGGCACGGCGCCTGCTGCTGCTCAACGTGCACGCCGCCAACCGCGCCGCGGTGCGCGCCTATCTCGGCGCGGGCTTCACCGATACCGGCGAACTCCACCAGGGCGGCAGCGCCGGTCCCCAGCACCTGCTGGTCCGGCGCCTGGGCATGGGAGAATGCGGCGCATGAGCGACCATCGGACCCGTTTCCTTCAGCTGGCCCTGCGTGCCGACGCCCTGCGCTTCGGCGAATTCACCCTGAAGTCCGGACGCGCGAGCCCCTACTTCTTCAACGCCGGCCGGTTCGATTCCGGGGCGGCACTGGCGGAGTTGGCGGGGTGCTACGCCGATGCCGTGGACGCCGCCGCGCCGGCGTTCGACCTGCTGTACGGCCCGGCCTACAAGGGCATCCCCCTGGCCACCGCGCTGGCCTGCGAGTACGCGCGGCGCGGCCGCGACCTGCCGGTGGCCTTCAACCGCAAGGAGGCCAAGACGCACGGCGAGGGCGGGACCCTGATCGGCGCGCCGCTCGAAGGCCGCCGGGTGCTGGTGGTGGACGACGTGATCACCGCCGGCACCGCGATCCGCGAGGCGCTGGCGCTGATCGAGCACGGCGGCGGCCGGCCGGCCGGGATCGCGATCGCGCTCGACCGCCAGGAAGTGATGGACGAGCACGCCCGTCCGCGCCGCTCGGCCGCCCAGGCGGTCGCCCAGGCGCACGGGATCCCGGTGATCGCCGTCGCAACGCTGGCGGATCTGCTTGCGTTCGCCGCCGAAAGCGCGACACTGTCTGCCGAACACGGCCGGCTGCGCGGCTACCGCGAGCGCTATGGCTGCGACTGACGCCACTCATTCGACCGACCGGGGGGACGGGAGCGTGATGAAGAACCTGATCCAGATCGCCTGCCTCGCGATGCTGCTGGCGCCCGTGGCCGCCGGCGCGCAGCGCGGCGGCCAGCAGGCCAAGCGGCTGTACTGCTGGGAGGAGGATGGCCGCAAGGTCTGCGGCGACGCCCTGCCGGCCTCGGCCGTGGACAGCGCCCGGACCGAGATCAGCGCCGCCACCGGCCTGCGCCGGGCGGAGGTGGACCGGGCGATGAGCGAGGAGGAGCGCGCCGCCGCCCGCCGCGCCGCGCAGCAGGCCGCCGCCGAAGCCGACGCCGAGACCGCAGCCCGCCGCCGCGACCTGGCGATGGTGGATTCCTACGCCACCGAGGACGACCTGCGCCGCGCCTACGGCGAGCGCATCACCCTGGTCGAGGAATCGGTCAAGACCTCCCGCATGGGCGTGGGCAACCTGCGCCAGAGCCTGCTGACCCTGCTGCGCCAGGCCGCCGAGCTGGAACTGCAGGAACAGCCGGTGCGAAAGCCGCTGCTCGACAGCATCGTCGGCCAGCACGCCGACCTGCTGCGCCAGCAGACGATCCTGGAGCAGCAGCTCGGCGAACAGGCCAACCTCAACGACGATCTCGAACAGGCGCTGGAGCGCTACCGCGAGATCAAGCGCCCCGGCTCGGACCAGGGCTGACGCCACCCGTTCCCGCGGCGGCTCGGTTCTCCCGCAGGAGCGGCCCATCGCCGCGAAGACCCGCGCCGCCCTGGTCTCGGGCGAGATGCCGCAACCTAGGAATCCCTGCGCGCGGATCTCCCCCACGGATGCCGCCACCACTCCGCTCACTCCGGATCCGCCGGCGGCAACTCCGGTCTCACCCGCAGGAACCTGGCGAAACGCGGCACCCCGTTCACGGTCAACCCGCTGTAGCGGTAGGTCACGTGGCTGCCGATCGGCGGCGGCGCCGCGCGCTGCGCGTCGCTCAGGCCGCTGCCGAGCCGGAAACGCATCCCGTCGGCGCGCTCGACCAGCAGCGAACCGGTCATGCCGGCGTACTTGCCCTGGCCGGGCAGGTGCGCCACCACGCGCGCTTCCGCGTCGTCGAACGGCTTGAGCTTGAGCAGGCGATCGCTACGCCCCACCCGGTAGCGGGCTTCACCGTGGTGCAGCATCAACCCCTCGCCGCCGGCGGCCACCACCGCCCGCAGCCGCGCCTCGAGCGCCGCGGCATCGGGCAGCCGCCGCTGCGGGACCGGCTGCAGCCAGGGGACGCCCGCGGCGTGCGTCAACTCGCGCATGCGCACCACCCGCCCGCCGAATGCCCCACCGGCCTGCGGCAGGTCGAACACCATGAAACGCACCCGCCGCCAGGCGGCGGCATCCGCCGCGCCAGCGCGCACCAGTCCGCTGACCTCCTCGAAGCGGCCGCGGCCGATCCACAGTTCGCCGTCCATGGGTTCGGCCGGCCAGCCGCGGGTGAACCAGGCGGGTGCGTCGACAGGGTTTCCACCGCGCGTCCACAGCGCGCGCCCGTCCCAGCGCCCGCGCACCCCGTCGAGCTTCTCGCTGACCCAGTAGTCGGCCACCTGGAGGCCCGGCTCGTAGCGCGTCGCCAGCATCAGCCGCGGCGGCGTGGCGGCCGATACCGCCGGCACGACGGTCCAAAGCAGCAGCGACAACAACGCGGCGAACGGCTGGCGCACGATCGATACCCGTGACGGAGGCGATGCCGCATCCTCGCGTGGGGGCAGGCGCGTCGCCGTCGGCGCGTGGCGGAACCCGGTGTAGGAAAACCGCCAGCCTTCGCGGCGCGGCGCACAAACAATCGTCGTTCGGCCCAGCAGCCGGGCTTCGCGCCTGCCCGCGCTCTCCGACCGGGCGGATCTCCCGGCCCGCGCCGGCCGTCAGGCCTTGCGTACGAACTGCGAGTTCGATTGCGCGGGGGCGATTCCGCCGAGCCTGCAATCGATGTCGTGATCGCCTACCTCCACGAGGAGGTTGCGCGCCTCGATGCCGATCTTCACCACCGAGGCCGCTCGGTCGATCTTCGAGTCGGATCGCGCCGAACGCTCAGAACGGCAGCTGCAGCTGCGGATCCACCGCCAGCAGCTGCTCGCGAAACGCTTCCTTGATGCGCGAGAGCGCCTGCTCGTCGTCGGCGTCGAAGCGCAGCACCAGTACCGGCGTGGTGTTGGAGGCGCGGACCAGGCCCCAGCCGTCGGCCCAGTCGGCGCGCACGCCGTCGATGGTCGACAGCCGCGCGCCCTCGAGGCGGGCGCTGTCGTGGAAGCGCTCGACGAACGCGTGCGGGTCGCCGCCCGGGGCCTCGACCTTGATCTCCGGGGTGGACACGCCGTTGGGCAGCGCGCGCAGCACCTCGCCCGGCGCCTCGTCGCGGGAAGCGAGGATCTCCAGCAGCCGCGCGGCGGCGTAGATGCCGTCGTCGAAGCCGTACCAGCGTTCCTGGAAGAAGAAATGGCCGCTCATCTCGCCGGCAAGCTCGGCCTCGGTCTCGCGCATCTTGGCCTTGATCAGCGAATGGCCGGTCTTCCACATCAGCGGGCTGCCGCCGTGGCGCAGGATGTGGCCGGGCAGGCGCCCGCTGCACTTGACGTCGTACACGATCACCGCGCCGGGGTTGCGCTCGAGCACGTCGGCCGCGAACAGCATCAGCAGGCGGTCGGGATAGATGTTGTCGCCTTCCCGGGTCACCACGCCGAGCCGGTCGCCGTCGCCGTCGAAGGCGATGCCCAGGTCGGCGTCGAGGCGCTGCACCATCCGCACCAGGTCCTCGAGGTTGTGCGGATCGCTGGGGTCGGGGTGGTGGTTGGGAAAGGTGCCGTCGATCTCGCAGTACAGCGGCACCACCTCGGCGCCGATCGCCTCGAGCACGCGCGGGCCGATCTCGCCGGCCACGCCGTTGCCGGCGTCGACCACCACCTTGAGGCGCTGGTCGACCTGCACGTCGTTGGCGATGCGGTCGACGTAGTCGTCGGCGATGTCGCGCTCGGACAGGCCGCCGGGCGCCTTGGCGGTGTGCAGGCGGTCCTCGGCGATGCGGGCGTAGAGGTCGGTGATGGCGTCGCCGGACAGGGTTTCGCCGCCGACCACGATCTTGAAGCCGTTGTAGTCGGGCGGGTTGTGGCTGCCGGTGACCGAGATGCAGCAGCCGGTGCGCAGCTGGAAGGCGCCGAAGTACACCACCGGGGTCGGCACCATGCCGATGTCGATGACGTTGCGCCCGGCCTTGCGCAGGCCCTCGACCAGGCCGGCCACCAGGTCCGGCCCGGACAGCCGGCCGTCGCGGCCGATCACGATGTCGCCGAGGTCCTTCTCGCGCATCAGCGAACCGATCGCCTGGCCGATCAGTTCGGCCACGCCGGCATCGAGCGACTCGCCGACCACGCCGCGGATGTCGTAGGCGCGGAAGATCCCGCGGTCGATGCGCACCGGCGCCGGCTTCGGCGCGTCGCGCACCTCCAGCTTCGCGGCCGCCGGCTCGGCGGTGGGCTCGGTGAGCGCCTGGGTGAGGGTCGGCGACTGGTCGTCCTCGGCGCTGGCCTCGCGGGCCATCCCCGGCAGCACCCGCCAGACGAAGAACGCGAGCAGCAGCAGGACCGCCGCCACCGCGAAGGCGGGAATCCCGGCCAGCCCGAATGGCGCGGCCACCGCCCGCGGCGACGCCGCGACCACCCGCAGCCCGGTGCCGGGCACGGCGGTGGCCATCCGTTCGGCGGCCTCGATGTACTCCGGGTTGCCGCGCTCGAGCAGGGTCACCCCGCCCTGGCGCAGGCCCAGGTACATGCTGCCCTCGTCGAGATGGGCGTGCTGCAGCGGCAGCGTGGCGCGCGCCATCGGCAGGCGCACGAACGCCACCCCGACCAGCCGTTCGCCGGCGCGTGCCGGCGCGGCCAGGGCCACCCGCGGGCCGTCCGCCTCGCGGATCACCCAGGTCACCGGCCGGTCCTCGACCAGCGCGCTTTCCAGCACCGCGGCGCGGCCGAAGCCGCCCTCGTCCAGACCGGCATAGACGCTTTCCAGGTCGGGCAGGTAGATCGCCGCTTCCTCCAGCCCCGGCCAGTCGGCGGCCAGCGCCGCCGCCGCGCTTTCCAGGTCGTCGGCGGCGAGCGCGCGCTGCACCCGCTCCGACTGCAGGCGGCCGGTGAGGTTCTCGAGGTCGCCGGCGAGCGCCCTCGCCGTCGCGTCGACGGTGGCGTCGCGGGTCTGCTCCAGGGCGGCACGGTTGGCGTCGCCCTGCATCTGGCGCCAGCCGCTCCACGCCAGCCACAGCGCGAGTGCCGCCAGCAGCACCGCGAGGAACGGCAGGTAGGGCCGGATCTGCGCCAGTGTCTGGCGCGCCTTGTGCGGTTGCGTCTCGCTCATCTCTCTCCCCTGGTCAGCGGGTGCCGGTGTGGCCGAAGCCGCCCGCGCCGCGCGCGCTGTCGACGAAAGTATCCACCAATTCGAGGGTGGCCCGCACGACCGGCAGGACCACCAGCTGGGCGATGCGGTCGCCCGGCGCGATGCTGTAGGCCTCGCGGCCGCGGTTGAACACGCTGATCAGCAGCGGTCCCTGGTAATCCGAGTCGATCAGCCCGGTGCCGTTGCCGAGCACGATGCCGTGGCGGTGGCCCAGTCCGGAGCGCGGCAGCACCACCGCGCACAGCGTCGCGTCGGCGAGGTGGATGGCGATCCCGGAAGGCACCAGCTCGGCATCGCCGGGTTGCAGCGTCAGCGGCGCGTCGAGCGCGGCGCGCAGGTCCAGGCCGGCGCTGCCTTCGGTGGCGTAGCGCGGCAGCGGCCATTCGCCGCCGTGGCGTGGATCGAGGCATCTGACCTGGAGCGTGTGCTGCATCGGCGGGTTTCCGTGTCGAAGCGGCCGCGGCGCGGCATGAATGTACGGCTAGGCGCAGCCTTGTACCTGCAGGCGCGTCTCGATGAGGTCGAGGAGCGCATCGGCCAGCTGCGTCTTCGGCGCCGGGCCCAGTTCGCGCGCCCCCCCCGGCCAGTAGACGCTCAGCGCGTTGTCGTCGCACTCGAAGCCGCTGCCGGGCACGCCGACGCGGTTGGCGGCGATCATGTCGAGCTTCTTGTCCACCAGCTTGCCGCGGGCGTAGCGCTCGACGTCGTCGGTCTCGGCCGCGAACCCGACCACCAGTGTCGGCCGCCGCGGGTGGACCGCGATCCCGGCGAGGATGTCCGGCGTGCGCACCAGCTCGAGGGTGAGGGTGGCGCCGGTCTTCTTCATCTTGCCCCGGGCGATGCTGCGCGGCGCATAGTCGGCGACCGCCGCGGCGCCGATGTACACCTCGGCCGGCAGCGCCGCCAGCACCTGCTCGCGCATCTGCGCGGCCGAGCGCACGTCGACGCGGCGGACCCCCTCGGGCGCGGGCAGGTGCACCGGGCCGGCCACCAGCACCACCTCGGCGCCGCGCGCGGCCGCGGCGGCGGCCACGGCGAAGCCCATCTTGCCGCTGCTGCGGTTGCCGATGAAGCGCACCGGGTCGATGTCCTCGTAGGTCGGCCCGGCGCTGACCACCACGCGCCTGCCCGCCAGCGCGCCGCTCATCCTGCCGCCGCGGCCAGTTCGGCGACGATCGCGCCGGGCTCGCGCAGGCGCCCGGGTCCGGATTCGCCCTCGGCGAGCGGCCCGTCGTCGGGGCCGATCACCTGGACGCCCCATCCCCGCAGGGTCGCGACGTTGGCGCGGGTGGCGGGGTGACGCCACATGCGGTGGTTCATCGCCGGCGCGATCGCCAGCGGCGCCTCCGTGGCCAGGCACAGCGTGGCGACCAGATCGTCGGCCAGGCCGTGGGCCAGCCGCGCGATGATGTCGGCGGTGGCGGGCGCCACCAGCACCCGGTCGGCCCAGGCCGCAAGCTCCAGGTGCCCCATCGCCGCCTCGGCGGCGGCATCCCAGAGCGAGGTGCGGACCGGCTCGCCGGACACCGCCTGGAAGGTGGCACCGCCGACGAAGCGCTGCGCGTGTTCGGTCATCGCCACCCGCACCACCGCCCCGGCATCGCGCAGCCGGCGCACCAGTTCGGGGGCCTTGTACGCGGCGATACCGCCGCTCACGCACAGCAGCACGCGCTGCCCGCTGAGGCTGGAAGGGTCGGCGGCCATCGGCGTGGGAAAAGTCCTACGGGTGCGCGGGGGTCCAGCTTACCCGATGGCACGGCAAGCCCCTGCTGCGCGGCCGCCCCGGCTGCCGTGAAATGAAGCGCGCTGGCGGCCGGGCGCAGCTCCCCGGCTCCGGTCTCACGGCTCATCCCCTGTCGTGATGCCGTCCGGCCGTCAGCGCCCTTCGCATGCCTGGTGCCGCGCCCGCCAGGGCCGGCCCGTTTCCGGAGCCCGCCATGCACATCCGCGACTGGCCCAGCCAAGAACGCCCCCGCGAAAAGCTGCTGGTTCGGGGCGCCGGGGTGCTCTCGGACGCCGAACTGCTGGCGATCTTCCTGGGCTCCGGGCTGCGCGGCCGCGACGCGGTGACGACCGCGCGCGAGCTGCTCGGGGCGCACGGCCCGCTGCGCGCGCTGCTCGAGCGCGAGCCGGCCGAGCTCGCGGAGCTGCCGGGCCTGGGGCCGGCGCGCGCCTCGCGCCTGGCGGCGGCGCTGGAGCTGTGCGCCCGCTACCTGGCCGCGGACCTGGCGCGCGGCGAGGCGATGACCGATCCGGCCGCCGCCGGGCGCTACTTCGCCCAGCGCCTGCGCGCGCGGGCGCACGAGGTCTTCGCGGTGCTGTTCCTCGACCACCGCCACCGGGCGCTCGCCTTCGAGGAGCTGTTCAACGGGACCGTGAACAGCGCCGAGGTGCATCCGCGCGAGGTGGTGCGGCGCGCGCTGGCGCACAACGCCGCGGCGCTGATCGTCGGCCACAACCACCCCAGCGGCTGCCGCGAGCCCAGCGCCGCCGACCGCGCCGTCACCGCCCGCCTCAAGCAGGCCCTGGCCCTGGTCGACGTGCGCCTGCTCGACCATTTCGTGATCGGCGACGGCGCGCCGGTCTCGCTGGCCGCACGCGGCTGGGTGTAGCGCCACGCCGGCCACCGACTCCGCTGCCCGCAGCAGGAGCGTGTCGACTGCTCGAGGGTCGCGCGGTCGGCACCGGAACGATGCCCGTCGGCCGGCATCCGGGCTGGCGGCGCCTGGCCATTCGGGGCCCGGCGCCGCCGCCCGGTCCCGCGGCCCCCGCCGCGGTCCCGCCCCGCCGGCCCGCCATCCGGGTCGCGCCCGCCGCTCGGCTACAATGGTCGGCCCCGCGACGCCGCCGACACTCCGTGAAATCCCAGCTCCGCGCCCTGATCGAACAGGGCATCGCCTCGCTGCGCGACACTGGCGCGCTGCCGTCCGACCTCGCCGTGCCCGAGTTCGTGGTCGAGCGGCCCAAGGATCGCAGCCACGGCGATTTCTCCACCAACGCGGCGATGCTGCTGGCCAGGCAGGCGCGCGGCAACCCGCGCGCGCTGGCGCAGGCGTTGGTCGGGGCGATGCAGGGCGCCGGGCTGGTGTCGGCGATCGAGATCGCCGGGCCGGGGTTCATCAATTTCCGGCTCGCCGGCGAAGCCTGGAACCGCCAGCTGCGCGAGGTGCACGAACGCGGCGACGCCTACGGCCGAGGCGATGCCGGCGGCGGTCGCCGCGCCGGCATCGAATACGTCTCGGCCAATCCCACCGGCCCGCTGCACGTCGGCCACGGCCGCGCGGCGGCGATCGGCGACTGCGTCGCGCGGGTGCTGGAAGCCAACGGCTGGAACGTGGCGCGCGAGTTCTACTACAACGACGCCGGCGCCCAGATCGACAACCTCGCCAGGTCGGTGCAGGCGCGCGCGCGCGGCACCACCCCGGAGGACCCGGGCTGGCCCGAGGACGGCTATCGCGGCGACTACATCCGCGAGGTCGCCCGCGCCTACCTCGATCGCGCCTCGGTCGAACTCGACGGCCAGACCGTGACCGCCGCCGGCGACGTCGACGACCTGGACGCGATCCGGCGCTTCGCCGTGGCCTGGCTGCGGCGCGAGCAGAACGCCGACCTGGCGGCGTTCGGGGTCGACTTCGACGTGTACTTCCTCGAGTCGTCGCTGTATTCCGACGGCAAGGTCGAGGAGACGGTACGGCGCCTGGTCGCGGGCGGCCACACCTACGAGGAGGGCGGCGCGCTGTGGCTGCGCACCACGGACTTCGGCGACGACAAGGACCGGGTGATGCGCAAGTCCGACGGCAGCTACACCTATTTCGTGCCGGACGTCGCCTACCACCTGTCCAAGTGGCAGCGCGGCTACGAACGCGCCATCACCGAACTGGGCGCCGACCACCACGGCTCCCTGGCGCGGGTGAAGGCCGGCCTGCAGGCGCTCGATGCCGGCATCCCGCAAGGCTATCCCGAGTACGTGCTGCACCAGATGGTCACGGTGATGCGCGGCGGCGAGGAGGTGAAGATCTCCAAGCGCGCCGGCAGCTACCTGACCCTGCGCGACCTGATCGACGAGGTCGGCCGCGACGCGGTGCGCTGGTTCCTGGTGGCGCGCAGGCCGGACTCGCAGCTGGTGTTCGACATCGACCTGGCGCGCTCGCAGTCGCTGGACAATCCGGTCTACTACGTGCAGCTCTCGCACGCGCGCATCTGCGGGTTGCTGCGGCAGCTGCGCGAGCGCGGCCTCGGGTTCGATCTCGGCAACGGCCTGGCGCAGCCGCAGGACGTCGACAATCCCGCCACCCGCGAACTGCTGGCGGAGCTCTCGCGCTGGCCGGAGACGGTGCAGACCGCGGGCGCCCAGCTCGAACCGCACCTGCTCGCCGCGCACCTGCTGGAGCTGGCGCAGGCGTTCCAGCGCTACTACAACGACCACCAGTTCCTGGTCGACGAGGCCGACCTGCGCGACGCGCGCCTGGCGCTGGCGCTGGCGGTCAGGCAGGTGCTGGCCAACGGCCTGGCGCTGCTGGGCGTGGCCGCGCCGGAGCAGATGTGAGCCGCGCCCCGCGCATGGCGGCCGGCCGGCGCCGCCGCGCCGGCGCTGGCGCACTTCGCCTCCACGGCCTTCGTCATACACTTGCGCGATCGCTCGCGCCCGGCGCGCAGGCCGCGGCGGTCGCCAGCGGCCCCACCCAACGGAATCCGGAATAGTGGCAGTCAAACGCGGCAAGTCTCAGGCACGACGCAACAGCGGCGGCAACGGCGGGCTCCCCGGCTGGGCCTGGATGGTGCTGGGCGTGGTGCTGACGGTGGTGGTGGTCCTGGCGGCGCCGCGCCTGTTGAAATCCGATGGCGAGGACGGCTTCTACCGGCCGCGCCCGAACCCCGACGCGCAGCCGCCGGCGGCGAGCAGCGACGAGGGCGACAGCGCCCCGCTGCCTGCCGATGCCCCGCCGCAGGGCGACGCGCCGCTCCCCGAGCCCGGCGCCGACTACGATTTCTACACCCTGCTGCCCGGGCAGGAAGTGCCGATGACCGACGCCGAACTGGCCGCCAGCGCCCGCGCCGAGGAATCGCGCCAGGCCGAGGCCCGCCGCAACGAGGACGCCGCCGAACCGGCCGATGCCGGCACCGCCGCGATCGCCACGCCCACGACCACCCCGGAACCGGCGGCGGCCGCCGAAAGCTCGGCGCGCTACCTGCTGCAGGCCGGGGCATTCGGCGCGTCCGGCGATGCCGAGGCGCTGAAGGCGCGCATCGCCCTGCTCGGCCTGAGCGCGCGGGTGGAGTCGGCGCAGATCGACGGCCGCACCCTGTACCGGGTGCGCATGGGGCCCTATGGCACCGCCACCGAGCTGGCCGAGGCCAAGCGCAAGCTCGGCGCCGGCGGCCTGCCGGCGATGGCGATCAAGGTGCAATGAGCCCGGTGCGGCGAAGGAGCGCGCAGAGGCCCCGCCTCGTGATGCGTTTCCTGTGGTGCCTGGCAGCCTGCGCGGCCGCCCCGACCGCGGCGGCGCAGGCACCCGACTGCGGCGCGCCCGCCGACCGGACAGAGCGCGCCATCTGCGGCAATGCGCAACTGCGCGACATCGATGCCGAGGTGCGGGCGTTGCAGCACGACCTGCTGCTGCGCAGCGACGACCCGGCCGCGGTCGAGGCCGAGGCGCGCGAGTGGCGCCAATCCGGTCGCGACCCCTGCACCACGGTGCGCTGCCTGGACACCGCCTACCGGACCCGCCGCGAAGCCCTGCGGGCGCGGCTGGCCGCGGGAAGGCCGCTGTTGCTGCTGCCGGGCGAGTACCGGCGGCACACCGCCGCCGGACCGGTCGAGGGCGCGGCCACGCTGTCGATGGAGCTGCTGGGGCAGCGGCGCTACCGCCTGCGCATCTTGCCCGGCGACGGGGCCGCACCGCTGGCCGAGGGCGAATTCATCGAGCAGGTGGGCGCGGGCGGGTTCCAGGCCGGCGACTGCGCGCTGCGGATGAGCTTCGCCCCGGACCTGGTCACGGTGGCGGGCACGACGCCGGGCTGCGGCGCGGCGCTGGACGGCAGCTACCTGCGGGTCCCCGCGGAACCGTGAAGCCGGTCGCCCGCGGTCGCGGGCGCTGAGAGCCGCGCGGAGCAAGCTGGCGCACCACCGGAGAGCGCCCGCATGCCGATCGAAGCCGTCCTCATCAAACCCGTGGTCGACGTGCTGCTGGCGCTGTTCCGGCAGGCCGAGGACCTGACCCTCAAGCGCGACGCGGAAGCCGCGGTGCGCGAGGCGATCCGCGAACTGCTGCAGGCCAACCCCAACGAGAACCGCACCGCGGCGCGCATCGCGATCGCCCGCGCCGCCGGCATCCTCAGCGAGGACGTGGTATTGGCCGAGGCGATGCTGGAGAAGCACCGCGCCGCCAGCGCCCGCACCCGCGGCAAGGGCGCGACCGGGCGCCGCCGCGCGGCCATGGCGGCTGCCGGCGTCCGCCCCGCGGGCAAGGGCCGCACGGAGCCGCCCGGCGCCGCCAGGAAGGCTCCGGCAGGATCCGGCGTGCGTCGTGGCGGGCCAGGACCAAGCGGCGCCGGTTGACGAAGCGCCGCCACGCAACCCGCCTTCCCGCGCGGCACCGCGCCGAGTCGGGTGACGCCGACCCGCGAGGCGCGCGACGGGCGGCCCCCGAAGCTCCGGATCGCCTGCGGTCGCGAAAGCATCTCCGCGGGGCCGCGTCTACAATCGGCGCATGCGCGACGCCAGCGAACAGCAAACGATCCTCGTCACCGGCGCGACCTCCGGCTTCGGCCGGGCCGCGGTCGAGCGCTTCGCCACCGCGGGCTGGCGCGTGGTGGCCTGCGGGCGCCGCGCCGAACGGCTTCAGGCGCTGGTCGACGCGCACGGCGCGGAGCGCGTGCACGGCTGCGCCTTCGACATCCGCGACGCGGCGGCGATGGCGGACGCGCTGGAAGCGATCCCGGCCGGGTTCGGCGGGATCGACGTGCTGGTCAACAACGCCGGCCTGGCGCTCGGCACCGCCCCGGCGCAGCGCGCCGACCTGGCGCAGTGGCGGCAGATGATCGACACCAACGTCACCGCCCTGGTGACCCTCACCCATGCGCTGCTGCCCGGGCTGATCGCCCGCCGCGGCGCGATCCTCAACGTCAGCTCGATCGCCGGCAGCTATCCCTACCCGGGCGGCAACGCCTACGGCGGCACCAAGGCCTTCGTCACCCAGTTCTCGCTGGGGCTGCGCTCGGACCTGCACGGCACCGGCGTGCGCGTGACCTCGATCGAGCCGGGGCTGGCCGAGACCGAGTTCACCCTGGTACGCACCGGCGGCGACGTCTCCGCCTCCGACGCGCTCTACGCCGGGGCGCGGCCGATCACCGCCGCGGACATCGCCGAGACCCTGTGGTGGGTCGCCAACCTGCCGCCGCACCTCAACATCAACCGCCTCGAGGTCATGCCGGTCAGCCAGTCGTTCGCGGGCTTCCAGATCCACCGCGACGCCTGAGCGGGCGCGCAGCGGCGGGGCTCAGGGTTCCGGCACCCAGGCGAAGGCGCCGTCGCGGCGGGCGACCCGCCCCAGCCCCGGAAACGGGAAGTGCGGCGACTGCACGGCGATGCCGCTGTCGGCGGCGCGCGCGAGCAGCGCTTCCCGGCTGTCCTCGGCCGCCTGCGCATCGCCATCGAACTGGATCGTCCACCGCGGCCGCTGCACCGACACCACGTGGTGGTGGGCGCTGTCGCCGATGTAGAGCAGGCGCGCCGCGCCGTCGGCGATCTGGTAGGCGCTGTGGCCGGGGGTGTGGCCCGCGACCGCAACCGCCGTCACGCCCGGCAGCACCTCCACCCCGGGGTCGAAGGGTTCGACCTGCGCCGCGATCGCCGTCGCCAGCGCCGCGCGCCCCGCATCCGCCTGCAGCGCCTGCCATTCGGGTGCCGCCATCCGGATCCGCGCGTTGGCGAACGCCGGCGCGCCCTCCGCGTCGAGCAGCCCGCCGGCGTGGTCGGCATGCGCGTGACTGAGGAAGATGTCGGTGACCGCAGCCGGCTCCACGCCCGCCGCGCGCAACGACCGCGGCAGGCGGCCGGCATCGGCGAACGCCGCGTCGCCCGCGCCGGTATCGAACAGGACCACGCGATCGCCGCTGCGCACCAGCAGCGCCTGCACGCTGAGGTGCACGACGTCCACGGGTTCGCCGGCCGCGGCGAGGACGGCGTCGATGTCCGCCTTCGGCCGCCCCTGGCCGAGGATCGCCCCGTCGTTCGGAAAGCGGATGTCGCCATCGCGCAGCACCGCGGCGTCGAGGGTGCCGATCCTGAAGCGATGCACATCCGGGTGCGCCGCGGGCGGCGCTGCCGCTGCCGCGGCGCCCGGCTCCGCCGCGGCCTGCTGCGCGACCGGCGTAGCGGGCCGGGCGCAGCCGGCGGCGAGGGCCGAGGCGGCGGCCAGTGCGGCAGCCAGGTGCAGCACGGTGCGGGAGGCGGGATGGAAGGCGCGCATGCGGGAACTCCGTGGCAGAAGGGAGACGGGCTGGCCCCGAGCATAGGCCGGGCATGGCCGGCCATCGACGGCGCCGGCGCACCGCTGCGTGCCACCGCGGTCGGCATCGAGGCGCCGGGCCGGCGACGGCGATGGAGCGGGCTACCCGCTCAGGGCGCCGGCGTGTCGTCCAGGTAGGTGTAGCCGGTCAATCCCGCTTCCAGCGCGGCCTTGAGGCGCTGCGCCTCGTCTTCCGGCAGCGATGCGCGATCGACCAGCGCGGCGTAGCTGGCGCGCAGGTCGGACAGCCGGTAACCGACGTAGTCCAGCATCACGTCGGTGGTGTCGCCGCGGCGCTGCTGCTGGATCGCGAATCCATCGTCCTCGGCGCGCACCTCGATGGCGTCGGTGTCGCCGAACAGGTTGTGGATGTCGCCGAGGATCTCCTGGTAGGCGCCGACCAGGAAGAAGCCGAGCCGGTAGGACTCCCCGGGGCGCGGGGCGTGCAGCGGCAGCGAGCTGTCCAGGTCCTCGTTCTCCACGTAGGTGTCGATCTTGCCGTCCGAGTCGCAGGTCAGGTCGGCGATCACCCCGCGCCGGTCCGGCGCCTCGTCGAGCCGGGCGATCGGCACGATCGGGAACACCTGGTCGATCGCCCACACGTCCGGCATCGACTCGAACACGCTGAAGTTGACGAAGTACTTGTCCACCAGGCGCTCGTTGAGCTCGTCCAGCAGCGGCCGGTGGCTCTTCTCGTCGTAGCTCAGCCGCCCGCGCACCGCATGGGCGATGGCGTAGAACAGGTCGTCGATGCGGGCCCGGTGCACCAGGTCGATCTGGCCGAGCGCGTACAGCGCCAGGCCCTCGGCATGGTGGTGCTGGGCCTCGTGGAACAGCTCCACCGCGGGCCGGGTGGCGAGCTCGTCGTGGATTTCGCGCAGGTGGCGGATCACCGCGGGCTCGTCGTCGTGCGCGTCCGGCACCCGGCCCTCGGGGGCCACCTCGACCTCGGAGACGTTGGCCACCAGCACCGCGTGGTGCGCGGTCATCGCCCGGCCGCATTCGGTGACGATGCGCGGGGGGGCCAGACCGTACTGCGCGCAGGCGTCGGCCAGCGGCTGGACGATGCTGCCGGCGTACTGGCGGATGCCGTAGTTGACCGAGTTGTAGCTGCGCGAACGCGTGCCCTCGTAGTCGATGCCGAGGCCGCCGCCGACGTCGACGTGGGTGATGCGGGCGCCCAGCCGCGACAGCTCGACGAAATAGCGGGTCGCCTCGCGCATCCCGTTGGCGATGTCGCGCACGTTGGAGATCTGCGAGCCCATGTGGAAGTGCAGCAGCCGCAGCGCGTCTGACATGCCGGCATCGCGCAGCGCCTTCCACAGATCGAGCAGCTGCCGCGGCGAAAGCCCGAACTTGGCCTTGTCGCCGCCGCTGTTCTGCCACTTGCCGGCGCCCAGCGAGGCCAGGCGCATGCGCACCCCGAGCACCGGCGCCACGCCGAGCGCGGCCGCCTCGTCCAGCACCAGCGGCAGTTCCGAGGGTTTCTCGATGACGATGAAGGTCTGCAGCCCCAGCTTGCGGCCGATCAGCGCCAGGCGGATGTACTCGCGGTCCTTGTAGCCGTTGCAGACCACCACGCCGCCCGGCCGGCTGAGCGCCAGCACCGCCATCAGCTCGGGCTTGCTGCCGGCCTCCAGGCCGAAGCCCTCGCCGGCGTGCGAGGCCAGGGTGCCGGCCACGCCCTGGTGCTGGTTGACCTTGATCGGGTACACGGCGGTGTAGCCGCCGGAGTAGTCCCAGTCGGCCTGGGCCTGGGCGAACGCCTCCTGCAGGGTGCGCAGGCGATCGCCGAGGATCTGCGGGAAGCGCACCAGCAGCGGCAGCTGCGCGCCGCGCGCGATGGCGGCGTCCACCACCTCGGGCAGCGCCAGCATGGCCGAGTCGCTGCCGCCGGGCCGCACCGCCACGCGGCCGCGGTCGTCGACGTCGAAGTAGCCCTCGGACCAGTGCGGGATCGAATAGGTCTTGCGGGCGCGGTCGGGCGACCAGCTGGGCATGGGGACATCCGGAACGGCGCGGGGCGCCCATTCTAGCGTCGCCGCCGCGCCGCCCTCATCGCGTGCCCTTGCGGTAGACCGGCGCGCCGCACAGGGCGCGCACCCGCCGCGCCAGGACGCGCTCGTTGCTGCCGGTGAAGGCGGTGAAGCTGCCCGGCAGCGACAGCGCCGCCACCAGCTGCCGCAGCCCGGCCTCCTCCCCCGCCACCGGCCCGCGCCAGTCCAGCAGCAGCACGAAATGCGCCTGCGCCTCGGCCATCTCGATGCGCTTGCGCACCAGCCAGGCGCGGGCGACGCGCGGCTGCGCGGCAAGCGCCCCGGCCAGTGCCGCCAGCGCTGCGGCGTCGAGCCCGTGCGGCAGCAGTTCGTCGTCCGCCGCCGCCGCGTCGCGGGCCGCGAGCTCGGCGGCGGCCGGGGCCAGTTCATCGCGCAAGGCCTGCACGGTCTCGGCGCAGGCCGCGTCGAGGTCGGGATCGCCCGCCAGGGTCTCCAGATCCGCCAGCACCGGGCGGACCGCGCCGGCATCCAGCGCCACCGCCCGCCGCAGCCGGGCGCCGCCCAGCGCGGCGTCGCCGCGGCGCAGCGCCAGCACGCCGGCGCGGTAGTGGGCCATGGCGCTGTCGGGGTGCGCATCGATGAGCCGTGCGTACAGCGGCTCGGCGTCGAAGTCGACGCGCAACGCCTCCACCAGCCGGGCGTGCTCCAGCTGCTCCTGCGCAGTGGGCGCGCCCGCCCCCTCCAGCGCCGCCAGCCGCGCGCGCTCCGGCGCCGCCGCCTCGTAGCGTTCCCGCCATTGCGCGCGATGGCGCTCGCGCCAGTACCCGTCCAACCCGCGCTCGATCTCGGCCAGCAGCGTCGCGCCCAGCAGCGCCGGCGCCGCCGCCGGTCCGCGCCGGCGCAGGTGCGGCGCGGCCGCGATGGCCGCCAGGCGCTGCGGCAGGGTCGGGTGGGTGTCGTCGGGATCGGTGTCGCGCGCGGCGGCCTCGAGCACGCGTTCGAGGTCGGCCGGCGCGTCGGCGCGCAGCGCCTCCACGAGCGGCGCATGCACGCCGGCGGGCGGATGCCCCTGCGCGCGCGCGCGTTCGAACAATCGCGGCCAGAACCGGCCGTGCAGGCGCCGCGCGCCCAGCTCCAGGCGGATCAGCGCGCTGGCCGCCGCCTCCGGTCCCACCGCCGCCACCGCCGCGGCATCGGCCTGGTATTCGTGGCGGCGCGCCAGCGCAAAGCTGTAGGCGTTGAAGTACGGCACGTACCATTCGTAGAACTTGAACAGCAGCCGGCTGAACATGAAACCGCTGCCGGCCAGGCCGTCGAGCACCCGGTACCAGCTCATCCGCACGCGGTAGATCCAGCCGCCGAAGCGGCCGTGCCCGGCGCCGAAATGGCCGAACTCGTGGGCGATCACCGCCGCCAGCTCCTCGCGGTCGAACAACTGCATCAGCGGCAGCCCGAGCACCAGGTAGTGGCGATGGCCGAGCAAGCCCAGCGCGCGCGGCACGCTGGCCGCCGCGGCATTGAGCTCGCCGTCGATGACGATGCCGTGCAACGGCGGCGCCCCCGACGCCCGGCGCAGGCGTTCGACTTCCTGCTGCAGCGCCGGCGCCTCGCCCGGGCCGAGCACGTAGCCTTCCGGCACGCCGAGGCGGATCCACAGCGCCCGCAGCAGCACCGCGCCGAACACCAGCGGCAACAGCACCGCATAGGCGAGGTGCGGACCGCCGCCGGCGCCGTTGACCAGCGCGTGCCAGAGCATCAGCAGCGGCAGCCCGAAGGCGATCGCCAGCAGCGCCAGCAGCAGCCCGTAGCCCAGCGCCGCCAGCAGCGCCAGCCGCGCGAGATAGGCGCGCGGCGCGCGGACCGCCTGCTCTTCCAGGCGGCGCGCCAGGTCGCGGTGCGCCCGCGTCGATGCCATGGTCCGTCCCGTCTTCCGATTCCCTGCGGAATGCTAGCCGGATTGCCACGGCAGTGCCCCGGATGTCCCGGATGGCGCCGCGCCAGACTCTGGCGTCGTCTTGTGCCCCTGGCCCGAATCCAGCGCCAGGGGCCGCCCGGCCCAAACCAGCTGAGGCGCACGCCGGAGATCGGCGAGTTCCTCGCCGCTCCGGCGTCGCTGCGCCGTCGGCAGGGACGCCGGCGGCTGGCGACAGGGCGGACGGTCAGCGCGGCATTTCACCCGCTTCCGCAGCCACGCGGACGTCATACGACCCGAACAGGTCGCGTGCCTGGCCGACTTCCGGAAGAATGTAGACCACCCCGCCGGTGCTTTGAAACGCCGGACTGACCACTTCCTCATAGAAGCGCACCGGAACGTTGATGCAGCCGTAGGAGATGCGGTTGTCCGCCACGGTCGGGCTTTGCAGCCGCTCGGCGCGCCGCTCGCTGGGCTGCCCCTTCGCCACCCGGTGCAGCGCGAGCGCGTCGTCATAGTCGATCCACATGATTTCCTGGCCTTTGAGGTCCCGGTCCAGCGAGGCGACGAAACGACCCGCCGGCGTGATGCGATCCTGCGGCCGAATCGCCGCAAGCCGCAGTGCGCCGAGGCCCTCGACGGCGACGTCACCGACGCCCATGCCAAGCAACGCGGGCCCCGCGCCCTGGAGCCGGCCGCTGGCATCGAACACGAACACGCGGGCGCCGGCCTTGTCGATGATCAGGTACGGCAGCCCGCCGTTGTCGCCAGAATCCAGCGCCCAGTGCGCGATGTGGCGGACTTCGGGCGACACTGGCTGCTGCTGGAACCGCGCCAGCCGCGGCTGAAGCGCAGCCCGCTCCCCGCCGACGTGTCCCGCGGCGCCGGCGCTGTGCGGTGCGCCGGTGCCGTCCCGACCCGCCTGTGGACTCACCGCCACGGCCAGACTCGCCGGTACCCCGATCAGGGCCACCATCGCAATCGCCCGGGCAAGCGCCGCGCGAGCCGGGGCTGCGGGGCGCGCCTGCGAGCTCGATCGGGGCGTGGGGCCGTGCATCGATCAGTTCCGGTACGGCTTGGGCACTCGCACCGGCGCGACGTAAGGCGCGTCCGCGTCCGGGAGGGACTCCGGAGTCACTTCCAGCACCATCGGCGGCAGCGCTTCCGGCGCGACCTCGACCAGCGTTGCCAGCGGCGGAGGCGGCAGCGATGGCAGCGACTGCGGTACGCCCAAGATCCGCGAGCTGGCCGGCGCCGAATTCCACGGCGTCGCGTTCGGCAGCGGCGCGCTTCGTGGTGGCGGGGTGAGCGGCGGTGTCGTCGGCGGCGGCGTGGTCGGCGGCGGTGTCGTCGGCGGCGGGGTGGTCGGCGGCGGGGCGACGACCGCGGCGATGTCGCCCGTCGTGTGCGCCACGACGGGGCCGCAACAGTTGACCGGCAGGGCATAGGCTCCGGCGTCGGTGCCGGCCAGGGTGTACCCGGTGAAGGTGATCGCCTTGCCCGTCCCGGCCTCCGGGGAATCGAAGTTGGCGCTGCTTCCAGGCCCGGCCACCAGCGTCACGCCGCCCGGGTCGCCCTTGAGCCCGGACAACGTCGTGATCGTGGTGCCGTCGTAGTCCTTGTCGCCACCGGCCGCGAACACCAGCATGAACTGCCGCAGCGCGGCGCCTTCGGTCAGGGTGAAGCTGGTGGAGTAATCGGTCGCCGCAGTGTACGAGATCGGGTTGTAGTAGACGGTGACGGGAGCGGCGGTCACCGTCGCTGGCGGGGCCAGCGGGTCGAACACCACGGTACCGCCCTCGATCCCCGGGCCGGTGCCGTCGGTGTCGGCGCTGAGGGTCAACCCCAGCGGCAAAGCCAGGCTGCGGGTGGGGTCCGAGGTGCCACGGGTCAGGGTGATCGCCGAGAAGATGTTGACGTCGTCGGCCGCGCACATCATCAGGTTGCCATCGGTCACGGTGATGTCCCCCCGCTGGTTGACGTCGCGCCCGGCGGCCAGCAGGACGCTGCCGTTGGTCGTGGTGATCGCCGCGTTGACGTTGACGTCCTGGCCGCAGCACACCAGCAGGTTGCCGTTGGTAGCGGTGATCGCCGCGTTGATGTCGACGTTGCGATCGGCAGTCAGGGTCAGGGTGGTGGGGTCGCCACTGGCCGACCAGCTCACCGCATCGTTGACGAAGATGTCGCCATTTCCGGTGCCCGGTCCAGCGGTGGTGATGCTGATGTTGCTGGTCACGAGCTGTGCCGACAGTGTCGGGCCGGCGATGTTGTCGCCGGGGGCGCTGCCGATCGTGAAATCCTGGGGGTCTATCAGCCACTGACCCGTGTCTCCGCCGATCGAAGCGGTGGTGACCCGCACGTCGCCGCGCACATTGACCCGTGCCGCAGAGGTTTCGATGAATCCGCCGTTGCCGCCGGTCGGAGCGCTGGCATCCAGCACGCCGCCAGCGTTGACGGTGCCGGTCTGCATGTCGCCCAGCAGCAGGATGGTTCCGCCCCGGCTCTCGATCGACCGCGCCTGGACGATGCCGGTGTTGTTGACCACGGTATGCAGCAGGTTGCCGGCGGCCTGCGCCGTGAGCAGCACGTGGCCGCCATCGGCGCGGATCAGACCGCCGTTCTCGGCAAGTGCGTCGACCGCTCCGGTGGCGACCGAGACGCTCAAGAGTCCGTCGCCCGCCACGTCCAGGGTGACCGCCGCCCCGGCCGCCAGCGCAATGCTGCCCAGGCGCGCCGAGATCACGCCCCGATTGCTGACGCTTCGACCCATCAAGGCCACGTAGCCGCCGTTGGAGGCGTGGATGGCGCCCTCGTTCACGATCGACCCGGCGCCCGCATTGGTGAACGCGTAGTTTCCGGCCGCGAAATCCGCGTCGCTGATGCCCATCGTCGACGCGACCAGACCGCCGACACTAACCGAGGAGCCCTTGCCGAACAGGATTCCATTGGGATTGAGCAGGAAGACCTTGCCGTTGGACTTCAGCGTGCCGAGGATCACCGACGGATCGGCACCCAGCACGCGGTTCAGCGCCACCGAGCTGGTACCGGGCTGCACGAACTGCACGGTTTCGCCGGCAGCGATGTTGAAGCTCTGCCAGTTGATCGCCATGCCCTGGGTCGACTGGTGGATCGTGGTATTGGCGCCGTTCCTGGAGATGGTGCCTTCGCCCGCGGTGACCACGCCGCCTCCGGGGCCGGCCTGCACCGCCGTGGCGATGGCCAGCATCAGCGAGCCGGACAGCACGTGGACCGCGAAGCGCCTCGTGCCACGTTCGCAATCTGCGCGCGTGGGCGTCGCGCCGACTGTGCCCGGGTGAACGAAGCGGTCTTCGCGGATGGATCGATGGGTGCAGTTCATGGGTGGATCCTCGTGGGCCCTTCGGACCCGGCTGTAAGGGGCTGACCGATCGATCAGAAATGCTTGACTGCCTGTATCCAGAAGCGTCCCGACTTGTCGGGCGCGGAGATCGCGTCCTCGCTGCCGAGCTTTACCGCGTAGTAGGTCCGGACCGCGAAGCTGCCAGACTCGCTCCAGGTGGCGCCGATGCCGGCGCCGCTGAGCGTTCTGTGGTTGTCCCCGGCGAACCAGGGATCCTTGTCGACGGTGATGCGTCCGCCATCGACGAAGCCCAGCACGTGTACCTGGCCCGGGATCCGCTCGGACCATCCCGCGAGGAGCAGATGGCCTTCCAGCGTCGCCAGATAGCCTTCGTCGCCGAACCCCTCGCCCTGCGGATAGGCGCGCACCCCGGCGATGCCGCCCAGCACCATCTTTTCCGACGGATCGAGGTTCTGCGACGCGCGCTGTGCGCTGAACGAGGCATGCAGCGACAGCCTATCGGTGACCCGCTGCTGCCGCGTCGCGTTGAACCAGAGCCTGCCGTACGATCCGTTGGTCCGCGCGCTGGCCGCGTCGGCCGCGAGAGCGGCGGGCGTCAGGATGTCGAGCGAGCCCCGCGAGTAGCTGAGGATGAAGGTGCTGTAGCCGCCGCCGCCGAAGCCGTCCTGCCGGTTGCCGTACAGGCTCGGTGTCCATACCCGGGCTTCGCGGTCGGTCACGCTCGGGACCAGGTCGATCCGGTCCTGGAAAGTGCGGTCCTCGGCTGCCAGCCCGAGATACAGATTGGTGTCGCGCGACCGGACCAGCGGGTAGGCGCCGAAGATGCTGGCGACTTCCGCGGTTCCATCGGCGCCGAGCGACTCGAACTGTTCACCGAGCTCGTAATCCAGCCGGCTGTAGGCGATGCCGGCGGTCGCCCGGCCGAATTGCATCTGGTAGGACGCACGGCCGTACTGAAGCCCCGAGCCCGAGGTCAGGAGATGCAGCGAGGCCACGTCGCCGCGTCCGAGCGGGTTGTTGAGATTCACCGAAGCGCCCAGCCGGTACTCGCCGGTGTACGGGTTGCCGGCGTTGTCGGCATGGATGCTGCCGGTCACGCGCTGGCCGGGGGTAAGCTCCACGATCAGATCGGAGCTTCCCGGCACCGTCCCCGGCACCAGCGTCGACCTCAGCTCGACGCCCGGAACATCCGAGAGCAGCAGCAGACGACTTTCCAGCGGGTCGAGCTCGATCGCCTCACCGCTTTCGAGCCCGCCGAGGAGCCCGTTGGCAAGGCCGTCGGCGAGGTTGGTCTGGTTGCGCAGGATCACCTCGCCGTAGTTGCCTTCGCTGACCGCGACGGTCACGACGTTGTCGGAGATGTCCTGCGCCGGCAGATAAGCGCGCGCGACGAAGTAGCCGTTCGCGCGGTAGTGCTCGGTGATGCGCGCGGCCATGGCCTGCAACTGAGACAACGTCAGTTTCACGCCCGGGGTGAAGCCCGCGATCGCGATCAACTCGGCCTCGGTGTAGACACGCGCGCCGGAAATCTCCAGCCTGGTCACCAGCACGCGGACCGTGTCGGCGCCGGCAACCGTCGGCGTGGTCGCTTCCTCGATGCGCATCTCCGGTTCGCTTTTCCGTACTTCCGGCGGCGCCGGAACCTGCTTCAACTGGCTACCCGCGCCGGGCAGTTGTTGCGCCAGCAGGCTCTGGCTCAGCGCCAGCAGCGCCAAGGGCAGGAGTTTCATGGTGATGTTCATCGGTTGGTTTCCTGTTCGCGAGTCCGCTCACCTCGAACAGGAGAACGAGCGGTCGCAGCAATGCGTCGCCGGGATGACGGAAGCCGATCGGCGGGGGACTGTGGCGTCTACTGCCGTAGACAGCGCCCGATGCCGTCTCGCCGGTTGCGGGCGTCCACCGGGTCATCCGGTGGCATCTGGCTCGGTGCGGTTGGCCGGAAGGATTCCGGTCTGGTGGCACGCGCTTTGGCGGCGCCGGTCGCACCCACGACAGCGGGTGGGAAGTGAGGATCGCAATGCGTTGTCGCCTGCCTGGATGACACGTGCCGACGACGAATTGCAGCGTGCCCGGCCGGCCTCGGCCCGGTGAATCGAATGTGTGCCTGGATCCGCGGAGCAACCTCTACGGCAACGGTGACTGCATTCCCGGGCCACTACTGTGACCCCCATCGCATTCGCTGCGGAACCAGGGCTACTGTTCATCGCGATGGCGCGAGAGCCTCGATTCGGGCCCCACGACGCGATGCGTGCAAAGATCCAGTCCGACATCGTGGAGTAGGCGACCGCGGTGATGAGGTTGCCGTGAACCCACGCGCGGCCACCGGAACCAGCCTGGACGGCCGGCACGGCCGGTGCCGCCTGCTCCTTGGGCGGCAGCGACTTGGCTACAATTGCCGCCCCAACCGGCCGGCCCCTCGGGCGCGGTGCCGCTTCACCACAGGAATCCGCCATGACCGACCCCGCCTGGATCCACGAGCAGTTCGAGCCGACCGGCTCGGCGATCGGCTATCGCATCGTGCGCAAGCTGGACGAGGTGCAGTCGGAATTCCAGAAGATCGAGATCTACGAAACCACCGACTGGGGCAACCTGATGCTCATCGACGGCGCGGTGATGCTGACCGCGCGCGACAATTTCCTCTACCACGAGATGATGTCGCACCCGGCGCTGTTCACCCATCCCGATCCGAAGCAGGTGGCGATCATCGGCGGCGGCGATTGCGGCACCCTGCGCGAGGTGCTCAGGCACCGCGGCGTGGCGAGCGCGGTGCAGTGCGACATCGACGAGCAGGTGACGCGCATGGCCGAGAAGTGGTTCCCGGAGCTGTGCGAGTCCAATGGCGATGCGCGCGCCGAGCTGCTGTTCGACGATGGCGTCGCCTGGATGCGCAACGCGGCGCCGGCCAGCCTGGACGTGGTCATCGTCGACTCGACCGACCCGGTCGGCCCGGCCGAGGGCCTGTTCAACCGCGCCTTCTACGAAAGCTGCTTCCGCGCCCTGCGCGAGGACGGCATCCTGGTGCAGCAGTCCGAGTCGCCGCTGGCCCTGCTCGAGCTGATCCGGCAGATGCGCGCGGAGATGACCAAGGCCGGCTTCACCGCCTTCCAGACCCTGCCGTTCCCCCAGCCCTGCTACCCCACCGGCTGGTGGAGCTGCACCCTGGCGCGCAAGTCGGGAGGCTTCGGGTTCCGGGAGCAGGCCGCGGCCGAGCGGGCGTTCGAGACCCGCTACTACAGCGTTTCCATCCACCGCGGCGCGCAAGCGCTACCGCCATTCGTCGAAGCTGCACTAAACGGCCCGACGAGTTGACGCCTGCCCGACCATAGGGCCGGACACGCCGACCGCTAACAAAACGCCGACGCTGGACGGCAGTCTTCACACGGCGCTAGTGGATGCCCGCGCGAGGATTTGGCTCAGACGACGCCGACGCGGCGGGGCGGCTCGGTTATCGGCCGCACCGCCCCAAGTGACAGATTCCGCCTACCAGCCTTCCACTCGTTGGCTTTCGCGGCACGACGTGCGGCACTTGACGTTGCGCATCGAAGTGGCCTGTCGCGCGGCTTCGCGCTCCGCGCGCCGCTGGGCCACCGTCTTGCAGACGTTCTGGCTCATGTTGCTGCCGGTCGGACGGATGCGCTCGCAGACCATGCGTTCGTCCTCGGCGTTGTTCACGATCGCAGAGATCGATTCCAGGGAATTGAACAACGCCGTCTGGTCGCCCGGCGGCAGATCCGTGGAGCGCTCGCGGCCCTCCAGCAGGGCGAACACCCGATCCTGCTTGGCGAGCAGCTCGGTGCGGGTGCGCTCGTCCATGTCCTTGTAGCGGCCCGTCCGCGCGACCGCATCGCTGCGGATCTCCTGCTGCTGCGCGACGATGGCGCGCGCATCCGTTTCGACCAGCACCTGCTCGGTCTCGTTGGCCAACAGCGCCGCCGAAGCGAGCATCGCGGCCAGGCCGGCCGCCCTCACTGCCATCTTCATCGTGAACCCCGTTCCTTGCCGAGTGGCCGCAGAGGGTAACCCGGGATCCCGGCCGCGCCAATAGCATGGCAGCCCGAATGGCACAATCCCCCTCGGTCCGCCGGTTCAGGCGCGAATCACCCGGTGGCCGCCTGCACCCACTGGGCCCTGCGGCAGGTGCCGCTACAGCGCGTCGGCATCCAGCTCGCCGGTCCTGATCCGCACCGCGCGGTCGAGGTCGTAGACGAACACCTTGCCGTCGCCGATCTTGCCGGTGTTGGCGGACTTCAGGATCGCCTCCACCACCATCTCGGCCTGCTCGTCCGCCACCGCGATCTCGAGCTTCAGCTTGGGCAGGAAGTCCACCACGTACTCGGCGCCGCGATAGAGCTCGGTATGGCCCTTCTGCCGGCCGAAGCCCTTGACCTCGGTGACGGTGATGCCGGCCACGCCCGCCTCGGCCAGCGCCTCGCGAACGTCGTCGAGCTTGAACGGCTTGATGATCGCCATGACCAGCTTCATCACGTGGTCTCCATCCTGAATCCCGGCAGCATACCGCCACCGCCCCGCAGCGGGCACGAACGGCTACAATGCGCGCCCTCCACCGACCCTGCTGTCGGATTTTTCCTACGTCGCGGCGCGCCCCCGCCCGACTGCGCGACCGCACCGGGGCGGGCGATGCTTGGCGCATTGCCGCAGGAGTAAGCACCAGATGATCGACCTCAACCACATCGACGACCTGGCCCGCCGCCTCAGCGGCCTGGTACCGCCGGCCATGCGCGACAGCCGCGAGGAGCTGCAGGAGAACTTCAAGGCGGTGCTGCAGTCCGGGCTGACCAAGCTGGACCTGGTCACCCGCGAGGAGTTCGAGGTGCAGCGCGCGGTGCTGTTGCGCACCCGCGAGAAGCTCGAGGCCCTGGAGCAGGCGGTGCAGTGGCTCGAGGCCGAGCTGGCCAAGCAGGACCACCCGACGGTCGCCCAGCAGCACTAGCCGCCGCCGCCATGGGACTCGCACTCGTGCACGGACGCGCGCGTGCCGGGGTGTCGGCCCCTCCGGTGCAGATCGAGGTTCACCTGGGCGGCGGGCTGCCGTCGATGTCGATCGTCGGCCTGCCCGAAGCCGCGGTGCGCGAGGCCAAGGACCGGGTCCGCGCCGCGATCCAGTGCGCCCAGTACGAATTCCCGCAGCGCCGCATCACCGTCAACCTCGCCCCCGCCGACCTGCCCAAGCACGGCGGCCGCTTCGACCTGCCGATCGCGCTCGGGATCCTCGCCGCCAGCGGCCAGATCCCGATGGAGCCGCTGCGCGACTGCGAATTCATCGGCGAACTCGGCCTGACCGGCGAGCTGCGCGCGGTCGACGGCGCGCTCCCCGCGGCGCTGGCGGTGGCGCCGACCGGGCGCGGGCTGGTGGTGCCGGCGGGCAACGGCGCCGAGGCGGCGCTGGCGGCCGAGGTCGACGTGCGCTGCGCGCGCACCCTGCTCGAGGTCTGCGCCCTGCTCGCCCGCGGACGCGAGCTGCCGCGCGCAGCGGCGCCGGAAGCCGTGCGCTCCCCCGGGCCGGACATGCGCGACGTCCGCGGCCAGGCCCAGGCGCGGCGCGCGCTCGAGATCGCCGCCGCCGGCGGCCACCACCTGCTGCTGGTCGGCGTGCCGGGGTGCGGCAAGACCCTGCTGGCATCGCGCCTGCCGGGCCTGCTGCCGGACGCGTCCGACGCCGAGGCGCTGGAAGCGGCGGCGATCGCCTCGGTCAGCGGCCGCGGGCTGGACCCGGCGCGCTGGCGCGAACGCCCGTTCCGCGCGCCGCACCACACCGCCAGCGCGGTGGCGCTGGTCGGTGGCGGAGCCGAGCCGCGTCCCGGCGAGATCTCGCTGGCGCACCAGGGCGTGCTGTTCCTCGACGAACTGCCGGAGTGGGACCGCCGCGCCCTCGAGGTGCTGCGCGAGCCGCTGGAATCGGGCGTGGTCACGATCTCCCGCGCCGCACGCCAGAGCGAGTTCCCCGCGCGCTTCCAGCTGGTCGCGGCGATGAACCCCTGCCCCTGCGGCTGGGCGGGCGACGCCTCCGGGCGCTGCAGCTGCGGGCCGGATGCGATCCGGCGCTACCGCGCGCGCATCTCGGGGCCGCTGCTCGACCGCATCGACCTGCACGTCGACGTGCCGCGGCTTCCCGCGGCGCAGCTGCGTCCGGATGCGCCGGAGGGCGAACCCAGCGCGGCGATCCGCGAGCGCGTCGCGGCCGCACGCGCGATCCAGGCGGCGCGCGCCGGCACGGTCAACGCCCGGCTCGACCAGGCCGCGACCATGGCCAGCTGCCGCCTGCGCGAACGCGACCAGCGCCTGCTCGAACAGGCGGTCGAATCGCTACGGCTGTCGGCCCGCTCGATGCATCGCATCCTGCGGGTCGCGCGCACCATCGCCGACCTGGCCGGGAGCCCGGAGATCGCCACCGCGCACCTGGGCGAGGCCCTGGGCTACCGCAGCCTGGACCGCAGCCCGGCCGCCCTGGCCGCCTGAGCGGGACCGGCGCCACCGGACGCTGAAGCGCCGGAGCAGGGCCACGCGCCATGCCATCGGTCATGCCGGGGTTTTAACGCCGGCGGAACACCGCCGCCGGCGGGTGGGCTAGGCTGTAGCGGACGCCGCGACACCTTCGCGCCGACTCCAGGGACCCGACCGATGCGAACCCTCCTGCTTGCGGCCTGCGCCGCGACCGCCCTGACCGCTTGCGGCAGCCCCGCCAGCGACACCCCGGAAACGGCGTCGGATGCGCCAGCAGCCGTGACCTCGATCGAAGAGGTCGAGCTGATCCCGCGCGACGCCCTGTTCGGAAACCCGGAACGCGCCAACGTCCAGCTCAGCCCCGACGGCCGCCACCTGAGCTGGGTGGCGCCGCTCGACGGCGTGCTCAACGTCTGGGTCGCGCCGGCCGACAGTCCCGGCGACGCGCGCGCGGTCACCCAGGACACGGCACGGGGCATCCGCAACTACTTCTGGTCGTACCGCCCCGATACCCTGCTCTACCTGCGCGACACCGGCGGCGACGAGAACTTCCACCTCTACGCGGTGGACCTGGCCAGCGGCGAGAGCCGCGACCTGACGCCCTTCGAGGCCACCACGGCGCAGGTCTCCGGGCTGAGCCACCGCCGCCCCGACGCGGTCCTGGTCGGCATGAACGATCGCGATGCGCAGTGGCACGACCTCTACCTGGTCGACCTGGCCAGCGGCGAGCGCACCCTGGTGGAGGAGAACACGCAGCAGATCTCCGGCTACCTGGCGGATGCCGATTTCGAACTGCGCTATGCCACCCGCTCGCGCCCGGACGGCGGCAGCGACGTGCTGCGCCGCGAAGGCGACGGCTGGGTCGAGCACGACAGCATTCCATTCGAGGATGCCCTGACCACCTCGCCCGGCGGCCTGACCACCGACGGCGGGACGCTCTACATGATGGATTCGCGCGATCGCAACACCGCGGCGCTGTACGCCATCGATACCGCCAGCGGCGAGCGCACCCTGGTGCACGAGGACCCGCGGGTGGATCTGGGCGGCAGCCTGTCCGATCCGCGCAGCGGCCAGGTGCAGGCGGTCGCGGTCGACTACCTGCGCGAGGAATGGGCGGTGCTGGACCCGGCGATCCTCGCCGACCTGGAGCGGCTGGAGGCGATCGGCCCGGGCGAGGTCTCGATCAACACCCGCACCCTCGACGACCGCACCTGGATCGTCGCCTACTCCGCCGCCGAGTCGCCGCTGGTGTACTACCGCTACGACCGCGACGGGGACGGCGGCGGCGAGCTGACCGAGCTGTTCTCGGGGCGGCCGGCGCTGGACGGCAAGCCGCTGGTCCCGCAATGGCCGGTGGAGATCGCCTCGCGCGACGGCAAGACCCTGGTCAGCTACCTCACCCTGCCCGCGCATGCCGATGGCGACGCCGACGGCAAGCCGGACGCGCCCACCCCGATGGTGCTGCTGGTGCATGGCGGCCCCTGGGGCCGGGACTCCTACGGCTACGCCACCTACAACCAGTGGCTCGCCAACCGCGGCTACTCGGTGCTGCAGGTCAACTTCCGCGGCTCCACCGGGTTCGGCAAGGACTTCACCAATGCCGGCGACGGCGAGTGGGCCGGCACGATGCACGACGACCTGATCGATGCCGTGCAATGGGCCGTGCAGCAGGGCGTCACCACCGAGGACCGGGTCGCGATCATGGGCGGCAGCTACGGCGGCTACGCCACCCTGGTCGGCCTCACCTTCACTCCCGACACCTTCGCCTGCGGCGTCGACATCGTCGGCCCCGCCAACCTCAACACCCTGCTCGCGACGGTCCCCCCGTACTGGGCCAGCTTCTTCGAGCAGCTGGCGCGGCGCATGGGCGATCCGCGCACCGAGGAAGGCAAGGCCTGGCTGACCGAGCGCTCTCCGCTGACCCACGTCGACCGGATCTCCAGGCCGCTGCTGATCGGCCAGGGCGCCAACGATCCCAGGGTCAAGCAGGCCGAGAGCGACCAGATCGTCGCGGCGATGCAGGAGAAAGGCATCCCGGTGACCTACGTGCTGTTTCCCGACGAGGGCCACGGTTTCGCGCGCCCGGAGAACAGCAAGGCCTTCAACGCGGTGGCCGAAGGGTTCCTGTCCACCTGCCTCGGCGGGCGGGCGCAGCCCATCGGCGAGGATTTCGCCGGCTCCAGCATCACCGTCCCGACCGGCGCCGAGGACGTCCCGGGCCTGGCGGAGGCGCTCGAGGCCCACACCCAGGAAGTGAGGAAGTAGACGGCTCCGGCGAGGGCCGCCGTCGCCATACCCCTCGCCCCGGCGAACCCCGCAGCGTGGAGCAGGCTCCGCGCTGCGGGGCGGGCCGGTGGCGGCCCCGGAACGACCACCGGACCGGGTGACCCTGCCATCAGTCACTGCACGATTTAACGCGCTGCGAACGCACCGCGCGCCGCAGCGCGCTAGCGTTGGCGTTACCGAAGCGAATGTCTGGGGAACCGCCATGTCCTGCCGCCTGATCCTGGCCTCGAGCCTCGCCCTCGCCCTCGCCGCCTGCGGCGGCCGACAGGAGGAGCCCGCGCGGAACGCCGCGGCCGATGCGCCGGCAACGGCCGCCGCGCCCACCAACCTCGAAGACGTACCGCTGATCCCGCGCGACGCGCTGTTCGGCAACCCCGAGCGCGCCAGCGTGCAGATCAGCCCGGACGGCCGCTACCTGAGCTGGATCGCCCCGGTCGATGGGGTACTCAACGTCTGGGTGGCGCCGGCCGACGACGTCGACGCGGCGCGCGCGGTCACCAGCGACGATGCCCGCGGCATCCGCCAGTACTTCTGGGCGCACCAGCCGGATACCCTGCTCTATCTGCGCGATTCGGGCGGTGACGAGAACTTCCACCTGTACGCGGTCGACCTGGAAAGCGGCGAGAGCCGCGACCTGACCCCGTTCGAGAACACCCGCGCGTTCGTCAGCGGGGTCAGCCACCTGCACCCCGAATCGGTGCTGGTGTCGATGAACGACCGCGACCCGCAGTGGCACGATCTCTACCGGGTCGACCTGGCCAGCGGCGAGCGCACCCTGGTCGAGGAGAATACCGAGCAGTTCGCCGGCTACCTGGCCGATGCCGACTACCAAGTGCGGCTGGCGATGCGCGCGCGCGACGACGGCGGCCAGGACGTGCTGCGCCCCGACGGCGAAGGCGGCTGGGAACTGGCCGAGGAGATTCCCTTCGACGATTTCCTGAGCACCAGCTACGTCGGTTTCACCACCGACGGCGAGACCGCCTACCTGCTGGAATCGCGCGAGCGCAATACCACCGCGCTGGTGGCGGTCGACATGGACTCGGGCGAGAAGACCGTGGTGTTCGAGAACCCGCGCGCCGACGTCGACGACGCGCTCACCGACCCGGTGACCGGCGAGGTGCAGGCGGCATCGTCCAACTACCTGCGCGAGGAATGGACCGCGATCGACGATGCGATCGCCGCGGACCTGGAGAAGCTCGAGGCGATCGGGCCGGGCGTGGCCTCGGTCAGCGCGCGCACCCAGGACGACAGCACCTGGATCGTCACCTACTCGGCGGCCGAACGGCCGGCGGTGTACTACCGCTACGACCGCGGCGGCGAGGGCGGCGGCGAACTGACCGAGCTGTTCTCCTCGCGTCCGGCCCTGGACGGCCAGCCGCTGGTGCCGCAATGGCCGCAGGAGATCGTCTCGCGCGACGGCCTGGACCTGGTGAGCTACCTCACCCTGCCGGCGCATGCCGACCCGGACGCCGACGGCAACCCCGACGCGGCGGTGCCGATGGTGCTGTTCGTGCACGGCGGTCCGTGGGCGCGCGACAGCTACGGCTACAGCGCCTGGCCGCAGTGGCTGGCGAACCGCGGCTACGCGGTGCTGCAGGTGAACTACCGCGGCTCCACCGGCTTCGGCAAGGACTTCGTCAACCGCTCCAACCACGAATGGGCCGGCAAGATGCACGACGACCTGATGGACGCGGTGCAGTGGGCCGTGCAGCAGGGCGTCACCACCGAGGACCAGGTCGCGATCATGGGCGGCAGCTACGGCGGCTACGCCACCCTGGTGGGCATGACCTTCACCCCGGAAGCGTTCAAGTGCGGCGTGGACATCGTCGGGCCGTCCAACCTGATCACCCTGTTCGAGACCTTCCCGGCGTACTGGGCCAGCTTCATGGAGCAGTGGTACCGGCGCGTGGGCGACCCGCGTACCGAGGAGGGGCGCAAGCTGCTGCTCGACCGTTCGCCGATCACCCACGTCGACCGGATCAGCCGGCCGCTGCTGATCGGCCAGGGCGCCAACGACCCGCGCGTGGTCCAGGCCGAGAGCGATCAGATCGTCGCGGCGATGCAGGAAAAGGACATCCCGGTGACCTACGTGCTGTTTCCCGACGAAGGCCACGGGTTCGCGCGCCCCGAGAACAGCAAGGCCTTCAACGCCGTGGCCGAGGGCTTCCTCTCGACCTGCCTGGGCGGGCGGGCCCAGCCCATCGGCGAGGACTTCGCCGGCTCCAGCATCACGGTGCCGGCGGGCGCCGAGGGCGTGCCCGGCCTGGCCGAGGCGCTGGAGACCCACGAGCCGCAGATCCGCAAGTAGCGGCGCCCCCCCCCCGGCGGCCGCGGCGGATGGGCCGCGGCCGCCGGGGGCGAGGCGCCAGTGGCGATCCGCCGCTCCGCGGCGATCCGCGCGGCCGGGCGTGCCGGTGCGTCGCGGGGCCCATAGGCCCCGCCTGCGCTCACGCCGCCCGGGTTTCGAACTGCTCCTCCTCGGTCGAGCCGCTCAGCGCGGTGGTCGAGGACTGCCCGCGCTGGATCGTCTGGGTCACCGTGTCGAAATAGCCGGTGCCGACCTCGCGCTGGTGGCGCACCGCGGTGAAGCCGCGGTCGGCGGCGTCGAACTCCGCCTCCTGCAGCTCCACGAACGCGCTCATCTGCCGGCGCGCGTAGCCGTGGGCGAGATTGAACATGGAGTAGTTCAGCGCGTGGAAGCCGGCCAGGGTGATGAACTGGAACCGGTAGCCGTAGGCGGCGATCTCCTTCTGGAAGCGGGCGATGGTGGCGTCGTCCAGGTTCTTCTTCCAGTTGAAGCTCGGCGAGCAGTTGTAGGCCAGCAGCTTGCCGGGGTACTTCGCATGGATGGCCTCGGCGAAGCGGCGCGCGAACGCCAGGTCCGGCTTGCCGGTCTCGCACCAGATCAGGTCGGCGTACGGCGCGTACGCCAGGCCCCGGCTGATCGCCTGGTCCAGGCCCTTGCGGGTCTTGTAGAACCCCTCGGCGGTGCGCTCGCCGGTGCAGAACCGGCGGTCGTTGTCGTCGATGTCGGACGTCAGCAGGTCCGCGGCCTCGGCATCGGTGCGGGCGATCAGGATGGTCGGCACGCCGCACACGTCGGCGGCCAGCCGCGCCGCCACCAGCTTGTCCACCGCCTCGCGGCTGGGCACCAGCACCTTGCCGCCCATGTGGCCGCATTTCTTCACCGAGGCCAGCTGGTCCTCGAAGTGCACGCCGGCCGCGCCGGCCTCGATCATCCCCTTCATCAGCTCGAAGGCGTTGAGCACGCCGCCGAAGCCGGCCTCCGCGTCGGCCACGATCGGCTGCAGGAAGTCGATGCTGTCGTCACCCTCGGCATGGTGCAGCTGGTCGGCGCGCAGCAGGGTGTTGTTGATCCGCTTGACCACCTGCGGCACCGAATTGGCCGGGTACAGCGACTGGTCCGGGTACATCTCGCCGGCGATGTTGGCGTCGGCCGCCACCTGCCAGCCGGACAGGTAGATCGCCTTCAGCCCGGCCTTGACCTGCTGCATGGCCTGGTTGCCGGTGAGCGCGCCGAGCGCGTTGACGAAGTCCTCGGTCTGCAGGCTGCGCCACAGCTTGTCGGCGCCCAGCCGCGCCAGCGAGTGCTCGACCGCCACGGTGCCGCGCAGGCGCACCACGTCCTCGGCCGAGTACGGGCGGGTGATGCCGGTCCAGCGCGGGTTGTCGGCCCAGTCGGCGGCGATGTCTTCGGCGGTACGCAGGTGCTGGCTCATGTTCGGATCCTCGTTGAATGGCGGGCGGGGCGACGGCGCGGTGCGCTCAGTCGAGCCGCTGGCAGGCGGACAGGGTCAGGAAGTCGGCGAGGGTCTCGCTGCGGGTCAGCGCTTCGAGCAGCGCGATCGCCTCGGGCACGCGTCCGGCGCCGGGGAGCGGCTGCCCGGCCAGGCGCGAGGGCAGATTGAGCAGGGCCGCCTCGAACAGCACCCAGTCGACCGCGCTGCCGTCGTCCAGGGACAGCCCCGCACGCGCCGGGCCGTCGCCGGCCGGGTCGCCCTCCTCGGCGTCGGCGTGGTGCAGCCACTGCCACAGCTGGGCGCGGGCGATCTCGGCGGTGGCGGCATCCTCCATCAGCCAGTGGATCGGCACGCAGCCGTTGCCGTCGAGCCAGGCGGCGAGATAGCGCACGCAGACCTCGACGTTGCCCTCGAAGCCGGCGCGGGTGATCGTGCCCAGCGGCGCCTGCACCAGGTCCTCGCGCACCACCAGCACGTCCTCGCGGCCGACGTGGTGCTGGTGCTGGGTCGGCATGCGCTCGTCGAAGACCGCGCGCGCCACCGGGATCAGCGCCGGGTGGGCGACCCAGGTCCCGTCGTGGCCGGCGGTCACCTCGCGCAGCTTGTCGGCGCGCACCCGCGCCAGCGCCTGGGCATTGGCGGTCTCGTCGCCGGCGATCGGGATCTGCGCCGCCATCCCGCCCATGGCGTGGGCGCCGCGGCGGTGGCAGGTCTGGATCAGCAGCTCCGAATACGCCTTGAGGAACGGCTGGGCCATGGTCACCTGGCCGCGCTCGGGCAGGACCCGCTCGCGGTGCCGGCGGAAGGTCTTGATGAAGGAGAAGATGTAGTCCCAGCGCCCGCAGTTGAGCCCGGCGACGCGGTCGCGCAGCGCGTAGAGGATCTCGTCCATCTCGAACGCCGCCGGCAGCGTCTCGATCAGCACCGTCACCCGGATCTGGCCGTGGGCCAGGCCCAGCGCGGCCTCGATGTGCGACAGCGCGTCCTGCCACAGCTGCGCCTCCTCCATCGACTCGAGCTTGGGCAGGTACAGGTAGGGGCCGCGGTCGCGCTCGGCCAGCGCGGCGGCGTTGTGGAAGGCGAACACCGCGGCATCGAACAGCGCCGCCGACATCGGCGCGCCGTCGACCAGGACGTGCTTCTCGTCCAGGTGCCAGCCGCGCGGCCGCACCAGCAGCACCGCCTGCTCGGCGCTCGGCCGCAGCGCGTAGCGCTTGCCCGTCTCGCTGGTGAATGCCAGGGTCCCGGCGACCGCCTCGCGCAGCGCCCGCTGGCCGGTCAGCAGGTTGTGCCAGGTCGGGGCGGTCGAATCCTCGAAATCGGCCATGAAGCAGCTGGCGCCGGAGTTGAGCGCGTTGATGACCATCTTCGGATCGACCGGCCCGGTGATCTCCACGCGCCGGTCGCGCAGCGCGTCCGGCAGCCCGGCGACCCGCCACTGGCCCTCGCGGATCGCGCGGGTGTCGTCGCGGAAGTCGGGCAATTCACCTGCGTCGAAGCGGGCCTGGCGCCGCTGCCGCGCGGCGAGCCGCTCCTGCCGGCGCGGCTCGTAGCGCCGGTGCAGGTCGGCCAGGAACTGCTGGACCGGGGCCCCGAGCAGATCGGATGGCGGCGCCGCGGCGGTGAAGGCGATCGCGGCGGGGGCGGCCGGTCCGGTGGGGACGGGCTGCTCCTCGGGTCGGGCTTGTTCCTTGAGTACGGCGGACATCTGGGGGTCTCCTGCGATTGTTGCGCTGCAAGATGACCATCCGCCTCGGTACTGTATTTGACAACACAGTTTTCTCAATGCATACCATTAGATCAACTAATACTTGTTAAAACCATGGCCAAGACGCCCGCCAGGACGCCGCGGTTCGCCTACAAGGGCGACCGGCTGAAGCCGCTCCGGGCGTTCTGCCAGACCGCCCGGCTCGGCTCCGTCTCACGGGCCGCAGAGGCACTGTTCGTCAGCCAGCCGGCCATCACCCTGCAGCTGCAGGCGCTGGAGCGGGACCTGGGGGTCCGCCTGTTCGAGCGCAGCGGCCGGCGGCTGCTGCCCACCCGCGAGGGCGAGGCCCTCTACGAGCTCGCCCGCCCGCTGGTGGAGGGCATCGACGGGCTGCACGCCGCCCTCCAGCAGCAGCTGCGCGGGCTGGACGCGGGGGAACTGCACATCGCCGCCGGCACCTCCACCATCCTCCACCTGCTGCCGCCGATCATCGAGAGCTTCCGCCGGGCCCAGCCCGGGGTGCACCTGAGCCTGCACAACGTGACCGGCGCCGGCGGGCTGGACCTGCTGCGCTCGGATGCCGCCGACCTGGCGGTGGGGTCGATGCTCGACGTGCCCGCCGACCTCGACTACGCGCCGATCTACCGCTTCGATCCGATGCTGATCGTGCCGCCCGGCCACCCGCTGGCGGACAAGCCCGAGCTGGCACTGGAGGACCTCTCGCCCTACGGGCTGATCCTGCCGCCGCGGCGCCTGACCACCTACCGCCTGGTCGACATGGTGTTCCACCAGCACCGGGTGCCCTACACCGTCGCCTTCGAGGTCGGCGGCTGGGAGGTGATCAAGCGCTACGTGGCGATGGGCATGGGGATCAGCATCGTCACCGCGATCTGCCTCAACGAGGCGGACCGCGCGCAGCTGGTCGCGCGCTCGGTGGCCGAATGGTTCCCGCAGCGCAGCTACGGCGTGGTGGTGCGCAAGGGCAAGTACCTCTCGCCACAGGCGCGGGCCTTCGTGGAACTGATCAAGCCGGACCTGTTCGTGCGCGGCGACTACTACGAGAGCGGGCACTCGGAACGATGAGCGCGCCGGGCCGCGATCACACGGTGCCGCGGTTGCGGCCCATCCACGGCGCGTACCATTCGCGCAGGCGGGCGATGTCGGCCTCGGCGTCGTCGCCGACGTGGAACGGTTCGCCGATGCCGATCACCCGCTCCGGGTAGTGGAAGTACGCCGGCAGGATCGGCACCCGTGCGGCGTGGGCGATCTTCCAGAAGCCGGTCTTCCAGCGCTGCACGCGCCTGCGGGTGCCCTCCGGAGCCAGCGCGAACCACATCCGGTCGGCGCGCATCAGCATCTCGACGGCCTGGCCCACCGTGCCCTGCGGCGCGCTGCGGTCGATCGGGATCACCCCCAGCCGCCGCAGCAGCGGGCCCAGCGGCCACCAGAACAGCTGCCGCTTGCCGAGCACCCGCACCTCCAGCCCCATCGCCAGCTTCGCGGCGAACCCCCACAGGCCGTCCCAGTTGGACGAGTGCGGCGCGGCGATCAGCACCAGCTTCGGCACATCCGGCAGGGTGCCGACCACCCGCCACCCGCCCAGCCGCAGCACGCTGCGCCCCACCCAGCGGGCGAAGGCATTGGGCCGGACCCGCGGCATCGACGGCGGGATCGGCGGGGTCAACGGCGGCGTTCGCTCCAAGGGCTCACTCCAGGTCGGGCGAGGAGCGCCCCTGCTTGATCCGGCTGCGCTGGCGCTTGCCCTCCAGGCGCCGGCGCTTGGCGGCGCGGCTGGGGCGGGTGGCGATGCGCGGCCGCGGCGGCTGCAGGGCGGCGCGGATGAACGCGTCCAGGCGCGCGCGCGCGTCCTCGCGGTTGCGCTCCTGGGTGCGGAAGCGCTGCGCGCTGATCACCAGCACGCCGTCGTCGGTGACACGGCGGTCGCGCCGCGCCAGCAGCCGCTCGCGCAGCGCCTCGGGCAGCGACGGCGAGCGGGCGATGTCGAAACGCAGCTCGACCGCGGTGGCGACCTTGTTGACGTTCTGCCCGCCCGGCCCGCCCGAGCGCACGAAGCGTTCGACGAGTTCGCGCTCGGGAATCTCTGGCATCGGCTCGGTCATGTCACCTCCGCGGAGGATTGTAGTCACCCCGCCATGGCGCCGTGTTGACGCGCCGCGGCACAGGATCGACCATGCCGGTCCGACCAGCCAGGAGAGGCCCGATGAGGCAGATGTCCCGCGTACTTGCGCTGATGGCGCTGCTGTTGACGGCCCCGCTGGCGTTCGCCCAGCAGCCCAGCGAGGCCCAGGTGGACCGCCTCCTCGAGGTGATGCGCGCCCGCCAGACGGTCGAGACCATGCTGCCGCAGGTGCAGGCCTCGCAGCAGCAGATGGTCGCCCAGCTGACCGCCGGCGAGGAACTGGGCAAGGAGGAGCGCGCCCGGCTCGACGCGGTCGTCGCCCGCTCCAACCAGCGGATCGCCGAGACCCTGACCTGGGACAAGCTCGAGCCGCTGTACAGCGACATCTACGCCCAGACCTTCAGCCCCGAGGACGTGGACGCGATGATCGAGTTCTACGCCAGCCCCGCCGGGCAGAAGCTGCTCGACAAGATGCCGCAGCTGATGCAGAACACCATGGTCGCGGTGCAGCAGCTGGTGATGCCGATGCTGCAGCAGCTCGAGCAGGACATCCGCGAGCTGGACGCCACGAAGTGATCCAGCGGCCGCTCCGGCGGCCGCCCGTCCCCCGCTGAGCGGAACTCGCTCCGCCGCTCCCGGCTCGCAACCCCCGCAGCCGGGCCCCGCCCGGCCGGGCGGGTGCGCCTACGCGGCCGGGGCGCCGAAGAACTCGAGCGCCCTGGCGAACTGCGCGTCCGGTGGCGCCTCCACCGTCACCCGGCGCCCGTCGCCCGGATGCAGGAACGACAGCCGCTGCGCGTGCAGCAGCATGCGGTGCACTCCGAGCATGCGGAAATGGCGGTTGTGGCGGCCGTCGCCGTGGCTGGTGTCGCCGATCAGGTGGTGCGAGGCGTGCTTGAGATGGCGGCGGATCTGGCGGAAGCGGCCGGTCTCCGGCGTCGCCCGCAGCAGCGCGTAGCGCGAGGTCGGAAACCCCGCCGAAGGCAGCGCCAGCTCGGCGGTGGCCAGGCGCACGAAGCGGGTCAGCGCCGGCTTGCGCAGGCGCTTGCCGGGGCCGCCATCGAGCGGGTGGTCGATCTCGAACGCCGCCTCCGGCCAGCCGCGGCACACCGCCAGGTAGTGCTTCTCCACGGTGCGCGCCATCAGCTGCTCGCCGAGCGTGCCGGCGGCGTCGCGGTCGAAGGCCAGCAGCAGGCAGCCGCTGGTGGCGCGGTCCAGGCGATGGACCAGGAACACCGGCCGGCCGAACAGCCTGCGCGCGTGATCGACCAGGAAGTCGGTCTCGCCGCCGGCCAGCTGGCTGTCGTGCACCATCATCCCGGCCGGCTTGTCGACCACGGCCAGCAGATCGTCGGCGTGCAGCACGCCGAGCGCCGGGGGCACGGCGGCGCTCATGCCGGCCCGACGCCGGCCAGGAGCGTCCGCATGCGCTACCTGCGCGGCCAGGCCGCGAGCAGCGCCCACAGCCCGCCCAGCCCCGCCACCCAGGCCGCGGCCGGCACCCCGGCCAGGCTCGGCCCGCCGGCCTCCAGCGCGTACAGCACCGCCGCCGCGATCAGCAGCCCGGTGCCGAGGATCGCCGCCACGGTGCGCCGCTGCAGCGCCCGCATCACCTGGGTCAGTTCGGCCAGGTCGTGCGAGCGCAGGCGCAGCTCGTGGCGGCCCTCGACCTGCTGGGTCAGCCAGGTGTGCAGCAGCCGCGGCATGTCCGGCGCGCGAGTGATCAGCTCCGGCAGCCGCTTGCGGAACTCCCCGGCCAGCCGCTGCGGGCTGTAGCGCTCGACCAGGATGCGCTCGAGCACCGGCCGCGCCACCGCCCAGATGTCCAGCTTCGGATCCAGCAGCCGCCCCACCCCCTCGATGCTGAGCAGGGTCTTCTGCAGCAGCATCAGCTGCGGCTGCAGGGTCAGCTCGTAGCGCTGCGCGGTGCGGAACAGCTTGCCCAGCACCTCGGCCAGCGAGATCTCCGACAACGGGCGGGTGAAATACGGCTCGCAGACCGAGCGCGCGGCGGCCTCCAGTTCGTCGATGCGGATGTGCGCGGGCATCCATCCGGCCTGCACGTGCAGCTCGGCGATGCGGCGGTAGTCGCGGTTGAAGATCGCCATGAAGTTCTCGGCGAGGTAGTACTGGTCCTCGCTGGAGAGCTGGCCCATGATCCCGAAGTCCAGGGCGATGAAGCGCGGGTTCTCCCGGCGCTCCTGGTCCACCCAGATGTTGCCGGCGTGGGCGTCGGCGTGGAAGAAGTTGTCGCGGAACACCTGGGTGTAGAACACCCGCACGCCCTTGGCGGCGAGCGCCTTGCGGTCGATGCCGGCGGCATCGAGCGCGGCGACGTCGTCGCTGGGAATGCCGCGCACCCGCTCCAGGGTCAGCACCCGCTCGGCGGTGTGGGTCCAGATCACCTCGGGCACGTACAGGTCGGCCGAGTCGAGCCAGTTGCGCCGCAGCACCGAGGCGTTGGCGCCCTCGCGCTGCAGGTCGAGCTCCGCGGCCAGGGTGTTCTCGATCTCGGCGACGATCTCGCGCGGGCGGATCTTGTCGGCGTTGGGATGGGTGCGGTCGACCAGCGCCGCGACGTTGCGCAACAGCCCCACGTCGGCGGCGATCTGCTTCTCGATGCCCGGCCGCAGCACCTTGACCACCACCTCGCGGCCGGGCGCGCCGCCTTCGCCGTGCAGCGTCGCCGCGTGCACCTGGGCGATCGATGCGGAGGCCAGCGGCACGGTGTCGAACGCGGCGAAGGCGCTGCCGATGTCGCGCTCCAGCGCGCGCTCGACGATCGCGCGCGCGGCGTCGCCGTCGAACGGCGCCACCCGGTCCTGCAGCAGCGACAGCTCCTCGGCCACGTCCGGCGGCACCAGGTCGCGCCGGGTCGAGAGGATCTGCCCGAACTTGACGAAGATCGGCCCCAGCTCCTGCAGCGCCATGCGCAACCGCGCGCCGCGCGGCATCGCCTCCACCTCGCGGCTGGCGCGCGGCACGAACGGCCGCATCAGCTTGAGCCAGCGCTCGGCGGGGGTCTGGTCGAGCAGCGCGTCCAGCCGGTAGCGCAGCAGCACCCGGCCGATGCGCGCGGCGCGCAGCAGCGCGCTCACGCCGGGCGTTCCGCCGCCGCGCCCCCGGCGGCGCCCTGCAGCCGCCGCACCCGCGCCGCCACCCGTTCGACGTCGTCGCGCAGCGCGTCCACGTCGTCGAGAAACGCGTGCAGTTCCTCGCGGCCGACCGCGTCGCGCGATTCCTCGGTCAGGTACTCCGCGGCGCTGCGCGCCAGGCTGTCGCCGGTGGCGCGCGCGCCGCGCAGCGCAGCGGCGATGGCGCGGGCGATCTGCACCCCCGCCACGTCGCCGAACGCGCTGGCGAAGGGCCGCTCCCAGTCCGGATCGAAGCGCTGCGCCAGGCGCTGCAGCTGCCGCGCCAGTTCCGCATCGCCCTCGATCCGCACCCGCCCCACCGGCGCGGCCGCGCCGCGCTCGGCGCCGCCCAGCATGCCGGGCAGCTGCGCGAGCAGCCCGCCGAGGGTGCTGCGCACCGACAGGTCCGGTTCGCCCGCGGCGTCCGCCGGGCCCACCGCGATCCGCCCGTCCGCGATCGTCAGCCGCAGCGCCAGCGCCGGCGCGTCCAGCCGCAGCGCGACGCTGCGGCCGGCCAGCGGCGCGAGCGCGTCGCGGGTGGCGGGGTCCAGGGCCAGGGCGCGGTTGAGCGCGGCTTCCAGCGCGCGGCCGGCCAGCGGGCGCAGCGCGCCGAGGGGCGTGTTCGGGGGGGGAGTGGCCATGCCGGCATTGTAGCCATCGCCGCCAACGCCGGTTCCGGAAAAAAGGAAGGGCCCGCCTGTGCCGGCGGGCCCTCCACGGTCCGGCGCTGCTGCGTCAGACCTTCCTGCCGCGGATCATCGACACCACCGCCAGGATCAGGAACACGACGAACAGGATCCAGGCGATGTTGGTGGCGGCGCCGGCGATACCGCTGAAACCGAGCACGGCGGCGATGATCGCGATGATGAAGAAGATGACGGCGTAACTCAGCATCTCGAATCTCCGGTGGGAGCCGTTAGTGGCGTGACCGGATCATCCCCAGGGCCCGGTGGTCAGCGGGTGACGGCGGCATCGCGGTCCCACCACGCCTTCAGCCTCGTGAGACCCTCGTGAACGCCGACCCGCGGCCGGTAGCCGAAGTCGCGGGTGGCCGGCGCCATGTCGTACCAGTGGGTGGTCGCCAGCTGCTCGGCCAGGAACCGGGTCATCGGCGGCTCGCCGCGCAGCCGCAGCAGCGGCCACAGGCCCTCGCAGAGCGCACCGGCGGCATAGGCCACCCGGAACGGCACCGTGCCGGTCACCTCGGGGGCGCCGGCGGCGCGCAGCAGCGCGTTGACGATCTCGCGCACCGGCATCGGCTCGCCGTTGCTGATGAAGTAGGCGCGGCCGGCGCAGGCCGCACCCGGCGCCAGGTGTTCGAACGCGTCGAAATGCGCCTGCGCGGCGTTGTCCACATAGGTGGTGTCGATGCGGTTGTCGCCACCGCCGACGAAGCGCAGGCGCCCGGCGCGCGCGCGCTCGACCAGCCGCGGCAGCAGCTGGTTGTCGCCCGGCCCCCAGATCAGCCGCGGGCGCAGCGCCACCGTCGCCAGCCCCGCCCCGTTGGCCGCCAGCACCGCGCGCTCGGCCACGGCCTTGGTCGCGGCATAGGGCGCCTTGAGATCCTCGCCGTAGGGCACGGTGTCGGCGGTGCCGCCCTCGACCGGATGGGTGGCGCGGTGGGTGACGCTGGGGGTGGAGGTGTAGACCAGCCGGCCGATGCCGTGCGCGCGGCAGGCCGCGATCACGTGCGCGGTGCCGGCGACGTTGGCGCGGTGGTAGCTGGCGTGGCTGCCCCAGGCGCCGGCCTTGGCGGCGTTGTGGAACACCGCCTCCATGCCGCGCGCGGCGGCCAGGACCGCATCGGCCTCGCCCAGGTCGCCGCGCAGCTGGCGCACGCCCAGCGCGTCCAGCGCCGGGTAGTGGCCGCGGTTGAAGCTGGCGACCTCGTGGCCGCGCTCGACCAGGCCGCGGCACAGCGCCTGGCCGAGGAAGCCGCCACCGCCGGTGACCAGTATTCTCATCTCGTGCTTGCCTCGCGTTCCGGTGGCGCCGGGTGCAGGCGGGTGGCCGCCCAGGCCGCCAGCCGCTCGCGGCCGATCTTGGCGTTGTGGCGGATGTCGACCGGGAACCGCGGGTGGAACAGGAAGTCCTCGATCATCGCGGTCTGCGCATGGCCCTGGGCGATGCGGCGAAGTTCGCCGGCGATGCGCACACGGTCCGCGCGCGGCGCCCGCTGCAAGAGTTCCACGCACAGCACCGGCCGCTGGCTGCCGCGCGGGCCGTTGCCCACCAGCGCGCTGCGCCGCACCGCCGGGTGGCCGTTGAAGATCGGCTCGACCTGTTCGGTGCACAGCATCGCGGCGCCGGTCTCGACCCGCTGGGTCTTGCGCCCGCAGAACCACAGCCGCCCGGCGTCGTCGAAATAGCCGAGATCCCCCATGCGGTGGACGATGCGCTCGCCGCCGCCGGGCAGCGCCTCGCGGATCTTGGCCAGGCGGGTCTGCGCATCGCGGTTGTAGTAGCCGTCGGTGGCGGTGGGGCCGGCCACGGTGATCTCGCCCACCTGCCCGGGCGGCAGCGGCAGCGCTGCGGCCCAGTGTTCGATCGCGCCGTCGTCGATGCCGATGATGCGCACCGCGTTGGGCGGCACCGGCCGGCCCACGCAGGTGCCGGCGCCCTGCGCGGTGCGCGCGGCCAGCGCGACCAGCTCGCGCCCCTCGATCACCGCCACCGGCAGGCACTCGGTGGCGCCGTACGGGGTCCAGAAACTCGCACCCTCCGGCAGCAGCGCGCGCATCGCCGCCACCACGTCCGCCGGCACCGGCGCGCCGGCCGAGGTGACCCGGCGCAGCCCCGGCAGCGGTGCGCCGTGCTCGGCCAGCACCCGCATCAGCGCCGGCGAACCGAACAGCTGGTCGACGCCGAAGCGCTCGATCGCCGCGTGCAGTTTCGCCGGGTCGGCGCGGGCCGGGCGGGTGGGATCCATGTCGGGAATGATCGAGGTCAGCCCCAGCGCCGGGTCGAACAGCGCGAACGGCGGGAAGGTCGGCAGGTCCACGCCGCCGGGCACGATCCCGAACGCCTCGCGCATCATCGCGATCTGCGCCACGAAGTGGCGGTGCCGGTACACCACGCCCTTCGGCACCCCGGTCGAGCCGCTGGTGAACAGGATCGCTGCGACCTCGTCGGGCGCGGTGTGGGCGAGCTGCGGCCCGGCACCGGCACCCGCGCGCTCCACCCGCGCCAGCGCGGCATCGGCCAGCCACGGGCGGCGCCCGGTGGTCACGCGCACCCGCGCCGTCTTCGCCCAGCCCAGCAGCCGCCGCGCCAGCATCGCCAGCGGAATGCCGATGAACGCCTCCGGCGCGGCCTCGTCCAGGCACTGCCGGAGCGCCGCGCGGTCGATGCCAGGATCTACCAGCACCGGCACCGCGCCGGCCTTGAACAGCGCGAACATCAGCAGGAAGAACTCCGGCGTGGGCCGCACCATGACCACGGTGCGGGTGCCGCGGCCGATCCCGTGCCGGGCCAGGCCGGCGGCGATCGCATCGCTGCGGCGGTCCAGTTCGCCATAGGTCAGTTCGACGCGGTAGCGGCCGCCCCTCCCGGGGCAGCGCATCGCCACCTGCTGCGGCCGCTCGGCGGCCAGCCGCGGCAGCGCCGCGGCGATGTTGCAGGGCGCGTCTGGGGGGGCGCCGGCGGGCGCCGGATCGGCTGGCATCGTCACCCGCACAGCTTACCCGCCCCACCCCGCGCCCGGCCCCCTTGCGAATTGCCGCGGACCGGGCAGAATCGCGCGACTTTTTCCTGCCGGCCGCGCCCACCATGTCGCATCCCTGCCTGTCCTGCGGCGCCTGCTGCGCCTGGTTCCGGGTGGGCTTCCACTGGTCGGAAGCGGCGCCCGAACTCGGCGGCACGGTGCCGGCCGAACTCACCGAAACGCTCGACGCGCACCGCCTGGCGATGCGCGGCACCTGGGCGCGGCAGCCGCGCTGCGTGGCGCTCGATGCCGAGATCGGCGTGCGTTCGCGCTGCACCATCCATCCGCTGCGGCCGAGCGTGTGCCGGGAGGTGCCGGCTTCCTGGGAGCATGGCGCGGCCAGCCCGCAGTGCGACCGCGCGCGGCTCGCGCACGGGCTGCCGCTGCTCACGGCCGCGGACTGGCGCACCCCGGCCACGGTGCTGGTCGCGGTGGTCCCCGACGACGCCGCGGCCACACCTGCGCCCGCCGCCGGCGAGGCCGTCATCCAGCCGCCGCCGCACTGACGCGCCAGACGGGTCTAGAGGGGGTGGCGGCCGAGGAAGCCGCGGATCTCCGGCACCAGCAGCTCGTGGCGGTCCTCGAGCACGTAGTGGCCGGCGTCCTCGAACGCGTGCACCTCGGCCTGCGGCAGCGCGGCGCGGAAGCCGTCGAGGAAGTGGCGGTCGAACACGAAGTCGCGCAGGCCCCAGCCGATGAAGGCCGGCCGGTCCGCGTACCCGGGCAGCCGGCGCGCCGACTCGACCAGCAGCGGCCAGGCCGCATCGCCCTCGCCCAGCGGGATGTCCTGCATGAAGCGCAGGGTGGAGATGGCGTTGCGCCAGCCTTGGTAGGGGGCGATGTAGGCGCGCCGCACCGGCGCCGGCAGCCGGCGTTCGGTGCCCAGCCAGGCCGCACCGCGCGCGAACAGGTTGAAGGCGCGGATCATGAAGCCGCCGACCCGCGAGTCGCGCCCCAGCGACAGCTGCCAGGGCATCGGCTTGGCCGCCGGCAGCGGGAACGCCGCGGTGTTGAGGATCACCAGCCGCCGCACCCGTTCGCTGCGCCCGAGCGCCCAGCCGAAACCGATCATCCCGCCCCAGTCGTGCACCGCCAGGGTCAGCGGGCCGTCGATGCCCAGGTGCGCCAGCAGGGTCTCGATGTCCTCGATGCGCGACTGCAGGGTGTAGCGATAGCCGGGGGCCGCGCCGGGGCCGTCGCCCGGCCGGTCCGACAGGCCCATGCCGACGTGGTCCGGCACGATGCATCGATAACCCTTGCCGAGCCCCGGATCGCGCAGGCCCAGCACCAGGTGCCGCCAGTAGAAGCTCCACGACGGGTTGCCGTGCAGCATCAGCACCACCTCGCCGTCGCGCGGGCCCTCGTCCAGATAGTGCATGGCGATGCCCGGGCGGACTTCAAGGCGCTGCCCGGTGAAGGGATAGTCTGGAAACCGCACGCGCCTGCCGGGGATGGGACGGGGGCGGGCATTGTAGGCAATCGGCGCCGCGGCGGCCGCGCGGCCGGCATCGCCCGGCCGGGCCGGGCGGGCTGGCCGGACAGGGCGGACTGGGCGGACTGGGCGGACCGACTGGCCCGACTGACCCGACTGGCCGGGCGCGGCCGAAGCCAGGCGCGGGGGCCGCCATTGCCCGCGGGGCACCCTGGCGGCGGGGCGGGCACCCGCCCGCCGGGCCGGCGCGCTTGGCAAGGCCCCCGCCGCCCGCTACGCTGCCGCGCTTTGCGCCGGTGCAACCATGCCCACCCCCTCCCAGCCCCGCCTGAACCCGCTGCCCGCGCTGATCTTCAGCTCGCGCTGGCTGCAGCTGCCGCTGTACCTGGGGCTGATCGTGGCCCAGGGCGTGTACGTGTTCCTGTTCGTCAAGGAACTCTGGCACCTGATCCAGGACGTCAACAACCTGTCCGAGCAGGCGATCATGCTGCTGGTGCTGGGCCTGATCGACGTGGTGATGATCTCCAACCTGCTGGTGATGGTGATCGTGGGCGGCTACGAGACCTTCGTGTCGCGGCTGCGCCTGGAAGGCCACCCGGACCAGCCGGAATGGCTGAGCCACGTCAACGCCAGCGTGCTGAAGGTGAAGCTGGCGATGGCGATCATCGGCATCAGCTCGATCCACCTGCTCAAGACCTTCATCGAAGCCGGCATGGTGGGCGGGCTGCCGCTGTGCGGGACCATGGAAGCCCTGGACGTCGCGCGCGCCTACGCCGCGGCCGGCGGCGACTCGGCCCGCACCTGCACCACCTACAGCGCCGACGGCGTGCTGTGGCAGGCGGTGATCCACACCATCTTCATCTTCTCCGCGGTCGGCATCGCCTGGACCGACAAGCTGATGCAGCACACCGCGAGCAAGCGCCAGGGCGTGGTCAAGGAGTAAGGCCGCCACGCGCCACGCCCCTCGCAGGAGGTGCCATGCACGCGGAAGCCGGCGCGGTAGAAGATGCGTTATACGCCGGAATGCCGGCGGGAGCCGCGCCGGCAAGGCCATCATGAAGATCGAGTCACCAAGATGAATTCGTAGCGGAACTCTCCTCGCTATGCTTTCCGGATGACTGCCGCCGCCATACCGCCTTCATCCCGGCATGCCCTGCGCCTCGCCACTTCCGCCGCTCACGCCCGTCTCGATGTGCGGTTCGCGGGCGGGATGCGCGACCGCGCCACCTATGCCGGCTACCTCCGCGGCATGCACCGCTTCGCCGGCGACTTCGAACGCGCACTGCAGTGCGCGCCGCGGCTGTCGGCCTGGCTCGCCACCGACCTGGCCGCACTCGGGCTGATGCCGTTGCCACCGGCCGCCAACGCGCCACGGGTGCGCGGACACGGCGAACGGGCCGGCTGGCAGTACGTGATGGCGGGCAGCAGCATCGGCGCCCGCCGGCTGCTGCGCGATGTGCGCCTGCTCGGTTTCGACGGCGACCGCGGCGCCACATTCCTTGCACGCCATGCCGTCAGCGAAGACTGGCCGACGGTCCAGGCGTGCCTGGCCCGGTTCGACCCTCAGGACACCCGGGAGCAGGCACTGATCACGCAGGGCGCGCTCGCTGCGTTCGCGCTCGCGGATCGTTGCTTCGGCCGTGCGCTCGCATCGACCCACCCCGGCATGGAGCGACAACAGGCATGAGCCCGGATCTCGACCAGGCCCTGGCCCGCTGTGCCCAAGAGCCCATCCACCTGAGCGGCGCGATCCAGCCGCACGGTTACCTGATCAGCTGCGCGCTGCCGGACTGGAGCATCCGCCACGTGTCCGCGAACATCGAGGCGCTGACCGGCATCGCCGCCGCCGACATGCCGCGGCGCTCGCTGCGCGAGTTCCTCACCGAGGACCTGGTGCAGTCGCTGTCGGAAACCATCGGCTTCGGCGAGCCCGACGGGCCCGCGCAGCGCGCCGCGGTCGGCAACATCGGGCCGGGCGCGCAGCTGTGCGACCTCAGCGTGCACGTCGCCGGCGGGCTGGTGCACATCGAGATCGAGCCGCAGCCGCCGGGCGCGGGCGAGCGCTCGCCCGCGGTGGTGGGCCAGGCGATGATCGCGCGCGTTGCCGCCACCGACGACGAGCACGACTTCCACCAGCGCGTCGCCGAGCAGGTCCGCCTGCTCACCGGCTACGACCGGGTGATGGTGTACCGCTTCCGCCACGACGACTCGGGCGAGGTGATCGCCGAGTCCTGCGCCGCGGAGATGCCCGCCTACCTGGGCCTGCGCTATCCGGCCTCGGACATTCCCGCGCAGGCGCGCAAGCTGTACCTGCGCAACCGCATCCGGGTGATTCCGGACGCCGGCTACGCCCCGGTTCCGGTGCTGCCCGACCGCGGCCCGGACGGCGCACCGCTGGACCTGGGCCAGCTGGCGCTGCGCAGCGTGTCGCCGGTGCACCTGGAATACCTGCGCAACATGGGCGTGGCCGCGTCGATGTCGATCTCGATCACCGCCGGCGGCCGGCTGTGGGGCCTGATCGCCTGCCACCACCGCAGCCCGCGGCTGGTGCCGCCGGGCGTGCGCGCGGTGGCCGACATGTTCGGGCTGTTCGTCTCGATGCGGATCGCCGCGCGCGAACAGCGCGCCGCCGTGGCTGCCGAGGACGGCGCCCGTGCCGTGCGCGATGCCCTGGGGCTGCGCCTGGCCAACGCCGGCGATGCGCGGCTGGCGCTGCCTACCGAACTCGACCTGCTGCGCCGCGCCCTGCCCTGCGACGGCGCCGGGCTGTGGCTGCACGACGAGTGGCACAGCGCGGGGCGTGCCCCGGCCGCGGCAGCCGTTCCCGGACTCCTGGCGTGGCTGCGCCGGGACGGCGGCGCGGGGCCGGTGGCGACCGCCAACGCCGCGGACTGGGCCGACGGCCCCGACGCCGCCGGCGGTCTGGCCGGGGCCCTGGCGCTTCCGCTCGACGCGGCGCGCGGCGAGTGGCTGTGCTTCTTCCGCTGCGAACAGATCCAGGAAGTGCGCTGGGCCGGCCGGCCCGACCAGCCGTTCACCGTGGATCCCGACGGCCAGCACATCGGCCCGCGTGCCAGCTTCGCGGCCTGGAGCGAGACGGTGCGCGGCGCCAGCATTCCGTGGAGCGACGCCGACCAGCGCATGGCCGGGCGCCTGCTGCTGGTGCTGCGCGAACGCTGGCGCCGGGAGCACCACCAGTCGGATCCCACCGACCTGAATCAGCAGCGCACCCGACTCGAGATGCGCGACCAGCGCCAGCGCCTGCAGCGGCTGTCGGAACTGCTCGACGGCATGGCGCACCTGGGTCCGGGCGCCACGACCCAGTTCGCGGCGCGCATCTCGCAGCTCGAAGAAGACCTGCAGGCGCTGGTGCGCACCACCGAAGCAGGCGAGGGGTAGGCCCGCGAGCGCGGGCTAGAGTCCGCCATCCCCCGTTTGTTCCTTCAACTGGAAGTCCACCAGTTCAATCGTGTGATCGAAACGACTTTGCCCCTCCGCTTTTTCGACGCACACGCTCCAGCGCTTCTTTTCCGTGTTTCTCGTTCAAGTGCCCGAGAGCGGTATCCGAAAGGTCATCGGTGTACCCGGACGGTCAGATCCCTGTATCTCGAACGAGCGCCGCGTGCAGCAGTTCGGTATCCGGAGTCAACAGGATGATCTTCTCCCCAAGAATCTCGTGTATGGAGAAGATGGAGGGCAACTGGCCATCGATCTCCACAGAGGCAAGTGAGTCGCTTTCAAACTCATAGACATAGATCAACGTGCTCCGGGGCAGCAGTGACTCGATATCAGCGGCCGTCTTCCCTGCCGTGTCTGTTGACGGCAGGTCTGCCTGCCCTATCAGGCGGCCATCATCGAGAAACCACCAGCTGAATCCGGTGGCGTCCTGATATCTGGGTGGCTTGGCCGGTGGATCTGCCACTTCCTCTAGCGTGTCCGTATCAAGAACCGTGTAATTCGCATCTCCGAAGTACACGAGGGCCTTGTCTCGACTTGGGCTTAGCTCGAGCCCATAAATAGACCCGCTCTTAGCCGCATCCATGACCGTCTCGCCCTGACGATTCACTATCTTTCCGGCAGTCCCGCGACCGCGCAGCACCAAGGGCGGCGGCGTCGACTTGTCCCGAATCGCTTCTTCATCATGGGGTGCGGGGGCCAATCGATAACGATGCGATCTCGCCTCTGTTGGTTCAGCTCGCGGAGAGTCGGCTGCCTGCCCAGCTTCTGTGGGCGGATGCTCAATCGGACCGACCCCTGGCGTGCACCCCAACAGCAAAACCAGAGCGATCGCGGCGATCACGGGCAAAGCGCGCTCCAGCAACCTTGCTTCAATGAACCGAAGCGTGATCATGAGCTCTTCATCAGGTCATCGACCAGGGCATTCGCGATGGCGTCTGCAATTTCCTGCCTTACCTGCTCGTGGTTTTCATTGATGCTGAGCAGCTCATCCACAGTCTCGTTGTCGATAAACTCAACCTCCAGCAGCGCGGAGCGCAAAGGATGATGAGCAGCGGTGTTCCCAAGATCGCCGTCGCTCAAGACGGCGAGCTGGCGCTCCTTGATCCCGCGATCTATCGCGCCCTCATCACGAGCAAGAATGGCGCCGTATACCGCATCGTTCAACCGCTGTGCCAGCGCGACATCTTCATCGTAGTTCACGTTGTCGCTGCGTCGCCTCACCAGGGTTTCGGTCCCTCTCGCGACCCCGTTGAAACCGTTGAAATGGATACTCACAAGGACATCCGCACCCACATCGCGACCGAGGTTCGCGCGCTCTGCTCCGGCGATGTTCGTGTCATCGTCGCGAGTCAAGTGAACCCATAGGTTCCGATCCTCCCCGACCCGCAGGGCACGGAGGGCCGTCCTGACCCGTAGACCGAAATCGAGCGCGAGATCCTTCTCCAGAATTCCACTGGTGTGGGACGTGGCGTTGTTGGCGCTTGAACTTGGCCTATCAGTCTCACCGCCATGCCCCGGATCGATCACGATGATCCCCGGCACCTCGAGATCGATCAGCTCGACCGCGGCCTCCTCACCCTCGAGCTGCACGCTGATGCGCGCCGCGTTGAACGCAATGGGCGGCAGGTTGACGCGGATGGCTGTATGACCGGTGGCATTCACCGTAGTCGTGGCCTGTTCCTGGTCGATGCGGCTGAACCCAGAGGCTGCGAACTCTGCCGGAGCCTCGAAGCGGTCGCGATGCCCGGCGGCCGCCTGTGCCCAGTCTCCCCGGAAAGCGGGATCGCTTTCCTCTTCGCCTTCTTCGACCGGGCGCACGAACAGCGGGGCCATCGACCACGTCACCGTCCTGCCGGCATGGTGGTCATCGGGGCGTCCCTCGCTCCAGACCCGGACCTTGACCTCCCGGTGGGCGATGCGATTGGTGGCGGGCTCGACCTTGACCATCGGGTGCTTGTGCGGAATGGCCTGCGACTCGGTCGAGCCGTCGACTACCTCGCCATCCTCATCGAGGATTTCTGGCGCGAGTTCTACGGCGTCCGCATGTAATACATCCGCCGGTCTATCCAGCAGGACTTCCCGGCGCCTTATGTTCGTTATTGGCGAGGTGACGGAATTCGCGATTCGGCGATACAGGGCTCTGGCGGGCGCGGTGCTCATGGCTCAGTGCTCCTTCACTTCCAGAACCAGCGTTTCGATCTCCGCCGTGCCCACGACGAAAGTGCGTCCGAGCTTGTCGGTAACGCCCTGCATGTAGCTGCCGTCCTTGAGGAGGATGCGGTAAGGCACGTTGGGCAGCGGCTCGCCCGTCGCCTTGTCCTTCAGGACGAAGCCTTCGTCGAATAGTTTGATCCGGGTGTCCGGCAGGCTCGGAACGCCGACGAGCCTGCTCTCTCCAGCCAGAAACGGGTGCTGGCTGGCCTTGACGATGAAGTTACCAGGCATGAGATAGTTCCCTTATCTGCGATGCGCTTCCATGGAGTTTGACAGCAATGACGCTGATCGTCGCCGCCGATGCGCAGGATCACCTGATCCTCGCCGGGGATCATTGCGCAGTGCTGTCGCGGGTGTCAAACCAGGGGCCGCCGGACCTGGTGCTCCGCAACTATCGCAAGGTCTACCCCTGGAAGTACGGCGCAATCGCCGTTTCCGGCGACGTGTTCCTGGCGGCCTGCTTCCAGCGGCTGTTCGCCCATCAAGAACGCATGGGCCAGCCCATCGATCTGCTGCAGGTTGCGCGAGACGCGAAGGCGGTGCGCGCCCGAAGCGGCGCCCCGCCAAGCGAGTCCACCGGCAATCTCTTCTTTACGCTGCCTGGCTGCGACGGGTTCGCCCTGCACTGCGTTTTTATCAGGGCGGACTCGATTGAGTGCGAGATCATCGAACCGATCGGCTCGCGTTTTTCCATGCGGGAAGGCACCCCAGACGAAGCCGCATGTCATGCGTTCAACAAACGACTTCGACCATCTTTCTTCTTCCCCGTCATCGATGCGTTCCATCGCCATCACCTGGAGCTGCTCGGGCGGTTTTTTGCCGGCCAGAGCGCCGTCGACGAGTTCGTTACGGCTTCCTTCGATGTCTACATGCTGGAGAAGAGGACGGGGCTCGGCGCGTTTTGGCATGTCTCCGAGAGCCAGGAACGGCTCGCTACCATCGAGCTTCAAGTCGCCGACGGGTGCGGGCTGATCGGATCGGCACCTGCCGGATGAGACGCAACAGCCTCCTGTTCGCCTGCGCCTTGGCGCTCTTCGCACCCGCCTGCGAGGCCCGGCAACGCATGCTCCACATGTCGATCCAGGACCAGGGCGGGCTGCCCTGCTTCGGCGTTGCCGATACCCGCGAGGCGCGCCGTTACCCCATCAAGCTCGGCGCGATGGTGGTGTCCGAGCTGGACGCGTCTGAGAACGTGGTGCGTGAGGTCTGGTCGCTGGCCGGCAGGATGCCGCCCGTCATGCTGGACCCGGCGCAGTGCCTCCCATATGGCGCCCAGCCCGAGGGGGCGGAAGCGCTGGTCGAAGCCGCACCCGTCCAGCCGGGTAAGCGCTACTCGGCCTTCATAAATGCCTACATCCAGGACGGGGCGCACTGGAACAACCGTTCCTACCTGGGTGCGTTCTGCGTGACGGAAGGCCCCGAAGGGCGGCAGGTGCATCAGATCACTTCAGGCCCCGTGGCCGACCAGGCCAGGTGGGCCGCCTGCCAAGCGACCCCCTGAGCGTAGCTACCGCTACGTCCCCTCGGCCAATCCGCCCGGGGCGAACGGCGGAACTGGCACGAAGCTTCTGTCAGTCGCTTCGTGCGGCAACCCGACGGAAGAGAAACGTCCGCATGACCGCCTTGCCGTCTGCGTCGAAATGCACGGCCGTCTCGACCATCCGCTCCCCGTCCGCGGTCACCGCATAGACTCGAGTCGACGCCGGAACACCTCCCTTGGCCAGAGCCATCACCAGCACGTCGGCGACGGCCTGCTTCACGGCAATGGCATCCGCTTCCAGGCGATCGCCCTCGATCGCGGCGGTGCTTCCGTCCAGCGGAACGATGGCTTCGGAAATCCGCTCCTGCCCGTCGGCCTGGACGATCTCCACCCTGATCTTCCTTGCACCGCCGGCCGCCTCATCGAAGGAGATCAAGACCCGCTTCGGGCGTGCCTCGGGCGGCATCGGCAGCTGCGACACGTCGGCCGACCAGGTTCCCAGCAGCGCTGGAGGCTCCGCAGCGCGCGCCAGCTCCGGTGACACAGCGATCATCAGCGCGACCATCAAGCCAGCAATCCGTCTTCTCATCGTGCAGCCTCCCACGGCGGTCACCACCGTATTTATCACGCTCGGTCCGGGTTTCGCTTCTTTCCTCGATTCCCTCAGCCCACGCCTGGAGCCGCTAGGGACCCGGGCTCATGTAGTCGGCGGCAGCAATGCCAGTCAGATCGTTGTGCAAGAATGAGCGCCTAACACCGCCGGGGATAGCATCCCCGGCCCGACGCCCGCCTCGCGCGGGCGTCTCTTTTTTGGGTCCGGACATCCCTGGGATGATCTTTGGCAGGCATGGCAGGGGGCGAGCTGATTTGCAGGCAGATACCGGCTGTACACGCGCGACCGGGGTGGGCTATCCTGCGGGCGACCCTGCATTGCGCGAACGCCCAAGTGCCACTTGGGACGGCCCCGGGAAACCGGCTAGCGCGTGCGGGTTTGCTTCCTTTTCGCTTGGCGAACTCCGGGCGGATCACCACCCCCTCCGTCCGGAACAGCCTTCACTGCGTGGCTTTCAGTTCGGCCTGCAGCTGCGCCCGCACGTCTTCAGCCGGGATCGTGTTGCCCGCCCTGACCTGCGCCAAACCGCGCTCGATGGAGGCGTGCAGTTCGACCTGACACAGCACGTCATCCCATGTCGCTTCGGGCGGCAGCTCATCCGCGATGCGATGCACTTGCTGGCGTAGTGTCTGGGCAGACATGGCTGAGCCTCCGAAGGGTGTTGCCATGGGCATCCTAATCCCGTCCCTTGACGTCGGCGTCGGGCCGTCCCAATCGACGAAGCGCTGGATCCGTTCATTGCTCTTCTCGATATCCATGACACGATTGCCGCATGCGCCGCCTCATCGGCGGGCCCAGGCGATGGCATCTTCGACATCCTGCTCCTCGATGCCGAGCTGTTCCAGCTTGTCGCGCGCCTCGGCCTGCTGCGCACGCACCGGCGTGAGTACGATCCGGCCCTGCTCGACGGTGACGGCGAAGTACTCCGCGGCATCCGCCTGGGCAACGGCCGCTTTCGGCAGGGTGATCCGGTTCTTCGAGGTCAGTTTCGCGAGCATGGCAAGCCTCCTGTCCAAGCGGTCTGTTCGCCGTCCGTTTCCTTTCCGGATCAGTCCCCGTCCAACCAGTCCCGCCGCCCTTCAACGTCCACGCCCCACTTCCGGAAGACGCGCCACACATCTTCGTCGCTGGCGAATTCGCCGCGGTCGGCTGCCGCAACGCCTTCCTGCACCGCCTTGCGGAAGCGCGCCTGCTCGATCACGTCGTCCCAGGTCGCCTCCGGCGGCAACTGGTCGGCCAATTGGTGGACCTGCTGACTGAGGCTACTCATCCCGGCACTCCCGCGCGGCTCTGAGGGCATTCTATGCCCCCCGGGATCGCTGCTCCGGCGATGCGCCTGGGCACCTGGATGGTGTTGTCTAACGCGACATCCGCAGGCGATGTCAGGCGAATCCGCCGAATCGACCCGCTAGTTTGCAGCAGAGAAGCTTGCAAGCACCTCGGCCAGCTGCTGTCGATCACCCGGAAGAAGCTCGCACACCCGTTCCGAGACGCCATCTTTCTCGACGAAATGGAGCCCGGATGCCCCGAACTCCTTCTTCAGCCGATCTCCATCGAAGAATTCGACCAGCAAGTAGTAGTCAAGCGACGACTCGACCGGTGCTCGAACCTGACGGCATTGGCTCGGAATCGCCGAGTTCAGCCTGTCTACCGTCGCGGTGTCATCCGTGCTGAACTTCACCGGGGCCCGGCTGACTAGGTCGGATTTCGAGTACGAGACGGGCGCGAGAGAATCGAAGCTTCGATAGTGCACATCCACATGCGTGTACCGGCCAGTGCCACCGTCTACCACTTCCGCCCGGTCACAACCCATCAGTCCGACAGCCGCGATCGCGATGGACATCGCCGCCCTGAACATCTGCGGGCCTCCTCCACTCGATCACGACTCGAAGCGGGCACTTGAACGAGATGACCTTGCTCCCCATCCGCCAGGGGCGAGCAGAGCAGATGGTGGCGAAATGCTGGCGATGCTTCAACCGGGCCGCTTGGCCACGCCGACGCGGATGGCGTGAGCCCGGCGCGCCACTGGCGCCGGCCCGTGGGGCCGCGCGCCTGGGTGGCCTTGATCGATGGAGCCGGAGCACATCGGAGCATTCGGCAGGTCAGGCCGGCCGAAAAGCGAATCTGACCCCGGTTTCCGCGGGTCGAGGAGGTCGCGCACCGCCACGGCGCCGCCGAGGATCGCCTGGCAGGTCACCGCCGCGGGACGGCGGAATCGGGGCGGCCCAAACGGGGCAAGACCCACGGCTTTGTCCGCTGCGCGGCCGCGCGCCCTTCCCCTCGCCACGCGAGCTGTCCGAAAAGCGAACCCGACCCCGGTTTTCAGCCTCATGCCTGGCTCCGACAAGGGCAGAATTATCATGAGTTCGAAGTGCGTGATGTTGGCGAGAGGTCACTCTGACGGAGAGGCCACATACACACCTGAGCCGGACAACGACAATGTCCAAGGCTCCAAGTACGCCACTGAAAACACCTCTAGCACCTTCCCGCCTTCAAGCATCAAAGCGAGATCGAGCGGTGCGTGCCGGCCCTGGGTCTCGCACCCAATCACCATCTTGTCCTGAAGAAGCTCGACCACCAACTCATGGGTAGCATCATCCGACCCAAGCAACATCCGCTCTTCGGCGACAACTCTCCATGGGCTTGTGACCGCAAGGCTCCAACCGAGCCCGCCGACTATAAGACTTGCTCCGTTCCACTCGATGTTGAGAATCGCAGCTGGCAACTTGCTCATGAATGCTTGAATGGCAGGTACCACACTGCTCATTTGTTCTGCTCCACATGGGTTCGATCACGGACGTAATCGCGCCTCTCAGCAGCTGAGGCTCCACGCGGCGGCTGAGGAACTTTCCCGTCTGGCGTCACGGGTCCCCCGTTCGAATTCGTGAACGATGCGCGGCGTGGCGCCTGGCCAGATGGTTCCATCGCCCTAACATTCATGCCATCCGGCATGGTATAGGACGTGCCTTTTCCGTCTGGAAGCGGCGTGCCCTGCATACCCGCGGCCTCGAATCCATCCGTCATGCGCGATTGACTTGTAGGAACTGCCGTACCACCCGGGGTCACGACGAAATCTGCTCCCTTTGCACCATCTGCAGCAGCACCAGTCCTATTGACGGCACCGATTGCTGCATCGGCGCCTCTTGCAGCTTTGATTCCTACGCTTGCCCCTCCGGGCAAACCCGGTAGCAGTACAGCAGCACCATCGGCAATGACACCTACGGCATCGAGCCCAGCAGCTCCCCAGTTCCCTTCCCGCAAGTTCCCAGAAAGGCTATGAACCCCAACGCCAAAGCTGAACATGTCCCATGGTGTCTCGACGGCTCGCCCGTCCGGATCGGTGAACCTGTAGGGGTTGTTGTTCGCGTAACGGTAGCGGTGGAACTGACTTGTCGGACTCTGGTAAGCCGCCACAGGATCGACACTTAGGAACACTCCCAGCTGCGGATCGTAGTAGCGCTGCTGCATGTACGTCAGGCCGGTCGCCGCGTCCTGCACGTGCCCGGTGTAGCCCGGCCCGTCCGCCAGCGCCGGTATGAGCTGCTGGCCGTAGGGTTCGTACTCTCGGCGCTCGAGCACGTTCCGGTTCTGGTCGGTCACCGCGACCACCGAGCCCAGCGCATCGGTGTGGATGTACTTCACCGTGGTTTGCGCGAACGCGGCGCCGGCGGGGAGCAAGCACCCAGCCAGCAGGACGAGCATCAGGACGACAGCGCGGGCTGCGAGGCCCTTCGCTTGGCTACCCCGCCAGGCGGGTGTGGGCGGCTTGGCGCTCACGCCAGAACCGAGATGCATGCCGCGGGTGGTGCGGCGCTGGTCGATATCCATATGACTCCCCCTGAGTCCTTCCTGGGCACGGCCGGAATATAGGCCAGCCCGCACCCCTTGCCCAGTACCGACTATCGCGGGCCCGGGCTGGCAACCTACCCGCGCGGAGACCAGCAAGCCAACTGGCTGGCGCTCGCGCCAGCAGCCCATCGGTCCGTCCGGCGGGGCCGCCGGTAGGCGAACCTGACCCCGGTTTTTGTGCCTACACAAACGCCTACGGATCGCACGAACGCGGTGCCGGGGATCGTGACCGAGCCCGGCACCGCGCCCTGCCCGATCAGTGGCGGGTGGCCGCCTGCGGGCGCCAGCCCGCGTCCGCGGGCGGCGGCAGCATCGGCATGGCTGCATCACGCGTCAGGCCCGGGCTGGCCGGTACGCCGTAGACCGCCGGCGCCTCGCGTACGTGGTTTCGCCGCCTGGACGCATCGGGAAGCGCTTGGCCGGCCACCTTGTCCATGAGGTCGCTTGCGGCTTCGGCCACTTCGAAGATCGCATCGCCCAGCATCGTCAGCGTGCCGTCGGCCAGGTCGATCCGCTCGACGCCGAAGACCAGGTCGCCGTAGGCGTGCAGCCGGTCGTGCAGGCGGTTGAGCGTGTCCATGTAATGACCCAGTGATTTCCTGCTCAGGTGTAACCTTTCCAAGGAGACACGAATGAGCGCGGTAATGGAAGAAGAGATCAAGCGTTGGACGGC